>CP064985.1:0-1438048 GCA_016699675.1 Austwickia sp. | reverse complement strand
CCGACTTCACGAGGAGCCCGTGCCGGCCGGCGTTGGCGATGCAGGACAGCAGCGGCGGCATCGTGGCCAGCACCACCGCGCACGGCGAGGCCACGATCATGAACGTCATCGCCCGGAGCAGCGTCGGCTGCAGCTCCTGGCCGAGGGCGAGTGGGACGCCGAACAGCGCGAGGGTAGCCACGACGACCCCGATGGAATAGCGCTGCTCCACCTTCTCGATGAACAGCTGCGTGCGCGCCTTGGTGGCGGAAGCGACCTCGACCTGGGCGACGATCCGGGCCATGACGCTGTCCCGGGCCGCGCGGTCCACCCTGACTCGGAGGGCGCCGGTGCCGTTGAGGGTCCCGGCGAAGACGCCGTCGCCGGGCTGTTTGACCACCGGCAGACCCTCGCCGGTGATGGAGGCCTGGTCGACGTCGCTGGTCCCATCCACGACCGTCCCGTCGGCGCCGACCCGCTCTCCCGGCCGGATCAGCACCAGATCGCCGACGGCGAGGTCGGCGGTGTCGACCGCCTCCTCGGTGCCGTCGTCGCGCACCCGGCAGGCCCGCTCGGGGGCCAGGTCCAGCAGGGCGCGCACCGAATCCGCCGTACGGCGGGTGACGAACGCCTCCAGCGCCCCCGATGTCGCGAAGATGACGATGAGGAGCGCCCCGTCGAAGACCTCGCCGATCGCGGCCGCCACCAGCGCCGCCACGATCATCAGGAGGTCGACGTCCAGGGTCTTCTCCCGGAGGGCCCGGAGCCCGGACAGCGCCGGTTCCCACCCGCCGGTCGCGTAACAGGCCAGGTAGAACGCCCACCACACGAGGGGCGGCGCGCCGGCGAGCTGCGCCACCCCGCCGATGGCGAACAGCACCAGCGCCCCGACGGCCCAGCGCACCTCGGGCATCGCCAGCAGCTGCCAACGGCCGGCCCGCGCGCTACGCCGTACGGCGTCGTCCGCCGCCCCCCGCGGCGTGGTGCGAACCGTTTCCGCAGCGGCGGTGGCATCGACTGCGGTCCTGGCATCGACAACGGTGCCGGCATCGACTGCGGCGGAGGAAGCGACAGCGTCGGCGGCGGCATCGGCGGAGGAAGCAGCGGGCACGCGCCCACTGTAATCACATGAAGAGGTGTTCATCTAATCCGCGATATGCTGCCGGGCATGGGTCACGGGGTTGAGGGACGCGCACCGGCGGCGCGCCTCGACGTGGCCGCCGCCAAGGCGGTCGCCGAGACCCTCCAGGCCCTGGCCACCCCGAGCCGGCTGCTGATCCTCGGGCGGCTGCGCGAGGGCCAGGCCACCGTGGGCGAGCTGGCGCAGGCGGTCGGGATGGAGCAGTCAGCCGTCTCCCACCAGCTGCGGATGCTCCGGCACCTCGGCCTGGTCGAGGGCCAGCGGCTCGGCCGCACGGTGAGCTATTCGCTGTACGACGAGCACGTGGCCCAGCTGCTGGACGAGGCCGTCTACCACGCCGAGCACCTGCGCCTCGGGATCCCGGACCGTCCTGCCGACGCGGGCTGACAGGTCAGCTCGGAGGATCGCCTGCGCTGGGAGCCGGCCAGCCCGGATGAAAACACCGGATCGGGTCAGGGCGTCAGGACAGCGGTACCTCGGTCCAGCGCAGGCCCGCAGCTTCGCGGGTTGGGGTGACCGGGGTGGCGTCGGCCGCCGCGCCGCCCGTGGACTCGTCGGCCGCCCCGCTCGCGGTGTCGGCGGCCAGCACCAGGTCGGTGACCACGTCGGCTTACCAGGCCACCGAGTCGAACGCGTCCCGCCCGGTCGAGCGGATCGCGAGCTCCAGCCCGTCGCCGCCCGGCGACGTCTCGACGATCTCGAGCGTGGCGCCGCCGTCGTAGCGGCGCCCCGCCTCCTGCGGGCGTTCGCACCGCGGCAACGTCTCGACCCAGGCGGTCACGGCCGAGACCGCGGGTTTCCCCGTGACGTGCCCGAGCAGCGTGATCTCGGTGTCTTCGGTCCAGCCCGGCTGGTGGCCCCAGCCGTAGTTGAGGTGGTACCGCTCGATCATCGTGTGCCTCCCGAGGTGCCGCGCCATCGTACGTCGTACCCGCCGGAGCTCGGCCAGATCCGTACGAGGCCCGCACGACGGCCGTTCCACGCTGTCGAGGCGCCCGGCCGGTGGCGCGTCAGCGACTCAGGGTGTCCATCGGCGTCGAGGCGGGGCGAGTGCGGGAGCGCAGCTTGCGGGCAGCCAGCACGACGAGGACGCTGACCAGGGCAACCCAGGCGACTCCGTGGAAGTGGTCGTCGAACTCGTCGGGCATGAGCGCGAGGACGGTCACGACCAGCAGGACCAGCGAGGCACCGCCGGATCTGATGGCCCGTTCCAGGTGCACGCGGCCCGAGCGGTGGGGCAGCAGCAGCCAGGCGAGGAGATAGAGGGGTACGCCGACGCCCGTGAAGGCCGCGATCACGGCCACGAGCCGGACGACGCCGGGCGCGATCGCGAAGCGTTCCGCCACGCCGGCGCAGACGCCGCCGACCTTACCCTGCGGCGAACGGGTGACGGGGCTGCGGCGCAGTCCGTCGAACAGGCTGTCCATCCGGCCGGTCGAGTGGGTCGCGCCGGGCGACGTGGGGGCGCTCGGCGCACTCGGCGGAGCGGTCGGGCCCATCGGGGGGATAGGGCTCATCGGAGGGATCGGGCTGATGGGGGTGGGGGTGGAGGATCCGGTCGTTGTCATGGCTTCATCGTGCGGCGCGGCGCGGGGCCGGGGACATTGGGAACCTCCCCGAGCGGACCCTGGGTACCCCTGGTCCGACCCTGACGCCGATTGCCGGCGGGCGTGGGCGGGAAGGGATCCCGGCGGCGGGCGCCGTACGGTGTGAACGGCCCTCGCCCGCCGCGGCCATCACGAGGAGGATCGACGTGCGGACCGAACAGCAGGCGCTGCGGGTGTCGCTGGGCGCCGTCATCGTCGTCGCCGTCCTCGGCGTCGTCTTCGGCCTGGTCTCCGGGTCGGTGGCGATCATCTTCGACGGCGTGATGTCGCTCTTCGATGCGGTCATGTCGCTGGTGTCGATCGCCGTGTCGACCATCACACTCGCTCGGCCGCGAACACGTTGTCCCGCCGATTGCAGGACCGCTTCAGCATGGGGTTCTGGCACTTCGAGCCGATGGTCCTCGCCGTGAACGCTCTGGTCATGCTGACCGTCATCGGTTACGGCTTCGTCCAGGCCGTCTTCGCCATCCTGCACGGCGGCCGCGACATCGCCTTCGGGCCCGCGGTGGCGTACGCCGCGGTGGTGCTGGTCCTGACCTTGACGATGGGGTTCCTGGAGCATCGGGCCAACCGGCGCATCGGCTCGGCGTTCGTCGAGCTGGACATCAAGGGCTGGCTGATGGCCGGCGGGGTCACCGGGGCGCTGCTGGTCGCGTTCCTGATCGGGTTGGCCATTCAAGGCACGTCGTGGGCGTGGCTCACGCCGTACGTCGACCCGGCCGTGCTCGCGGTCGTCTCGCTGGTGCTGTTCCCGGCGCCGGTGCCGATGCTGCGGCAGGCGCTCGCGGAAATCGCGCTGGTGGCGCCGCCCGAGCTGCGCGCGCGGGCCGATCGCGTGGCGGGCGAGGTCGGCGCGGAGCACGGGCTGGCGCAGCACCGCGTGTACGTCTCGCAGCAGGGTCGCGGCAAGGCCGTCGAGATCGTGTTCCACCTGCCGCCGGGCCTGCCGTCGCGGCCGCTGGAGGAGTGGGACGCGATCCGCGCGCAGATCAAGGAGCGCCTGGCCGGGGACGACCCGCACTACTGGTTGACGGTGCTGTTCACGACGGTCCCGCCGGTCGATCCCCCGGAGCCCGCTGCACCCGACGTACGGTCCGAACCCTGACCGGCGAGCCGTTCGGCCGCCGCTGCCCCTCGCGGTCTTGGCCTGCGTGCTCAGTCGAGCCAGGCGGCCGGGGTGATCGTGGCGGCGTAGGGGCTGGTCGCGGTCCAGGTGTCGTGGCGGGTGAGGTGGGCGCTCTGGCGGAGGTGGCCGTGGTTGAGTTCGTAGACGGTCAGGGTGAGGGTGTCGGGGTCGGCGAGCCAGTAGGCGGGGGTGGCGGCGCGTTCGTAGCGCTCGCGTTTGAGGGTGCGGTCGGCCGTCTGGGTGCTGGGAGAGAGGATTTCGATGGCCAGTTCGGGTGGGCCGGTCAGTCCCCGGGGACTGAGGCGGTCGCGGCGGGCGACCAGGAGGTCGGGCTGCAGCACGGTGCGCTCATCAAGCAGTACGTCGAGCGGCGCGCCGAGGACCCGAAGATGTAGTGGGCACGACGCGTGCAACTGGCGATACAGCCCGAAGAGGACGATCTGGTGAGCCGAGGACGGCGCGGGGGTCACGACGAGCGTCCCGTCCAGGACCTCGTAGCGGTGCCCGTCGTCCGGTAGGGCGTCCCGGTCATCACGGGTCCAGTCCCGCCCTCGAAGGATCGCTGTCATGCTCACCATGGTGCCCCCTCGCCCCGACCTCCACCAGCGCCTGTGCCACGCGGTCAGCCTGCCAGGACCGGCCTCAACGCCGTCCAGGTTTTCCACAGCCCCGCGCCGCGAACCAGGCTGACCAGCGAGGCCGATGCCGGGTCTTGACGCCGTGCCAGTCGGTTCTTATCGTGGAACGATAATATCGATGATCGATAAGGATGCGGTCATGACCAGGCAGCGCGCGGCGCAGGATCCACTCCTCCCGATCGAGGTGATCGTGCGGCTGGCCCTGAGCCTCCTCTGTGGGCTCACGATTTTCTCCGCCAGCCTGGCGGTCTTCGTCGGAGGGGTGTCGTTCGGGGCATGGGGTTCCTCCCACCCGTGCGTCGAGGCGCCGCAGCTCGGGCTGGAGATCATGGACGCAACGTCCCATCCGGCCATCAGGAACCTGAGGCCCGGAGTTGTCACCGGCTATCCCGCTAGCTTCGAACTGTGTGATCCGCAGTTGAGCGGGCTTGATCGCACGCTGGGCAGCGCTCCGCTCCTGCTCGATCTCCTGTGGTCGGTGGGATTCCTGTGGCTGACCCTGCGCCTCATCGGCACCGCCCGGCGCGGTGGGCTGTTCACCCACGAGGTGGCCCGAGGAACGACCCGGTTGGGGTGGTACATCCTTGGCGGCACCGTTCTCGTCAACGTCGTCGGTGCGGTCCTCACCACGATGGCGATCTCCCACCTGGTGATCGGCGACTACCCCATGGTCGCGGCGACCTTGGCGAACTTGCACCTCAGTTGGGCTGTCGTCATCGCGGGGTGCGGCGTCGTCTCGGTTGGACGGGTGCTGCAGCAGACCGTCCCGATGCGCGAAGAGATCGACGCCACCGTATGAGGAAACGGCCACGCACCGAAGTCGCCGAGCCGCCAGGCTCGGCCGAGGCGGCAGACCACGGCATCGAGGTGCGGCTGGACGAAGTCCTGGCCGCTCGGGGGATGACCCTCACCCAGCTGTCCCAGCAGACCGGAACCACCCTGGCCAATCTGTCCATCCTCAAGAACGGCCGTGCGCGGGCCGTGCGCTTTACCAGCCTGACTGCCATCTGCCGAGCCCTGGAGTGCGAGCCGGGCAACATCCTCAAGCTCTCCCCAGCCGAGGGCCCCGACCAGCCGCACAACCCCCCGGTGGGCGGCCGCTGAGCGGGCAGCCAGCTGTAGGTGCGCGCTGGATGCTGCTCCTAGCGACGTCGCCATGCTGTCGGTCGCCGCGCCCTGTGGATAGTGACCGTTCACGACCTGCCCAAAGGGTGCCATGGCACCGAACGGGCAGGTCACGAACGGTCGGGCTGTGGACAACCGAGGCCGCTCGGGTCCCGCGTGGCACACTCGCGGGGTGCCGAACCCCTCGCCCGACGTCCAGTTGACGATGGCCGAGCTGCGGGCCGTCGCGCGGTACGCCATCGCCTGCGCAGAGCCGGTGCTCGTGCTGTACGAGCGGGCCTGCCCCCAGGACCCTCGCCCGGCGGCCGCCCTGGAGGCCGCTCGCGCCTTCGCTGACGGAGGGCACCGCGCGCGTCGGCTACGGAGCGCCGCCACGGAGGCCCACCGGGCTGGGCGGGAGGCGCCGACCGAGGCGGCGACGTACGCCGCGATGGCGGCGGGTGATGCCGCGGCTGCGGCGTACCTGCATCCGCTCGCGAAGGCGACCCAGGTGCGGCACATCCTCGGGGCGGCGGCGCATGCCGCGCGGGCGGCGGAGGTCGCCCGGGGGGAGGACGCGGTGGTGGCGGAGTACATGCTGTACGGCGCCGCCCGGCGGGCCGACCCGCTCGTGCGGGCGGTGCTGCACCGCTACCCGCGGGCGCCCCGGGGCGCCACCCGCGTCGCCGTACTCATGGCGCGGCTCGACAGCCTCCTGCGCGATCCGCCCCCGCCGCCGCGGGTCGTTGACGACCGGGGGCCGTTCTTCCACGGCACGACGGCCGCGCTCCGGCCGGGGGATCTGCTGACGCCAGGGCGGCCGACGAACTACGGGTCGGGGAAGGTCTCGGGGCACGTCTACCTCACCGCTTCGCTCGAGGGCGCGCCGCTGGCCGCGGCGCTCGCGGTGGGCGAGGCTCCGCCGCGGGTCTATCGCGTCGAACCGCTCGGCCCGATCGAGGACGACCCGAACGTCACCGACAAACGGTTCCCGGGCAACCCCACCCGCTCGTACCGCACCAGGAAGCCGCTGCGCGTCGTCGAAGAGATCACCGGCCTGGCCGGGCCACCGCCGGAGCTGGTCGCGAAGCTCCGTGCCAACGCGGCCGAGCTGGCCGAGCTCGGCATCGAGGCGATGGACGACTGAAGAACACGCAGATCGAGGCCGCTCCCCGCTCGGCCCTGCCACCGACCGTTCGTGACCTGGGCGTTGGGTGCCATGGCACCAAACGGGCAGGTCGTGAGCGGTCCCGGTCACGGTTGGGACAGGGTGAAGGGCGAGCGCCATGTGACGCCTGCAGATCACCGCTCAGTGGACGGCCCGCGCGTGCGTTCGATCGCCGCCAGCAGCGCGGCCGCGACGCTCACGGCGATGACCGCCGGCTCCTTGCCGCCGAGCTCTGTCAGCCCGATCGGGGTCGTCACCCGGTCCAGGTCCGACTCGGCGAAAGCGCTCTCCGCCAGCAACCGCTTCCGGAACCGGGACCACTTCGTCGCGGACCCGATGACGCCGATGCTGCCCAGCCCGTCGGTACGCAGCGCCGCGTCGAGAATGGCGAAGTCCTCGGCGTGATCGTGCGTCATCACCAGCACGTGCGCGCCGCGCGGCAGGTCCGCGAGCGCCGTCTCGGGGAGCAGGGGCAGAGGGTGCAAATGTAGCTGCGCCTCGGCGTCAGCGAGGGGAGCCAGCGCGGCCGGTTGGAGGCGGTCCGGGCGGGAGTCGATGAGGTGCAGGTCCAGGTCGTGACGCGCCAGGATGCGGGCCAGTTCCAGACCGACGTGACCGACGCCGAAGATGGCCACCGCAGCGGGCGTCGGCAACGGTTCCAGCAGCACGTGGACCCGACCGCCACAGCACTGGACCCCATGCTCGTACGGCGCCCGGTCCGAAAGGTCGAAGGTCAGCGTGGTGAGTTCCGGGTGAGGCAGGGCGAGCAGCTCGCGGGCCCTCTCGATGGCGACCGATTCGAGATTGCCCCCGCCCACGCTGCCCCAGGTCTGCTCGGTCGCGACGACCATCTTGGCGCCCGCCGCGCGGGGGGCGTGGCCGCGCGCTTCGAGGACGGTGACCAGGACTCCGGACTGGCCGCGACGCCGTAGCTCGCTCACCCCGGCCACCCACGACATACCGTCATCGTCTCAGGAACACGACGTACGCCGCAGCGGCCCCGGGTACCTGGGGTGCTTGCCGCAGTTCGCGTGTGATCGATGAGGCCGTCCGACGGTGAGCGATGAGGCGTCTCTGGTCGCTGGCGCTGTCCGGGGGGGCGTTAGGGTGAGGGCCATGTCGCCAGGACTCACCGCCCGCCTGATCGCCGACAACGCCGGAGCCTGGGAGGCCGCCGTCCGGAGCCGGTTCGTCGACGAGCTGCTGGCCGGCACGGTCGCCGACGACGTGCTGGCCCGCTACCTCGTGCAGGACTACCAGTTCTGCGATGCGTTCACGGCGCTGCTCGGCCAGGGCTGCGCCTCGGCCCCGGACCTGCCCGAACGGCTGGTGTTCGCGCGTCAACTCGGCATGTTCGCCAACGACGAGAACTCCTACTTCGTCGACTCCTTCGACGCCCTCGGCGTCGCCGAGTCCGATCGCCTGCGTCCGCCACTGCACCCGGCGACGCGGGACTTCGACGCGCTGATGCGGGAGGCGCTGGCGAGCCGGTCCTATCCACAGGTCCTCGCCGTCCTCGTGGTCGCCGAGCGCCTCTACTTGGACTGGGCGACCCGCCCCGACGCAGCGGGCCTGCGCGCGACCCGGCCCGAGCATGTCGGCTGGGTTGACCTCCACCGAGGCCTGGCGTTCGAGGCGTGGGTGGCCTGGCTCACTGACCGGCTCGACGCCCACGCGCCGACCGACGCCGCAGAACTCCAGGCCGTGGCGGACCTCTTCGCGCGCGCGGTCGCGTGTGAGGTCGCCTTCTTCGATGCCGCGTACGACGCCGCCGCGTACGACGACGCCGCGCACCACGAGGCGCCCTCCGAGCTCGCGGCGCCGCGGTCATGACCGACGTTTGGCCCACCGTCCACGCGGAGCGCCAGGCCTTGATCGCCGACCTGGCGGGCGTCGAGCCACACCAGTGGGAGACACCGTCGCTCGCGCCGGGCTGGACCGTGCACGACGTCGCCGCCCACCTGGTCGACAACGCCCGGACCACGCCGCTGCGGCTACTCGCGGCGATGTTCCGGGCCCGCTTCGACTTCGACCGCCAGAACGCCGACGGCGTCGCCGCCGCAAAGGGAGACATCCCGGCGCAGACCCTCGACCGGCTCCGGGCCGCGGCCCCGCGGACCAGCGGCCCGCCGACCGTCCTCGCCGCCGTAGAAAGCCGCCTCGTCGAGGAGATCGCGCACGGCGAGGACATCCGCGTTCCCCTCGCAATCCCGCGCGACTATCCGCTCGACCCTGTGCTCGCGGCGCTGCGGTACCAGGCCAAAACCCCCGAGGCCATGGGCGGCGCCAAAGGCTTGACCAGCAAGGTCACCCTCGTGGTGGCGGAGGACGGGACGCGGCTCGGCACCGGCCCGGAGGTACGCGGGTCCGCAGTCGCGCTGCTGATGCTCGCGACCGGGCGACGCCATCGGCTCGGGGAGTTGACCGGGCCCGGGGTAGACCTCCTCGACTGACTCGACCGGCTTCCCGCCCGCCCGGCACGACCCTCGCCCGCCCGGCACGCCAGCCGCGCGGCCCATCCCAGCCGCACCGACCCGCCCGACGCCTCACCACTCGATGCCGCGTTGCCCCTTCTGGCCCTCGTCGAAGGGGTGCTTGACCTTGGTCATCTCCGTCACGAGCTGCGCGGCCGCCAGCAGCGGCTCGGGGCATTGCCGCCCGGTGATCACCACGTGCTGCCGCCCTGGGCGGTCCGCCAGCGTCCGCACGACGTCGGCCACGTCGACCCACCCCCAGGCCAGCGGGTAGGTGAACTCGTCCAGCACGTACAGCCCGTGAGCCTGCGCCGCCAGCCGCCGCTTCACCTCGGCCCAGCCTTCCGCGGCGGCGGCCGCGTGGTCCTGCTCGGTGCCCTGCGTCCGCGACCAGGACCAGCCGGCGCCCATCGTGTGCCATTCGACGGGACCGCCCTGCCCGGTCTCGACGTACACCCGCCCGAGCGCCTCGAACGCCGCCTGCTCCCCGATGCGCCACTTGGCGCTCTTGACGAACTGGAACACCCCGATCGACCAGCCCTGGTTCCAGGCCCGCAACGCCATCCCGAACGCCGCCGTCGACTTGCCCTTGCCGTCGCCGGTGTGCACCGCGAGGATCGGCCGGTCGCGCCGCTCCCGGGTGCTCAGCCCGTCGTCCGGCTCCGTCTCGATCTGCCCCTTCATCGGGAGCAACCTACGCCATGGAGCCCCGTGCTACCTTCGCGCACACAGGGCCGGGGAGCGGGGAAGCGGGGAGCAGGGAGCAGGAAGCCAGGAGCGCAGCAGACGACGAGGGCGGCCCTGGGCCAGCCCGGAGGCCACCCGGCTCACCTTGTCGATGATCATGAGCCAGAACGACACCAACCTCATTGGGACCGTCCACGGCGGCGTCGTGATGAAGGCGGTCGACGAGGCCGCGGGCACGCTCGCCGCCCGCTTCTCCGGCGGGCCCGCCGTGACTGCGGCGATGGACGAGATGCTGTTCCGGGCGCCCGTGCGCGTCGGCGACGTCCTGACCGTGCAGGCCCAGGTGAACTGGGCCGGGCGGTCGTCGATGGAGGTCGGCGCCCGCGTCGAGACCACGCGCTGGGATCAGCTCGGCGCCCCGGTGCACGTGGCGACGGCGTACCTCGTCATGGTCGCCGTCGATGCCGGCGGCTCGCCGCGGACGATCCCCGAGCTGCGGGTGCAGTTCGAGGTGGACCGGCGACGGTACGCCGAAGCGACGATCCGACGCCGACACCGCCTCTCGATGCGCCAGGAGATCGGTCGCCTCCGCGAAGGGGGAACCGACTGAGGCTGTGGCAGTCTTCGCGCATGCGTGCAGCGGTGGTCACCGAGCTGACCGGCCCCGACGGCGTCCAGATCCGCGAACTGCCCGAGCCGGCGGCCGCGCTGGGCGAGGTGCTCATCGACGTCGACCACGCGGGTGTCGTGTTTCCCGACGTCCTGCGGACGCGCGGGGAGTACCAGCACCGGCCCGAGCTGCCCTTCATCCTGGGCTGGGAGGTCTCCGGGGTCGTCCGGGACGCCGCGGCCGGCTTCGCGGAAGGGGATCGGGTGGTCGCGATGCCTACGGCCGGTGGGCTCGCGCAGGTCGTCGCCGTGGACGCCCACTATGTCTTCCCCCTGCCGGACCAGGTGCCGCTGACCGCGGGCGCAGCGCTGCCGCTCAACTACCTCACGATGCACTTCGCCCTGCGCCGGCGCGCCCGCCTGCGCTCCGGCGAGACCGTGCTGGTGCACGGGGCGGCCGGGGGCGTCGGCATCGCCGCCTGCCAGCTGGCTGCCGCGGACGGGGCCCGCGTCATCGCCGTCGTGTCCAGCCCCGAGAAGGCCGCGGTGGCGCGCAGGGCGGGGCCCACGAGGTGATCGACGTCGACGGCTTCCTCGACCGCGTGCGCATGCTCACCGGCGGCCGCGGCGTCGACGTCGTGGTCGACCCCGTTGGCGGGGACCGCTTCCCGGACTCGCTGCGCGCGCTCGCCGCCGAGGGCCGCGTCATCGTCCTCGGGTTCACCGGTCGCTCGATTCCCTCCGTCACGGTCAACCGGCTGCTCCTGCGCAACATCGGCGTGCTCGGCGCCGGATCGATGGAGCACTGGACGCGGCACCCGGACTACCCCGCCGAGCAGTGGCGCGAGCTGTGGCCCCTGCTAGCCGACCGGACCCTCGACCCGCCCATCGCGGCGACCTACCCGCTCGACCGCGTCGCCGACGCCCTGCGCGACATCGACGAGCGGCGCGCCGCGGGGCGCGTCCTGGTCGCCGTCCGCTGACCGGATCGCGCGGCGACCCCGGCCGGCCCGCGCCAGGCCCGGGCCACCGGATCGCGCCGGGCCCAGTCGGTAGCCCGGCGGCCCGGGCTACCGGCGCGGGTTCCCCAGGCCGGTCAGCATCTCCACCGTCGCCGGCGCGTAGTGCGAGAAGAACGCGCTCTCGCCCTCGTCGAGTCCTCGGATGCTCTGCATCTCCGCCTCGTCCAGCGCGAAGTCGAACACCGCCAGGTTCTGCGCCATCCGCTCCCGATGTACGGACTTGGGGATCACCACCACGTCGGACTGCACGAGGAACCGTAGGGCCACCTGCGCCACGGACTTGCCGTGCGCCGCGCCGACCTCCTCGAGCACGGGGTTGGTGAACAGGTCCTTGCGCCCCTCGGCGAACGGCCCCCACGACTCGTGCACGACGCCGTACTTGGCCATGACCTCGTGCGCCGCCGCCTGCTGGTGCAGCGGATGGGTCTCGACCTGGTTGACGGCCGGTACGACGTCCGCGAACCGGCAGATGTCGATCAGCCGGTCGGGATAGAAGTTGCTGACGCCGATGGCGCGCACCTTCCCGTCGGCCAGCGCCTGCTCCATCGCGCGGTAGCTGCCGTAGTAGTCGCCGAACGGCTGGTGGATGAGCAGCAGGTCGATGTAGTCCGTGCCCAGCGCGCGCAGCGACTCCTCGATCGAGGCGGCCGCCCGCGCCTCGCCGGCGTTGGAGATCCACACCTTCGTGGTGAGGAACAGCTCCTCCCGGGGCACCCCCGACGCGGCGACCGCCGCCCCCACGCCGGACTCGTTGCGGTAGGCCTGCGCGGTGTCGATCGAGCGGTAGCCCACGTCGATCGCCTCCCCCACGCACCGCTCGCATTCGGCCGGATCGACCTGGTAGACGCCGTAACCCAGCATGGGCATGACGACTCCGTTGTTCAGCGTGACGTGTTCCATGGCTACTCCCGTCGCGGTTCGCCCATCGGGTCCGGTGGGTGCACGGGCGACGGTACGCCGCACGGTCGGCGCCGCCTCGCGCGGGGGAGCGCCGCCTGCGGTGGGCCCCATTAGGGCCGTACGTCGACGCCAAGCGCGGACCGGGTCGTCGGCGGG
The DNA here is from genome assembly GCA_016699675.1 of Austwickia sp. NCBI lineage: Bacteria > Bacillati > Actinomycetota > Actinomycetes > Micrococcales > Dermatophilaceae > Austwickia > Austwickia sp. The sequence goes on along the minus strand of CP064985.1, from coordinate 1,425,437 downwards.
TGAGCGCCGGGTCGGTCGAGGGGCCGTTGCGAGGGGCGTGGCGGCTGGCCGATTGCCGGTCCGGCGGGCGCTGGGTTGAATGGCGGCATGTCCGCGCGTACCCCAGGTCAGCCGCTGCCCCGCCCCGCCAAGCTCCTCGTCCAGGAGGCGACGGCGAAGATCACCACACTGCCCGTCGAGCGGGTGGCCGAGCTGCTGGACGATCCCGACCACCTGGTGGTCGACATCCGGGACCCGCGCGAGCTGGAGCGGGAGGGCACCGTGCCGGGCGCGTTCCGTGCTCCGCGGGGCATGCTGGAGTTCTGGGTCGACCCCGAGAGCCCGTACTACAAGCCGGCGCTCGACGACGGCCGGACCCTGGTCCTGTTCTGCGGGGGCGCCTGGCGATCCGCCCTGGCCGCCGCGACGCTGCGGGACATGGGCCGCGACGACGTCGCCCACATGGAGGGTGGCTTCGCCGCCTGGAAGGCCGCTGGCCTGCCGATTGAGAGGCTGCCCGCGCGCTGACGGACCCGCCCACGACGGCGCTGACGGGCCCGTCCGCGACTTATCCACAGGCCGACCGTTCGTGACCTGCGCGTTTGGTGCCATGGCACCCTTTGTGCAGGTCACGAACGGTCATCCACACGGATGGGCACACGGACTGCGCGCCCCAGCAGCGTTTCCTCAGCTCGCGACCGGGTGTTCGGCCGCCCACGCGCCGTACCCGCCCAGCACATCCGAGACGTCCGCGAAGCCCTGGCCCCGCAGGTAGCTCGCCCCCACGCTGGTGCGCCAGCCGCCGGCGCAGTACAGCACCACCGGGCGCGCCGGGTCGAGCTCGCCGTGCCGGGTGAGCAGCTGCGGCAGGGGGATGTGGACCGCGCCCGGGATCATGCCCGCCGCGACCTCGCCGGGGTTGCGGATGTCGACGAGCTGCACGTCTGCGGCCTCGTCGAGCTGGTCGACGCGCAGCCGGCTGGCCGGCACCACCTCGTCGGCGTGCCGCTCCAGATAGGCCGCAACGTCGGCGACATAGCCGACCACGTTGTCGTAGCCGATCCGCGCCAGCCGGGTGGCGGTGTCCTGCTCCAGCCCGGCCGGCGTCATCAGCACCAACCGCTGCTCCGGGGTGAAGACCATCCCAGCCGTCTCGGCCATCCGCCCGTCCACCGGCACGCTCACCGCGCCGCGCAGGTGCCCGGCCGTGTACTCCGCCACGGGGCGCGCGTCATGAACCACGGCACCCCCGGCGAGCGCGGCCGCGACCTCCTCGTCGGACAGTGCGGGAACCGTGGCCTGCGCCTCCCGCACGGCCCGGTCCTGCTTGTTCAGGGTGGCGTTGAACAGGAAGTACCCCGGTGCCGTCGGCTGGCCCTCCGTGACCACGGCGACGAACTCGTCCTCGCTCATCGGCTGGCACGCGTAGTTCGTGCGGCGCTGGTCGCCGATGGTGGACTGCCGCTCGGTCGACAGGTTCTTGCCACACGCCGAGCCGGCGCCGTGGGCGGGGAAGACGCGCACCTCGTCCGGCAGGCCCATGAGCTTGGTCTGGATCGAGTGGTACAGCTGGCGGCCCAGCTCGTCCGCCGTGGTGCCGACGGACGCCAGCAGGTCCGGGCGGCCCACGTCGCCGATGAACAGGGCGTCGCCGGTCAACACGCCGTACGGCGTCGCGTCCCCCGCGTGCTCGTAGACCAGCACGGAGATCGACTCCGGGGTGTGGCCGGGCGTCGTCATGATCTCGAGCTGCACGTCGCCGAGGTCGATCCGTTCGCCGTCGGCCAGCGCCCGCGCCGCGAACTCCGGGCGCGCCGCGTCGCCGTACCCGATCCACGCACCCGTCTCCTTCGCGATCTCGAGGTGCCCGGACACGAAGTCCGCGTGGAAATGGGTGTTGATGACGCCGACGATGCGCAGGCCCGCGGCGCGGGCGTCCGCCAGGTAATCCGCCACGTCGCGGCGGGGATCGACGATGACGGCCTGGTGGGTGCTGTCGTCGCCGATCAGGTACGACGCCTGCGAGAGGCAGTCCAGGTAGTACTGGGTGAAGATCATGGCGGTCTCCTCGGTCAGGGATGGCTGGCGGATGGGGGCGGTCCGGTCCGGTGGGTCTGGGAGTCGACCGGTACGTCGGAGGGAGCCGCTCGCCTTGCGACAAAAATACCCCCAGGGGTATTGTCTCGGCAAGCCCCACGCGCCGCCGGCACTCCGAGCGGGGCCGGCCTGCGGGGCGATCCAGCCGACGATCCACGAGGAGACCCACCGCATGCCGCAGCACACCCACGTCATCGTCGGGGCCGGCAGCGCCGGCGCCACGGTCGCCGCCCGGCTCCACCGCGCCGGCGCCCGGGACATCGCCGTCGTCGACCCCTACCCGATGCACTACTACCAGCCGCTCTGGACCCTGGTGGGCGGCGGTCGCGCGCGTCAGGAGGACAGCCAACGGCCGCGCGAGCAGGTCATGCCCAAGGGGGTTCGCTGGATCAAGGACTTCGCCGAGGGCGTCGACCCGCTGCGGCGTACCGTCCAGCTTCGGGAGGGCGGCGAGGTGGGTTACGGGCAGCTCGTCATGGCCCCCGGCATCCAGCTCGACTGGCACCAGGTGCCGGGCCTCGAAGAGACCATCGGGCAGCACGGCACGTCGAGCAACTACCGGTTCGACCTGGCGCCGAAGACGTGGGATCTGATCCGTACGACGACGTCGGGCACCGCCGTCTTTTCCATGCCCGCGGGGCCGATCAAGTGCGCGGGCGCCCCGCAGAAGATCGCCTATCTGGCGGCCGACCATTGGCGCCGGGAGGGCGTGCTGCAGGACATCGACATCCACCTCGTGCTGCCGACGCCGGGGATGTTCGGCATCCCCAAGTTCGCGAAGATCCTCGCCGATACGGCCGCCGACTACGGCATCACCGTGCACCTGAGCAGCGAGGTCAGCGCCGTGGACGGGCCGAACCGCACCGTCACGATCCGGCACCTGGAGACGGGCGAGACGCGCTCGCTGGGCTACACGATGGCCCACCTGGTGCCGCCGCAGTCGGCCCCCGACTGGGTCAAGGCCTCTCTGCTGGCCGACGCCGCCGACCCTAAGGGGTACGTCGAGGTCGACAAGAACACCCTGCAGCACGTGCGCTTCCCGGAGGTCTTCGCCCTCGGTGACGCCGTGTCGACGCCCAACTCCAAGACCGGCGCGGCCGTGCGCCACCAGGCCCCTGTCGTGGTCGCGAATATGAAGTCCGCGTGGCAGGGCCGGCCGCTGCGGGCGTCGTACGACGGCTACGCCAGCTGCCCGCTCACCCTCTCGCAGCGCCGACTGCTGCTGGCCGAGTTCGACTATTCGATGCAGCCGACCCCGAGCAACCCGCTGCCCTGGCCCGACACCACCGAACCGGTCACGGACTTCAACCTGTTCAAGAGCCGGGGACTGCCGCTCATGTACTGGAACCTCATGCTCAAGGGCCTCGCCTGACTGCTCGGCGGCCCGGCGCCGGCGGTGCCTCGGTGGGGCGCACCAGGGAGGCACCGCCGGTTCGTCAGCCGGCGCCGACTGCGTCGCGGACGACGGTGACCTCGAAGCCCGGCACCCTCGCCTTGAGGTCGCGCAGCGGCACGTCCGTGGGGACGTCGGCGGGCAGCTTGGCCCTGGCCATGAGGTCGGGCAGGGCGATGCCGTAGGCCTCGGCGACCTGCTTCAGCGTCATGGTCCCGGTCACGCCGGATGCCGCACCGGTGCCCGTCCGAGTCCCGCTGGGGGACCCCGAACCCGAACCGGTCCCGGTCGGATGCGGCGTCGTCGACCCGGCCGCCGGAGTCGTGGGCACCGCGGAGGGCGACGGCGCGGGCATGGTCCTGTGCTCGCGGTACTTCGTCACGGCGTCCCGAAAGGCCGACATCGTGAAGTCCGGGACCTTGTCCTCGAGTTCGTTGAGCGGTGTCGCCGGGGTCACCGCGGCGACCGTCGCCGCGTCCGCCCCCGTCAGCCGGAGCAGCGTCGGGATGTCGATGCCGAGGCCATCGCTGGCCTGCTGCACCGTCATCCACCCCTTGAGGTCCGCCGGAGCCAGCGCCCCGCTCGTCACGTCCGTGCGGCCGCTGGACTGCCACACGCCCAGGGCCGAGGTGGCGCCGTACGTCCCGAAGATCGCGACGACGGCGACGGCCGGCATGAGGAGTCGGTGCGCGAGGGGGCCACGCCGTACGGCGGGTTGCGCGGCGCCGGTCGCTGCGGCCGGCGCGGGGCGCGCCGACGTACGCCGGGGCTGGCCGGGATCCTGGGCGGTCATCGGGAGACCTCCGCGGTCGCGCGCTCGTCGCGCCGCCCGATCGAGCCGAGGAACGTCGGGCCGGTGACATTGAGCGCCCCCGGGAAGGGGCAGGTCGCGACGCACTCCATGCAGCCCACGCAGTCGGTGTTGACCGTCCCGGCATGGGCCACGTCGATGCCGACCGGGCAGGGCGAGTTGCACAGGCCGCAGTCCGTGCAGGCCGAGGCGCTGCGGCGGATCCGCAGGAAGGAGAGGTGGCCGAGCACGGCAAACACCGCCCCCGCGGGGCACAGGTAGCGGCACCACAGCCGGTCGACGAGCACCGAGCCCACGATGACGACAGCCGTGATGATCAGCGCCGGGATCAGGGCCGTGCTCGGCTCGAAGATCCAGTGCAGCGAGAAGAGGGTGACGTACGGGTCGTACTCGGCGAAGATCAGCCGCCCGGTCTGCACGGTGGCGATGACCACGGCGGCGAGCACGACATAGCGGCCGTAGCGCAGCACCCGGTCCACGCGGTCGGGCACGTGGACCGGGCGCCACCCGAGCCGCTTGCGCAGCCCGGTGATGACGTCGCCAAGGGTGCCCATCGGGCAGATCCAGCCGCAGAAGGCGTTCCCCGCGATCAGGACGCTGACCACCACAGCAATCCCCAGGATCATGTTGCTGGGGTGCAGCTTCGGCACCATCGTGCCCGTGGTGACCCAGGTGTACAGGGATTCCACCGCGCCGAACGGGCACAGCGCATCGACGCTGGGCGCCCCGTTCTGTTTGGCCACCTGGTGCCGAACGGCGGCCACCAGGATGAACAACGCGAAGAACGCCTGAGTGGCATAGCGGGCCACATGCAGCCTCGACATCGAGCGCTGGCGCAGCGCCGCCCGGCTTCCCCCGGGTCGGGTTGACGTCGTCATCTCACATCACCTGTGACGATCAGCTCGCCATGCGGCCCATGCCGGGGCCCCGCTGGCCGGGGCCGCGCTGGCCCGGACCTTGGCCGGCTCCGGCGCCGGGGCCCATGCCCCCGCCGGACCCGGACGCGGCGCGCTGGAACGCCGCGAGGTGGTTCTGGGAACCCTGGAGCAGGTTGGCGTAGACGGCCTTGATGTCGTCGGGCGCCGGTTGCGCCGCGAGCTTCTGCAGGTCGGCGATGTCGCGCTGCTCGAGCTCCACGCCCACCTGGGCGGCGGCCTGCACCGACACCTTGCCGCGGGAGAACCAGTCGTCGTACAGCTTCTGGATCTCGGGGAAGGCGTACGTGCCGGCGGTCTTGCCCGCCGACGGGTCCGCCAGGCCGTAGCGCTGCAGCAGCGTCCCGATCGCGTCGAAGTGCCGCTGTTCGCTGGTGGTGATCATGCTCATCGGCCGGGCCCCGTTGTGCACCGCGGCGAGGGCCGCGTAGAGGTCCCGGGCCATGCGTTCCTCCTCCCGGCTGAACGCCAGGCCGTCCTTGGTCTCCTGGGACAACGTGGCCGTGGGTACGCCGGTGCTGGTGCCCGTGCCTGGGGTGGCGGACGACCCGGCACTGGGGGAGGCCGTGGCCACGGGGCAGTTCGTCGGGCGGCCGGTGCCGGGACCGGGGGTCTGGGTGCCGGCCGAGGCGGGCCCGGCGAGGGTGGCGGCGAGCGCCACCCCGGCAAGGGTTGCCGCGCCGAGCTGCGCGGGACGACCGAGCTTCGTGCGGCGACGGGGGACCATGGTGCGCTCCTTTGCGGATGCGGGGCAGGTTTCCCTCGAGGACTCCGGAAAAATGCCCCTGGGGGTATCTGACATGCCCACGCTCGTCCCGCAAGCTGTGCCGAACCTGTGGAATGCCCTCGGGATCGCTATGTGAGCGACGTCGCATCTCCGGGCGAATCGGACGAACCGTACGCCGTCGAGTTGAGCGGCTGAGGCGAATTGGCTACTCTGACGGCAAGCCACCAAATACCCCCAGGGGTATCACGTTCAGGAGTGCGCATGGCCACCATCGTCACGATCGAAACCCCGTCCCTCGGCGACCGCAGCTATCTCGTCCATGACGGATCGGTCGCCTTCGTCGTCGACCCGCAGCGCGACATCGACCGGGTCCTCGCCGCCGCTCGGGAGGCCACCGCGGACGGCGTACGCATCGCGGCGGTCTTCGAGACCCACATCCACAACGACTACGTGACCGGCGGCTACGCGCTCGCGGGGGAGACCGGGGCGACGTACTACGTCAACGGCGCCGACGATGTCGCCTTCGAGCGGACCGCCATCGCGGACGGCGACGTGGTCGGTGTTGGCTCGATGCGGGTGCGGGCCATCGCGACGCCGGGGCACACGTTCACGCACCTGTCGTACGCGCTGGAGGGCCCCGACCACGAGCCGGCGGTCTTCACCGGCGGCTCGCTGCTCTTCGGCTCGACGGGGCGGCCCGACCTGCTCGGCAAGGAGCACGCCGAGGCCCTCGCCCGGTACCAGCACGCCTCCGCCCACCGGCTCGCCGCCGAGCTGCCGGACGAGACCGAGGTCATGCCGACGCACGGCTTCGGCTCGTTCTGCTCGGCCACGCAGAGTTCCGGCGACGCCTCGACCATCGGCAAGGAGAAGCGCGAGAACCCCGCGCTGACCAGCGACGAGGCCGCGTACGTCGAGGAGATCCTGGCCGGGCTGGAGGAGTTCCCGGCGTACTACGCCCACATGGGCCCGGCCAACGCCGCCGGCCCGCTCGCCGCGAGCCTGGCCGCGCCCACCCAGGCGGACGCGGCCGAGCTGCGTCGTCGCCTCGAGGCGGGCGAATGGCTGGTGGACCTGCGGACCCGGACGGCGTTCGCCGCCGGCCACGCCCCCGGGACCTTCAACTTCGGCCTGGACGGGCAGTTCGTCACGTACCTCGGCTGGCTGATCCCGTGGGGCACGCCCGTCACGCTGCTCGGGGATACGGCCGAGCAGGTCGCCGAGGCCCAGCGGGAGATGGTGCGGATCGGCATCGACCGCCCCGCCGCGGCCGCGACGGGCGGACCGCAGAACTGGACCGAGGGTCAGCTGGCCACCTTCCCGCGAGCGACGTTCGCCGACCTCGCCCAGGTGCGGCACCACCGGGAGGTGGTCGTGCTCGACGTACGTCGTGCGGGGGAGTACGCGCAAGGCCACATCGAGGCGGCCGTCAACGTGCCGCTGCACGACATGGTGCGACGCGCCGATGAGGTGCCGGCTGGAGAGGTCTGGGTGCACTGCGCCGGCGGCTACCGCGCCTCGATCGCGGCCTCCCTGCTGGCTGCCGCCGGCCGGGGCGTCGTCGCGATCGACGATTCCTTCGACAACGCCGGCAAGGCCGGCCTACCGCTGACCACCCCGACCAGCTGACCACCCGACCAGCTGACCACCCGACCAGCTGACCACCCGACCCCTGACCACCCCCAGCCCTGCCCACCCCGGTGCCCTGCCCACCCAGGCGCGCGGCCACCGACCTCAGCCCCCGTGCACCGAGATCCCCGAAGGAGAACTCGCCCCCATGACCGCCGTCACCGACAACTCCCCCCATCAGCTCGCCGACCTGCACGCGCGGGTGGATCCGGGCGCGGTCCGACCGATGCCCGCCCATGTCGATGCCGCCACCCTGCGGGACTGGCTGACGCACCCCGACCGCCCTCGACTGATCGACGTCCGGTCCGCAGCCGAGTTCCGGGCCGCGCACATCCCCGGCGCCTACAACGTGCCGCTGCCCCTGCTGCGCGAGCACCGCGCGGAGTTCGCCGAGCCGTTGAACGAGCAGATCGTCCTCATCTGCCGCAGTGACAAGAGAGCCAGCGAGGCCGAGCAGATCCTCGCCGCCGCCGGCCTGTCCCGGCTGCACGTGCTCACCGGGGGGATGCAGGCCTGGCAGCGCGAGGGCGGAGCCGTGAACCACGGCGAGGGCCGCTGGGACCTGGAGCGTCAGGTCCGGCTCGTGGCCGGCGGCATCGTCGCGACGGGCGTGTTGACCAGCACGGTTGCGCCGAAGGCCAAGTGGCTGTCGGGAGCCATCGGTGCCGGCCTCATGACGGCGGCTCTGACAGACTCGTGCCTGATGGGATCTCTGCTGAGCAAGCTGCCGTACAACCGCGACCTCGAGCCCGACGCCGCCGACGTCATCGCCGCGCTGGCGCGCTGAGCGGACGAGACGGTCATGGGCAGCCTCGCGGTGATCGTCCCCCTCGGGCTCCTCATCGGCGTCGTGATGGGCGCGCTCGGCGGCGGCGGCGCGATCCTGACGGTGCCGATCCTCGTCTACGTCCTTGGGCAGCAGCCGGCCGCCGCCACCGCGGGGTCCCTGGTCATCGTCATGCTGACCGCGCTGGCCGGGGTGGGCAGCCACGCCCGCAAGGGCAACGTGCGGGTTCGCGACGGCTTGGTCTTCGGCGCGGTCGGGGTGGTCGGTTCGTTGGTGGGGTCCAAGCTGTCGGCGGCGGTTTCCGCGCCGGTCCTCATGACGGCGTTCGGCGTGCTGATGATCGCCCTGGGGACGCTCATGATCCGGCGCCGCGCGCAGGGTGGCGAGTCGGCCGGGGCGGGCCCGGACGGGGGCGGGACGCGGCGTGGCCTCGGCGTGCTCATCGCGACGGCCACGGGGGTGGGCTTCCTCACCGGCTTCTTCGGCGTGGGCGGCGGGTTCGCCGTGGTCCCCGCGCTCGTGCTCGCCTTGGGGTTTTCGATGCCCGTCGCGGTCGGTACGTCGCTGCTCGTGATCGTCCTGAACTGCCTGGTCGCCCTCGGCGCCCGGGTCGGCGGCGGCGTGTCGATCGACTGGCCGATCATCCTGACGTTCAGCGCATTCGGGGCCATCGGCAGCATCGCGGGCGGCCGGATCGCCGCCCGCGTGGACCCCCGCAAGCTCAGCCTCGCCTTCAGCGTGCTGCTCTTTGCCGTGGCCGCCTACGTGCTCGCCATGAACGTCCCTCACCTTCGCTGACCGGTCCACCGCCGGTGTCCGGCGCGTTCCGGTGGCCCCACCCGCCGCGGCACCGCACGCTGGACCCATGCGGGTGAACATGAGGAGCCCTGCGTGCTAGGCGCGCTGGGCTGGGGCCTGGTGGCGGCCTCGTCGCTGGTTCTCGGTGGAGTTCTCGCGCTCGTCCGCCGCTGGCCCGACGGGCTGATCGGCGCCGTGCTGGGCTTCGGCGCCGGGGCGCTCATCGCCAGCGTCTCCTTCGAACTCGCCGAGGAGGGGGTGCACAGCGGGGGCCCCTGGGCGGTCGCGGTCGGGTTGGCGGTCGGCGCCCTCACCTTCTTCGGGGCAGACCGGGCGGTCACCAGACTCGGCGGCCGAACCCGCAAGCGGGACGGCGAGGACGGCGACAACGACCATGCAGGCGGTGCGCCCCGCGGCGGATCGGGCGGCGCGCCCCGCGGTCCGTCCTCGGCCGGCCAGGGCGGTGCCGGCGCGACGTTGGCGCTGGGGGCACTGCTCGACGGCGTACCGGAGCAGCTCGTCCTCGGCATCGGCCTCGCCCAGGGGGAGGGCCTGAGCCTGGCCCTGCTCGTCGCGATCTTCGTCTCGAACCTGCCGGAGGCCATCGGCTCCTCCGCCGATATGCGCGCGGCCGGCCAGTCGAAGGCCCGCATCCTGGCGCTCTGGGCGATCGTCGCGTTGATCTGTGCGGCGGCCACCGTCTGCGGGTACGCCGTGGCCGAGGCCACCTCCGCCGAACTCAAGGCGGCGATCAACGGGTTCGCCGCGGGCGCCCTGCTGGTCATGCTCGTCGACTCGATGGTGCCCGAGGCCCGGGAGAAGGAACAGGACAAGACCGGCCTGTTCACGGTCGTCGGGTTCGCGCTCTCGGCCGGGCTCTCGCTCCTCGGCTGAACCGGCGGCCCAGGCCCGCGGTCCCGAAGCAGCGGACCGATTCTGTCCGGATTCGCTTCTAGCGTCGGCTCATCGAGACCGACGGAAGGACAGCCCCATGAGCGAGCGCGAAACGCTGATCGAGACCCTGGCCCGGCACCGCGGGTTCCTCCTGCAGACCGCCGAGGGCCTCTCCGAGGAACAGGCCCGCACCCGCAGCACCGTCAGCCAGCTGACGATTGCCGGCCTGCTCAAGCACGTCGCCGACACCGAGCAGCAGTGGTTCGCGTTCGCGGTGCAGGGCGCCTCGGCCTTCGGTGGCGGGGGAGTCTACGGGTCCGGCGTGGACTGGGAGTCCCTCGCCGCAGAGACCGCCGCGGACCAGGGCGACGACCCCGCGCAGGCCGCGTGGCAGGACGACCGGTTCACCGTCGGCGCGGCCGAGACGTTGACCGCGCTGCGCGATCGCCTGGCCGAGGTCGCCACACGCACCGAGCAGATCCTGCGGGAGGCCGACCTCGACGGCGCCCACCCGCTGCCCGAGGCGCCCTGGTTCGAGCCGGGAGTCAGCTGGTCGGTCCGCCGCGTGGCGCTGCACATGCTCGCCGAGATCAGCCAGCACGCGGGTCACGCCGACATCATCCGGGAGGCCATCGACGGGCAACGCACGATGGGCTGACCCGGGTCCGGCCGAGCGGTTGCTGATCGGGTACCGCGGGAGGGCGCCCCCGCGGCACCCGGTCGCATGACGGGTCGCCCTCGGTGGGGGGCGATGCCTCCACAGGCCGGCTGAAATGCAAAACCGGTGTGGCTCAGGACAATTCGCCTGGTCTTCAGCCGGCTGAAGAGGTGATATGCCTCAAGAGTCCGCAGTCTGCCTGGCGGTGGAACGACTCGGGGGTGGGGGGCCGCCGCCTTGTCGTCGAGGAGTTGACCATGCGCCGTACCGGATCCCGCCTCCTTCCCCTGACTCTCGCCGCCACGATGCTCGCCGCAGGCGCCGGAGCCGCCGTCGCCGCCCCGGCGGTGCCGGCCACGCCAGGCGCCGCCACGCAGGCCGGCCCGAACTCGGGGCTGACCTTCCGGGACCTCGGTTGCGTCCCCGCGGTGATCAAGATCGCCCAGGAGACCGTCAAGAACCGCAACTTCCGTACGCGGCGTGGACGTGCGACACGTTGCAGCTCACCCTCATGTCCATCCCGGTCGGTGGCGACGTGGGCCTGGAGATGCACGCGAACGTGGACCAGTTCCTGCGCGTGGAGAGCGGCACCGCCCAGGTGATGACGGGCTCGGCGACCACGCTCGGCTACGTCAAGGACGTCGGCCCCGGGGACGCGATCCTCGTCCCGTCGGGGACGTGGCACAACATCGTCAACACCGGTACGGCGCCCCTCAAGCTCCACTCCCTCTACGGTCCGGCGCAACACCCCCAGGGCACCGTCCACGTCACCCAGCCGGTCGAGGACCACGGCACCGCGCACCCGAGCGTCGGGGCGGTCACCCCTGTCGCGCCGTTCACGAAGGATCCTGGCGCCACGCCGTTCGTGCTGGACGTGGAGGCCGCCACGCTGGCCAACACGAACTTCCGCACCGCCGCGTGGACCGCTGACACCCTGCAGCTCACGCTCATGTCGATCCCGGTCGGCGGGGACGTCGGGCTGGAGATGCACAGCAACGTCGACCAGTTCCTGCGGGTCGAGTCGGGGATGGCCAAGGTCTACTTCGGCGACAGCCAGGGCAACGTCCGCTTCGCCGGGGTCGCGCACAAGGACAGCGCGATCCTCGTGCCGTCCGGGACCTGGCACAACATCGTCAACGCCTCCCCGAAGGAGCCGCTGAAGCTCTACTCGCTCTACGGCCCCGCCCAGCACCCCCAGGGCACGATCCACGTGACGCAGGCGGACGGCGAGCACCACTGAGAAGGGGGCGCGGCCGGTGCCCGCTGGCCGCGGCGCCCGCTCGTCTCCGGCGGGCCGACCCCGACGGGCTCCGCCCCGAAGCACCTGCACCCCACGCCAGAGCCGCGATCGGTTCGCGTCACGCCGTGGCCGGATCGCCTGTCGCCGTCGTCGCACTGGTCTCGGCGCGTACGAACCGGCGCTTCTGCCAGCGTCCGTTCAGCGCGGCCAGGGGCCACAGCGTCAGCCACGCGTACTCGGCGCCGTTCGGGCTGATCAGCGCCAGCGGGATCGAGAGCAGGAAGACCAGGAGCGCGGGCCGCAGCGCGGCCGCGGTGAAGCGGTACAACGCGGGCGTCACGTGCTCCTTCAGCAGGCCGGACCGCCACGCGTGCCACCAGGCGAGATCCAGCATCCCGAAGATGCCGACGATCGTCGCGGCGTAGAGCATCGGCGGGATCGGCGAGCCGCCGCTGTGCTGGAACAACATGCCGGTCGGCACGGGCATGAAGGCGACGAAGAAGAGCATGCCGAGGTTGGCCAGTTGGAGTCTCGTGTCGTACGCCGCCAGGGCCTTGAACCGGCGATGGTGCGTCAACCAGGTCAGGCCGATGATGACGAAGCTCAACACGAACGCGATGAACGCCGGGACCTTCTCGGCGACCGCCTCGGCGAACGCGTGGGCGCTGACGTCCGCCGACGCCTCCGGCACCCGCAGCTCCAGCACCAGCAGCGTCATGGCGATGGCGAAGACCGCGTCGCTGAAGAAGATGGTCCGTTCGACGTCGCTGCCGCTGCGCAGCACGTTGAGCCGGGCCTCCATCCGGCGCGATGCCGCCCCATCCGGTGTGCCGCCACCCCGAGTCATGTCCGCAGCCTAGGGGGGGGCCGGCTCAGGCGATGCTGCGCGAGGCGCCGTCGATGCCGATCGTCTGCCCGGAGATCGAGCGGGCCGCGTCCGAGGCGAGGAAGACGGCGAGCGCGCCGATGTCGTCGGGATTGACCATGTACTTCAGCGACTGCAGCGCCAGCGCCCCCGCCATCTCCTGCTCGATCGAGGTGCCGCCCGCCTCGGCGCGGCCGGCGAACACCCGGCGTACCCGGTCGCCGTCCACGAGACCCGGCGCGATGGCGTTGACCCGAATCTGGTGCTCGCCGAGCTCCATGGCCAGGGTCTCCACCAGGGCGAGCACGCCGCGCTTGACGACGGCGTACGGCGCGCGTCGCGGGTAGCCGTGCCGCCCACCCAGCGACGACACGAAGACCATCGCGCCGCCCCCGGCGGCTTTCAGGTGCGGAATGGTCTCCCGCGATATCAGGAAGTGACCGGTGAGGTTGACGTCGAGGACCCGCTGCCAATCCGCCAGCGCGAGTTCCTCCACCAGACAGGTCGGACCGGCGATCCCGGCGTTGTTGACCACCACGTCCATGCGGCCCAGGGTCTGTGCGGCCCCAGCCACGAACCGCCGCACCGCCTCCTCGTCGGCGACGTCGCAGATCTCGCCGGTCACCTCGCCCGGTCCCGCGGCGGTCAGCTCCGCGGTGGTGGCGGCGAGCGCGGCTTCGTCGACGTCACACACGTGGACCCGGTCGCCGGCCCGGGCGAAGGCCGCCGCGATGCACCGGCCGATGCCGCCGGCGCCGGCGGTGACGAGGACCCCGCGGGGCGCGGTGGGCGAAGAGGTCACGGGGAGCTCCGTTCTCGCGAGGGGTACGGCGTTCCCGAGTATTCCGCGCCGAGGCATCGCGGGTACGCCGGGCGGGGTGGACTTCTCCCCGCCGCCGACGCTCCGAACGGAGCGGCGACGCCCCAGGGGGCCGGGGCAACTGCCTCCGAACGGAGCGGCGACGCCTCAGGGCGCCGGTAGGTCTCCGTTCGGAGCGGCGACGGTCAGCCGCGCGTGCCGGTGATCTCGTTGGGCACCCGCGGCAGCTGCACGGTCTTGACGAGCTTGCCCGACTCCAGGTCGACGAGGTGCAGCAGCCGCTCGGCCGGCTCGGTCACGTACGCCGTACCGTCCTGCACGTGGATCGCCGGCCGGGGCTTCTGCCAGTCCACCGGCTCGTCCCAGGACTTCGTCACGGGGATCTCGCGGCCGACCTTGGCCGCCTGGACGTCGATGACGCGCAGCACGCCGTCGGTGCCGAGCACCAGCCCGTCGCCGGTCGGGGTGCGGCGCAACGAGCGGAACGAGTAGCTGGCCGGCAGGTCGACGAGCTTCAGGGAGTTCGTGCGGGTGTCGGTGAGGGAGATGCGCTTCGGCCGCTCGAGCTCGGCCGACTTGTCGACCTTGTAGTCGCCGAGGATGACCGGGGACTTCTCGGAGCCCGCCTGGTTGCCGATGCGGCCGTAAGCGTCGGGCGATGCCACCTTGGTGATCTGGGTGCCCTTGACGATGAGGATCCCGTTCTCGCAGCCGACCGCCAGCACGTGATCCGCCGCGGCCGCCTCGCCGTGGACGCCCGGGCAGTCGGAACTCTCGGCGATCTTGGCGCGGGCGGCGTCGAGGATCACCACGCCGTCGCGCTTCTTGGCGTCGCCCTTGGTGGTCAGCATCGTGCCGTCGGCGCGGATCACCGCGACGCCGTGGTGCGGACTCGGGTCGGTCCAGACCTGGGTCTTGGGTGCCTTGCCGGCCAGCAGGTCCGCCGAGGCGAAGCTCTCCACCTTGCCGTTGCCGTCGCCGTACAGCACCGTCTTGCCGTCGTGCACCACGGCGTGACCGGGCTTCTTGCTGGCGAAGGCGAGGTCGGTGGGGCGCGGGTCCCCGGCGTACCGGTGCGCGTGGTCGCCGTGCGGCTCCGACCACGCCCCGAGGTCGAGCACCCGGAAGGCGTCGCCCTCGGTGAGCAGGACGTGCCGCTCGTCGCCGGCGGGGTTCAGCCGCGTGAAGCCCTTGGCGGGTAGGTCGCCGAGGACCTTGCCGGTCAGGGCGTCGAGGACGAGCACGCCGCCGTCGTAGCTGAGCGCGAGCCGCGGCGACCGCGCCCTGACCTCCGCGGCGCTCGGCGTCCCGCTCGGGGCCGCGGCGGTGGTGGTCGCCTCCGGGACGGGACTGTACGTCGGGGCGGCTGCGGTGCTCGCGCCCGAGGTGGCGGCGCTGTTGGCCGCGGTGTTGCCGGCGGGGGCGGGGGCTTGGGCGCAGGCCGCGGCGCAGAGCGCGACGCTGCCGAGGAGGAGGGGGACGCGAAGGATGGCTCGACTCATAATGAGAAGGATTACCAATAGCGATAATCGGGTCAAGTCGCGTCCAGGATGGGCGTCGGCGAGCGGGGGCGGCCCCTCGACCCCGGCGGGTAACTAGCCGGGTCGGCCGGACGGCGCTAGCGTCAGCACCCCGATCGGGTTCCGGCACTAAGGAGATCGCATGGTCGCGATGCACACCGCCATAGCCATCGCGGTGGTGGTCCTGTTGATCATCAAGGCCAAGGTGGACCCGATCATCTCCCTCATCGTCGGCTGCCTCTATCTGGGGCTGGCTGCCGGCGTGGGCTTCGCCGGGACCGTCAAGGCCATCACCGAGGGGTTCGGCAGCATCATGGCCAGCGTCGGCCTGCTGATCGGCTTCGGAGTGTTGATCGGGTCGCTGCTGCACACGACCGGCACCTTCCGCAGGATCGTCCAGGTGCTGCTGCGGGTCTTCGGGCCGCGCCGCATCCCCTATGCGCTCGCGATGTCCCTGGCGACGATCTTCCCCTCGATCTACGTCGACGTGCAGGTCGTCCTCGCCGCCCCGGTGGCGCGCCAGGCCGCTCCGCACATCGGCCCCAAGGGGCTGGGTCTCATGGCGGGCGCGCTCGGCACGGGCATCTTCTGCGGCTACGTGTTCGTGGTGCCGGGGCTGTCTGCGATCTCCATCGCCGGACTGCTCAAGATCCCGCTGGGGACCTACCTGCTCTACGGCATCGTCATCGGCCCCCTCACCGCCCTGCTGACCACGCTGATCTTCCGCTCCATGCTGCGGTTCGGCTGGTGGAACCCAGCCACCGACGAGGAGCAGGACGAGGCCCTGCGGGACATGGAGGCGAACGAGGGCGCACCGGTCGCGGCGGCCCACGTGGCCGAAGGGCACCAGGCCGGGCCGGCCGAGGCGCACCATGTCGCGACCGCGGACGGGCGCCCGGTCGCGCCGGACCGGGCCGCCGAGGTCGAGGTCGCCGACGTAGAGGACGCCCCGCACGGGCCGCCGCTGGCCGTCTCGATGCTGCCGATCATCGTGCCGCTGCTCATGATCGCCTTCGGCGCGTTCGCGGAACTGGCGGGCTTCACCAACGACGTCATCGACTTCGTCGGCAACGCGAACATCGCACTGTTCACCGGCCTGGTGGGGGCCTACCTCCTCGCCCGCCGCAGCGTCGGCAAGGACCGCACGGACGAGGCCTTCTCCGACGGCCTGCACACCTCCGGGGAGATCCTCCTCGTCACGGGCATCGGCGGCTCGCTCGGCGCCGTGATCAAGGCGACCGGCCTGGCGAAGATCCTCGGCGGCCTGTTCAGCGCGGACGCCGGCGCCCCCATCGTCCTGAGCATTCTGCTGGCCTGGTTCATCGCCGCGGTGCTGCACCTGGCGATCGGCTCGGTGTCGGTGGCGGCGATCACGGGGGCCGGGATCATCGCCCCGATCCTGTCCTCCATCGACGTCGCGCCGGTGGCGATCGGGCTGGCCATCGCGTCGGGTGCCCTGTTCGCGCTGCACGTCAACAGCAACTTCTTCTGGATGTTCAAGTCGCTGCTGGGCCTGACCACGCAGGGCAGCCTGAAGACCATGACGACCGTGACGACCATCGCCTCGTTGGTGTCGCTGCCGCTGGTGATGCTCGTCGCGGTGGTCGCCTAGGACGGCGCGCCGAATCGGGTCTCCAGCTCCGCCAGCAACGGGTCCCGCAGCCCCACGGTGTCGGTCGCCCAGAACGCCTCCGCGTAGACGAGCCGGCCGCGCAGCCACGCCGGCCACTCGCCGGTGACGACGAGCTGGCAGGCCGCCGCCGGGATCCGCTCGGACGGCGGGGTCACGTGGTGCCGCGCCGCCGGCTCGAAGCCCAGTCGGCCGTAGTAGCCGGGGTCGCCTTCCAGGAAGACGCCCGCTACGGCGTGCGCCCGCGCCCACTCCAGGGCCGCGCCGACCAGCGCCGCGCCGATGCCGTGCCCCTGGTGGGCCGGGTCAACGCCGAGGGGGGACAGCACGAGCACCTCGACGAGGGCGCGTCGAGCGTCGACCCAGCCCCGGCTGAGCTGCACGTGGCCGATGACGGGCTCCAGGTCGGGCTCGGTGGTCTCGACGAGCGCGGCGACGGCCACGAAAGACGCTCGGGTGGCCGGCGCGAGGGACCGCAAGAGGTCGACGATCTGCGGGCCCTCCTCGGGGAACGCGGCCAGGTGCAGCCGCTCAATCGCTGCCCCGTCGACCGGAGTTGCGGCCCGGATGCGCCATGCCGCCGGGCTCGACTCGCCGTCGGTGGTCGTCGCCAGGTTCATGGGTCTCAGGCCGTCTCGACGCGCATCATCGTGGCGACCATGGTCGCGCAGTGCGTCTCGCTGCCGCCGCGCACGGCGTACGCGTCCCCCTGGCACACCGTGATCGTCCGGCCGCCGCGCACCACCCGGCCCCGCGCAATCAGGCGCTCGCCCGCGGCCGGGGCGAACAGGTTGATCTTGAACTCGACCGTCAGCACCTCCGACCCGGCCGCCATCAGGGTCAGCGCCGAATAGCCGCAGCTGGAGTCCACGATGGATGTCGTCACCCCGCCGTGGAAGAAGCCCTGCTGCTGGCTCAGCCGGTCGTCGAAGGGCACCGCGATCGTGACGTGGCCGGGCTCGACCACGGTCAGCTCGGCGCCGAGCGTGGCCATCAGACCCTGCCGGGCGAAGGAATCGCGGACGACGGCGGCGAACTCGGGGTTGCGGGCGGTCAACTGGCTCATGGCGTCGTCCTTCGTCGCAGGGCT
Source organism: Austwickia sp. (assembly GCA_016699675.1). NCBI lineage: Bacteria > Bacillati > Actinomycetota > Actinomycetes > Micrococcales > Dermatophilaceae > Austwickia > Austwickia sp. The sequence goes on along the minus strand of CP064985.1, from coordinate 1,407,564 downwards.
CGGCGCTTTGGGGGAGCGCGCGGTTGGCTCGCGGTGGCTGGGTCGGCGGGGGGCGTCGAGCGAACCCCGTACGGCGAGAGGGTAGTCCTCAGCGGCCGCACTGCTGGCGCAGCCAGGCGGTCGCCGCCTGCTCGGCGGAATCGACGGGGGTCGCCTGGTCGGGGGCGACGCGCTCGCCGTACGTCGTGCCGGTCCGGTCGATGTCGACGGCCGAGGTCAAGAGCATCTGGGTGCCGTCGTACAGGCGGATGGTCTGGTTCGCCGAGGAGTAGCCTGCGGTGGGGGCGCCGAACGACCGAGCGCCCGGTGCGCCCTTGAAGGCGAGGACGACGACCTCGCCCGAGCTGCCGGTGTCGGGGCCCTGCAGGACCGCGACCGGGCGCCCGGACTTGGCGTGGGCGCTGACCGAGGCGGCCTCGTTGTCGCCCAGCCGCACGCTTCCGCCCGCGACGGCGAGGGTCGTCGTACGGCCGTCGCGGTCGACGAACCCCCCGATCTTTCCGTCGGCGAGCAGCGGGGTCAGGCCGGCCAGCATGGGGCGCATGTCGCCGCCGTGGTTCTGCCGGGCGTCGACGATCCATCCGCAGCTCGCCTGCGCCTGGCGGGCGTCGATGCCGTCGGCCATCGTCGTGGCGTAGCTCTTCGTGAACGTCGGGTCGTCCGCGCTCACCTTCGGCACGGTGACGGTGGCGATGCCGTCCGCCTGGGTGAACGCGGGCATGGGGCGCTCCGTGTCGACACTGGAGAGCTGCTGCCCGGCGGGGAAGATCGTCGAGTGCTTGCCGCCGGCGACCGCGAGCGCCTCCCGCAGCGGCGGCAGGGTCTGCTCGTAGCTGTCCGCCCCCCGCGTGTCCGCGACGGCCTTGGCCCGGGCGCGGTCCCACTCGGGCCCACGCGCGAAGTACCCCGAATCCATCGTGTTGAGCGCGTCATCGGCGTAGGCCTGCGGCGACGGGGGCACCAGGTACAGGCCGTAGCGCGGCCCGAGCTGCCACACGGCGAGCAGGACCACGGCGATCAGGGCTGCGAGCGTGGCGCCCACCCAGCGCAGCCAGCGGCGGGGGCGGCGCCGTGGCTCGTGGGCGCTGTCCCCGGGCCGGCTGGCGTCGTTGGCGGCGGCGGGCTGTCCGAGCTGGTCCATGACCTCACTGTCGCCGGAGCGCACCCGCCGTGCCATCGGGCGAGGGGCGGAGGTTGGGCTCCCCCCAAGGTCGTACGGCGGCTGGGCGGCGCGACGCCGCCGAGGGGACCCGGGTGTGCCGCACGGCCGTACGGCGGCTCGGCGGCGGCGACCGCGCCGAGGGGAGGCGCCTCTCGTCGCGGCGGGAGAACTCGCGTACGGACGGGAGTTCACCCACCCTGAGGAGAGGCGACTCACCTGAGGCGTGGCCAGCCACTCGCAGCGCCCCGCGACCCGATGAGCCCACCCCGAGCGAAAGGCGGCGTCGTGACCGACAAGCACACCACCACCGAGGCCAGCGAACTGCCCACCGCGAAGCTGACCACGGACGGCCCCACCGGCGGCGACATCCTCGCCGAGGTGATGCGCGCCGCAGGGGTGTCGGTGGCGTTCGGGGTCATCAGCATCCATAACATCCCGCTGGTCGAGGCCGTGGATCGGGAGCTGCGGTTCGTGCCGGTGCGGCACGAGGCGGCGGCGGTCAACGCCGCGGACGGCTACGCCCGGGCCACCGGCGGCATCGGGGTAGCGCTGACCTAGACCGGGACCGGCGCCGGGAACGCCGCGGGCGCGATGCTGGAGGCGCTCACCGCGCAGAGCCGGGTGCTGCACGTGACGGGCAACATCGACTCGACGTACCTCGGCGAGGACCGCGGCGTCTACCACGAGGTGCCGCGGCAGCTGGAGATGCTCGCGGCGGTCTCGGGGGCGGCGCTGCGGGTGGAGCGGGCCTCGCACGCGCGGCGGGTGCTGACGGAGGCCGTACGGCGGCTGGGGGCAGCGCCCTGCAGGCCGGTGAGCATCGACTGGCCGATCGACCTGCAGTACACCGCGGACCCGGCCGACCAGGTCAAGGTCACCGGGAGCGAGCCCAAGCCGGCCACGGCCACCAAGCGGGATCTCGCCGCCGCGGCCCGGCTGATGAGCGAGGCACGGCGGCCGCTGATCTGGGCCGGCGGGGGTGCGCGGTGGGTCGGACCGGCGCTGACCGAGCTGGCCGAGCAGTGGGGCGCGGGAGTGCTCACCGGCGCGAACGGCCGCGGGTCGGTGCCCGAGGACCACCCGCTGCTGATCGGCAACTTCGCCGTCGAGGAGCAGCTGGCCGACCGCATCGCCGACGCTGACTGCCTGCTCACCGTGGGCAGCCACCTGCGGGCCCACGAGACCAAGAACTTCGAGCTGCCCCTGCCGCGCCGGCACATCCAGATCGACGTGGACCCCGAGGCGATCGGCCGCAACTTCCCGGTGGCGGCGGGGCTGATCGCGGACGCCGCGACGGCGGTGCCGGCGCTGCAGGAGGCGCTGGCCGCGCGCGCCGGAGGGTCCGGTGGTGGCCGCGGTGCCGACGCGGTCGGCGCCGAGGAGGGCTGGGCCGAGCGGGTGGCCGCGGCGGCGCGGGCGGCGCGCGAGAGCCATCGCGCGGATCTCGGCGCCTACGCCCAGATCTGCGACGCCATGCGGGTCCGGCTGCCGCGGGAGTCGCCGCTGGTCCGCGACGTCACCATCCCGGGCAGCTCGTGGGGCAACCGGCTTCTCGAGGTCTACGACCCGACCACGAACCTCTTCGCGGCCGGCGGCGGCATCGGCCAGGGCCTGGCCATGGCGATCGGCGCGGGCGTCGCCCGCCCCGACGTACCGGTCCTCGCGATCGTCGGCGACGGCGGCCTCGCCGTCCACCTCGGGGAGCTGGCCACGCTTGCCGCGGAGGCGCCGCACGTGATCGTTGCGCTGTTCAACGACGGCGGGTACGGCGTGCTGGGCAACATGCAGCAGGCCCACGGCGCCCCGCGCCGTGGGGTGGACCTGACGACCCCCGACTACGCGGTGTTGGCCCGTTCGCTGCAGTTGCCGCATCAGCGGGTCCGCGACGCCGGCTCCTTCGACAAGGCGCTCGCCGCCGCGATTGACCGCCAGGGACCGTCGATCATCGAGATCGACGTCCCGGCGTTGCGGCCGGCACCCGCGCCGTTCGTGCCTCCGGTCAACGTCCCTGAGTCACGGTTGCCGGCCGGTCGTCGAGGCGCCGGTGGCTGTTCGCCCAGGCCTCGCCGGCTCAGCGCGCTCGGATTCGGGGTCGCTCCGCTGGAGGCCGCTACGGCAGGCTGTGCCCATGACGAACTCCGCTGTGGATCAACGACTCCGGGTGCGCCAGCTGGCGGTGACGGTCGCCGCCGTCTTCTGTGTCTTCGGGACGCTGGTCGGGACCGGCGTCATCGGCACGCGGGTGGCGGAGTCCTCCGGCGGTGACCTGGCTGCGGACGCGACGCTCATCGCGCCAGCGGGCCCGGCGTTCTCGATCTGGAGCGTCATCTACCTCGGCCTGGGGGCCTACACCCTGTGGCAGTGGCGCACCGCCAACGCGGCAACCGAGCGCCACCGCCGGACCGCCTGGCTGGCCGCGCTGTCCATGGTGCTCAACGCGACGTGGCTGCTGGTCACCCAGGTCGGCTGGCTCGCGGTCAGCGTGGTCGTCATCATTGCCCTGCTCGTGACCTGCGCCATGATCGTCGATCGGTTGACGCAGGAGCCGCCCCGGGGACGTCTGGAGCTCGCCGTGGTCGACGGGACGTTCGGGCTCTACCTCGGCTGGGTCTGCGTCGCGGTGTGCGCGAACATCGCGGCCACCCTGGTGGCGTGGGGGGTGCCGGCGACGGGTGTCGTGCCCACCGTGCTCACGGTGGTCGTGCTGGCCGCGGTGGTCGTCGTCGCGGCCCGACTCGGCCGCGTCTTCGGTGGCAACTGGTTCGTCGCCGCCGGGATCGCGTGGGGGTTGGCCTGGGTGGCCGTGGCCCGGCTGACGGATCGGCCCCAGTCGATGGTGCTCGGGTTCGCCGCCATCGCCGCCGCGGTCGCCGTCCTGCTGGTGACGCGGCAGGCCCGAGAGCGGCGGCGATGACTTCGGCCCGACGACCACCTGCCAGGGGTGGCGGCTCGCGAGCGCGACCGCGTCGGGAGCTCACCCGCCGTGAGGAGAGGCGCCTCACCTGAGCGCGGGTGGACTCACGAACGTACGGGAGTTCCCCCGCCGTGAGGAGAGGCGCCTCACCTGAGCGCGGGTGGACTCACGAACGTACGGGAGCTCACCCGCCGTGAGGTGAGGCGCCTCACCTGAGCGCGGGTGGACTCACGAACGTACGGGAGTTCCCCCGCCGTGAGGTGAGGCGCCTCACCTGAGGGCGGGTAGCCCGCCACCCGCAGCGCCCCGCCACCCGAGCAGGAACTGAGGGCGCCCTCGCCGCTGCGGCCGGCGTGGCCGGCCGGTGCGCTCAGCTCGCGTCGAGGAGCCGCGCGAGGGCGGCGAGCTGGCGCCGTACGCCATCCGTGGCGACCGAATAGTGCGCCCACCGACCCCGACGCTCGCGGGTGAGCAGCCCGGCGTCGACGAGCCGGGCCAGGTGGTGGCTCATCGTGGGCTGGCCGATGCCGAGCGCGTCGGGGAGGGTGCAGGCGCACGCCGTACCGCCCGGCGCCCCGGCGATGTAGTGCATCAGCCGCAGCCGGACCGGGTCCGCGAGGGCCTTGAGCACCGCGGCCTGGGCCTGGGCATCTGCCTCCGGGAGCAGGGCGACGGCCGCGCCCGTGGCGCACTCCGCGAGCACCTCGACGCCCGGGCGGCGCGATGACGCGGCCCGGGCCGAATCGGTCGCGGTGACGGCGGGGGCGCTGGGCATGGACCCCAGCGTACGTCACATTGACGCGCATCGATATGCCGGGCTAGTGTTCATATCGACAGAGATCGATATGTGGGTGCCGTCGACGCGGGAGGAGGCAGCTGGTGGCGCACGGAACCAGGTCTCGGCCTGCGGCCGGTCCCGCCGCGGGTGGCCCGAGGCCGGGCGCGGGCGCGACCCCGGGGCGACTGCTCGCGGCGCTGGCCGGCGCGGGCGTGCTGTGGGCCGCCGCATACGCCCTCAACGAGCGACTCTGGACCGCCCTGTTCGTGGACCTACTCGGGCTCGACCTCGCCGATCGAGTCCCGGGCGCGGCGCACTTCTTCCTTTATGACAGCGCCAAGGTGCTTCTCCTTCTCGTCGGGATGGTCTTCCTCATCGGGATGCTGCGCACCACGATCCGGCCGGAGTCGGTCCGCACCTACCTGCACGGCAAGCCGCTGCCCGTGGCGCTGGTGGCCGCCGCGCTGTTCGGGGCGATCACGCCGTTCTGCTCGTGCAGCTCGATACCGCTGTTCATCGGGTTCGTGGCCGCGGGCGTGCCGCTGTCGGTGACTCTGACGTTCCTCATCGCGTCCCCGCTGGTCAACGAGGTGGCCGTGATTCTGCTGGGGCAGACCTTCGGGTGGGGGCTAACGACGGCGTACGTCGTGAGCGGCCTGACCCTCGCCGTCGCGCTCGGCGCGATCTTCTCCCGGCTGGACCTGGAGGATCAGGTGGCCGACTTCGTCCGGGACACCCCGACCGCGCGGCTGCACGCGGGCGGCCACCGGCCCAGCCTGCACGAACGGGTCACCGCCGCGCGCGAGGAGACCGCCCAGATCGTCGGCCGGGTCTGGAAGTGGGTCCTCATCGGCGTGGCCGTCGGCGCATTCATCCACGGCTGGGTGCCGGCCGAGTTCCTCGCCGACTACGCCGGAGCGGACAACCCGCTGGCCGTGCCGATCGTGACCGCGCTCGGCGTACCGCTGTATGCCAACGCCGCCGGCGTCGTCCCCATCGCCCAAGCGTTGGCCGCCAAGGGCATGGCCACCGGCACCGTGCTCAGCTTCATGATGGCCACCGTGGCCCTGTCACTGCCCGAATTTGTGTTGCTCAAGCAGGTCCTCAAGCCGCGCCTGCTCGCCCTGTTCTTCGGCTCGATCGCCCTGGGGATCATGGCGATCGGGTTCGGCTTCAACGCCTTCGCCTGATTGGACCCCTGACCCCGAGGTCGGAGCGCGGACGGTACGTCGTGCGCCGGCAGCACCCGAAAGGACACCGCCATGCACATCAAGATCCTCGGCCCCGGCTGCAAGAACTGCACCACCCTGGAGGCCGAGGCCCGCGCCGCCGTCGAGCACCTCGGGCTCCACGCGACCATCGAGAAGGTCACCGCATATCCCGACATCGCGGCGTACGGGATCATGTCGACCCCCGGCCTGGTCGTCGACGAGCAGGTTCTGGTATCCGGGCGGGTCCCCAAGCGGGCCGAGATCGAAGAGCTGCTGACCCGCTGATTCCCCGGTCCCTCACGCCCCGCCACCGGAAGGCACCGCATGCCCACCGACACTGCCGCGACGCGCGCCCACGATTCGGTCGCAGCGCGCCTGTCCACCCTCGACCGGTACCTGCCCGTCTGGATCGGCGTGGCCATGCTCGCCGGGCTCCTGCTCGGCCGGCTCATCCCCGGCCTCGGGGCGGCGCTGTCCGCGGTCGAGATCGACGGCGTCTCGCTGCCGATCGCGCTCGGGCTGCTGCTGATGATGTATCCGGTGCTGGCCAAGGTCCGCTACGACCGCCTCGACACCGTCACCGCCGACCGCCCCATGCTGGTGGCCAGCCTGGTGTTGAACTGGCTGATCGGGCCGGCGCTGATGTTCGCGCTGGCCTGGCTGTTCCTGCCGGACCTACCCGAATACCGCACCGGCCTCATCATCGTCGGCCTGGCCCGGTGCATCGCCATGGTCATCATCTGGAACGACCTGGCCTGCGGCGACCGCGAGGCCGCGGCCGTGCTCGTCGCCTTGAACTCGATCTTCCAGGTCATCGCGTTTGCGGCGCTGGGCTGGTTCTACCTGACCGTGCTCCCGGGCTGGCTCGGGTTGAGCCAGGCAAGCCTCGACGTCTCGCCTTGGCAGATCGCCAAGTCGGTGCTGATCTTCCTGGGCATCCCGCTGCTGGCCGGCTACCTGTCGCGGACGCTGGGGGAACGGTCGCGGGGACGGGCGTGGTACGAGGACCGGTTCCTGCCGCGCATCGGCCCGTGGGCGCTGTATGGGCTGCTCTTCACCATCGTCGTGCTGTTCGCGCTCCAGGGCGAGAAGATCACCTCCCGGCCGCTCGACGTGGCCCGCATCGCCGTACCGCTGCTGGTCTACTTCGCGATCATGTGGGGCGCCGGCTACCTGTTCGGGCGGGCCGTCGGGCTGGGCTACGAGCGCACCACCACGCTGGCCTTCACCGCCGCTGGCAACAACTTCGAGCTCGCCATCGCGGTCGCCATCGCCACCTTCGGTGTCACCTCCGGGCAGGCCCTCGCCGGCGTCGTCGGTCCGCTGATCGAGGTGCCGGTGCTGGTCGGGCTGGTCTACGTCAGCCTCGCCTTGCGCCGCCGATTCCCCGCCGCCCCGCGGGAGGGCGAGCGCCGCTGACCCCGGCGCCCGCCGCCACCCTCGTCGTGGTCCTGGTCGCCACGTCGGGGGCCTCCCCGGCGTCGCCGCGCGCCGCCGAACCTCCCTGTCCTGCTCGTTGAACCCGCCCCCTTCGGAGGATCCCGTGAGCACGCCCAGCGTCCTGTTCGTCTGCGTCAAGAACGGCGGCAAGTCCCAGCTCGCCGCCGCGCTCATGCGCCAGATCGTGGGCTCGGCGGTCGAGGTGCACTCGGCCGGTACGGCGCCCGGCGGCAGCCTCAACGAGCAGGCGCGAGCCAGCGCCGAGGAGGTCGGCGCGACGATGGCCGGGGAGCACCCCAAGCCCCTCGACGCGGCCCTACTCGAGCGTGTCGACCGGGTGGTGGTGCTTGGCCGGGAGGCGATCATCGAGACGCCCGGCCGCGCCCCGATCGAGGTGTGGGACACCGACGAACCGTCCACGCGGGGGATCGAGGGTCCCGAACGGATGCGCCTCATCCGCACCGACATCACCGAGCGGGTCATCCCCCTGGCGATGGAGCTGACCGGGCAGCCACCGGAGCACGCCCTGCTCTATCGTCGGGTCGTCGCGGACCTGATCGACCGGTTCCGCGGGGTGTTCGACCAGGACGAGGTGCGGACGGCGGTCCGGGAGGCACACGCGGCTCTGGTGTGCCGGGCCCGGGTGACGTCGTTCCTACCGATGCTCGTCGAGCGGTTCGCGCGGGAGCTGTTGACGGCCCAGGCGCAGGCCGACGGGCGAACGGCCAAGCCGCTGCCGGAACTGCTGTTCGTGTGCGTGCACAACGCGGGGCGCTCCCAGATCGCAGCCGCCCTCGCGCGGCACCTCTCCGGCGGCCGGGTCAACGTGCGCTCGGCCGGCTCCGACCCGAGCGGCGAGATCAACCCCGTGGTGCTGCAGGTGTTGGCCGAACGCGGTGTGCCCGTGCCCGACGCCTACCCCAAGCCGCTAACCGACCGGGTCGTCCGCGCCGCCGACGTCATCGTGACCATGGGCTGCGGCGACGAGTGCCCGTTCGTGCCGGGCAAGCGCTACGAGGACTGGGCCGTCGCCGACCCCAACGGCGCCGACCTGAGCGCCGTGCGAGGCATCACCGACGACATCCAGGTCCGGATCACCGGCCTGCTGGCCGAGCTGCTGCACTGACCACGGGTTGCCGACCGGGCTCGTGCTGAACCGCTGCCCGCTGAGCCACTGAACAGTTTACCATATCACCGTTGACCAGGGAGAACACCATGTCGGAGAAGCCGAGTGTGCTATACGTCTGCGTCCACAACGCCGGCCGCTCCCAGATGGGCGCCGCCTACACCCATCACCTGTCCGGGGGCGCCGTCGAGGTGCGCTCCGCCGGGTCCGCACCGGCCGAGACGATCAACCCCGCGGTCCGCGAGGCCCTTCTGGAGGACGGCATCGACATCTCCGCCGAGACCCCGAAGATCCTCACCACCGAGGCGGTGCAGGCCTCCGACGTGGTCATCACGATGGGCTGCGGCGACACCTGCCCGGTGTTCCCCGGGAAGCGCTACGAGGACTGGAAACTGGCCGACCCCGCCGGGCAGGGCGTCGACGCCGTACGGCCCATCCGCGACGACATCAAGTCCCGAGTGGCCCAGCTGATCAGGGAGCTGGGGGTGGATCCGGTGCGCTGAGCACCGGTCCGCAGCCGGGGCGTAACGGCGCTGCGGCCCCACGTGGGGCGGCGGCCCCCGTGATCGCGCCGTTGCTGTCGTGCGGGCAGCAGCAACCGGGCGATGCCGGGGGCGGTCTCGCCGCCGAGACCAAGGTCGGTACGCGCCGGACGCCGTCCGGTCAAGGGCGGGTCCGGCCGGTACGGCGCGCCGGGTCGAGCCTCTTGGCCCGCCTCTGAGGCGCCCGGTCGAGGGCGGGTCCGGACGGTACGGCGAGCGGGCTCGGCAGAGCTGACCTAGGGTGTCGGACAAAGCGCTCCTAGCGGGCGAATCCAGGGTGGATGCGACAAGGGGGCCTGATCCGCGGTGAGAAAGTGCCCGGAGTGCGGCGCCTCGGTGGCCGAGGGCGTCACCTTCTGCAGTTCCTGCGGCGAGATGATGCCCGCCCCACCCTCGGCGCAACCGCCGCCAGCGCCCGCCCCGCCGCCGGCCGAGCCACCGGCCTCATCGCCCGCCCCGCCGCGGGCGCCCGGCCGGGCATCATGGCCGGGCGGGACCAGTGCCGGCTCCCCCGGAACGGCCGGGAGCGCTGGCCAGCCCACCCGCACCCCGCGGCCGGCCCCGAGCCCGCCTCCCGCTCAGCCACCCACCCCACCGCCGGCTTCGCGCGGCCAACGCCCGAGCCCCGGCGGGGGCGGCGGACCCGTCATCATCCAGATCCCCGGCCGGCGCCGGCCCGTGCCGTCGGCGGGCGGCGGCCCCGCTGGGGGCGGACCCGGCCCGTTCCCGGGCTGGCCCGGCGGCCCGGGCGGACAGGGACAGGGCGTGCCGCCCGGCTTCCCGTTCCCGCAGCGGCGGGGCCCGGCCCCGGCGCGTCGGGGCGGCTGCTGCGCCACGACGCTCCTGCGGCTCCTGTTCCTCGTGCTCCTGATTCCCGTGGCGCTGTTCGCGATCCCGTACCTGCTGTTCGCCATCAACGGCGGCGACAGCCCCGAGTCGGCGCCGGTCACCACGGCACCGGCCACCAGCAGTACGTCGAGCGCGTCGCGCACATCTACGTCGCCCGGGGCCGGCACCACCGGGACGGGCACCTCCTCGCGGGCGTCCGTGACGCTGGCCCCGACCACGGGCACCACGCCGGTCCGCCTCGACGCCACCCCCTGCCCGGCCGCGGCGGCGCCGTACCCCGGGGTCGCCGTCGGACCGGCCACGAGCTGCTCGTTCGCGGCCGACACGCGCCTGGCGTACGTGAACTCCGGCGCCGCGGGCAAGCCCATCACCCTGAGCGTGTTCAGCGTCGCCAAGGGCGCGAACGTCACCCTCAACTGCACCGGCCAGGCCCTGGTGACCTGCAGCTCGACCGACGGGGCGAAGGTCTACCTGGCCACCGGCCCGCTCCGCCTCGAGGGGTGAGGTCGAACCCCCTTGGCCCACAGCACGATCCGAAGGGCCCGCCCGCAGGACGGTTGAACCGCGCCGAGACGGGCAAGTTACGCGTAACGGTAAGCAGCCCCGAGTCGGGCTTGACGATGGAGGACGCATGACGCAGGTACCGCCCACCACCCCCATGCCCGGCGAGCCGCCCGTTCCGGGTGCGCCGCCCGTGCCTGGTGAGCCGACCGCGCCCGGCGTACTGGTCGATCCCGCAGCGGCGCCCGCCGCGCCGGTCGAACCGCCGGCGCCGCAGCCCCCCGCGCCGGTCGACCCGGGCGCGACGGGCCCGGTCCCGGGCCAGGCGACCTTCGGCACCCCGGTTTCCCCCGTGCCGCCGATGAGCCCGCCCCCCGCGGGGGGCCCGGCGCCCACCTCGGCCGGCATCGACACCCCGCAGGACGACAAGGCCAAGCTGCTGCCGTTCTACCTGGTGTGCGATGTGTCGTACTCGATGGTCGAGAGCGGCGCTGGAGGAGTGCAGCCGGATCCTGCCTACGCTGGTCCAGGCGCTGGAGAAGGACCCCATCATCTGCGACAAGGTCCGCTTCGGCGTCATCGACTTCAGCGACGACGCCCGCGTGCTGCTGCCCCTGTGCGACCTGCTCGAGCAGACCAGCCTGCCGCACCTGGAGGGCCGCAAGAACACCAGCTACAAGGCCGCTTTCGACCTGCTCAAGGGCGAGATCGAGCGGAACGTGACCCAGCTGAAGGCGGACGGTTTCCAGGTCCACCGGCCGGCCGTGTTCTTCCTGTCCGACGGCGCCCCGACGGACTCCGAGGCCGACTGGAAGGCGAGCTTCGAGGCGCTCACGACGTACGACAAGGCCAGCGGCCAGGGCAACCGCATGTACCCGAACATCATCCCGTTCGGCCTGCAGGGCTGCGATCCGCAGGTGCTCCAGCAGGTGATCCACCCGAAGAACCCGCCGGAGCGCGCGATGCGGCTGTTCCTCGCGGAGCAGGACCAGACCCCGGCCTCCGCGGTGACGAAGATGGCGAAGCTGCTCGTCGCCAGCGTCATCCAGTCCGGCAGCGGGCTGGCGCAGGGTGGCACCGGCATCGTGCTTCCCAAGGCCGAGGACGGCGTGAAGTCCTTCGGCGCGGACGATGACGTCTTCCTCTGATCGCGAGCAGGGACCCGTCGAGGGGTCGGCCGACGGCATGAGCCCGGCCGACCCCGCGGCGGCGCCCGGTTCGCAGGTGCCCGGTTCGGTGCCGGGTTCGCAGGGGCCGGCGCAGCCCCCCGAGGCGGCGGGCTCCCCTGTGCCGGAAGAGATGGCGGGCGACGGGACGAGCGCCGTGGGCGATCCGCGCGATCCGCGCGATGCCAGCGATCCGACAGATTCGGCCCCCGTCGACGGGAGTGCGGACCCCTTGGGGGCCGAGCCCGCGCAGATCGTGACCCGCCTCCGGCCCGATGGTGCCGCCACGGTCGAGCCGCGTACCGCAGCGACGGAGGGCCACATCGACCGCGCCCGGGAGCAGCCCGAGCCAACGCAGGTCCCCACGTCCGCTTCCGCGCCGAGTGACGGCGGCGGTGCGGCGCCGCGGACCGAGCCGGGCACGAAGGCCGACGGGCCGGCCCCGGCGACTCCTGCCGAGCCGCGTCCCGCCGATCACGCCGGCGCCTTCACGGCGTACCGCATCGGCGATCCCGGCCGAGCCTTCGAGCGCACCCGCCCGCTGCCGGCCGTCGATCGCGGCGTCGTCCACGACACCGTGATCGACGCGGCGGTCATTTCCGACGCGGGCGGCACGGAGCGGCTGATCCTGCGCGGCGCGTCGGGGCGCGGGCTGAGCCACCAGCAGTACGGCGACCCGCGCCAGGACGACATCGCGTACACGATCAGCCCGGACGGCGCGCACCTGGTGTGTGTCGTCGCCGACGGCGTCTCCTCGGGGGCGTGGTCGCACCTGGCCGCCCGCATCGCGGTCGAGGAGGGTTCCGCGCATGTCGCCAAGCTAATCGCGACGACGGACCCGGCCCAGCTCGACTGGCACGAGGTGCTCGCGCACCTGACCGAGCGGATCACCGACGCCGCGGCCACCCTGCCGCACGCCGCCGCGCTGCCGGTGGACTCGCCCGCCTCGGAGGTCGCCGCGCTGATGGCGACGACGATCATCGTGGGGGTCGTGGCCATCGCGCCGGGTGAGGACGGGACGCATCGCGTCACCGTCGTCCGCCTCGGCGACACCAGCGGCTGGCTGCTCGACGACGAGGACGGTTGGGTCGCGCTCGGCGACGTGAAGAACGAGGGCAACGTCATCGCCGAGTCCGCGACTGCCTGTCTGCCGCTCGTGCCCAAGGAGCCGCCGGCCGTCGTCGAGACCGCGCTGGGCGCGGGATCGGCGCTGCTGCTGCTCACCGACGGGGTGGGCGACCCGCTGGGGTCCGGCCACGGCGAGGTCGGCGCGGTGCTGGCCCAGCAGTGGGCGCGGCCGCCGCACCCGATCGAGTTCGCGGCGCAGGTCTGCTTCGGACGCAAGACGTACGACGACGACCGCGGCGCCATCGGGATCTGGCCGGTGGAGTCGTGAGCGGCGTGGCTCGTCGCGTCTCCCTGGGCGCCACCCGTGGCACCTCTCGTCGCGCCCCCCGTCGCGCCCCCCGACGAGGGAACGCATGAGCGCGGCCCCCGGCGAGCTGATCGACAAGGCCGCCCTCGGCGCGATGGAGTACATCGCCGAGGGCGGCCAGGGCCGCATCTACCGGTGCACTCAGCTGCGGTTGCCCGATTACGACGGCGCGCTCGCCTACAAGGAGTTCAAGTCGCAGCAGTTCTCCGCGTCGGGGCTGGAGGCGATCATCGGGGTGCGTAGCCGCCTCGACGAGGCCACCCGGCATCGACTCGATGCGCTGACGACGTGGCCCACGCGGTTGGTGCGCGACGGCGGTCCCGTCGTGGGGTTGCTGATGCCCCTCATCAAGGACGAGTTCGTGCACGTCGGCCGGTCGCTGACCGGGTCGCCGATGCGCAAGGAGCGCGAGATCCAGTACCTCTTCCTCGCCGCCGATCGGCTGGAGCGGCTGGGCTTCCCGCGGGTGAACCTCTACCAGCGGTTCGCGATCTGCCTGCGGCTCGCGCAGGCCTTCGAGATCCTCGGGGCGAACAACGTGGTGTATGGCGACTTCAGCGCCAAGAACGCCCTGTACAGCGTAGGTCCCGGGCGCCGCGACGCCGCGGCGATCCTGGTCGACTGCGACGCCGTACGGGTCACGGGCACCATGTCCGCCGTACCGCAGCTGAACTCGCCCGACTGGGAGCCGCCCGGCGACGAGCGCACCCGGCTGACCACGCAGACCGACCTGTACAAGTACGCCCTCTTCGTCCTGCGTTGCCTGAGCCCCGGCTCGCAGGCCTCCACCGCGCGCGATCCGCGCCGGGCCGACGACATCCTCGATGCCCACGGGCAGGGGATGCTGCGGGCCGCGCTGGGCAGCAACCCCGCGGCCCGGCCGTCGGCCACCGCGTGGGTGCAGTACTTCACCGCCCGCCTCGCCGCGAACGGACCCGGACCGGGGACGGCCGCGGGTACGTCGGGTGTCGGTGCCCCGGCTGCGCCGGCAAGCGGTACGCCGGGCGCTGGCGCCGCGCCGGCTGGTGCTGGGACGGCAAGCCCGGCCCCGGGAGCGGGCGCTGCGGCGGCCGGCGACTCCGGTGGCTGGCAGCGGTCCCCGACGGGGGAATGGGTGCGAGTCCGCCGCCCGTGAGTGCTGGGGCCGGTCGGCTGGACTGGGCCGATGCAGATCACCGCCGAGCTGGCCGCGCTCGTCCGCCCGCAGTGGGGCCTGGTGACGCGGGCCCAGGCGCGTGAGGCCGGAGTGACCGATGCGGCCGTGCGCTGGGCGCTGTGTCGCGACTGGCAGGTCGTGCTGCCCGGCGTCATGCACGTGGACCGCTCTCCGCTCCGGCTCTCGCAGCGGATGCTGGCCGCCCTGCTCTATGCCGGACCGAGCGGCGTGATCGGCTCGCCGGCACGACGGCCGCGTGGTGGTACGGCCTGCGGCACGTGCCCACCCCGCGGATCGTGCAGGTCGAGGTGGCGGCCCCGGCGAAGTCGCGACGGGTCCAATGGGCCGACTTCCGGCGGACGACGGTGCCCGACGGGCGGGTGCGATCGGCAGAGCCGTTGCGGTTCGTGTCGCCCGAGCGGGCCATCGTCGGGGCGGCGCGACAGGTCGGTTCGGAGGCGGCGACCGCACTGGTCATCGAGTCCGTGCAGCGACGCCTGTGTCGCCTGGAACGTCTGGCCCACGAGAATCAGGTCCTCGGCCGGCGCGGTTCGGCCGGAGTGACTCGTGCGATCCGCGAGGCCGCGACCGGCGTCTGGTCGGTTCCGGAGCTGCAGTTGGCGCGTCTGCTCGACCGGTCCGGCGAGCTGCCCCGCATGTGGTGCAACCCGGAGCTGGTCACCGCGACGGGTCATCCGCTGATTTCGCCGGACGGGTGGTTCGACGACGTCGGGCTGGCGGTCATGGTGCACTCGCGGCAGCACCACGACGGGCCGGGTTTCGAGGCCACCATCGAGAGCGACGGCGAGCTGGCCTCGTTCGGTGTGCCCGTGGTCGGCGTGACCCCACGCAGCATCGACCGGGACCCCGAGCTCGTGGTGCGCCGGATCGAGCGGGCCTACCGGGCGGCGCTCGTCGGCGGCAGCAGGCCAGACATCGTGGCGCGCCCCCGCAGCCCCTGGTCCCGGTCTGCCTGAGCGGGCGTCCCCAAGGTGGCGCTCATGGTCGCCCCGATGATCGCCCTCCTGGTGCTGTGAGAGAAGCACCAGGAGAGATCTCTTGGGGGCGATCTCGCGACGCGCCGTCCAGGCGCTGATTGCCGGAGCGGCCGCGCCCCCGAGACGTGTCGCGCTAGGGTCCTCGGGCCCCGGGACGTTTCGCGCCCGGGTTCTCGGGAGGCGAGCGAGGGACCGGTCAGCGGGCCAGGAACGCCTCGATCTCGCCGATCAGGGCGCCGGGCGCGATCAGCAGGTCGACGTGCCCGCCGCGGTACAGGTGCAGCTCGCTGCGCCGGGTCAACGCCGACAGCAGCCGGCCCTGGACCGGATGCACGATCGGGTCGTCCGTGCCGCTCAGCACGAGGGTCGGCTGGTGTAGCCACGGCAGGAACCAGGCGCTGGTCCAGCCCAGCCCGGCCAGGAACTGCAGCGCGGTCCCCACCGGCCGGTGGGACAGCATCTGCACCGAGGCGATGTGCGCGGCCGTGGCCGGTTGGGTGCGCGCGCGGCCGCCGTACATCTCGCCCGCGACCGCCCCCAGCACCGACCTGCCGCGGTAGGCGCGCGGGTTCGCCAGACGCCGTACCGCGGTCAGCGACGGTGGCGGGGGAGAGTACGCCGGGCCGGTCGAGACGAGCACCACCCGGCGGCAGCGCCGGGGGGCCTGCAGCGCGAACTGCTGCGCCAGCGCCCCGCCCCAGGAGAGGCCGAGCACGTCGACGCGGTCGTACCCCAGGTGGCGCAGGGTGCGGTTCATGGCCCAGGCGAGTTCGGGCAACCGGTACGGCGCCAGCGCGGCCGGGGACCGACCGATGCCCGGCGGGTCGATCCGGATCACCTCGACGGCCGGGTCCAGCCGGTCGATGAAGTGCGCCATGAGCTGGGCCGGTGCCCCGATGCCGCCGCAGACCAGCAGCGGGACGCGCGACGGGTCGCGACCGGGCGAGACGTGCACGAAGAGCCGGAGCCGGCCCACCCGATGCACCAGGGTCCGGACCCGCGTCGAGCGGCGACCTCGGGGGCGCGAGCTCGGGGGCGCGGAGCGAGCCGATCGAGTCAGGGTGCGCCCGGCAGCCCGCGCCCCCGCACGATGCCCGGCCCGGCCCTTGGCCGCCCGGTCCACCGCCCCGCGGCTCTTCGCTCCTCGGCCGTTCGTCGCCCGTGCCGCCGCCCCACCCCTCGCCCGTGCCGCCGCCATGATCACCCTCGGTTCGCCTGCCGCGCGGCCTGCCCGCCGCTCGCCCCGCCGGGACCCAGAGCGGCCCGGCAGCCCGAGGTTACGCCGCGAATCGCCTACGCGGTGTCGGTGGTTCCCTCGTAGAGCCCGATGACGTTCCCGTCGGGGTCGGTGAAGATCGCCCACCAGCTGGTGTCGCTGATCGGCTGCTTGCCCATCACGATCTCGCCGCCGGACTGCTCCACCTTCGCCAGGGTCTCCTCGATGGAGTCGACCTCGACGTACGAGCGGGGTTGCGTGAAGTCCGAGCTGCGGGGCGCCAGCCCGCCGCCGCTGATCTGGTTGGGCGCCTGCCACATGGGGTAGCCCTCGAAGCCGGGGGGCTCGGCGATCTCCCAGCCGAACAGGCCCGCGTAGAACTGCTGCGCCCGCGCCGTATCGCGGACCGGGATGTCGATGTGCGTGATGTCACCGTGCGCCATGCGTGTCTCCTCGGTGGGTTAGTCGCCGCTGTCGTCGATCTCGATGCCGTGCCGCTTGGCGGCGGCCATGATCCGGGCGCGGATGCGGTCGACCTCGGTGCCCTCGTACTTGGCCGCGTTGGCCTTCTTGTTGATGTAGCTCCAGGCGGCCCGGACGTGCTCGGCCGTGTCGATCGGGTACTTCTTGTTGACCGGGTCGCGAACTCCACGTCGCCGTACTTCTTCTCGCCCTCGGCCGGGTTGACGTCGTCGCGGCGGTGGATCGGCTTGGTCATCGCGTCAGGCCCGTCGCACGTCGAACGTGAAGCCCTGGGCACGGAGCCGGTCCACGAGCGGCATCCCCAGCGCCGTCGCGGGGGTGAGCACCCCGCCGCCGCCGGGCAGATCGTCGAAGGCCAGGCACAGGCCGGCCTCGCCGAGCATCACGGCGGTGCCGCTGTAGCCGGGGTCGCGGTCGGCGGCGACGCGTACGACATAGCGGGCGCCGGTCGTCGTGGTCGTCTCGATGTCCATCGCGAACCGGCCGGCCGCCTGGGCCTCCTCCGACGGGCCCTCGCCGGGCTTCGGCAGGATCCGTTCGAGCAGCGCCCGGGTCGGACCGAACGACATCCCCAGCATGCCCCCGGCGAGCGCCCCCGTGAGGAGGCCGGCCTTGGCCAGCCCCGCGGCGCCGTCCCCACAGTCGGTGACCTCGGCGTAGCGGAAGTCCCGCCCGTACCGGTACCCGCTCACCGCATTCGAGCGCCGCACGATCCGGGTGTTGTGGGAGGCCATAATGAACGGCGCCGACCAGCGGCCCGCGGGGGAGCGGAGCACCGGGACGGAGCCGGCGACTCGGTCCACGAGACCCGCGGCCCCGGTCCGCGCGGGTGCCCGGTTCCGGGACGGCGGTTCGGCCGATCGGTCGGGGGACAGGGCGTAGGAGTCGCCGACCATGCGGCGGGCGTCCGGCGATGCCGCCATCGCGGCCGCCTGGCCACGGATGCTCGCGATCGTGCCGCCGCTGAAGCCACCCCGCAGCGCGCGCACCCGCAGGGTGGTCTCGCCGAGCGTCCCCTCGCCGTCCGCGGCGAGCCGGTCCGCCAGCACCAGGACGCCGAGGTCGGACGGGATGGAGTCGAACCCGCAGCTCGGCACGAGCCGGGCGCGGGACGCCGCGGCGGGCGCCTGGCACTCGTCGATGACCTGGCGCACGAAGAGGACCTCGCCGGTCAGGTCGGCATAGTGCGTGCCGGCCGCGGCGCAGGCGCGGGCCAGGGGCAGGCCGTGCTCGGCGTACGGTCCCACGGTGGTCACCACGACCGCCGTACGCCGAGCAAGCGCGGCCAGCCCCGCCGCGTCGGACGCCTCCGCCATCAGCACGTCCCACGCGCTCGCCGCGCCGCCGAGCCGCGCGCGGGCGGCCTCGAGGCGCTCGCGGGACCGACCGGCTAGGGCGATGCGGGCGTCCGCCGGGCCGTGTTCCGCGAGGTAGCGGGCGGTCAACGAGCCGACGAAGCCCGTGGCGCCGAACAGGACGAGGTCGTAGTCGCGATCGTGCTGGCTCATCTGGGCATCCTACGGAGGCGGTCCGACCCCCGCCCGCGGGCGAGGGCCGGACCCGCGCTCCTCGTGAGGGGGCCTGGCGCCCTAGCGGTTCAGGAACTTCGCCAGCGGGCCGGTGATGGCATACGTGCAGTCGCTCTGCACCGAGCCGAACAGCACGTTGCCGGACTTGTTGAGGCACGGGCCGGCCCACTCGCCGCGCTCGGCGATGTCCTTGGCCAGCGGCACGCTGCCGGTCCGCGGCGCCCAGGCGATGAGGTGGTTCGGGTCCGAGCCGTCCTCGGCGATCACCAGGCTGCCCCAGGGCGAGACGGTGATGTTATCGGGGCTGTCGAAGTAGTCGCCGACCGCGTAGTAGATCTTCAGCGTCAGCGTCTGGTGCGCGAAGTCGTAGTACATGACCATGCCCTGGTCCTGGTCGATGCCGTACTTGGCCGCCTCGGTCGCCGAGACGTAGGACAGCGTGAACCACAGGCCCCTGCCGTCGCTCCAGCAGCCCTCGATCTTCGGGTGCACGGTGGCGCCGGGGAACTGCTTGCGCAGGTCGGTCTTGCTGGCCCGGCGGTCGGCACCGCCGTCGATCCACTTCACGGGGTACGGCGTGCCCAGGTCGGCGGCGGACAGCTCGCCGTAGTGCCCGAGCGCCTTGCCGTTCTTGACCAGCTGGGCCGCCTGCAGGACCCCGTCCGTGGGGCCGAAGGCCCGCGCGATGCCCGGGCCGAGCTTCCGCCCGGACGGGGCGGTCCACCGGTAGAACAGGCCGCCGCCGGTGTCCTCGGTGAGGTAGGCGCTGGTCCGGTCCGGCCCGATCGCCGCGCCCTCCCAGACGGCCCGACCCCAGGCGGTGATGGGCTCCGGAATCTGCTTGGCGACGTCCTCGGGGAAGACCTCGAAGACGTAGCCGTGGTCCTTCTTCAGGGTGTAGGTCTTGCCGTCCACCGAGCTCTTGACCTGCGCGCCGGCCTTGCTGGTGTCCTCCTCGCAGGAGAGCCAGGTGCCCCACGGCGTCTCGCCGCCGGCGCAGTTGCGGATGGTGCCGGACAGGCCGACCCACTGCTGCACGAACGTGCCGTCGGGCCGGGTGACGACCACCGTGTCGCCACCCATGCCGGTGGGTACGCCGTCGTCGTACACCGTGCCCTTGACCAGCGGCACCGGGGCCTGGGCGTCGGCGCGGCACTCGTGGTTACGGACCAGGATGATCTCGCCGGCGCGGTCGAAGCAGCCGGTGCCGTCGAGGTTGGACGGGGTCGTGCCGATGGCCTTGCCGCCGCGGTCTTCGAGGAGCGGCTCCTTGCCGATGGTGCCGACCCGGATCGCCTTGAAGCCGCGCGGCAGGGCCAGCTTCCCGTCGTCCGTGATCACCGCCAGGTCGAACGTGGCCGGGTCGGTGATGCCTGCGACGCCGCCGGGGGCCAGGGGGCCGGCGAAGGCGGCGGCCCGTCCGGTCGCGGCGATGAGGCCGACGGCGGCGGAGGCGCCAAGGAAGGTACGACGATCGAGGTCCATGTCCGGATGCTCCTGGGGGTGTGGGGGTGGCGCGGAGTCCGGGAGCATGCCACCACGCTGGTCGGACCTCTTGCCCGACGTGGAGGTGTCGGGCGGGAGAACAGCCGCCGAACTGCGCTGTCCGGTCAGGTCCGGGGCAGCGCCAGGTACTTCACCTCCAGGAACTCCTCGATGCCGAAGGCGCCGCCTTCCCGGCCCAGACCTGAGGACTTCACCCCGCCGAACGGCGCCTGCGGGTTGGACACCAGCCCCGTGTTCAGCCCGACCATCCCTGTCTCCAGGCGTTCGCCCAGGCGGAGGGCCCGCTCCACGCTGTCGGTGTAGACGTAGCCCATCAACCCGAAGGGCGTGTCGTTGGCCATGCGGATCATCTCGTCCTCGTCGTCATAGGGGACGAGCGGCGCGACCGGGCCGAAAATCTCCTCGGCCATCAGCCGGCTGGCCGGGTCGACGTCCGTGAGCACGGTGGGCGTCCAGAAGTACCCGCGGCCCTCCGGACGGCCACCCCCGCTGGCCACCTGCGCGCCCCGATCGACCGCGTCAGCGACGAGCTCGGCGACCTTGTCCAGAGCCTTCGGTTCGACGAGCGGCCCCACCTGTACGCCGTCCGCCAGACCGTCCCCCACCGTGAGCGCGGCCATCTTCTCGGCCAGGCGGGCGCCGAACTCCTCGTGCACGGACCGGTGCACGAGGATCCGGTTCGCGGCCGTGCAGGCCTCGCCCATGTTGCGCATCTTGGCGATCATCGCCCCGTCGACCGCGGCGGCGACGTCGGCGTCCTCGCAGACGATGAACGGGGCGTTCCCGCCGAGCTCCATGGACGAGCGCAGCACGTGCTGGGCCGCTTGCTCCAGTAAGCGCACGCCCACCGCCGTCGACCCCGTGAACGAGACCTTGCGGGCCTTGCCGCTGGCCAGCCACGGACCGACGACCTCGCCGGCCTGGCTGGTGCAGACAACGTTGAGGACGCCCGCCGGCAGGCCCGCCTCGGTCAGGATGTCGACCAAAGCGAACGAGGTCAGCGGGGTGAGCTGGGCCGGCTTGAACACCATCGTGCAGCCGGCCGCGATGGCCGGGCCGATCTTGCGGGTGCCCATGGCCAGCGGGAAGTTCCAGGGCGTCACGAGGACGCTCGGGCCCACCGGCTGGCGGCTGACGAAGATGCGGGTCTTGCCGTCGCCGGACAGGCGCATGTCGCCGCCGATCCGCACCGCCTCCTCGGCGAACCAGCGGAAGAACTCGGCGCCATAGGTGACCTCGCCACGCGCCTCGGCGAGCGGCTTGCCCATCTCCACGGTCATCAACGTGGCGAGGTCGTCCTGGCGTTCGATGATGAGTTCGTAGGCTCGGCGCAGGATTTCGCCCCGTTCCCGGGGCGGGGTGCGGGCCCAGTCGTCCTGCCGGGCGGCGGCCACGTCGATGGCCCGCTGGGCGTCCCGCTCGCCGCCGTCGGCGATCGTGGCCAGCACCTCCTCGGTGGCCGGGTTGACGACGGCCAGGGTCGTGCCGGACGCCGCGTCCACCCAGGACCCGTCGATGAACAGGCCGGTGTGGACCCGGTCGACGATCTCCTGGGCGCGGGCGGTTCCCTCGGCGGTGGCGGTGCGCAGCGCGGTCATGGGGGCTGTCCTTTCGTCGCGAGGCGGTTCAGGTCCCGCAGTAGGTGACATACGGGCCGGCGTCGTCGGGGGCCGGGCCGGCGAGGTCGGCGAGGTCGGCGCGCTCGACGTACGGCTGGGACACCGCCGCGACCAGCCGCCGAACGGGGGCGAGGTCGCCGCCCGTCGCCGCGGCGAGCGCCTCCTCGACGCGGTGGTTGCGCGGGATGTAGAGCGGGTTGACGCGGTTCATGGCCGCGGCGATCGCGGCCCGCGCGTCGGGGTCGGTGGGCAGCGCGGCCTCCCGCCGTACGGCCCAGGCGTCGTACGCCGTGGGCTCGGCGAACAGCTCCCGCGCCATCCCGCCCGCCAGTGCGCGGAAGAACGACGTGAAGTCGACGCGCTGCGCGGCGAGCAGGGCGAGCAGGTCCTCGGCGAGCGCGTCGTCCGGCGCCGGGAGCCCGAGCTTGGCCGCCATCCCCGCCGCGGCGGTGGCCTGGTAGCGCGGCCCGAAGTCACCCAGCACCTCGGTGACGGCCTCGACGGCGGCGTCCGCGCCGGTGCGGTGCGCCGCCTCGTCGGCCGGGTCTGTCGGGTCTGCCGGGCCGACCAGCAGCGGGATGAGCGTTTCGGCGAAGCGGGCGAGGTTCCACAGGGCGACCGACGGCTGGTTCCCGTAGGCGTACCGGCCGCCGAGGTCGATCGAGCTGAACACCGTGTCCATGGCGAACCGGTCGAGGAACGCGCAGGGGCCGTAGTCGATGGTCTGGCCGCTGATCGTCATGTTGTCGGTGTTCATCACGCCGTGCACGAAGCCGACGAGCATCCACCGGGCGACGAGGTCGGCTTGGGCCAAGACCACCGCGCGGAGCAGGGCGAGGTACGGCTGGGCGGACTCGGCGGCGCTGGGGTAGTGCCGGGCGATGGCGTAATCCGCGAGCGCTTGCAACAGTTCGCGGTCGCCGGTGGACGCGGCGTACTGGAACGTGCCCACCCGCAGGTGGCTGGCCGCGACCCGACACAGGACGGCGCCGGGCTCGGGGCTGCGGCGGAGCACGGGCTCACCGGTGGCCACCACCGACAGGGCGCGGGTCGTCGGGATGCCGAGGGCGTGCATCGCCTCGCCGATGACGTACTCCCGCAGCATCGGCCCGATGACCGCCTTGCCGTCGCCGCCCCGCGAGAACCGGGTGCGGCCCGACCCCTTGAGATGCAGGTCCACGCGGCCCCCGCCAGGCGTACCCAGCTCGCCGAGCAGCACCGCCCGGCCATCGCCGAGCTGCGGCTGGTAGGAGCCGAATTGGTGGCCCGCGTAGGCCTGGGCGTACGTCGGGTGGTCCGCCGGCAGCTGGCCGGTGAGCAGCGCCGGATCGGCCCGCAGGGCGGCGGGGTCGAGGCCCAGGTCGGCAGCCAGGGCGTCGTTCAGCACCAGGAGTCGGGGGGCGGGCGCCGGCTCGGCCCGGAACGGCACCGAGAGCGCCGGGACGGCCTCGGCGTAGCTGTGCTCCAGCCCGCCGAGCGCGGTGCCTGCGCGGGGAGCGTCGGCGGCGGGGGTGGCGGGCTGCATGGGCGGCACGTTACGCCAGGGGTGCTCGGGACGGTACGTCACACCGGGCCCCACGGCCCGGCCGAACGACCGTTCGTGACCTGCCCAAAGGGTGCCGTGGCACCAAACGCGCAGGTCGTGAACGGACATCGTCGCGGTGCGCAGGTCCGGGTGAAACGCCGAGTGCCGGTGGTATGGCGATCAACGGTTCCCCGGATCGGGGTTCAGCGGAAGCGCGCCTCGTGCAGCCCACGGACGCGCTCTGCGAGGTCCGGGTCGGGTCCGTCCACGACCACTCCAGGCACGATCTGGTGGATCGGCACGGTGTTGATGGGCGGGGCGGGTACGCCGAGCTCGGTGAGCCACTCGCCGAGCTGGGCCGACGACGCGGCGTAGACGATGCGGCCCAGCCCGACCCAGCCGTGCGCCGCCGAACACATCGGGCAGTGTTCGCCCGAGGTATAGACCACCGCCGCGGCGCGCTCCGGCGGCGCCAGGTGCGCGGCGGCCCATCGGGCGATCGCGAACTCCGGATGCTGCGTGTGGTCGCCGCCACCGACGTGGTTGTGGTCCTCAAAAAGCACCGTTCCATCGGCGCCGACCAGCACCGATCCGAACGGCTCGTCGCCGGCGGCGAGCGCCGTCTCGGCGAGTTCAACGGCACGAAGCAGGTGGGGACGGTCGCTCGCGGAGATCGGCATGGGGAGAGCCTAGGGAGCGCAGCACCGCCACGGCAGCCCGTGCGTGCAGGCAGACCAGGGGGCTGTTCGCATGGTGAACACTCAGTCCGAATTCAGCTGGTCTCCAGGCTTATCGGTAAGCGTGGGGCTATGACGACGGCACCGCACGCGCCCCCCAGCCGCGCACGGTTGCGGCACCTGGTCGCCGACCTGGCGAGATCCGAAGACGCGCTCCGCGCGGTGGGACCCGAAAACCCCCAGAGCGGCACCACATCCTGCGTCATCAGGCACGGTTGGTAGCCGAGCTGAGGTCGCACCGGCTGACCTGAGATTCCAGCCGGCGTGGCGGAGCGAACGGCAGACGGTACGCCCGCGCGCCCTGGCGCCGCACCCTCGGGTTGTGGCTGGCGAGGGTTCGCCGACGTGGACGCCGCCCTCGCCGACCTCGCCTTGCGCTGCCGATGACCGGATCTGAGCCCCCGCCCGCAGGTTTAGCGGGCAGCATCGCAGCCCGGTGCGCGGTCGGGCGAGGCGCGCTGCCCGCGGCGGGGTGCTTTGGCCGACGTCGGTCATCTGGGGGAGGGTCATTGTCGTGGTTTCCGGTGGACGCGGCCGTTGATGAGTTCGCCCCGGAGGCGGCGGGCGTGGATGTCGGGGTGGTGGCGGGTGCAGAGCAGGGTGAGTTGGTCGACGTGGTTTCGCCGAGGTCGGCTTGCCATTCGCGCAGGCGGTGGGCTTCGCACCAGGACGGCGGCCGGTCGCAGCCGGGGAAGGTGCAGGCCCGCGTAGTCCTGCGCGAAGGTGGGCACCGTGTCATCGACGCCGCCCGCGAGGATCTCCGGCCGCGCCGCCAGCTCCGCCGTGTCTAGGCCCAGGTCCCGGGCCAGGCCCGCGGCGACGAGGACGGTCCTGGGCTGGGGTGCCGGAGCCGCCCACCGGGGAACGTTCGGCGCGGGCACCGCCCCGGCGTACGTCTGTTCCAGGCGCCCTTCCAATGGTCCGAGCTGGGCATGGCCGTCACGGTATGCGGCGGGCCATCATGGCGCATGGCCACCCCCGGGCGTCCTCGCCTCGACGAGTGGGCGACCGTGCGTCGGGCCGCCCCCGCCCGAGGGACCGGCCGGCATACCCGGTCGGGCCGGCGTCGCCTGGTGGCGGTCACCGCCCTCTGCGCTGCGGCCCTCGGGGCCTGCCTCGGCGCGCCGGCCGGGAGGGGTCCCTCCGCCGCGACGGCCCATGCGCCGGCTGCCGGGGGGTGGGAGTGGGAACGGGTGGGCCTGCCCGGCGAGGGTGTGGTCGTCACCGTGACCGCCGTGACCGCCGTGACCGCCGTGCCGCCGGGGCTGCTCATCGGCCGGTACGCCGGGGACACGGCCACGCCCGTCGGCCTGACCTGGTGGACCGATGAGTCCCGGCGGGACGGCACCAACCCCGCCGGACCCGCCGGGTCCGCCCGAGCTCGACAGAACGCGCCCGCGCGTCCGACGTCGCTCCCGCCGGTCCCGCTGCAGGCCATCTCCGGGCATGCCCCACAGGCCCGCTGGCAGGCCATGGCCGCCGCGGCCGGCGACGTCGTCGCGCTCGGGGGCGCCCGGGGCGGCGCGCACGGCAACGTCCGCTGGACCGTCTGGCGCGGCAGCACCGCCGGCCTGGTGGAGCAGCCGCAGCCCTTCGAGACGTTCGGTGGTCAGCAGGCGGTATCGATGAGCGGGATCGGTGTCCCCGCCGGAGCAGCGCCCCTGCTGGTCGGTACGTGGGAGGGTGCGGGCGGGCGGGGCAACGACATCGCACTGTGGCACCCCGAGGGAGCCCGGTGGGTCCGGGAGGAGCCGACCCGGCCGGCCCTGGCCGGCACGCCGACCGTGCTGCCCACGCCGGAGGGCGTCGCCACGTCAGGCGCCGCGGTCGTCATCGCCGGGTGGGTCACGGACCTCACGGACGGGGTGCGCAACCGGCCCGTTGCCTGGCTGCTCGTGGGGGCCACCGCCCGCGCGGTGCCGCTGCCGTTCGCGTCGCTGGAACGCAGCGGGGGGCCGGGGCCGGCGGCGGAGCGCGCGCAGGTCGATGGTCAGGCGCTGGCGGTGGGATGCAACACGGCGGCCTGCCTCCTGGTCGGCCGGGTCGGGGCAGGCCCGGCCGCATGGTGGCTGGACCTCGGGGGCGCGGTGGGTGTCTTGGGGGGGTGGAGTCGGCCCCCTGTCGGGCGGGGTCGGTGCCCCCGCGGTTGGGTCCGGCCTCGCGACCGGCCCCACGCCCGGCCTCTCGACCGGCCTCTCGACCGGCCTCGCGACCAACCTTTCGCCGGGGGCGCGAGCGCCGATCGTCCTGCCCGGCCTCGCGACGGATCGTGGGCCGGTCGCGGCGGCGGTCGCCGGAGCCGACACGGCGTACGCGCTCGTCCCCGGCGACGGCACCTCGGGCAGCGCGCTCTGGCAGGTGAATCGACGCTCCGCGGCGGTCGTAGGACGGTTTCCCGGCGCGCCGGTCGCCCTGGCCATCGTGGGCGACGGCGACGGCGACGGCGACGGCGACGGCGACGGCGACGGCGACGACGTGGTCGTGGCGACGGACGGCTCGGGCGCCGGCGTGTGGCGGGCCGCCCGGCCGCGGCCCGGCGACATCGCGGGACCGGCGGCGACACCCTGACCTGTCCAGCCGACGGGTTCATCTGACGGTTCATCCGATAGTTCATCCGAGGGGCCAGCCGACGGGGCCAGCCGACGGGTCCAGCCGACGAGGCCCAACCCGATGGGTCGAGCCGATGGGGTTCGGCCGCGCGCCGCCGACGGACCCGATGCCCGCCGGGGCCGGCCAGATGGCCACACTGGGGCATGACCGTCCCCACGCCCTCCCCGGCCCGGGTGCTCGTCGTCGACGACGAACCGGTCCTCGCCGGCACCGTCGCGGCCTACCTCGACCGGGCCGGATTCGTCACACGGACCGTGGCCGACGGGCCGGCGGCCGTGCGCGGCGCCCGCGAGTTCGCCCCGGATGTGGTCGTCCTCGACCTGGGCCTGCCGGGCCTCGACGGGGTCGAGGTGTGCCGCCAGATCCGCACCTTCAGCGACTGCTACGTGTTGATGCTCACGGCCCGCGACGGCGAGCTCGACACGTTGGTGGGGCTGTCCGTGGGCGCAGACGACTACGTCACCAAGCCGTTCAGCCCGCGGGAGCTGGTCGCCCGTGTGCAGGTGCTGCTGCGCCGCCCGCGGCGCGAATCCGCCGGTGCGGACGAGCAACCAATCCGGCGGTTCGGGGCGCTGTGCATCGACCCGGCTGCCCGCCGCGTCGAGGTGGACGGCCGGCCCGTCGAGCTGACCCGCACCGAGTTCGACGTGCTCGCCATATTGTCGGCCCGGCCGCGACTGGCCTTCGATCGTCGCCGGCTCGTGGCGGAGGTCTGGGGCCCAGAGTGGGTCGGCGACGAGCACCTCGTGGACGTTCATGTCGGCCACATCCGCCGCAAGCTCGGCGATGACCCCGCGCGCCCGCGGTACATCGTGACGGTCCGCGGGGTGGGCTACCGCATGGGGTCCGCGTCGTGAGTGCCCCCGACGCCTCCGCGGCCCGGCGCACCGACGGGCGGCCGCAGGTCACCCTCGCCGCTCGGCTCTTGGCCGGCCAGGCCGTCACCATCACGGCGACGGCGGTGACGATAGTGCTCACCGCTCTCGTCATGGGTCCGCCGATCTTCGACGATCACCTGCGCCGGGCCGGCCACGGAGACCAGCCCCTGGTGGTGCTGCACGCTGCCGAGGCCTTCCGCTCGGCCGGGCTTATCTCGTTGCTGGTGGGGCTGGTCATGGCGGGGGCGGGAGCGCTCGGTCTGGGGCTGTTCGTCTCGCGTCGGATCGCCGCGCCCTTGCGGGACTGCGCGCGGGCGGCCGCGCGCGTGGCCGCCGGCGACTACTCGGCCGCCGTCGCCGTGGCGCATCCCACCGCCGAGGTGGCCGTCGTGCAGCGAAGCCTGAACGACATGGCAGCGCAGCTCGCGCGCACGGAGGCGGTCCGAGCCCGGATGCTCGCGGACCTGGCGCACGAACTGCGCACCCCCATCGCCTCGCTGCGGGCGTTGCTGGAGGCCATCGAGGACGGGGTGTCGCGCCCCGACGGGCCGACCCTGGCCGCGTTGCGCCGGCAGACCGACCGCCTGGAGCAGCTCGCCCGGGACGTCGCCGAGGTGTCGGCCGCCGAACAGGGCCATCTGAACCTGCGGCCGACCGCCATGGACGTGGCCAGCTGGCTCGACGGCGTGGCGGTCGCCGCGCGAGAACGGGCCCGCGGCACCGGCGTACGCCTCGTTCTCGAGCTCGCTCCGGGGCTTGCCACCCTCCACGGCGATCCGTCTCGACTGACCCAGGCCCTCGACAATCTCCTGGCCAACGCGGTGCGGCACACGCCCGCGGGGGGTCAGGTGGTGCTGCGCGCGACGCGGGGCAGCGCGGGTCTGCGGCTCGAGGTGGTCGACACCGGGGACGGCCTGGCCGCCGAGCAGCTGCCCCACGTCTTCGACCGGTTCTACCGCACCGACGCCGCGCGCGACCGGGACCACGGCGGCGTGGGGATCGGCCTCACCATCAGCCGCGCCATCGTCCGCGCGCACGGCGGGGACGTCACGGCCTCGTCCGCCGGCCTCGGCCGGGGTGCGACGTTCGCGGTGTCCCTGCCGGCGCTGCCGCCCTGACGCGCATCTTCATCGTTTCTTCAGGGTTTGCCCGCCCCTACGGCCGGGGCCGGCCGGGGAGCCTGGGGACCGTATCCGCATCTGGCATCCCGCATCCACATGTCCCGGCTTGGAGGAACCCGCCATGACCGTCACCAGCCCACCCCAGGCGCGTCCAGCGACCGTGTCGCGCCGGGACTCGGGGCGCACCCGACTCGCCGTGGCGGTGGTGGCCCCCGTCGCGCTCGCGGTCGGGCTGCTGGCGCCCGACCGGACCGTCGGCGCCGGCGACGGTGGGATGCCCATGACGCACTACATGGGTCTGCTGTCGGTGTTCCAGCCCTGGAACCTGCTCATCTTCATGGCCATTCCGGTCATCCTGGCCGAGACCTTGGCCATCACGGAGCTGGCACTGTTGTTCGGGGCCGCCCCGCCCTGGGTCGCGCGGCTCAGTCGCGCCGCGGGCCTGCTCGTCGGGCCGGTGTTGCTGGGGATCGGGGTGCACCTGCTGCGGTACGCCGTGCTGCCGCTCACCCTCTCCGGGGGGTGGCGCGGCGCGGCCGACATCATCGCGGTGCTGGCCTACGTCGCCGGGGCCGTCCCCATGATCGGCATCACCCTGGTGGAGGTGGGCCTACTCGGCTCCGACGAACGAACGGCGCGCCGCCTGCACGTGATCTTCGTCGGGGTCTTCCTCGTGGTCGCGCACGTGGCCATGATCGTGGGGATGCTCGACCCCGGCGTCCTGGGCTGGCAGAACGGTCCGGCTGCACCGGCGCAGCCCATGCCCGGGATGCACCACTAGCCGGAGGCGCCGGGAGCCGGTGTGCGCGTGCCGCCCACCGCCCTGAGCCGTGCCCGCATGCTCCGCCGCCGTTAGCGCCCGCCTCTTCGGGGCGCCCGGTTCGCCGCGATGGCTGCCCGCCAGCCCCCTCGGCTCGCCCCGTTCGTCCCGTGCTCGTGACGGTCGGCGGCGTGAGCCCGTCCATCGACCGGTTGGCGCCGGCGCCCCGTGCGCTGCATAGCCCGCGCTGACCGGTCGGTAGGCTCGTATCGCGAGTGCCGGCGGGGCACCGACGGTGGGGCTCCCGCCGGCCCTCGGGGCGCGCGAGCAGGCGGGAGGGCGGAGCTGATGAGTCATCGGGTGGCCGACCCGGCGGGGGTTTCGGGCGGTCGAGGGGGCCGAGGGTTAGCTCCCCGCTGGGAGGCCGACATCCTCCTCGCCGACGGGCAGCCGGCGCGGCTGCGTCCGCTCCGCCCCGCCGATGAGGCCGCGCTGGACGGGTTCTGGGCGGCGCTGTCGGGTCGCAGTCAGTACTTCCGGTTCTTCTCCCCGCGACCCACCCTCAGCGCGATCGACAAGGAGATGTTCCTCCACGCCGATCACGCGGAACGCCGCGTGGTCCTCGGAGTCTTCCGTGGCGCGGAGCTGGTCGCGATCGGCGACTTCACCCGGACCCAGCCCACCGAGGCGGAGGTGGCCTTCGTCGTCCGCGACGAACTGCACGGGTACGGCGTGGGCGGCTTGCTCCTGGAGCATCTGGCCCAGATCGCCCGCGAACTCGGGGTCGCGATGCTGCACGCGGAGGTGCTTCCCGAGAACGACCGGATGATGGCCTCCTTCCGGGCCGCCGGCTACGCGATGCGCACCACGATGACCGGGGACTCGGTGCAGTTCGCCTTCCCCGTCGAGCCCACCGACACCTCGATGGCCGTCATGGCGGCTCGGGAGCATCGGGCCGAGGCGCGCTCCATGGGCCGCATCTTCGAGGCGCGCAGCGTCGCCGTGGTCGGCGGCAGCGCACGCCGTACGTCGACCGGGCGCCGACTCCTGCGCAACGTGCTCGACGGGGAGTTCGAGGGCCGGCTCTACCTGGTCAACCCGACGATCGACGCGGCGTTCGGGATCCCGGCGTACGGCTCGGTGCTCGACCTGCCGGAGCCCGTCGACCTGGCGGTCATCGCGGTGCGGGCCGAGCTCGTGCCGGGCGTCGTCGCGGACTGCGCCGCCAAGAAGGTGCACGCGGTGCTGGTCGTCTCGATCGGCTACGCGGAGGCGGGCAGCCAGGGCAGGCGCCGGCAGGCCGAGCTGCTGGAGCAGTGCCGATCGGCCGGGATGCGCCTGATCGGGCCCTGTGCGCTCGGGATCATCAACCCCGCGGGCACCTCGCTGAACGCCTCGATGTGTGACGTCCAGCCCCGCCCCGGTCCGGTCGGGTTCTTCTGCCAGTCGGGGCCCCTCAGCCTCACCTCGCTGCGGATGCTCGTCGACCGGGGTCTGGGGGTCTCCAGTTTCGTCTCCGCGGGCAACCGGGCGGACGTGTCCGGTAACGACCTGCTCCAGTACTGGGACGAGGACGAGCAGACCGAGGTCATCCTGAGCTACCTCGAGTCCCTCGGCAACGCGGAGAAGTTCTCGCGGATCGCCCGGCGGGTGAGCCGGCGCAAGCCCATCGTGGTGCTCACCTCGGGGCGCGGCGGGTTCTCGCTCGGCCTGCGCTCCGAGCTCGCGGCCCACGGCGCCCTCGCGGAGAGCCCCATGGGATCGGCGGACGCCCTCGCCGCCGCCGGCGCCGCCGCCGCGTCGAGCGCCGCCGCATCCGCAGCCGTGGTCGACGCGATGTTCCGCCAGGCCGGGGTCGTCCGGGTCGACCACATCGAGCATCTTTTCGACGTCGCTCAGCTGTTGGTGCGCCAGCCGTTGCCGCAGGGCAACCGACTGGCGATCGTGGGCGATTCCCCCGAGCTGACGATCATCGCCGCCGACGTCGCGATCCGGGCCGGCTTCCAGACCCGCGCCACCTGGCTCGGGCTGGCGGCGCTGTCGGCCTCGACGTACGAGCAGCGCCTCCGCGCCGCCATGAGCGACGACGACATCGACGCGGTGCTGGCGGTCTTCGTCCCGGCGCCCGCGGAGACCGAGGTGCGGCTCGACGACATCCGGGCGGCGATCGGGCGCCTCGGCGACCATCCGCGCAAACCGCTCGTCGCGGTGATCTCCGGCAACGGCGAATGCACGGGTGACGTGAACCGAGGGCCCGCCCGCCCAGGCGCCGTGCCCGAGCAGCCGCCGCATCGGGGAACGGTGCCGACCTACCCCGGGCCCGAGCGGGCCATCCTCGCGCTGAGCAAGGCGCAACAGTACGCCGCGTGGCGTCGGGCGGCCGACGCGACTCTGCCGATCCTGCCCGGGATCGACCCTCCCGGCGCGGCCGCCCTGGTCAGCGGGGCGCTAGCGGACCACCCCGACGGTCGGGCCCTGTCGGACGAGGAGGTCATCGCGCTCCTCGGCCACTACGGCGTACCGATCCTGCCCTACCGCCGCGTGAGCCAGCTCGAGGAGGCCGTCGACGCCGCGGAGGCGTTGGGCTGGGACGTCGCCGTGAAGGTGACGGACTTCTCGCTGGGTGACGCCTCCGACCAGCGCGTCTGGGCCCGGATCCGGGACGAGAACGAACTCGCGGTGGCCTGGCGGCAGCTCACCCAGACGTTCGGCGACGCGGCGCGGCACTGCGTGGTGCTGCAGAGTATGGGCCGGGCCGGGCTGCACCTGTCCATGCGGGCTTGCGAGGACCGCCAGCTCGGACCCGTGGTCTCGTTCCGGCTTGCGGGGGTCGCCGCGCGGATCCTGCACGATGCCAGCTATCGGCTCACCCCCCTGTCGCGCCACGATGTCGCCGCGATGGTCCGGGAGGTAAAGCTCGCGCCCATGCTCACCGGTGAGGCGGGCTTCCCGGCCCGGGATGTGCCCGCCGTGGAGGACCTCGTCATCCGCATCGCCCAGCTCAAGGAGAACCAGCCGGACATCGACCGGATCGACGTCGAGTTCCTCGTCCACGACCGTGGGGTCTCGGTGCTCGGGGCTCGCGTCTGGGTACGGCGCCACCCGCCCCGACCCGACCTCTACGCCCGCCGGCTCGGCTCCGCACCCGACGGGATCTGACGCGCCGGGCTGACGCGCGACGATCTGACGTGCCAGGATCCGCGCGGATGCCGCGTGCGGGAGGTCGCGGTCGGCGCACACTGGAGCGATGGACCGTGTCGATGAGCTGCCCGTGATCGCGCCGATGCTGGCCGTGGCCGGGTCCGCGGCGGATCTCGGGGCGCCGGAGCGATGGGCGTACGAGGTGAAGTGGGACGGCTACCGGGCCGTCGCGGCGGTCGTGGGCGATCAGGACGGTACGCCGGGGGCGGCGCGGTTTCGCAGCCGAGCCGGGAACGATCTGACGGCGGCGTACCCCGAACTCCGCGAACTGCCGAGCCTCCTCGCGGGGCACGCGGCGGTCCTCGACGGCGAAGTCGTCGCGCTCGACGCCGACGGCCGCTCCAACTTCGGCCGGCTGCAGAACCGCGGCGACCCCGGCGCCGGCATCCGGGCGCATTACATGGTCTTCGACGTGCTCCACCTCGACGGGGTGTCGCTGCTCGCGGAGCCCTACCCGCGACGCCGCGAACTCCTGCAAGCACTGCTCCCCGAGGGCGGCCACGTGCACGTGCCGACGACGTTCGGCAGTGACCTCGGCGTGGCGCTCGACGTGAGCCGGTCGCTGCGGCTGGAGGGGATCATCGCGAAACGACTCGACAGTCCCTACCTCCCCGGGCGTCGCGCACGCAGTTGGCTGAAGATCAAGCACGTCCGGACGCAGGAGGTGGTGGTCGTCGGCTGGACGGCGGGGACCGGGCGGCGGGCGGGCACGCTCGGGGCGCTGCTGTTGGGGCTGCCGGTTGCCGGAGCCGGGCCGGATGGGCCCCCCGGAGCGCCGCGGCAGTGGCGGTATGTCGGGAAGGTCGGCACCGGGTTCACGGACCGCGCGCTGGAGGAGATCCGCGCCGAGCTCGCGCCGCTGGAGCGCGCCACCCCCGTCGTACCGGACGTCCCCCGCGTCGACGCGCGCGGGGCACGCTGGGTGGAGCCGGTGCGGGTGGGCGAGGTGACGTACGGCGAGTGGACCGAGACCGGCCGGCTGCGGCACCCCGCCTGGCGCGGGTGGCGGCCGGACAAGACGCCGTACGACGTGCGCCGGGAACTCTCCGCCTCGTGATGACCACGCGTCGCTGTGAGCGCCGCTGTGGGCGCAGAACTCGTCGTGATGGCAGCACTCCGCGTGCCCTCAGCAGTGCCCACCCACGGCTTCCCGGCCCAGCGACCGCTCGTGACCTGCCCAAAGGGTGCCATGGCACCAAACGTGCAGGTCACGAGCGGTCATCAGCCACGGGGACGGTTGATTCCCCGCTGGCGATGCTCAGGCGTGGTGAGCACCGGGTGCGCGATGACCCGTTTGACTAGCGCTGCCCCACGTCGGTCGGCGGCGAGGGGTCCGAGCCGGCCGGGCGGATGGGGCGGGCCCGCCGTCAGGAGCTGTAGTCGTAGAACCCGCGGCCCGTCTTCTTGCCCAGGAAGCCGGCGTCGACGAGGCGGTTGAGCAGCGGCGGCGGGGCGTACATCGGGTCCTTGAACTCGTTGAACATCCCCAGCGTCGCCCCGCGGACCGTGTCGAGCCCGATGTTGTCGATGAGCTCCAGCGGTCCCATCGGGTGGCCACACCCGAGCCGCATGCCCTTGTCGATGTCCGCCGCGGTGGCGTGGCCGCCCTCGAGCAGTCGGATGGCGCTCATCATGTACGGCACCAACAGGACGTTCACGACGAACCCCGGCCGATCCGGCGCCTCGATGACCTCCTTGCCGAGGCCCTCGCTGACGAACGCGAACGCCCGATCCTTGGCTTCCGGCACCGTCGCCAGCGACGGGATGACCTCGACCAGCTTCATCAACGGCACCGGCGAGAAGAAGTGCAGACCCACGGTCCACTCGGGCCGCCCGGCCGCCGTGCCCAGCCGAATGATCTGCAGGGAGCTGGTATTCGAGGCGAGGATCGCGTCCTGGCGCTGGACGATCTCGCCGAGCTTGCGGAAGAGCGCGTCCTTGGCCTCGGCGTTCTCGGTGGCGGCCTCGATGACGATGTCGGCGTCTGCGGCCGCGTCGACGGACCCCGAGAAGGTCAGCAGCTGCATCGCCGCGTCGGCGTCCTCCTGGGCCAGCTTGCCCTTGGCGATCGAACGGCCCATCGACTTCTCGACGCGCCCTTTCGCCGCCGCGGCCGCCGCGTCGGAGATGTCGGTGACCACGGTGGTGATGCCGCGGCGCGCCGCGACCTCCGCGATGCCCGAACCCATCAGCCCGCCGCCGACCACCGCCAGCTTGTTCTCGCCCATCCCTGCCTCCTGCGGATCACCCTCGACTGCCCAGTTCGTCGAGCGCAAGCCTGCCCTGCCGAGGGGCGCCGCGGGGCGGGACGGGGCGTGGTCTTCGCCTCACGCGCGGCCTACCGGCTGCGAACCCAGCCAGGACAGGACCGAAGCCGCATGGCGCGCAACCGTCAGGGCGACTGGGTCAGGTACTCCTCGGCGAGCGCGATCAGGTCACGGTCGCGGTGAAATCCGCGGCTGGTGACCAGCGCAGCGAGCCGCCGGACCTCGTCCGCATCGCCCGGGGCGAGCACCGATCGCAGCGCGCGCAGGTCCATCGCGTCTTGGGGACGGTGGGCGTCGCGGGCCAGGAGCTTGAGCACCACCAGGTGCGCGGCTCGGGAAACCGGTACGACGAGCCCCGGCACCAGCTCCACGGCCTCGGCGGCCGCGACGATTTCCGCCTCGATCCCCGAGGACGCGAAGAGCAGGTCGACGAGTACCCCCCCGGGGATGGGGGACTCCAGTCGCACGGTGGCAAGCCGGTCGAGGTATCTGTGCTCGACGAGGGCCTCCACGCGGTAGCCGAGGGCGCGCAGCGCGTACGTCGTACGCTCGGCCCCCGCGTCATCCTCGACCCAGACGCAGACGTCCACGTCGCGCGTGAATCTCGGCTCGGCCCGAGCCGAGACGGCGAAACCGCCGATCAGCGCCCACTGCGCCTGCGCCTGGCGCAGATCCTGCGCCAGGCGGGTCAGGGAGGCCAGGAGATCGGTGCTCATCGGTCGGGTTGTTCGAGGCGTCGGGTCGAGCGTCGACCCGGACAGTCCCCGTGCGGCGCGTCGGGACGGTCGCGTCGCCAGCGCGCGGCGGACTCCCGAACACGGTGCTCATCGAGCTCCGGGTGGTCTCGCGCCAACCGTGCTCGCACCATCTGCTCGCCCAGGTCGGCCATCTGCAGGGCCATCAGGAGGCGGTCCCGCGGGGTGCTCGCCGGCATGCCCCGAGCCTAAGCGACATCGAGCGGCCCTCCCCGCACCGGGTGGTGCGTCGGGTCGCCGGGTCCAGGCGAGCCGTCGTACGGCGAGTGGAGCACCATGCCGAGGTCGTCACCTCTCGACGCGGACGTCGGCCGGGTCACCGCAGCGGCCGGGAGTCGGCCCGCCGAGACCGCGTGCCCCACCACGCCCGCGCCCGCCTGCGAGCCACTGCGCGTCGGCCGCGGCGATGAGCTCCCGCAGGTGGGCCCAGTCCAGGCGTTCCTGCTCCAAGCGAACGTGCGGACCGTAGGTGTCCTCGACCAGGTCTGCGTAGAGCTCGGCCTCGGCCGGCGTCAGATAGGGCACCCGGGCGGCAGTCGGGGTTGGTTCGGTCCCCCATCGATCCCGATGCGACAGCAGCGTTTCCCGGTCCATCGCCAGCGATTCGGCGTGGCAGATGCCGGCGCGCAGGCCGCTGAGGATCGCGAACCCGTGGGTGTCGAGGTCGCCGGAGTAGATGACCCGAGGGCAGTTCCGGGCCCAGGGCACCCGGCTCAGCCGCGGCGCGAGGTAGCCGGCGCCCCAGATCACCACGCCGTCGTGGGGCACGGGCCACGCCTGAAACGTCTGCAGGTTCTCGACGACGACCATAGTGCCGACGCTCACCCGCAGTCTCGCCAGCTCGGCCAGCCGGAACGTCCCTTCGCTCACCACGTCCGGCATGCCGGCGAACCCAGCGTCGAAGCGGAGGTGCACCAGCCGCTCGGGAGTGCGCAACCCGAATCGCTGCGCGAACGCCCCCACGGCTCCGGGCGCGCCCTCGACGGGCGATGGCTGGGCGCCGCCCGCGATGAGCAGCTCGGCCAAGAGGCCGCGTTGTCCCTCGACGAACTTGGTGTCGACCCCCGGCGCGGTGATCTCCCGTAGCCAGGCCCCCCGCGCCGCCGACGACCGGAGCCAGCGGTAGGCCGCTAGCGCCTGCGGCCAGATCTCGTGACTGCGCAGTGCTGTGCAGGGATGGCCGATCACCCACTCGAGGAGTTCGGGAGACTCCTGCCGGGTGCGGCGCAGCACCTCGCTGAAGGCGGATACGTCGGCCTGGACCCCGAGCAGCCGCCAGGCCTGTTCGTACGAGTCGAGCAGCGCCCGGTTCGGGAGGTGGTTGCGGCCGGCGACGCGCCCCCCGACCGCCCCTTCGACCAGCTCGTACGCCGTACCGCCCGCGCTCGCCCGCACCAGCTGCTCCCGCCACCGGCGGACGTCGTCGAGCCGGGCGCCGATCTCCGCGGCGCGCGGCCCGCGAATGGGCAGCGACAGGGCCGGGAACGGCTGCCCCGAGGCGTACGCCGTCAGGAGCGTCCCATCGGTCCAGCGCCGGCGGACGGCCGCCTGAAGATCGGCCACGGTGGTCCAGTCAGGCATGACGTCGCTGCACCGTGGCGGCCAGGTAGGCCTCCCGCTCCGCGTGGTATTCCTCGATCGTGAGGGTCCGGAGCCCGGACCGTTCGCCCGTCCGGTTGTCGACGTAGCCCACGGCCCGCACGTAGGGCTCGATGACATGGACCTTTTGCAGCGGGGTCACCACCAGGAGCTGCAGGCCGAGGCGCCGGAAGAGGTCGAGGGCATAGCGGGTGGAGGCATCCGAGCCGCGGCCGAACGCCTCATCGATCAGGGCGAACCGGAAGTCCTGCGAGTGCCGCACACCCCACTGCAGACGGAACTGGTAGGCCAGCGAGGCCGCGAGGATGGTGTAGGCGAGCTTCTCCTTCTGGCCGCCGGACTTGCCGTCGCTGTCGGCATAGTGCTCCCATTCGCGGCCGGTTTCCCGGTCCCGTTCGGAGGCGGCGAAGACGAACCAGTTGCGGACGTCGGTCACCAACGCGGTCCACCGCTTGTCGTGTTCGGCCTGGCCCGG
The DNA here is from genome assembly GCA_016699675.1 of Austwickia sp. Classification (NCBI taxonomy): domain Bacteria; kingdom Bacillati; phylum Actinomycetota; class Actinomycetes; order Micrococcales; family Dermatophilaceae; genus Austwickia; species Austwickia sp. The sequence goes on along the minus strand of CP064985.1, from coordinate 1,370,005 downwards.
CCGGCCCCGGAACCGCTCGAGGATCCGGGTGACCTGGAGGAACCGCTCCTCGGAGTACAGATCGTCGCCGACTAACGCGTCGTCGGTGCAGGCTCGAAGGTCCGCCCGGAAGTCTTTGACCTCCTGGACGGGGGTGGGCTGGTGCAGCAGCGTGATGGAGCGTCCCGGGTTGTACTCGATGGCCGCCAGCGATTCGTTGATGGTGGCGATCCGGCCCTGGATCTCGCGAGAAGACTGCCGCAGCCAGCTGTCGAACGACGCGATCTCGCGGATGGCGTTGGTGTTGAGCTGCTCCTTGAACTCGGCCTCGAAGCGGGGCAGGTCATCGCCTGCGACGCGATCGCGCAGCGCCCGGAATTCGTCGGCCGCCTCGATCGACGCATCGGTCTCGCTGGTGAGCGCAGGCCAGGCCTGCCGCACCTGGACCATCGCCGCCACGGCGCGGTTCGCCGTCGTCGTTTGGCTGTCGCGGGCCTTGTCGATGCGCTCCGTCAGCCGGTCCCGATGGCTACGCTCCGCTGCCTCGCAGCCGTCCTCATCGACGGGCGCGGGCAGGGTGGCGGTGAGATCGTCGTACGCCGGGGCGAACCGTGCCGCCTGAGCTGTGTCGACCGCCTCCAGCGCCGCCGCAGCCCGGCCCCGCCGCTCGGCCAGCCGCTCGAGCGCGCCGCTCAGGGCACCCATGCGCTCCCTGAGCTCGCCGTCGCACGCGCGCTCCCGGGCCAGGTCGCCGGCCACCGCCTCCAGCCGGGCCGTGAGCTGCGCCAGCTGCTCGTTGCCCTCCTCGATCTCGGCCTTCTCGCTGGCCAGGGTCGTCACGGCCGCCGCCGACGAGCTCCAGTCGACGTCCGCGAAGCTGGTGTAGACCTCCACCTTCGCCAGCGCGTAGCGGCGCCTCTCGACGGCGGCGAGCGGGCGGTGGACCGCCTCGATGCGCTGGGCGATGGCGTGCTGCTGAGCCTGACAGGTGGTGCCCCGCGTGACCAGGGCGTCGATCTTGTCGGCGTTGGTCCAGCCGAGCACCCAGCGGGTGCGGTCACGGATGTCGAAGCGATCGTCCTTCTCGTGGCGGTTACGGTCCTTGATCTGGCCGGCGCGGGTGACCGCCCGGCCGCGCTGCTGGCGCAGCGCGGCGACCGTGTCGACGCAGACGTGGTTGGCCCGTCGCAATCGCAACTCGTTGAGGAGCCACTGCTCGTGGGGCCCGGGCCGCACGTCGAGCAGGTCCGCGAGGATGGTATCGCTGGTCAGCGGGGCGTCCTCGCGGACGAACCGGGCGGGCACCCGGTAGTAGACGAGCCGGCCCCCGAGATGATTCGCGTCGATCCACGCCGTCGCCGCCTCGTAATGCTCGGCCGGCACGAGCACCGCCAGCGCGAAGCCCCGCAGCACCCGCTCGGCGGCGCCGCGCCAGTCATCGTGTGCGGCGCCCACCTGCACCAGCTCCCCGACGAACGGCAGCGTGTCCTCCGGTACGCCGATGCCGGCCGCGAGACCTTCCCGAATGCGCAGGCTTCGGGTGTCGATGCTGCTCTGCCTGCCTTCCAGGGATCGGATCTCCCGCCCGATCTCGTCGCCCTCCGACCGCAGCGCGTGCTGCGCGACGAGGAGCTCGGTGCGCTCGTTGTCGAGGTGGGACTGCTCGGCGTCGAGCTCGCCGGCCAGCTCCTGCGCTCGATGGCGGGCGGTGGCGAACGAGGCGGCGTCGGTGACGTCGGGAAGGCCCGCCGCGGCGAGGCTCTCGGCGAGGGCGCCGGCCCGCTTCCGGCGTTCGTCGCGCTCCTGCTCGATGCGGGCGATCGTGCGCTCCAGCTCGGCGAGCCGGCTGCCGCCGACACCGTCGCGTTCCCGTTCGAGGCGACGCTGCGTCTCCGCAAGCTCGGTGAGCCGGTCTTGGACCCGCTCGTGGTCGGCTCGCACCTCGTCCAATCGGGTCTGCTCGGCCGCCGCGAGGGTGTCGAGGATCCGGATCCGGTGGCTGGCCATCCAGGTGGGCAGCGCCTCGCGGGCCAAGGTGTCGACGGCGATCCGCTGTCCGAGCCGGTCGTGGGCGTCACAGTGGGCGACCAGCGGGTCGAGTGCGGCGATCTGATCGCGCGCCTCGCGGACAGCCTCGTGGGCCTGGGTCAGGTCGTCGAAGTGGCGCAGCAGGGTGTCGATGCGGCCCCCGACGTCGGCGCCCTCCAGCATGTGCTGGCGCACGAACTCGGTGAGATTGCCGACGGACTTCATCGAGATGGTCTGGTGCAGGAGCTCCAGCGCCTGGTCGGAATGGATCCGGAGCAGCTTGCGAAGCCGGGCGCCGTAGTCGGGGAACGCATCGCTGATCTGCGCCCCGCCCTCCCGCAGACGCCGCCGCAACGCCCCCAAGTCCTGGCCGAAGTCGGTGAAGTCCGCCTCGATGGACAGGTCGCGTTCGCTGGTCAGGTAGAACCGTTGCGGTTGTCCGCCGGCGCTGTCTCGCGTCCAGAACACCTGAGCCAGGGTGACTACGCTGTCGACCGCCTGGGGTCCCCGGTTGCGGAAGACGGCGAGCAACACGCAGTAGTGCCGGTGGTCGCGAAGCCCCACCGAGCGGCGGGTGCCGGTCGCCGCGTTCTGTTCCGCCTTGAAGTGGCCCAGCACGTAGGAGCGCAGCGACCGCTCCCGGGTGTCGGCGCCCGCCGCCTTGTTGTAGTTGATGCGCTGCGCCGGGAGCAGCAGCGTGGTCATGGCGTCCACGAGGGTCGACTTGCCGGACCCGATGTCGCCGGTCAGCAGCGTCGTCTCGCCGGCGAGGTCGAGGCGATAGATCCGCCCGTCGAAGGTGCCCCAGTTGTAGACCTCCAACCGATCGAGCCGGTAGCCGGGGCGGGCATCGTCGGGGAGGTCGAGGTCGAGCGCCGAGAACAAGCCCGCTGCGTCACCGGTCATCGTCCCCACCTTGCTCGTTGCCGCCATGTTCCTCCTGGCCGCCATGCCCGTCGTCGCCGCCATGTTCCTCCTCGCCGCCATGCCCGTCGTTGCCGCCATGTTCCTCCTGGCCGCCATGCCCGTCGTTGCCGCCATGTTCCTCCTGGCCGCCACGCCCGTCGTCGCCGCCGGGCAGTCGCAACCCGAGGCTGGCGGCGTACTCCTGCAGGCGGACGTCGAACTCGCTCAGCCACTGCCCGTCGATGAAGGCCTTGAGGATGCGGCGTACCTCGTATTCGGTGTCCGCCCCGCTGGTGCCCTTCACCTGGCGTAGGTAGCCCAGATCGACGATCTTGCTGATCGTGGCGTCGGCCTGGTCGACCAGCCGGGCCTCGTTGGGGCTGTCGGCGAGGAAGGTGCGCAGGTCGGCGACGATCCGTTCGCGGGACAGCACGAGGCGGCCCACTCCGTCGGTGGCGTCGAACTCCAGCAATGCCTTGCGCAGCAACGCGAGCAGCAGGCTCTGCGGCAGCGACAGCTTGTGCCGCGGGATCAGCCGGGGCAGCGGCTGATCGGGATCGTCGGGGCGGGCGCGCAGGTAGGCCCAGCCCTCGGCCTCGTCGAGATACACGTCGAGGCCGAGCACGGCCATGTGATCGGTGAGTTGGGGCCGCAGCCGCACGACGTGTTGCCAGACCTGCTCGTGGGTGTCGCGATAGACGACCCCCTTCATCAGCGCGATCGCCGCGATCGACAGGTTGGGGGTGGCGGGATCGGTCTGGTTCATGCGGACTCGCTCGTGTGTCGTCGGGCGCCGCCGTCCGGGCCCGCCGCCGAAGCCCGGACGAAGGTCACCTGGGCCAAGGTGAGCTGGCGGGGGAGGCCATCGTGGGTGAGGTAGGGGATGGTGACGCGGTGGTGGTCGTCGACGACCACGTCGATGTCATCCTCGGCGAGTGCCAGGTGGGCCACGATCTCGGCCAACCCCAGCGTCGGTGGGTGCTCGCGCAAGTGGGTGGCCAGGTCGACCTGACCACGGCGGCGCAGCGCGGCCCGCAGGGTCGCCGTGATCCTCGGCAGATCCACGAAGGTCTGCTCGAAGAGGCTGGTCGCGTCCATCTTGTCCGTGGCTGACGTGTCGGGCCCGGCGTCGCTGAGGACGTCGACCGGGGGCGGAACGTACAGTGGCCGCTCCATGGGCAGCGCCAGCCTGGGTGCCGCCGCGCTGAGCCACGTGAACGCGGCCGGGGCCGACGACACGGGCGAGCCGCGGACGGCTAAGGCAGTCCGTTCGATCGAGCGCAGGAGGTCCATCACGCGGCGGTTTTCGAGCCAGATCTTATCGTCCAGGAACCGGCGCAGCTGCTCGGAGAGTTGGCGCACCGTCTGTTGGGTGCGCTCGGCCGCCACCAGCCAGTCCTCGTGGATGTGCTGCAACCGGGGGTCCGCGCGGAGGTCGGGGATGGTCGGCAAGGCGTCCAGCAGTTCCGTGAGCTCGTCCTGGCGGCGGCGGCTGAGCAGGAAGTCGTGGAAGGCCTGGAAGCTGCGGCCCTGGTCGGAGGCGGCGATGGCGTGGCGGTCTCCGACGAGCAGGTCGAGCAGCTCGCCCTTGCCGCCCTCCCAACCGGTGATGAGTTCGCGGGCGCCCCGGTCAAGGGCGCGGAAGTTGTCCTCGACCTCGCGGAAGTCGCTGAGCAGCTCGCGGGCGGTGCGCTCGACGTGCTGCAGCCGGTCCAGCAGGGCTGAGGTGTCCAGCGGGGGGTTGTCGCCCGCCTCGGCGCGGGCGATCTCCAGGTCGAGCTCGGCGCGGCGACGGCGCAGCTGGTCGAGACGAACCGCCGGATCGGCGTCCGCACCGTGCACGATCTGCCGGAGCAGGTCCACGACGGTGTGCAGCCGCGACTCCGTGCCGACGAACGCTCTCTTCTCCAGCTCGCAGACCCAGCGGTAGGCGCGCTCGAGATCACTGGTGGCGTCGTAGGCCGCCTCGGTCTGGCCCTCCGGGTAGAACTTGCGCAGCAGCGCCACTTCGGGTCTGGCCCACGTGTCGAGATAGTCCTTGGCCGACCGCGGGTAGGCGGCGTCGGGCCCGCCGGCCGCCTGGTTCACCGAGTCGAGGAGCTCCTCCACCCTGGCCACCAGCTGGCTCTCCACGACCGTGCGATGGTTTTCCACGACGAAGACCTGCCCCAGGATCGCCAACACCATGGCCGCCGAATCGGCTCGCATCAGTCGCCAGGCGGCCGAGTGCTGCCTAAGCGCGGCGACGCGCTCGAACTCCATGACGGGAGTGTAGAGGCGTCGTCCGACAACGCCTGCGGCGCGCGACACCGCCTCCCGACGCCCGGTGCGGAAACCGCCACGCCACGCCCCGGTCAGGAGAGCGAGCCGCCCCCGATCCGCGACACGGCGGCCGGCAGGGGAGGAGCGGACGCATCGGCGAGCCAGCGATCGAACCATCCCAGCGCGGCGTCGAGGTTGGCCAGCGCGCCCGGCGTGGGATCCTCGCCCAGCTCCCAGCGGTAGCCGCGGATCCCCAACAGCCAGGCCGGCGGCGGTGGCGTGTGCAGGACGGTGCGGCAGACGTGCAGCAGGGCGGCGGGGGAGAGTTCGTGTGTGGTGTACGTCGGGTCCCACGCCGCGTCCAGGGGCGTCGCCGAGAACGGCTCCGGCCCGGCGCGCGCCGCGTCAACGAACAGCACCCGCTCGCGTCCGACCAGGTCGAGGGCGTATTCGACCTGGAGCTGGAAGTCCAGCACGCACTCGACGTACGGCTCCTGCGCGGGCTCCAGCACGCTCGCCGCCTGCCGCTGGACGCGGTCCACGAACAGCGGCCCGAGCGCGTCGTCGCCCCGCGAGAGGTTGCCCCACGCCAGCATCAGCACGGGCGCTCGCGCCCCCGCCCTCACTCCTTCACCCGGCGGTCCAGGACCGTCCCGTCCGGGGCGACCAGCGTGACCTCCAGCGGCATCGCCCCGAGCGCGTGCGTGGCGCAGGACAGACACGGGTCGAAGGCCCGGATCGCGACCTCGATGTGGTTGAGCAGGCCCTCGGTGATCTCGGTGCCGTCGAGGTACTGCCGCGCCACCTCCCGCACCGCGGTGTTCATGGCCTGGTTGTTGTTCGTCGTGGAGACGATGAGGTTGGCCATCGTGATGAGGTCGTCGTCGCCGACCCGGTAGTGGTGGAACAGCGTGCCGCGCGGCGCCTCGATCACGCCCACGCCCTCGCTGCGCCGCTCCCCGAGGTTGACCAGGTCCTCGCCGGTGATGTCGAAGTCGTCCAGCAGTTCGCGGATCATCTCGGCCGAGAACAGCATCTCCACCATCCGCGCCCAGTGATAGTTGAGCGGCGCCCCGTTGATGGCCCCGAGCATCGTCACCCGCTCCGCGTCGGCCAGCGGCGTGGGGATGTAGTCGCAGTTCATGACGCGGGCGAGCGGGCCGACCCGGTACCAGCCGTCGTCCGGCCCCAACTCGGTGATGTACGGGAACTTCATGTACGACCAGGGCTTCACCTCCTCGGTGAGCACCCGCTCGTACGTCGCGTAGTCCACGTGGTCGAAGATGACGTTGCCGTCGGGGTCCTTGGCGCGCAGCCCGCCGTGATAGAGGTCGAGCGCCCCGTCGTCGGCGACGAATCCCATGGTGTTGGAGCGGAAGTGGCCAAAGCTGGCGTAGAGGTCGGGGTTCTGCTCGTGGAGCTGCTGGACGAGCCGTACGGCGTCGCGGCTCCACGCGATCATCTGGTCGATGTCCGCGCGCAGCTCCTCGCGCTGCGCCGGCGTCAGCGACCGGTTCACCCCGCCGGGCACGGACCCGGTCCCGTGGATGCGCTTGCCCGCGGTGTGCCGGATGACCTCCTGGCCGTACTTGCGCAGCAGGATCCCCTGCCGGGCCACCTCCGGGTACGCCGCCGCCACCCCGACGATGTTGCGCCGGGACACCTCCGAGTCGAACCCGAACAGCAGGTCCGGGCTGGACAGGTGGAAGAAGTGCAGCGCGTGGGACTGCAGCTGCTGGCCGTAGTGCATCAGCCGGCGGATCTTCTCGGCGGTCGGGCTCAGCGTGGCGCCGACGACCACGTCGAGGGCCTTGCTCGCGGCGAGGTGGTGCGACACCGGGCAGATCCCGCACAGCCTGCTGACCAGCACCGGCATCTCCCAGTAGGGCCGCCCCTCCACGAACCGTTCGAACCCGCGGAACTCGACGATGTGCAGCCGCACCTGGTGGACGTGCCCGGCGTCGTCGAGCAGGATCGTCACCTTCCCGTGCCCCTCCACCCGCGAGACGGGTTCGAGGACGACGCGACGCAGGTCGCCGGGGTCGCCGGAAGCGGTTTCGAGGGTGTCCAGCTGCTCGGTGGCGGTCATCGCGGTTCCCCTTCTCCGTACGTCGCAGGCTCGGTCGAGACTTCAGTCGAAGTGGAGCATCGCGTGCCCCAGCGTCGGGGTCTTGCCCATGATCAGGTCGGTGAGGAAGGTCCAGATCGCGTCCCCGCTGGGCGGGCAGCCCGGCAGGAAGTAGTCGATCCGGACGATCTCGTGGATGGGGCGGACCCGGTTGAGCGGCAGCGGCAGCTCGGGGTCGTCCGGGACGGCGCTGCCCTGCGCCAGGCCGATGCCCTGCGTGTAGACGTGGCTGAGGATGTCGGCGATCGAGAAGTTGTTGCGCAGGGCGGGCAAGCCGCCGTTGCAGGCGCAGGCGCCCATCGAGATCAGCACGCGACAGCGGTCCCGGAAGGCCCGCAGCACCTCGACGTTCTCGGCGTTGCACACCCCGCCCTCGATGATGCCGATGTCGCAGGGGCCGACCTCTTTGATGTCGGTGAGCGGGGAGCGGTCGAACTCCACCAGCTCCACCAGGTCGAGCAGGCGCTCGTCGATGTCGAGGATCGACATGTGGCAGCCGAAGCATCCCGCCAGCGAGGTCGTCGCGACCTTGAGTTTCGTGGCGGTCATCGGGCGGCCTCCAGCTCGGTCGCGACCTCGCCGAGCGCGCGGCGCTCGTCCTCGGCCACGTCGGAGGCGTGATCGGCGCCGGAGGCCGTGGCCGCCTGCGAGCTGATCGGCCGCTCGTCGAACGTCCGGTCCCCGATGGGGGCGCCGTAGTTGCCCGTCCGCTTCAGGAACACCCCGACCGGGCAGACCCGCGCCGCATAGTCGGTGGCCTCGAAGTCGCTGTCGCCGAGGAGCCCCGACTCGCTGTTGACGATCAGGCGGCTGGCCATCCCACGGCCGGCCAGGGCGAAGACGTTCTTGCCGTCGATCTCCCGGCTGGCCCGCACGCACAGCTCGCACTGGATGCACCGGTTGAGCTCCAACACGATGTCGGGGTGGCTCGCGTCGACCCGCCGGTCGGGGAAGAAGTGGTCGTAGTGCGGGGTGAGCATGCCCATCTCGTACGCCGTGGCCTGCAGCGTGCAGTCGCCCGAGCGCTCGCAGCTCGGGCAGAAGTGGTTGCCCTCGACGAAGAGCAGCTGCAGGCTCGTGCGCCGGCCCTCGGTCATCTCGTGAGTGCGGTTGCGCACGATCAGCCCGTCGGCGGCCTTCGTCGTACAGGACGCGAAGTGCCGGTTGTTGATCTTCACCACGCACATCCGGCAGGACCCGTGCGCGGACAGGCCCTTCTTGTAGCAGAGGTGCGGGATGTACTTCCCCGCCGTGGTGGCGGCGTCCATGATCGTCTGGCCCGGGGTGAAGGGGATCTTCTCCCCGTCGAGGACGAAGAAATGTTCCATCGGGGGTCCTTAGCTGTGCGGCGTCGCGTCAGCGGCGGGCGTGGGCAGGGGCCAGGTGGGCCAGGGCGTCGTCGCGGCCGGTGAGGTCGCGGGCCTCGGACAGCTCGGCGTCCAGGTCGAACGCGGGCTCGAAATCCGTGGAGAGCAGCCGGCGTTCGAAGGCGGGCCGGAACTTGTTGAGGATGTCCCGCAGCGCCATCGTCGCCGTCGAGCCGAGGCCGCAGTGGCTGGCGCCCTGCATGTGGCGGTGCATCCGCTGCATCTCCTCGATGTCCTGCGGGGAGCCCTGACCGGCGGCGATCTTGTCCATGAGCCGCTTGTTGACGGTGGTGCCCACCCGGCACGCCGTACAGAATCCGCAGCTCTCGTGCGCGAAGAACTCGACGAAGTTGGCGGCGACCTCGAAGAGGTCGCGGGTGCGGTCGAAGACCATGAACGAGCCGGTGGTGCTCGCGTCCTCCATGGCGATCCGGCGCTCGAACTCGGTGTCCACCAGGCACTTTCCGGCGCCGACCGCGATCTGCACGGCCTGGGTGTCGGTGGCGCCCGCCGCGTCGAGGACCTCGTGGATGCGCACGCCGTACGGGTATTCGTAGATGCCCGGGCGCTCGACGTCTCCCGAGACGGAGAGCATCGTCGTGCCCACCGACGTCGGCGTACCGCGGTCCTTGAGCCAGTCGCCCCCGTGCGTGGTGATGAGGGCGGCGAGCGCGAGGGTCTCGACGTTGTTCACCGCGGTGGGTTGGCCCAGGAAGCCCTGGGTGACGGGGTACGGCGGGCGGATCCGCGGCTTGCCCGGTTTGCCCTCCAGCGACTCGATGAGCGCGGACTCCTCGCCGCAGATGTAGGCGCCGGCGCCGAGGTGCACCTCGATGTCGAAGGTGAAGCCCACACCCATGATGTTGTTGCCGAGCAGGCCGGCGCGGCGGCGCTGGGCCAGCAGCTCGGTGAGGCGGGGGTAGAGGAAGGCGTACTCGCCGCGCAGGTAGACCATGCCCTTGCGGGCGCCGGTGACCAGGCCCGCGATGACCAGGCCGTCGAAGACAAGGTCCGGGCAGGAGGCCAGCAGGACGCGATCCTTGAAGGTGCCGGGTTCGCCCTCGTCGGCGTTCGCAACGACGTAGTGGGCGTAGCCGGGGGCGTCGCGGCAGATGCGCCACTTCGTCTCGGTGCCGAAGCCGGCACCGCCGCGGCCGCGCAGGGCGGCCCGGCTCAGCTCGGCGAGCACCCCCTCCGGGCCCCGGTCGAGCGCGGCCTTGATGGGGGCGCCCGGGGTGAGTCCGTGACCGAGGAGCTTGTCGCGGCGGCGGATGTTCTCGTGGACGTCGAACCAGTCCGCGGGCCACTCCGCCACCGGCCGCCGGTCCCGAATCAGCGCGGCCATCGCGTCGATGCGCTCCGGGGACAGGTTGGGCATCGCGCGGGTGTTCACCAGGGCAGCGGGCCCCTGGTCGCACAGGCCGGTGCAGGAGGTCCGGTCCACGCTGACCAGCCCGTCCGCGGACACCTCGCCCGGCCGTACGGCGAAGGCCGCGCAGAGCCGATCGCGCAGCGCCAGGCTGCCGAGCATCCGGTCGGTGATGTTGTCAGAGAACAGGACTCGGTAGTGCCCGACGGGTTCGGCGTTGAAGAACGTGTAGAACTCGACGGTGCTCTGCACGGCCGCCCGGGGGCGGTTCACCGCGGCGGCGATCTGGGTGATCGTGTCGGGGGAGACCCAGCCGAAGACGGCCTGCACCTCCCGCAGGATCATCATCAGGCGCGTCGGGTCATGACCGTTGCGGGTCAGGATGTCCTCGACCACGGGATACATCGCGTTCGTCATGGTGCGCCCCCTCCGGCCATGGTGGTGCGCACACGTCGATCGCCCCACCGGCGGCGGGAGCCGTTTGGAGACAGCGGTTTCCGCGACCCGGTGGAGAGCAGGTCAGGCGTGTGACTGACTGTGTGGAGGCGACTTTGGCACGACTGGGCAATGTGCGCAGCACCGGTCGCCAAGCGGTCGTCGCGCCACGCCCGAAGGGCGACTCAGGTCGTGAGCGGTCGCTTAGTGCACACGCGTTCACACAACTTGCCTAATGCAACGGTGAGTGGGTGATCACTTGCGTCTCGATAGCGTGGACGGAGAGCGCCGGGCGCGCGCTAGCGCCGTACTTGAACGGTGTTCAAGCTGATCAACTAGGCTCGCCGACATGGACCTCAACTCCTTCGTCATCACCGCTCTCACCGGCCGTTCCATCGACCGCGAGGAGGCGCTCGCGCTCCTGGCGGCCGATGACGACGAGGTGTTGAGCATCGTGGCCGCCGCCGGTCGAGTGCGGCGGCAATTCTTCGGGCGCCGGGTGTTGCTCAACTACCTCGTCAACCTCAAGTCGGGGCTGTGCCCGGAGGACTGCCACTACTGCTCCCAGGCGATGGGGTCGACGGCGGACATCCCGCGCTATTCGTGGCTCTCGCCCGAGCAGATCGCGGTGGCCGTCGAGGCGGGCGTGTCGCAGGGGGCCAGCACGGTGTGCCTGGTCGCCTCGGGACGCGGCCCTTCGGAGCGGGAGGTGGCGCGGGTCGCGGAGGCGGTGGCCGGCATCCGGCGTACGCATCCGTCCGTGAAGATCTGCACCTGCCTGGGCTTCCTCGACGAGGACAAGGCCGCGACGCTGGCGGCGGCGGGCGCGGACCGGTACAACCACAACCTCAACACCGCCGCCGACAACTACCCCGAGATCTGCGGCACGCACACGTTCGCCGACCGGGTCGCGACGGTGCGCGCGGCGACCTCGGCGGGGCTGTCGCCGTGTTCTGGGCTGATCGTCGGGCTGGGGGAGAGCGACGAGCAGCTGGTGGACGTGGCGTTCGCGCTGCGCGACCTGGGGGTTGATTCGGTGCCGGTGAACTTCCTGCTGCCGTTCGAGGGCACGCCGCTGGGCGCGGCTGCGGGCGAGGGGGAGTCGGGTGCGCCGGGTACGCCGGCCGAGGCGGGGCTCACGCCGCTTCGCGTGCTGAAGGTGTTGGCCATGGTGCGGTTCGTTCACCCGGACACCGAGGTGCGCTGTTCGGCGGGCCGCGAGCACCACCTGCGGTCTCTGCAGCCGCTGGCGCTTGAGATCTGCAGCTCGATCTTCCTGGGGGATTACCTCACGGCGGGCGGCCAGCCCGGCGCGGCCGACCTGGCGATGATCGAGGACCTGGGCTTCGAGGTGGTCGCGGGCCGCCCCGACGGTGGCGAGGTCTGTTGGGGCCACGACGAGCGCGTCCTCGCGGCGGTCGGCCAGAGCTCCGCCGCAGCCGAGGCTTAGGGCGCGGCCGCCGGGAGCCGTCGGGTCGGCGTCGTCAGAGCGCGGCGGCCAGGCGGGTGCCTTGGTCGATGGCGCGCTTGGCGTCCAGTTCGGCCGCCACGTCGGCGCCGCCGATCACGTGCACCCGGGTCGCGCCGCCGGCCCCGAGACCCTCGACCAGCTCGTCGTACAGGTCGCGCACCGACTCCTGCCCCGTGCAGAGCACGATCGTGTCCACCTCCAGGACCCGCTGCCGGCCCGCCACCGTGATGTGCAGCCCCTCGTCGTCGATGCGCTCGTAGGTCACCGCCGGCAGCAGGCTCACCCCGCGATGGGCCAGCTCGGCGCGATGGATCCACCCCGTGGTCCGCCCGAGGCCCGCGCCCATCCGGGACGACTTGCGCTGCAGCAGCGTCACCTGCCGGGCGGCGGGTTCCGGCGCGGGGGCGCGCAGGCCGCCGGCCTCGGCGTACGTCGTGTCGATCCCCCAGGTCGCGTAGAACCGATCGGGGTCCATCGCGCCCGACGGTCCCGCCTGGGTGAGGAACTCCGCCACGTCGAAGCCGATGCCGCCGGCGCCCATGATCGCCACCCGCGGCCCCACCTCGGCGTGGCCGAGCACGACCTCCGCGTACGTCACCACCGACGCGTGCCCCACCCCCGGGACGTCGGGGACGCGCGGGACGACGCCGGTGGCCAGCACGACCTCGTCGTACGCCGCCGGCTCACCCGGCCCGCCGATCAGGTCGGCGACCCCCACCCGGTGGCCCAGCCGCAGCTCCACCCCGGAGTCGACGATCTCGTGCAGGAAGTAGCGCAGGGTCTCGGCGAACTCCTCCTTGCCGGGGATCTGCCGCGCGATCCGGAACTGCCCGCCGATCGCGTCGTCCGTCTCGAACAGCGTCACCGCGTGGCCGCGCCGCGCCGCCGCCGTCGCGCACGCCAGCCCGGCGGGTCCGGCCCCCACGACCGCCACCCTCTTCGGCGCCACCGCCGGCGCCAGCACCAGCTCGGTCTCATGGCAGGCCCGCGGGTTGACCAGGCAGGACGTGATCTTCCCGCCGAAGATGTGGTCGAGGCAGGCCTGGTTGCAGGCGATACAGGTGTTGATGGCCTCGGGCCGCCCGGCCGCGGCCTTCGCCACGAACGCAGGGTCGGCGAGGAACGGCCGCGCCATCGACACCATGTCGGCGCTGCCGCCAGCAAGCACCTCCTCGGCCACCGCCGGGTCGTTGATCCGGTTGGTCGTCACGAGCGGGATCGCCACGTGCCCGCGGAGCAGCTTGGTCACCCAGGCGAATCCGGCGCGCGGCACGGACGTGGCGATGGTCGGTACGCGGGCCTCGTGCCAGCCGATCCCGGTGTTGATCAGCGTCGCTCCCGCCGCCTCGACGGCCTGACCCAGCGCGATGACCTCAGCCAGGCTCGAACCCTCCTCGACGAGGTCCAGCATCGACAGCCGGTAGATGATGATGAAGTCCGGGCCGGTCGCACGGCGTACGGCCTCCACGATCGCCACCGGGAATCGCATCCGCGCCGCGTAGTCGCCGCCCCACTCGTCCGTGCGCTGGTTGGTGCGGGCGGCGAGGAACTGGTTGATGAGGTAGCCCTCGGAGCCCATGATCTCGACCCCGTCGTACCCGGCCTCGCGTGCCAGCGCCGCGCACCGCGCGAAGTCCTCGATCGTCTCCTGCACCTGCGCGGTGGTCAGCTCGCGCGGCGGGCACGGCGCGATCGGCGCCTGCAACGGGGAGGGGCCGACGACGTCGGCGTGGTAGCCGTAGCGGCCCGCGTGCAGGATCTGCATCGCGATCAGGCCACCGGCCGCGTGTACGGCTTCGGTGACGACCCGGTGCCGCGCCGCCTCCTCCGAGGTGTCCATCGCGGCGCTGCCGTCGAAGACCCGGCCGGCATGGTTCGGCGAGATGCCGCCGGTGACGATGAGACCGGCACCGCCGCGCGCTCGTTCGGCGTAGAAGGCCGCCATCCGCTCGTACCCGCCCGGCACGTCCTCCAGCCCCACGTGCATCGACCCCATGAGCACCCGGTTCGGGATGGTGACGAAGCCCAGGTCGAGGGGCTGGAGCAGGTGCGGGTACGCCGTCATCGTCGCCTCATCGCGTCGTCGGAAGGGCCGGCCTGCGGGCCGGGACGAAGCTATGTTACCGACCGGTTCGATCTCGCGGCGGTCGAGGGGCCCGCGTCCCACCGTGGTGACCCGCTGGTAACACGTTCGTCATCATGCCCGCTTAGCGTTGCCGGAAAGCCAAGCCGGGCGGGTTGCGCTGTCCCGTCTCGGAACTCCGGTCGACCGGCGAGCAGCCGGACGGCCCGCGGCGTGAAGCGAGGCGACATGAAACGGACACCCCCGCAGGGCCACCGGCGTGCCACGGACGGCGCGGGCGCCCCCGTGCGCGGTCCCCGTCCGCTGCGCGCTGAGCGTCCGATGCGCGCTGAGGGTCCGATGCGCGCTGAGGGTCCGATGGGCTCCGAGAGTCCGCTGCGAGCGATCGGGGTCGACGAGGAGTTCCACCTCGTCGACCTAGAGTCCCGCCGCTTGGCGCCGCGAGCGGCGGAACTGCTGACGCAGCTCGACGGCCCCTTCGTCGGGGAGATGCAGAACTGCGTGGTGGAAACCCACAGCGCGGTCGTCGTCCGGTTGGCCGACCTACGCGCGGAATGCCTGAGCCGCCGCGCCGAACTCGTCGGCGCAGCCGAACGCCTGGGCCTAGGGGTCGTCGCCGCCGGGACGGTGCCCCTGGCCGTGCCCGCCGAGCTCGACCTGACCCGCACGGCGCGCAACCGGCGGATGCTCTTCGACTACCAACTGTTGGCCCGCGAACAGCTCATCTGCGGTACGCACCTCCACGTCGACGTGCCTGATCGCGACGAGGCGGTCCGGGTGGCCGAACGGGTCGCGCCGTACCTGCCCACCTTGCTGGCGCTCAGTGCGAGCTCACCGTTCCGCGCCGACGGTTCGGACACCGGTTACGCCTCCTCCCGGACGCTGACCTGGTCCCGGTGGCCCACCACCGGCCCCTCTGCGGGCGTCGACCGGGCCGCGGATTACGACCAACTGGTGGCCGACCTGGTCAGCTGCGGGGTCATCACCGATCCCGAGATGATCTACTTCGACGTCCGGCCGGGTTGGCACACCCCGACGCTGGAGCTGCGGATCTGCGACGCCTGCCCCTCGGTCGACACCATCGTGTTGATCGCGGGGTTGTTCCGGGCCCTGGTGGATCGGACGGTCGAGGAGGTGCGCCGGGGAGATCCGGCCGCCCCCGTCCTGCCGGCGCTCGGTCGCGCCGCGACCTGGCGAGCGGCCCGATCCGGCCTGGAGGGCTCCCTGGTCGATCTGCGCTCGACCCGGGAGCGGCCCGCCGCTGACGTCGTGCGCGACCTCGTGCAATCCGTCGAGCCGCAGCTGCGCCGTACCGGGGACTGGGAAACGGTCACCACCCTGGCGGAGTCGGTCCTGGTGGCGGGCAGCTCCGCGGCTCGGCAGCTGCGCGCCTTCCGTCGCCGGGGACGGCTGGCCGACGTCGTTGACCTGCTGGTGGCCGAGACGTCGATGGCGGCCGCGAGCGGTACGGCGGGCGGCGGTGACGACATCTTCGCCGGGTACTCCCCAACGGATCAGGCGACCGCAACGGATGCATGTCGCACCGAAGTGTTCGTGGACGAGGCCTTCGACCCCGCGGGCGGGGTCCGGGAGGGATACCGGGGGCTGCTGGCGAGTCTGGGGGCGCTGGGACCCGCGGCGCTGCGGCAGCGGGAGACCGGCATCGCCACCGACGGGCTTGCCAAGGACGCCACGTTCAAGTCCCATGACGAGGCCCGGCCGCGGGTGCTCGCTGTCGACGTCGTACCGCGACTCATCGCGGCTACCGACTGGGCGACGATCTCCGCGGGGGCGGCCCAACGAGCCAAGGCCCTCGACCTGTTCATTCGTGACATCTACGGGCCGCGTCAGATCGAGTCCGACGGGGTCATCCCGCCGGACCTGCTTGATCGCGTCCCCGGATATCGGTCGACCGGACGGCTGGGGGGACGCTCGGTGCGCGCCCACGTCTGCGGACTCGATGTCGTGCAGCAGGAGCTCGGTTCCTGGCTCGTGTTGGAGGACAACGTCAGGATCCCCTCCGGTACGGCGTACGCCCTGGAGAACCGGGATATGGTGACGCGCCACCTGCCCGAGCTGACGGCCGACGGATCACCGCTGGATGTGGCTGCGGTCCCGGAGGCGCTTCTGGCGACGCTGCAGGCGGCGGCGCCGGCCCGCTGCGAGGCCGAGCCGGTGGTCGCCCTGCTGAGCAGCGGCCCCACCGATTCGGCCTATCCCGAACATCGGTACCTGGCCACGGCCATGGGGGTGCCGCTGGTCCTGCCGCAGGAGTTGGTCACCGACGAGCGCGGCGTACGGATCGTCCGGGGGGAGCACTCCAGCCGGGTGGACGTGCTCTACGCCCGCATCGATGCGGACATGGTGCTCTCCTCCCTCGCCGCGGACGGCCGGCGCCTGGGCGACGGGCTGGTGGATGCGTTGCACTCGGGGCAGGTGACGATCGCCAACGCCCTCGGCAACGGTGTCGCCGACGATAAGGCGGTCTATGCGTACGTGCCCGCGATGATCGAGTACTACCTCAACGAACGCCCGCTGCTGGCGTCCGTGCCCACCTACCTATGTGCGGATCGCGAGCAACGTGACCATGTCCTGAGCCGCCTGGACCGTCTGGTGACCAAACCCATCGACGGGTACGGCGGCGTCGGGGTGGTCGTGGGACCGGACGCCTCCGACGAGGCGCTGACGCTGCGCCGCCGGGAGCTCGCTGATCACCCGGAGGCGTTCGTCGCCCAGGAGGTCGTCTCGCTGAGCACCCACCCCACGTTCGACGGGGATTCGCTGCGCCCGCGGCACGTCGACCTGAGGGTCTTCGTGCACCTGCGCCCCGGGCCGGGGCCCCGCTCGGCAGGCACTCCCGCCGAGGCCGTCGTCCTGCCGGCGGCGCTCACCCGGGTGGCGCCGGCCGGCTCCCGGGTCGTGAACTCCTCCTCCGGTGGCGGCAGCAAGGACACCTGGATTCTGCCGACCGAGAAAGGCGCGTGATCATGTGTGGACTCTGCGGTGAGGTGCGTTTCGACGGGGCCCCGCCGGATCTGGCCGCGCTGGACCGGATGCGTGCGGCGATGGTCCCCAGGGGCCCGGACTCCGGTGGCGCGTTCGCTCAGGGCGCCGCCGCCCTCGGACATCGCCGGCTCTCCATCATCGATCTGTCGACGCGGGGCAGTCAGCCCATGGTGGACAGCGAGCTGGGGCTGGCGCTGGCGTTCAATGGTTGCCTCTACAACCACCGCGAGCTGCGCGCGCAGCTGGAGGCCGTCGGCTACCGGTTCTTCTCGGCGTCGGACAGTGAGGTGCTCCTCAAGGCCTACCACCGTTGGGGAGAGCGCTGCGTCGAACGGTTCGCCGGGATGTTTGCGTTCGCGATCGTCGAGCTCGACTCGGGCCGGCTGGTGCTGGGGCGCGATCGCCTGGGCATCAAGCCGTTGTACATCGATCAGCGCCCCGACCTGATCCGGTTTGCCTCCACCACTTCGGCCCTGCTGGCTGCCGGCGGGGTGGACACCAGCATCGACGTCCCGGCGCTGCATCAGTACCTGAGCTTCCACTCCGTCGTCCCGGCGCCGCGCACCATCCTCACCGGGATCCGCAAGCTCCCACCGGCGACCGTGCGGACGATCGAGCCCGACGGCAGTTCCACGGACGTGTGCTACTGGGAGCCGCAGTTCACCCGCCGCGAGGAGTTCGCCGCATGGTCGGATCGGGATTGGGGTGAGGCGCTGCTGGAGGCGTTGCGCACGGCGGTGCAGCGGCGCATGGTGGCCGATGTGCCGGTCGGTGTGCTGCTGTCCGGTGGGTTCGACTCCTCGCTGGTGGTGGCGCTGCTGGCCGAGCTAGGCCAGGAGAACCTCGCCACGTTCAGCATCGGCTTCGACGCGGCGGGCGGCGAATCAGGCGACGAGTACGCCTATTCCGACGCGGTCGCGAAGGCGTTCGACACCTCGCACCACCGCATCCACATCGGCGGCGAGCGCCTGGTGCCCGCCATCGCGCCCACCGTGGCGGCGATGAACGAGCCGATGGTCAGCCACGACTGCGTCGCCTTCTACCTGCTGTCGCAGGAGGTTTCGCGGCACGTCAAGGTGGTGCAGTCGGGACAGGGAGCAGACGAGATCCTGGCCGGCTACAGCTGGTACCCGCCGCTGGCAGGGGTGCCTCGCGACGGCGTCACTCCGGCGTACCGGCGGGTGTTCTTCGATCGTTCCCACGACGCGGTGAACGCCCTGCTAGCCGCGCCGTATCGGCGCGACGACGACCCGGCGCTGGACTACGCCACCGCCCACCAGGGGGCAGCCGGCGCGCAGACCGCGCTGGACGCGGCGCTTCGCCTCGACACCCAGGTGATGCTCGTCGATGATCCGGTCAAGCGCGTCGACTCGATGACCATGGCGTGGGGTCTGGAGGCTCGGGTGCCCTTCCTGGACCACGAGTTCGTCGAGCTCGCGGCGGCGTGCCCGCCCGAATTCAAGCTGTCCGACGGTGGCAAAGGTGTTCTGAAGCGGGCTGGCCGCCGCCTGATCCCCGACGCCGTCATCGACCGGCCCAAGGGCTACTTCCCGGTCCCGGGCATCCGACACCTGGATGGTCCGGTGCTGGAGATGGTCCGGGAGTGCCTGAACAACCAGGCCGCGCGGGATCGGGGACTGTACGACGCCGCGCCGGTGGCCACGTTGTTGGCTGCCCCCAATACGCACCGCACCACGCTGGATTCCAATGAGCTGTGGCAGGTGGCGGTGCTGGAGATGTGGCTGCAGGCGATGCTGCCGTGACCGAAACGCCAAGCGGAGGCCCGATCACCGCCCCCGGTGCCCCACCCTGGACACCCTCCGGGACGCCGCGGCCCAGCTTCGCCCCGAGTGTGTCCCCCGATGCGACGTCCTTCGCCCACATCGTCGATGACGGCGGATATCCCCGCGCCGTCCAGCGGCGGCTCGACGGCCTGACCCTGACGACATCGCGCCAGGTCAGACTCCCGGTCGAGGGCCCCGTCGACCGGGTGCTCTACTCCCCGGACGGCCGGTGGCTCGCGGTGCAGACGCTGCCGCATGCGGGTGCCCGGTCCCAGGTCTGGGCGGTGACGAACGACCCCGGCGATCCCACCGCCCGGCGCCTCGACGAGGCCGGGACGGTGAGCGCCGACCTCGTGGGCTGGGACGGTCCGCGGGTGGCCCTGACGTTCGAGCAGACCGACGGGGTGGGGGTGGCCGCCCTGGCCGACCCCGCGACCGGCGAGTTGACCGTCATCGATCGGCGCCTTGATGGCCGGCTGCTGGACTCCTGGGCCGGCACGGCTGTGGTGCGGGTCGGGCATCGCGGAGACCGGTCGCTCCGGGTGCTCAGCAACGGCCACGAGGTCGCCGTGTGCGCCGACGACCCCGGCGCGACCAGCGATGCGGCGCAGATCATCGACGACCATGGCCACCGCTGGCTGCCGCGGGCGGGGCGGCTGATGGCGCCTGGGCCCGGCGGGTACGTCCGAGTGCTGGTGCGGAGCGACTACGTCGCCGAGCGTATGCGCCTCCTGCTGGTGACGGTGTGCGCCGGGGACTACACCTACCGCGTGCTAGCCGAACGGTCGGACGCCGACCTGGATGAGTTCGTGGCCAGCGCCGACGGTTCGACCGTGGCGTTGTTGTGGAATGTGGACGGCGGGCGCAGCGAGCTGCAACTGCTGGAACTCAGCGACGGAAGCCTGCATGCCCCGACACCGCTGCCCGGGTCCGTGGCCGAGGAGCTGACCATCAGCGCGACCGGGTCACTTGTCGCGATGACCGTGCAGGGGCCGGGGCAGGAGCGTTCGGTGGAGCTGTTCGCCCCCCGCACGGGGGAATGGGTCGCTGCGGAGCGTCCCGTGCTGGACCGGGACGTGGAGCCGCCGCGCTCGCTCACGATGGCCGCCCGGGATGGGTTTGCGCTGCACGCCTGGTGGTATGTCTCCCCGATCGCGCAGGGGCCGGCGCCGGTGTTCGTGGACTTCCACGGCGGACCCGAGGGTCAGGCCCGCCCCACCTACGATCTCTTGACTGCCCTGCTGCTGGCCTGTGGTTGGCACGTGGTTCGGCCCAACATCCGGGGTTCGGCCGGGTTCGGGCGCGCCACCACCCACGCCGACGACGGTCCCCGGCGCTGGGCGGGGATCACCGATGCGCTCGACGTCGGGTCCTGGCTCGTCGCGTGCGGGATCGCCGACCCGGACCGGATGGTCATCGGGGGCCGTTCCTACGGCGGTTATCTCACCCTCGCCGTCCTGGCCTTCCATCCAGGTCGGTACGTCGCGGGGGTGAGCACCTGCGGGATGAGCGATTTCCACACCTTCTACGCCCAGACGGAGCCGTGGATCGCGCGGGCCGCGGTGACCAAGTACGGCGACCCGAGTCTCGACGGCGACCTCCTGCGCGCCTTGTCGCCGCTGGCTCGCGCGGACGCCATCGAGGTGCCGGTGCTCTTCGTCCACGGCGACCGAGACTCCAACGTGCCGCCTCAGGAGTCCGTGCAGATGGCTGCCGCGCTGCGAGACCGTGGGGTGCCGGTGGAGATGATCCTGGTGCCCGACGAGGGGCATGAGTTCTACAAGCCGGAGAATCGAGCCGCCGTCGCGCGAGCCACGCGAGACTGGCTGCTCGCCACGGTCGCGGACCGCGACGGGCCACGACGCCCGGCTGGAAACGGCCGAGCGACCTAGGCGTCCGGCACCGGACCGGTCGGATTCCGGTCTGCCGGACCGCGGCGGGCGTTACCTGGCCTGATAAACCGTACGCCGGGCGACGCGCGTGCGCGCTTCGTGCGGGGCGTCGGGGACGCTCTGATGGCGGCAGTGTTCGCCGGGGTGCGCCCGGCAGACCGGACAGGCGACGCGCAGTTCGAGGATCATCGGATCCTCCTTCGTGGTGGGGAGGCGCTGTCGAGGCGTCGGAACTCCGGCGCCGCCCCCCGAATCGGCCTGACGTGGTGCCTATTGAGCGGTCTCACCGCGTTTTGTGGGGCCGACCTGACACCATCGGTGGCATTCCGACCCGCCCGTCCCGGCGCACCGGCGCCGCGACCTGGCCTTGCTGCGCCGGGTGCGGGATCGGATGGAAAGCGCTGATGCCCAACCCGCGAGGAGGAATCATGGCGAAGGACGATTTCACGGCGCAGGAGAAGGCCGCAATGAAGGAGCGCGCCGCGGAGGCGAAGGCCGACAAGCGGGCGGGGACGAAGGCGGCCAAGGCGGCCGCGGACGCCGAGGCGGTCACTGCGAAGATCGCCGAGATGGGCGAGGCCGACCGGGTCATCGCCGAGGGCGTCCACGCGGCCGTCGCCGCGGCGGCGCCGGACCTGGTGCCGCGGCTCTGGTACGGCATGCCCGCCTACGCCCGCGGCAAGGACGTCGTCTGCTTCTATCAGGCGGCCGAGAAGTTCGGCACCCGCTACGGCACGCTCGGGTTCAGCGACAAGGCGGCCCTCGACGACGGGGAGTTGTGGCCGTCGGCGTACGCCGTCGCGTGCTGGACCCCCCAGGTCGAGGGACGGATCATGGAGCTGATCCGCCGCGCGGCCGGCGAACCGGGGGCAGACTGACGAGGTGAGCACCGCCGAGCCGACCGTCATCACCGCCGAGGAGGTGACCACCGCCTGCGACCGCGAACTCCCAGCGAACTGCTAGCCCCGGTCTTTCATGACGGTGCCGACGACGGCATCGCTGCGTGGGGTGAGTCGATGACGGTGCGCGGGTACGACGTTGGGCCGGCTGGCGCTGCCGGGCTGCGGTTCTCCGGGTCGTGATGTCGTGGGCGGACGGGGGGGTCAGGCTGGTTGGGGGATGGCGGCGATGTTCGCGAAGACCGCGACGATCGCGGCCGCCCATGGCCACGACTCGGGTATCCGCAAGCGTCGTCGGCGGGCGCTGTGAGTCAGCCGGGCTGGGACGTGAAGGGAAGCGGTAGCGCAGCGCTTTCGGCTCACACGCCGCCAGCGACTTCGCGTCTCCGGTCAGTGCGAGGAGCCGGGTCCATGCGGTCAGGTCGGCAGCGATCTGCACCAGCATCAGCCACACCCGGTTGATCTCGAACTCCCGCGACGGGAACCGCCCCAGCCCCGAGTCCTTGGCGTGCCGGATCCGGTCCTCGACCCGAGCGTGCGCCCGATGCCGGGCCTCGAGGAAAGCCAGTTGTCCGGTCGTGGTGTTGGTGACGAAGGCTTGGTAGCGCCAGCCGTCACGTTCCTCGAACAGCGACAGTTGGGCGCCGGGATGGGGTCGTTCGCGGCGCACGATGACGCGCATTCCGGTCGGCCAGCTGCTCAGGTCCAAGAGCCCGGTGAGCTCGGCGACGTCACCTCCTTCGCGGATCCCACCGTCGGCGTCGAGTGCCGGGGTCCAGACCTTCTTCGGGACCAGGTCGATGGCGTCGCGGATCTTCTCGGTGACCGCGAAACCCACGCTGTACTCCACGCTGCGGCCACGGACCCGGTTCTGCTCGGTAAGCCAGTCCAGCAGCTTGTGCGATGCGCCCGCGCCGTCGGAGCGGATGAGCAGCTTCTTGCGGTGCGTGCCGGGGATCTGCGCGATCGCGTCGGTGAGGACCTCGATGTGGTCGGCGGCGGTGTTCGAGCCGGCATTGCCAGCGCGGAGCTTGGCGGCGAGGAACTCACTCGTGTTGTCGCACCACACCCCGAGTGGGTGGAACCCGAAGGTCCGCTTGAACGTGGCCGCCGCGTTCTCCTTCTCGCTGTGGCTGATCACGATGGTCGCGTCGGTGTCGAGCACGATCAGATCGTCAAGATCGGTCCCGGCGACCTTGCTCGCCGGGACGCCGTCAGGCAGCTGGGACCAGACCTGGCGGCGGACCCGCGCCCGCGCGTTCTGGATCCTCTTCAACCGGCCAGGTGTGACCTCGTCCAGTGCCCGCCACACCGTCGGCGCCGACGCGACACGGCCCAGCACGCTGGACTGGTGGCGCAGCACGTCGATGTCGGCGATCGCCTCCCCGCCGTCGGCGAGCATCACCGCGACGTCGGTCAGCACCCTGCCGCGGTCGTGACCGGGGACGAAGTTGCGGCGGACCATCACCTTGGACAACTCGGACGTGAGGCCGACCCGGTCGGCCAGAAGGCGGGTGGCGACGCTGCCCGCATGGGCCACCACGCCGACACCATCGGAGGTCACGGACAAGCCGGTAGACCACGAAGTACGCTTCACCTACGGAGTGCCTTCCGGTTCGGAGATCTTGAGTCGTCGCAAACCAAGTTTCCCTTGCTGGACAGGCACTTCCGTGCTTCCACGCGCCGATCACACCCGAGTCTCGTGAACGATCCGGGCTAGTTGCAGCAAATCTCGAAGTTCCTGCCACCGAGCCGCACCCGTCAGGAGCGCTGAAGTCGCTGCGTGAGATCCGGCGCCGGCGTCCAGACAAAGCTCCGGCCGCGTTTGCCCTGCTCTAGGAGGCCCTGCTCGGCGAGGTGCCGTAGGTCCTGCCGAGCGGTTTCGATCGAGACCTGATGACTGCGGCGATGCGATTCCACGGTGTAGTTGCCCCCTGGCTCGCGGACCGCATGCTCAATCAGCGCCAGCTGGCGTTGATTGAACTCGCCAGGGACGGACCGGCCCGCGGCTCGTGCGGCCTGCAACTCGGCGTTCTTGCGTTCGAGGTAGCTGTCGAGATCGCGCAGGGCGCGCCGAATCACCCCGGTCTGGTGGAGGAAGAAGTGG
This sequence comes from Austwickia sp., assembly GCA_016699675.1. Taxonomy (NCBI): domain Bacteria; kingdom Bacillati; phylum Actinomycetota; class Actinomycetes; order Micrococcales; family Dermatophilaceae; genus Austwickia; species Austwickia sp. The sequence goes on along the minus strand of CP064985.1, from coordinate 1,346,289 downwards.
GTGAGATCGCCCTCGTCGAGTTCGGTGCGAAGGAACGCGCGCGCGTACTGAGCCGGAGCCGTCTTCAGGATTCGCGAGATCGTCAGGAACTCGGTAAGCCAGAATCCCTGGTTGAGCATGGACCAATAGAAGACCGCTCGCGCCGTCCGGCCGTTACCGTCGGCGAAATAGTGGTCGTGGCCCATCATGAAATGCACGGCGATCGATCGCAGCAGGGGCGGCACGTAGACCTCGTCGTCCCCGCCGTTGGCAAAGGAGCACAGGCGCTGCAGGCGCGCAGGCAGCTGATCGGCTGGTGGCGCCTGATGCAGGAGGTCGCCGGCGTCGGAGAAGACCGCTATCCGATCATCCCCAGGCTCCTGAAGGCGACCGGCCTGAGCCCGCCCGACCAGTGTCCCGTCGGTGACGAGGGCGTGGATCTCCCGCACGAGGTCAGGGGTGAGCGGTCCGCGCCGGCGTTCGCTGACGAAACGCATGGCGGTGTAGTTGTTGAGAATCATGAGCTCGCCCCTGTCGCGCGGCGACCGACCGCGCCGGAGCATGTCCTTGGCCACCCGTCGGGTCGTCGCTGCGCCTTCCAGCTGGCTTGAGCGAATGGCTTCTTCGATCAACGAGCTGATGACGTACCGATCCCGGGTCGCCGGATTGGGGACCTGATCGCTGATCGCGATCTGTCCCGAAGCTCCGCGGTTGATCGCGTCGATATCCGCCAGGAGGCGATCCGGGAGGTTGAACGTGAAGGCCGAGGGCGCCGGCGGAAGGGGCGGGCCGGGGGCGGCCGGGTCGGGCAGAATGAGCCGGTCGCCTCACCGTCGAGACGCACCGGGAGCCCCTCATGGCCGTGTTCGAGACCCTGCAGCGGTCGCTCATGTACTTCCCCGCGCCGGGACCGGTCCCGTCCGCGACCCGGTACGCACCGGGGGCCCGCGATCTCGTCCTGACCACCGACGACGGGCTGCGCCTCGGGGCATGGTGGATTCCGCCCATGCCGTCCCCGACCAGGATTGATCGCGATACGGCGGTCCTGTTCACGCCGGGCAACGGCGGCCACCGCGGGGGCGGGTGCCGCTGTTCCTGGCGCTCGCGCGGCGCGGCTTCGGGGTGCTGGCGCTGGACTACCGCGGGTACGGCGGGAACCCGGGCACCCCCTCCGAGGCGGGGCTGGCCGCTGACGCCCGGGCCGCCGTCGCGTGGCTGGCCACCCAGGGCTTCGGCCCGGACCGCACGATCTACCTCGGCGAATCCCTCGGCACCGGCGTCGCCGTACGGCTTGCGACGACCCACCCGCCCGCGGGCATGCTGCTGCGCTCCCCGTTCACCACGCTGCTCGACGTGGCCCGGCACATCTACCCCTGGCTCCCCGTGGAGCGCCTGATCGGCGACCGCTACCCCACGCTCGACTACCTGGCCGCCTGCGCGATGCCGATCAGCGTGCTGCGCGGCGGGGCCGACGGCATCGTCCCCAACGCGCTGAGCGCACGCGTCGCGCACGCCGTACGGCGACTCCACGAGGACATCGAAGTGCCGAACGCGGACCACAACGACGCGATCTGGTATGGCCCGTTCCTGGCGGACGCGGTGGTCCGCCTCGCGGACGCAACCGCCGTTTAGTGAACGGTTGGCGAGCATCGGCGATCAGGTGGCCCTCGGCTGGGTGACCGGGCCGCGCCTCCGGTAGCTTGCGAGCACGACCAGGCACGCTTCGCCTTACCCCGGCCCGCCCGGCGGTCGGCCGCCACCCGACGGCAGGCCGCTCGGACCCCCACCCACAGGAGACCTGCCCATGGCCACCGACGGCGTACTCACCAGCGGAGACAAGACGCTCACCCTCGCGGGCGTGGAGGCGACGGAGGGCAACAACGGGTACGACGTGTCGGCGCTGCTCAAGGAGACCGGCAACACGACGTACGACATCGGCTTCGCCAACACCGCGGTCTGCCGGTCGGCGATCACCTACATCGACGGCGACGCCGGCATCCTGCGCTACCGCGGCTACCCGATCGAGGAGCTCGCGGAGAAGTCGAGCTTCCTGGAGACCTGCTACCTGGTGCTTTACGGGGAGCTGCCGACCAAGGAGCAGTTCGACACCTTCGAGAACACCGTCCGCAGGCACACGCTCGTCGACGAGCGGCTGCGCGAGTTCTTCCGCAGCTTCCCGCGCCGCAGCCACCCGATGCCGGTGCTGTCCGCGGGCGTGACCGCGCTGTCGACCTTCAGCACCGATACCGTCAGCATCTCGGACTGGAAGGCCATCGACATGGCCACCTTCCGGCTGCTGGCGAAGCTGCCGACGCTGGCGGCGATGGGCTACAAGAACTCGATGGGCGACCCGTTCATGTACCCGGACAACTCCCTGGGGTACGTCGAGAACTTCCTGCGCATGTCGTTCGGTTACCCCACGGAGCCCTACGAGATCGACCCCATGTATGTCCGCGCCCTCGACGTGCTGTTGATCCTGCACGCCGACCATGAGCAGAACTGCTCCACCTCCACCGTGCGGTTGGTGGGCTCGGCGCAGGCCAACATCTACGTCTCGGTGGCCTCCGGGATCAACGCGCTGTCCGGACCGCTGCACGGCGGCGCCAACCAGCAGGTCGTCGAGATGCTCGGGAAGATCCGCGAGGCCGGCGGCGACGTGGGCAAGTTCGTCGCGGACGTCAAGGACAAGAAGAACGGCGCCAAGCTGATGGGCTTCGGGCACCGGGTCTACAAGAACTACGACCCGCGCGCCGCGATCATCAAGAAGCACGCCGACGAGATCCTGAAGTCGCACAAGACCCAGGACGAACTGCTGGACATCGCGCTGCAGCTCGAAGAGGTCGCCGTCAACGACCCATACTTCGTGGAGCGCAAGCTCTACCCCAACGTGGACTTCTACACCGGGCTGATCTACGAGGCGATGGGCTTCCCGGTCAACATGTTCACCGTGCTGTTCGCGCTCGGCCGGCTGCCCGGCTGGATCGCCCAGTGGCGCGAGATGATCAGCGACCCGGAGACCAAGATCGGCCGGCCCCGGCAGATCTACACCGGCGAGACGCAGCGGCCATACGTCGGGATCGACGAGCGCTGACGCGCGCGGGGGACTGAGCTGGGCGGGCCGAATCACAGGACCTGCGGGAATACCGAACCTAACTGGCGGGTACATTCCTGCCCAGCGGGTCGGTTTGTCGGAAGGGTCCGGTCATGGGTCTTGCCTCGCCAGCGAACTACAGGACGTACGTCGATCTGACGCGCCTGCTCGTCAAGCACGGTCGCCGTGACCTGGTGACCGACGCGGGACTCGATGAGTTCCTGGTCGACGAGGGCCCGACGGTCGGCGACGCCGAACGGGCGGAGTCCCTGGCCGCCGACCTGGAGGACATGGGGCCCACCTACATCAAGCTCGGCCAGCTCCTGTCGACCCGCGTCGACCTGCTGCCGCAGGCGTACACCGATGCGCTGACTCGGCTCCAGGACAACGTCGGCGCGTTCGACGTGGCGCAGGTCGAGGAGATCATCGAGGAGGACCTGGGCGTCGCGATCCGGCACGCGTACGCGACCTTCGACCGGGAGCCGCTCGCCGCCGCCTCGCTCGGGCAGGTGCACCGCGCGACCCTGCGCAGCGGCCGCGAGGTCGTGGTCAAGGTGCAGCGGCCCGGGATCCGGGACCAGGTCCGCTCGGACATGGCCGCGCTGACGGCGCTGGCGGAGGCGGCCGATCGGCGTACGGATCTGGGACGCACCTATGGGCTCACCCAGCTGCTCGCGCAGTTCCGCCGCTCCCTCGCCGGGGAGCTGGACTACCGCCGCGAGGCCAGCAATCTGGAGCTGTTCCGCGGGCTGACCAGCGGCTACGACCGGCTCATCGTGCCGGACACGGTGCCCGAGCTGTGCAGCTCCCGGGTGATCACGATGGACTACATCGAGGGCCGCAAGGTCACCGACATCGGACCGCTGGGCCTGCTCGACGTCGACGCGAGGCCTGTGGTGGACCAGCTGTTCGCCGCGTACCTGCGGATGATCCTCGTCGAGGGCGTCATCCACGCCGACCCGCACCCCGGCAACGTGCTGCTCACCCCGACCGGTGAGCTCGCGCTGCTCGACCTCGGCATGGTCGCCACCGTGTCGGAGCGGGTCCGCGGGCGGATCGTCAAACTGCTGCTGGCGCTGTCCGACGGCGACGGCGAGACCTGCGCGGAGATCCTCGCGGGCATGGGGCACCCGCTGCGCGAGTACGACCCGGCCGGCTTCCGCGATCACGTGTCGCACCTGGTCAGCCGGGCCGTGGCGCTTGGCGGCGACGTACAGGCGGGGTCGGTCATCGTCGAGCTGTCACGGGTGTCGGGGCAGTTCGGGCTGCGGCCGCCGGCCGAGATGTCGATGATCGGCAAGGCGCTGCTCAACCTGGACCAGATCACGGCACACCTCGACCCGTCGTTCGCGCCGGCGGAGGCGATCCGAGGCAACGTCACGGAGATCATGAACTCCGGCCTGACCGCGTCGATCGGCGGCGTCGTCACCGCGGCGATGGAGACGAAGGAGTTCGCCGCGGCCCTGCCCCGGCGGGCCAACCGCATTCTCGAGGCGATGAGCGAGGGTGAGTTCTCCATCCGGGTGGACGCGTTCAACGAGGCCCGCGTGCTGGGGGTGGTCCAGCAGGTCACCAACCGGCTGACCATGGGCCTGATCCTGGCGGCGCTGACAGTGGGGGCGGCGCTCATGATGCGGGTGGAGACCAGCGCCACGATCTGGGGCTACCCGGCGATCGCCACCGTGCTGTTCCTCCTGGCGGCCGTCGCCGGTTTGCTGCTTGTCGCGTCCATCGCGGTGGGGGAGCGGCGCGCCCGCCGGGGCATCCGAACGAAGCCGCCGAGCTCGCTGACGACGTAGGACGCGCGGACGGCGTCAGGCCGGGGCGTGCTCGGCCAGGAACTGGACGGCGGGGCCCACGTGCGCGTCGAACCAGCTGCCCACGTGGTCGCCCTCGTCGAACAACGTCGTCGCCGCGGGGACGACCCGAGCGAACGCCTCGTTCCCCGCCCGGAACCGGTCCTTTTTGCCACACGCCAGGAACAACGGGATCTGGCCGAGCTCGCCCGCCCGGGCGAACACGTCATGCGCGGCATAGTCGGCCGGGCTGTCGAACCGCTCAGGGTACGTCCCGGCCCCCGAGGTGCGCAGCGCCGCCGCCAGGGTTGCGATCCCGAACACCCGCTCGGCGCCCAGTTTGGCCCCGACGTACAGGCTTCCGTACCCCCCCATCGACGCGCCTAACAGGCCGATCCGTTCCGTCGGCAGGCCCCGGCGCGCCAGGAGCGGCAGGAAGTCCTCGATGACCATGGAGGCGGTGTCGCTGCCGGCGTACGGTCCCGTTGCGCGGGGGTGCCAGTACGACGCCGCCCCGTCGATGGCCGCCACGGCGAGCCCGGTGCCGCGGACGGCCCGGTCGAGGTGTCGGCTGCCGAACCAGTCCTCCGCCTTGCCGCCCATGCCGTGGAGGGCGACGATCACCCCGCGGGGGGAGGCGGGGCGCGCGAGCATCCAGCCCACGCGCCGACCGGGCCAGTGCGCCGTCGTGAGGGTGCCGGATTCCCGAATCAGGGTGGGGCTGTGGATCGCCCCACCGGCGAGCCCGGCGACGACCAGGGACGCGACGCCGGCGAGTCCGGCGCCCAGGACCGCCCGGCGAGTCGGTTCGGCGCCGGGGGACGGGTAGATCGACCCGTCGGGGTGATCCCCCGGGGTCGTCCGGTCCGGCAGCCCGAGGCTCATTCCGCTCCGCTCGTCACGACTGGTGGTGGCTCAAAGAGCCTACGTGCGCAGAGGGGCAGCCGAAAAGAGGAGGTCCCGCAGGTGGGGGCGGGGCGGCCTACCCTCGTATCGGCACGGCGGGGGCCCACCTGCACGATCGTCCAACAGGCGAGGCCGGATCGTGATCTGGCCCCGCAGCCCGGCCACGGCCGCGGGCGGCGGTCAGCCCGTCGGCGACTGACCGAACAGGATCCGTGCCTGGGCGGTGACCATCGCCCGGGCTTGGTCGCGAGGGGCGTCCGGCAGGTGCATCGTGTAGATGGCGACGGCGTACCGGTTGCCGTTGACGAAGCCGATGCTCGGCGCGATAACGCCGTCACCCCCGGGGACGTCGCTGCCCCAGCCCTGCTTCACCGCCGCGCTGCGGTCGACGGCGAGGAGCCCGAACACCTGGTCCGTGCCGTCGGCCGCCTTGTCCTCGGTGCGCCCCATCGTGCGCAGCAGCCACGGCCCCACCTTCGGGTCGGCCTTGGCCGCGGCGAGGAAGCGGGCCATCCCCAGCGGGCTGACCTGCGTGCTGCCCCAGATGAGCTTGCCGTTCGCCGGGGGTTCGCCGAGTCCCGCGAGGTGGTACCGGTCGCTGGCCCACGCGATGAGGTCGTCGCCGCCGGTGGCGAGGTAGAGCTCCCCGCCCGCGTCGTCGTCGGAGCGGGTGATCATCGCGGTGGCCTTGGCCTGGGTGTCCCCGGTCATGCGGCCTCCGGCCAGGAGCCGCGCGGCGACCATCACCTTGACCGTGGACTCGGCCGAGAACATCCCGTGCATGTTGCCCGCGGTGACGACCTCGCCGGTCGTCGTGTCGACGACCGCGATGCCGGTGCGCCAGTCGCGTTCCCCGGCGTACGCCGCGGCGGCCTTGACGTTCGCCGCCAGCGCGTCACCCGTCGGCAGCGCGGGCGCGGGGCCCCGAGCGGCCTGGCCGGAGGCGGCATGCCGCCCGCCCGCTTCACCCTGGTGCCCGTTGCCAGCCGGGCCGGCCTCCGCCGCGTCGCCGCCGTCGGCCCGGGAGGCCGCCGCCGCGTCGGAGCGCAGCGCGCTCGCCGCCTCACTGGGGAAGACCTGCGGCGCGGCGAGTCCGACCACAGCGAGCGCGACGGCGCAGGCGCCGAGCCACGACGCGGGGGTGCGCGGGAGAGCGATCCGAACGCGCGGGGCGGGCCGCGCGGTCCAGGCCATCGGCCACCTCCTGTCCGTCTGCGAACCCTACGGGCAGTGAACCGCCCACCGGCCGCGGGTGCACGGCGCCACCCCGGGGACCACCCGCAAAATTGCCGGCACCGACAAGGACAACGCCGCAGTTCCCATCCGCAAGGAGAGATAGATAACGCGAGGTAAACGGGGACGCACCCTGGTTTCCGTTCGCGTCAGCCAGCATGCTGGCCACAGCCCACACTTGCCGAGTACAGGGGGAACGACCGTTATGCCGCTCTTGTCCCACGCCCAGGAGAAGCCGGACCAAGCGCGCTTGGACGACCAAGCCAGGAGCGTGGCGCATCTGTTCTTGCGCCGGGTCGAGAAAAGCGCGGACCGCGACGCTTTCCAGTATTTCGCCGGTGAAGAACTGCGGCACGTCTCGTGGCGCGAAGCGAAGGAACAGGTATACGACTGGGCCGCAGGCCTTCTCGCCCTCGGGATCGAGCCCGAGCAGCGCGTCGCGATCGCCTCGCAGACCCGCTACGAGTGGGTCATTGCCGACCTCGCCATCATGTGTGCCGGCGCGGCCACGACGACGGTCTACGCGAGCACGTCCGCGGCGGACGTGGCCTACCTGATGTCCGACTCGGGCTGCCGCATCGCGTTCGCGGAGGACGCCGGCCAGGTGGAGAAGCTGCGGGTACGTCGTAGCGAGACGCCGGACCTGGCGCACGTGATCGTCTTCGACCCCGCCGCGGCGGACGGCGACTGGGTCATCTCCCTCGACGACCTCGTCGCCCGTGGCCGCGCCCTGCTGGCGGAGCGCCCGGGCGCGGTCGACGAGCGGGTGGAGGGCCTGGGGCCCGACTCCCTCGCCACGATCATCTACACCTCCGGCACCACGGGGCAGCCCAAGGGCGCCGAGCTGACGCACCGGGCCTTCACCTACAAGGGCGCGGCGATCAACAGCCTCGACTTCATCGGCGAGGACGACACCCAGTTCCTGTGGCTGCCCCTGGCGCACATCTTCGGCAAGGTGCTGCTGGCGATCGCCATGGACTGCGGCTGCACCACGGCGATCGACGGTCGGCTCGACAAGATCGTCGACAACCTGGCCATCGTCAAGCCCACCTGGATGGGCGCGGCCCCCCGGATCTTCGAGAAGGCCCGCGGCAAGGTGATGGGCACCTTCGACGAGGCGACCGGGGTCAAGCGGGCGCTCATCGACTGGTCGCTGGGGGTGGGCCGCCGCGTGGCGGAGGCCGAGGTCGCCGGGCGGGCGGTGTGGCCGCCGCTGAAGGCTCAGCACGTCGTCGCGGACAAGCTGGTGCTCGGCAAGGTGCGGGAGCGGTTCGGCGGCCGGGTCCGCTTCTTCATCTCCGGGTCGGCGCCGCTGGACCCTGAGGTCGGCTGGTGGTTCGCCGGGCTGGGGATGATCATCATCGAGGGCTACGGCCTCACCGAGACCGCCGCCGCGACCTGCGTGAACCGCCCCTTCCCCGGCGCCTATGACTTCGGCACGATCGGCTGGCCCGCACCGGGCACCGACCTGCGGCTGGACCCGACCGACAGCGAGCTGCTGGTCCGCGGCCCCGGGGTCATGCGCGGCTATCACAACAAGCCGGACGCCACCGCCGAGGTGATGACCGAGGACGGCTTCTTCCGCACCGGCGACGTGGCGCAGATCGACAAGCGCGGCTTCGTCCGCATCACCGACCGGAAGAAGGACGTCTTCAAGACCTCGGGCGGCAAATACATCGCCCCGTCCCGGATCGAGGCGCAGTTCAAGGGCCTGTGCCCCTACGTGAGCCAATTCCTCGTCGTCGGCGAGGGCCGCAACTACGCCTCCGCGCTGGTCACGCTCGACGAGCAGGCCATCGAGGGCTGGGCGCAGGGTCACGGCATGGGCGGCGCGTCGTACGAGGACATCGTCACGTCCGAGGCGGCCCACGACATGGTGCAGGGCTACGTCGACCAGCTGAACTCCAGCCTCAACCGGTGGGAGACCATCAAGCGGTTCGAGATCCTGCCGCGGGATCTGTCGGTCGAAGGTGGCGAGCTCACGCCGAGCCTGAAGGTGCGTCGGGCGCGGGTGCTGGAGCACTTCCAGGACGAGTTCGCGGCCCTCTACGACGGCTCCGGGCCCGCCGAATAGCGCTCAGCTCGCCGGGCGTTCCAGATCGAGGACCGTCCGGCGGGTGCTGGGCCGCAGCCCGTGGTCCACGGCCCAGGCCACGGCCTGGGAGCGGCGCTCGACGCCCATCTTCCGGTACGACGAACGGATGTAGGTCTTGAGCGTGTTCGCGGTGATGTAGAGCCGGTGCGAGATCTCGGCGTTCGAGAGGCCCAGCGCGATGAGCGCCACGACCTCGGCCTCGCGGGCCGTGAGGCCGGCGTTGGGCAGCGGGTTGTCCAGCTCCTCGGCGTTGCGCTCGGGGCTCGGCGGCTCGCTGTCGCTGACGACCACCTCGCCGGCATGCACCGCCTCGACCGCGGCGACGAGGGCCGGCGCGTCGAGGTGCTTGGCGAGGACGCCGCGCACGCCCAGCGCGAGCATCCGGCGTACGTCATCCTCCGTCATCGTCCACGTGTAGACGGCCAGGGCCCCGATGGCCGGGTTGTGGAGGTGGGGCAGGAGGTGGGCCTCGCTCGTGTCGACGGCGAACGCGTCGTAGAGGGCGACGTCGACCGAAGCCACCACGGGCATGCGGCAGTCCAGCTCGACGATGCGGACGCGATCGGCGTAGGGCCGCAGCATGCTGGCGACCCCGTCGACGACCAGCTGGCAGTCGTTGACGACCGCGACGGAGATGGGGGGCACGCGGTCAGGATACGGGGCCGCCCGAAAGCCCCCGAAACCTGTCGAAGGACGGCCCGACTGCCGCTGGTCACAGCCCGCCGACCGCAGGCACCCCTGGGGGTGTAACTCGCCCGTAGCGGGTCGGGTAGGCAGGTGGATGCGGCTTTTGTCTCGTTCGCCGAACGCTGGAGGGTCTATGGCTGGGCACGTGCTGGACCACGGTCGCTTCGCGGGTGCCCGCGAGGCCGCCCGCGCGGTCGCCGCGGACCCGGACGCGGCCCTGGAGGTGCTGCCCGAACTCACCGCCGACGTGCCGATGCCCGGTGCCGGCGGCACCGGCGACTACCTGGCCGTGCTGGCCGGGCTGGGGGCCGGGGACCTCACGGTGGCCCGGGTCGTCGAACCGCACCTGGACGCGATGGCCATCCTGGAGCAGGCAGGCCTCGATCCGCGGGGACCGCTGGGTCTCGACCCGGTCCAGCGGCGCGCGACCGCCACCACTCGCCCGGGGAACCGCAGTTGGGGGGTGTTCGCGGCGGAAGGGCCGGGCGTGCGGCTGACCGCCGCGGCGGACTCCTCGGGGTGGACGCTGTCCGGCACCAAGCCGTGGTGCTCGCTCGCCGATCGGCTCTCCCACGCCGTCGTGACGGCGCACACGGGGCCGGACACCCGGCGGGCCTTCGCGGTGAACCTGCGCCATCCGGGCGTCCGCGCGGACGCGGTCCCGTGGGTCTCCCGCGGGCTGGCCGAGGTGGTCAGCGGCCCGGTGGCGTTCGAGGACGTCCCGGCGGTGCCGGTGGGCGAGGATGACTGGTATCTCACCCGACCCGGGTTCGCCTGGGGCGGCATCGGGGTCGCGGCGGTCTGGTACGGCGCCGCGTGCGCGCTCGCCGACCGACTGCGTACGGCGACCGGGGCGCGCACCCCGGACCAGGTGGCCCTCGCCCACCTGGGGGCCACCGACGCCGCGCTGTACGCCGCCGGGTGCGTGCTCCAGGACGCCGCCGCCGCGATCGATGCGGGCCGCGCCACCGGCCAGGACGGGAGCATCCTCGCCGTGCGCGTCCGGTCGGTCTGTGCCGCCGTCGCCGAGGACGTCCTCACCCGGGTCGGGCACGCCCTGGGACCGGCGCCGCTGACCTTCGATGAGGAGCACGCCCGCCGGGTCGCGGACCTGACGGTCTACGTCCGGCAGCACCACGCCGAGCGCGACCTGGCCCGGCTCGGCGACCTGGTCCTGGGCATGGCCCCGGCCGGGGATCGGTGAGCGCCCCGGTGTCGCCTCGCCCGTTCACACCGCTGGAGCCGGGGACCCCCGAGGCGGTCTGGCTCGCCGATCCCCGCTGGGAGGACGTGCCCGTCGTGGCGCCTGCGGCGCTGGGGGCGGAGCGCCTGGTGGTCCTCGCGGCGCACCCGGACGACGAGACGCTCGGCGTCGGCGCCCTCGTCGCGGACCTCGCCCCGGAGCTCGCCGCCGCCGCAGGCTCCCTGACGGTCGTTCTGGCGACCGACGGTTCGGCCTCGCACCCCGACTCCGCGCTGTGGTCGCCGCACCGGCTGGGCGAGCTGCGGGAGCGCGAGTTCCGGCACGCCGTGGACCTCCTCGCGCCGGGCGCCAGCATCGCGACCCTCGGGCTGGCCGACGGCACCCTGGCGGACGACCCGGGGCTGCTCCGGGAGCGGGTCGCCGAGGCGCTCGGCCCCGCCGACGCGTCCGGGCGCGCCCGCGAGGTGCTGCTCGCGCCGTACGCCGCCGACGGGCACCCCGACCACGACACGCTGGGCGCCGTCGCGGCGGAACTCGCTCGGGCCCGCGGGTCTCGGCTCTGGTACTACCCCATCTGGCTGTGGCACTGGGCCCACCCCGACGAGTTCCCGTGGGCGCGCGCGCTCGCCGTACCGCCGTCCGCCGCCGCTCTGCACGCGAAGGCCGCCGCCATCGCGGCGCACCGCAGCCAGGTCGCTCCGCTCTCGCCGTTGCCGGGGGACGAGGCCCTGCTGCCGCCGCACGTGCTCGCGCGGTTCGCGCGCGTCACCGAGACGCTGATCGCCGGGGACGACGGCCAGCGGCCCGACTCTGCCGGGGCGGAGGCCGACCGGCGAGACCGGCGCCGTTCGGACTTCGACGCGATGCTCGCGGACACGGACGATCCGTGGGACGCGGCGAGCTGGTACGAGCGGCGCAAGCACGCGCTGACGGTCGCCCTGCGAACCCGGGAACGGTACGCCGAGGTGCTCGAGATCGGCTGCGCCACGGGGGCCCTCACCACACTGCTGGCGGGCTGTGCCGACCACGTGACGGCCGTCGACGGGTCGGCATCCGCGCTGGCCGTCGCCCGGCGCCGGGACCTGCCCGGGGTCACCTGGCTGCAGGCGGAGGTTCCGTATGACCTCGCGGCCCTGGCTGGCCTGCCGGTGGGGAGCGCGGATCTCGTGGTGATCTCCGAGGTCGCCTACTTCCTCACCGGGACCGAGTTCCTGGCGCTCCTGCGCGCCGCCCGGCGGGCGCTGCGGCCCGGCGGGGAGATCGCCCTGATCGATTGGCGTCGTGGCTCCGCGGACCTGCCGCTCGACGGAGACCTGGCGCACGCCCAGGCGAGGACCGCCCTGGCCGACCTGCCCCATCGGCTGAGCTATCGGGACGACAGCATCCGCGCCGACGTCTGGGGCGGCGCGCCCCTCACCCCCGGAGAGCGCCGATGAACCGACCCATGCCCTCGTCTTCGGGCCTGTCCGGCCCGCGTCCGGGCCAGCCACCCGGCCCGCAACCGGCCGCGTCACCCGGTCTGACCCGGCTGACGCACGTCACGGTCGTCGTGCCGGCGCGCAACGAGGAACGGCTGCTGCCGCACTGCCTCGCCGCGCTCGGCGCCGCCGCGCGGCCCGCCACGACCGCGGGGCTGCACGTGCGAATCCTGGTCGTGCTCGACCGGTGCACCGACGGCACCGCCGACGTGGCCCAGCGCCTGGGGGCCGACACGCTGGTCGTGGCGCACGGGGCCGTCGGCGCCGCGCGCGCGGCCGGCGCCACCGAGGCGGTGCGGGCCTGGGCCGTCGCCGGCGTGCGCCCGGAGGCCGCGTGGCTGGCCTGCACCGACGCCGACTCCACCGTTCCCTTGGGGTGGCTCGCCCGGCAGGCCGAGCTGGCCGACGACGGCGCCGACTGCGTCGTCGGCACCGTGGAGCCGATGGGCGTGACCGAGGCGCTCGCCGCGGCCTGGCACCGCCGGCACCAGCTCACCGAGGGGCACGCGCACGTGCACGGCGCCAACCTGGGCGTCCGCGCCTCCGCCTATCTCGACGTGGGCGGCTTCGGGGGGCTGCGCGTCCACGAGGACGTGGACCTCGTCGCGCGCCTGCGCCGCGCCGGGCACTGCTGCGTCGCGACGGATCGCACCCGCGTCGCGACCTCGGGCCGGCTCAGGTCGCGGGTCGAGGACGGCTTCGCGGCGTACCTGACCAGGCTCTCCGGACCGGCCGCACCCGCGGCGCTGGCGGCGCCGGCACCGACGCCGGGGCTGCCGTGATGGCCGAAACGCCGCTGCCCACGCCGCGCGGCCCGGCCAGCGCGCTGCTCTTGGAGATCCTCACCGGGCCCGTGCCGGTCGCCCGTGAGGGCGAGGTAGGCGGCCTGGCGGATTGGCACGCGGCGGTGCTGGCGGCGGTGGCGCGCGCTTGGCCGGAGGCGCCGGCTTCGCCGGACGCCTCACCAGACGCGACTCCGGGCCACTCACCAGGCCAGGCGCCGGACCAGGCGGCGGCGTACGACGACGTCCAGCTCACCCTCTACCTGCTCTACGCGTTGCACCTGCACGGCCTCACCGGGGTGTGCGACGCGTGGGAGTGGGACCCGGGGCTGCTCGTCGGGGCGCGCGTCGTCGAGGCGGCGTTCGAGGCCGACCTGCGACGGCGTACGGCGCTGCTGGGCGCCGACCTCGGCCTGGCCGCAGACACCGAGCTGCGCCGCGCGCTGGTCGCCCTCACCGATGCCGACGTGGGCCCGGCGACCTCGACGTACGTGCGGGATCGCGCGACGCTCGCGCAGGCGCGCGAGTTCCTCGTCGTAAAGTCCATCTACCAGCTCAAGGAGGCGGACCCGCACACCTTTGCGCTGCCGCGGGTGAGCGGGCGCACGAAGAACGCCGCGGTGGAGATCCAGTCGGACGAATACGGCAACGGCTCGCTGCGGGCCATGCACTCGGAGCTGTTCCGGACCACCCTGCGGTGCGCGGGGCTGGACGAGCGCAACGGCGCGTACGTCGACGCGGTGCCCGCGGTCGTGCTCGCGAACGACAACGCCGCGGTGCTGTTCGGGCTGCACCGGCGGCTGCGGGCCGCCGCGCTGGGGCACCTGGCAGCGCTGGAGATGACCTCCTCGGCGCCGATGCGACGCTATGCCCAGGGGCTGCGCCGGGTGGGCCTGCCCGAGGAGGCGGTCGAGTACTTCCTCGAGCACGTCGGCGTCGACGCCGTCCACGAGCAACTGGCGATCCACGAGATGGTGCTGCCCTTGGTGGCGCAGACCCCGCAGCTGCGCGAGGACGCTCTCCTCGGCGCGGCCACGGCGACGCTGCTCGACGGCGACATCGCCCGGCACGTGGTCGGCGCGTGGGAGGCCGGGGCGTCGGCGCTGCGGGAGCCGCTGCGATGACCGCCGGGGAGCGCGCGAGATCCGGGGAGGACACGGCAGCCGAGGAGGGCATCGGCGACTCGCCGCAGGAGCCGGGGCCGGATCGGGCCGCCGTGATCGTCGTCTGCCCCGACGGGCCGCTGCTGGTCCGGGGCGACTTCGCCGTGGTCGACGCGACCGGTCGCGAGGTGCCCGGCGCACGCCGTACCAGCGCTTTGTGCCGGTGCGGAAAGTCACGCGAGAAGCCGTTCTGCGACGGATCGCACAAGGCGGCTCGCTTCCGGGCGCCCTGACCGGGGTTACGTTTTCGACCGTAAGCCGCACCGTAGGAGGAAAAGCACGTGACCCCGTACGTACCCCTCGAGCCGACGTCCTGGGCGGCGGCCACCTGGCCGCTGGGCCCGATCCCGTCAGGCGACGTGACGACCTTCGCCGTCCACGCGCCGAACGCGACGCGCGTCGTGCTGGAGTTCTATGACGAGCCGGTCGGCGTCAACGCGAGCTTCGAGGTCGAGTGCGCGCGGGGTGTGGACGGCGCGTGGCGGGCGAAGGTGGCCGGGGCGACGCACGGCACGCTGTACGCCTACCGCTGCTGGGGGCCGAACTGGCCGTACGTCGAAGCGTGGTCGCGCGGCGACTCCGGCGAGGGCTTCGACTCCGATATCGCCGCGGGGGGCGACCGGTTCAACCCCAACAAGGTGCTCTTCGACCCGTACGCCCGGGAGATCACCCACAACGGCCTGGCCGAGGTCATCGAGGAATGCGGCGGCGACCAGGGGGTGTTCGGCACCGGTTGCCAGGTGCACCGCGGGCGGCCCCGTCGCGAGCTGGACACGGGCCGCTACGCGCCGAAGGGCATCGTCATCGTCAACAGCGACCTGGTCGGCGAGCGGCCCAAGGCCCCGCCGGAGAAGGCGACCATCTACGAGGCGCACGTCAAGAACCTCACCATGCACCCGAGCGCGTCGCGGCTCTCCGAGCTGCTCGGGCATTGTCCCGGCTTTGAGCAGGTCGTCGACGTTCCGGAGCAGCTGCGCGGCACCTACAAGGGCGCGGGCATGCTCGCGCCGTACCTGCGCGCGCTCGGCCTGACCACCATCGAGCTCCTTCCCGTGCACGAGACCAATACCAGTGAGAAGGCGCAGCGCGACCAGACGGCGAACCACTGGGGCTACCAGACGCTGTCCTATTTCGCCCCGAACCGGGACTACGCCTACGACAAGTCCCCGGGCGGCCCGACCGCCGAGTTCAAGGCCATGGTCAAGGCGTTCCACGACGCGGGGATCGAGGTCTACCTCGACGTCGTCTACAACCACACCGCCGAGGGCGGGCACTGGGAGGGCGACCGGGAGGCGACCGGCTTCGTGAGCCTGGGCGGTTTCGCCACGACCGACTATTACGTGCTCGACGGCAACGACATGCTCATCGACGGCGCCACCGGCTGCTCGAACCAGCTCAACGCCTCCTCGGAGGCCACCCAGCGGCTGGTCCTGGACTCGCTGGCCTACTACGGCACCACGATGGGCGTCGACGGGTTCCGGTTCGACCTGGCGCCGGTGCTGGGCCGCCGTCCCGCGGACGCCCCGCGGGACGACTGGGACCTGCAGCGGCGCTTCTTCCCCGACCACGAGCTGCTCAGCGCCATCGCCCACCAGGCGGAGGACCACCAGGTCGAGGTCATCGCCGAGGCGTGGGACCTGTGGGGCTACGAGGTCGGCAACTTCCCCGAGGGCTGGGGTGAGTGGAACGGCCGCTACCGCGACGCCGTCCGCGACTTCTGCAAGGGCACCGGCGACGTGCACGAGTTTATGGACATGCTCAACGGCGACTACGCGCACTTCCACGAGGAGGGCGCAGGCAGCCCCGCGCGGTCCATCAACTTCATCACCGCGCACGACGGGTTCACCATGATGGACCTGGTCAGCTACAACGAGAAGAACAACGACATCGACCCGCCGTTCGGGCCGAGCGACGGCGGCTCCGACGACAACAAGAGCTGGGACTCCGGCGGCGACCACGGCCTGCGCCGCCAGCGGCTGCGCAACTTCCTCGCCGTCCTGTTCCTGTCCAAGGGCGTGCCGATGCTGGTGGCGGGCGACGAATACGGGCGCACCCAGAACGGCAACAACAACCCGTGGGCGCTCAACACGATCGGCATGTGGGCCAACTACGCCCAGGCCGCGTCGAACGCCCCGATGCGGATCCCGGTCGACCCCGAGCACCCGGACGACTGCGGGATCTACTACGACGTGTTCGGCGAGGCGGGCTGCTCGGCCGACATGAACCCGGTCTTCATGTTCGCGACGTACCTCTCCCACCTGCGGCAACGCAACCGGCTGCTGCGGCCCGACGAGTGGGGTTCGCTCAGCCGGCCGCGGGGGAAGGCGCCGTTCGAGTTCACGGGCGCCGACGGGGCTAACGGCCCGGTCGAGGGGGACCAGGCCCTGGGCTTCCGGATCCACGCCGAGGGGGCTCCCGGCAACCACGGCGATCTGTTCGTGCTCATCAACATGACGCCAGAGTCGGTCGACTTCGTGGTGCCGCCGGCGCAGGAGGAGCGCGAGTGGCGCCGGCTGATCGACACGTACGGCGCATTTGAGTGGTGCCACAACTGCTGGCGGCCGGAGGACTCCGAGGTGATCCACGACGCGTACGCCGTACAGGAGTGGTCCGTCGTCGTCCTTGAGGCGACGCCGGTGTTGGGAACCCCGTAGTTCTGAGCCGCCCCGCCTCGCCGCACTTCGCGCCGTATTGAGGGCCGAATTTGGCGACTGCCGCCCTCTTACTGCGACTGGCGCCCTACATGAAGCAGGGCGCCAGTCGGGGTAATGGGGCGCCAGTTGAGGAAGACGGGCGCCAGTCAGCGGCGGCGCAGGAGGCTCTCGGCGCTGCGCCGGTACGACTTGACCAGGCCCGACACGATGTCGCGGCCGATGTCCAGGGTCTCGTCGGGTCCGTCGTCGTCGGGGCACGGCGTGGGCGACCCCATGCCGCGCAGGAACCGCTCGATGAGGGGATCGGATGCCCGCTGCGCCAAGCCCGCGCCGAGCTGGGAGGGCAGCGCCCGCAGCTGCAGTTCGGTGACCATCTGCGCCAGGGTGTGCTGCGGTCCGCGATGGAAGAGCTGCACCTGGACGACGATGTGCGCCTTGCCCGGCCCGCGCCGCTGATGCCCGTCGGCGTCGATGGCGATCCGGTGCCGCTCCTCGTCGCGGGTCGTGACGGATCCGGCGCCGTCGAAGGTGAGGACCAGGGGCCCCAGGGTGCTCGTGATGACGCCCTCGAACGCGTCGCCGGTCACGGTGGTGACCTTCGCGCCCGGGAAGCACCGCCCCACCCGGTACAGGTCGTTGAAATTGTTCCAGACCCGCTCCATGGGGGCCTCGAGCAGCTGTTGGTGGCTCAGTCGCATGTCAGATCCTCGGGGTTCGGTCGCGGGAGGAACGGTACGCCGACCGGCGCAGCGCCGTGACCAGGGGGTGGGGGGAGGCCCCGGGTAGGGGGTGGGCGACCGCATCGAAGCGTTCCGCGGTGTCGCCGGCCGACCAGGTCACGGTCAGTTCGCCGAGGGGTGTCCAGTCCCCCGCCAGCCCCGACCAGGACAGGTCGTACGTCGCGGGCGGCTGGCGCGGCTCCGTCGGCTGGGTCGTGGGCGTCAGCCGCAGGATGAGCTGGCCGGCTGCGGTGCGGACCGGGATGAGCGTCGTCAGCTCGCCGAAGGAGCCGGCCGGGCGCGCCTGCACGGCGTACCGTCCGAGGTCCCCCGAACCGGTGGCGGCGAAGAGCAGGTCGGCGAACGGCCGCCGGCCGGGGTGATCGGCGCCCAGCGGCAGCCGCACCGCGACGCCCTCGACATCGGGGCCTGCCCAGGAGACGCCCAGCCCGCGGGACCAGCGCACGCGCACGGGCAGGTCCGCCGGGGCGTCCAGGATCGGCACGGAGGTGGCACCGCCGTTCAGCCGCAGCACGCCGGTGCCGGCGATCCCGAGATGGTGCAGGGCGCGGCCGCCCCGCCAGCGGGCGGCGGTTGCGGCGGTCCAGGCGAGCATGCGGGTGGGCGCCCAGGCGGCCGCCGCGACAGCGCCGGTCGGCGTGGCGAGGTCGGCGACGGTCGCACCGGCGCGCTGCGCCGCGCGCCGCGCCTCCCCGAGGGCGTCGGCGCGCAGCCGGTCCAGGTGTTGCCCCGCCGGCAAGGAACCCGACGACCAGGGCGGGTCGCCCGGCAGGGCGGCCATCGGATCGCGTTGGGCGACAGGAAGATCCAGCTGGGGTTCGGCCAGCGCACGCCGGATGGCCGCGTCGAGGGCGAGCAGCGTCGTCCCGGGCGGCAGCAGGTCGGTCCGGAAGTCGGTCTCGCCGCAGACCATGTCGTGATGCAGGCTCTGCACCAGCTCGCGCACCAGATCGGTGGGGACGTCGGTCAGCAGGCCGGCCATCGTCCCGGCGAGCGATTCGTCGACCCCGAGCAGGGGCACCTGGGCCCGCGGCAGCCCGGCGACCGCGCAGAACCGCGCCAGCAGTTCGGCGTAGCGCAGCTGCTCCGGGCCGCCGACGTCGTAGCTGCGGCTCGGCGCCCGCGCGGTCAGGCAGGCCACCAGCACCGTCAGCACGTCGACCACGGCGACCGGTTGGACCAGCGAGTTCATCCACGAGGGGATGGGGTGCACCAGGAGCCGGCGGCTGATCTGGCGCAGGATCTCGAACGACGTCGACCCGCTGCCGAGGATGATCGCGCAGCGCACCGTGTGGGTGGGCACGCCGGAGGCGGTCAGGATCTGCTCGACCTCAGCCCGCGACGACAGGTGGTCCGAGAGCTGGTCGGCGGGCACGTCGGGGACGAGGCCGGACAGGTAGACGATGCGCTGCACCCCGGCGGCGGCGCAGGCCGTCGCCATGTGGTGCGCGGCCGAGCGGTCCGCCCGGATGAAGCCGGGCCCGGACATGCTGTGCACCAGGTAGTACACGGCGTCGACGCCGTTCACCGCAGCAGCGACCAGTTCCGGCTGGCGCACGTCCAGGCGGATCACCTCCACCTGGTCGTGCCACCAGAACCGGGACGCCCGGGCCGGGTCCGTGAAGCTGGCCCGCACCTCATGGCCCTCTGCCAGCAGGGCGCCCACCAGCCGCGACCCGATGTACCCGCCCGCGCCGGTCACCAAGACCCGCACGCTCACTCCTTCTTCCGTCGTCCTGCTCGGCCCCTGCCGGACGCCATCCACCCGCTCGTCCGCTCGACCCACGCGCTTGCTCGACCCGCGCTGGGTCCAGCGGATTACTGCCCGGGGGGGCCCGCGACCTCGCCCTCGGTGGCGGCCGCGATCTCCTCGGCCGCCGGGTTGTCCTCCAGCTCGTGGGTCAGCTCGGCCTGCTTCTGGTCCAGCTCCTCGCCGGTGGGTGCGTTGCTGTCACTCATCGCCCATGACCCCCTCGCCGTACTCGCGCGGGCCGCCCTGCGCCTCTTGCTGCGCCGCGTCGGCCGGCGGGATGCCGTCGTTCGCGCCCGGCGGGTCATCCTGCGCGGCGCCCTCCGGGCGGGTCTTCTGGACTTCCGATATCTGGCCGTCGTCGCTCATCGGCTCTCCTGAATCTCGTCGCTTGTCATCAGTCGTGGTGCGGAACAGCTGCCCCCGCAGGTACCCCGCGGCGGCGGGTCGAAACCCTCGCTAACCACCGAAAACACGGACTCACCGGGGCAACTCGGGCGCGAGCCGGCGGTCGCCGCTAGCCGGCCAGCATGGCGCGCAGCGTCCAGGCGTTGCGGACCGCGTGGCCGCCGCCGTCGTTGTTGAAATAGGCGTAGACGTCCCGCCCCTGGCCGGACCATTCCCGGATCCGGTCGGCCCACCAGCCGAGGTCGGTGTCGCTGTAGCTCCCGCCGTACAGGTGCTCGTGATCGGGACCGTGCAGGCGCACGTACACGGTCGGTGCGGTCGCGCGCAGCACGCACGGCAGCTTGGCGCCGGACATCACGACGTACGCCGAGCGGCGGCGCTCCAACAGCTCGAACACCGGATCCGCCAGCCAGGAGTCGTGCCGGAACTCCACCGCGGTCGGACACCACGGCGGCAGCAGCGACAGGAAGTGGTCGAGGCGGTCGTCGTCGCGCGCCAGGCCCGGCGGCAGCTGCACGAGCAGCATCCCGCGGCGGTCGTCGAGCGCGACCCACCCCGCCAGGATGCGCTCGACCCACGCCTCGGGGGCCGCGAGCTTCCGGGCGTGGGTGAGTCCGCGGGGCGCCTTGACCGTCATGCGGAACCCGTCCGGGAGGCGCCGCCGCCAGGACGCGAAGGACGGTACGCCGGGCCAGCGGTAGTAGCTGGCGTTGAGTTCGACGGTGTCGAAGCTCTCGACGTACCGGGCCAGTCGGTCCCGCGGCGGCAGCCCCGGCGGGTAGAGCACCCCGGACCAATGGTCGTAACTCCAGCCGGAGGTCCCGACCCAGGTGGTCATGCGGCGCTGCGCCGGCGGCGCTCAGGCGCCGGGCTTGAGGACGACCTTGAGGCAGCCGTCCTGCTTCTTCTGGAAGGTGGCGTAGGCCTGGGGGGCCTGCTCCAGCGGCAGCCGATGCGTGGCGAGGTTCTCCAGGTCGAAGACGTCGTCGTCCCGGATGATCCCCAGCAGCTCGTCGGTCCAGCGGCGGACATTGGCCTGGCCCATGCGGACGGTGAGCTGCCGGTCGAACATGTCCATCATGGGCATCGGGTCGACCGCGCCGCCGTACACGCCGGACACCGACACGGTTCCGCCGCGGCGCGCGGCCAGGAGGGCCCCGTGCAGCGCGGCCATCCGGTCGATCCCGACGGTCTCAACGGCCTTGCGGGCCAACGGCCCCGGGAGGAACCCGGTGGCCGTGATCGCGACCTCGGCGGCCTTGTTCACCGGCCCGCCGTGCGCCTCCATCCCGACCGCCTCCACGACGCAGTCGGCGCCGCGGCCGTTCGTCATCTCGCGGATCGCCATCGCGGCGTCATCGACCGTGCGCAGGTCGACGGTCTCGACGCCGTGCGCCGACGCCGTGGCCAGCCGGTCGTCGACCAGGTCGACGCCGATGACGCGGGCGGCACCGAGGTGCCGGGCGCAGCGGGTGGCCAGCTGGCCGACCGGCCCGAGCCCGAACACCGCGACCGTGTCGCCCTCGTGGACGTCGGCGTACTTCACGCCCTGCCAGGCGGTCGGGAGGATGTCGGACAGGTAAAGGTAACGCTCGTCCGCCCCCTCGTGCGGCAGCTTGACCGGCCCGTACTGCGCCTGCGGCACCCGCACGTATTCGGCCTGGCCGCCCGGCACCGACCCGTACATCCGGGTGTAGCCGAACAGCGCCGCGCCCTTCTCCTGCGCGCGGACCTGGGTCGTCTCGCACTGGCTCTGCAGACCGCGGTCGCACATCCAGCAGTGCCCGCAGGAGATGTTGAACGGCACCACGACCCGGTCGCCGACAGCCAGGTCCCCGGTCTGGCCGCCGACCTCCTCGACGATGCCCATGAACTCGTGCCCCAGGATGTCGCCCTTGTCCAGGTACGGCCCAAGGACGTGATAAAGGTGCAGGTCAGAGCCGCAGATCGCGGTCGAGGTGACGCGCACGATCGCGTCGGTGGGCTCCTGGATCACCGGGTCGGGTACGTCGAGAACCGCGACCTTGTCGGTGCCTTGCCACGTCAATGCCTTCATCGGGAAACGCCTTTCGCGCGGGGGATGTGGGCCTCCTACCCGCCCCGCGCCGCTTTATGTCCAGTTTGCGCAATTCCCAACGCAGCAAACCGTCACAGCACCGCGCTAGATGAGCACCCGCGATCCGAGCACCACGGTGCGGGCCTCCGGGAGCCGGAAGTACGCCGTGGGGTCCGCCGCGTTGTGGGTGAGGCCCAGGAAGATCGCCTTGCGCCACCCGGCCATCCGGGAGTCGCCCCCGCGGTGCACGCTGATCCGGGACACGAAATAGAAGGCGTTCTCGGCGTCGATGTCGAGCCCACCCCGCTGCGCCGCGGCCAACGCGGCCGGGATGTCCTCGTCGTCGGAGAAGCCGAAGTGGACCGTGAGGTGGGTGATGTGGCCCTCGTGGTGGTCCATGGTCACCTGGTGCTCGAGCGGCACGTGCGGCACGTCCTCCGGGACGGTCGCGACGATGAAGATCCGCTCGTGCAGGATGTGGTTGACCAGCGCGTTCTCACGTAGCGCCAGGGGGGCGGTCTCGGTCGTGGGGTGCAGGAAGACCGCCGTACCCTCGACGTTCGTCAGGTGCTGTCGCTCGGCCCACTCGACGAACTCCGGCATCGGGCCCTCCAGCGCGAGCCGCTTGCGGGTGACGATGATCCGGCCCGCCTGCCAGGTGAACATGATCGTGCCGACGGCCGCGGCGATGACCAGCGGCAGCCAGCCGCCATGGAACAGCTTGGCCAGGTTCGCCAGGAAGTAGGTGCCCTCCAGCCAGGCCAGCGGGAGCGCCACGAGCAGCAGCTTCGTCCGGCTCCAGCCCCAGGCCGCGTCGGCGTACACGAGGAAGAGCACGGTGGTGAGGATGAACGTGCCGGTCACCGCGAGTCCGTATGCCGTAGCCAGCTTCTCCGAGGCGGGGAAGGCGAGCAGCAGCACCATGACCCCGACGTACAGGATCCAGTTGATCCCCGGCACGTAGATCTGGCCCTCGGTGCGCTCCGAGGTGTGCTTCACGGTCAGCCGCGGGAGATAGCCCAGCCGCTCGGCCTGGCGCGACACCGAGAACGCCCCCGAGATCACCGACTGCGAGGCGATGACCGTCGCCAGCGTGGCGAGGGCGACCAGTGGCAGCCGGAACCACTCGGGAGCAAGCAGGAAGAACGAGTTCTTGGCGGCGTCGGGGTGGTCGAGGATCAGGGCGCCCTGGCCCATGTAGTTGGCGAGCAGGGCCGGCATGACTAGGAAGAACCAGGCGCGCCGGATGGGCATGGCGCCGAAGTGCCCCATGTCGGCGTACAAGGCCTCGGCGCCGGTGATCGAGAGGACCACGGCACCCATGGCGATGAACGCGACGATGGGGTCGGCGACGACGAAGGCGATGGCGTACGTCGGGGAGACCGCCTTGAGGATCGCCGGGTCGTGGCCGACGTTGACGACACCGAGTACGGCGAGCGTGGTGAACCACACGACCATGACCGGGCCGAACAGGATGCCGACCCGCGAGGTGCCGTACCGCTGGCCGAGGAAGAGCACCGTGATGACCAGCATGGCCAGGGGCACCTCGTAGTGCGCCAGCCCCGGCGCGGGCACCGACAGGCCCTCGACGGCGGAGAGCACCGATACGGCCGGGGTGATGACGCTGTCGCCGTAGAACAGGCAGGCGCCGAGCACCCCGAGGATCATCACGAGTTTGAAGCGTCGTCCGCCGGGGCGTGAGTGCCGCCGGGCCAGCGCGGCCAGGGCGAGAATCCCGCCCTCGCCCGGACGCCGACGCCGGCAGTGGCGTTCGTCTCGTGCCGCCTGCCGCCTGCCGGCTGGAGCACGACGCGACGACCCGTGGGGTGACCCTCCCGCCATCCGTTCCGCACCGACTCCGGACCCGCGCCTAAACGATGACGGCGCGGGTCCAGGGGCGGCGGTGTTCTGCTACCTGTTGAGCGCCGGGACGCAGCCGCGCAGGGCGGCCCGGTCCAGCGAGCCGTCCGCGAGCCGGGGCAGGGCCTCGACGAAGGTCACCGAGCGCAGGAACTTGTACTTCGCCACCCGCGCCGTGACGTGCTTGATCATCTCGATCGGCGTGGCCGTGGCGCCGGGGGCGAGCTGGATCACGGCGTACGGCGCTTCGTCCCCCGACCCGTCCCGCAGGTCCACCCCGAAGACGC
Organism: Austwickia sp.; assembly: GCA_016699675.1. Classification (NCBI taxonomy): domain Bacteria; kingdom Bacillati; phylum Actinomycetota; class Actinomycetes; order Micrococcales; family Dermatophilaceae; genus Austwickia; species Austwickia sp. Next base: position 1,322,120 of record CP064985.1, on the reverse strand, counting down.
CCGCGTCGACGACGGCCGGGTGGGTGCGTAGCACCGCCTCCAGCTCGGCGGGCGGCACCTGGAAGCCCTTGGCCTTGATGAGCTCCTTGCACCGGCCCACGGTCCAGGTGACCCCGTCGGCGGTGATCTCGACGAGGTCGCCGGTGCGCAGCCAGCCGTCCGCGTCGATGATCTGCGCCGTCGCCTCGGGGTCGTCGAGATAGCCCCGCATCACGTTCGGCCCGCGGACCAGCATCTCGCCGGGCCCGCTGCGCCCCTGCGCGGGCACGTCGATGTCGACCCGGGTGATCGGGTCGACGACGCGCATCTCCACGTTGGGGATCGGCATGCCGATGGCCGACGGCGGGATGTCGGGGCGGCTGAACGGGGTCACGTGGGTGCACGGCGACAGCTCGGTCATGCCGTAGCCCTGCGCCACCATGCACCCCAGCCGCTGCGCCACCGCGTTGCCGACCTCGTCGGTCAGCGGGGCCGCGCCGGAGATCACGAACTGCAGGCTGGAGGTGTCGAAGCTCTCGATCCCCGGCGCCCCGGCCAGCAGCTTCGCCACCAGCGGCACGATCGTCACCATCGTGGCGCGGTAGGTCGCGATCGCCCGCAGCATGGCCTCCAGGTCGAACTGCGGCATCGTCACCAGCGCGAACCGGTTCGCCAGCGCGCAGTTCATCGTCACGGTGAGCGCGTAGACGTGGCTGAACGGCAGGAACGTCAGGAAGACGTGGTCGACCGGGTTCTGGGTCAGGATCGGCGTGAGCTGCGCGAGGTTGGCGACGAGGTTGCGGTGCGTCAGCGCGACGGGCTTCATGAGGCCGCCGATGCCCGAGGACAGCGGGATGCAGGCGACGTGGGTGGCCGGGTCGATCTGCAGCTGCGGCGGGGCGTCGGGGCAGTCCAGGAGCACGCCGTACGACGTGTGCCCGGCCGCCACGGCCGCGTCGTGGGCGGCGCTGACCTCGGCGGGGTGCCCGACCGTGGCGGCCTCGCTGCCGCCGCCGACGACGATCACGCGATCAGGTGACCAGCCGAGCTGGGCCGCGGCGCCGGCCACCGCCGGCAGCGTCAGGGGGTGGGCGATCGCGTACTTGGCCCGCGCGGCCGTCAGCTGGTGGGCGATCTCGCCGACCGTGTATTGCACGTTCATCGGCGACGCCGCCGCGCCGGACCGCAGGGTCCCGTGGAAGGCGGTCACATAGTCGACGGACGTCGGCAGGCCGAGCGCGACCGAGTCGCCGGGGCCCACGCCGTGCGCAGCAAGCCAGCCGGCGACAGCGTCGACCTGGGCGCGCAGCATGCCGTACGTCGGGCCGGCCCCGGTCGCGGCATCGCGGACCGCCACCCGGTCGAGGTCAGCGGCGTCGAGCCCGCCGAAGATGACGTCGTACAGGCTCGCGTCCGGGATCTCGACGTCAGGCAGGGGGCCGCGGATCGGCATGGCGCGTCCTTCGCTGTGGGGGGTGGCCGCGTCTGCGGGCCGTGTCGAACCTACTCCGATGCGGCCTCGACCCGGCGCGATCGGTACGGTGCGGCCATGACTCCCGCCGAAGAGCTTGGCCAGTTCCTGCTCCAGGGCAGCGTGCGGTGGCTGCTCGCCGGGGACTCGATCACCTCCGGATGGGGGCTGCGCGACCCGGGGCAGGGCTACGCGGGGCTCTTCGCCGCCCACCTCGCGCACGAGGCCGGCCCGGTGCGCGCCGGCGACGCGGTGGACAACAGCGGGGTCGCCGGCGCCACGGTGGGGGAGACGCTCTGGGAGTTCGACGAGCGGCTCCTGACGTACGACGCCCAGATCGTCTCGGTGTTCCTCGGCATGAACGACGCGGGCTGGGGGGCCTCGGGGCTGGAACGCTTCGCCGACGGGATGGCCGAGCTGGTCGACCAGGTCCAGGCGCTGGGGTCTCGGGTGGTGCTGCACACGCCGTACCTCGTCGGCGCCGGCGACGACGGCAGCCACGACGCGCTCCCGGCATATTGCGACGTCATCCGCGAGCTCGCCGCCCGCGAGCGGCTGCCGCTCGTGGACCACGCCGCGCACTGGGCGACGCTGGACCGGACCGCGATCGCCGGCTGGTACCTCGACCCCTGGCACCTGCGCGAACGCGGCCACGCCGAGCTGGCCCGGACGATGATCGACACGCTGTTGCCGGGGGAGCCCGGACCGAACTGATATCACCGATGAGGGGATCCGCCGAGCCCGCGCCCCCGAATTTGCCACCAAATGCTTAGGGCGGCTAACCTTTGACCCGAGGGGAGTACTTCTCAAGCCTCATCCGGTCACTACGGCGCCCCCAGCGGCGCTCCGGGTGAGCGCCGCAGCCCGAGGCGTTAGCCGGACGGGACCGCGCGCGAAGGAGACCTCAGGCACCTGACCTGAGGAGACCCCCATGACCATCGCCACCCCCATGCTGTGGCTACTCACCATCGCCGGCGTGCTGGCGCTCTTCGCTCTCGACTTCGTCATCACGCGCAAGCCGCACGACGTCTCGATGCGGGAGGCGGTGGGCTGGTCGGCGTTCTACGTGGCCCTGCCGCTGGCCTTCGGCGCGTGGATCTGGCGCAGCTACGGCTCGGAGACCGGCCTGGAGTTCTACGCCGGATACCTGGTGGAGAAGTCGCTGTCGGTCGACAACCTCTTCATCTTCATGCTGCTGCTCGGGGCGTTCGCGGTGCCGCGGGCGCTGCAGCAGCGGGTGCTGCTCATCGGCGTGGCCGGCGCCCTGATCCTGCGGGCCATCTTCATCGTGCTGGGCGCCCAGCTCATCGCGCACTTCTCCTGGGCGTTCCTGCTGTTCGGGGCCATCCTGCTGGTCACGGCGGTGAAGGTGCTCCGGGACGCGATGGGCCCGGCCGATCACCAGGTCGACGTCTCCGCGCTACGCAGCGTCCGGCTGCTGCGCCGGTTCTATCCGGTGACCGAGGACTACCACGGGCCGCGGCTGTCCATCGCCCGCGGCGGGCGTCGCGCCCTCACCCCGATGGCCCTGGTCATCATCGCCATCCTGGGCACCGACGTGGTCTTCGCGATCGACTCGATCCCCGCGGTCTACGGCATCACCGGCGACCCCTACCTGGTCTTCGTCACCAACGCGTTCGCGCTGCTCGGCCTGCGAGCCCTGTACTTCGTCCTGGAGGGGGCGCTGAAGCACCTCGCGCACCTGGGCTACGGGCTTGCGGCGATCCTGGCCTTCATCGGGGTCAAGCTGGTCCTGCACTGGGCGGGCGGGGTCTGGGACGGGCTGCCGCACATCCCGACGCTCGCGTCGCTGGGGGTGATCGTCGCGATCCTCGCGGTGACGGTGGCGACCAGCCTGTACGACGGGCGCCGCGAGGCGGTCATGCCAGAAGCGTCTCGGGTCCCGTGAGGGCGGCGATCCGCTCGACGGCGAACGCATAGCCCTGGATCCCGCAGCCGACGATGACGCCGGCGGCGATGGCGGACAGATAGGAGTGCTGGCGGAACTCCTCCCGGGCGTGCACGTTGCTGATGTGCACCTCGATCAGCGGTCCCTCGATCGTGGCGAGCGCGTCCCGCAGCCCGATGGATGTGTGCGTGAGCGCGCCGGCATTGACGACGAAACCTGCTGCGTCCGAACGCATCTCGTGCACCGCGTCGATGAGCACGCCCTCATGGTTGCTCTGCACGCAGCGCACGTCCAGGCCGTGGGCCGCGGCAGTACGCCGGACGAGGTCCTCGACGTCCGCAAGCGTGTCGGAGCCGTAGATCAGCGGCTGGCGCTGCCCGAGCAGGTTGAGGTTGGGCCCGTTGAGCACGGCGACGTACGGGGTCATCTCCACTCCTCGCGCTGATTGCGGATCACGTCCATTGTCGGGTCCAGCGGCGGGGCGATGAGCGGGGCGCTCTGCTCGATGCGCAGCCGCGCCGCGCTCATCGCCGCCAGCACGGTCCGCTCCAGCTCGGGGGTGAGCCGCGACAGGGGCACCGAGCAGGAGATCGCGTCCCGCACCGGCTCGGTGTAGTGCAGCGCCATGCCGTAGCACTGCAGGCCGATCGTGTTCTCCTCGTGGTCCACCGCGTAACCCCGCCCCCGCGCCCCGGCGAGGTCGTCGGCGAGGTCGTCGTGGTTGGTGATGGTGTGCGGGGTCACGGCGCCGAGCCGCGGCGGCAGGACGAGGTCGGCGCGCTCGGCGAGGATCGCCTTGCCCAGGCCGGTGGCCCACGCGGGCATCCGGCGGCCGACGCGGTTGAGCACCCGCACCTCCTGGTGGGACTCCTGCGTCGCGAGGTAGACGACCTGGTCGCCGTCGATGCGGCCCAGGTGGATCGTCTCGTTGAGGGTGGCGGACAGGTCCGCCAGCACCGGACGAACGAGGCGCACGTGCGGGTCGGCGTCGATGTAGGACGTGCCCGCGATCAGGGCCCGGATGCCGAGGCTGTAGAGATTGCCGGCCTCGTCCGATTGCACCCAACCGCAGCCGATGAGCGTCTTGAGCAGGGCGTACGTGCTGCTGCGCGGCGCCCCCACCGCGTCGGCGACCTCCTTGAGCCGCGCCGGGGCGGCCTGCCGCAACGCGAGGTACTCCAGCAGCGCGATCGTCCGGCTCGCGGACTTCACGTCGCGGACGCCCCCGATCTCGGTCTCGGACATGGGGTCTCCTTCGTGGGCCGGGGCGCTGAGCGGGAGGTCAGCGGCACCTTCCGGCGCTGATCGCCCGTCGCCAGCCTAGCGCTCCATCCTGACACTGCGTCCTCCCTAAAGAAACTACGCCACAGCTCTAGACAGCGTTCACATACGTAGACATACTGGTGCGCACATGGACAACAGGTCGGCCAGTCAGCCGACTGGCCGCGTCAACGATGACCGCCCGGAGACCCTCATGACCGACCCCAGCGCCCCCTTCCAGGCCCGCGGCGCCATCCCCGCACTCGTCACCCCCCTGACGGAGGACGGCGAGCTCATGGAGCAGGGCCTGCGCGACGTGCTCGACTACACGATCGCCGGCGGCGTCCACGGCGTCTTCGTCCTCGGCAGCTCCGGGGAGATCTTCGGACTGACCGACGCCCAGAAGCGGCGCGTGGTCGAGATCACCGTCGAGCACGTGGCGGGTCGAGTCCCCGTCTACTGCGGCGCCTCGGAGATCACCACCCGCGACTGCGTCAAGACCGTGCGCATGGTGGCGGAGGTCGGCGGCGTCGCCGCGCTCAGCGTGCTCACGCCGTACTTCCTCGTGCCCACCCAGTCCGAGCTGATCACCCACTTCACGACCATCGCCGGCGAGACCGACCTGCCCGTCCTGCTCTACAACAACCCGGGCAAGACCCTCGTCCCGATCACGCTGCCCGCGGCCGTCCGGCTGGCCGATTTGCCCAACATCGTGGGCATCAAGGACTCCTCGGGGAACCTGTCCGTCACGGCCGACTACCTCCGCGAGACCCCGGACGACTTCTCAGTGCTGGTGGGCAAGGACACCCTCATCTACGCCGGGCTGGCGATGGGCGCGCACGGGGCGATCGCCTCCACCGCGAACGTCGCCCCGGCGCTGGTCGCGGGGATCTACGACGCGTACGTCGCGGGCGAACTGCCCCGCGCGCTTGAGCTGCAGCACCGCCTCACCCCGTTCCGCTATCTCGTCGACCGGGCCACCTTCCCGGTCGTCCTCAAGGAGGGCCTGCGCGCGGCCGGTGTGGACGCGGGCTACTGCCTCGCCCCCGCCCGCGAGATCTCCGACGAGCTGCGCGCCGACCTGGCCCGCGTCGTCGCCGACATCACGTCGCTCTGACCCTTCGTTCCGCCGGCATCGGCCGCCCCGCCGGCCCCGACCGGCCCGCCCGCATCGACACCCACCCGTAGCGCCAACCACCCGAGAAACAGGTATTCCGCCATGTCACTCGTCGTCGTCGCCGTCGCCGTCGCCGTGTTGCTCTTCCTCATGACGAAGCTGAAACTGAACGGCTTCATCGCCCTGCTGCTCGTCTCCCTCGGGGTCGGGCTCGTCATGGGCATTCCCGTCGCCAAGATCCCCGGCATCATCGAGACCGGCCTCGGGGGTCAGCTCAAGTCCACCGCCCTGGTCATCGGCCTGGGCGCCATGATCGGCCGAGTCCTGGGGGACTGCGGCGCCGCCCAGCGGATCGCGATGCGCATCGTGCAGGCGTTCGGGCCCAAGGGCGTCCAGTGGGCCATGATCGTCACCGCGATCCTCGTCGGCATCACGATGTTCTACGAGGTCGCCTTCGTCATCGTCGTCCCGATCGCGTTCACGCTCGTCCGCGCCACGAAGTCCAACCTGCTCTGGGTCGGCCTGCCGATGTCGATCACGATGTCGACGATGCACAGCTTCCTGCCGCCGCACCCCGGCCCGACCGCGGTGGCCGGCACCTACCACGCCTCCGTCGGCCTGACGCTCGCCTACGGGCTCATCATCGCCATCCCGATCGGTGCGTTCATCGCGATGGTCTGGCCCCGCCTGCCGTTCATCCGCCGCATGAACCCGGCCATCCCGGAGGGCCTGGTCAGCGAGAAGCTCTTCGACGAGGACGAGATGCCCGGCTTCGGTCTCCCTGGCCGTCGCGCTCGTGCCGGTCATCCTCATCGCGGGCGCGGCGATCATCGAGCTCGCGCTGCCTAAGGGTCCGTTCGTGGACTGGGTGACGTTCATCGGCAGCCCCACCGTGGCGCTGCTGCTCGGGCTGCTCGTGGCGATGTATGTCTTCGGGCCGCGGATCGGGCGTTCGTTGACCGACGTGGCCGCCTCGTGCGCCGGCGCGGCCAAGTCGATGGCCATGATCCTGCTGGTCATCGGCGCGGGTGGCGCGTTCAAGGAGATCCTCACCGCCGCCGGGATCGCCAAGCAGATCGCGGACACCACCAGCGGCTGGAACGTCTCGCCGATCATCCTCGCCTGGATCATCGCGGTGATCCTGCGGATCGCGCTCGGCTCGGCGACCGTCGCGGTCGTCACGGCCGCTGGCGTCGCCGCCCCGATGGTCGCGTCGTCCGGGGTCTCCCCGGAGGTCATGGTGCTCGCCACCGCCTGTGGCTCGATCGCCTTCAGCCACGTCAACGACCCGGGCTTCTGGATGTTCAAGGAGTACTTCAACCTCTCGGTGATGGACGCCATCAAGTCCCGCACCAGCTACACCACCACGCTGGCCGTCCTCGGCCTCGGCGGCTGCCTCCTGCTCAACACCTTCGTCTGAGCGGTCGCACGCGCCCGCCCCACCCGACGTACGAAAGGAAATCCCGTGAAGATCGGATTCATCGGCCTGGGCATCATGGGCAAGCCCATGGCAGCCAACCTGGCCAAGGCCGGCCACGAGCTGCTCACCCTGGACCGCAACGCGGACGCCGCCGCCGAGATCGGCGCGCAGACCCGCGCCACCGCCGCTGCCATCGCCGCCGAGGCGGACGTGGTGATCGCCATGGTGCCGGACTCTCCGCAGGTCAAGGACGTCGCCCTCGGCGAGGGTGGCCTGCTGGAGGGCGCCCGCGAGGGCCTGGTGTTCATCGACATGAGCTCCATCAACCCGATGGCCAGCCGCGAGATCGAGCAAGCACTCGCCGCCAAGGGGGTGCGGATGCTCGACGCGCCGGTCAGCGGCGGCGAGCCGAAGGCCATCGAGGGCACCCTGGCCGTGATGGTCGGCGGCGAGCGCGAGCTGTACGACGCGATGAAGCCGGTCCTGGAGCCGATGGCGAGCTCGGTGACATACGTCGGGCCGATCGGCGCCGGCAACATCGCCAAGGTCGCCAACCAGGTCGTCGTCGCGCTCAACATCGCCGCCGTCGCCGAGGCCTTCACGCTGGCGGCCAAGGCCGGCGTGGACCCGGCCATGGTGTTCGAGGCGATCCGCGGCGGCCTGGCCGGGTCGACCGTGCTCGACGCCAAGGGCCCGATGATGCTGGCCGGCGACGTCAAGCCCGGCTTCCGCATCGAGCTGCACATGAAGGACCTCAAGAACGCCCTCGAGACGGCGCACGAGGTTGCCGTACCCCTCCCGCTCACCGCCGCCGTGCGGGAGATGATGACCGCCCTCGCGGTCGATGATCTGGCCGCCGCGGACCACTCCGCGCTGGTGCGGTACTACGAGAAGCTGTCCGGCACCACCGTCGCAGGAGGAGAGTCCCGATGAGCGCACCCACCGTCGCCACGCTGGAGGTCTACCCGGTCGCCGGGCGCGACTGCATGGAGCTCAACCTGTCCGGCGCCCACGGTCCCTACTTCACCCGCAACATCGTGGTCCTCACCGACTCCACCGGCGCGGTCGGCGTCGGCGAGGTGCCGGGCGGCGAGAAGATCACGCAGACCATCCGCGACGCCGCGGCGATCGTCGTCGGGGCCAACATCGCGGACTACCGCAACATCCTGCGCCGCGTGGGCGCGGCGTTCGCCGACCGCGACTCCGGCGGCCGCGGCCTGCAGACCTTCGACCTGCGCACTACGGTGCACGCGGTCACCGCGATCGAGGCGGCGCTGCTGGACCTGTTCGGCAAGTACGTCGACCTGCCGGTCGCCGCTTTGCTCGGGGACGGCAAGCAGCGCGACTCGGTGCGGGCGCTCGGCTACCTGTTCTACGTCGGCGATCCGGACAAGACCGACCTGGAGTACGTGCGGGAGCCGGACTCCGACGTCGACTGGTACCGGCTGCGTCACGAGGAGGCGCTCACCCCCGAGGCGATCGTGGCGCTGGCGGAGGCGACGTATGAGCGGTACGGCTTCGAGGACTTCAAGCTCAAGGGCGGCGTGCTGGCCGGCGCGGAGGAGATGGAGGCCATCGTCGCGCTGAAGAACCGCTTCCCCGACGCGCGAATCACCCTGGACCCCAACGGGGCCTGGTCGCTGCGCGAGGCGATCGAGCTGTGCCGGGACAAGGTGGGCGTGCTCGCCTACGCCGAGGACCCGTGCGGCCCCGAGGGCGGCTTCTCCGGCCGCGAGGTGCTCGCCGAGTTCCGGCGCGCGACCGGCCTGCCCACCGCGACGAACATGGTGGCCACCGACTGGCGGCAGATGACGCACTCCCTGGCGCTGCAGTCGGTCTCGATCCCGCTGGCCGACCCGCACTTCTGGACCATGCAGGGCTCGGTCCGCGTCGCCCAGCTGTGCCACGAGATGGGCCAGACCTGGGGTTGCCACTCCAACAACCACTTCGACATCTCGCTGGCGATGGTCGCGCACTGCGGCGCGGCGGCGCCGGGCGAGTACAACGCCCTCGACACCCACTGGATCTGGCAGGAGGGGCTGGAGCAGCTCACCGTCGCCCCGCCGCAGATCGTCGGCGGCGAGATCGCGGTGACCGACGCCCCCGGCCTCGGCATCGAGATCGACATGGATCGGGTGCACGCCGCGCACGAGCTCTACCAGTCGAAGGTCGCCGGGTCCGGCGCGCGCGACGACGCGGTCGGGATGCAGTTCCTCGTGCCGGGCTGGACCTTCGACCCCAAGCGGCCCTGCCTGACCTGCCCCCCGGCTTAGGAGGGCGCGACCAACCGCAGGCGGGGGAAGGCGGTGCGATACCGGCGGGCGTCGCGAGTGAGCAGCGCATAGCCTCGAACGGCGGCGTGGGCACCGATGAAGAAGTCGGGGAGCGTCGCCGTTCGGGTGCCTCCTCGTCGGCGGTAAGCGGCGTGCGCCTTGGCCGCCAGGAACGCCGCCTCCCACGGCAGGCTCTCCCGAGCGAAGACCTCCGCGGGCAGGACCTGCTCGAGTTCCTCGACGCGGGAGAACCGCACGGACACCTCCGCGTAGACCACCTGATTGATGGCCACCGGTCCGCGATCGACGGCGTCGCTGAGTGCCGACCCCGACCAGGCCGCCCACCGCTCGTCGTCCGTCAACACATCCAGCAGGACGTTGGCGTCCACGAGCGTGGTCTCAGGCATCGCGGGTGAGCGCCATGATCTCGTCCGTGCTCATGGCGACGTCGCCCCGGCCGCGCATCGCGGCCACGACCGTCCTGCCGCGGGTTGAGCCGACCTTGCGCAGCATCGCGCCGCCATCGTGCACCTCGAAGCTCACGGTGGAGCCCGGACCGATGCCGAGCTCGTCGCGGACCTGTTTGGGGATGGTGACCTGCCCCTTCTCACCTACCAGCATGGTAGGAATCCTACCTGCACGATTCCTACCTGGCGAGGTCACGCTCGGCGCAGGCGGGCTCGGGACGCGGCGAGGTGCAGGCGCATCGCGGCCGCGGCGGTCGCGGGATCCTGGGCCTCGATCGCGCGCAGCACCGTAGCGTGCTCGCCGAGGACGACGGCGAAGTGCGGGGCGTCGGTGATGTCCGAGCCGTCGTCGAGGTGGGCCCGGTGCAGCAGGATCATGGCCGGGCCGAGGGCGGTGAGCAGCGCCACGACGTACCGGTTGCCGCTCGCCTGCGCGATCGCGAGATGGAAGGCGAAGTCCGCCTCGACGGTGCCGCCGGGGGACTGGGCGGTGCGCGCCAAGGCGTCGTACGCGCGGGTGAGCGCGGCGAGCTGATGGGCCGTACGTCGGGTGGCGGCCAGCGCCGCCGCCTCGGACTCGACGCCGATCCGCAACTCGATGAGGTCCACGACGTCGGCGTGGGTGCGCGGCACCGGGAACGGGGCGGCTCCGGTCGCCGTGGCGGTCGGCACGTCGAGGACGAACGAACCCCGGCCCTGCTGGGAGTCGACCAGCCCGGCGGCGCGCAGCCGGGCGATGGCCTCGCGGACCACGGTGCGCGACACGCCGTAGGTCTCGGTGAGCGCGGCCTCGGTCGGCAGCTGGTCGCCGGGGCGCAGCCGGCCGTCGAGGATCTGCGCCTTGAGCTGCTCGACGAGGGCGTGCGTGAGGCCCCGCGGGTCGTCGCGGTCGAGGGGCGATGCGGCCGCCGGTAGCGAGCTCATTGCCTCATTCTCGACCACGCGGGACCCGCGGGGCCTCCCCCGGATCGCGCGCAGGGCTGGCTCCTCAGGGGTGCGCGCGGCGCCGTATCCGGGGGTCAGGGGGTGCCGAACGTCACGCTCTCGCGCGTCCACGCCCGGCACTGGTCCGTGAGGGTGATGCCGAGGCCCGGCCGGTCGGGGATGAACATCCGACCCTCGCGAACCTCCAACTCCTCGTTGAACAGCGGCGCCAGCCAGTCGAAGTGCTCCACCCAGGGCTCGCGCGGGTAGGTCGCGGCGAGGTGCACGTGGATCTCCATGGCGAAGTGCGGGGCCAGCTGCAGGCCCGCCTGGTCGGCCAGCGTGGCGAGCCGCAGGAACTGGGTGATCCCGCCGACCCGGGGCGCGTCCGGCTGAATGATGTCGCAGGCCCGGCCCTCGATGAGGCGGACGTGTTCGGCGACGCTGGCCAGCATCTCGCCGGTGGCGATCGGGGTGTCCAGCGCGTCGGCCAGCTGGCGATGCCCCTCCACGTCGTACGCGTCCAGCGGCTCCTCGATCCAGACCAGGTCGAACTCCTCCAGCCGCCGGCCCATCCGCATCGCGGTCGGCCGGTCCCACTGCTGGTTGGCGTCGACCATGAACGGCCGGTCGCCGACGATCTCGCGGACCGCACGGACGCGCTCCATGTCCACGCGGGAATCCGGGTGGCCGACCTTGATCTTGATGCCGCCGCCGCCGGCCTCCAGGAAGGCGGCCGCGTTCTCCTTGAGCTGCTGCAGCGGGGTGTTGAGGAAGCCGCCGGAGGTGTTATAGGTGCGCACCGAATCCCGGTGCGCACCAATCAGCTTCGCGAGCGGAAGGCCCGCGCGCTTGGCCTTGAGATCCCACAGGCAGACGTCGATCGCGGCGAGCGCCTGGGTCGCCACGCCGCTGCGGCCGACCGAGGCGCCGGCCCACAGGAGGCGGTCGTAGAGCCGCGGGATGTCGCTGGGGTCCTCCCCGACGAGGAGCTCGGCGACCTCCTTGGCGTGCGCGTACTGGGCCGGGCCGCCGGCCCGCTTGCTGTAGGAGAATCCGACGCCCTGCAGACCGTCGGTCGTGGCGATTTCGGCGAAGAGGAAGACGACCTCGGTCATCGGCTTCTGCCGGCCGGTGAAGACCTTGGCGTCGCTGATCTCGGTCTTCAGGGGGAGCACGACCGAGGAGAGGGTCACGGAGGAGATGGAGTCCGGCATGGGGGCCGCCTTTGGCTAGTCATCGGACAACCCGATGACTTGTATGATAACTAGCGGTGGTCGTCATGACAAGTCCCTTTGTGTCACCGTGGAGAGTCCGCCCGTACGCCGAGCGCGGCGGGCCGCATCGCGGAGGGAGCAAGCATGGACCTGCGCCAGCTGCAGTATTTCCTCGCGATCGTCGACCATGGCGGATACCACCGGGCTGCCGAGGCCCTGCTCGTCTCGCAGCCGTCGCTGTCGCAGTCGATCGCCAACCTCGAGCGCGAACTCGGCGTACCGCTCTTTCACCGCGTCGGCCGCGGCGTCGTCCTGTCCTCGGCGGGGCAGGATCCGGTCGGCCGCGCGCGCACCCTCGTCCGCGATCTGGAGGCGGCCCGCGCGACGGTCCTGGCGCGCCGCGGCCTGCAGGCGGGCCGCGTCGACGTCGTGTCCATGCCCTCGCCGGGCATCGAGCCGCTGACCGGCCTGGTCTCGGCCTTCCTCTCGCGACACCCGGACATGGCGGTGAACGTGCGCGCCGCGTTCAGGCCGGAGGAGACGCTGGCGGCCGTCCGCACCGGGGAGGCCGAGATCGGGCTCGTCGGGTCCCGCGAGGCGGTGCGGGCGGCGGATCTCGTCGTCGTACCCATGGGCCGGCAGCCGCTGGTGCTCATCGTCTCCCCGGCGCACGACGGGTTCGGGACGGAGCGGACCGTACGCCGGGAGGGCCTCGCCGGCCAGCCGTTCGTGGTCTCGCAGCAGGGCTCCCTGATGCGTTGGCTCATCGACGACGTCATCGCCGGCGGGACCGACGCCCGGATCGTCGCGGAGGTGGGCCACCGCACCTCGATCCTGCCCCTGGTGCTCGCCGGTGTGGGGCACGCCGTGCTGCCGTCGGCGTGGACCGAGCTGGCGCGGGCCTCCGGCCTGCGGGTGCTGGGGATCGAACCGCGGGTGCCGTTGCACGTGGCCGTCGTGGCCCGACCGGCGCACCTCACCCCGGGGGCGGCGGCGTTCCTCGACCTGGCCCGGGCCACGCCGCGTCGGCGCCGGGAAGCGGGTGTTGAGCAGGATTGATCGTCTGAGCCGATCGGTCCTATCGAAATTGTGTCTTGGACCTATCAATGGGGGCGCCGCTCTACTGGTGGCCAACGGAACCGCCACCTCAGCACCCGAACGGAGCGCCCCATGAACACCTTCCGCATCGCCGCCATCCCCGCCGACGGCGTCGGCCTAGAGGTCGCCGAGGCCACCTCGACTGGGTCTGCATCCGTGAGAACAGCGAAGGGGAGTACGCAGGGATCGGTGGCCGCAACCTCTCCGGCCGCGGCCCCGGGAACGAGGTTGCCATTCAGTCCTCGCTGTTCACCGAGAAGGGCTGCGAGCGGATCATGCGCTACGCCTTCGACCTGGCCCGCACCCGCGCCGTGCAAAGGTCTCCAGCGTGACGAAGTCCAACGCCCAGCAGTACGGCATGGTGCTCTGGGACGAGGTCTTCGCCCGCGTTGCCGCCGACTACCCGGACGTCGCCACCGAAAAGGTCCTCGTCGACGCGATGAGCGCCAAGTTCGTCCTGCACCCCGAGGACCTCTCGGTCGTCGTCGCGTCCAACCTCAACGCCGACATCCTCTCCGACCTCGGCTCGGCGCTCGCCGGCTCCCTCGGCCTCGCGGCCAGCGCCAACATCAACCCCGAGCGTCGCTTCCCCAGCATGTTCGAGCCGGTCCACGGCTCCGCCCCCGACATCGCGGGCCGGGGTGTCTGCAACCCGGTGGGCGCCATCAGTTCCGCTGCCCTGATGCTGGACCACCTCGGTCGCACCGCAGAGGCGGCCGCCATCGAGCAAGCCGTGGCGATCGTCACCGGCCGCGGCGTCAAGACCGCTGACATCGGGGGGACCGCTCGCACGCTGGAGGTGGCTCGGGCCATCGCCGACCAGGCCGCCGAACTGTTGCCGCCGGCAGCCGAAATCCTGACGCCCACAGCCGAACTCGCGACCGTCTGAGACGCCGCCGACTCACAAGGGAGTGAGCCATGAAGATCATCGGGCAGGACGCCGCCGCGGCGAGCGTCGCTAAGAAGCCCTGGCATAGTCAGCTCTATTTCTGGGTCATCGTCGCGATCGTCGTCGGGATTGTCCTGGGCGCGACGAACCCCTCGCTGGCCCAGTCGATGGAGCCGATCGGCACGACCTTCGTCGCGGCGATGCGGATGCTCATCGGGCCCATCATCCTCCTCACGATCGTGGGCGGCATCGCCAGCGTCGCGGACCTGCGCAAGGTGGGGATGACCGGGCTGAAGGCCCTCTTGTACTTCCAGGGCGGCACCATATTGGCCCTCGCGATCGGCATGCTCCGAGGGGGCTGCCAGGCTCATCGCCTCGGGTCAGGACCAGCAGTGGTGGTCGTTCCTGACCCACATCGTCCCGGACAGCTTCACCGCCCCGTTCGTGACGACCGACATCCTCCAGATCATCTTCATGGCGGTGCTGTTCGCCATCGCGCTCAACCTGACCGGGCCGGTGGGTCGGCCGGTGCTCGACGGCATCGAGCGGCTGACCGCCGTCTTCTTCAAGATGCTCGGGATTCTGATGAAGGCCGCGCCGGTGGGTGCGTTCGGCGCGATGGCGTATGCGGTCGGCAAGTACGGCGTCAGCACCCTCAGCAGCCTCGGGTCGCTGGTGGCCCTGTTCTACGTGACGTCCGCGCTGTTCGTCGTCGTCGTGCTGGGCGGCGTCATGGCCCTGCTGCGGCTCAACATCTTCGCGCTGCTGCGCTACCTGAAGGAGGAGTACCTCCTGATCTTCGCGACGTCGACCGCGGAGCCTGCGTTGCCGGGTCTGATCCGCAAGATGGAGAACGCGGGGGTCAAGGAGGAGACCGTAGGGCTGGTGGTGCCCACCGGCTACAGCTTCAACCTCGACGGGGCGGCGATTTACCTCTCCCTGGCCGCGATCTACATCGCCCAGGCGACGAACACCCCCCTGACGATCGGCCAGCAGCTGGTCATGCTCGCCGTCATGCTGCTCACCTCCAAGGGCGCGGCGGGCGTCGCGGGCGGCGGTTTCATCGCCCTCACCGCCACGCTGTCGACCGTCGGGCACATCCCCGCCGCCGGGATCATGCTGATCTTCGGCATCGACAAGTTCATGTCCGAATGCGGGGCGCTCGTGAACTTCACCGGCAACGCCGTCGCCGCCCTCGTCATCGCCTGGTGGGATGGCACCCTCGACCGCGCCCGGACCCGCGAGGTCCTCGCGGGACGCGCCTCGGTCCGCTCCGAGGCGGCAGCAGACTCGGCCCTCGCGGCGGCGCCGGCCGCTCGGTCCGTCGGCGCGTCGAGTGCGCCGTCAAGTCTTTCCGCGGGAGAGCTACCGACCTCAAGTGAACGTGAGGTTATTCCCGCCCTCGCGTGAATGCGCAGGTGGTGCGGCAGAGGGCGGGTACGTCGTGACGACGTACCCGCCCTTTTCCCGACCCGCCGGCAGCCCTCGCGACCCCGCCACCAGCGAACTTGATCGGCGGACCGGTCACGTGCTGGTAATCTGTCGCGGTGCACGAATCCCCCGCCGGCGGCCTCGGCGTCCAGGTGGCCGCCGATCTCTATGGTTGCGATCCAACGGTCCTCAACGACGTCCCCGCGCTCGAGCGCTTGCTGCAGGCCGCAGCGGACGCGTCGAATGCCACCGTGGTGGACAAGCTGACGCACACGTTCACCCCGGTGGGGGCCACCATCGCGTTGGTCCTGGCCGAGTCGCACCTGATTCTGCACACCTGGCCGGAGCGCGACTTCGTCGCGCTGGACGCGTTCACCTGCAGCGACGCCATGAAGCCGGAGGCTGCGGTTGAGGTCGTCCGCGCCGGGCTCGGCGCCCAGCGGGTGGAGTCGAGTGTCGTCGCGCGCGGTGTCGCGTTCGCCAGGACCTGAGGCTCACTCGATGGCGTGGTTCACGGAGGCGCAACTGCCCGGCGGGCGCGGTGGGATCCGGATCGGGATCGAGGTGAGCGAGCAGCTCGTCGACGAGCCAACCGAGTTCGGGCACATCGAGATCTACGACTCGCCGTTCTTCGGCCGGTTTCTCGCGCTTGACGGGATCGTGCAGGTCAGCGAGTCGGACGAGTTCATTTATCACGAGATGATGGTCACCCTGCCGGGGTTGCTGCACGGCTCCCCCGAGCGGTTCCTCATCCTCGGCGGCGGCGACGGCGGCGCCCTCAAGCACGCTTTACGTTTCCCCTCCTGCGTGGCGGCGACGCAGGTCGAGATCAACGATCGGGTGCGCGAGCTGTGCGCGCTCCACCTGCCCGGCGTCTCCGACGGCGCCTTCGACGACCCGCGGGCGAACCTCGTGTGCGGCGACGCGTTCGAGGCGGTGCGGGACGGCGCCACGGCGTACGACGTCATCACGCTCGACCTCACCGACCCCGACCCCGACGGACCGGCCGCGCGGCTCTATCAGGCCGAATATCTGGCCGCCGTGCGGGACCGGCTCACCGACCGGGGCATCGCGGCGATCCACTGCGGGTCCCTGCTGTTCCAGCCGGACGAGGTGGCGGCCATGAGCGAGCTCATGGCGCAGGTGTTTCCGCACAGTGGGCTGCGGACCGCGGTTGTCCCGACGTACCAGCTGTCCGCGTTCGGATTCCTCTACGGCAGCCGGGCTCCGCTGCCACGCTTGTCCGACGCCGAGTACGCCGCGCGGGCGGCGCAACTCGGCGCCGTGCCCCGATTCCTCAACGCCGGCATGGTCGAGGCCACGGCCGTGCTCCCGACGTACCAGCAGCCGCTCGTCCGGGGCCCCGTGTGACCGCCCCCCGGCTGGTCCTGCGGCCCGCGGCCGCGGCGGAACAGGTCGGGCGCATTCGGGCGGGGCTGCCCGGCTTCGACATCCTCTACGCGGTGAAGTCGCTGGCACACCCCGCGATCCTCACGGCGTTGGCGCCGGTGGCGACGGGTTTCGAGGTGGCCTCGCTCCGGGAGGTCCGCGACGTCTTGGGGCTCGGGATCGCGCCCGAGCGGCTCCTGTTCGGAAACCCGGTGAAGCCCGCGGAGGACATCGCGCGGGTCCACGAGCTGGGCGTGCGGCGGTTCGTCTTCCAGTCGGCGGGCGAGGTGGACAAGCTCGCGCGACACGCCCCCGGTGCGGACGTTCTCGTCCGATTCGCGCCCGCCGCGGCCGTCGGGCCTGCGGACACAGCGCAGTTCGCGCGCAAGTTCGGCTGCGACGCGGAGCAGGTGGTGCCGCTCCTGCGGCGCGCGGCGGAGGCGGGTCTGGGCGCGCGTGGCATCTGCTTCCATGTGGGGACCCAGGTGCCCACGCCTGACCCGTGGTGCGCGGGCCTGGTGGACGCGGGCCGGCTGGTGGCGCAGGCGCGGGCCGCCGGACTGCCCGTCGACCTCGTCGACATCGGGGGCGGCTTCCCGGTCGACGAGCAGACCCACCCCGGGGCGTGCGCCGAGGTGTTTGCGGGCATCGCAGACGCGGCGCGGCGGCACCTCCCGCCCGACGTACGGCTGTCTGCGCAGCCCGGCCGATTCGTCGCCTCCCCGGCCGGGGACCTGTACACGTCGGTGATCTCCCGCGAGGAGCGCGGCGGGTCGTCGTGGTTGTTCCTGGACTGCGGCGTCTTCCACGGCCTGCTCGAGGTGCTCGAGTTCGCCAAACTCCCCTTCCGGGCCGAGTTGACGCGGTCGAGCACCGCGCAGGCGGTGGAGTTCGTGCTCGCCGGGCCGTCCTGCGACGGTTTCGACGTCGTGCCGGGCACGGTGCGGCTGCCCGGCGACGCCGCCGAGGGCGACGTCATCGTGTTGCGGCAGGCCGGCGCGTACGTCGACGGCTACGCCAGCCGGTTCAACGGCATCGACCCGCCGCAGATCGTGCTCGACTGACGCGACCCACCGAGCGCGAGCCGACCAGCAGACGCGACCCTCCGCTCCATCCCGACCTGTCCGACTGCCGCCCTCTTATGCCCACTGGCGCCCTCCATCAAGGCGGGCGCCAGTCGACATAACAGGGCGGCAGTGCGTGGCAGGCTGAGAGGGTGCTCGGGCTTGAACTGATCGTTGCCGTCGGCATCGCGGTCCTGCTGGCCAGCCTGGCGGCACGCCGCCTCGGCATACCGTCCCCATTGCCTCTGGTCGCCACCGGCCTGCTCCTCACGCTGATACCGCCGTTCCGAGGGCTCGGGCTGCCGCCTGAGGCGGTGCTGCTACTGTTCCTTCCGCCGCTGCTCTACTGGGAGTCGCTGACGACCTCGGCGCGGGAGATCCGCCGGTTCCTGCGCGGGATCATCCTTAACGGCACGCTGCTGGTCATCTTCACGGCGGCCGTCGTTGCGCTCGTGGCGCACGCCCTGGGCCTGGCCTGGGGCACGGCGTGGATCATCGGGGCCGCGGTGGCCCCCACGGACGCCACCGTCCTGACGTCGATGGCCGGCCGATTGTCCCGCGGCCAGCAGACGACCCTGCGCGCCGAGAGCCTCATCAACGACGGCACCGCGCTCGTGGTGTACGCCCTCGCCCTCGACCTCGCCCAGCGGGATGCGGTCCCCCAGGCCGGCCACGTGGCCGCCCTCTTCGCCGTCTCGCTGGGCGGCGGGGTGCTGGTCGGGGGATTGGCCGGCGTTCTGGCACGCTGGGTCCGCCGACGTGTGGTCGACCCGTTGCACAACACGGTGGCGGCCGTGCTGACCCCGTTCACGGCCTATCTCCTCGCCGAGGGCATCCACGCCTCGGGCGTGGTGGCCGTGGTGACCTGCGGCCTCTACATGTCCCAGGTCGCGCCGCGCATCATCTCCGCGCAGGCCCGCCAGCAGCAGACTCCGGTGTGGACCGTGGCCAGCTTCCTACTCAACGGCACACTCTTCGTGCTCATCGGCCTGCAGCTGCCCGGCGCTGTGCACGGGCTGACCTCGGTCGCGCTGGGGCGGGCGCTGCTGGTCACCGCCGCGGTCTATGTCACCACCGTCGTGGCGCGGCTGGTCTTTCAGCACGTCCCCATCTTCACGATTCGCGTGCTTGACCGCCGCCCGTACCAGCGGACGCTCCGCACCACCCCAGGCTCCCGGATGGTCAGCACCGCGGCCGGCTTCCGCGGCGCCGTCTCCCTCGCGGTCGCGCTGTCCGTGCCCGAAACCCTCGCCGGCGGAGGCGACTTCCCGGCCCGCGACATGATCGTCTTCGTCACCGCCGGGGTCGTGGTCGCCTCGCTCGTGCTGCAAGGGCTGGCCCTGCCGCGAATCATCCGCTGGGCCAACCTGCCGGAGGATCACTCCGTCGCCGACGAGGTGCGGCTCGCGCAGCGCACCGCGGTGCAGGAGGCCTTCGCGGCGCTGCCGCGCATCGCCGGGGAGCTCGGTATCGACGCCGACATCACGGCGCACGTGCGCAGCGAGTACGAAGACCGCCTCTACGCCCTGCCGGGCGATGCCCACACCGACGGGGACGGGGATCGCGGCGCGGCTGAGGCACGGGGGCGGGACCGGCAACGACAGTACGCCGAGCTACGGCTGGCCCTGATCGCCCACAAGCGGGCCACCGTCGTGCGGATGCGGGACGCGCGGACCATCGATGACACGGCGCTTCGGCAGGTGCAGACTCACCTCGACGACGAGGAGGTGCGCTGGTCGGGCAGGACGTCGACGGAGTGAGGTCGCCCGCCGGCTGGACCGCCGCGGCTCATAGACTCTCCGGACGGCCCGCTACCCGCCGTACGCGCCACCGCCGCCCACGAAAGGGAATCGCCGCCATGACCACCCCCGCCCCCACCACCGCGCTCGCCGGTGGTAGCCAGATGCCGCAGCTCGGCCTCGGGACCTGGCCGCTGGTCGGCGAGGACTGCGCGGCCGCGGTCGCCTCGGCGATCGAGGTCGGCTACCGCCTGATTGACACGGCCGAGAACTACGAGAACGAGGACGGCGTGGGCGAGGGGATCAGCCGCAGCGGTGTGGCGCGGGCTGACCTGTTCGTCACCAGCAAGTTCAACAAGAAGTGGCACAGCGTCGACGGCGTCCGGCAGGCCTGCGAGGCCTCGCTGGAGCGGCTCGGTCTGGACTATCTCGACCTGTTCCTCATCCACTGGCCGAACCCGAAGCAGGGGACGTACGTCGAGGCCTTCGAGGGGCTCCTCGCCGTTCAGGAGGCGGGACTCGTCCGTGCCGTGGGGACGTCGAACTTCAAGGCGCATCACCTGGCCGACCTGTTCGCGCGCGGGTTCACCCCGGAGGTCAACCAGATTCAGTTCGACCCGCACACCCTGCGGGCCGACCTCGTGGCCCTGCACCGCGAGCATGGGATCGTCACGGAGGCGTGGCGGCCGTTCGGCGAGGGCGGGAGTTGCACCGCAGAGGCGGCGGTCCAGGAGCTGGCGGCGAAGTACGGCAAGACCCCGCAGCAGATCGTCCTCCGCTGGATCGTCCAGCAGGGGCACGCCGCCTGCCCGAAGTCGGCGGACCCGACCCGGCAGGCCGCGAACCTCGACGTGTTCGACTTCGCCCTGACGGCCGACGAGATGGCCACCATCGCCGACGACCGGCCCGACCCCAAGAAGCTCGACGCCGACCGCTTCGGGCACTGAGCTGGCCGTACGGCGTACGGCGTACGGCGTGCGGCAGGGCCGGTTCAGGCCATCCGGACGCGGGCGATATGGAACCAGAACCGGTCCCGAACCGCGTGCCGGTGCGCGTCATCCAAGTCCTCCCCGGCGCCGCGGCCCGCGAGGTCCACGAGCAGCGCCCGGTCCAGCTCGGCCGGAATGGCGGGACCCCGCTCGCGCAGCTCGATGAGCGCCTGGGGGGTTGCGCTGCTGCACCAGGCCGCGACCACCCGCTTCGCGACGTCGTCGAAGAGTTCCGGCGTCAGCTCGAGGGGGGCGGGGCCGGCGGGCTCGCTGGGTCGGTCGGCGACGGCCGGGGTGCCCGGCAGCACGAGTTCGGTGGGTTTGCGGCGGGCCAGCAGCGCGGGGCTCGGCGGGCGGGCGGGCTCGAGGGGGCTGGCGGCGGGCCCGGGTGTGGTGTCTGACGGCGCGGGGTGGCCCTTGTCCAGGTGGCCTGCCGCGACGGCGGCTGAGCCGATCCCCGCCGCGACCTGACCCCTGGTGCGCTTACGGGCGCGCGGGGCGGCGCCGGGAACCTGTTCCGCCGCCGAGCCGACACCCTCGGTGCCGCCGGCTGCGTCGGCGGACGACCCCGCAGTCGACGGGATCGCGGAGGGGTCGGTCGCCGCGCCGGCCTCCGCCTCGGCCGCCGGGCCCGCCGCCTCGGCGTCGCCCGCCAGCGAGCTGAGCAGGCCCTCCGGAATCGCCATCGATTTCACGGTGCGGTCGATGGCCGCGGGGTCGATGAGCAGCACCCGATCGGCGGCGCGGATGAGGTGTTTCGACACCGCCAGGGGCCGCTCGTCCTGACCGGCGACGGCCAGCAGCACCACCTGCACACCGCGCCCCTGGGCCTCCTCGACCGCCTCGGTGAGGTCGTCGTCGCCGGAGACGAGGTAGGCCACGTCCGCGACCCGATGCTGCGCCTGGATGGCCAGGTCCAGCCCGATCCGGACGTCGACGCCCTTTTGTTCGCCCGAGTAGGAGAGGCGGCCGAGGCGCAGCTTGACCCGGGGGAGGGCGCCGATCTCATCCTGGGTCGCGTCGGGCATGCCGCCCGGGCGCGAGCCCGCGTCGTACCAGTTGACGCGGAGCAACGGCATACCGCTGTCGGCCTCGATCTGGGCGATGAGGGCGGCGATGAGCTCGGCGTACTCGGTCTGGACGCCGCGGCGCAGGGAACTGCCGGTGACCCGCGTCGCGGCCGCCGCGAGCAGGTAGCCGACGTCGACGTACGCCGCGCAACAGGACCTCATGCCTCCACCATGGCATCCCGCGACCGTGCCGTGCAGGGCCCGTCCGGGAGACCTGGAGCGGTGTTGCGGCTGTTGGGCATTCGCTCAGGTTGCGCGGCGCCGAACCGATGGGGAGGCGCAATCGGGCTGCTGGGCGGCCCGGGGACGCCGATCGGAGCGAGTCATGAGCAAGGGTGCCGGGCCCCACCCTGAGGGTGCGGGGGCCATCGACGTCGAGGCGATGTGCCTCGCCGCGATGGACATGCTGGACGCGCACCTGCCGATGATCGCGGCCACGTTGGCCACCACCGAACGGCTCGTGCAGAGCGCCTCGTCCGCCGCCGCGGCGACCGAAGAGCTGCGCGACCACGTCTTCGGTCTCGTCGAGGCCGGTCGCGACGTGGCACACCGGCTGGGGCGGGGCGCGGACATGGCCCTGCATTTGCTCGCCGAGGGCCCCGGCAACGTTCCCGGCGGCCGGGCGGGCGACCTGCGCCGTGAGCTCCTGGATCGGGTCGCGGAGCTGGGCGGCCTGAGCGCCAAGCTGCGAATCGCGCAGATGCAGCTGGCGCGGATCGCCTAGAGGCACTTTTCGCCTGCGGCGGAACGGTATTCGCAGATTGTGCCGCGCTGGGCCGGGCACCGGAACCGCTCAACCCCCTAGCCGCCGTGTCGATGGGGGAGCCGAACCCTTCCAGGTCGCGACCGGCGACCGTACGACGTGACACCCGGAGTCTCGATAAACCAGGCACCGAAACCCGCTCAGCCGCCGACGCTCGATGCCCAGGTGTTCTGCGCCACCACGATCGACATCGTCCGGGCCCACGTCCCCACGATCGTCGGCAATCTCGCCGCGACGGACAGCCTGATCGCCCAGGCCCCGGGGGATGCCCGCGAGCGGCTCCGCCCGCACGTCGCCGGGCTGGTCGCCACAGGCTCGGCGCTGGCCCGTCGGCTGCTGCGCGCGGTCGACCTGGCGCTGTACACCCTGGCGGGAAGCGCCGAGGAGGTCGACCTGCCCACCGCCGACGACCTGCGGGAACAGCTGTTGGGCCTGGCCGACGACCTCGCGGGGCTGCTGGTCCGCCTGAGCTGCGTGGAGGCCCAGCTCGACCGGGTGGACTGACCCCGACTCAGCGGCTCACTGCAACAACGGCACCGTCGCTGCAACACCACCCTCACTGCCACACCACACCCGCACTGCCGCGCTACCACGGGCGGGCTCGGGTGGACATCACCGATTACCGTGGTTGCGGGAATCGGGGGCCGGACGGGTCGCGTGGTGATGGCGTCCGCGCCACGAACGCGGCCACGAGGACGCCCGCTGCGACCAGCCCGGTCAGCCACGCGACGAGCGCCGGCCAACCCAGCGCGTGAAACACGTGCCCCGACGCGTACCCCAGTAGGGACGAGCCGAGGTAGTAACAGGACAGGTACATCCCACTCGCCTCGCCGCGGTCCCGCGTGGCGGTCGCGCCGACCCAGCCGGAGGCGACCGCGTGGGCGGCGAAGAAGCCGGTCGTGAACAGGGCCGTCGCCCCGAGGAGGACCGGCAGGGCGGGTACGGCGACCAGCGGCAGCGCCAGCGCGGCCAGGCCCGCCCCGCCGAGAAGCACCCGCCCTCGGCCGACGTGAGCGGCCAACCGCCCGGCGTACGCCGAGGCGAACGTGCCGCACAGGTACAGCAGGAACACCGACCCCGCCGCCGCCTCCCCGAGGCCGAACGTGTGGATGAGCCGGTAGCCGAGGTAGTTGTAGAGGGACACGAAGGCCCCCATCAGCAGGAACGGCAGCACGAACAGGCCGGCCAGCCGGGGATTGCGCCAGTGCCGCAGCACCGCCGTCGTCTCGGTGGCGATGGTCAGCCGCTTGGGCACGAACCGACGCTGGCGGGGCAGCACGAGGGCCGTCAGGGTCGCGCTGGCCACCGCGAACGCCATCGCCGCCCCGACGGCCCAGCGCCAGCTCGAGAACTCCAGCACGCCGGCCGGGATGAGCCGCCCGAGCAGACCCCCGACCGTGGTCCCCGCGACGTACTGCCCCATCGCCGGCGCCAGATCGCGGGGGTCCACCTCCTCCGCGAGCCACGCCATCGCCGTGGCGGGCACGCCCGCGAGCAGCAGCCCCTGCAGCCCGCGCCCCGCCACGAGCCAGGTCAGGGAGGGCGCCAGCGGGAGGAGCAAGCCCAAGACGCCGGCCGCCAGCGCCGAACCGACGATCACCCGGGTGCGCCCGAACCGTTCCGACAGCACGGACGCCGGCAGGATCGTCACCGCGAGCAGGCCCGTCGCGGCGCTCACCGTCAGGGCGGCCTCGGCGGGCGTGGCGTGCAGGTCGGCGCCCAGCGCGGGCATCACGGCCTGCGTGCAGTACATCGCGTCGAACGTCGCCAGCCCCGCGGCGACCAGGCCCACCACGGCCCGCCGGTAGTCCAGCTCGCCCTTGCGCAGCCCGGGCGAGGCCGTCATGGCTTCGCGTCGGCCGCGCCCTCGTAGGTCAGCGGGTCCGCGGCGATCAGCGCGTTGGCCCACCGCGCGTTCGGGTCGGCGTCGATGAGGACCGCCTTGAAGAAGAGCGTCGCCGGCACGGCCAGCAGCGCCCCGAGCACCCCGAGCACCCAGGCCCAGAACAGCAGCGACACGAACGTGAGCGTCGCGGTGATGCCGACGGCCTGACCGGTGAACCGCGGCATGATCAGCGACTGGACCACGAAGTTCAGGCCTAGGTAGACGGCCACGACGATGAGCGCCGGGCCCGGTCCCAGCGCCAGCAGGGCCAGCAGCGCGGGCGGCACCAGACCGATGAAGAAGCCCACGTTCGGGATGTAGTTGCACAGGAACGCGAGGACGCCCCACACGAGCGCCAGCGGCACCCCGATGATCATGAGCGCGATGACATCGAGCACCGCCGAGATGAGGCCGAAGACCGAGGAGACGATCCAGTACCGGCGAACCCCCTGGGAGAACGAGCGCAGCCCGCCGATGATTCGCGGGTGGTAGCGCTGGGCCAGGTCGAGGCGATAGTCGATCGAGACCGAGTCCATCGTCAGGAAGAACACGACGCCGACCATGACGGTCAGCAGCGCCGCCCCCGTCGAAAGGTTGGCGAACACCGGCGTGATGACCCCGAGCGCGCTCGACGGGCTGATCTGTTGGATCTGCTTGAGCAGCGAGTCCGGCGTGACGCCGATCTTGGCGAGCTGATCCGTGATGGAGGTGAGCAGGCCCTGGAACTGCGTGTTGTACTCCGGCAACGTCGTGACCAGCTGCGTGATGGCCCATCCGATGGCCGTGAAGAACGCCGCGAGCACGGTCAGGACCAGCAGCCCCGTCGCGATCGCGGCGACGCTGCGGTTGACCCCACGCCGGGCGAGGGTGCTGTGCAACGGGTGCGCCGTGACCATCAGGTTGAGCGCGAGGAACACCGGCGCGACCACGCTGCCGAGGCCCTGCAGGAACATCACGCAGTAGGCCAGGCCCGCGCCGCCGACGCCGATCGCGAAGAGGCGCGGCAGGGTGGAGCGGGGTACGTCGGGAGCGTCGGCACCGTCCGGGGGTTCGGCGCCAACGATCCGCTCGTCGGTCGGGACGGGGCGATGCTCCGTCGACACTGCCGGGTCGGGGGCCGAAGCCTCCGCGTCGGTGGACCGTTCTGCCGTCATGGCTTGCCGCCTCGCCTGTCGCCTCGAAGTTCGGCGGGGCCGGTCCGCGGCCCCGCGTCGAACGGGCCCTGCGCTGGACCGGTTGACTCCGACCTCGATTGTGCCGCACCGGCGGCGGGCGATCCTCCCGCGCTGCGCGCGTCGCCCGCCGGGTGGCCCTGGAAGAGTGGGCGGGTGAGTGCCGCGACGCCGTACGCCGACCGGGGCCGGCCGCCCGCCGTCCTGCTGCACGGGACGAACGACACGTCGGCGACGCTGCGCCCCCTCGTCGACGCGCTGCGCCGCGACGGCCGGGACGCGACGACGCTCGACTACGGCTGGCACCGGCACGGCCTGCGTGGCCGGTTCGGTCAGGGCGGCCTGGCGCCGCTGGCGGAGTCCACCCGCGAGGTGGTCGCGGCGGCGGCCGCGATCCTGGCCCGGCCGCACACGCCGTACGTCGATCTCGTCGGCCACTCCCAGGGCGGGCTGCACGCGTTGGCCTGCGCCGCCGCGCTGCCGGACCGGGTGGCGCACGTCGTCCTGCTCGGCTCGCCGTTATGGGGCGTCACCCCGCTGGGTCGGTCCAGCCGCGTCGCGCACTCGGCGGGCCTGCGGCACGCGCTCGACTGGGCGCTGGGGCCGTCAGCGCGCGGAATGGTCGCCGGCAGCGGCCGGCTGCCGGACCTGACCGCCCTGCCGAGCGGGCCCCGCTACCTCCTGGTGGCCTCGCGCGACGACCGGCTCGTGCGGCCCGCCTACCTCGCCGGCGACATCGACCCCCGGCTGCGGGTCGTGTGGGTCCAGGACCTGGAGCCCGGGCGGAAGGTGAGCCACCCGATGCTGGTGTCCGACCCCGTCGTGACCGACCTCGTGCGCGCGGAACTCGACACCTGGCCGTAGGCCTGGGTCAGGTGCGGCCCACCGCGTCGGCGATGCGGTCCAGCTGCTCCGGCGTACGGTCCGCGATCCCGAGCACCGCCGCCCAGGCGGGCACCATCTCCCCGCCGTAGTACCGGTGTCCGTAGCCGCCCGGCACATTGTTCGACACCAGCATGTCGGCCGTGACCTGCCAGAACGTCACCTGGGTGGTCCAGCTCATCTGCGCCATCGGGGTGTCCCGGCGGGTCTCGTTGAGCCACGTCGGGGTGCTCCACATCAGCGAGGGGGACCACCAGGCCACGGGGTCGGAGGCGTGCTGCAGGTAGACGACCCGGGGGAAGTCCCAGGGGCCCAGGGTCCGGCCGTACTCGTCGGCGCTCAGCTGCGCGGCCCGGCCGGCGAACCGCACGTGCTTGCCGTCGTCCACGACCGGCACCACGGTGGTGGACCCCGGGTAGCGGCCGGCGGTCAGGGCGGCCCGATTGGGGGCGAACGCCGGCGTCCCGGACCAGAGCGCGCCGTCGACCTGCGCGAGCATCTGATCCAGGGAGGTGAAGGCGGCGTCCCCGCCGTACGCCCCCAGCGATTCCCCGGTCACGTAGAGCTTGGGGCGGGCCTGCGCGGGCAGCGCCGTGAGCCGGGCCCGGACCGCGTCGAGCAGCTCCCGCGCCGCCCGTCGCGGGTCGTCGGAGGCGGTGAGCAGGCCGAACGCGGAGGGCAGGTCGGAGTAGGCCATCGAGGCGAACGCGGTGTCGCCGTCGAGGAGGTACTCCAGCGAGCTCGCCCCCCACGTGTTGAGGTAGCCGGTGCTGGTGGCCGTCCCGAGCACGATCGCGCGTCGCTGCCAGGCGCCGGTCCGGTCGAGCTCGGCGAGGACGCCGTCGCGGGTCCGCTCGAGGGTGTCCTGCTGGCCCACGAAGACCCGGATCGGTTCCTTCGCCCGGCGGCCGGTGACCCCGGTGATCCGGGCCGCGTCCGGTCCGCTGGAGACGAAGATCGCGCCGTCCTGGCCGAGGCTCGCCCAGGGGTACGGCGACCCGGGGCCGCCGCTGCGCAGCGGTGAGGTGGGCGCGCTCTGCCCCTGCGGGGCCGTCCGATTGACCCGGTTCGCCTGGCCCTCCACCCCGGCCAGCACCAGCGGACGGGCCACCAGCGTGAGGCCCGCCCCGACGGTGGCGAGGGTCAGGAGGCTGGCGACCACCCGGGCGGCGGTCTCCCGGACCACCCGCGAGCGCACCCGCGCGAGGAACCAGTCGAGGAGGTCGGCCACGAGGCGCCACAACGAGATGGCCGCCACGAAGGTCACGGTGGCGACGAGGAGGCTGCCGATGGGGTACTCCCAGCCGGGTGGGTCCTGCCCGACGTACGTCGTGACGAACTGCTGCCAGCGGATCGTGAGGAACGGGAACGCCGCGGCCAGGAGGAGCACCAGGCCGAGGCCGAGCTCCTGCAGGCGGCGGGCGCGGTGCTTGTTGATGCTGACCTGCAGGCCGAGCCAGCGCTCGACGGCGTGCAGGAGGGCGCCGAGCACGGTGCCGGTCGCGTAGCCGAGCACGGCGCAGATCGCCGCGATGAACCCCTGCAGCCACCACGGCCGGGGCAGCAGCGAGGGGGTGTTGGCGGCCACGAACCAGAGCCCGGCCAGGGCGAGTCCGAGCCGCGACAGGCCGCCCAGGCGCCGTCGCCAGGAGGTCAGCCGCCCGAGCACCAGGGCGCGCCCGTGGGCGGCCACCCCCAGTCCGATTCCCTCGTCTCCCATTGCGATCCATTTAACCGCGTCGGCGGGCCGGGGCGGGCGCCGGATCCTTCCCGCGCCGGGTGTCGGAGGTGGGTCCTACTGTGTGCGGCATGCCTGCCCCGCTGTTGCTCGCCGATCTCGTCGCCACGTCCGCGGCCGTCGCCGCGACGCCCGCCCGCACGGCCAAGCGCGACCTGATCGCCGGGCTGCTGCGGCGCACGCCGGCCGACGAGGTGGGGATCGTCGCGGCGTACCTCTCGGGCACCCTCCCGCAGGGCCGCATCGGCCTCGGCTGGCGCAGCCTGCCGAGGGTCGCCCCGAGCGCGCAGGCCGACCTCGGGGTCGCCGAGGTCGACGCGACGTTCAGTCGGCTCGCGGCGACTTCGGGGCCCGGCTCGGCGGCGCGGCGCACGGCGCTGGCGACCGCTCTGTACGGCCAGGCCACGGCCGACGAGCAGGGCTATCTCGGGGCGTTGCTCACCGGCAATCTGCGGCAGGGCTCGCTGGAGGGGCCGCTGCTGGCGGCGATGGCGGTGGCGTACGACGTGCCGGAGCCGGTGCTGCGGCGGGGCCTGATGTACGCGGGCCGGCCCGGTCCCCTCGCCGAGGCGGCCGCCACGGGGGGAGCCGCGGCCGTTACCGCGCTGCGACTGGAGGTGGGCCGCGCCGTGCGGCCGATGCTGGCCGGTTCGGCGAAGTCGGTGGCTGCGGCGTACGCCGTCGCGGCGGGCGGACCGGACGCGTCCCTCGCCGACCGGTTCGTCCAGGCCAAGCTCGACGGCGTCCGGATCCAGGTGCACGTTCGGCCCGACGACGTGCGCGTCTTCACCCGAAGCCTCGACGACATCACGGACCGCCTCCCGGAGACGGTGGCCCTGGCCCGCTCACTGCCCGTGGCCACCGCGGTGTTCGACGGCGAGGTCATCGCGCTCGATGCGGCGGGCCGGCCGCACCCGTTCCAGGTCACCGGGGCGCGCACGGCGTCCACCCTGCCGGCCGCCGGCTCGGCGGTTTCGGCGCGGGCGGCCCGGTCGGGAGCGTCGGCTCGATCGGCCCCGTCGGGCGTGTCGGAGCTGCCGGACGCGCCCGTCCACTCGGCCGACGCGGCGCCGGTGGCCTCGCTGCCGGAGACCACGCCGCTCACGGCGTACCTCTTCGACGTCCTCCACCTCGACGGCCGCGACCTCGTCGACGAGCCGTTGGCCGTCCGGGACGCCCTGTTGCGCGAGGTCGTCCCGGCGGCGGCGCTGGTCGCGCAGGTCCGCGCGGGGGACGCGGCGGTCGCGGAGGCCTTCCTCGGCGACGTCCTCGCGGCGGGGCACGAGGGGGTGGTGATCAAGGACGCGGCTGCGCCGTACGCGGCGGGTCGACGCGGCTCGGGGTGGGTCAAGGTGAAGCCCGTGCGCACCCTGGACCTGGTGGTCCTCGCGGTGGAGCAGGGCAGCGGCCGGCGGCAGGGCTGGCTGTCCAACATCCACCTCGGCGCCCGGGACCCCGCCACGGGCGACTTCGTCATGGTCGGCAAGACCTTCAAGGGGATGACCGACGCGATGCTGCGCTGGCAGACGGAGCGGTTCCGCGAGCTGGCGGTGGATCCCGACGACACGGACGGGTACGTCGTGCGGGTGCGGCCCGAGCAGGTGGTCGAGATCGCGCTCGACGGCGTCCAGACGTCGCGCCGGTACCCGGGTGGGGTCGCGCTCCGGTTCGCGCGCGTCGTGCGTTATCGAGACGACAAGACCCCGGAGGAGGTCGACAGCATTCACACCGTGCAGGCCCTCGCTTGAAAATCCGACCCTTCGTTCGGTTGGACGGTCGTCCAGGCGCCTGACTACCGTCGAGCGAGCGGGTCCGCCGACGTTGGGGGTCGGCGCGTCTTGCCCCTCGCGAGGCCGCAAGTCGCGGCATCGCTGGATGTCGTGATCGCGGGCGAAGCGACGGGTGGGCGAAGGGGGCCGAGACGGTGCGTGACGAGGTCGTCCCGGCGGGGCACGAACACGAGGTGCGGATCGGGGAGT
Organism: Austwickia sp.; assembly: GCA_016699675.1. NCBI lineage: Bacteria > Bacillati > Actinomycetota > Actinomycetes > Micrococcales > Dermatophilaceae > Austwickia > Austwickia sp. The sequence continues at coordinate 1,291,995 of CP064985.1, read as the reverse complement.
TCTTCTTCTCGGTGACCGACGCCGGCGGCGTCATCGAGCTGGCCAACGCCACGTTCGTCCGGCTCAGCCACTATCCGCACGGGGAGCTGATCGGCGCGCCCCACAACATCATTCGGCATCCCGACATGCCCGCGGGGGCCTTCAAGCTGGTCTGGGATCAGCTGCGGGCGGGCAAACCGGCCTGCGCCTACGTCGCGAACCTCGCCGCGGACGGCGGCACCTATCACGTCTTCGCGACCCTCCTGCCCGTCGGCGACAGGCTGCTCTCGGTGCGGATGCGACCGTTGGTACCGTCGCTCCGCGAGGCCTCCGAGCGGCTGTACGCGCAGATCCGGCCCGTCGAGCTGGCCGCGCGGGCGGACGGCGCGAGCCGGGACGAGGCCGCCGAGCTGGGGCTGGGCCTGTTGCTGCGGGGGCTCGAAACGCTGGGCATGGCGGATGCAGACGACCTGGCGTTGGTCACGCTGCCCGCGGAGCTGGCGGCGTACGAACGCGTCGCCGGCGGCCTGCCGCGCCGGCAGGGCGCCGTCGGGCCGATGGCCGATCTGCTCGCCGCGATGCATGACGTGCAGGCGCGGACCGCGGGGCTCGTGGCCCAGCTGGACGAGTACTCGGGGCTGATCGCGGCGCTGGAGTCGTCGTACGCCGACGCCGCCCCGGTGGCCGCGCGGCTCCTCGCGGTGGCAGATGCCACGGCGGAGGGCTCGCGGCTCGAGGCGGTCGTGGACGCGGCGCGGGCGGCGGCGGTGCAGATGTGGGAGGCGGCGCGGGCCGCCGGGTGCGAGCGCGACGTGCCGGGCCCGGCCGTCCTCGATGTGGGCGCGCGGATCTGCGGCCACGCCCAGGCCGCCGACGACGGGCTGCGTGGGCTCGGCGTGGACCTGGCCGCTCTCGCGGACGAGGTCCGCTGGCTGCGCATGCGGATCGCGCTGCTGCGCCGGCACAACCTGATGGTGGGCACCTTCGCGGTGGAGCTCCTGGACGGGGAGCCCGGCGGGAAGGTCGGCGCCGCGGGTGACGCCCTCGCCTCGATGGAGTTGCTCTGCCGTGCGCTCACCGAGGGCGCCCAGGAGCTGTCCGCGGCCCACGGCCGGGTGCGCGCGGCGACCCGGGAGATCCCGGGGACCGTGCAGGAGGCCGTACGGCTGGGCGACCGCATCCTGCGCCTGGCGCGGCGGTGGCGGGCGGAGGTCGTGGCGTACGGCGTCGCGGATGCGGCCGCGCCCCAGCTCACCGCCCTCGACGAGCACACCGCGGAGGGCTTCGACGAGCTGCGCCGGTTCCACGCGGTGGCCGCGCGCTGTCGGCTCCTGGACGACGCGTTCGACCCGCTTGGGCTGCGGGAGGCGATCGGGGCGATGGCCGCGGCGCTCACGGCGTACGGTTCCGAGGTCGCGGCGTGATCCCGGGGGGCGCGGCGTGACGCTTCTCGGCGAGCGGTGGGCCCGCCGGGTGCACGCGGGCGTCGCCGTGCTCGCCTGGGTCGGATTGGCGCTGGTCGTGCTGCTGTCGGCGACGGGCTCGTACGCCGACGGCGGTGCCATCCCGAAGCCCGGGCACGTGTACGGGATCAACCCGTCCGGCGGCGCGGGCGCGCTGTCCCGAGTGGCCGACACGCTGAGCTAGTTCACGGAATGGTCGAACGCGGTGGTCGGGGTGGCCTTCACGCTCCTGGCCCGGGGGGCGGGTCCGCAGCGGCGTTGGCGGCGGGTGATCCTGCTGGATGCGCTGCTGATGATCACCGTGACCGCGATCGTCTACGCGCTGCTGCCGGCGCCGGCCGAGCAGCTCACCGGCTGGTCACGGCTGACCAACCCGTGGCAGCACATCGCCGTACCCGCGGCGCTGCTCGCCTGGCTGGTGGCCGGGCCGCGGCACTGGTTCCGCCTGAAGGACGTCCCTGCCGCGCTGCTACTGCCGCTGGCCTGGGTGGCGTACATGCTGGTGCGCGGCGCCGTGGTCGGCGCGTATCCCTATGGGTTCGTCGACGTCGTCACCCACGGGTACGGTGAGGTGACGCTCACGATCGCGGCGATCATGGCGTTCGCGCTCGTGGTGGCCGGCGTCTTCGCGGTCGTGGACGGCCTCCTGGGACGCCGCGCTGGCCGCCCGACTCCGTCACCATGGTGATGCGTTCGCAACCATGGTGATGCGTTCGCAACCATGGTGATGCGTTCGCAACCATGGTGATGGCCCCCGCAACCATGGTGACGGAGGGTGGCGTGAGCCGTGGTGGTGGCAAGCTGCACTGAGAGTAACTTTGCGCTGAGTGCAGATTTCCGATTACTCTGGGGTACGTGAGCACCACTGCACGGCTCGGACGCCGAGCGGCCAACAAGGTCCGCACCCGCGAGGCGGTGGTCGAGGCCGCCGTACGGTTGCTCCAGAGGGATGGTCTGGAGTCGCTCACCGCCGAGAAGGTCGCGGACGAGGCCGGCATCTCCCGGCGTACGTTCTTCAACTACTTCCCCAGCGTCGAGGCCGTCTACGCCTTCCAAGCGCAGCAGGTCTTCGACCACCTCCGGGGCGCCCTCGCGGCCCGGCCCGTGGACGAACCGCTCATCGACGGCGCCAAGGCCGTCGTCGCCGAGGTCTTCGACGCCGACTCGCTGGCGGACGCCGTACGGACCTGGCGGGTCGTCGACAGCTGTCCGGCGGCCAACCGCTACGCGCTGGAGGCGACCTCCGACGCGCTGGTCGAGCTCGCGGGCGAATGGGTCAAGGACCGCCTGCCCTCCGACACCCCGCAGCTGCGCCGGCTGCGCGTCGCCGTGCTGACGGCCGCGTGCATCGGCGCGTTCGACGTCGCGCGGCGCGACTGGCTGGACCGGCACGCCGGCCCCGTCGACGCCCGCGCGCGCGACGACTTCGTCCACACGGTCGGTACGGCGTTCGAGGTGCTACGCCCGGCCGTCGAATACCCCTAAGCGCTCGACCTCGCGGACGTCCCACGACACCCCTACCCCCGACGACCCCTACTCCGACACCCCTACCCCAGCGAGGGGCCCGCACCCGGGCCCGTCGTGAAGTCCCTACCCGAAGGGTTTGAGCCGTGGCCACCTATCTCTACCGGCTGGGCCGGTTCGCCGCGCGCCGCGCGTGGGCCGTCGTGCTCGCCTGGATCCTGCTCCTGGGCCTGGTCGCCGGTGCCGCCCTGAGCTTCGGCAAGCCGTTCACGTCGAAGATGACGATCCCGGGCACCGAGTTCCAGACGGTCCTGGACGACCTCACCCAGGCGGTCCCGAAGGCCGCGGGCGGGATCGGGACGGTGGTCTTCAAGACCAAGGACGGTACGCCGTTCAGCGACGCCCAGAAGAAGGCGGTGGCCGTCGTCGCCACGGACTGGGAGAGCATCCCCGACGTCGAGAGCGCTCTTGACCCGTTCGCCACCCAGCAGCAGATGGACCAGGCCCGCAAGCAGGTCGCCGACGGCAAGGCCCAGCTGGGCACCGGCACGCGGCAGATCGCGGACAACGAGAAGAAGATCGCCGATGGCAAGGCGCAGCTGGCCGCCGGGCAGAAGGAGCTCGACGCGAACGCGGCCAAGCTCGCCGACGGCGAGAAGCAGCTCGCCGCGGGCGAGGCCCAGTGGCTGGCGGGCAAGCAGCAGTACGACGCCGGGGCCGCCAAGCTCGCCGACGGTCGCCGCCAGCTCGCGGCGGGGGAGGCCAAGCTCGCGTCGGGGCAGCAGCAGTACGACGCCAGCGTCGCCCAGCTCGCCGCCGGGCAGACGCAGATCACCCAGGGGTACGCACAGGTCGATCAGGGGCTGGCCGCCGCCGGACTGACGCGGGCCACGCTCCCGGGCGCCGTCGCCGCGCTGCAGCAGCAGGTCCCGGCGCTGCAGGGGGCGTACGACGAGGCCCTCACGGCGTACGGTCCGGACGCCCCCGAGACCATCGAGGCGCGCACGGCGCTGCAGACCGCGCAGGCGAACCTCACCCAGCTGCAGACCGCGCAGACCACCCTGGCCACCCTCGCGCAGAAGCAGGCCCAGGTCACGGCGGGCCAGCAGCAGCTCCCCGCCGCGAAGGCCCAGCTCGACGCCGCCCGCGCGCAGGTCAGCGCCGCCCGCACGCAGGTGGCGAGCGGCCAACGCGACCTGGCCGCGGCCAAGGCCAAGGTCGACGCCGGCCGGGCGCAGCTCGACGCCAGCGCCGCTCAGCTGGCCGACGGCAAGGCCAAGCTCGCCGCGGGGCGTACCAAGCTCGCCCAGGCCCAGGCCGAACTCGCCGCCGGCGAGAAGCAGCTCGCCGACGCGAAGGCCAAGCTGCCCGGCAGCCAGCAGGATCTGACCCGTGCCGAGCGGCGGCTCGCCCTGATGGAGGGGCTGCGCTCGGTGACGACGCGGGGTGACGTGGCCGTCTCGCAGGTCATCTTCAAGGAGGGCAGCTACTCCGTGCCGAAGGCCGCGAAGGAGGCGATCCCCGTCAAGGGGGCGGCGCTGGCCGACGCGGGCGTGGTGGTGGAGTACTCCAAGGAGGTCGTGCAGGAGCTGAAGTTCATCGGGCCCGGCGAGATCATCGGCGTCGTCGTGGCCGGGATCGTCCTGGTCGGGATGCTCGGCTCGCTCCTCGCCGCCGGGCTGCCGCTGCTGACCGCGTTGATCGGGGTGGCGGTCGGGCTGCTGGGCGCGGTCGCGATGACCCACTTCATCGAGATGACCGACGTGACCCCCGCCCTCGCGCTCATGCTCGGGCTGGCCGTCGGCATCGACTACTCGCTGTTCCTGGTGAACCGGCATCGCGAGCAGCTCGCCCGCGGAGTGCCTCTGGTGGAGTCGATCGGCCGCGCCACCGGTACGGCCGGCAGTGCCGTCGTGTTCGCCGGGCTCACCGTGATCGTCGCGCTGTCCGCGCTGCAGATCACCGGCATCCCGTTCCTGGGGATCATGGGCTTCGTCGCGGCGGCGACCGTGGCAGTCGCGGTGCTGATCGCCGTGACGCTGACCCCGGCGCTGCTCGGCCTCCTGCGGGAGCGGGTCCTCTCGCCGAAGGCTCGGACGGCGCTGGCGGCGAAGCTGGCGGCCGAGGAGGCCGAGGCCGACTCCGAGGACGCGCGGGCTGCCGAGGCCACCCGGGCCCGCGGCGGCGCGGGAGGCGGCAGCGGCGCCGGTAGCGGTGCCGGTGGGAGCGGCGGCACCAGCCTGCACGGCGGGGCCCACCACGAGGGGCGCGGGCACGGCTGGGGCGGCCTGGTCACCCGGCACCACTGGGTCACGATGGCCCTGGCCACGGTGCTGCTGGCGATCATGGCCATTCCGGCGGCGTCGCTGCGGCTGGGACTGCCGGACGGGTCGTACGAGCCGCACGACTCCACGGCGTACCGCACCTACGCCGCCATCGACCAGCACTTCGGCCCCGGCCGCAACGGCCCCATCCTGGCCGTGGCCAAGGTCGACGAGGCCAAGGCGGCCGGCCTCGACGAGGGCAAGCAGACCGACCTGGACCTGGCGTTGGGCGAGCAGTTCAAGGCCGTGCCCGGCGTCGCGTACGTCGTACCGGTCGGGCACAGCGACGACCGCCGGACGACGGTCTTCCAGGTGGCCCCCACGACCGGCCCCTCCGACGAGGCGACCACCGCGCTCGTGCGGGACCTGCGCGAGCGGGTGCCCGCGATCAAGGACGCCACCGGCGTGGCCTCGATCGGCTACTCCGGTCAGACCGTCGCCAATATCGACATCTCCGCGGCGCTGCGGGACGCGCTCCCGGCGTACCTGCTTGTCGTCGTGGGCATCTCGCTCGTCCTGTTGCTGTTGGTCTTCCGCTCGGTCGTCGTGCCGCTGCTGGCCACCGGCGGGTTCCTGCTCTCGGTGGCGGCGGCGTTCGGCGCGGTCGTGGCCGTGTACCAATGGGGATGGGCGGGCGCGCTGTTCGGGGTGGAGCAGACCGGGCTCGTGCTGAGCTTCCTGCCGACGCTGGTGATCGGGATCCTGTTCGGGCTGGCGATGGACTACCAGATGTTTCTGGTGTCCGGGATGCGGGAGGCCTGGGCCCACGGGCACACGGCCAAGACCGCCGTCCGGTCCGGCTTCAGCCACGGCGCGCGGGTGGTCACCGCGGCGGCGCTGATCATGACCGCGGTGTTCGGCTCCTTCGCGCGCGCCGAGCTGACGATGGTGCGGCCGATCGGGTTCGCGCTCGCCGTGGGCGTGCTGATCGACGCGTTCGTGGTGCGCATGACGGCGATGCCCGCGATCATGCACATCCTGGGGGAGCGGGCCTGGTACCTTCCCGCCTGGCTCGATCGGATCCTGCCCGACCTCGACGTGGAGGGGACCAAGCTGGAGCAGGCCCGGGCCGCCGAGTCGGGCGCGGTAGACGCCGCGGGCTCCGACGGTACGTCGGGTGTTGGGTCGGCATCGGACGGTACGTCGGGTGGGGCGTCGTCCTCGGATGCTACGTCGGCTAATGCAACGGCATCGGACCGTACGTCGGCTGGTGGCGCGGGCCCCGCTGGTACGTCGGCTGGTGGGGGTCCCGCCGCGCTCGACGTACCGGGCGATCATCCCTGGCCGGACACACGCCCGCAGCCGGCGGCGCCGACGACGTAAGGGAGCGGACAAGCTCACGGGCGGTGCCACGACAGGGCCGTCGGCCGCAGGTGCCGGCCTCGGGGTGCCGGCCTCGGGCGCCCGCCTCGTGATACCGGCCTCGCGGTGCCGAGCTTGCCTCGTGTACCGGCTTCGGGGTACCGGCCTCGATCCGAGCGGCGTCCCGGCCCCGCCTTCGACTGGCGCCCGCTAACCCCGACTGCCGCCCTCTTTCCCGCACTGGCGCCCTCTTACCCCAACTGGCGCCCCGCTTGAGGCCGGGCGGCAGTAGGGGAAAGAGGGCGCCAGTGGGGTGTCGGGGCCTTGGTGGTTGCTGCGCGACGGTCCACTCGGGGGTAACCGGGCGAGCGTGCCGGTTCGGGGCCTTGCAGCGCTCCGGTCGGAGCGTGGTGGGTGCCCCTGGGACGTCGGGACACCGATCGGAGTGCTGAGGTGCCCACGAATAGCGAGGCGCGCGTGGTGGGACGGGGCGCCGGCGTCCTGGCGGTTTCCGTCCGTGACTGAGGACGGGACGCACGACATCCTGGAGGCATGGCCATGGCCACCGACTGGACCCCGCCCCCACAGGGCGTCAACGAGTTTCGCGAGTCGACCGCGGAAGAGGTGGCGGCGCTCCAAACCCGCATGTGGGCCGCTCAATGGGGGGTATCGGAGGACGAGGCCCGAGCTCGGCAGCGGGCGCAGGACGACTTCACGTCGCTGGTGGACGAGATCCGCGTCCGCCACTCGGCGTACTTCTGTGCCGCACGCTGGGATTCCGCGGCGCGCCTGGGTCATATCGTCATGACCGACGCCGTGCCCAGGTCACTGCGCGAGGAGCTGATTGGCCGGGCTGGCCCCCATGGCCTGGACTTCTCCGGCTGGTTCACCGAGGAGGAGCTCCGGCGGGAGACCACATTTCTCGTGGCGGAGGTCAAGGCGGACCATCACGCCCCGCCGTTCTCCGCCGGGCCGCTCACGGACGGGCGAACCCTGGAAGTGCGCTCAGGCACGAACTGTTCGGCGGCGGCGGACCGGTACGCGCAGGCCGCCGCGCATCGACTGCCCGGTGGCCGGGTCCCCGTGGTCCGGCAATCCCGCGAGTCCCAGGGAGATATCCGGCTCGGGGCCCACGTCTCGCCGGGCCGGGAGACCGGTCGCAGCCCAGGTTATCCACAACCCGACCGTTCGTGACCTGCCCGCTTGGTGCCATGGCACCCTTTGGGCAGGTCACGAACGGTCACTTCGTCTTATGCACTTGGTCTTATGTCACGCAGCCTCATGTCGCTTGGTCTGAGTCACCTGGTCTGATGCCACCTGGGCTTAGCCCACCTGGCCTGATGTCACCGGGCCTGCTGGCACCTGGCCTGATGTCGCCCAGCCTGAGGGGCCGCCAGCGGTCCGGCTAGTGGGAGACCACGTTGCGTAGGGGGTCGCCGGCCAGCAGCCGCCGTACGTTGTCCTCGATCAGCGCCGCCGACCCCACCGGCCTTCCGCCGGCGGCGTGCGGCGTGATCAGCACGTTCGGCGCATCCCACAACGGGCTGTCCGCCGGTAGCGGCTCGACGCCCGTCACGTCGAGTCCCGCCCCCGCCAGCCGGCCCGACTCCAGCGCCCCGACCAGCGCGACCTCGTCCACCGTCGAACCGCGCCCCACGTTCACCACGAGCGCGTGCGCCGGCAACAGCGCCAGCCGCCCCGCGGACAGCGCCCCCTCCGTCTCGGGGGCGCTGGGCAGCACCATGACCAGCAGATCCGCGCCAGCCAGCGCGTCGTCCAGCGCGTCCTCGGCCACGACCGGGTACCCGCCCCGCGCGCCCGCGCTCCGCGCCACCCCGGTGACCTCGGCGCCCAGCGCCGCAAGCAGTCCGGCCAGCGTCACGCCGATGCTCCCGAACCCCCAGATCACCACCCGGGCGCCCAGCAGCGTCGTGATGCGGCCCTCCGGGTGCAGCGGCCGCGGCCCGCCGAGGGCCCGGGACCATTCGTGCCGTGCCTGCGCCGCGGCGGCCTGCGGCAGCTCGCGTACCAGGGCCAGGATCAGTGCCAGGGCGTGCTCGCTCACGGGCTGGTCGTGCAGCCCCACCCCGCCCGTGACCAGCACGTCCAGGGCGAACCCCGCGCGCACCACGAGGTCCGGCCCGGCCGACAACGTCTGCACCCAGCGCAACCGGGTCAGCCGCTTGGCCGCGTGCGCCAGCATGTCGGCGCCGTTGCCCCAGTCCACGAGGATCTCGGCGTCGAGGTGCTCGTCGGGGATGGGCCGGTTGTTGCGGTACCGCACCAGCTCCACCTCCTCGGGCAGCCGGGGCTCGTCCTCGATCAGCGACGACAGCAGCAGCTTCACGGTGTCTCCTTCTCCGCCGGCCCGGTAGGGCTCGACCGTACGTCGTGGGTCGGCGCACCGCGAGAGCGGCCGGGTGCCTGCGAGGTGACGCGGCGCCGCGGCACGGCGTACCGCAGCGCGTTCGACGCGACCGACGGCGGCAGCCGCCACTGGACTGCCCCCGGCAGAGTCCACTTCCGCCACCGCGCCACCACGCCGAGCAGCCCGCACGTGCCGATCGACAGAGCCATGCCGAGCACCGGCTGCCCCAGGTGCGCGCAGACCAGCATCTCGGCGCTGCCGACCAGGGCCACCGTGGCGTACAACGGATTCCCGCCGAACACCGCCGGCACCCGCGCCACCAGCACGTCCCGGACGATGCCGCCGCCGACCGCCGTGAGCACGCCGATGAGCAGGCAGGGCAACCAGCCGAGGCCGACGGCGTACGACTTCAGCGTCCCCGTCGCCGCCCAGCAACCCAGGGCCAGGACGTCGGCGATCGCGAGCAGGCGCCCGGACCACCGGCCGCCCACGTCCAGCAGGTAGGCGGCGGTGGAGGCGGCGACGGCGGCGGGCAGGTACGCCGGGTGGGTGAGCGCGACCGGAAAACCCATGTCGAGCAGCAGGTCCCGCAGGACGCCGCCGCCCAGGCCGGAGCAGATGCCGAGGATGACGAACCCGACGATGTCGAAGCGCCGGGCGCGGGCGACCGCGCCGCCGAGCAGGGCGTTGGCGATGACGCCGGTCAGGTCGACGGCGTCGAAGAGCGCGCTGGGGTCGTACGTGGTCACGTCACACGGTGGCACGCGCCGATCGTATGCCGGGGGTGGCGGAACGCCCCGAACCCCACCGAGGACCGTAACCGGCGCCCCACCAGCTCAGAGCCGCGCCCCACCGGGTAAACCCCGCCTCGGGCAGTTCAGAAGCCCTCGGGCCGGCGCGGCGTGTAGGCCGCCTCCAGCCGCCGTACCTCCTCGTCGGTCAGCTGCACCGCGCACGCGGCCACGGCGTCGGTGAGGTGACCCAGCTTGGTCGCCCCGACGATCGGCGAGGTGACGGCGACCTGGCGGCGTACCCAGGCCATCGCCACCTGCGCCATGGGCACCCCGCGCTCGCCGGCGACCTCGGCCAGCCGTGACCATGGTTGCGTCGTAGTTGACGTAACCCATCACCGTGGTTGCGGGGTTGGTCACCGTGGTTGCGTCGTAGTTGACGTAATCCATCACCATGGTTGCGGATGTCGTCCACCGGCGGGCGAGCCTGGTATTGGCTCACCCTGCGTACCTCCTCCCCCCAGCGGGGGAGGAGCCACGCCGCCCGGCCGCTTCGGCGAACCCGCCCGCCGAGGGGGCCGACTCCGTCGTACGGGCGATCCGCAGGCCACGGGTCCGCCCGTAGCGTCGAGTCAACGACAACGAACACCGAAGCCGCACCCCCGGGTCGGACCACTTCGGCTCGGCCAACTCAGAAGGAGCCCGCCATGTCGCACGCCCGCCGCAGCCGCGCCCCCCGCCCCGCCAAGACGCCGCTCCAGAAGGCCGCCGACACCCGCCGCGTGGGCCTGATCTTCCTGCTCAGCGTGGCCCCGATGGCGGTCGCGAGCCTGATCGCCGCCCTCGCGAGCGGCCAGCCCGCCGCGGCGATCACCACGGCCCCGTCGATGCTCGCGCTCCTCGTGATCGGCGTCGCCCTGTATGTCACCGGTCGGCGCGACCTGGCGCGTCTGTCGGCCGCGGATCCTCAGGACACCGTGGCCTGACCGGCGACGATAGGCCACTCCGGCAGGAGCCGGTGGCTCCAGGGCGCCTCGACCGGCACTCGGTCGATGCGCGCGAAGCCGGCCGCGGCCAGGGCCTCCAGCGTGTCCCGGTCGTAGTGGCAGCCCGCGGCGTGGCGGACGGCCATCGGGGTGAGGGCGTGCTGGAGCAAGCGGCGCGGTCCTGCGCTCCGGGTGTGCTCGACGAAGGCGAAGACGCCGTCGGGCCGCAGCACTCGGCGTATCTCCCGCAGCGTCGCCGCCACGTCCGCCACCGAGCAGAGCACCATCGTGGCGACCACCGCGTCCACCGAGGCGTCCGCGTGCGGCAGCGCCTCGCCGCGCCCCTCCGCCACGCGCAGCCGCTGGCCCGGCGCCGGCGACGTCATGGCCACCCGGTGGCTGAGCAGGGCGCGCATGCTGCCCAGCGGCTCCACGAGGTCCACCGCGGTCAGGCGCGGGTTCCGCGCGTACCACGGCACATTCGCCCCCGTCCCGGCCCCGATCTCCAACACGTGCCCGCTCAGCTGCGCGATCAGCGACCGCCGCAGGTCGCCGAGGAAGGACCGCTCGGCGCCCGCATAGGAGTCGTCGTACCGCGCCGCGAAGCGCCGGCTCCGGTCGTCGTCGAGGATCGGCGGGTACGTCGTGGGTGGCCGAGTGGGCATGTCAGAAGCCTGGCGCGGTACGTCGTACGAGGGGCATCCGGGACCACCCTGGCCGCCCCCTGGACCACCCTGACGTCCGCCTGGGGTGCGCAGTGTCGGCCCCTGGATCGTGCGGGGAGACCGCGCCGCCGCCGCTCGGAGCCGCCTCGGGAATAGTTCAAGAATCAATTGAGTTGATGCCACCGTACGACGCCGCGGGCCGGCAACCCCCGAGGCCCCCGCGGCGTCGTACGAACACGCTCGTGCCGGCCCCGTCGGAGCGAAACCGTCGTCGACCCGTGAGGTGAGCGCCATGCCAGCCGTGACCGTCCCCGACCTGACCGTCCTGCCCCGCCTGAGCGCGCCCGGCCCCGACGCCCGCCCGCGCCCAGTCCGGTCCGTCACGACCGCCCCGAGCGGGCTGGAGGGCGAGGGCTTCCCGGTCCGCCGCGCGTTCGCGGGCGTCGACCTCGCGGACCTCGACCCGTTCATCCACATGGACCAGATGGGCGAGGTCGAGTACGCCCCCGGCGAGCCCAAGGGCACCCCCTGGCATCCGCACCGCGGGTTCGAGACGGTCACCTACATCATCGACGGCACCTTCGTGCACCGGGACTCGCACGGCGGCGGCGGGGTGATCACCGACGGCGACACCCAGTGGATGACCGCCGGATCGGGGCTGCTGCACATCGAGACGCCGCCCGAATCGCTGGTGACCAGCGGCGGGCTGTTCCACGGGGTCCAGCTGTGGGTGAACCTCCCGGCGGCGCTGAAGATGAGCCCGCCGCGCTACCAGGACATCCGCGGCGGCCAGGTCGCGCTGGTCAGCTCGTCCGACGGCGCCGCGCTGGTGCGCGTCATCGCGGGGGAGCTGGGCGGGTACGCCGGGCCGGGCGTCACGCACACCCCCATCGCGCTGGCCCACGCCTCGCTGCCGGCGGGGACCCGACTCGACCTGCCCTGGCGCCCCACGTTCAACGCGCTGGTCTACGTGCTCGCGGGGCGCGGGACGGTGGGCGCCGACGACCGCCCGGTCCGCACCGGCCAGCTGGCCGTCCTCGGCGCCGGCGACACCATCGTCGCGCGGGCCGACGCCACCCAGGAGAGCCGCAGCCCCGAGCTGGAGCTGCTGATCCTCGGCGGCGCGCCGATCCGCGAGCCGGTCGCGGCGTACGGCCCGTTCGTCATGAACACCCGCGCCGAGCTGGCGCGTGCCTTCGAGGACTTCCAGGCCGGCAAGCTGGGATCGATCCCCGCGGAGGATGCGCCGGGGAGGTAGCGGCGTGTCGCGCGGCGCCGCTGGGCTGATCAGGCCGCGCTCGCGGCCCGGGACTTAGGCCGCGCTGGCGGCCCGGGCGGCGGCGTACGCCGGTCGGATCACCTCGGCGATCAGCCGCTCCTGGGCCGGCGCGTTCCAGAACGCGGCGCGGGCCGCGTCGACGGTGAACCGCTCCAGGTCGCCGAGCCCGTAGCCGAACGCCGCGCTGAGGTGCGCCATCTCCTCGGTCAGGGTGGTCCGGCTCTGTAGCCGGTTGTCGCAGTTGACGGTGACGACGAAGCCCAGGGCGGCCAGCCGGCCGAAGGGGTGCGTCGCGATCGAGTCGCACACCCCGGTCTGGACGTTGGAGGTGGGACAGACCTCCAGCGGAATCCGGTGGTCGCGCACGTAGGTCGCCAGGTCGCCCAGCCGCGACGCCGTACGCCGTTGCCCCCCGTCGTCCCAGGACAGCTCGGCGAGGTCCTCGACGAGCCGTACGCCGTGGCCTAGCCGCTCGGCCCGGCAGTCCAGCAGGGCCTGTCGGATCGATTCCGGGCCGTCGGCCTCGCCGGCGTGCGCGGTGGTGCGGCCGCCGCCCGAGCGGACCAGGTCGAAGGCCGCCGCGTGGCTCACCGCCGGGAAGCCGGCCTCGGCGCCCGCGAGGTCGAACCCGGCGACGCCCGCGTCGGCGTACCGCAGCACCAGCTCGGCGATCCGCGTCGTCGGCGCGGTGTGCCGCATGCCGCACAGGATCTGGCGGACGACCACCGGGGTGCCCCCCGACGCCGCCTCGCGCATGCCGGCGGTCAGCCCGTCCGCCACGGCCTCGACGGCCTGCGCCATGCTCATCCCGCCGGCCACGTGCTGCTCGGGGGCCCAGCGGGCCTCGCCGTACACGACGCCGTCCGCGGCGAGATCCAGGACGTACTCGCGGGCCACGCGGGCCAGCGCCTCCGGCCGCTGCAGGACCGCGACCGTGTGGGCGAACGTCTCCAGGTAGCGGGGCAGCGATCCCGAGCTGGCCGCGGCGAAGAACCACTCGCCCAGCGCCGCGGGGTCGTTCGTGGGCAGCGCCCAGCCGACCTGGTCGGCGAGGTCCACGATCGTGGCCGGCCGCAACGCCCCGTCGAGGTGGTCGTGCAGCGACACCTTGGGCAGGGCGCGCAGGTCGGCGCTGGTGAGAGCCACAGCAGTCCTCCGGGTCAGGGGCGCCGTCCGCCGGCGCCGTGGGGCTGCCTTCCCATCGACCGCTGCGACCGTTGGGGCAACCCTTCTCGCGCGTCGTGATGCGGTCGGGCGGCCGGCTCGCCAGGATGGGCCGGGTCCCGTGGACCCCTTCGTCTGAGGAGCGACGTCGTGAACGTCATCGTCGTGATCATGGCCGTGTACCTGGCCGCCATGGTCGGCATCGGTCTCTATGCGCGCAGCAGGATCTCCAACACGGAGGACTATCACCTGGCCGGGCGCCGGCTCGGGGTGCTCATGACGGCCGGGACCCTGGCGGCCACCGAGATCGGCGGGGGCAGCTCGGTCGGGGTGGCCTCGAAGGCGTACGGCAGTTGGGGGCTGTCCGCGGGCTGGTACGTCGTGTGCGCAGGCATCGGCATCCTGCTGGTCTCGTTCGTGGCCCCGGCCCTGCGGCGCTCGATGGCGACAACCGTGCCCGAGGTGATCGGACGCCGGTACGGCGTGCCGAGCCAGGTCATCACCGCGGTCCTGGGAGCCGTCGCCCTCGTCGCGCTCGCGGCCGTGCAGATCACCGCCACGGCCACCATCGTCTCGACGCTGGGCGGGGTGGAGATGCGCACCGCGATCATCGTGTCCGGGCTGGCGGTGGTGTTCTACACGTGGCTCGGCGGGATGTGGTCGGTCACGCTGACCGACTTCGTCCAGTTCTTCCTCATCGTCTTCGGGTTCGCGATCGCGGCTCCCTTCGCCATCAGCGCGGCCGGCGGGTGGGGCTCGGTCGTCGACCGGTTGCCACCCGGCCAGCTGGGCTTCACCAAGATCGGCTGGCCCACGATCATCAGCCTCATCGTCCTGTACTTCATGACGTTCTCGACCGGCCAGGAGGCCGTGCAGCGGTACTACTCGGCCAAGACGCCGCGGGTCGCGGTGCTGGGGTCGCTGCTGTGCGGCCTGCTTATGGCGGCGTACGCGTTCATTCCGGCCCTGCTCGGCCTGGTCGCCCGCGCGCAGTTCCCGGGCATCCCGGAGAACAACGCGCTGGCGACCGTCGCCGTGGAGCTGCTCAACCCCGTGCTGGCGGGGCTGCTGCTGAGCGCGGTCATCTCCGCGACCCTGTCGAGCGCCTCCGGGGACCTCCTCGGGGCCGCGACCATCTACGTCAAGGACCTGCACCCTCGGATCGCCAAGTCCACGCTGTCCGACACCGCCGAGTTGACCCTGTCCCGCGTACTGGTCCTGCTGGTCGGGGCCATCGCCATCGTGATCGCGCTGGCCAGCGGCCAGATCATCCCGCTGCTGGTGTTCGCGTTCACGGTGCGCTCGGCGGGGCCGTTCGCCGCGTTCATCTTCGGCCTGATGTGGCGCCGGACCAGCCGCCTGGCCGGCCTCGTGTCGATCATCGTGGGCACCGTCGTCGGCATCTGGTGGAAGCTCGCCGATCCTGCGGTGCCCGTGATCAAGAGCATCGATCCCATCATCCCGGCGTCCCTGCTGGGGGTCGCAGTCTTCCTAGCCCTGCACCTGGTCGACCGGAGTCGCGGCCGGCTCGTCGGCGACTCCAGCGGACCGTACGCCGAGGGGGCCGCCCGCTCGGCCGCGACGGACGTCGCCGCTCCCTGAACCCTGCGGTCGAGATGCATCTGTTGGCGTCGCCCAGCCGGGATCCAAATTATGTGTATGCACCAAGCATCTGTACGCTGAGGGGGTCTGGACGCCATCCGTCCCGGCCGCGTTCCGTCGCATGACCGAGGGGGAGACGTCTTGAGCGCCAACCACGTCGACTCCTCGACCGATCGCCAGGCCGCCGCGCGGGATCTGCAGGTGCAGCTCATCGGCTTCAAGCGCACGCTGCACCTGATCCGCACGGGCAGCGGCCTGCATCGACGGACCACCGCGGCCGGCGTACCGGTCCTCGGCGTCCTGCGCCGCTGCGGCCCGTTGCGGACGACGGCGATCGCCGCGGAGTTCGGCCTGGATCCGTCCACGGTCAGCCGCCAGGTCGACGCGCTCGTCCAGTCGGGGCACGTTGAGAAGGTGCCCGACCCGGCCGATGGGCGGGCCGCGCTCGTCCAGCTCACCGAGCAGGGGCAGGCCGAGCTGGCCGCGCATGTCGAGGACATCACCGCCGCGCTCGGCGGCGTGCTCGACCGCTGGTCGATGGACGACCTGCGCACCCTGACGGCCCTGCTCGGCCGCCTCAACGACGACGTCTACGACTGTTTCGCCCCACAGACCAGCCAGGAGAACCCGTGACCGCGGTCGAAGAGCGGCCCTCCGCCCCCGCGCGGGCCACCGCGCACGCGGTGGACCATGACGTCCACGATTACCCCGACCACGCCACCGTGGTGCAGATCCTCATCGCCCTCATGGCGGGGATGTTCCTCGCCGCGCTCGACCAGACGATCGTGTCCACGTCGATCCGCACCATCGCCGACGACCTCGGCGGGCTGGACCGGCAGGCGTGGGCGACCACGGCGTACCTGATCACCTCCACGATCGCGACGCCGCTCTACGGCAAGCTCTCCGACATCTACGGTCGGCGCCGCTTCTTCCTGTTCGCCATCGCGATCTTCGTCGTCGGGTCGGCCGCGTGCTCGGCGGCCACATCGATGTACATGCTCGCCGCCTTCCGGGCCGTCCAGGGCATCGGCGCCGGCGGCCTGTTCTCGCTGGCCCTGGCGATCATCGGCGACATCGTGCCGCCGCGGGACCGCGCCCGCTACCAGGGCTTCTTCCTGGCGGTCTTCGGTACGTCGAGCGTCCTGGGCCCGGTCGTGGGCGGCTGGCTCGCCGACGCGTCGAGCCTGTTCGGCGTCACCGGCTGGCGGTGGGTGTTCCTCATCAACGTGCCCATCGGGATCGCCGCGTTCATCGGGGTGTGGATCAAGCTGCACACCCCGCACACCCGGGTCGACCACCGCGTCGACTGGTGGGGCGCCATCGCGCTCGTCATCTGCCTCGTGCCGCTGCTCGTCGTCGCGGAGCAGGGCCGCGAGTGGGGCTGGGGGTCGGGGATGTCGTTGGCCTGCTACGGCATCGGCGTCGTCGGGTTCGTGCTGCTCCTGCTGGCCGAGCGGCGGGCCGGCTTCGAGGCGCTGATCCCGATGCGCCTGTTCAGCAACCCCGCCGCGGGCGTGCCGCTGCTGGTCGGCGTCTTCGTCGGCTTCGGCATGTTCGGCGGGATGATGACCGTGCCGCTGTGGCTGCAGATCGTGCACGGCTACACCGCGATTCAGTCGGGTCTGGCGATGCTCCCGCTGACCGCCGGCATCATGCTGGCCTCCATCGTGTCGGGCCAGCTCATCTCGCGAACGGGCCGGTACAAGGTGTTCCCGATCGTCGGTACCGCGCTGATGACCTTCGGGGCGTTCCTCCTGTCGCGGATCGATGTGGACGTCAACATGTGGTACGTCGGGGTCGCCATGGCGGTCTTCGGGCTCGGCCTCGGCAACTGCATGCAGCCGCTGACCCTGGCCGTGCAGAACGCCGTCGACCGGCGCGACATGGGCGTGGCCACCTCCGCGGCGACGTTCTTCCGGCAGATGGGCGGCACCCTCGGCACGGCGATCTTCCTGTCGATCCTGTTCTCCACCGTGCAGGACAAGATCGCCGACGCGTTCAAGGCGGCCGCCGGCACGGCCGGCTTCCAGACGGCGCTGCATGATCCCGCCGTCGTGGCCAACCCCGCCAACGCCCCGATCCTGGCGATGCTCAAGGGCGGCGGGTCCGGCGGCGGCAGCTCGTCGATGATGTCGGACACGTCCTTCCTGGCGCACATCGACCCGCGGCTGGCCCTGCCGTTCCGGGAGGGCTTCTCCGACTCGATCACGCTGGTGCTGATGTGCGCGGTCGCCGTCCTGTCGGTGACCGTCGTGTTGACGATGTTCATCCCGGAGCGAGCCCTCGCCGGGCGGGCCGCCGTCGCCGAGGCGCAGGGCGAGGCCGCCGAGGCCGTGGTCTCGGGCGCGATGGCGGCGCCGCAGCGCAGTACGGCGACCCCCGCCGGGTCGCGGTCCGCGCCAGGCGCCGGGCGGGCCTACGCGCCCGTGGCCGGGGCGCGGCCGAGTGAGGCAGTGGGTCTGGCTGAGGCCCAAGGGGTCGGGTCCCGGGCGGCCGAGGCAGCGGGTCTGGGTCGCGGCCTAGCGGCCGGGGCGGTCACTCCGGTGCTCGCGGATCCCGCCGGCGTCGTGGCCACCCCGGATGAGGCGATCCAGGCGCGGATGCTGGTCGACTACCCGTTCCCGCTGCGGCCAGGGCTCCTGGCCCGGCTGGTGCTCCCGGAGGATCTGACGTCCTCCGAGGCTGACCGGCTCACGGCCTACATCCGCACGCTGGCCGTGGCCCACGACTGGCAGGACGTGCCGCCGCGCCACTACCTGGGCTGAGGCTCTTGGCGCCGAGGGGGGCGTCGGTGGCGCGAGCGCTGCCGACCCGCTAATCCCGGCTCCGAGGCAGGCGGAGCAGGGCGACGCCGCAGTCGAACGTCCGCGCCGAGTCGAGCCGGAACCGGCGCACCGCCGCAGCGCCGGCCTGCCGAAACAGCGGGATGCCGCCACCTAGCAGGATCGGGTTGACCTTGAGGACGAGTTCGTCGATCTCGTCGACGAGCGCCGCGGCCAGCGTGCCTCCGCCGGCCAGCCAGATCCCACCGCCGGGCTCGCCCCGAAGGCCCCGGACCAACCCGACCGGGTCCGCAGTGAAGCCCACGTCCGGCGCGTCGGGGGTCTCGGTCCGCCGCGTCGCCACGTACTGGCGAAGGTGCGGGTAGGGGCTCGTGATGCCCAGGTCGAGCGCCGGGGCGTAGGTGTTCCAGCCCATCAGGACGGTGTCGTACCGCGTGCCTGACGGGGCAACCCCCAGCGCCTGGTGGGCGTGAACGGGCAACGTGTCCGCGTACTCGGAGCAGATGTGCTCCGCCAGATCTCCCTCGAACGAGAACGCGTCGTAGCCCCCGTCGGGGTCGGCGATGAAACCGTCGAGCGAGGTCGCCACGTAGTAGGTCAGGGTGCGCATCCGGTCCTCCCGTTCTGTAACCACGACGAAAGTCGTGGTTGCCTAGGATCGAGCGTACGACGGCTGTCGTGGTTGCCGCTACCCTCGGGGGATGGAGCTCAGCCCATGGTGAGGAACCCGGAACGGCGTACGGCGTTGGCGGACGCCGGCATTCGGGTGCTGGCCCGAGACGGTGCCCGCGGCCTCACGCACCGCGCGCTGGATGACGAGGCGGGAGTGCCGCGGGGGACGGCCTCCAACTACTTCCGCAGCCGGGCCGACATCGTCGCGGCGCTCATGGCCCGGCTGACCGAGCGCCTCACCCCGGACCCTGCCGTGGCGCGGGAGCTGGCTGCGAGACCGCCCAGTCGGGAGCTGTTTGCAGATTACCTGCGGGACATCGTCAGGCGCCTGACCGCAGACCGCGACGCCGCGGTGTGCCTCTTCGAACTGCGGCTCGAGGGCATCCGCCGGCCCGAGATCGCCGAGGTGGTGGCGCGCTGGCAGCGCGAGGCGTTCGCGGCGGACGTGGCTTTCAATGCGGCGGCGGGCCTGCCCGGCGGCCGCCGGGTGATCGTGCTGTTCCACTACGCGCTCGATGGCCTGCTGCTGGACCGGCTGACGACGCCGCTGGAGCCCGATCTCGATCCGGGCGCGGCGATGGACGCCCTGGTCGATGGCCTGCTGTAAGACCGCCGCCGGCAGAGATGGCTCCAGCTGTGGTCCGCCACTCACCCGCGTAGGCGTCGGGAAACGGTAGCGTAGTGGTCCGGGAAACGGTAGTGTAGCCGTCCTGCAAATGGTAGCGTAGGTGACCGGTGGAGGCAGTGTGGTGGAGCCGGCCTACAGGTCACGGACGGTCGACGTTGAACTCGACGAGCTCCTGCCGCACGCTTCAGCCATCGCGATCGACGGGGCGAAGGGCGTAGGTAAGACGGAAACGGCTCGTCGGCGCGCGAGGACGACGTGGTACCTCGACGACCCCGCCCAGCGCCAGATCGCCGCCGCGGACTTCACGCTGTCCGCCGTCCCGTCCGGCACGTTGCTCCTCGATGAGTGGCAGAAGCTGCCTCAGGTGTGGGATTCGGTGCGGCGTCGAGTACATGCCGGTGCGCCCCCGGGCCGCTATCTCCTCACGGGATCGGCCGCACCCGTTGACCCCGCCGGGACGCACAGCGGCGCCGGTCGGCTCCTGTCTGTGCGCATGCGGCCGATGGCGCTGCACGAGCGCGGCAGCACGACTCCCGCAGTGTCCTTGGCGGCTTTGCTTGCTGGGCGCTCGGAGCTCCCGATCGCCGCCACCGACCACGCCCTGCGTGACTACGCCCAGGCCATCACGTCGAGCGGGTTCCCCGCCGTCACGCAGGCCGCGCCCCGGCTGCAGCGCGCGATGCTCGACACCTATCTCATGCGCGTCATCGACCGGGATCTCCCAGGAGAGGGGGTCGAGGTACGCCGGCCAGAGACGCTCCGTCGATGGCTGGCCGCCTACGCAGCCGCCTCGACCACGACCACGTCGTACTCGAAGCTGCTCGACGCCACGACGGGCGGAGATGGACGTCAGCCGGCGAAGACCACGACCATCACCTACCGCGACCACCTCACGCGCCTGTGGCTCTTGGATCCGGTGCCCGGCTGGATCCCCGCAAACAATCCGATCAAGCGCCTGCAGCAGGCGCCCAAGCACCAGTTGGCCGATCCGGCGCTGGCCGCCCGGTTGCTCGACTTGGGGCCGGCGTCGCTGATCGCGCCCGCCGGTGCCGCGATGCTGGGGCCGCTGTTCGAGTCGCTGGTGACGCTCGGCGTTCGGGTTGCGGCGCAGGCGGCTGAGGGCCGGGTGTTCCACCTGCGGACGAACGGGGGGGAGCGCGAGATCGACCTGATCGTCCAGGGAGTCGAGGGTCAGGTGCTCGGCATCGAGGTCAAACTGGCGTCGGCCGTGACGGACTCGGACGTGCGCCACCTGAGGTGGTTGCGGGACCAGCTTCCCCAGACGGTGGTCGACCTCGTCGTCGTGACCACGGGGTCGCAGGCCTACCGCCGACGAGACGGCATCGCGGTCGTGCCGCTCGCGCTGCTGGGCCCGTAGCGGCTCAGCGGGATCAGCGGATTAGCGGGCGGGCTCCTCGACCTGGGGCGTGTACCGCCAGAATGCCGGCACCCGCCACGCCGCGATCGCGACGCCCACGATCACCAGCAGCCCCCCACCGATGGTCACCGGCGCCGCGCCGAGCCGGTCTGCCGCGCCCCCGTGGACGACGTCCGCGACCCGCGGACCCCCCGCCACGACCACGGTGAACACGCCCTGCAGCCGGCCGCGCACCTCGTCGGCCGCCGCCCCTTGCAGCATCGACTGGCGGAATGCGGCGGAGAACATGTCGGCCGCGCCGGCGGCGGCGAGGAAGGCGACGGCGGGTCCCAGCCACGGAACGGCGGCACCGCCCGCGACGGCCACGCACGCTCCGAACGCCGCGACGCCCAGCCCCCAGACGCAGATCAGCAGCACGACCGCCCGGCCCTGCCGCCGCACCCGCGACACCCAACCGGACAGCGTCCCGCCGATGACGGCGCCCAGGGGAATCGCCGCGAACAGCACCGCGAACGCCGTACCGCCCTCCGCCGGCCCCCCGAACGCGACCTGCGCGATCTCCGGGAACAGCGCCCGGGGCATCCCGAACACCATCGCGATGATGTCGACGATGAACGACATGAGCAGGATGGGCTGGTCGCGCAGGTAGGCCAGGCCGTCGATGACGGACCGTACGCCGGGAGCCCGCGCGGCGCCCGCCGCCTCCGCCCCCGCGTCCCGGGCCCGCGTCAACGGCGGCAGCAACCAGACCGCGCGCAGGGTGGCGAGCAGCGACAACGCGTCCAGCAGGTACAGCCACGAGTACCCCAGCACCGGGATCAGGGCCCCACCGACCAGCGGCCCCGCGATGCCGCTGGCCATCATCACCGTGAAGTTCAGCGAGTTGGCCGCCGGCAGCAGCTCCGTCGGCAGGATCAGCGGCAGGATCGCGCTCCGGGTGGGCTGGTTGACCGCGAAGAACGCCTGCTGGACCGAGAACAGCCCCAGCAGCACCCACACGTTGTTGAGCCCGGCCGCGGCCTGCGCCCAGAAGCCTCCCGCCGTCGCGATGAGGCCGACCGTGGTGAGGAGCAGGAGGGTACGCCGGTCCATATGGTCGACGAGCGCCCCGCCGTACAGTCCGAAGATCACCAGGGGGACGAGGCCGAACAGGCCGGTCAGGCCGACGTACCCCGACGAGCCCGTGATCGCGTAGATCTGGGCCGGGACCGCGACGACGGTCAGTTGCGCGCCGATGACGGTGATGATGTTCGCGGTCCACAGGCGCCGGAAGTGCGCGGTCCGGAGGGGACGGGTGTCGGCGAAGACGCTGCGCAGATCCACGCGCTGGAAACCTCCGGAGACTTTGGCCCAAGTATGGTGACAAGAGAGCATACTTTGGGAAAAGATGGATCCACACGCCGTACCCGGCGGCCCCGCAGGCAGGAGTGAGAACGATGACGTCCACGCTAACGTCGCAGACCAGCCAGCAGCAGGCGCTCGAGGACCAGTTCGGGCTGGCCGACCGCGTCGTCAACCCCGAGGTGCTGGCCAACAGCGTCCAGCGGTTCCGCGAGCGGGGCATCACGCTGCCGACGTTCGAGGAGCTCAGCAACCCGCCCAAGTACATCGCCAAGGACAAGGCCGGCGACGCCGACCCGCAGGGCCCGGACAACCGGAACCTGTGGCGGGTGCACTGGTACAACGACAAGGACGGCAATCAGGTCGACGTCCCCGAGCACGTGGTGCTCACCAAGGAGCTCACCGGGATCGACTCCCCGGTCCTCGTCCTGTTCGGCAACCGCTTCCCGATGATCACGGCGCACAAGGTGCTGGCGGCGTACGCATGCCTCGCCCCGCGTCTCGTCACGGGTCAGTTCGACCCGACCGCGCACCGCGCGATCTGGCCGAGCACCGGCAACTACGCCCGCGGCGGCGTCGCGATCTCCAAGCTGATGGCCTCGCGCGGCGTGGCGATCCTGCCGCAGGGCATGAGCCAGGAGCGCTTCGACTGGCTCGACAAGTGGTGCGAGAACCCCGCCGAGGACGTCATCAAGACCGTCGGCACGGAGAGCAACGTCAAGGAGATCTACGACGAGTGCAACCGGCTGGCCCAGGACCCGAAGAACTTCATCTTCAACCAGTTCGCCGAGTTCGGTAACCACATCACGCACTACTTCGTGACCGGCCGCGCCATGGCGCACGTCTTCGAGGACTACAAGAAGCAGTCCGGCCGCGACGACCTGCGGCTCGCGCTGATGACCTCGGCCACGGGGTCGGCGGGCACGATCGCGAGCGGGGAGTACCTCAAGGACACCTACGGCACCAAGGTCGCCGCGGTCGAGGCGCTGGAGTGCCCGACGCTGCTGATGAACGGGTACGGCGAGCACAACATCCAGGGCATCGGCGACAAGCACCTGCCGATCATCCACAACATCAAGAAGCACGACCTGGTCTGCGCGATCAGCGACAGCTCCACCGACATGCTCGAGGTGATGTTCAACGAGCCGGCCGGCGTGGACTACCTGCGGGCCAAGGGCGTGCCGGAGTCGATCCTGGAGTCCCTGCCCGACTTCGGCGTCTCCTCGATCTGCAACGTGCTCGCGGCGATCTCCTGCGCCAAGGTGCTGGGCCTCGGCGCGGACGACGTGATCGTCACGGTCGCGACCGACGGTGGCCAGATGTACCCCTCCGAGCGCGTCAAGATCAAGGAGCGGGACTTCGGCGGCGAGTTCACCGCGCAGCAGGCCGCCGAGGTCTGGGGCCGGCACCTCGCCAACGTCCCGACGGACGCCACGCTGGAGATGACCGAGTTCGACAAGGACCGCATCTTCAACCTGGGCTACTACACCTGGGTCGAGCAGCAGGGCACCCCGTTCGAGCTGTTCGAGGCCCGCCGCAACCAGGAGTTCTGGACGGACCTGCACAAGTACCTGCCCATTTGGGACGCCATGATCCGCGACTTCAACGCGCAAGTCGCCGCTGAGCAGGGCTGAGACCGCCGAAGCGGCCAGCCCCCGGAGCCCCCGGTGCCCCGTTCCGCGACGGGCACCGGGGGCTTCCCGTCGTGATGACCCCGCCCGTCCCCGCCTGGCGGTGTGGCGGGGCTCACACGACGTACCGCTGAGGTCGGCCAACCAGCACGGCCCCGCCTGACTTGTCCTGGTGTCGCCGCGCTCAGCGGGCGGGCGGGAGTCACCGAGGGGAGGCGGTACGTCGTGGGCCGGGATCCGCAGGCTCCTCCAGCGACCGGCATGGTCAGCGCCGCCGCCATCTCCCCCGTGGAGGAGATCTATCGCGCGCAATACCAGCGGCTCGTCCGGTACGCCTACCTGCTGACCGGCCAGCTGGCGGAGGCCGAGGACGCCGTACAGGACGCGTTCGTGGTCCTGCAGCGCCGCCCCGCCATCGCTGCGGACCCCGACCAGGCGCGCGCGTACCTCCACGTCGTCCTCCTGAACCGCACGCGGGGGGCGCATCGGCGGGTTCGCCGCGAGGCGTCCCTCCACGGTCGACTGCGCCTGCTGGCGTCCGAGGCGGCGCCTGCGGCGGATGCCGTGATCGGCACCCACGACGACCTGGTGGCGGCGGTCAACGCCCTTCCGCGACGGCAGCGGGAGGTTGTCGCGCTGCGGTACTGGGCCGGTCTGTCCGAGCGCGAGATCGCCGTCGCACTGGGCGTCACGCCGGGCACCGTGAAGTCCGCCTCCGCCCGCGCCCTGCGCTCGCTGTCCCGCAAAGTCTCCATCGACGCCGGGGGTGTTTCCCATGACCGCTGACCTGGAACGCGCGCTGCGGGCGGCGTACGACGACACAGCCGGGCTGCCCATCGCCCCGCCGGGACCGCTGCCGGCACTGCCGCGACGTTCGCCGTGGGCCGCGCCCGTGGCCACGGCTGCCGCCGTCGCAGTGCTGGTGGGCGGGGTGTACGTCGCCAGTCACGGCGCCCATCCGGACGGCACCCCGGTGCCGGCTGCCCCGACGACTACGCCGACGGGGACCGCCCCAACGACCTCGCCCTCGTCGGTGTCGCAGGGAGCGACGGCGTCGCTGCGACACACGGTGCCCCCGGGGGGCGAGAAGATCGACCTGGTCGGGCCCTTGGTCGTGCGGGAAGGGACCGGTGCGATCACCGTGGACCTGGGCTCCCGGCCGGCGGGCGCCAACGCCGTCGCCTACGACGTGTCGTGTCTATCGGCGGGCAGCTTCTCTGAGCCGTTCGGCACCATGTCGTGTGATGGCCCAGGACACGTTTGGGCCGAGCCCGTGCCGCTCAACGCTCGGGATGTTTCAGCTGGCCAGCACGTCTTCGCCTACACGGGGACCGGTCGATATCGAGTGCGCATCGGGTGGGCGGCGCGCACCATCGTGCCCCTGGCGACAAATGCCCGCGGGCAGACCTACGGCAGTATGGCTTTCCACCTCGAGCCGGACTTGGTCTCGGTATCGATGGAGAACGGGGGTACCGGGTACGTGCTGCGCACCGACCTGGAGGGGGACGGGCCCCCACGCACGCCGATGACCACGAGTGCGGTGCCCCGCAAGATCCCGGTGTACGAGTCCGACGGCGTCACCGTGATCGGTGAATTCACGATCGGCGGCGGTCAGGCCTCCTCAGGCGGTGAGGCGCCGGCCGGCTAGGGAAGCGCGCTGGTGTTGTCGGGTGCGGCCGAGCCCACATGACTGGGGCGTTATGCGTTCCCCGGAGCGCATAACGCCCCAGTCAGGGCGCCCTCGACCGATGGTGCTGCCGTGTCGCACCGAGGCTCGCAGCCCCAGCCGCTTAGTCGTCGTACACGACGGACCGATGGCCGAGATCAAGGGCGACGATGACCACCTGCTCGCGACGAATATCGAGGATGACCCGGTAGTTACCCACCCGAAGTCGCCATAGTCCGGCTAGCGGGTCAGACAGTGCCTTGCACGCGCCCGCCGGATCGTCCAGGGTGGCCACGCGCTCTACGGCGTCAAACACCCGCCGCGCGACGGGCTTGTCGAGCTTCCGCAGGGCCTTCGCGGCCCTAGGCGAGTATTGGACCTGCCAGGCCATCAGAAGAGTTCGGCGGCGAGTTCGGCGCTGGAGACGGTCCCGATCTCACCCCGGCGGATGGCTTCCGCCTCGCCACGCAGTTGATACGCGTACTCCAAATCATCCAGGTACTCAGCTAGCGCTTCCCGAACGTAGTACGCCGCAGGGCGCCCCGTGGTGGCGCTCAGGGCGTCGAGGCGCTCCTTGGTCGCGGCGTCCAGCCGGACGCTGACCACGGATGTAGACATGTTTACAGGTTAGTCCCCAGACGAAGCCGTGACCAGACGGGGGAAGACCGGGCCAAGCCCCGTACGACGTACCCCGTCTTGCTGGCGCCGGGGGTCGGCGCTTGACTGGAGGCTGACCCGCCCGCCCCCAAGGAGCCCAGCATGCCCAGCACCGTCAAGGGAGTGATCGCCCGCAGCAAGGGCGCGCCCGTCGAGCTCGTCGACGTGATCGTCCCCGACCCCGGCCCCGGCGAGGCGGTCGTCCGCGTCCAGGCGTGCGGGGTCTGCCACACCGACCTGCACTACCGCGAGGGCGGCATCAACGACGAGTTCCCGTTCCTCCTCGGCCACGAGGCGGCGGGGGTGGTCGAGGCGGTCGGCGAGGGCGTCACGGACGTTGCCCCGGGCGACTACGTCATCCTCAACTGGCGGGCCGTGTGCGGGCAGTGCCGGGCGTGCAAGCGGGGCGAGCCCTGGTACTGCTTCGCCACCCACAACGCCACCCAGAAGATGACGCTCACCGACGGCACCGAGCTGACCCCGGCGCTCGGCATCGGCGCGTTCATCGAGAAGACCCTGGTCGCGGCCGGCCAGTGCACCAAGGTCGACCCCGACGCGGCCCCGGCCGCGGCCGGGCTCCTGGGCTGCGGCGTGATGGCGGGGCTCGGCGCCGCCATGAATACCGGCAACGTCCGGCGCGGGCAGTCCGTGGCCGTCATCGGCTGCGGCGGCGTGGGCTGCGCGGCGATCGCGGGCGCCAAGCTCGCGGGGGCCACCACGATCATCGCCGTCGACCTGGACGACACGAAGCTGGACTGGGCCCGCGGCATGGGCGCCACCGACACCGTCAACAGCACGGCCGCCGACCCCGTCGCGACGATCCAGGAGCTGACCGACGGGCACGGCGCGGACGTCGTGATCGACGCAGTCGGCCGCCCGGAGACCTGGAAGCAGGCGTTCTACGCCCGCGACCTCGCCGGCACCGTGGTGCTCGTGGGCGTACCCACTCCGGACATGAAGGTCCCCGACATCCCGCTCATCGACGTCTTCGGGCGTGGCGGGGCGCTGAAGTCCAGCTGGTACGGCGACTGCCTGCCCGACCGCGACTTCCCCATGCTCATCGACCTCTACCGGCAGGGCCGCCTCGACCTCGACGCCTTCGTCACCGAGACGATCGGGCTCGGCGACGTCGAGGGCGCCTTCGACAAGATGCATCGCGGCGAGGTGCTGCGTTCGGTGGTGACGCTGTGAACGCCGGTACGTCGGGCGCCGCTGGTACGTCGGGCGCCGCGCGACCCGAGACCCCGATCGCGCACGGCATCACGTCCGGCACGTTCACCCTGGACGGCGAGACCTTCGACGTCGACAACAACGTGTGGGTGATCGGCGACGAGAAGGAGTGCATCGTCCTCGACGCGCCCCATTCGGTCGAGGAGATCCTCGCCGTCGTCGGCGACCGCGAGCTGCGGGCAATCGTCTGCACCCACGCGCACGACGACCACGTCCGGGTCGCTCCGGAACTGCGGGAGCGCACCGGCGCCCCGATCTGGCTGCATCCCGCCGAGAAGCCGCTGTGGGAGCTGACCCACCCGGGCCTGACCTGGGATGAAGACCTCGACGACGGCCGGGTGATCAAGGTCGGCGGCGTCGCGCTGCGGGCGCTGCACACCCCGGGTCACGCGCCCGGCGCGCTGTGCTTCTACGCGCCGGACCTCGACGTCCTGTTCTCCGGCGACACCCTCTTCCAGGGCGGCCCGGGCGCCACCGGCCGGTCCTTCAGCTCCAAGCCGCAGATCCTGGAGTCGATCCGGCACCGGCTCCTCGTCCTGCCCGAGCACACCATCGTGCACACCGGCCACGGCGACTCCACGACGATCGGCGCGGAGCGGGAGAACATCGGCTGATCTGGCCGATCGGGGCGAACCCGGGCTCCATGGGGCGGGCCAGCTGACGCACTGGCGTCGTCGGCTGGCCACCAGCGGCGGGGCCATGGCACGATGGGCGCGACCGGCAACTCTCCCGTAACGGGAGGTTTGCTCCCCTCGCTTGTCCAGACCGAACCACCAGCGGTTCCGCCGCGGAAAGGGGTCGGCCGCCGCATGCCTCGCGCCCCCCGCACGACGTACGCGTTCCTCGTTCCTCGTCGTCGACGACCCGCGGTGGCGCTGGCGGCGCTCGCGGCCCTTCTCGTCCCTGCGGCCGGCTGCGCCAGCCCGGGTGACCAACAGCCGAGCACCGGCGCCTCCCCGGGCGGGCCGGCCGCGTCCGGCCCCGGCGGCCCCGGCGGCCCCGCGGACGCCGGGGGCCCGCCCGGGCCGTTGACCGTTTCCGGGCGCAATCTGCTGAGCTCGGATGGCCGCCCGTTCGTGTGGGTCGGCGATACCGCCTGGAACATCACCGGGCTCGACCGGGCGGGGATCGACACCTACCTGGATCGCCGGAGCGCTCAGGGGTTCACGGTGATTCAGGCGGTCGCCGCCTTTCGGGAGCCGGCGCAGGCCGAGGATGCCTACGGGAACGAGCCGTTCGACGGTGATGCGGCGCGACCGCGGACGACCCCCGGCAGCGATCCGGCCGACCCCGAGCAGTACGACTACTGGGACCACGTCGACCACCTGGTGGCGGGTGCCCATCGGCGGGGGCTGACGGTGGCCCTGTTCCCCGTGTGGTCGTTCCACCTGGCCGACAAGACGTTGACCGCAGCCAACGCGCACGCCTACGGGGAGTTTCTCGGGAAGCGGTACGGCGGCGACGGCGTCACCTACGTCCTCGGCGGCGACGACCCCAATCCGCGGCCTCACATCTGGCCGGAGCTGCGGGCCGGGCTGACTGCTGGGGTGGCCGCACCGATCCCCTCGACCGAGGCGTCGGGCGAGCGTCGGGCAGGGGTCCGGACCTCGACCAACCCGGCTCTGGTGACCTACCACCCCGCCGGCTACAAGAAGCCAAGCTACGGCTACCAGGACACCGACTACGCCATGGTCCAGAGCGGTCACTGCGTCAAGAACGGCTGGCAGCAGCTCCTCTCGGAGGCCTATCGCGAGGTGTCCAAGCCGATCATCGACAGCGAACCCCTGTACGAGGGGCACCCCCGGTGTTGGAAGCTCGAGGAGGGCTACGCGACGACGGAGGAGGTCCGCAGGCAGCTGTACTGGTCGCTGTTCAGCGGGGGATTCGGGGTGACCTACGGGCATCATTCCGTGTGGCAGACGCACGGCGCCGACGGCGCCCGCGTCTATGCGCACCCGCGAAACTCCTGGCAGGAGGCGCTGGGTGACCCCATGGCCGAGCAGGTTCGGCACCTCGCGGGCTTCCTGCGGCTCCGGCCGATCGACGATCGGGTGCCGGACGACGGGCTGGTCCGCGCCGACCTGGGCGAGCAGTGGTCGCGCAAGGCCGGGCTGCGGGACGGCCAGGGCCGGTGGGCCATGGTCTACCTGCCCACCGGCGGCACCGTGCAGATCGAGACCGGCAAGCTGGCCGGCGAGCGGGTGCGGGTCAGCTGGTACGACCCCCGGACCGGGGCGCTGACCGCCCGGGGAGAGCGGGCCACCGCGGACGCGGCGGAGCTCACCCCTCCGGAGCGGCAGGTGGACGCCCCCGGCGACAGCCAGGACTGGATCCTGATCCTCGATCGGCTCTGACGGCAGCGCGGACGCGCGCCGCGGTACGGCGAGGCGCAGTACGGCGCCGCGCGGTACGGCGAGGCGCGGCGGCGGACGGGGCGGATGGGTGGATGGCGCAACTGGCAGTTGAGTCTTCCCAGCTTCGCGGTAATCCATTAGTCTACCACTATGCGACTTGAGGTTACCCGGCGGGCCGGCCTCGCCGTGCGTGCCGTCGCGGCCCTCGCGCCGGCGGGGCGGCCGGTCAAGGCCGTCGACCTCGCCGCCGCCCTGGCCACCACCGCGGGCTTCGTTCCCCAGGTGATCGGGCCACTGGTCAAGGCCGGATGGGTCCGCTCGATCCCCGGACCGACCGGCGGCTATGCGCTCACCGACGCGGCCTCGGCGGCCAGCGTCCTCGACGTGGTCGAGGCCGTCGACGGACCGACCGAGAACGGCCGGTGCGTCGTCGAGGGCCACCCCTGCGGCAGCGCGGGCGCGCCCTGCGCCCTGCATGCGGCGTGGGCCACGTCCCGCGCGGCCCTCTTGACTGACCTGGCGCGCACGCCCGCCGTACCCGAACCGTCCGCGGCCTCCCACCCGGCCGCAGACTCCCAGCCGTCCGCGGCCTCCGACCCGGCCGCAGCGCCCCGTCCGCCCCAGTGAAAGGACCGATCATGCCCGTCGACCTCGCCGACCGCCTGGGTGACCTCGTCACCGCCGACCCCCGCCGCAGCCGGGTGCTGCAGGAGCTGGGGCTGGACTACTGCTGCAACGGCCACCGCACGCTCGCCCAGGCCTGTGCCACGGCCGAGCTGGACGCCGCGGACGTGGCAGCGCGCCTCGACATTCCTGACGCGGCGCCGGCGGCGTGGCAGGAGTACGACGTGGCCGAGCTGGCCCAGCACATCCTCGACGTCCACCACGCCTACCTGTGGGACGAGATGCCGAGCCTGGGTGACGTCGTCGAGCTCGTCATCCGGGTGCACGGGCCGAATCACCCCGAGCTGGCCGAGGTGGGCTCGGACTACTTCGCGCTGATCACGGACCTGACCAGCCACCTGACCAAGGAGGAGCAGATCCTGTTCCCGGCCATCATTGCGTTGGGTACGCCGGGCGCCGCGCCCGCCTTCCCGGGCAGCCTGCGCGGCCCGATCACGCAGATGCTGCGCGAACACGACGTGGCCGGCGAGTTGCTGCGTCGGATCCGGGCCACCACCGACGATTTCGCCGTACCGGCCGACGCCTGCGCGTCGTACACGGCGATGCTGAACCGGCTGGAGCGCATGGAGACCGACCTGCACGAGCACATCCACAAGGAGAACAACGTGCTCTTCCCGCGGGTGCTCGACCTGGAGTCCGGCGCGGCCTGAGTCGGACGGTCGTCCCACAAACCCGACCGCCGGGCGCACGACCGCCGCCGTACGGCCGATCGTTGCGTAACCGACGCCGCCTCATTGCCGCGCACCTGGTCACAGGCTCGGGGGCCACCGTGTACCCTCACGACAACCAGAACGGCCGCCATCGGCGCCGCCCACGCGACCCGCGCGGGCCTGGGTGAGCACGCGTCGCGAGGAGGCACGATGGTCGACGGTTCGACCCCGCTGCTGGAGATCAGCCACGTCGAGAAGCACTTCGGGGACCTGCACGTGCTCAGGGATATCAACCTCTCCGTGGCCAAGGGCGAGGTCATCGTCGTCATCGGGCCGTCCGGTTCCGGCAAGTCCACGCTGTGCCGCACGATCAACCGGCTGGAGACGTTCGAGTCCGGGTCCATCAGCATCGACGGCAAGCCGCTGCCCGAGGAGGGCAAGGACCTGGCCCGGCTGCGCGCCGAGGTCGGCATGGTGTTCCAGAGCTTCAACCTCTTCGCGCACAAGACCATCCTGGAAAACGTCACGCTGGGCCCGATCAAGGTCCGCAAGATGAGCAAGTCCGACGCCGAGGACAAGGCCATGCGCCTGCTCGAGCGGGTGGGCGTCGCGCCGCAGGCCCAGAAGCTTCCGGCCCAGCTCTCCGGCGGTCAGCAGCAGCGCGTCGCCATCGCGCGGGCGCTCGCCATGGACCCCAAGATCATGCTCTTCGACGAGCCCACCTCCGCGCTGGACCCCGAGATGATCAACGAGGTCCTCGACGTCATGACCACGCTGGCCAAGTCGGGCATGACGATGGTCGTCGTCACCCACGAGATGGGGTTCGCCCGTCGGGCGGCCGACCGGGTCGTGTTCATGGCCGATGGGCAGATCGTCGAGCAGAACACTCCCGAGCAGTTCTTCACCAACCCGCAGAGCGCCCGCGCCAAGGACTTCTTGGCCAAGATCCTCACGCACTGATCGTCGCGGGGGCGTGGACACCTCGCTCTCGCGCCCTACTCGACGTACCGCGGCCGCCGCTGCCGCCCCACCAACACCCGTCAACCCAACACCCGTCACCACCTGGAGGACCGCACATGACCGCACGACGGATCGGCGCCGCAATCGCCGCCACCGCCGCCCTCACCCTCGGCCTCGCCGCCTGTGGCGGGGGCTCGAACAACGCCGGCGCGTCGTCGTCCGGTGGTTCCGGCGGCAAGAAGATGAAGGTCGGCATCAAGTTCGACCAGCCCGGCCTGGGTCTCAAGCAGGGCGACAAGTACACGGGCATGGACGTCGACGTGGCGCGCTACGTCGCGAAGAAGCTCGGCGCCGAGGAGAAGGACATCACCTGGGTGCAGGCCCCCAGCGCGCAGCGCGAGACGCTGCTCGAGACCGGGCAGGTCGACATGGTCGTCGGCACGTACTCGATCACCGACGCCCGCAAGCAGAAGGTCGCCTTCGCCGGGCCGTACTTCATCGCCGGCCAGGACCTGCTGATCCGCGCCGACGACTCCTCGATCACCGGGCCGGACAGCCTCAAGGGCAAGAAGCTGTGCTCGGTGAAGGGCTCGACGTCAGCGCAGCAGATCTCCGCGAAGGTGCCGGGCGTGAACCTGGCGGAGTTCGGGACGTACTCCGAGTGCGTCGCCAGTCTCGTGACCAAGGCCGTCGACGCCCTGACGACCGACGACACGATCCTCGCGGGGTACGCCGCGCAGGACCAGTACAAGGGCAAGCTCAAGGTCGTCGGCGCCCCGTTCACCAAGGAGCGCTACGGCGTCGGCCTGAAGAAGGGCGACAAGGACACCTGCACCAAGGCCACTGACGCGATCAAGTCGATGATCAGCGACGGCGCCTGGAAGAAGGCCGTCGACGACAACCTGGGCGCCGCGAACTACAAGCCCGGCGAGGGCAACCCGCCTACCCCGGACGCCTGCGCCTGATCTGAGCCGGTGCGCATGGGGCCCGTACGTCGAGCGCGGCGGGCCCCACGCACGCACCGACGTACCGCCCGCACCCACCCCACGGAAGGCTGAGCATGGGGGACATCTTCGCCACCTATGACATCTGGGGCGCCATCTGGGTGACCATCCAGCTGTCGATCCTCTCCGCCATCGGTTCGCTGCTGGTCGGCACGGTCGTCGCCGTCCTGCGGATCTCGCCGGCGGCGGTGCTGCGGGGGATCGGTACGTCGTACGTCAACATCTTCCTCAACTCCCCGCTGACGCTGCTCATGGTGCTGAGCGTGCTGGGGTTGAGCTTCATCCTCGGGCTGCAGCTCAGCGAGGACTTTGCGCAGAACGCCTACTGGTGGGCCGTGGTGATGCTCTCGCTCTATCACGCCGCGTTCGTCTGTGAGGCCCTGCGCAGCGGCATCAACACCGTGCCGACCGGGCAGGCCGAGGCCGCCCGCGCAATCGGGCTGACGTTCGGGCAGTCCTTGCGCGAGGTCATCCTGCCGCAGGCCTTCCGCGGGGCCATCGCACCGCTGGGCTCGACGTTCATCGCCCTCATCAAGAACACGACGGTCGCCGCGGTCATCGGCGTCAACGACTCGGCGGGTCTGCTCTCCAAGATCACCGAGAACGAGGGCGCGAGCCTGATGACGTTCCTGCTGTTCGCGATCGTCTTCGTCATCCTCACGCTGCCCCTCGGCGTCGTCTCGACCAACCTGTCCCAGCGAATGGCGGTGAAGCGATGAGCGCGCAGGCCGTCCTCTTCGACGCGCCGGGCCCGCGGGCCCGCCGGCGCAACCTCATCCTCACGATCGTCGGCGTGCTGCTGAGCCTGCTCGTGCTGTACGTCGTGGGCGCGCGGATGTCCGCGGCGGGCCAGCTCGAACCGTCGCTGTGGACGCCGTTCCTGAGTTCCGAGGCGTGGGTGTCCTACCTCGTTCCGGGGCTCATCGGCACCCTCAAGGCGACGGTGCTCTCCGTGCTCCTCGCCGGCGCGTTCGGGCTGATCTTCGGCCTGGGCCGGCTCTCGCACGTGCGCGCGCTCCGCTGGGTGTGCGGTGTCGTCGTGGAGTTCTTCCGCGCCGTGCCGGTCCTGCTGATGATGGTGTTCAGCTACTTCGGGTTCTTCGCGCGGGCGGACTGGATGCCCAGCGAGTACGCGCCCCTGGCCGGCGTGGTCACCGGGCTCACGCTCTACAACGGGGCCGTCATCGCCGAGCTGGTCCGCTCCGGCGTGGACGCGCTGCCCCGCGGCCAGGCCGAGGCCGGCCTGTCGATCGGCCTGACCCCGCAGCAGACCCTGCACTCCATCCAGCTGCCGCAGGCGCTGACCGCGATGCTGCCCGCGTTGGTCGCGCAGCTGGTCGTGGTCCTCAAGGACTCCTGCCTGGGCATCGCGATCACGTACACGGACCTGCTGAACTGGAGCAAGACGCTGGGGTCGGCCTACGCGAACACGGTGCCGGCCTATCTCGTCGCCGCGGCGCTGTTCATCGTGCTCGACTACGCGCTGATGCTCTTCGCCCGCTGGCTGGAGCGCCGGCTCAAGCGCCGCGGCACCCCGGGTGTGCTGGGCGCCGACCCGCTCGTCGTGCAGGGGCTGGCCGAGCCCGGCGCGCCCGCGGCGGACGGCGTCCACCACGCCGAGTCGGGCGTGGAGCACGCCGTGCACCGCGCGCAGGAGAGCCGGGCCCACCGCCACGACGGCTAGCGTCCACACCAAACGGCTAACGTCCACCACCAAACGTGCCGCCAGCCTCTCGTGAGGCTGGCGGCACGTTCGTGGGAGAACCCGGGAAGGGCCGCCTTCTCAGTGGCCCGTTGCCGAGCCCGACCCGGCGCCCGAGGCGCCCGCGGCGTCCTTCTTCAGGACCGCGCACCCGATGCGCGCGCCGGCGTCGCCGGCCTTCTTCGTCTCGGCGTCCGCGCCACCCGCGGCGTACCGGGTCGGGATGTTGCCGTAGTTGTCCGGCCCGGCGTGCACGATCAGGCTCACGCCGGCCTCCTGGCCGAGCTGCGCCTCGGTGAGCCGGTCCGTGGCCGCGGTGAGCGAGCCGGATCCGTCCTTGAGGACGAAGAGCACGGGCAGGTCGCCGGCGTGCTCGGGGTGCGCGGCTCCGCCGCCGGCGAGGTGGCCTCCGGCGGAAAGGAAGTCGCCGGTGGTGCCGGGGTTGGCCGGGTCGGCCGACTTCGGCTCGCACTTGCCGACCGCGTGCAGGTGCAGGCCGTGGAAGCCGGCCGGCATCCCGGTGGCGCTCACCTGCACGGTCAGGCCGTGCTCGCCCTTGGACACCGCCACCTTGCCGAGCTTCTTGCCCGCCGGGTCGACGATGTCACCGGAGGCCAGCGCCGCGCCGCCACTCGACGTACCGCCTGCGGCCGCCCCGTGGCCGCCGGCGGCCTCGCCCGAGGACTCCCACGGCGCCTTTCCGTCGTTGATCGCGGTCGTGGTCTCCCGCCCGGCGCAGCCCGCCGTGAGCAGCGCGGCGATGGACAGGACGGACAGGGCCGGCAGAACGGTACGGCTCCTCGAGCGCATGATTCCTCCTCGTCGTTGGGGACCACCTTGAACGACGCTATTGCACAGCAGCATTCGGGCCACGCTATGGCTGGTCGACCGGCTGGGGCGGTGCGCTGGGCGGCCTTCTCGGGGAGGCACTCGACCGTTCGTCGTCCGGGACTTTTCGTGCCATGGCACCAACGCGGCTGGTCGGGACCGGTCGCACCGGGTCGCTGCGCGCCGGGACTCCCGTGGTGGCCTGCGGAATTCGCGCCCTCAGAGTATTGCCACGCGTCGCGCAGTCTGGCATTTTTACACCTGACGTGTATTAATGTCCGTTCACAGGAGATCCGATGGCATCGCCCCCCGAAGCCGACCGCGGCACCCAGACCAGACGCCCCAGCGAGGACGTCGCCCGCGGTCGCATGTCTCGCATCGACCGCCGCTGGTGGGTCGCCCTGGCGGTCGTGGTTCTCGGCTCGTTCGCCGTCCTGGGCTTCATGGGCATCAAGATCAACCAGGACAAGCCCCCCATCCCCGCCACCGTCGTCGACAACTCCGGCAAGACCGTGATGACCGGCGACGACATCATCAACGGCCAGCAGATCTGGCAGTCCCTCGGCGGCCAGGAGATCGGCTCGGTCTGGGGCCACGGCGCCTACGTCGCGCCGGACTGGACCGCCGACTGGCTGCACCGCGAGTCCACGCACCTCCTCGACACCTGGGCCAAGGCCGGCGGGGGCACGACGTACGAGGCAGCCACCACCGAGCAGAAGGGCGCGCTGGAGGCGCGCCTCAAGCAGGCGATGCGAACGAACACGTACGACGAGGGCGCGAACCGCGTCACCCTCTCGGCCGATCGCGTGGCCGCGTACGAGGCCAACGCCCGCTACTACGCCGACATGTTCGCCCAGGGCCACGAGAAGTACGCGATCCCGAAGGGCACCCTGACCGACGCCGCCGCGGCGAAGAAGATGGCCGACTTCTTCTGGTGGACCAGCTGGGCCGCCTCGACGAACGCCCCCGGCAGCGAGGTCACCTACACCCAGAACTGGCCGCACGAGCCGCTGATCGACAACGTCCCGCCGGCCGACAACGTCGTCTGGAGCCTGGTCTCGATCGTGCTGCTGCTCGCCGGGGTCTCCGGAATGGTCTTCTACCACCGCGTCAATGACGCCCGCGAGGAGCACACCCCGGACGACGTACCGCACAACGATCCCCTGCTCGGCTACCGTTCGACGCCGTCCCAGAAGGCCACCCTCAAGTACTTCTACGTCGTCGGTCTGCTCTTCGTGCTGCAGATCGCGATGGGCATCATCGGCGCGCACTACGGCGTCGAGGGCGGCGCGCTGTACGGCATCCCGATCGACCAGATCCTGCCGTACGCCGTCGTGCGCACCTGGCACACCCAGCTCGGCATCTTCTGGATCGCGACCGCCTGGCTGGCGACCGGCCTCTACGTGGCGCCGGCGGTCGGCGGCAAGGAGCCCGCGCTGCAGCGGCTCGGTGTGAACGTGCTGTTCGGCGCTCTGCTGGTCGTGGTGCTCGGGTCGATGGCCGGCGAGTGGCTCTCGATCATGGGCAAGATGGGCCACGGCAACGCCACGAATTTCTGGTTCGGCACACAGGGTTATGAGTACGTCGACCTGGGCCGCGCCTTCCAGATCGGCCTGATCATCGGGCTGTTCCTGTGGTTCGCGCTCATGTGGCGCGGCATGGCCCCGGCGCTGCGTCGTTCGGCCCGCGCCGAGAAGATCCTCGCCAGCGCCGACGCCCCGCTCGCGGCCGGCACCAACCGGCAGCTCATCGCGATGCTGCTGCTGTCCTGCCTGGCCATCGCCGGCTTCTACGGCGCGGCCTTCGGGATCGGGCACAGCACGCACCTGTCCATCGCCGAGTACTGGCGCTGGTGGGTTGTGCACCTGTGGGTGGAGGGCTTCTTCGAGGTCTTCGCCACGGTGGTCATCGCGTTCCTGTTCAGCCGGTTGGGCCTGATCAAGTCCGCGACGGCGACGACGGCGGTGCTGGCCTCGACGGTGATCTTCCTGTTCGGCGGCATCATCGGCACGGCGCACCACCTGTACTTCACGGGGTCCCCGTCGGTGGTGCTCGCGCTCGGCGCGACGTTCTCGGCGCTAGAGGTCGTGCCGCTGGCCCTGATGGGCTTCGAGGCGATCCGGCACCTGCAGCTGCTCAAGGTGCGCGAGTGGGTGGCCGGCTACAAGTGGGCGATCTACTTCTTCGTCTCGGTGGCGTTCTGGAACATGCTGGGCGCCGGCGTCTTCGGCTTCCTGATCAACCCGCCGATCTCGCTGTACTACGTGCAGGGCCTCAACCTCACCCCGCTGCACGGGCACACAGCGCTGTTCGGGGTCTACGGGATGCTCGGCATCGGCCTGATGTTGTTCTGCGTGCGTTCGCTGACCCCCGGCCGCGAGTGGAACGACAAGCCCATCGCCTTCGGGTTCTGGTGCCTCAACGGCGGGCTGCTGATGATGGCGCTGCTCAGCCTGTTGCCGCTGGGTCTGGCGCAGGCACACGCGAGCGTGCAGGAGGGTCTCTGGTACGCCCGCTCCGCCGAGTTCCTCTACAACCCGACGCTGACGGTGATCCGGTGGCTGCGGGTCCCGGGCGACACGTTGTTCGGGATCGGCGCCCTGGCCATCGGGGTGTTCATGGTGGGGCTCCTCACCGGCCACTCGGTCAAGGACCACGGCCCGGTCTTCCGGCCCGGGTCGCTGGAGGCCCAGCCGGGCGCCAACAGCGACAGCGACGAGCTGGCGGGCAGCTCCCGCTGACGTCTCGCCGCTAGGGGAAGTCCCCGGTACGCCGGGTGTGGTGGGTCCTCCACCGCACCCGGCGTACGTGCGTGTGCCGGCGTACGTGTTTCCGGCGTACCGGCGTACTGGCGTTCCCGGCGACCGCAACCGTTCACGACCTGCCCCTTTGGTGCCATGGCACCCTTTGCGCAGGTCACGGATGGTCACTCGGGCTGAATGAGCGCATCATGATGCGGCGGCGCGAGCATCAGGATGCTAGCCTGGACGCATGAGGACCACGGTCACCTTGGCGCCGGACGTTGCCGCCGAGGTGGAGCGGCTGCGGCGGGAGACCGGCGCCGGAGTGAGCGAGGTGCTCAACACGCTGGCCCGCCGGGCCATGAGCACGGCGAATGAGCCTGCCGCGCAGCGGACGCCGTACCGACAGCCCACCGCCCCCCTCGGCGCCCGCCTCGACGTGACCAACATCGGCGATGTCCTCGACCTGCTCGACAAGCATTAAGCCGTCGACGTGATCGTCGATGCGAACCTCCTGCTGTACGCCGTCGACGAGACCAGCCCGCACCACGAGGTGGCCCGGAACTGGTGGGAGGACGCGCTGAACGGTGAGCTCCGCGTGGGGCTCCCCTGGCAGACCGTGGGCGCCTTCCTGCGGATTGCCACGCACCCGCGCGTGATGTCCGCGCCGCTGAGCGGGCCCGGGGCCGCGGAGATCGTGCGGGGCTGGCTGGAGGTGCCGAACGTGTGGGTTCCGCCTGCCGGCGTGGGGACCGCACGGATCCTCGTGGGCCTCTTGGGCGCTCACGGGGTGACGGCCAATCTCGTCCCGGACGCCCAGCTGGCGGCGCTGGCCATCGAGCACGGCGTGGCCGTGGCCAGCGCCGACGCCGACTTCGCGCGCTGGCCCCAGGTGCGCTGGATCAACCCCGTGGCGGCACCCGGCCGCTAAGCCGTCCAGTGCGTTCGATTCGGCCCGCGCCGCCGCGGCGGGGAGGACAATCGGCCCGTGACCGGACACGACGCGCCCCCCTCGACGTACGCCGTCGCCGACTGCGGCGGCACCCACACCCGACTCGAGATCTGGCGAGGCCAGGATCAGGTCGCCGTCGACAAGCTGGCCAGCGCGAACACGGCGAGCACCTCGCCGGACGAGGCCAAGGCCGTGTACGGCGACGTGGTCGCGCGCGTGGCCGCGCATGGGGTCGCCGAGACGTACGTGGCGACGGCCGCGTTCGACGACTCCAACGCGGCGGAGCTGGAGGCGGTCTTCGGGGAGTTGGTGCGGGAGCACGGCTACCCGGGGCGGATCCACTTGTTCAACGACGTGGCCCCGCTGTTGTTCACGGGGGAGCGGGGCACGGAGACGGTGGCCTCGATCATCGGGACGGGCAGCGCGTTCTGGGCCCGGGACCACGAGGACCGGCTGGCCCGCATCGGCGGGGTCGAGTGGCTCGGCAGCGACGAGGGAGCCGCGGCTGACCTGGGCAAGCGGGCTCTGGTGGCAATGGTGCGTGCGGCGGACGGCCGGGCGGGCGCGACGACAATCACGGCGCGCGCCGGGTACGACGACGCGGGCGCGCTGACGCTAGCTCGTGAGTTGGGGGAGACCGCTCACCCGAAGCGGGGGCTGGCCACGTTGGCCAAGGCCGTCACCGCGGCGTGGGTCGAGGACGGGGACGAGACGGCGGCCGCCATCGTCACCGCGGCCGTGGCGGACGTGGAGGCCGCACTCACGACGGCGGCGCGGCACCTGGCCACCCCCGCGGCGGCGACATGGGTGTTCTGCGGCGGGCTGATCAGCGGCAGCCTGGACTATCAGCGGCTGATCCTGGGGGCGGTGGCCCGGGCGTCCGGCGGGGCGTCGGACGTGCGCGTGGTCGAGAACGCGCTGGAGTCCCTGCGGTCGTTCGCGGCCCACGGCTGGGCCGACCGGCTGACTGAGCGCTACCGCCGGACGGTGTCGGCCTGACCGCGCGCTGCCCCCGGACGGTGTCGGTCTGAGCGAGCGGTGCCGCCGGACGAGTGTCGGTCTGAGCGAGCGGTGCCGCCGGACGAGTGTCGGCCTGAGCGAGCGGTGCCGCCGGACGAGTGTCGGCCTGACCGAGGTCCCCGTTACCAAAGGCGCCGCCGTGTGGTCATTTTTCGTCACCATGGTGGTGGAATATGTCAGCCGGGGGACGGGAGTGGTCATCGGCGGCGAGCACCGTCACTGCGGACGATCAATACGCCGCCGACTGCCGCCATCACGCGGGTATTGATGGTCGTCAGGAACCGGCACGGCGAAGGCGCAGCGTCGCGATCTGGAACGGGCGCAGCGCCACGTCCCACCGGTCTTCGCGCACCGCCGCGTACGACTCGGCCGACAGCTGCCGCACCACCGGGGCGAGCGGCCCCTCCAGCGGCTCCTCCAGCAGGTCGCAGGCCAGCACGTCGGCGAGCGGGTACGGCGCAGAGATCCGGGCGCGGGCCCGGCCGCCGTACGCCTCGTAGAGCCGCACGATCACGTCCCCCGACCGGTCGTCGGCGAGCTTGACCGCCTCGACCACCGCGCCCTGCTCCGAGTAGACCCCCGCCACCGCGGGCGGCGGCTGGCCGGCCCCGGCTGCGGTCGCCGGGACGACACGGAGCGGCAGGTTGAGCGCGTACCCCTCCCGGATCGTCGCGGCCACGTCCCCGGGGCTGATCGCGTACGTCAACTCGTGACGCCCCGCGTCCGCGGAGGGATCGGGCCCGTTCGGCGAGCGCAGCAGGGTCAGCCGGACCGTCGTGATCCGGCTCCCGTCCGTCGCGACGGAGCGGGTCACGTCGTGACCGTATGTCGAGTCCGTAAGCAGACCCACCCCGAAGTCGGCCGCCCCGGCGCCCTCGTCGACGTGGATCCAGCGGTGCGCGCAGGCCTCGAACCGGGCCCAGTCCCAGGACGTGTTCTCGTGGGTGGGGCGTTGGACGTGCCCGTACTGGATCTCGGACCGCTCGGTCTCGGCGTGTACGGCGAGCGGGAACGCTGCCTTGAGCAAGCGCTCCCGCTCGCGCCAATCGATTACGGTGACCACATCGAGGCGCGGCGAGCCGGCCCGGAGCACGTAGGTCTGGGTGATGGTGGAGGCGCGATACCGCCGGACGACCTCGACCCGCGCCTCCAGGGGATGCTCGGCGACGACCTGCATGGAAGCGAGCGACTCGGGCCCGGCCAGATCCTCGACGGTGTTGCGGTAGTGCCGCTCGATGTCCCAGGCGTCCCAGTCGTTCGGCACGTCGGGGTGGACCTGGAGGAGGTTGGCCACATGGCCCGCCGGGACCAGCTCCCGCGGCGCCAGGCCGGCGAGATTCGCCGACCCCGCGGGCTCGCGCAGGTCCTGCAGCGAGGTCACCAGCCCGTCGGTCAGCGTGACCCGCACCGACCCGTTGACCAGGACGATCGCGGAGTCGTCGCCCGCGCCGCCTCGTTCCACGGTCACCGAGTGCACCCGCGGGGCTTCGCGCAGCGTGCCGGCCGACGAGGCCGGGGCCACCGCGAAGGCCGGCCCGTCGGGCCCGGCGACCACCTCGGCGCGCAGGAACGGCGCCGCGTTGAGGACGCGGTGCCCCGCGGGGCCGCCGCTAGCATCGGCTCCAGCCGCACCCTCCGCCGTGTCGCCAGCCCAGCCGCTCGCACCGCTTGCGCCAGGCAGCGCCGCCGCGGCACGCGCGATCAGCCCTTCCAGCTCCGCGACCACCGCGGCGTACGTCGCCTCCGCCTCCCGGTGCACCCACGTGATCGAGCTACCCGGCAGGATGTCGTGGAACTGCAGCGTCAGCACGGTCTTCCAGAGCCGGTCCAGGTCGTCGTACGGGTACGCGAACCCCGCACCCAGCACCGCCGCCGACGTCGACCACAGCTCGGCCTCGCGCAGCAGGTGCTCGCAGCGCCGGTTGAACGCCTTGCTGCGCGCCTGGGTGGTGAGCGTCCCCCGGTGCAGCTCCAGGTATAGCTCGCCGGCCCAGACGGGCGCCGCCTCGCCGTACTCCGCGACCGCCGCGGCGAAGAACTGATCCGGCGGCTCGATCGTCACGCGGGGCAGCCCCTCCAGGTCGGCCATCCGCCGGTGCCGCTCGAGCATCTCCCGGGTGGGGCCGCCACCGCCGTCGCCGTACCCGAACGGGTAGAGCGACCGCGACGCCCCGCCCTTGTCGCGGAACTGCCGCGACGCGCGCTGGACGTCCTCGACGTTCATCGAGCCGTTGTAGGTGTCCGCCGGCGGGAAGTGGGTGAAGATCCGCGTCCCGTCGATCCCCTCCCACCAGAACGTGTGGTGCGGAAAGGCATTCGTCTGGTTCCAGCTGAGCTTCTGGGTGAGGAACCAGTCGTTGCCGGCCAGCCGCGCCACCTGCGGATAGGCGGCGGTGTAGCCGAAGCTGTCCGGCAGCCAGACCCCGCGCGTCGTCACCCCGAACTCGCGCCGGAAGAATCGCTTGCCGTGCACGAGCTGCCGGGCCAGCGCCTCCGAGCCCGGCAGGTTGCCGTCCGCCTCGACCCACGCGCCCCCGGTCGGCACCCAGCGCCCCCTCCCGACGGCGCCCTTGACCTCGGCGTACGTCGTGGGCTGCGCCTCCTTGAGCCAGGCGTACTGCTGGGCCTGCGGCGCCGCGAACAGATAGCCGGGGTAGTCCCGCATCAGGTCCAGGGCGCTAGCAAAAGTACGCGCCACCTTGCGGCGCGTCTCCCGCAGCGGCCAGAGCCAGGCGGTGTCGATGTGCGCGTTGCCAATCGCGCTGATGTGGTGGACGGTCTCGTGCGCCCCGGCCGCGAGCAACGGCGCCAGCACCGAACGCGCCGCAGCCGCCGTCCCCGGCACATCGCGATAGTCCAGCGCGTCCAGCGCCCGTTCGATCCCCAGCGTCACGGTCGCCCGGCGTGGGTCCTCGAACGCGAGCGAGTGCATCAGATCCCCGAGCACCTGCAGGTCGAGGGCCAGCCCGGCGACCTCCTCGCGGAGCACGGCCAACTCCGCGCCGCGGAACGCGAACAGCGGCTCGGACCGCCTGGTCAGCACGTCGGACTGCGGCGTGTTCATCCGGTTGTCGCCCATGATGTCGGGGTTCGCGCCCAGCTCGACGTACCACTCCAGCCGCTCCCCGCCCCGCGCGATCCCGCGCCCGGCCCCGGAACCCTCCCGCCGGATCGGCAGGTACCGGCTCTCCGGGTGCAGCCCCTTCACCGGCGTCCCGTCGGGCAGGTAGGCCAACCCCTCGCAGGTGAACCCCGGTCCGCCGCCGAACCCGGGGTCGATGACCGCCTCGACGCGCCGGCCGGCCCAGTCGGCGGGGACCTCGCCGGTCACGTGCAGCCACAGCGTGTCCCAGGCTCGGCCCCACCAGTCGCCGGGGTGCAGGGGCTCGTACGGCGTACCCGCCGCGGTCGCCACCTCGAACGACACCGGCTCGCCCGGCGTCCGCCACGCGGTGACGGTCAGCGGGGCCCGGTCGCCGTAGATGGCGGGCCGGATCCGCTCGTCCATCGCGCGGCCGAGGCGGTTCTCGATCTGGCGATGCCGGTCGTGCATGGGGGCCTCCGAGGGTTACGCCGTGGGCTGCTGCCCTCACGCTAACGGCCGGCGACCGGCGGCTCGACCGCGCCGCACGGGGACTCAGCCGGGCAGGAGGCGGTCGAGCAGGGTGCGGATGGTCACGCGCAGGGTGCGGGGCAGGTCCTCCGTGGGCGCCCGGCCGACGCCGACCCGCACGAGATCCATGTACATGGTGGCGTAGACGACGTACGCCGCGAACGCCACGTCCTGCTCCGCCGCGTCCGGCCTCGCGAGCTGCAGGATCGTGTGGATCGCCGCCTCGAGCCCCTCGACGGTGCCGAGGTGGCCGGCGCGGTCCCCGGGTGCGAACAGGAGTTCGCGCTGGTAGGCGACAACGAGCTCGGGCCGGGACATCCCGGTCTCGGCCAGCGGCACGAGCAGGGCCATGATCGCCTCGACCGGATCAGCGCCGGCCCGGGCCATCGCGACGCCGCGGTCGCAGCCCGCGCGCAGCCGCTCCGACTGGACGGTGAGCAGGAGGTCCGCCTTGGTGCGGGCGTAGCGGAACAGGGTGCCGTTGGAGACGTCGGCCCGCTCCGCGATCTCCTGGGTGGTCACCGCGTCGTAGCCCTTCTCCCGGAACAGCTCGTCGGCGGCCGCGAGGATCGCCTCGTGCTTGAGCCGCTTGTTGCGCTCGCGCCGGCCCTCGGGCTGGGCCGCCGTGGCCACGTCGGCCGCCGCGGTCCCGGTGGCCACGGAGGCTTGGGTGCGGGCGGGTAGGGTGGTCATGAGGCACCTTCACGGGTCGGGCCGGGGGCTAGGAGTCGGGGGCGAACGGCGCACAAGACGGCGCCAACTGACGCCGTAGGTCGCGGAGCGCGCTCCAAACGAACATCGTACGACGCACGGCGTGCCTGCGCGAGCAGGTGTGATGCTGCCAACACGAATAGGAGCACACTCCAAAAAGGAGTAGACTCCGAACTGTAGTCGCGATTCGCACAAGAGTAAGGAGCACCCGTGTACTACAGCAGCGGCAACTACGAGGCGTTTCTCCGCCCGCGGAAGCCGGAAGGGGCCGACACGACGTCCGCTTACCTCGTCGGCGCGGGGCTGGCGTCCCTCGCGGCCGCCGCCTTCCTGGTCCGTGACGCGCAGGTGCCGGGGGACCGCATCACGATCCTGGAGGCCAGCTCGATCGCCGGCGGCGCCTGCGACGGCGCC
Source organism: Austwickia sp. (assembly GCA_016699675.1). Taxonomy (NCBI): domain Bacteria; kingdom Bacillati; phylum Actinomycetota; class Actinomycetes; order Micrococcales; family Dermatophilaceae; genus Austwickia; species Austwickia sp. The sequence continues at coordinate 1,247,049 of CP064985.1, read as the reverse complement.
GAGGACCCGAACCGGGACGGCTTCCTCATGCGCGGTGGGCGCGAGATGGAGAACCACTTTGAATGCCTCTGGGACCTGTTCCGCTCGGTCCCCTCGCTCCGCACCGAGGGCGCGAGCGTCCTCGATGAGTTCGCCTGGCTCAACAAGGACGACCCCAACTACTCGCTGATGCGCGCGACCAAGGATCGCGGCATGGACGGTGAGACGAACGGCGAGTTCACCCTGTCGGCCAAGGCCCAGAAGGATCTGGCGAAGCTGTTCCTCACCCGTGATGAGGACCTCTACGACCGCACCATCGACCAGGTGCTCGGCAAGGACTTCCTGGCGTCGAACTTCTGGCTCTACTGGCGCACGATGTTCGCCTTCGAGGAGTGGCACAGCGCGCTGGAGATGAAGCTCTACCTGCAGCGCTTCGTGCACCACATCGGCGGCCTGCCGGACTTCTCGGCGCTGAAGTTCACGAAGTACAACCAGTACGAGTCGCTCATCCAGCCGCTGCAGACCTGGCTGACCGAGCAGGGCGTGCGGTTCCAGTACGACACCCGGGTCACCAACGTGCTGATCGACAAGGTGGCCGAGCCCGGCAACCCGGGCGCCCTGCGCAAGGTGGCCCGGCGGATCGAGTGGCTGCAGGACGGCCAGCCGGGCGGCGTCGACCTGACCGAGCGGGACCTCGTGTTCATCACCAACGGCTCGTGCGTGGAGAACTCGCGCTGGGGCCGGCACCACGAGGCGCCCGTGTGGGACTACGAGGTCAAGCCGGACGGCGTCTGGGGGCTCTGGCAGAACATCGCCCGTCAGGACCCGAGCTTCGGCCGCCCTGAGAAGTTCGTCGGCCACGGCGACCGTACGGCGTGGGAGTCCGCGACGATCACGACCCTCGACGACCGGATCCCGCGGTACGTCGAGAAGATCTGCCAGCGCGACCCGTTCTCGGGCCGCGTCGTGACCGGCGGCATCGTGTCGGTGCGTGACTCGGCGTGGCTCCAGTCGTGGACCATCAACCGGCAACCGCACTTCACCACCCAGCCGGCCGACAAGCTGACGATCTGGTTCTACGGCCTGTTCATCGACCGCCCGGGCGACTACGTCAAGAAGTCCATGAAGGACTGCACGGGCGAGGAGATCACCGCCGAGTTCCTCTACCACCTGGGCGTACCGGTGGAGGAGATCCCCGAGCTGGCGGCCACCGGCGCCATCACGCGGCCCTGCGCGATGCCGTTCATCACCTCGTTCTTCATGCCGCGCCGCGCCGGCGACCGCCCGAACGTCGTGCCTGACGGCGCCGTGAACTTCGCCTTCATCGGCCAGTTCGCCGAGACGAAGCGGGACACGATCTTCACGACCGAGTACTCGGTCCGGACCGGCATGGAGTCGGTCTACACGCTCATGAACGTCGACCGCGGCGTCCCCGAGGTGTGGGGCAGCGTGTATGACGTACGGGACCTGCTCGGCGCCGCCGCGAAGATGCGCGACGGCAAGAAGATGCGGGTGCCCGGCCTGGTCATGAAGCGGCTCGACAAGACCGTCGTCGGCGACCTGCTCCGCAGCACCGGGGTGGTCTGACCGCCGGGGGAGGGGGGTGACCGGCGGCCTGAATGGCCGCCGGTCCCGCCCCGACCTATGGAGCCGGTCGCGGAGGTACGACCAAGGCGGTGAGCGGACCTGCCCCGGCGTTCGCCATCTCCCAGCGGTAGCCGTCCGGGTCGGCGGCGTATCCGGAGTATCCGCCCCACGATCGCCGCGTGCCGCGCTCGATGAGGGTCCCGCCGGCCGCCGCGACGTCCTCGAGCACGGCATCGACTGCAGCATCGCTGTCGACGTTGTGGGCCAGGGTGATCGGGGCGATCCCCTGGCCGAGCGTGCTGGCGCCCACCTCCGCGGCGAAGGCGGCGTGTTCCCACAGGCTCAGCAGGAGATGACTGCCTACGCGGAGCATGAGGACGTCATCGACGTCGAGGAACGGATCCCAGCCCAGACCGTCGACGTAGAAGCGGCGCGAGGCCCCCAGGTCCTGCACCGCGAGCGTGATGAGGCTGAGCCGCTGCTCCATGGCCCCAGTATTCCCGGCTGACCATGCCCGTGGAACGCTCCCGACTGGACGCGGCAAGGGCCGCCCGCACATGGCGGGCGGCCCTTGCTGAGGTGGACGACAGGCGCTGCCGTCCGGGTGACGTCAGTTCTGCGGCGGGGTGTAGGCCGGGATCGGGTTCGGGTAGGCGGTGTCGCCGACCGGAGCGGCAGCGTCGGCGGCCGGCACGTCGTCCTGCACGCTGGTGTCCTGCCAGCCGGCCGCGGGGCCGGTGGGCTCGGCGTCTTCGCGGGGCTTGCCCGGGCGCGGCGGCACGTGGGCGGCCTTCTGCTTGGCGACGAACTCGACGCCCTTGCCCGCGGCGTCCTTCGCCTGCTCGATCTGCTTGCTGAACTTGCCGTCGGTCTTGCTGTCGACGAACTTGCCAGCCTTGTCGATCGCGTCGCCGATCTTGTGGCGGTTGGCGTCGGTCATCTCGCCCGCCTGCTTGACGGCCTTGCCGACGGCGTGCTCCGCCTCCTTGACCACCTGCTTGGCCACCTTGGTGATGTCCTCGATGATCGCCATGTCCTGGTCCTCTTTCGTCTGGGAGCTTGCAGCTCCGGCCGCTGGCGGCCCTGGGTCACTCGGTCGAGCGTCCACTACCCACCCGAACGCCCATCATCCTCCGATGATTCCTGACAGGTCGGTCGGTTTGGGATGCCACGTGCGTCACACTCCGGCGTCAGCCGCCTCCCCGACGCGCCCGTGCAGCGACGCTGGACGCCACGGCCGAGGATGCGGCTCCGAGGGAGCGGTTCGAGGCGTTGGCCGGAGAACTCGTGGCCTGGGCCCGGGTCCACCCGCATGACTTCGCGCTGATGTATGGAACGCCGGTTCCGGGGTACTCCGCGCCCCCGGAGACCGTGGGCGCTGCGGCGCTGGTGGCGGCGCCGTTTTTCCGGGTGCTTGCCGAGGCGCCCGCAGACCTGCCGGCCGCCGATTCGCCGGTGGAGATCCTCTCGCCAGGCCTGCGTGCGCAGGCCGCCGCCTTCTCGACGGGGGTGGAGCCTGCCCCGTCTCCCGCGCGTGTGGTGGCGCTGTTCGCCGCGTTTGCACAGCTCGTCGGCCTGATCACCCTCGAACTGGGCGGCCACTTGGTCGGCTCGTTCGACCCCGCGGATGAGTTCGCCGCGCACGTGATCCGATCACTCGGACAAGCGCTCGACTGAGGCGTCCCGCCGGGCGTTCGAGTCTGGGCCCCGTCCGGGCGGGATGTTACGGAGGCTTGGCTGGTGGGCCCGCCGCGCCGCTAGATGTCAATAAAACCGAAGCCGAGCGTCATCGGTGACACTGACGGCACAGCAACGTGCTGGGTGAAAGGAGATCGAGGTGGCGACATCGACATCGGCCGCGCGGAAGACCGCGGCTTCGAAGACGGCGGCGAAGCCGGCCGGGGCCGCCGCCTCGGTGGCGAAGACGGCCAAGAAGGCAGCCGCCACGAAGGCGGCGACCGCGAAGAGCGCCGCGAAGACGGCTACGAAGGCGGCGGCCGCGAAGTCGGCCACCGCCACCAACGCGACCGCGGCGAAGTCGGCCGCCAAGAAGACGACGGCCACCAAGACGACCGCGGTGAAGCCGGCCGCCACGAAGGCGACGATCGCGAAGAAGGCGACGGCCACGAAGGCCAGCTCGGCGAAGCCCGCCGCGAAGACGGCTACGAAGGCGGCGGCCACGAAGTCGGCCACCGCCACCAAGGCGACCGGGGCGAAGCCGGCCGCGAAGAAGGCAACCGCCACGAAGACGACCACAGCGAAGAAGGCAGTCGCCAAGGCGACCTCCGCGAAGCCGGCCGCGAAGCCCGTCGCGAAGAAGTCGGCCGCCAAGAGGTAGCGTCGCGAGGCCTCCGACCCAGGCGGCACCGCCTGACTGGACGCGGCGAAAGGCGCTCGGGAGTTCTGACTAGGATAAGCAGGCGTTATTTCACCGCCGATGTCCCAGGACTCTCCTGCAGCACCGAAAGGCCTACCGTGACCGAGCGCCACCCGCAGACTGCAGCCGTTCGCATGGGGCTGGAGACCGACCTGACGCACGGATCGGTGGTTCCGCCGATCTACCTCTCCAGCAACTACACGTTCGCGGCCTTCGGCGAGCCCCGTCGCTACGACTACACGCGCAGCGGCAATCCCACCCGCGACGTTCTCGGCGAGGCGCTCGCCGAGCTCGAGGGCGGCGCCGGGTCGGTCGTCACCGCGACCGGCATGGCCGCGATCACCACGGTCGTGGTCGCCCTCCTTCGTCCCGGTCAGCGCATCGTGGTGCCGCACGACCTGTACGGCGGGTCCTGGCGCCTGTTCGATTCGCTGTCGGAGAAGGGGCACTTCGAGGTGTCCTACGTCGACCTCACCGACCCCGCGTCCGCGGCCCGCGAGATCGCCCCCGACGCACCCGGCGGCGCACCCGCGGTGGTCCTCATCGAGACGCCCAGCAACCCGCTGCTGCGGATCACCGACATCGCCGCGGTCACCGCGCTCGCCAAGGCCGTCGGCGCGGTCGTCGTCGCCGACAACACGTTCTGTTCGCCCCTGGGGCAGCGGCCCCTGACGCACGGGGTGGATGTCGTCGTGCATTCGACGACCAAGTACCTCAACGGCCATAGCGACGTCGTGGGCGGGGCGGTCGTCGCCGCGGACGCGGAGATGGTCGAGCAGCTCGGCTGGTGGGCCAACGTCATCGGCGTGACCGGCAGCCCCTTCGACTCCTACCTGACCCTGCGCGGGCTGCGTTCCCTGCACGCCCGGATGCGCGCCCACGAGGAGAACGCCGCCGCCGTCGCCGAGGCCCTCGCGGCCCATCCCGCCGTACGGGCCGTGCACTATCCCGGGCTCACGAGCCACCCGGGCCACGAGCTCGCGGCGCGGCAGCAGGACGGCTTCGGCGGCATGGTGAGCTTCGAGCTGGCGGACGAGGAGGCGGTACGTCGGTTCGTGACGGGACTCGGCTGCTTCTCGTTGGCCGAGTCGCTCGGCGGGGTCGAGTCCCTGGTGGCGCACCCCGCGACCATGACGCATGCCTCGATGACGCCGGAGGCGCAGGCGGCGGCAGGCATCACCGGGGGCCTGCTGCGCCTCTCGGTGGGCATCGAGGCCACCCGGGACCTCGTCGCCGACGTACAGGCGGGGTTGGAGCGAGCGGCGACCGCCTGACGCGCGCTCACGGCACGGCGTTCGCCTGACGCGCGACCGCCTGACGGCGATCCGGGGCGCGTGGACGACCTGGCCCGGCAAGATCGATGCCGTGCCACTGTCCTGGTCGGTCTTGCTCGCCGCCACCGCCGCGCTGGTCGGGGCCGCGCTGCAGCGCTCGACCGGCATGGGCTTCGCGCTGGTCACGTCGCCGTTCATGATGCTGGCGCTGGGTCCCGTCGACGGCATCGTCGTCACCAACGTCGGCAGCGTGGTGACGGCGGCGACGTCGGCGTACCAGCTTCGCTCCGACTTCGACGCCCCGCGCGCCCGATGGTTGATCCCGGCGGGGCTGCTCGGCTGCGTGCCGGGCGCGGCGGTCGTCCGGCTCCTGCCGCCGCAGTGGGTCGCGGTCGTGGTGAGCTCGATCGTGCTGATCGCCCTGCTGGTGACGCTGGCCACGCCCACCGGGCGGGTGCGGGACCGCACCGCGGTGCGGATCGGGACGGGGCTCGTCTCGGGGTTCATGAACACGGCGGCGGGCGTCGGTGGGCCGGCCATCGCGGTGTACACCCGCAGCGTCGGCTGGGCGCGCGCCCCCTTCGCCGCCACCGCCACGGTGATCTTCGCGGTCCAGGGCGTCACGGCAATCCTGCTGAAGCAGCGCTGGCCGGCCCTGGGGCAGCCCGGCTGGGCAGTGCTCGCGGCGGCCGTCGCCGTGGGGCTCCTGGTCGGAGGTGCCCTGCACGGCCGGATCGACGACCGGCTCGCGATGCGCGCGGTGATGGCTTTGGCCCTGGCCGGCACGATCGTCGCGTTCGTGCGGGCGGTCGCCGCGATCGCGGCCTGAGCGTCTCGCCCACGGCGCGGGTGCCACGCCGGCGGGCCTGAGTGCAGAGCTGGTGGCCCGAGCGCCGCGCTGGCGGCCCGAGCGCCCCGTGCAGATCAGGCCGGTTCGCCGAGGAACTCCTGAATGTGCCGGGCGACCTCGTCGACCCAGGGGGACCGCAGCATCGTGATGTGGTCGCCGGTCACGTCGACGCGCCGCCAGGGGCCGGTCAGGTACGCCGCCCACGCGGCCCGCAACGAGCGCTCCGGGCTGTCCGCGACGACGACCAGGGTCTTGCCTGACCACGGCCGCCCGCGGTGCCGCGGCGCGATGAGGTTCGACAGGTGGAACAGGCGCCACGCCATGCTGCCCTGCCGGCTCGTCGCCGCCAGGAACACCGTGCCCGCCACGAACCGGGCCTGTTGGCGCAGGTTCCAGTGCTCGAGCTCCGGCAGATACGCCGGGTCCGGCGGGAACGAGTCCAGGATGACGAGGTGGCTGACCTCCTCGCCGGCCGCTTGGAGCTGGTGGGCCATCTCGACGGCCACCACCCCGCCGAAGGAGTGTCCGCCCAGTGCGTACGGCCCGTGCGGCTGGATCCGGCGCAACTGGCGCACCCTGCGGCGAGCCATGCTCGGCACGCTCCATTCGGGCAGGCCACGGGCCTCGACGAGGGGGGACTGCAGCGCGTAGGAGGGCTGGTCGGCGCCGAGGCGCCGGGCGAGTGCCAGGAAACCCACGCCCAGGCCGCCCGCGCCCGTGACGAGGAACAGCGGGGTGCGGTCACCGGCCTCCTGCAGGGGCAGCGACCAGCGCCGCGGCTGCTTGGGGGTTGCCTCGCGAATGCGCTGCGCGAACTCGCCCAGGGTGGGAGCCTCGACCAGCAGCCGGGTCTCCGCGCGGGCCGCGGGGACGCCGCAGTGGTCGACCAGGCGGGTCATCACTTCCTCGGCGGCCAGGGAGTCCCCGCCGAGGGCGAAGAAGTCCGAGTTGCGCCGCAGCCGGGTCGGGTCGAGACAGAGGACCATGCCCCAGTGCTCGGCGACCAGGCATTCCCAGCCTGTTTCGAGGTGGAGGGCCGCGGCGTCCTCGGGCTCCGTCGGCGCGGGCAGCGCGGCGCGGTCGACCTTGCCGCGGTCGTTGCGCGGCAGTGCGTCGAGGGCGACGATCACCTCCGGCACCATGTGCCCGGGCAGCCGGCCGCGCAGCGCGCTGCGCACGGCGGCCTCGTCGACGACACCGCTCTCGGCGACGACGTACGCGATCAGCCGGGTTCCGTGATCGGACGGCCGCTGCCCGCTGGTGGTCACGGCTTCGCGGATGCCGGGGATCTCGAAGAGCACGGCGTCGACCTCGCCGGGGTCGACGAGGTAGCCGCGGATCTTCACCGAGTGGTCGGCGCGCCCGACGATCATGACGTCGCCGTTCGGCAGCATCCGACCGAGGTCGCTGGTCAGGTAGGTCGGCATCCCCTCGGCGGTCCGGCCGAACGCCTCGGCCGTCTCCGTCGGCATGCCCCAGTAGCCCGTCGCCACCTCGGGCGCGGTCACCTGCAGCCGCCCCACCTCGCCCTGGGGGACCACCTGTCCCACCGCGTCGACGGGTTCCAGCACGGTCCGCCCGACCCCCCGACCGGCCGGCAGCTGACCCGACAGGGTGCCCTCGTCCACGACGTACTCGCTGATCAGGCCCGTCTCGGAGGAGCCATAGCGATTCCGTACGACGCAGCCCGGCGGCAGGATCGCCAGGGCGGGGCGAACGTCGCCCTCGTGGGAGGGCTCGCCGGCGACGGTGAGCCGGCGCAGCGAGCGGAGGTTGGCGGGGTCGGGCCCGGCAGCACAGAAGGCCCGCAGGATGGCGGGGGAGGCGATCATGATCGTGCACTGGCGGTGGGCGATGAAGCGGCCCAGTGTCGAGATGCCGCTGCTGCGGGTGTCGTAGAGGTGCAACGTCACCCCGACCAGCAGGCCGTGCACTGTGGTCGTGAGCCCCGCGTGGAACGCGATGGGCAGGGTGTGGGCGATGACGTCGTCGGTGTCGTAGCAGCCGCTGGCCACGGAGGAGTTCCACGCGTCCCGGACGAGAAGCCGGTGATTGTTCGCCACGGGCTTCGGGGCGCCGGTGGACCCGGAGGTGAACGCCACGACCGCGACCGAGGCGGGGTGGGGTGGGCGTTCCCACAGCAGTTCCGGGTCGCAGTCCTTGCCACCGGGGTGGACGACGCGGCTGCTCAGCTCGTAGGCGAGGGCGCTCAGCTCCGGTGCGGCGAGCACGATGCGGGCGCCGATGCGCGCCAGCAGCTGCTGCGAGCGCGGCGCCGGGGTCCGCGGATCGAGCACGAGCACCGGATGGCCCGAGGCGATGACGGCGACGAGGGCGGCCACGGCGTCGACCTCGTGGCCGAAGAGGATCGCCACCGGCTCGGCGGCGCCGAACTCGTCCGCCCCGCGCGGCACCGCCGGCGGGTTGAGACCGGCGACGGCTTGTCTAAGGTTGCTCAGAATCGTGGCGGCCCGGACCGTGAGCTGGCGGTAGGTCAGCGACTGCGCGGCATCCGTCACCGCGACCTTGTCAGGCTGACATCGGGCCACCTCGCGCAGGCGCGGGAGCACGCCGGAGTCGACGTCGTCCTCGCTGATGGCGATGGTCAACCGGCTCGAGTCGATGGCCGTCATGAAACCCCCCGTGCGTCGTTCCTGGCGCCGGGGTTGGACCCCCCAACACAGCGGCTCCACAGGATTGTAGGACAGTTGTCCAGCTTTCCGCTCGGTCGGTTCCCGCAGTGGGCCCGCTGGCCGCGCCGGCATCCCCGGCGACCTCCTCGGTTGAGCATCCGTCCCGCGCCAGGGCCGCCCGGTCGATCTTGCCCCGGTCGTTGCGCGGCAGCGCCCCGAGCAGGCGGATCCGCTCCGGGACCATATGGGCCGGAAGCCGGTTCGCCAGCGCCGTGCGGATGCCGATCCCGGTCAGTCCCGCCGCGGGATCGACGGCAACGTAGGCGACCAGGCCGGCCTCACCCTCCGCGGCGGAGCGGGCTTCGCTCACCGTGGCCGCCTCCCGCACCCCGGCCAGCGTGTGCAGGACCGCGTCGACCTCGCCCGGATCGACGAGATAGCCGCGAATCTTGACGGCGTGGTCGGCCCTCCCGACAACCATGAGGTCGCCGCGGGGGAGCCGCCGGCCCAGGTCGCTGGTGAGGAACGTGGCCAGGCCATCCGGGCCGGCGCCGAACGCGGCGGCGCTCTCCCGCGGCAGGCCCCAGTAGCCGAGGGCCACCGAGGGGGCGCGGACGCGGACCCGCCCTACGTCGCCCTCCGGGACGGGGTTTCCGTCGCGATCGACGAGCTCCACCACCGTCCAGCCCACGCCCCGGCCGGCAGCATCGGGCCGGCGGCAGCGGTGGCCGGGTCCACGACGTACTCGGTGATCAGGCCCGTCTCCGAGGCGCCGTACCGGTTGCGGATCACGCACGAGGGCGGCAGCAGCCGCTGGACTCGAACGACGTCCGCGGCGGGCGCGGGCTCGCCGGCGATGGTGAGTCGCCGCAGGGTGCGCAGGAGCGCGGGCTCGGGAGCCCCGGCGCAGAGCGTGCGCAGCACTGCGGGCGCCGAGATCAGCACGGTGCAGCCGCGGTCCCGGATGAACTGCGGCAGCTCCGCGACCCCGCGGGTGCGGGTGTCGTACAGGTGCATGGTCGCCCCGACGAGGAGGCCGTGCACGGTCGTGGTCAGGCCGGCGTGGAACGCGAGCGGCAGGGTGTGCGCGAGCACGTCCTCGTCGTCATAGCAGCCGGTGGCGATCGAGGAGTTCCAGGCGTCGCGGACCAGGAGCCGGTGATCGTTGGCGACGGGTTTCGGTGCTCCGGTCGACCCCGACGTGAACGCGACGACGGCCACGCCGCACGGGTCGGGCGGGCTCTCCCACAGCGCCGCCGCCCGCGCTGGGTCCGCTCCGCGGGTCGGACCGTACGTCGTCGCAGCCGAGGTCCCGTACGTCGTTGCGGCCGGGGTCCCGGACGGGACGACGAGATCGGCGCGCACGCTCGCCGCGAGCCACGCGAGATCGGGCGAGCACACGATGAGCCGCACCCCGAGCCGGTCGGCGAGCTGGCCCAGCCGATCCGGCGGTGTGGTCGGGTCGAGCACCAGCAGGGGGTGACCGGAAGCGAGAACCGCGACCATGGCGGCCACCGCGGCGATCTCGTGGCCGAAGAGGACGGCGATCGGCTCCCGTGCGGCGAACTCCTCGGGGCAGCGCCGCGCCGGCGGCGGGTCCAGGCGGGCGAGGGCTGCCTGCAGATCCGTGAGGAGGTCGGCGGCGGAAGCGACCAGCTCGGCGTAGGTCGCGCTCGCCCATGCGTCGGCCACGGCGATCTTGTCGGGTTGCTGACGGACCACGTCGCGCAGACGCGGGATGATCCCCCCGGCCACGTCCACTTCCCGCAGCGGGCGGCAGCGCGCTTTCGGCGCCAGCTTTCTCATCCGCGTCGCGGCCCCCTTTGTCACCGACGCTCCACGCCATTCCCCCAGCCCGACGGGGCAGTTTAGGCCGGCCCGTCCGGCGCCCGCCACAGGACCCTCACCTGCACCGTCGCCCCAGTCGGCCCCAGATTTCCGGTCCCCCGCCGGATTTCCTTGGGCGAGAACGGGGGCCGACATCAGCCATGCTGGACGGGCGTCCAGATCTCCAGTGTCGGATGGCCGTTAAGAAGGCGTCAAGAACCGCTAGGTCGCCGTCAGCTCTCCGCGGCCCCGGGGTCGGCCGGGGTGCCATGGGCACATGGAGACCGCTGCACCCCGTACGCCCGCCGCCGAGGCGCCGCGACCGACCGAGCCCGTGTCTCGCGCCTCAGGTGGCGACCTCCTTGCCGCCCTCCGGCGGCCCGGCCCGCGCCGGCTCGCCGCACTCGTCGTACCGGCCCTGCTGGGCCTCGCCCTCTCGCCCGGACGGGACAGCATCGACACCGCGGTCGTCGTGCTGATCTTTGCCCTCCTGGTCGTGTCGGTCGCCGCGTTGGGGGACCGGGTCGCCGGGCTGCTGGCGTCGGTGTCGTCCGCCGCGTGGATGGACTTCTTCCTCATCCCGCCGCACTTCACCTTCCGCATCGCCCGCGGCGAGGACATCGTGCTCGCCATCCTCTTCGGGCTCGTGGGCCTGGCCGTGACCGAGCTGGCGCTGCGCGGCCGGCGGCAGGCGGCCGAGGTGGCGCGGCGCGGCGGGTACGTCGACGGCGTCCTGCAGGTCCTGCGCATCGCCCCCGAACAGGGCTCCGGCCAGGACCGCCGCCAGGCCATCTGCCGGGAGATCACCCGCGTGCTCGGTGTGGACAGCTGCCGCTACTCCGCCGGGGCACCGGCCGGGGGGTGGCCGATCCTGCACGACACGGGCGAGCTCACCCAGGACGGCCGGCGCGTGGACGTGGCGGGCGCGGGACTGCCGACCAACTCCGTCATCGCCATCCCGGTGCGGCACGCCGGGACCGTCGTGGGCCACTTCCGGCTCATCGCCGCGACCCGCATCGTGCACCCCACCGTCGACCAACTCAAGGTCGCCGTGCTCCTGGCGGAGCAGGCCGGCCTGTAAGCCACCGGCCCCCGTTCACCAGCGGGCATCAGCGGGGCTCTCCCGCTGCGCCCGGCCTGCCTATCACGCAGACGTTCGGAGGGAACTCGCCTCGCCATGCTCGAACAGTGGATCGCAGCCTTCGTGGCCATGACCCTCGTGGCCTACCTGGTCTACGCCCTGGTCAACCCGGAGAAGTTCTGATGTCGGACGTGTCGGCGGCGATCGGCGCGCTGCTCCTGGTGGCCGCCGTTCTCGCCGCGACCCATGCGCCGCTGGGCGCCTACCTTGCCCGCACCTTCGAGGACGGCCGGCACCTGCGCATCGAGCGCGCCCTCTACCGGCTCTGCCGGGTGAACCCGGACGGCGAGCAGAACTGGGCGTCCTACGCCGGCGCCGTCCTGGCCTTCTCCACCGCATGCGTCCTCGGGCTGTGGGGGCTGCTCCTCGTCCAGACTCACCTGCCCCTCGCAGCCGGTCGCGAGGGCATGAACGTCGACACCGCCCTCAACACGGCCGTCTCCTTCGTGACCAACACCAACTGGCAGAGCTACGGCGGCGAGACCGGTGCCACCCACCTGTCCCAGATGGCGGGGCTCACCGTGCAGAACTTCGTCAGCGCGGCCGTCGGCCTCGCCGTCGCCGTCGCGCTGACCCGGGGCATCGCCCGCTCCGGTACGGACCGGCTCGGCAACTTCTGGGTCGACCTCGTGCGGGGGGTCGTGCGCGTGCTGCTGCCGCTCGCCGCCCTCGGCGCCCTCCTGCTGGTCTGGGGCGGGGTGATCCAGAACCTCGCCGGGCCGACGACCATCACGACGCTGACCGGCGGCGAGCAGGTCATCCAGGGTGGCCCGGTGGCCTCCCAGGAGGTCATCAAGCTGCTCGGCACCAACGGCGGCGGCTTCTTCAACGCCAACTCGGCCCACCCGTTCGAGAACCCCAACCCCGTGACCAACATCGTCGAGATCCTGCTCGTGCTGGTCATCCCGTTCGCGCTCCCGCGCATGTACGGCCTGATGGTCGGCGACCGCCGCCAGGGGTACGCCGTCCTCGGCCTGATGGCCACCCTGTTCACCGGCATGTGGGCCGCGGCGCTGGCGGCCGAGACGCAGCTGGCCGGGACGATGCAGGGCGCGCTGGAGGGCAAGGAGCTGCGCTTCGGGGTCCCTGGGACGGTGCTCTTCGCGACGGCGACGACCGGTACGTCGACCGGGGCGGTCAACGGAATGCACGACTCGTTCAGCCCACTGGGCGGCGGCGTCGTCCTGACCAACATGCTGCTCGGGGAGATCAGCCCCGGCGGGGTCGGCACCGGCCTCTATAGCGCGCTGGTCATTGCGATCATCACCGTGTTCGTCGCGGGGCTGATGGTGGGCCGTACGCCGGAGCTGCTGGGCAAGACCATCGGCCAGCGGGAGATCACCTGCGCGGCGCTGTTCATCCTCGTCATGCCCGCCTTGGTCTTGCTCGGCACGGGCGTCGCCATCGCGCTGCCCGGAGCCCGGGAGGCGCTGGCCAACGCCGGGCCGCATGGACTGACCGAGATGATGTACGCCTACGCCTCCGCCTCCAACAACAACGGTTCGGCCTTCGCCGGGCTGGCCGCCGACGCGCCCTGGTTCAACCTCACGCTCGCGGCGTGCATGTGGCTCGGCCGGTTCGTGCCCATCACGTTGGCCCTGGCGCTGGCCGGCTCACTGGCCGCGCAACCCAAGCGGCCCAGCACCGAGGGCACGGTGCCCACCCACACCCCGCTGTTCACCGCGCTGCTCGTCGGCATCGCCGTGATCGTCGCGGGCCTGACGTTCTTCCCGGCCCTCGCGCTGGGCCCGATCGCGGAGGCCACCCTGTGACGACCTCGCTGCTCACCCACGACGAGCCGCAGCCCACCCTCAAGCGCCGCGGCGAGCGGCTGCACCCCGCGCCGACGCAGGCGTCGCTACGGCACCTTGCGCTCGCCCAGCTGCCCGAGGCGCTGCGCAAGCTGGACCCGCGCCACGTCGTCAAGGCCCCGGTGGTGTTCGTGGTCTGGGTCGGTTCGATCCTGACCACCGCGCTGGCGGTCGCGCGCCCCAGCGTCTTCGCCATCGGCGTGACCCTCTGGCTGTGGGCCACCGTGCTCTTCGCGAACCTCGCCGAGGCGATCGCGGAGGGCCGCGGCAAGGCCCAGGCCGCGACCCTGCGGGCCACCAAGACCGAGACCGTCGCCCGGCGGCTGCGTGCCGACGGCAACGAGGAGCAGGTGCCTGGGGCGCAGCTGACCATCGGCGACCTGGTGATCGTCACGGCCGGCGAGGTGATCCCCGGCGACGGGGACGTCGTCGAGGGCGTCGCCACGGTCGACGAGTCCGCCATCACCGGTGAGTCCGCCCCGGTCATCCGCGAGTCGGGCGGGGACCGGTGCGCGGTTACCGGCGGCACAACGGTGCTCTCGGACCGCATCGTGGTGCAGATCACCAGCAAACCCGGCGAGACCTTCATCGACCGGATGATCGCCCTGGTCGAGGGTGCCGCCCGGCAGAAGACCCCGAACGAGATCGCCCTGTCGATCCTGCTGCTCACGCTGACGATCATCTTCCTGCTCGCGGTCGCGGCGATCGCGCCCATGGCGACCTACAGCGGGGCGCCTCAACCGGTCCTCACCCTCGTCGCGCTGCTGGTCTGCCTCATCCCCACGACGATCGGGGCGCTGCTGTCAGCCATCGGCATCGCCGGCATGGACCGGCTCGTGCAGCGCAACGTGCTCGCCAAGTCCGGCCGGGCGGTCGAGGCGGCCGGCGACGTGTCGACCCTGCTGCTCGACAAGACCGGCACGATCACGTTCGGCAATCGGCGCGCCAGCGAGATCATCCCGGTCGGCGGGGCCACGCAGGCGGAGGCGAACCGGGCGGCGTACCTGTCCTCCCTCGCCGACGAGACCCCCGAGGGCCGCTCGATCGTCGAACTCGTCGCGGGGGAGTTCGGGACGCCGGCGGCGGGCGACGTACGGCGTGGTCCGTCGACGCCACCGTACGACGCGCCCTCCGGGGCGACGTTCGTGGAGTTCACCGCCCAGACCCGCATGTCGGGGCTCGACCTGCCCGACGGCGGGGCGATCCGGAAGGGGGCCGGCACGGCCGTCGCGGCGTGGGTGCGCGCAATGGGGGGCAGCGCCCCGAGCGGGCTCGACGAGGTGGTCGAGTCGATCTCGGCGGCGGGCGGTACGCCGTTGGTGGTCGCCGAACACGCGGGGGGTCGCAGTGCCGACGACGGTACGACGCGCGTGCTCGGCGTCATCCACCTCAAGGACGTGGTCAAGCCCGGGATGCGCGAGCGCTTCGAGGAACTGCGCCGGATGGGCATCCGCACCGTGATGATCACCGGCGACAACCAGCTGACCGCGCAGGCCATCGCCGCCGAGGCCGGGGTCGACGACTTCCTGGCCGAGGCCACCCCCGAGGACAAGATGGCGCTGATCAAGAAGGAGCAGTCCGGGGGCCGGCTCGTCGCGATGACCGGGGACGGCACCAACGACGCGCCCGCGCTCGCGCAGGCCGACGTGGGCCTCGCCATGAACACCGGCACCTCCGCGGCCAAAGAGGCCGGCAACATGGTCGACCTCGACTCCGATCCCACGAAGCTCATCGAGATCGTCGGCATCGGCAAACAGCTGCTCATCACCCGCGGGGCGCTGACGACGTTCTCGATCGCGAACGACGTGGCCAAGTACTTCGCGATCATTCCGGCGATGTTCCTGACGGTCTTCCCGGGCCTGGGGGCGCTGAACATCATGCGGCTGCACAGCCCCGAGTCCGCGATGCTCTCGGCCGTCATCTTCAACGCGCTGATCATCGTGGCCCTGATCCCGCTCTCGCTGCGGGGCGTCTCCTATCGGCCGATGTCCGCCGCCGCGCTCCTGCGACGCAACCTCCTGGTGTTCGGAATCGGCGGCGTGATCGCCCCGTTCGTCGGGATCAAACTCATCGACCTGGTCGTGTCCCTGCTCCCCGGATTGGCGTGATGACGATGACCTCAGGTGTGGGTGTCCGATCGGTCGGCCGGGGGTTCGGCCGCCAGCTCGGCGCCGCCGTACGCGTATTCCTCCTGCTCACCGTCCTGCTCGGGCTGGTCTGGCCGCTGGCCTTCACCGGGCTCGCGCAGGTCGTGGCTCGTCCGACCGCGAGCGGCTCCCTCGTCGAGCGGAACGGCCGCGTCGTCGGCAGCTCGCTGATCGGGCAGCAGTTCACCGGCCCGGAGTGGTTCCAGCCGCGTCCGTCGCCCTCGGACTACGCCGGGGACACCTCCGGCGGGAGCAACCTGTCGCCGGTGGGCGAGCCGCAGCGCGCGGCGGTCCGCGACCGGGCCGACGCGCTGCGGGCGGCCAACCCCGAGGCCCCCGCCGAGATTCCGGGCGACGCCCTGACCGCCAGCGGTTCGGGCCTCGACCCGGACATCTCGGTCGACTACGCCAACTGGCAGGTCGCGCGCGTGGCCCGGGCCACGGGGGTGCCGGCGGACGACGTACGGCGGCTCGTGGCCGACCACACGACGGGGCGCACCCTCGGCTTCCTCGGCCAGCCGCGCGTCAACGTGCTCGAGCTCAACCTCGCCCTGCGGGCGGCCCATGGTGGGTGACAATCCTCGGGTGAGGCGCGGGACGTTGCGGATCTACCTCGGCGCCGCGCCGGGCGTCGGCAAGACCGTGGCGATGCTCGGCGAGGGTCGCCGGCGGGCCGAGCGCGGCCAGGACGTGGTGGTCGGGTTCGTGGAGACGCACGGGCGGGCCTACACCGCGAAGGCCCTGGAGGGCCTCGAGATGGTGCCGCGGCGCGCCCTGACCCACCGCGGCGCGGAGTTCACCGAGCTGGACACGGACGCCATCCTGGCCCGGAACCCGCAGAATCTCCTATGTTTGTCAAGCAGCCGCCTGGTCGAGCTGGGCGGTGGCGTTAAGGCGGCGGTAGATCTCGCGGGCGAGGTAGCGCTTGAGGCTTCGGCGGATCTCTCGGAGGGTGCGTCCTTCGGCGCTTCGGCGTTCGACGTAGGCGCGGGTGCGGGGGTCCATGCGCATGCGGGTGACGACGGCCATGTGCAGCGCGCGGTTCAGGCGCCGGTCGCCGCCGCGGTTGATGCGGTGGCGGACCGTGTTGCCGGAGGAGGCCGGGATCGGGTTCACGCCGGCGAGGCTGGCGAAGGCGGACTCTGATCGGATGCGTCCCAGGTGGGACCACGCGGTGAGGGCGACGGCTGCGGTGATGGGGCCGATGCCAGGCTGTTCGAGCAGGACGCTGGCGGGGCTCTGGTGAAGGAGGTCGCTGATCCGCTTGGTGATGTCCTTGAGCTCGTCATCGAGCGCGGCGACGCGCTTAGCCAGCCGGGCGGCTTCCCAGCGGGCAGTGGAGACTGCCAGGGGCTCCTCTCGCGTGCGCCAGCCGGCGACCGTGGTGATCTGGGCGCCGGTCAGCGGGCGTCGGGCGTCGATCCCGAGGTCGGCCACGCGTAAGAGCGCGGTCAGAGCGTTGATCGTGGCGGTGCGCTCGGTGCTCATGTGGTCTCGGGCGGCGAGCAGGACGCGGACAGCCGCCCGGACCCCGTCGTCGGCCCGCGGGTGGCGCAGCGCTGTGACCTGCAACGGGAGGGCTGCTGCGGCGATGCGGCGGGCGTCCAGCGGGTCGGATTTGCCGATGCCGCGGTCGGCGCGCGCGTTCATCCGTGGCGCTTCGACGACCTCGTAGCCGGCGTCGGCCACGACGCGGGCCAGCCGCGCCCCGTAAGTGCCGGTGCCCTCGATGACCCACAGGACCGCCACGTCGCCGCCGGTGCGGCGCGCGACAAACGCGACAGCCCGTGCAAGCCCGGCCGTCGTGGCCGGGAACTGGCCCTCGTCGAGCAGCTCGCCCTGCGGGCAGACCAGGATCGAGAGGGCGTGGTTGCGGGCGTGGGTGTCCACGCCGATGACGAACGGATGTGAATGCGCGACGATGGCCATGGCGATCGTTGTTCCTTCCTCGAGACGGGGCGTGGTCACGGTCGCCGAGCGGCCGGTACCGGTCCGGGAAGAAGTCACATCGGGGCAAATCTGTGATGAGCCACGGCTCGCGGGCCGGGCAATCTCCTGATGAGGTCACCGAGGTGGGCCGGACGGTGCCGGCCGCGCCGATCCGAGCGGACAATTCAACGGGAAGACACCGCCCGAGGCGGGCCAATTGCTTCGAGAGTCACGCCCGGGCCGGAACGACCAGCTCCATCCTGACCAGCCAGTCCCAGACCAGCCAGGTCCCACACTCACAGATCGCTTTGGTGGACGAGCTCGCCTACACGAACGTGCCGGGGTCGGCGCGGGGCCGCCGGTACGAGGACATCGCCGTGCTCCTCGACGCGGGCATCGACGTCATCTCGACGGTCAACATCCAGCACCTGGAGTCCCTCAACGACGCGGTCCATGCGATCACCGGGGTCCGCCAGCGCGAGACCGTGCCCGACGGGGTGGTCCGCGGGGCCGACCAGATCGAGCTGGTCGACATGTCGCCGGAGTCGCTGCGCCGCCGGATGGCGCACGGCAACATCTACAAGGCCGACAAGGTCGACGCCGCGCTGGCCAGTTATTTCCGGCCCGGCAACCTGTCGGCGCTGCGCGAGCTGGCCCTGCTGTGGCTGGCGGACCGGGTGGACGAGACGCTGGAGCGCTACCGCGCCGACCAGGGCATCCTCGACACCTGGCCCACCCGTGAGCGCGTGGTGGTCGCGCTCACCGGCGGCCCGGAGGGGGAGACCGTGCTGCGCCGCGGCGCTCGGATCGCGTCGCGGGGGGCGGGCGGGGAGCTGATCGCCGTGTACGTCAGCCGCAGCGACGGGCTGGCGGGGGTGGACGGTACGGCGATCGCGGCGCAGCGCACGCTGACCCGGGAACTGGGCGGGGAGTTCCACGCCATCTCCGGCGACGACATCGCCGAGGCCATTCTGGCTTTCGCGCGCCGCGTCAATGCCAGCCAGATCGTGGTGGGTGCCAGCACCCGGAGCCGGTGGGCGCGGTTGTGGTCGCGCGGGGTGGGGGCCTCCGTCGTGGCGGGGTCTGGCGACATCGACGTCCACCTG
Organism: Austwickia sp.; assembly: GCA_016699675.1. NCBI lineage: Bacteria > Bacillati > Actinomycetota > Actinomycetes > Micrococcales > Dermatophilaceae > Austwickia > Austwickia sp. Next base: position 1,228,388 of record CP064985.1, on the reverse strand, counting down.
GTGACGCACGCGCACACGACGGTGCCCCCGACGAGCCGCTCGCGGTGGAGCCTGGGCCGACGGCGGCTCGTGGCGGGCTGGGTCGGTGCGGTCCTAGGGCCGATCGCGCTGACCGGGCTGCTGCACCTGCTCGGCGAGGCCGTGGACCTGCCCCTGGACGTGCTGCTGTATCTGGGGGTATCGGTCGGGGTGGCGCTCGTCGGCGGACTGCTCCCGGCGCTGGTCAGCGCGGTGTTGGGGACCCTGCTCCTCAACTTCTTCTTCACGCCGCCGACGCACACCTTCACCGTCTCCGACCGGCAGAACGTGCTGGCGCTGAGCGTCTACCTGATGATCGCGGCCGCCGTGGCCGCCGTGGTGCACCTGTCCGCACGACGTACGGAGGAGGCCCGCGCGGCACAACGCGAGTCCGCCAGCCTCACCCAGATCACCCACGCGATGCTGTCGTCCACCGAGCCCCTGCCCCTGCTGCTCCGCGAGTGTCTCGACATGCTGGCGATGACCTCCGGGGGGATCGTGCGGCGGCCGCGCACGGGCGGAGCGGTCACGATCCTCGCCGCGGTCGGCGGGTTCACCCTCTCCGACGTGGAGCACGCCCAGGTCCGCGAGCCGATCGACGACGAGACCGTGCTGCTGCTGTGCGGCCACGACCTGCGGGCGGAGGACCAGTCGCTGGTCACGGCGTACGCCGCGAACGCCGCCGCCGTCCTCACCCGGCAGCGGCTGCGGGCCGAGGCGGCCGCCGCGACGTCGCTGGCCGCCGACAACAAGGCCCGGCAGGCGCTGCTCTCGGCGGTCTCGCACGACCTGCGCACCCCGCTGGCCGCGGTCAAGGCCGCCGTCTCCAGCCTGCGCTCGGAGGAGGTGCAGTTCAGCGACGAGGACCAGGCCGACCTGCTCGAGGCCATCGAGGAGAGCACCGACCGGCTCGACGCGCTGGTGGGCAACCTGCTCGACCTGTCGCGGCTGGAGACCGGGGCCATGCGGCCGCACTGCATCGTCGTGGACGGGGCCGAGGTGGCGAGCTCGACGATGGCGGCGGTGTCCGACCCCGGCCGCCTGGAGCTGTGGAGCCAGGGGGAGTGCCTGGCGTACGCGGACCCGGGCCTGCTCGACCGCGTGCTGGCGAACCTGCTGGAGAACGGGCTGCGGCACGCCCCGGCGCGATCGAAGGTCGTGGTCAACGTGGCCCGGGTGGGGGCCCGCACGCAGATCCGGGTGATCGACAGCGGCCCCGGCGTACCGCGCGCCGAGCACGAGAAGATCTTCCAACCGTTCCAGCGGCAGGGCGACGTGCCCGCCGGCGACGGCGTCGGGTTGGGGCTGGCCGTCGCGCGGGGGGCTGGCGGAGAGCATGGGAGCGAGCGTGACCGCGGACGACACCCCGGGTGGGGGGCTCACGATGACCATCGACCTGCCGCCGGGGCCGCCGGCCGGCCTTGTGGATTCCGGCGTCGGCGGCCGCGACGCCGTGGCGCGCGACGCGGTGGCGCACGGCGCGGTGGCGCACGGCGCGGTGGTGCGCGACGCGGCGGCGCGCGGCGCGGTGGCTGGCGAGGTCGAGTGGAGGGCCGCGCCGTGACCCGCATCCTCGTCGTCGACGACGAACCGGCAATCACGCGGACGCTGCGGATCAACCTGCGGGCGCGGGGGTACGACTCAGTGGTCGTCGGTGATGGCCGCAGCGCGATGGCGGCCATCGAGGAGGAGATGCCGGACCTTGTCGTCCTCGACCTTGGGCTGCCCGACCGGGACGGCGTCGAGGTGCTGGCGTGGCTGCGGCAGCGCAGCGCCGTACCGGTCATCGTGCTGTCCGCCCGGCACGAGTCCGACGACAAGGTCGAGGCCCTTGACCGCGGCGCGGACGACTTCGTGACCAAGCCGTTCGCCATGGACGAGCTGATGGCGCGGATCCGGTCCGCGTTGCGGCGGGCGCACACCGACGTGGCGGACGGCCAGCCCCCTTCTCGTGCGCGGACTTCCGGCTGGACTTCGCGGAGCGGCGGGCGGAGGCGGCGGACGGTACGCCGATCCGGCTGACCCCCACCGAGTGGCGGATTCTGGCCGTGCTGGCGCGCGAGCCGGGGCATCTGGTCACGCATGCCGAGCTCTTGGGTGAGGTGTGGGGCCCGACGTACCGACGCGAGTCCAACTACCTGCGCGTCTTCGCCAACCAGCTGCGCCGCAAGATCGAGCCGTCGCCGAGCGCGCCAACGCACCTGCTCACCGAGCCGGGGCAGGGCTATCGGCTGGTGCCCTGATCCCGGCGCGGCCGCGTCCGATCGGCGGGAGTCAGGGCAGGTCCCGCCACATGATGTGCAGGCCGACGCGGCCGTCGCGGGGATGCCGAAAGGCGCCCGGGGCGGTCCCGAGGACACGGAATCCTTCGCATCGGTAGAGCGCCACGGCTGTGTGGTTGGTCTCGACGACGGCGTTGAACTGAATCGCGGCGGAGCCTTCGCCGGCGGCCCAGGCGATCAGGTCCCGGACCAGCGCTCGACCCAGGCCCGAGCCGCGGGCCCGCGCGGCGACCATGAGCGAGCCCGAGGCGACGTGGTCCCCCTGGTGAGGCCGGTTGGCGTACATATTCGCTGTACCGAGGACCTCGCCCGAACGCTCGGCGACGACGACACGCCCCGGCGGCGCGGTCATCCAGGATCGCCGGGTCTCCTCTTCGTCGGGCCGAGCCGCCATCGCGAACGTCTCCTCCGCCGCGGCCACCTCGCGGATGATCCCCCAGATCGCGGACCAGTCCGAGGCGGCGGCGGGACGTACGACGAGTGGGCTGGGCACCTGACCATCCTTCGGCGGTTCGCGTCCGGTCGGCAACGGGATTTTCGGTGCGGTACTGGTGCACCGGCTTGTGGTTAGTGCCTGTGTGGGGAAGTTGTGCGTGGCGCTTAATACGGACTTAATTAATTAAATAAAGCCGCCTGTTCCGAAGCATCCAAACGGGTTAAGATCGTACGTAGTAACGATAGTCGCTGGGAGGAAGGGTCGCATGGATGTCCGGGGTGGGCGCGATGGGTGCTTCAGCCTTATGGTGCCCGACCCGGCGCTGGTGGCGTTGCTGGACGACGACGGGTTGCTCGACGCGATGGCGGCGTACGAGCGGGCGACGGCCGCATTGGCCGGGATGTCGGCCCGAGCAGCGGGCTTCCTGGCCAGTCGGCGTCGTGAGCAGGCGATGGCGTGCCTCGGCCCGGACGCATCCCGCACGGCACGCGACCGAGAGTTGGCCGAGGCTGAGTCCGCCGTGGCGGACGAAGTGCGGTTGGCGACGGGACTTGGCGTCGCCGATGCCTACGGTCGCCTCCGCCTCGGCTTGGCCAGCCCGACGCGCGCGGGTCGGGTGTTGACCGCCCTGACGGAGGGCGCCTGCACCTGGGCGATGGCGCGGACTTGGCAGCAGGACACTCGCGAGTGCGCGGCGGAGGTCGCAGCGGAGATTGCGGCGGCCGTGTTGGCGCCCACGCGGGATGGCTCGGTGCTGTCCTACGGAACCTTCCGGCGCCGGCTGGCCCGGCAGTTGGCCCTGCGGGTCCCGACCAGGAAGCTGCGGGATGACGACCTGAGTCGACGTGATGCGTTCGCCACGTTGACCCCCCACGGCACGGGAGAGCTCACCGCATCGGGCTCGGCGGAGCGGGTGACCGCGGCGATCGAGCGGGTCGAGGAGATCGCCAGGGCCGTCCGCCGGATGGGTGATCCGCGCACGCTGGCCCAGCTGCGCAGCGACGTGATGCTGGACCTCGTCATCTTCGGGGACATCCCCGCCCTCGGCACACCCATCCCCGCAGGTGAGGTGACCGTGCTGGGTGCCCCCGCTGGGCAGCCGTCGACGCGATATACGCCATCCACGGCGCCGTCGCAGTCCTCATCGTCCTCGGTGCCATCACGGTCCTCGGCGCCACCGCAGTCCTCACCGCAGTCCTCACCGCAGTCCTCACCGCAGTCCTCACCGCAGTCCTCACAGCGGTCGACTGGCGGTCGCGCCGGGCGTGAGGACGGTGCTCACGCGACCGTATCGACTGAGCGGGTGCGTGACGACACCGCAGACGACCCCGCGCCCTTGCCGGTGCCCGTCTCGGGGGCGGTGCCGATCCCAGGGGAGGTGCGAGTGCCGGACTGGGTCGCTTTCCTGCCGGGCGGGCTGCCGCCGGCTGTCGTGCGGGTGGTGGTCTCGGCGGCCTCGCTGCTAGGAGCGGACGAGGAACCGGGCCGCTTGGAGAACGGCGAGTACGTGCCTGCCGAGGTGGTGCGGGACCTGGCCTACGGCGCGGGCTCGGTCTGGCGTCGCTTGGTGACCGATCCGGTCACCGGAGAAGCGATCGAGCTCTCCACCGCGAGCTATGGCCCACCCCCGCGGCTGCGCGAGGCGGTCCAGGTCCGAGACGGGACCTGCCGGGCCCCGGACAGTCACGTCCCGGCTCGTCGCTGCGACCTCGACCACGACGTGGATCACGCCTCCGGCGGCGCCACGCATGCGGCAAACCTGTCAGCGAAGTCCCGCCGCCCACACGGACACAAGACCCGCGGCCAGTGGACCACCCGCCAGAGCGCTGACGGGACGATCGTCTGGACAACCGGCACGGGCCGGCAATACACGACGTATCCCATGCAGTACGACCCGCAGGCCCCCGGCCGTCCCCCCGGCCGTCCCTCAAGCGACCACCGGAACCGCAGCGATGCGGCCATCGTCGCGTCCGGTGAGGCGCCCCCGGTCGAGCACTCCGAGACAGGGCGCACTGCCGCCACCCGCCCCGCAGGTCGACCCCGCGCCCACCCCACGGCCGCCACCGGTCGCACCGTCGATGAGCGCGCGGCGGCACCATCAGACCCAGGACCCCCGCCGTTCTGACGATCCCGGCTGTCCGCGGCGCTCAGCTCGTGGCGGCGGTCCCTGAGCCCGCCCCGGCGATCATCCACCATTCCGGACGGCGACGTGATCGGCCGATTCGCCGCGGCGCTGTCGTCCGGCGCTGGGCGAATCGGCCATCATGGCAGCAGGGTCCGGCGGGATTGGCGGGCTCGGTAGACCGCTCCGGGATCTCGGCGGGATCGGCAGGATCGCGGAGCGGCGGTCGCCGACGCCGCCCACGCTCTGGATCCGCCACCCAGGCCATGGACGTCGGAACCCGGCGGCGCGGCGCAGAAGGAGGTTGCCCATGACACGGCTGCTCGATCAGGCAGAGTTCGACGCAACGATCGCCGACCGGCGGTTCGAGGACTACGTGCCCGGCGGAGTCTACGAATACGGCGAGATCACCCTCGACGAGGCGGACATCATCGACTTCGGCCGGCGGTGGGACCCCCAGACGTTTCACGTGGATCCACAGGCCGCCGCGGCGGGGCCCTTCCAGGGGCTGATCGCCAGCGGCTGGCAGACCTGCGCGGCCATGATGCGGCTCTTCGCCGAGCACTACCTGTCGCACACCGCCAGCCTCGGCGCCCCCGGCGTCGACGAACTCCGCTGGCTGCGCCCCGTCCGCCCCGGCGACAAACTCCGCCTGCGCGTCACCGTGCTGGACGCGCGCAGCAGCCGGACCCAGGACGACCGCGGCCTCGTGCGCACCCTCGCCGAACTGCGCGACCCCTCGGGGGAGCCCGTGTTCCGGTGCGTCGTGATGAACCTCGTCGGGCGGCGGACCCCGGTCACGGTCTGAGCGGCGGCCTGTCGCCGTTCCGCCGAGCCCTCAGCCCTTGTCGGGGTCGTACGCCGGGTCGACGTACGGTTGCGGCTCCTTGGCGAGCTCTGCCTGCTCGCCCGCCGCGTCGCTGCTCGGCGGGGTCGCGGACGCGTCCTGGGGGACGTCGGCGGCGGGCCGGCCGGAGTTGTCGGGGTCGTAATCGGGCGCCGTGTAGGGGACCGGCTCGCCCTTGCTCTCGTGCGTACCCATGCGCGGGAGGTTAGCGGCCCGCGACGTACGCCGCGAGCCGGGTCATCGCCTCGCCCACCTCGGCGGTGGACCCGGCGAAGCTGAGCCGCACGAACTGGCCGCCGGATCGCGTGTCGAAGTCGGCGCCGGGGGTCAGCGCCACGCCGGTGTCGGCGAGCACCTGGAAGCACCACGCCATCGAGTCGCCGGTGAGGTGGCTGACGTCGGCGTACAGGTAGAACGCCCCGTCCGGCGGCGCCATCGACGTGACCCTGATCTCCGGGGCCCGGCGTAGGAGCAGGTCACGGTTCTGTGCGTACCGGCGCACGTGCCCCTCCAGCTCGGCGCTCGCCTCTGGCGCCAGGGCCCCGAGCGCCGCCACCTGGCTGATCGCGGGCGGGCAGATGTTGAGGTTGCCGACGAGCAGTTCCAGGGGGCGCACCAGCTCGGGGGGCACCACGAGCCAGCCGACGCGCCAGCCGGTCATCGAGAAGTACTTGCTGAAGCTGCCGACGAGGACGGCGCTGCGCGAGGTCTCCCACGCGCTGGCGGCGCGCGTCCCGTAGGTCACGCCGTGGTAGATCTCGTCGCTGATCAGCAGCGTGCCGTGCTCCTCGCACCAGTGCGCGATCGCGGCCAGCTCGGCGGCGGCGATGACCGTGCCGGTCGGGTTCGCGGGGGAGGCGATGATGAGGCCGGCGGGCGGCGCGCCGGCGGCGGCCAGGTGCTCCTCGAGCAGCGCGACGGTCGGCTGGTAACGCGTCTCCGCCCGGCAATCGATCTCGACGACGCGGCAGCCGAGGGCGTGCAGGGTGTTCCGGTACGCCGGGTAGCCCGGGCGGGCCATCAGCACGGTGTCGCCGGCCTCGAACGCTGCGAGGAACAGCGCCGTAAACCCGGCGGACGAGCCGGTGGTCACGACGATCTGGCCCGGGTCGACCGCGAGCCCGTACCACTGCGCGTAATGCCCCGCGATCCCCTCCCGCAGCGCCAGCATCCCGATGGCGTCGGTGTAGCCCAGGACCGCCCCCGACGCGATCGCCCGGTCCGCCGCGGCCAGCGCGGGGCCCGGCGCGGGCGTCGATGGTTGCCCGGCACACAGGGTGATCACGTCGCCGTGCGTGGCGGCCCGCCGGTTGGCGGCCTTGAGCACCTCCATGACGTGGAACGGCTCGACCTGCCCCCGCCGCGAAAGCCGAGGGAGCCGGGGGAGCTGCGGGATCCGGGGGAGCCGAGGGAGCTCAGCCGGGGAGGTGTCGCTGCCGGGTGCCATGGTCACATCATCGTCCCGGCTCGAGCGGGTACGGTCCCGTTCGTGACGGTTCCCGCTGGTACGCCGAGCGACCGCGCGGCCCAACCCCCCGAGCGCGGGGCGACGCGGCAGCCCGCTGAGGGCGCGGCGACGCGACCGCCCGCGGCGCTGTCGGCGGCGGCGTTCGTCTCCAGCCTCGACCGGTTCGCGGTCAGCCCGCTGCTCGTCGTGATCGCGGCGGACCTCGGCGTGACGCTGGCGCAGACGGTGGCGATCGCGAGCGGCTACTTCCTGGCGTACGGGCTGCTCCAGCCGGTCTGGGGCATCGTCTCGGACCGGTACGGGCGGGTCCGCCTGCTGCGCGGCGCCCTCCTCGGCGCCGCCGCGGCGGCCGTGGCCTCGGCCTTCGCGCCCACGCTCGGCGCGCTGGTCGCCGCGCGGCTGGTGACCGGCGGCCTGTTCGGCGCGTCGTCCCCACCTCCCTGACGTACGTCGGCGACACCGTCGCCCCCGCCCGCCGCCAGGCGGCCCTCACCGACCTGATGGCCGCGATCGCGGCCGGGACGGCCGTCGCCACGGCCGTCGCGGGCCTGCTCGCCCACGCGATCGGCTGGCGTGGGGTCTTCGCGCTGCCCGCGGCGGCCGCGCTGGCGTGCTGGTGGGGGCTGCGCTGCACCGTCGAGACCGCGCTGCCCGAGTCGGGTCGCCTGCTCGACCCCGTACGCCGGGCGCTGACCGACCCCTGGGCCCTGCTCGTCTACGCCCTGGTCTTCGTGGAGGGCGCCATCCTGCTCGGCCCGCTGACGCTGCTTGCGCCGGCGCTGCAGTCCCGCGGGGTCGAGGCGGGCGCGGCTGGGCTGGCCACCGCGGCGTACGGCGTGGGCGTCTGGGTCTTTGCCCGGCTCGTGCGGCGGCTGAGTGGCCACTGGCCGACGTGGCGCCTCATGGCGGTGGGCGGGGCGGCCATGGCGGTGGGCTACGCACTGGTCGCAGCGTGGGTGTCGGTGCCCACGGTCATCGCCACCGCCGTGCTGCTCGGGGTGGGCTGGGCGTTCCTGCACTCCTCGCTGCAGACCTGGGCCACCGGCGTCGTACCGTCCGCGCGCGGCACCGTGGTCGCGTTCTTCGCCGCGGCCCTGTTCGTCGGCAGCTCGCTGTCGACGTCGACGGCGGGGCCGTTCGCGGACCGCGGGCAGTGGGCGTCGTGTTCGGCGTGGCGTCGGCCGCGGCGGTGCCCTTGACGATCGCGGCAGTCGCGGGTCGGCGCCGCTATCCGCGCACATGACATAACATCATCGACCGTCCGGAACCATCGTCCGAGATCGCTCAGCCGATGGCACCGTCCGCCGAAAAGGAGCGTGGGTTAGCCCTGCCCGTCGGGCAGCCCGCGCGTGGGGTCGCCCCGCGCCACCTCGCGGACCGGACCCGAGGAGGGCCGCCCGCCTTTACGGATCGGAATCACCCATGGGCCTTCGCCGTCACCCCCGCGCCACCGCCTCCCTCGCCCTGCTCGCCGCCCTGGCCATCCCGGGCGCGCTCGCTCCCGCGGCCCAGGCCGACGAGGTCGACCCCGCCGCGCCGGGAGGCACCTCCGTCAGCACGACCGCCCCGACCGAATCCACGACCGGCCAGCCCGGTCAGACCGAAAGCACCGCCGATGGGGCGGCCGACAGCGCCGCCGGCGTGCGCGCGGGGTCGCCGCTGCGGACCGTCATCCCGCTGCCCCGCGTCACCGTGAGCCGGGTGTGCGGCGCCCGCGACGACATCCTGACCGTGGACCCTGCGTGGCTCGCCCGCTGGGGCGACAAGGTGGTCATCTTCCCGAACAGCCTGCTCTTCCAGGGCGGCACCGACGCGGAGCTGGCCAAGCCGTCCGGAATGATCAAGGCGGAGTTCCGCTCGACGTACCGCTGGGTCGGCTCGCACGGCACCGAATGGGCGTCCTGGCTGCTTTACCCGGGCACCGTGAAGCCCGTCGTCGACCGGAACGTGCCCTGCCCGGCCTCCGTCGAGGCCCCGCAGCTCACCCGCGCCGTCATGTGCGGCCCCCAGAACGACGAGGTGACGTTCGCGGACGACGCGTCGGCGGAGCACTGGCGCATCGCCGCGCGCCGCTGGAACGGCACCACGCAGACGGTGAGCCTGAAGGCGCGGCGGGGGTACGTCGGGCCGGGTGGCGCCACCGAGCTGGAGCAGGACTTCATCGACACGGGCGACTGCGCCGCGAGCTGACGCGACCGCGGCTCAGCTCGGCGCGCGGGGCCGGGGATCACCGACGGTCCCCGGCCTGGCGCCGTCGGGGTGGCCCTGCTTGGCTGGGCGCATGGAGACCTTCTCCCGCGACGACCTCACCTTCGACGTGGTGGATTCCGGGCCTGCCGACGGCCCGGCCGAGCCCATCGTCCTGCTGCACGGCTTCCCGCAGACCTCGCTGGCCTGGTCGGCCGTCACCGAGCGGCTGGTCGCGGCCGGCCGGCGGTGCCTGGCCCCGGACCTGCGCGGGTACTCGCCCGGGGCCCGGCCGCGCGAGCACACGGCGTACCGCGTGGACGTCATGCGCGGTGACGTCCTGGCCCTGCTCGACGCCGCGGGTGCCGAGCGCGGCCACATCGTCGGGCACGACTGGGGCGGCGGGCTGGCCTGGGAGGTCGCGACGGCGCACCCCGAGCGGGTGTCGCGCCTCACGGTCCTGTCCACGCCGCACCCCGCGGCGATGGGGTGGGCGATGCGGCACAGCCGGCAGGGGCTGAAGAGCTGGTACATGGCCGCGTTCCAGGTGCCCGTGCTGCCCGAGGCGCTGCTGCGGCCTGCGCTACGCGCCGTGGGGATGCGGGGGCTGGGGCTGGCGCCGGAGCACGAGCGGGCGTACGTCGCGACGCTGACCGAGCCGGGCGCACTGACGGGGGCGATCAACTGGTACCGGGCGCTGCGCACCGAGCGTCCCTCGGGGGTCGCCCGGGCGCGGGGGCCGGTCACCGTGCCCACGACGTACGTCTGGGGTCGTCGCGATGCCTATCTCGGGCGGGCGGCGGCGGAGAAGACGGAGGAGTACGTCGACGCGCCGTACCGCTTCATCGAACTCGACGCGGACCACTGGCTGCCGGAGAAGAACCCTGGCGACGTCGCCGACGCGATCCTCGAACCGCTCGGCGAAACCCCATGAGTGCCAAGGCGACTCCCGCGGTCGAGCTGGAGGTCGGCGAGCGGACCGTGCGGCTGAGCAATCCGGACCGGGTCTATTTCCCGGAGACCGGGGCGACGAAACGGGACCTGGCGGAGTACTACCTGGCCGTCGCCGACGGCATCGTCCGGGCGCTGCGCGAGCGGCCGTGCATGATGCACCGCTTCCCCGAGGGGCTCGCGGGGGAGAAGGTGCACCAGAAGGCGCTGCCCAAGGGGGCGCCCGACTGGATCGAGACGTGCCCGGTGTACTTCCCGCGGTTCAAGCGGACCGTCCGCGAGCTGTGCGTGACCGAGCCGGCGCACGTGCTGTGGGCCGTGCAGATGAGCACGGTGGAGTTCCACCCGTGGAACAGCCGCCGCGCCGACGTCGAGAAGCCCGACGAGTGGCGGATCGACCTGGACCCGATGCCGGACGCCGATTTCGCGAAGGTGCGTGAGGTGGCGGCGGTGGTGCACGAGGTGCTGGACGAGCTGGGGATCACGGGCTACCCGAAGACGACCGGGGGGCGGGGGCTGCACGTGTACGTGCGGATCCGCCCCGAGCACGATCACGGCGAGGTACGTCGGGCCGCGCTGGCGTTCGCCCGCGAGGTGGAGCGCCGGGCGCCGTCGCTGGTCACGACCACGTGGTGGCGCAAGGACCGCGACCCGGCGGCGGTGTTCGTGGACTACAACCAGAACGCGCGGGACCACACGATCGCGGCGGCGTACTCGGTGCGGGGGACCCCGACGGCCACCGTGTCGTGTCCCATCGAGTGGGCCGAGATCGACTCCGTCGAACCGGGGGAGTTGACGATCGCGACGGTGCCGGCCCGCTTCGCCCGGCTGGGCGATCTGCACGCGGGGATCGACGACGAGGCCTTCGATCTGGCCCCGCTCCTGGAGTGGGCGGACCGCGACGAGGCCGCCGGCGCCGAGCCCCCGCCCGAGCCCGACGCGTCGTCGGGTGAGGGCTAACCGACGGGGCTGGGGCACGGGTCCGCCCACGGGGCTGACGCGGGTGGGGTGGCGTCGGCGTGGTGGCGTGGGGTCAAGTCCGTGGGCGTGGTCTGACGAGGTGACCGTTCGTGACCTGCACAAAGGGTGCCATGGCACCAAACGCGCAGGTCGTGAGCGGTCGTGTTGTGGATAACTCGCGGGCTGGATGCTCGTTCGAGACTCGCCGAGGCTGGCGTGGGGTCAAGTCCGTGGGGGGTGGCATGACGGGGTGACCGTTCGTGACCTGCACAAAGGGTGCCATGGCACCAAACGCGCAGGTCGTGAGCGGTCGGGCTGGGGATAACTCGCGGGTAACTGGCCTTGCGGCTCAGAGGGTCAGCGCGAGGACCAGCCAGGCGGGGATGGTCGCGGCCGCCGCCACCGTCTGGGCCGCGATGATCGTGGCCATCAGCTCGGCATCCCCGCCGAGGCGGCGGGCGAGCACGTACGCGCTGGACGCCGTCGGCAGGCACTGGAACAGGACGGCGACGGTCGCGACGGGCCCGGTCAGTCCGACGAGGCGGGACAGCCCGAACGTCGTCGCCGGCAGCACCCCGAAGCGCACGGCCGAGGCGCCCACGACGTACCGCAGCGGCTCCCGCCACCCGACCGCCCCGCCTCCGGCCTGCGCCGCCCTGCGGGCCGGGCCGCGCAGCCCGGCGCCCACGCACAGCAGCCCGACCGGCAGGGCCGCTTGCCCGAGTTGCCGGGTGGCGGTCTCCAGCGTGCCGACCACGGCGGGCATCGGGCCGGCGTGCAGCAGCCCCGCCTGCGGCCCCGCCGCCAGGTGCAGCGCGACGCCCACCACACACGCCACGACCAGCGGGTTCGTGGCGACCGCCCGCACGACCCCGGGTCCGGCGTCCCCGTCGTCGCCCGACGATTCGCCCTTATCGGGCCCGCCCATGCCAAGCGCCGGGTCGGGGCTGCCCCAGCGGACCAGCACCGCCGTCGACGTCACGTTGACGAGCGGCACCAGGATCGCGTTGGCCAGCGCGGCCAGCGCCACGCCGCGCCCGCCGAACAGGGCCGAGGACAGCACCAGCCCGACGTAGTTGTTGAACCGCACCGCGCCCTGAAACACCGAGGTGAACCGCGCGCGCGCCGCCGGGTCGGTCCCGGGCGCCAGCACGCGCCGCAGCGCGACCGTCACGCCGGCGCCGCACAGCGAGGACCCGACCAGGACCGCGGCCATCCGCGCGATCGGCACGTCGCCGAAGTCCGCGGTGGCCAGCCCGTTGATGAACAGGCACGGCAGCAGCACCGTGTAGACCAGCCGCTCCAGGTCGCGCCAGAACGGCTCGGAGTAGCGCAGCACCCCGCCGCAGGCCCACCCCCAGCCCGATGAGCAACGCGGTCGCGGCGAGCGCCGCCACCAGCGTCGCGGCGTTCACCGCGCGCTCCGGACGTCGGCGCCACGAACCGACGTCATGAGTCCAGCCACGCGCGCCCGAACGCCAGCACGAGGACGCGCGCCGCGAGCACCACGGCGACCAGCAGGAAGATCGACCCCACCACGGGGTAGACCCCGATCCCGGGTGACAGCTCGGGCGAGGCGGGCGCCACCAGCAGCACCGCCGCCACGATCGAGGCCGCCGCCGCCATCAAGGTCATCGTGAGCTGGTGGGCCAGCCCGGCGACGAAGCGACGCTCATCGGCGTCGGCCAGCAGCCGGACCCGGACCGCGAGCTGCCCCGACTCCAGGGCCCCGGTGATCGCGTCGACGCGGCGGGGCAGCCGCTCCAGCATCGGCAGCAGGCGCAGGAGCTGGTCCTCCATCGCCGCCCGCACCTGCGTTGGTTGGCGCTCCTCGGCCGCGAGATCCGCCCCGGCGCGCCGCGCCGCGGTCACCAGGTCTGTGCCGGGGTCGAGCGTCACCAGCGTGCCCTCCAGTGCGCCCAGCGCCCGGAAGGTCGCGGCGACCCGCGGCGGGATCGCGAATCCGTGCCGCATGACGAGCCGGAACAGGTCGGGGAACAGGCCGGCGGCGCCGAGCGGCCCGAGACCGTGCCGGTACCGCGCGATCAGGCCGCCGAGCTCCCGTTCCAGCACGCGATCGTCCAGCGCCGCGGGCCGATCCAGCACCTGCAAGAGCGCGTCGGCGGCGGCCACCGAGTCGTCGCGGTCGACGGCGAGCAGGAGCCGGCCGATCCCCTCGCGGGCCGTGCGGTCCAGCCGCCCCACCGAGCCGAGGTCCAGCAGGGCGAGGCTGCCGTCGTCGCGCAGCATGACGTTGCCGCCGTGCAGGTCGGCGTGGAAGATCCCGGTCCGCACGATCTGCCGCAGCACGACCGCGAGCAGGCCCTCCGCAAGCGCGCGACGGCGCTCGGCCGGCAGCGCGGCGAGCCTCGCCTCGGCGCGGGAGAGCGGTACGCCGTCGACGCGCTCCATCACGAGCACGGTGCGGCCGGAGCACTCGGCGTACACCGTCGGGACGTGCACCACGTGCTGCCCCCACGGCAGGCTCCCGGCGACGGCGCGCGCGTTGGCGGCCTCCACGCGGTAGTCCAGCTCCTCGGCCAGGCTCGCGGCGAACCCGTCGATCACCGCGCCCAGGCACAGCGCCCGGGCCCAGCCGGTGCTGCGCTCCAGCCGCGTCCCCAGCCGGCGCAGGATGTCCAGGTCGGCCGAGACCTGGGCCGCGGCGCCGGGCCGCTGAATCTTGACCACGACCGGCGTACCGTCGAGCAGCCGCGCCCCGTGCACCTGCCCCACGGAGGCGGCGGCCAGGGGCTCCTCGTCGACGGCGCTGAAGACCTCGGCCAGAGGCCGGCCCAGCCCGGCCTCCAGGGCGGGGCGGAGCTGGGGCCACGGTACGGCGGGAACGTCGGCCTGCAGCGCCCCCAGCTCGCGGGCCATCTCGTCGCCGACCAGGTCCGGGCGGGTGGCCATCATCTGGCCGAACTTCACGAACGTCACCCCCGCCTCCGGCAGCGCCCGGGTCAGCCCGCGGGCGACCCGGGAGGGGTCGCCCGCCCGCGGCCGGGCACCGGCGCCCAGGAAGCCGCCGAGCCCGTGCCGGGCGGCGATGCCGACCACCTGGGTGTACCGCCGCGCCCGGCGCTGGCGCGCGGGCAGGTCCCTGATGAGGCCCACGGGATCGGGCAGGCTGCCCGTGGGGGCGAGGGCCTCCAGGACGACGAGCACGGCGAGCCCCACCGCGATCGCCCAGGCGAGCAGCAGCGTCGCGAGGAGCACGGTCACGGCGAGCGACGCCGACACGAGCTCACCGCGCTCGTCCATCACCCCGAGGCGCCGCGCGATCGGGCCGAGCACCCCGTTGCCGCCCGCGCTCAGGCAGGCGGCGACGAGCAGGGTGCGGGGCCAGCCGACCGGTACGCCGAGCAGCCGCCGGCTCACCAGGCCCAGCAGGAGGGCGTTCACGACGAACGCGGCCCCGACGAACAGCTCCGACACGCCCGTACCCCCGCAGCTTCGACGCGATGATCCGCATCGAGCCTAATCGCGGCGTTGCCGGTGGGGGGTCAGGCCCGGTCTCGGGGCATGAGGACGCCCAGCCGGGCCCTTCGGGGCCCCGGGCTGGGCGTCGCGTCGGTTCCGGCGGCGGGCCGCCGGCAAAGGTCAGGCGGCGAGCCGCCGTACGGCGTGCTCGCGCACCGTGCGCTCCTCGTCGTCGGCGAGGCGCAGGAGGGTGTCGATGTCGGTGTTGGCGTGCTGGGCCACGCGCAGGCGCACGGCGGGGCCGCCCGTCGCGGCCAGGTCGGCCAAGCGGGACGCCGAGGTCGCGGGGCCCAGCGGGATCGCCGGGGCCGCCATCAGGTCGGCAGTCGTCATGGGAAATGCTCCTGACACTGTTGGTTACCGAAGGGTTAAGTCTACCGTTCGGTCAATGGCGCCACTCTCCCCAGAATAGGGTCGCCTGACACCAGAGTCGGTAACAACGCGCCGTTTTCAAGGATTCCGAGACTCTCGTCACGTTTCGCTCACGGGCGAATCGCTTTAAACAGCGCGGCGATTCGCCTCTTCGTCGGCCGCCGAGAGCCGGCTGATCCCGAGCACCCCGAGGAGCAGGGCGGCCAGGCCCAGGCCCTCCAGGCCCAGGTCCAGCGGGCCGTGCCGCAGGTGCTCGCCGTACACCACCACCCCCAACGTCACCGCGAACAGGGGGTCGAGGGAGGCGACCACGGGCAGGCTCTGGGCGAGCGGCGCGGCGCCGTACGCCACCTGCTGCGCCAGCATCGCCGCGAGGGCGCAGCCCACCACGCACCACAACTGCCACGACGTCAGCAGGGCCTCCCACCCGCGCAAGTCGGCGATGCGGGTCGAGGACTTGATGAAGCCGGCCATCGCGACGTACATGATCGCGGTGACCACGGCGAGAGCCCGCGCGCGGCGGCCGCCATGGGTACGCCGGGCGTACCAGACGCACGCCAGCACGGCCGCACCCGCGACGCAGGACAGGATGATGCCCGGGACCTTGCGGCCGATCGCCTCCTCGCCCTGCGGGCCGAGCGACCCGGACGACGCGAGGAAGATCACCAGGCCGCCGATGAGCAGGAGCCCCAACGCCACCTCGGTCTTGCGGATCCGGGTCCGGTCGAGCAGATGGTTGAGGGCGAGGCCGATCACCAGCGACACGCACAGCACGGGCTGGACGACGGACAGGTCGCCGTACCGCAGTGCGAGCACCTGGAAGCCGATCGCCCCCACGTCGAAGACGAGCCCCGCCAGCCACCACGGGCTGGCGATCATCGAGGCGAGCAGCGTCGGGAGCCGGCGCGCGAACGCGAGGTCCGCGTGCGGGCGGCGGGTGCTCTGGTGCTTGGCGACCGTCGAGCAGGCCGCGGACGTGGCCGACGCCAGGGCCAGCAGCAGGACCTGGATCATGCGGGGTCGCCGGTCGGCCGGCCCGACCCGGCGGCCGGGTCGGGCTCAGCGGCTGCGGTGGCCACCAGCGCGACGCTCTCGCCGTGGCCCGGGACGCTCGCGGGCAGACCCAGCTCGTCGCGGATGCGGCGGGCGAACGCGTCGGCCGAGTGCTGCTCGCCGTGCGCGACGAAGACGGCGCGCGGCGCGGGCCGCAAGGCCCGCAGCCAGTCGAGCAGCTCCGAGGAATCCGCGTGCACGCTGAACTCGTCGTCCCGCACGATCTCCGCCCGCACCGGTACGAACCCGCCGTGCATCTTGAGCTGCTCAGCGCCGTCGGCCAGGGCCCGGCCTCGAGTGCCCACCGACTGATATCCGGTCAGGACGACGGTGTTCCGGTTGTCCGGGAGCATGCGCTCCAGGTGGTGTAGCACACGCCCGCCGGTGGCCATGCCGGAGGAGCTGATGACGATGCTCGGCATCCGCGGATCGTTCAGCGCCATCGACTCCTCCTTGGTCGCTGCCTCCCGCAACGAGCGCAGGTCCAGGAAGTGTTCCGGGTCCAGGTCGGCTCGCAGCTCGGTGCGGTGCCGGCCCTCCTTGTAGACCTTCAGCGCCGCGATCGCCATCGGCGAGTCGATGTAGATCGGCAGATCCGGGATGCGGCCGGCGTCGCGCATCTCGCCGAGCGCCGTGATGACGATCTCCGTGCGGTCCACGGCGAAGGCCGGGACCAGCACCGAACCCCCGCGCGCGGCCGTCCGCCGGATCGCGGCCGCGAACGCCTCGTGCGGCAGGCCGGCGGGGTCCGGGTGCTCGCGGTCGCCGTACGTCGACTCGATCACGACGTACGGCGCCCCCTGCGGCACCTGCCGCGCCCGCAGCACCGGGTGGTCGTCACGGCCGAGATCGCCGGAGAACAGCACGGCGGTCTCGGTTCCGGCGCGGGTCCCGTGCGAGAGCCGCACGCTCGCCGAGCCGAGGATGTGCCCGGCGCGGGTGAACCGGGCGTGCAGCCCGTCGCCCAGCTCGACGTCGGTGTCGTAGTCGACGACCCGGAACAGCGGCAGCGTGCGCTCGACGTCCCGCATCCCGTAGAGCGCCAGCGGCGGGTCGTGCTTGGAGTAGCCGCGCTCGGCGGCGTACTGGGCGTCCTTCTCCTGCAGGTACGCCGAGTCCCGCAGCACGATCTCCGCCAGCTGCCGCGTCGGGGCCGTGCAGTGGATCGAGCCCGCGAAGCCCTGGCGGACCAGCGCCGGCAGGTAGCCGGAGTGGTCCATGTGGGCGTGGGTGAGGACGACGTCGCTGAACGTCGCCGGATCGACCGGGAAGGGCTCCCAGTTCTTGCGCCGCCACTCCTTCTCGCCCTGGAACATCCCGGCGTCGACCAGGACGCGTCGCTCGCCGGCGCCGGCGCCGGTTCCGGCGGGGAGCGCCAGCAGGTACTTCGAGCCGGTCACCGTCCCCGCCGCGCCCAGAAACGTCAGGCTCATCGGCCCGGGCGGCCCGGGCGGCCCGGGCGGCTCGGGCGGCCCGGTCGGCGCGGTCGGCGCGGGCCGTTGGCCGCCCGGATCGGGCTGCGCGGGTTCGTACTCCGGCCTGCGGTGGTGGTGGGCGCCCATACGCCCCAGAATGGCGGACCCGCCGCCCCGTTGCCCGGCGGACACCGATCCCGCGACACTCGATGTCATGGGGGAGGAGCTGGCGAGTGGCGCGGTGGGCCGGCCGCACCGGGCGCTGTGGCCGTACGTGCGCGAGTACGTCGGCTACCGCCACGTCGGCGGCGTCCCCGCGATCCACCACGGCGTACCGTCGGCGTCCGCCACCGTCATCCTCGCCTTCGACCACCCGCTCGACGTGGCGTGGAAGGACGCGACGGGCAGCCGGGCGACGTACTGGACCATGGCCTCCGGGCTGCACACCCGCCCGGCGCTCATCCACACCGGCGGCGCGCAGCACGGGATCCAGCTGGCGCTGACCCCGCTCGGCGTACGGGCGCTTCTCGGCACCCCTGCTGCCGCACTGGCCGCCGCGATGGTGGGCCACGACGATCTGCCCTTCGGGGTCGATGCGGCCGTGCACGCGCGGCTCGCGGCGGCGACGGGCTGGTCGCGGCGGTTCGCCATCCTCGACGCGGCGTTGCTCGGGGCGCTGCGCGGGTACGGCGAGGCTCGCGTGCACACGGCGCCGTCGGCGGCGCGGGACGGTTGGCGTGCGCTGGCGGCCTCGGGTGGGTCGCTGGGCGTGGCGGAGCTGGCGGCGGCGACCGGATGGAGTGCGCGCCACCTGCACGCGATGTTCGTGACCGAGTTCGGGATCGGGCCGAAGCAGGCCGGTCAGCTGATGCGGTTCGACCGGGCGCGCGCGCTGGTGGGGCGCGGGGTGGCGCTGGCGGAGGCGGCGGCCGCGAGCGGTTACGCCGACCAGGCGCACCTCACCCGCGAATGGACCCGGTTCGCGGGCCAACCACCACGGCGAACCCTGGCTGAGCTGGCGGAGTTCGACGACAACCCGCGCTGACCGGTGCCAGGAGGCGCCGCGCCGATTTGTTCAAGAACCGGCGGGCGCGGTCGGGGGACGCTGGGGGCATGACGACGACAGTGTTTCCCACGGTGTCCTTCGCCGACCCCCGCGCGGGCGTGGCGTTCCTGGAGGCGATCGGCTTCACGCCGGTGGCGCTCTATTGGTCGGAGAGCGACCCGGCCCTCCTCGACCACGGCGAGTTCGCCTGGCGCGGCACCGGCGCCCTGATGTGCGGGTCTGCGGCGCGGGAGGCCCCCGGCGCGTACGAGCGTCGGGTCGGGACCGCCTCGATCTACTGCGTGGTCGCGACGGACGCAGACGTGGACGACGTCTACGCCCGGGCCCTCGCTGCCGGCGCGACCGAGGCGTTGGCCCCGGCGGACCAGGACTACGGCGGCCGCAGCGCGACCGTGCGGGACGCCGAGGGCAATCAGTGGAGCTTCGGGTCGTACGCCGGGGCGGCTGGCGCTTCCGACTGAGACCAGCGCCAGCTCCCAGGCCGCGGTCGCCCGCCAGCAGCATCCGACAGGCGTGGCGCCGTTCAGAGAGCGGCGCTGCGCCAGAACCGTTTTCGGAGTTCACCGGGGAGTAGGCTCCCCGTTCACGAAAACCACGGACGGCATGGCGGTGAGCGACGATGAGTGACCTGGGACCCGAGGTCGGCGGCGGATTCCTCCCGAACCTGGCGAGTCGGGGCGAGGCGGATGAGGCCTCGCCTCGCGACCCCGACGAGTGGGCCGACGACCGTCAGCCCGGCGAGCCCGCGGAGCCGCTCATTCGCGCCTCGGCCGACGCCTGAGACCCGGAGGCTTGCCGCCTGGGGCTCAGCGCGTCCCGGTCGGCGCCGACAGGCTCCGCGCGCCCTGGAGCAGGCTGCAGCCCGTGGCCGCGACCGCGGTCACCCCGGCGAGGACGAGCAGGCCGGAGGCGTCGATCAGGATCCCCACGACGAAGAGCACGGCGGCGGCCACGGCGAGCGCGCCCGCCTCGAACGAGATGTAGTCCCGGGGGTCGAGGCCCACCCGCTGGGTGGCCGGCTGCGCGTCGTTCAGGGGCGCCGCGGTCGCGGCGGTGGGGGCGTCGAGAAGGTCGGGCATGGAAGGTCCTTCCTGTCGCGCAGGAAGGCACGACGGCGCATCCTGCACGGCCGTCGTGCGCCCGGATCGGGCGACGTATTGCGTTGTCGAATCGATTCGTTCGACAGGCTCAATGATCCTCTTCCGGTGCGGCCCGCGCAAATTCGGCCATTTCGTCGATGCCCGCGGCGGGTGCCGTGGGTACCCTGACGCAGTGACCGCTCGTCCGTCGGTGCTGGTGGTGGAGGACGACGCCGCCATCGCCGGCCTGCTGTCGTTGCGGTTGCAGGGCGCCGGCTACGACGTACGGCACACTCCGCACGGCGAAGCCGTCCCCACCCTCACGGCCGAGCGGCGGCCTTCCGTGATCCTCCTCGACATCGGGCTGCCCGGCATCGACGGCATCGAGGTCTGCCGGCGGCTGCGGGCCAAGGGCGACTGGACCCCCGTCGTCTTCCTGACGGCCCGCGACGACGAGGTCGACCGCGTTCTCGGCCTGGAGCTCGGCGCCGACGACTATGTGACCAAGCCGTTCTCGCCGCGGGAGGTGCTGGCGCGGGTGGCGGCCCTGATCCGCCGGTCGAGCCTGCCGCCGAGCCACGAGCCGGCGACCGGCGGCGACGGCCTCCTCACGGCCGCGGGCGTCAGCCTCGACCGGCGTACCCGCGTCGTCCTCGTCGACGACACCGAGGTCGAGTTCACCGCGCGCGAGTTCGACCTGCTCGCCTACCTGCTCCTCGCTCCCGGGCAGGTCTTCAGCCGAGGTCAGCTGCTCCGGGACGTGTGGGGCTCTCGGCGAGGCTCCCTCGCTGACGGACCTGGACAACGGCGACCTCAAGGCGACCACGGATTTCCGGGCGGTGTACGCCGAGCTGGTCCGCCGGTTGCTCGGGGCGGACCCCGGCCGGGTCGTGCCGGGCGCTCCCGCGGAGCTCGGCGTCCTGGCCTGACCCCTCCGGTGGTCCGACCCTTCGCGGATGCGGCGGTCGCTCGCGCTCACGGGTGTGGTTGCCGCTCACGGGTGGGGCTGCGGCTCGCGGTTGCGGTTGTCGCTCGCGGTTGTGGTTGTCGCCACCACCGTGAGCGCTACCCACAACCGTCAGGGGGAGTGGGACCGGCAGGGCGGCACCGCCGCGGCCTCCCGCTCGCCGGACCGGCCGATCGACACAATGCGACCATGACCGCACTCACGCCGCCGCGTGTCGTCGTCGTCACGGGCGCCGGCTCCGGGCTGGGCCGGGCGATGGCCGTCGCCCTGGTGTTCGGGGGCCACAGCGTGGTCCTGGCCGGCCGACGCGAGGACCCGCTGCAGGAGACGATCGCCGTCGCGGCGCAGGAGGCCGCCGACCGCGGCGTACCGCTTGATCTGGCCGACCGCATGCTCGCCGTACCCGCCGACGTGACCCGTCCGGAGCAGGTGGCGGCGTTGTTCGACGCGACGATCGGCCGGTACGGGCGCGTCGACGTCCTCGTCAACAACGCCGGCGGGTGGGCGGCGCCCGGCTCGGCCGACGAGCTTTCGGTCGAGGACTGGCAGGCGGCGGTGACCGGCAACCTGACCGGCCCGTTCCTGGCGGCCGCCGAGGCGATGCGCCGGATGAAGGCCCAGGACCCCCGCGGTGGCCGGATCGTCAACAACGGCTCGATCTCGGCGCACGTCCCGCGCCCGCGCAGCGCCGCCTACACGATCACCAAGCACGCCATCACGGGCCTGACCAGGTCGATCGAGCTCGACGGCCGGGGGTTCATGATCCGGTGCACCCAGCTCGACATCGGCAACGCCGCCACGGACATGACCGCGCGGATGGCCGACGGTGTACCCCAGCCCGACGGGTCCGTACGGCCCGAACCCACCTTCGACCCGGCGCACGTGGGGCGGTTGGTCCGCTACGTGGTGGAGCTCCCGCTGGAGGTCACCCTCCCGTACGTCACCATCGCCGCCGCCGAGATGCCCTGGCTCGCGCGCGGATGACCCGCGCCTCAACCGGCCGCCGCACCCGCGGGGGCGCCTCCGGGGCCGGTTTCCCCCCGCGTTAGCGTGGGTGCGTCAGGTACGGCGAGACGGCGGCGGCGTGAAGGTGCTCGCGGCGCGCAAGGAGGCGACACGATGACGGGGCAGGTCAGCGAGCATCCCTACCGTGGCTTCACCCCCCGCGCGGGCGTCTACAGCATCACCTGTCGGCCGACGGGCCGGATGTACGTCGGGTGCACCGACCATCTCGTCGGCGCCATGAACGGCCACCGGTTCAACCTGTCCAACGGCATGCACCCCAACCGGGAACTTCAGGCGGACTGGGACGCGTACGGCGACGGCGCGTTCGACTTCAACATCCACGACGAGCTGGCGAGCGACGACCTGGCCGCCCCGGCCGATCGGATGGGCCGGGAGCTTGAAGCGCTGCGCGACCTCTGGGTCGACCAGCTCGGCCTGGACGAGGGCACGACGTACTGACGTCCGGTATCCCAAGGGCCGTG
Source organism: Austwickia sp. (assembly GCA_016699675.1). Classification (NCBI taxonomy): domain Bacteria; kingdom Bacillati; phylum Actinomycetota; class Actinomycetes; order Micrococcales; family Dermatophilaceae; genus Austwickia; species Austwickia sp. Next base: position 1,206,195 of record CP064985.1, on the reverse strand, counting down.
CTTGGCATGATCTGTGGGGTGCGCGTCATTGCGCCATCGAGCCCGGTCCGGTCAGGATGGCTGCGTGGAGCCGATGGTCGTGGTCGCGTATGACGGCGTGCAACCCATCGACGTCGTCGGACCGTACGAGGCCTTCGCCTTCGCCAACGATGCCCTGACGAGACGGGGCGAGGCTCCGGCGTACGACCTGTCCATCGTCGGCCCGACGCGCGAGGTGACGGGCGGCTCGGGGGTGCGGCTCGGCGCCGACCCGCTCGGGGAGCACGGCCCGGTTCAGGGCGGCACGCTGCTCATCCCGGGAGGGCGGGGCGCGCGGGGGCCGGTTGCGCCCGAGCTGACGGACTGGCTGGCGCGGGCGCGGCCGCGCCGGCTGCTGGTGGTCTGCACGGGCGCCTATCTCGCGGCGGACGCGGGCCTGATCGGCGGCCCCATGGGCTTCGGTGGCTGCCGGGTGACGACGCACTGGAAGTACGCCGACGACCTCGCCCACGCCCACCCCGGCCTTCGGGTCGACCCCGAACCGGTCTGGCTTCGCGACGGCAACGTGTGGAGCTCCGGGGGCATCACCGCGGGCCTCGATCTCGCCGTGGCCGTGATCGGGCACGATCTGGGCGCCGCGATCGCCCAAGACGTGGCGCGCACGCTGGTGATGTACGTCCAGCGACCCGGCAACCAGTCCCAGTTCGCCGAGCCCGTCTGGGTGGAGCGCGCCAACGATGACCGGATTCGGGCGGTCGAGCGTGCGATGGCCGCGCGCCCCGGCGACGACCACAGCGTCGGCGCGCTCGCCGCCCGCGCCGGCATGTCCCCGCGCCATTTCCAGCGCCTGTTCTCCGCTCAGACGGGGCGCCCAGTGGGGGCGTACCTCGCTGACCTGCGCCTCGGCGCGGCGGAACGCCTGCTCACCCAGACCGACCATCCCACGCCGACCGTGGCGCGGCTGGCCGGCTTCGGCTCGGAGGAGTCGATGCGCCGGGTCTTCACCAGCCAGTTGGGGGTCGCGCCCACGGCGTACCGCTCCCGATTCCACCCCGCCACCGAGCACTGAGCACACCAAGGACGCGCCCGTGACCCCTCTCTCTGCCCCCACCGACCGGCGGCCCGCCTGGCGACACCGCGCGTGGCTGGTCGCCGCGGTGACGCTGGGCGCCCTCGTGGCGGGCTCGTCGTTCCGCTCCTCCACGGGCGTGCTGATGGAACCGCTGGAGCGCGAGTTCGGCTGGTCCCGGACCGTCACCTCCGGGGCCGTCACCGTGAACCTGCTGTTTTACGGGCTGACCGCCCCGTTCGCGGCGGCCATCATGGAGCGGTTCGGGGTACGTCGGGTGGTGACCGCCGCCCTGGTCTTCGTGGGCCTGGGAAGCGGGCTGACGTGTGTGATGACCGCGGCGTGGCAGCTCTACCTGCTCTGGGGCCTGTTCATCGGCGCCGGGACCGGCTGCACCGCCCTCGTGTTCGGCGCGATCGTGGCGAACCGCTGGTTCGCTACCCACCGGGGCCTCGTGACGGGGATCTTCTCCGCCGCGAACGCCCTGGGGCAGCTCGCGTTTCTCCCGCTGATCGCGGCGGCCGCGGAGGGCCCGGGGTGGCGCTTCGCCGCCGCGGTGGTGGCGGTCCTCGCGCTGGCGTTGGCGCCCCTCGTGTGGTTCCTGCTGCATGACTACCCGCACGAGGTGGGCGTCGAGCCGTACGGCGCCGCCGCCACGCCCAGCTCGGTTCCCGGCCCGCCCGACACCGGCGTGGCCGACCGGGCGAACACTGACCACGCCGAGCCGCACGACGCGCCCGACCCGGCCCTCGATGCGGTCGGGGTGACCACGGATCTGCCGGCGCCCCCGCAGGTCGAGGCGGCCCGCGGTCCGGCCCGCGTCGCGCTGCACACGCTGCGCGAGGCCCGCGACAGCTGGGCGTTCTGGGTGTTGGCGGGGACGTTCTTCGTCTGCGGCTGGAGCACCAACGGGCTGATCCAGACCCATTTCGTGCCCGCGGCGCACGACCACGGCATGCCCGCCACGACGGCGGCCGGGCTGCTCGCCGTCGTCGGCGTCTTCGATGTGGTGGGGACCGTCGCTTCCGGCTGGCTCACCGACCGGGTGGACTCGCGGCTGCTGCTCTGGGCGTACTACGGGCTGCGCGGCCTCTCGCTGATCGGGCTGCCCTGGTTGTGGGCGCCGGACGTCCAGCCGGGCATGTGGGCGTTCATCATCTTCTACGGCCTGGACTGGGTGGCGACCGTGCCGCCGACGCTGGCGCTGTGCCGGCAGCACTTCGGCATCGAGCGGTCCGGGATCGTGTTCGGCTGGGTGTTCGCCGCGCACATGATCGGCGCGGCCGCCGGGGCTAGCGTCGCCGGCTGGATCCGGGAGGCCCACGGCGACTACCGGCTGGCCTGGTGGGCGGCGGGGTTGCTCTGCGCGGCGGCCGCCGCGAGCGTGTTCACGATCCGCAAGCCTGAGGTCCCCGCCCGAGCCGAACGGGTGCCGGAGCCGGTCTGAGCGCGGGGCGCCGGACCCGGTCTGAGCCCGGCCGGAACTAGCGGTCGCGAACGGATCGCGGGCCGGCCACCCCCACACCGAGCCCGCCCAGCCGGGCGATCAGACCCCGGTCCGCGCTGGCCAGGGTCACCGTCGTCCCCTCGGCGACCAGCTGGGTGCACGTCGCCACGATCTGGTCGTCGCCGCTACCTGGGGCATGCACGGTGCGCACGGCGGCCGTCTGGCCCTCGGGCACCCCGCGCCGCGCCTGTCCCTCGACGACCAGCACCACCTCGTCGTACGGCAGCGTCCCGCCGGTGTGATCCGATCGAGCAGGCCGGCGTGCAGCCGCGCGGTCGCGCCCGGACGGTCCCGCCACCAGCCGTCGGGCACATCGCCGACGACATTGGCGGCGTCGACGACCAGCACCCGTCGCGCGGCCTCCATGGCGCGCCAGTCTGCCCGACCGCGGCATCGCTGCACACGACTGCGAGAATGGCGCGGACCGCATCCGCCGTCCCCCAGGAGGCCCGATGTGCCGCAATATCCGGCCGCTGCACAACCTCACCCCGCCGGCGACCAGCGCGGAGGTCCATGACGCGGCGCTGCAATATGTCCGCAAGATCGCGGGCAGCCGCACCCCGAGCCGGGCCAACCAGACGGCGTACGACGAGGCCGTGACGGCTATCACCCTGGCGAGCCAGGCCCTCCTGGACAGCCTGAGCACCTCGGCCCCGCCGCGCACCCGCGAACAGCTCGCCGACCAGGCCCGAGCCCGCTACGTGCGCCGTACCGGCGGATCTGTCATAACTTCGTACCATGGTACGAAGTTATGACGGGCTGGGTGACTGGCTGGTGACCGCACTCTCCGGCATTGGCACGCGGCCTGTGTCGCGCCTCACCCGCAAACCGTGAACGTGCGCTCACGCGCCTTGGTTATGGTCACTTGCATGAGGCAACGATCCGAGTCGGAAGCCATCCGCGACGTACTCGAGCAACTGATGGTCCGCTTCCCGGACGTGCCGCCCGAGGTGGTCGAGGCCGCCGTACGGACCGAGCACCAGGCCCTCGACGGTCCCATTCGCGACTTCATCCCCCTGCTCGTCCAGAAGCACGCCGGGCGCCGCCTGGCGAGCCTGGTACCCGCCGCCGGCTAGCCCAGCCGCCACCCACCGCCCCTGTCGGGTGGCCTACGCGGCCGGTAGGTTCGGGCGCATGAGCGCCGCCGAGTACGACCGTTGCCAGGCCCCCTTCATGGCCGTCGTCGACGCCCTCGCGCCGACCGACTGGTCCCGGCCCTCGCCGTGCGCCGGCTGGACCGCCGCCGACGTCCTCGCCCACGTCATCGACACCCAACGCGACGTGATGATGCGCGCGGGTCACGACCTGGGGCTGCCCCCCGACCTCGCCGATCCGCCCATCGGGTGGCGCACGCACGCCGAGGCCGTCGCCCGCTACCTGGCCGATCCGGTTGTGGCGGATCAGGAGGTGCCCTCGATGGGCGGTACGTCGACGCTCGGCGAGGTCATGACCCGGTTCTACGGGTTCGACATGCTCGTGCACCGCTGGGACCTGGCCCGGGCCGCGGGCCGCGACGCCGCCTGGACCGACGCCGAGCTCGACGCCATCGAAGCCGCGCTGGACGGGTTCGGCGAGCACCTGTATGGCGAGGGCATTTGCGCACCCGCCGTACCCGTTCCCGACGACGCCCCGCGCGCCGACCGCCTGCTCGCGCGGATGGGTCGCGACCCGCGCTGGGCGCCCGCGTCGTGACGCTCGACGCGCTGCTACCGGGCCTGTCGGCCCGTCCCGAGGCACGGCTGACGGTCGCGGGGGAGTCGATGTCGTACGCCGAGGCCGGCGGGGTGGCCCTGGCGCTCGGCGGGCGGCTCCGCGCGCTGGGCGCGGACCGGGTCGCCGTCCTGGCCCAGCCCACTCTCGACACCGTGCTGGCGGTCGTGGGCATCCTGGCCGGCGGACTCACGGCGGTGCCAGTCCCCAAGGACGCCGGCGCGACCGAGCTGGCGCACATCCTGGCCGATTCCGCCGTGTCCCACTGGGTCGGGCCGGCACCGGAACCGGGCACGGCGGCCGCGGCGGCGGGTGGCGCGCTGCCCGTCGTGCCGGTTCGTGGGGTTCCCACTGGAGTGCCGACGACGCCCGGCTTACCCGCCGCCCCGGACCCTGAAGCGATCGCGATGATCCTCTACACCTCGGGCACGACCGGCCTGCCGAAGGGCGTCCAGCTCTCCCGGCGCGCGATCGCCGCCGGCCTGGACGGGGTGGCCGACGCCTGGGGATGGACGGCCGCCGACACCCTCGTGCACGGGCTGCCGCTGTTCCACGTCCACGGGTTGATCGTCGGCTGCCTCGGCCCGCTGCGGGTCGGCGGGTCGCTGATCCACCCGGGTCGGCCGACCCCCGAGAGTTACGCCGACGCCGTCGAATCCGCGCTGGCCCAGGGCGCGAGCGCGATGTGCTTCGGCGTACCGACGATCTGGGGCCGCATCGCCGCCGAGCCCGCCGCCGTCCGCCGGCTCGCCCCCGCGCGGCTCCTGGTGAGCGGGTCGGCGCCGCTGCCCGTGCCGGTCTTCGAGCGGATGCGCGAGCTGACGGGTCAGGAGATGGTGGAGCGGTACGGGATGACGGAGACGCTGCTTACGGTCAGCGCCCGGCACGACGGTCCCCGGGTCGCCGGGCACGTGGGCTGGCCGGTGGCGGGGGTGCAGACCCGGCTGCGCGACGAGCACGGCGCCGCGGTGCCCTCCGACGGCGAGGCGGTCGGGCGGCTGGAGGTGCGGGGACGGTCGCTGTTCAGCGGGTACCTGAACCGCCCCGACGCCACCGCCGAATCCTTTACGGCCGATGGTTGGTTCGTGACCGGCGACGTAGCGACGATCGGTCCGGATGGAAACCACCGCATCGTCGGCCGCGAGTCGGTGGACCTGATCAAGTCCGGGGGCTACCGCATCGGCGCCGGCGAGATCGAGACGTTCCTGCTCGGGCAGCCGGGGGTCGCGGAGGTCGCCGTCATCGGCGAAGCGGACGACGACCTGGGGCAACGGATCGTGGCGTACGTCGTGCCGGCCGACGCGACCGACCCGCCCGACGGCGACCGGTTGGCCCAGGCCGTGGCCGACGGGCTGAGCGTGCACAAGCGCCCCCGTGAGGTGCGCTTCGTCGCGTCCCTGCCGCGCAACGAGATGGGCAAGGTCCAAAAGAAGCAGCTGCTGCAGCCCTGACTGGCGGGGTCACCCCGCTCGTCCAGGCTGGCGGGCCCAGCCCTGATCTCCGGTGCGTCAGCCCGCGGCTACCGCCACCTCGCGGCGCTCGACCGAGCTGATCCGGGCGGCGTCGATCACGGCCAGCGTGTGAACCGCCTCCTCGGGGTCGACGGGCATGGCCGCCTGCCGCGCGGCGTACCCCTCCGGGCCCGCCGGACAGGCCTTCAGAGCCGCCGCCACCCCCCGGTAGAAATCCGCCGCCCCGTCGGCGGCACGGTCGGGGAGTGGCGCGGGGCGGCGCGTCGCCCCCGCCACCACCCAGCCCGAGGATCCCGGTGCGTCGCGCAGGTCCGGATAGGCCCCCTCGTCCTCGAAGTCGTCCCAGACGTACGCCGCACGGGTGCCCACGGCCCGCAACCGCGGCCCCGGGGCAGGCTGCACCGACGAGACCCACAGCACCGACGTCGCCCCGCCAGCGCTACCGTCCGCGTCGCCACCAACCTCGTCGCCGCCACGGTCGCCAACCCCGCCGCCCGCGCCGCCGCCAACCCCGCCGCCCGCGTGGCGACAGAACAGCACGGCGTCGTCGTCGGCGGTGGTCGTCACCGACGCCACCTGCGCCGTCACGCTCGTGACGGGGCCGAGCACCTGCACCGCCAGGTCCACCACGTGGCTGCCCAGGTCCAGCAGCACGCCGCCGCCGGCCTGCCACGGCGAGTCCTCGCGCCACCGGTGCCGCGGCTCCGGCCGCCACCGCTCGTACCGCATTTCCAACCGCCGCACCGTCCCCAATTCCCCGCCGGCCAGCAGCGCCCCGAGCGCGCGCGGGCCCTCGTCGTACCGCCGGTTCTGGTACACCGTCAGCGGCACCCGCGCCGTCCGCGCCGTCGCCACCAGCGCCGCCGCGGAAGCCGCCTCGCACGCCAGCGGCTTGTCGACGACGCAAGGCAACCCCGCGTCGAGCACCGCCCTGACGTGCTCCGCGTGCAGGCCCGTCGGGGTGGCCAAAACCACCAGGTCAACCCCCAGAGCGGGCGCCGTCGCCAGCATTGCGAGCAGGTCGGGCACCACCCGCACGCCGGGCCAATCCGCCTCGGCCTGCGCCATCCGCGCGGGGTCGCCGGTGGCGGCGAGCACGACCTGGGCGCCGGCGGCCCGGAGGAACGGGGCGTGGATGCTGCGGGCGTAGGCGTACCCGGCGAGTGCGACGCGCATGGGCCCCAGCTTGACCCGTCGCACCGGACCGCGCCACGCCGACGCGGGGATCGAACCCTCGCTCGCCAGGCTGGAGGCACCGGTTTCGGGCAAACTGGGCCGGTGGCGAACAGTGGCAGTCCCTCCCCGCGCAGCGCGGCGACGACCATCCCCTGGCAGGAGGGTGATCCGATCCGGGCGGATCTGTTCAGCCCCGAACGGTTCGAGGAGCACGCGGTCTCGCTGGCCGACGGCCACACGACCGTACGCCGTCCGCCGCGCGTCAAGACCCTGTTGGCGCGGCTGAACGACGACGCGTTGGCGCTGACCAAGGCGTACGACGTGCTCAACCACGACATCGCCGAGAAGCGCGCCCTGACCCCCGCGGGGGAGTGGCTGGTCGACAACTTCCACCTGGTCGAGCGGCACATCCGCCAGATCCGGCTCGGGCTGCCGGGCAACGCCCTGGACGACCTGCCCCGGCTCGGCAGTGGCTTCCTGGAGGGCTACCCACGGGTCTTTGCCATCGCGTGGGCGTACGTCGCGCACAGCGACTCGGTGTTCGACCCGATGCTGCTGGCCCGCTTCGTTCGGGCGTACGAATCACGCAAGGCCCTGACCGTGGCCGAGCTGAGCGCGCTGCCGCTGATGCTGAGCCTGGTCCTCATCGAGAACATGCGGCGCCTCTCCGACAGCCTCGCCGACAGCTCCCGCCAGTTGGCGGCGGCCGACGCGGCGGCCGACCGGCTCCTGGGCCTCGGCCCGGACGCGCATGGTCCCGCCGAGGCGTCCCAGGTGCTGCCCAACGGCCTGACCGGCCAGGGCCGCACCTTCGTCGTGCGGCTGATGCGCCGCCTGACCGGCACCAACCTGGACGAGACGCTCGCCTGGCTGGACAACGACCTGGAGTCGCGCGGCCTGGAGCCCTCGGCGCTGGTCCACGAGGAGCACCAGCTCGTGGCGCGCGACTCGGTCACGATGCGCAACATCTTCCAGAGCCTGCGCCTCATCAACGACGTGTCGTGGAGCGAGTGGTTCGAGAGCGTCTCGCTCATCGAGCGCGAGCTGCGTACCAACCCGGACTACGCCGCCCTCGACGCTGCCAGCCGCGGGCTCTACCGGCAGGCCGTCGAGGAGCTGGCCCGCGGCTCCCGGCAGAACGAGATCGACGTCACCCGGGCGGTGCTGCAGCAGAGCGCCTATTCGTCCGACGAGGTGCGCCAGGACGTCGGCTACTGGCTGATCGACGAGGGCCGCCCCACCTTCGAGGCGCGGCTCGGCTACCGGCCGGATCGTCACCAGCGCGTCGTGCGGCTGATGCGCGGCGCCGGGCTGCCCGGCTACCTGGGCGCGCTCACCGTCCTGACGCTGGCCATGTCCGTGCTCGCGACGTACGTCATGTGGCGCCTGGTCGACCCCGCCGTCGGGGTGCCGGGCCTCGGCACGCACCGGTTCGGGTCGCTGCCGCCCACCTGGACCCTCATCGCCGCGGTGCTGCTCGGCCTGCCCGCCAGCGACCTGGCCCTGAGCATCGTCAACTACTGGTCGACCCGCCTCATGCCCGAGACTCCGCTGCCGGGGCTGGCGCTGACCCGCGGGGTGCCGGAACGGCTGCGGACCCTCGTCGTCATCCCGACGATGATCACCTCTCCGGAGGGCGTCGATGAGCTGGTCTCGGACCTGGAGGTGCACTACCTCGCCAACAAGGACCAGGAGCTGTACTTCGGCGCCGCCACCGACTGGAAGGACGCCGACGCGGAGATCCTGGACGGCGACGAGGCCCTGCTGCAGCGGGCCGTCGACGGGATCAACCAGCTCAACGGCCAGTACGGCGACCGCTTCCTCCTCTTCCACCGCCCGCGCCGCTGGAACCCCAGTGAGGGCAAGTGGATGGGCTGGGAACGCAAGCGCGGCAAGCTCGAGCAGCTCAACCACCTGCTCCAGGGCGACCAGAGCAACGACATGGAGGTCAAGGCCGGCCGGCTGCCGGGGCCGTTCCGCTACGTCGTGACCCTCGACTCCGACACCCGGCTGCCGCGCGAGTCCGTGCGCCAGCTCGTCGGCAAGATGGCCCACCCGCTCAACGTGGCGCGCCTGCACCCCTCGGGGCAGGTCCTGCGCGGCTACGGCATCCTGCAGCCGCGGGTCAGCCCCTCCCTGCCGTTGGCGGAGGAGAGCTCGACGTACCAGCGGATCTTCTCCACCCCGCAGGGCACCAACCCCTACGCGACGACGGTCTCCGACGTCTACCAGGACCTCTTCGACGAGGGCTCGTTCTCCGGCAAGGGCATCTACGACCTGGCGGCGGTCACCGCGGCCTGGGAGGGGCGCATCCCGGAGAACACGCTGCTGTCCCACGACCTGCTCGAGGGCAACTACGCCCGGTCCGGCATGGCCACCGACGTCGAGGTCGTCGAGGCCTACCCGACCAGCTACTTCGTCGCCTCCCGGCGCGACCACCGCTGGATCCGCGGCGACTGGCAGCTGCTGCCCTGGATCCTGTTCCGGCGCCAGGGTATCAACGGCCTCGGCCTGTGGAAGATGATCGACAACCTGCGGCGCTCCCTCGTCCCGATCGCGGTCGTCGTCGGCATCATCACGCTGCTCGCCCTGCTGCCGCCGCTGGCGGCCTGCGTGGCGATCTTCGCGCTGCTCGCGGCGTACTTCATCCCGCCGCTGTTCTCGCTGCCCGCCGCCCTGAGCCGGCGCGAGAAGGGCGTGATCCGCTCCAGCTACTTGGGCGCGGTCATGGAGGACGCCCGCGACGGCATCATCCTCGGCCTCACCAACACGGTGCTGCTCGCGCACCGGGCGACCCTGTGCCTCGACGCCATCTTCCGGACGATGTTCCGCCTGCTGGTCTCCCGCAAGCACCTGCTGGAATGGACCACCGCCGCCGCGTCCGCGGCCGCGAACAAGAACACGTTGCGGTTCTTCACCCGCGCCATGGCGGTCGGCCTGATCCCGGCGTTCATCCTGCTCGCCGTGGCGATCTGGCGCGGCCCGTGGTCGCTGCTCGTGGCCGCTCCGCTGGTCCTGGCCTGGCTCGCGGCGCCCCTGGTGGCCTGGCTCATCAGCCGCCCGCACTCCTCGACCGACCTGCACGCCTCGCCCGACGACCTGCGCTCGCTGCGGCTGGTCGCCCGCCGGACCTGGCACTTCTTCGAGACCTTCGTGGGCCCGAGCGAGAACCACCTGCCGCCGGACAACTTCCAGGAGGCGCCGGTCCCGGTCGTGGCGCACCGCACCTCCCCGACCAACATCGGGCTCTACATGCTCGTCTGCGTGGCCGCGGCCGACAACGGCTGGATCGGCGCGGAGGAGGCCGTGACCCGCATCGAGGGCACGCTGGAGACCGTCGACCGGCTGGAGAAGCACAAGGGGCACCTGCTCAACTGGTACGACACCCAGAGCCTCGTCCCGCTGCCCCCGGCGTACGTCTCCTCCGTCGACTCCGGCAACTTCGCCGGCCACCTCATCGCGCTGCGCCAGTCCTGCCTGGACTGGGTCGGCGGCATCAAGACCCCCGGCGTGGACCGCGTCGAGGGCGTCCGCGACACGCTCGGCGTCCTGCGGCAGGTGCTGGAGGAGCAAGAGACCGTACGTCGCATCGGCGCGCCCGGCATCGCCCGCATCGAGGAGGCCGTCTCGACCGTGGAGCGGGCCCTGGAGCCCGGCTCCGACGGCGAGGTCAACCTGGCCCGGGCGGCCGACATGGCCACCGCGCTCGTCGAGGTCGTCGGCGCGACCGACCCGGACCACCGCACCGGCGACCCGCACGACCCGGCCGGGGCGGGCACCCCCACCGCCTGGGCGCAGGCCGTGGCCCGCGCGGTGGTCGGCCTGCGCGCCGACCGGCTGCCCGACGGCGAGCGGTCCGCGCTCGACGGGCGGCTCATGGACATCGCCCGCCGCTGCACCGAGCTGGCCAACGCACACGACTTCAAGTTCCTCGTCGACCCGCGCCGCGGCCTGCTCTCGATCGGCTACCACGTGCCCGACGCGCAGCTGGACGACAGCTGCTACGACCTGCTCGCCTCCGAGGCGCGGCTGGCCAGCTTCTTCGCCATCGCCAAGGGCGACGTCAAGACCCGCCACTGGGTCATGCTCGGGCGGCCGCTGTGCGCGGCCGGCGGCGGCGCGGCGCTCGCGTCCTGGTCGGGCTCGATGTTCGAGTACCTGATGCCCGGCCTCGTCATGCGCCAGCCCTCGACCGGCCTGCTCGCCAAGACGATGCGGCTGGTCGTGCGGGCGCAGATGAGCTACGCGTCCCGCTTCGACATCCCGTGGGGCATTTCGGAGTCGGCGTACAACGCCCGCGACCCGCAGCACACCTACCAATACAGCCCGTTCGGCGTCCCCGACCTCGGCCTGGTGCGCGGGCTCTCGGACAATCTCGTCATCGCGCCGTACGCCACCGGCCTCGCCGCGATGGTCGACCCCGGCGACGCCGCGGCGAACTACGACCGGCTGCGGGGCCTCGGGGCGCGTGGGCCGTTCGGCTTCTACGAGGCCGTCGACTTCACCGGGGCGCGCCTGCCGCAGGGCGAGAAGTACGCCGTCGTGCAGTGCTACATGGCCCACCACCACGGCATGACCCTGCTCGCGATCCACAACGCCGTCCACGACGGGCTGATGCGGGAGCGGTTCCACGCCGAGCCGATGATCGCGGCCTGCGAGCTGCTGCTGCAGGAGCGGGCGCCGCGCTATGTGCCGGTGTCCCCGAAGAAGACCCGCGAGCAGGGACTGCGGACCGGCCGCGACGCGATGATGGCGCCGACCGAGCGCGCCTACATCGGCAGCTCGGCCTTCTCCCCGGCCGTGCACCACCTGTCCAACGGCCGGCTCTCCCTCACGCTCACCCCGGCGGGCGGCAGCCAACTGCGTTGGAACGGCAACGCGCTCACCCGCTGGCGGGTCGACCGCAGCACCGAGCAGCTCGGCGACTTCGTCTACCTGCGCGACGACGAGACGGGCCGGTACTGGTCCGCGACCGGCATGCCGGTCCGCGGCGCCACCGGCGAATACGAGGTGCGGTTCAACCAGGACAGCGCGATCTACCGGCGGCATCGCGGCACGATCACGTCGATCCTCGACTGGCGCGTGTCGCCGGAGTCGGACGTCGCCGTACGCCGGGTGACGTTGACCAACGAGGGCGACGACGCCCGCACGATCACGCTGGCCAGCTACGCCGAGCTCGTGCTGGGCGCCGCTGCCGACGACGACGCCCACCCGGTGTTCAGCCGGATGTTCGTGCACACGGAGTACGACCCGGGCCTCGGCGCGATCATCGCCTACCGTCGGCCGCGCGCCTCGGGGGCTCCCAATGTCTGGCTGGGCCACATGCTCGTCGTGGAGACCCCGCTGGCCCGGCGGGGCACCCCCGACGCGGCGAGCGTGGTGGAGGCCCCCGAGGTGGGGCCGCTGGTGCCGCAGACCAACCGCCGAGCGTTCCTCGGCCGCGGCGGCAGCACCCGCGCGCCGGCCGCGATGGAGAACGGCTGGCCCTACAGCGACGGTCGCGCCGTCGGCGCCGACGACCCGGAGGCCCTCGGCTACACCCTCGACCCGATCGCCGCGCTGGGCCAGCGCGTCTCGGTGCCGCCCGGCGGGCGGGTCCGGGTGTTCCTGTGGACCGCTGCGGCGGCCACCCGGGAAGACCTGGTCCGGCTGCTGGATCAGCACCGACAGACCTCGGCGTACGAGCGCATCGCCTCGCTGGGCTGGACCGAGGCCCAGATCCAGCTGCGCTACCTGGGTGTGGCGGCCGACGAGGCCGACCAGTTCCAGACGCTCGCCGGGCACGTGCTCTACCCGCACCCAGTGCTGCGTCCCGACGAGCAGCTGATGATCCGCTCGGCCGCGCCGCAGAGCTCGCTGTGGCCGTTGGGGATCTCCGGCGACCTGCCGATCGTGCTGGTCAACATCGCCGACGGCAGCGAGCTGCCGCTGGTGCGGCAGATGGTCCGGGCGTTCGAGTTCTGGCGGCTGCGCCGGTTCGCGGTCGACCTCGTGGTCGTCAACCTGCACTCCACGAGCTACGCCGAGGACCTGCAGCAGCGCCTGGAACACCTGGTGGTGTCGATCCAGCCGCGGACCGGGTCGCCGGACTCGACCGGGCGCATCTTCCTGCTGCGTGCCGACCAGACCGACCCAGAGGTGCTCGCCTCGCTGACGGCGGCCGCCCGGGTCGTCCTCGACGCGCGCCGCGGCGACCTCGCCGCGCAGCTCCCGCTCGCGGCGTCGGCGACGCTGCCCGCGGAGCCCGCCACCGAGACCAGGGCGGTTGGCGCAGGGACGGGCGCCACCGCGCGTCCCGCCGCCCTGCCGGCGGTCCTGCCCGCCGCGCGGTCCGCGGCAAGCCCGGCCCGGCGCCCCGCGCCCGAGATCCCGCCGACCCCCGTCCCGGACCCGCTGCTGTTCTTCAACAGCTACGGCGGGTTCGCCGCCGACGGCAGCGAATACGTCACGGTCCTGGAGGAGGGCCGGCACACCCCGGCGCCGTGGACCAACGTCGTGGCCAACCCGACGTTCGGCTTCCACGCCACGGCCGAGGGGGCCGGCTACACCTGGTGGCGCAACAGCCGGGACAACCAGATCACGCCGTGGGGCAACGACCCGGTCAGCGCCCCCGTTTGCGAGGTCGTCTACGTCCGCGACGACGAGTCCGGCACCGTGCTCTCGCCGATGGCGGGGGCGATCGGCACCGGCCGGCACGTCGTCCACCACGGGTTCGGCTACACCCGCTACCGGCACCACCGGGCCGGGCTGGAGCTGGACCTGACCCAGTACGTCGCGGGCGACGACCCCGTCAAGGTGTCCTGGCTCAAGATCCGCAACGCCACCGGCACGGCGCGGACGGTCACGATCACGTCGTACGCCGACCTGCTCCTCGGCTTCAAGCGCGACGACGGGCCGCGGCACCTGCTCACCGAGGTCGACCGGGCCACCGGTGCGCTGTTCGTGCGTAACCCGTGGAGTACGGCGTTCGCGGACCAGGTCGTCGCCTTCGACATGGGCGGGCGCCAGGATTCACTGACCGCCGCCCGGCGCGAGGTCCTCGGGCTGCACGGCGACCTGACGGCCCCGCGGGCCGTGATGCTCGGCGAGAAGCTGGCCGGCCGGGTCGGCGCCGGGTTCGACCCGTGCGCCGCGCTGCAGGGCACCTTCACGATCGGGGCGGGCGAGACGCTGTCCGTGCCGATGACGATGTGCGCCGCCACCGACGCCGACGGCGCCCGGCGACTGGTGCAGGCCTACCGCGCCGCCGACCCCGGCGAGACGCTGGAGACGGTGCGGGCGAGCTGGCGGCACCGGCTCGGCAAGGTCGCGGTGCGCACCCCGGACCGCGCGTTCGACCTCATGATGAACGGCTGGCTGCTCTATCAGACCCTGGCCTGCCGGCTGTTCGCGCGGTCGGGCTACTACCAGACGTCCGGTGCCTACGGCTTCCGCGACCAGCTGCAGGACTCGATGGCGACGCTCCTCGTCGACCCGGGCCCGGCGCGGGAGCACCTGCTGCGTGCCGCGTCGCGCCAGTTCGTCGAGGGCGACGTGCAGCACTGGTGGCTGCCGGCCACCGGCGCCGGCGTACGGACCCGCATCTCCGACGACGTCGTCTGGCTCGTCCACGCGACGGCGCACTACCTGCGGGTGACCGGCGACGTCGCCGTGCTGGACGAGCAGGTCCCCTTCCTCGTCGGCCCGACCCTCGAGGACGACCAGCACGAGAACTTCTTCACCCCGGAGCGGTCGCGGCGCACCGCCTCGCTGCAGGATCACGTCATCCTTGCGCTGCAGCGCGCCTTCACGGCGGGCGTGCACGGCCTGCCGCTGATGGGCTGCGGCGACTGGAACGACGGGATGAACCGCGTCGGCGAGCGCGGCAAGGGCGAGAGCGTCTGGCTGGGCTGGTTCCTGCACAAGACGATCTCCGACATCATGCCGACGCTCTCGGAGCGGGCCCCGCAGCTCGCCGAGCACGCGAAGGCCTACCAGCGCAAACTCCTGGAAGCACTGGAGGGGCACGGCTGGGACGGCGACTGGTACCGGCGCGGCTACTTCGACGACGGCACCCCGCTGGGGTCGAAGGCCCGCACCGAATGCCGCATCGACGCCATCGCCCAGAGCTGGGCGGCGCTGTCCGGCGCGGCCAAGCCGGAGCGCGCGTTGAGCGCGATGCGGCAGGTCGACGAGCACCTGATCATGACCGAAGAGAAGGTCGCCCGCCTGTTCACGCCCCCGTTCGAGACCTCCGACCCCGACCCGGGCTACGTGCGGGCCTACCCGCCGGGCGTCAGGGAGAACGGCGGGCAATACACGCACGGCGCCCTCTGGTCGATCTTCGCCAACGCCGCCCTGGGGCGGCAGGACCGGGCGGGCGAGCTGTTCTCGCTGATCAACCCCATCAATCACGCCCTCGACGGGGACGCGGCGGACGTCTACCGCACCGAGCCGTACGTCATCGCCGCGGACGTCTACTCCGTCGAACCGTACGTCGGGCGCGGCGGCTGGACCTGGTACACGGGCAGCTCCGGCTGGATGTTCCGGGCCGGGCTCGAAGGCATCCTCGGCGTGCGGCGGATGGAGGACCGCCTGGTCCTCGACCCGAGCCTGCCGGGCGCCTGGACGACGGCCAGTGTCACCTACCGGCATGGCGGCGCGACGTACGAGATCACCATCGACGCCAAGGGCCAGGCCCCGCGGCGGGTGACGGCGATCGAGGTCGACGGCGTACGGCGGGCCGGGTCGCGCACCGTGCAGCTCGTGGACGACGGCGAGACCCACAAGGTGACGGTCCTGCTGGAACACGCCCCCGAGCTGGAGGCCGTGCTGCGGCGCCTGGAGGAGGGCCCGGACGGGGACGAGTGATGGCTGGTCATCGGCACACCTACGACGTCGTGGTGACCTGGACCGGGAACCGCGGCCCGGGGACCACGACGTACGCCGGGTACGGCCGCGACCACGAGGTGACCGCCGCCGCGGGCCTGCCGGGCGGGCCGCCCGTGCTCCTGGGCAGCGCGGACCCGGCGTTCCGGGGCGATCCGACGCGGTGGAACCCGGAGCAGCTGCTGGTCGCGGCGCTGAGTCAATGCCACATGTTGTGGTACCTGCACCTGGCCGCGGCCTCGGGCGTGGTCGTCACGGCGTACGAGGATCGCGCCCACGGGGTGATGGTGACGGACGCCTCGGGCGGCGGCCGGTTCGAGCGGGTCGCGCTGCGTCCGGTCGTCACCCTGGCGGCCTCGAACGAGGGGGGTGACGCGGCCGACGCGCGCGAGGCTGGCGACGCGCCCCGCTCTCCCGATGCGCCCCCCTCTCCCGATGTGCAGGCGCGGGCGCTACTCGCCCACGAGGAAGCGCACGAGCGCTGCTTCGTCGCGAATTCGGTGAACTTCCCCGTCGTGGTCGACCCGCAGCTCCGCTGGGACTGAGGTCCGGCGGGGTTAGTTCTCGACCAGCTTGGCGAGGCGTTCGAGGGTGGCCGCCATGGCCTTCTCGTACCGCGCGGCCTGGCCGGTCCGCTCCATGATCGGCCCGACGACACCGGCCTGCGACAGGTCGTAGGACTCCCGCACCAGCGTGCCGTCCTCGCGCGGCTCGACCTCGTACCGCCAGATCTGTCCGCCCGCGACGCGTCGGCCGGCGAGCTCGCTGGAGGTGGCCCACGCGATGCGGCGGCCCTCCTCGAACTCGACCACGTCGTTCACCGAGCGGTACGGGAACGGCCCCACCTTCTGGGCCATCGTGAAGCGGACGCCGGGGGCGAGCCGTCCCGGCCCGTGCGGGGTGCCCTTGACCATCCCAGAGCCGTCGAAGTCGGCGTGCCGGAACGGGTTGGCGATGACGTCGAAGATGAGATCGGAGTCGGCGTGGATGAGGCGTTCGACGCTGCGCGTCGCGGGGCTCGTCATGGCGACCAGGCTATCCGCGTGCCTTAACGTGGCGGCCGTGAGTCCGTCGCCGATCCACCGCCTCTACGCCTCGGCGCCCCTCCTGTTGTGCCTGGCCATCCTCGGCTGGTCGGGCAACTTCGTGGTGGGGCGACTGGTCGGCGGAACCGTCCCCCCGATCCAACTGTCCTTCCTGCGTTGGACGATCGCGACGGCGCTGCTGACGCCGTTGGCGTGGCGGGGGGTGCGGGCGGACACCGGCGAGTTGCGGGCGCGCTGGAAGACCGTGCTGGTGTTGGCGGTGACCGGGATCGCCATCTTCAACACGTTCGTCTACCGGGGGCTGGAGACCACCACGGTCGTGAACGGGGTGCTGTTGCAGTCGGTGTGCCCCGTCCTCATCGTGCTCCTGACGCTCGCCGCGCACCGGGAGCGGCCGCACCTGGCGCAGCTCGCCGGGCTGGTCGTCTCGCTGCTCGGCGTGTGGCTCGTGGTCTCCCAGGGGCGGGTGATCGGCGGCGCGGGTTTGTCGGCCAACGCCGGGGATGCCTGGATCCTGGCGGCCGTCGCGGCGTACGCCGTCTACACCGTCGTGCTGCGCGACAAACCGGCGGTCCGGCCGCTGACGCTGCTGGTGACGACGTTCGGGCTGGGGGCGCTCATGGTGGCGCCGTTCGCGGCGGCCGAGCTGGCCGGGGGGCGGGCGGTGCGGGCGACGCCGGGGGCGCTGGCGGCGGTCGCGTACGTCGGGGTCATCCCCTCCATCGTTTCGTTCTTCTGCTTCAACCGCGGCGTGGAGCTGATGGGCGCCTCGCGGGCCGGGCAGTTCATCCACCTGATGCCCGTGTTCGGGGCGGCCCTGGCGTTCCTGTTCGTAGGGGAACGATTGGCCTGGTACCACCTGCTCGGCGGTGCCGTTATCGGGTGTGGCATCTGGCTGTCGGGGCGGCAGATCAGTGGCGGCAATCCGGCGGACAAGGAGTCGGTGGGCGGCCCGGCGGGCGACTGAGTCCCCAGCCCGCAGGCCCCCTCGCGCGCGGGCCCGGCGCACCCGGCATGCTGGAGGGGTGACCGACTACAACACCGAACAGCCGCTGCGCGCGGACGTCGACGCGATGCGCGGCCCGGCGGTCGTGGCGTTCGGCACCGACTGGTGCGGCTACTGCCTCGCGGCCGAGCGCCACATCGCGCCCGCCCTGGCCGCGCACCCCGACGTCCCCGTGCTGTCGGTCGAGGACGGGCCGGGTCGGCCCCTGGGCCGGTCCTACCGGGTCAAGCTCTGGCCGACGCTGATCTTCCTGCGCGACGGGGTCGAGGTGGAGCGGCTGGTGCGGCCCACGGATCGGGGCAGCGTGGACCGCGCGCTGGCCGCCATCACCGAGCCGTCCTGATCACCGCGCCGGGCTGACACGAGAGCGCAAGCGAAGCGTTATCCACAGGCCGACCGTTCGTGACCTGCCCTTTTGGTGCCATGGCACCCTTTGCGCAGGTCGTGAGCGGTCAGTGGGGGGCAGGGGTGGTGACCGAGTCGTGAGCGATCACTTGGAGCGCTTTGCGCACCACCTCGAGCGCGGGGCTCTCGCCCGCGCTCGCCCGCCAGGCCGCCTCGACGCTGCGGGTGGGGGCCGGGTCAACCGGCAGCGCCACGAGGCCGGGCGGCAGTGGCGGCCGGGCCAGGCGCGGCACGAGGGCGATGCCGCCGCCGGCCGCGACCAGCGCCAGCTGGGTGGAGAAGTCGTCGATGCGATGCCGGACCAGGGGCTGCGGGGTGCCGGCGAAGAGCCGCTGAAACCAGTCGTGACACGCCGTACCCGGCGGGCTCGTCACCCACGCGTCGCCCTGCAGGTCCGGCGCGGCGACGCGGGCGCGGCCGGCCAGCGGATGGTCCTCGCGCACGATGACGTCGCCGACGTCGAGCAGGATCAGGTCGGTGCGCAGCTGCCGGCGTACGTTCGTCTCGCCCGCGCCCGCCGCCCCCGTCCACGCGGGCAGGGCCGCGGAGTCGTGCAGGATCGCGAGGTCCGCGGCGCCGGAGGCCAGGGCCGCGGCGGCCTCCGCGGGGTCGGCCTCGGTGAGGGCCAGGTGGAGAGTGGGATGGCGTACGGCGAGCGCGGCCAGACACGGCGCCACCAGGCCCCGGATCGCCGTCGAGAAGGCGACCAACCGCACCGTCCCGGTGGGCTTGGCCGCCCGGGCGAGCGCGCCCTGCGTCGCGCGCTCCATCGCCGCGAAGACGTCGGGTGCCGCGGCGCTGAGGGATTCGCCGGCCGGGGTGAGCACCACGCCGCGGCCCGCGCGGGCCAGCAGGGGTACCCCGATCTGAGCCTCCAGCCGCTTGACCTGCTGCGAGACGGCCGACGGGGTGAAGCCCAGCGCGTCCGCCGCGCCCGCCACGGAGCCGACCTCGGCGATGACGCTCAGGGCGCGGAGCGCGGCGGGATCGAGCATGTCCCGACGATAACCGGGCCCCGCTCGATCATGAAGCGTTCGTACCGAATAACGAGCGAAATCCATCGCTAGACCTGAGCAATCCTGTGGGGCAGGCTAGGGGCCATGACCCAGACCCCCGCGCGCCCCTTCGGTTCCGTCCTCACGGCGATGGTCTCGCCCATGAAGCCCGACGGCTCGCTGGACTTCGACGGCGCGCGCGCCCTCGTGGAACACCTGCTGGCCACGGGTCACGACGGCATCGTCGTGAACGGCACCACCGGTGAGTCGGCCACCCTGTCCGACGACGAGAGCGTCGAGATGATGCGCGTCGTCGTGGAGGCCGTGGGTGGGCGCGCCCAGGTCGTGGCCGGGGTGGGCAGCAACGACACCCGCCACGTCCTGGAGATGGTGCAGCGGGCCGAGGGCGCCGGGGCGACCGGGCTGCTGCTGGTCTCGCCGTACTACAACAAGCCCACCCAGCGCGGCCTCATCGCGCACTCCCGGACCGTGGCCGAGGCCACCGAGCTGCCGATCCTGCTCTACGACATCCCGGGCCGCACCGGGATCCCCTTCACCACCGAGACCCTGATCGAGCTGGCCGCCCTCCCCAACGTGAAGGGCGTCAAGGACGCCAAGGGCGACCAGTGGGCCGCGACGCGGCTGATGGCCGAGACCGACCTGGCCTGGTACTCCGGCGCCGACGAGGACAACCTGGCCCTCCTGGCGCTCGGCGCCGCGGGCGTGGTGAGCGTCGTGGGGCACGTGGCCGGGCGCGAGTACCGGGCGATGATCGACGCCGTCGACGCCGGTGACCTGACCGCGGCCCGCGAGATCCACCGCCGGCTCGCCCCGGTTGTGAACGCGATCATGCACACCTCCCAGGGCGCCATCATGGCCAAGGCCGCCCTGGTCGAGCTGGGCGTCATCGAGCACGCGACGGTGCGGCTGCCGCTCGTGGAGTCGACCGAGGACGACCTTCGCGTACTGCGCGAGGGGCTGCGCGGCTCGCAGATCGGCGCGCTCGCGCCGGCCTGACCCGAGAGCGTGCTCCCGCTCGACTAGATCCGGACCACGCCGCCGGCGTGCTCGACGATGTTGGCGAGCACCCGCGGGAGGCCGGCGGCGATGGACCGCCCGACGAGGGCACCCCACACCGCCGCCGCGGGGCCGCTGAAGCGGACGCGGTGCACCAGCTCGTACGTCGCGCCATCGGCGGACACCTCGGCCCCGGCCAAGGCCCCATCGGGCGCTCCCGTCGGCCGCATCTGGTGCTCGAAATGCATGGTGGCGCCGGGGAATCGGGTGTGCAGGTCGAAGCGCCAGTCGGTGCGGTCCGCGCGAATCACCGTGAAGTGCGACAGCGGGCCCTTCGCCGGCTTGACCCAGCCGGTGGTGCCGGGCTGCGGCGTACGGTCGGTGGCGGCGTGCTCCAGTCCCGCGGAAGGTGAGGGCGCGGGCTCGCTGGACGCGGCGCGAAGGGGCCTGTGCTCCGGCGCGGCCCAGGCGTCCGGCGGCGTGCCGGCGTGGTCGTACCCCGCGGCCTTCGTGTCCGGGTCGTCCTCAGTCCAGTACGTCGTGTCGACCCAGCGACGCCAGACCGCCTCCGGGTCGACCTGCGCCACCACCCGGTGTTCGCCTGTCCACATGGGCCCACGGTCTCACGAACCGAGCCAGGCGCGATCCGAGACGACCCGGTGCGCGGCTCGGTGGGATGCAACGCGCGGTGGGCGGCGCCTCGGGGTCAGGGCGAGGCCAGCGCCGGCAAGGCATCCGGGCGGGGTCAACCCGCCGACGGGGCGGCGGCCGCCAGCGCACCCTGCACGAGGGCACCGGCGGCCAGCACCGCATCGTCGTCGCCCGGCAGGCCCTGCACGGTGACCCCCACGGGAAGGTCGCCGCTCGCCACGGGTACGGGGAGCGTCAGCATGGGTGCCCGCAGCAGCGTGCCGGGTGCGGTGTGCCGGGTCATCAGCGCAAACACCGGGAGCTGGTCGCCGCGGTGCCACACCAGATCGTCCTGCACGAGCCGGGTCGCCGGGCGCGGGGTCGTGGGGAACAGCATGAGGTGGCACCCGGCGGCGGCGAGGACGGCGTCGTACGTCGTGCGGGCCGCGAACACCGCCTCCCGGGCGGCGCCGTATTCCGCCGGGGCGACCGGCCGGGCGTCGCTGCGGCGCAGCGCCTCGGCGACATCGGGAGTGACCACGCCGTCCAGCAGCACCTGCCAGGCCTGCTCCGGCGGACGATTCAGGGCCGCAGCAGCGAACTGCGCGAAGAGCATTCGCGATTCGTAGCCGACGATCTGCCACGCCGGCCGGCGCAGCGGGGCCAACACGTCGGCCAGCGACACTGGCACGATGTCCCACTCGACGCCGACCGCGTCGAGGGCCCGGCGCCAGGCGGCCTCGGTGCGCTCGTCGAGCCCGACCGTGAACTCGGCGGGGACGGCGACCCGCCCCGGGCGGGGGGAATCGGCCTGGGGCGCCGCGCGATCGGTGATCCAGGCGTCCGCGGTGCGGATCGTCTCCACCGACCGGCCGAAGAGGCCGGCGGTGTCGCGCGTCCACGTCATCCGCACGATCCCGTCCGCCGGGTAGCGGCCCACGGTGGGCCGGAACCCGACGACCCCGCAGACGCTGGCCGGGATGGACACAGAGCCACCGGTGTCGGTCCCGATGGCCAGGTCGGCCTGCCTGGTGGCGACGACGGCCGCGCTGCCGCCGCTGGAGCCGCCGGGCGATCGGTCCGGATGGGTGGGGTGGGTGCCGGCGCCCAGCCAGGCGTTGGCTCCCGTGATGCCGAAGGCCAGCTCGTGACAATGCGTGGTACCGACGACGTGGCCGCCGCGGGGGCGAAGGGCGGCGACGATCGACGCGTCGACGTCGGCCGTGTGGTCGGCGAACACCGGGCAGCCCGCCGACAGCACCGCCCCCTGCACCGCGACGGTCGCCTTGACCGCGAGCCGGAATCCCGTTCCGCGGCTTCCCGATTCGGCGTCGGACCGCGGCGCGGCTGCAGCGATGTCGCGCTCCACCCAGGCGTTCTCGAGCATGCCGCTCACTCTCCAGGCTCAGCCGGCGAGCCGGACGGGGATGCGCCGCGAGCCGAAGGAGCCGGGCTCGGCGTCGAACCGGCCCGCCACTGGGGCCGCGCAGGCCGGACAGCGGCCATCTGGGGTGAGCCGATAGGACCGGATCTCATACCAGTCCCGCTCGATCAGCGTGGCGCCGCAGGCCGGGCAGGACGTCGTGTCCCCCTCCCGGTGGTGCACATTGCCCGTGTAGACGTGCCGGAGCCCCTCCGCTCGGGCGATGTCCCGGGCCATGACGAGGGTTTTCAGCGGTGTCCGGCGCACGTCCCGCATCCGGTGATCCGGGTGGAAGGCCGAGAAGTGCAGCGGCACATCGGGCCCGAGTTCGGCTGCCACCCAAGCGGAGAGGGCGCGCAGCTCGGCGGGGTCGTCGTTGTGTCCGGGGATCAGCAGGGTCGTGATCTCCACCCAGACGTCGGTCTCGTGCACCAGATAGGCGAGCGTCTCCAGGACCGTGGCGAGCCGCGCCCCGGTGAGGCGCTCGTAGAACTCCTCGGTGAAGCCCTTGAGGTCGACATTGGCCGCGTCCATCACCGAGAAGAAGTCGCGTCGGGCCTGTCCCTGCACGTAGCCCGCGGTGACGGCGACATTGCGCAGCCCGCGCGCGGTGCAGGCCGCGGCCACGTCCATCGCGTACTCGGTGAAGATCACCGGATCGTTGTACGTGTAGGCCACGCTGCGACAACCGAATTCGGCGGCGGCCCGGGCGATGTCGTCGGGCCCGGCGGCATCCTGCAGCCGGTCCATCTCCCGGGCCTTCGAGATGTCGTGGTTCTGGCAGAACTTGCAGCCCAGGTTGCAGCCCGCCGTACCGAACGAGAGCACCGACGTGCCCGGGTAGAAGTGGTTGAGGGGCTTCTTCTCGATCGGGTCGATGCAGAAGCCGGAGGATCGGCCGTACGTCGTGAGTTCCAGCCGTCCGCCGGCGTTGGCTCGGACGAAGCAGAACCCGCGCTGGCCGTCACGCAGGCGGCACTCCCGCGGGCACAGGTCGCACTGGATCCGCCCGTCGTCGAGGGCTTGCCAGTAGCGCGCCGGGTGATGCTCCGCAGTCATGGCGTGCTCTCCGCGGGTCCGGGCCCGAGCTCGGGCGAGGGCAGCGGGTGCGCGGGCGGCTGTGGGTACGCCGTGACGGTGTACCGCCACAGCACGATGTCGTCCGACCAAAAGCCCTGGGGGAGGCGGGCCTTCGTCACCAATGAGGCGAGGAAGTCGGCGGGGTCCGGGATCTGGTCCCACACCTGCGGCAGGTAGGTGCCGCGGCGACCGCCGTACTCCAGCACCAGCCCGTCCACGCCCGGCCGCAGCTGGGCGACGAGGTCCGCCCGGTCGGCGTACGGCAGCGGCTCCCGCGGCGACAGCACCGAGACCTCGATGTCCAGGTGGGCGAGCTCCGGCGCGGTGAGCGCCGGGAACCGCGGGTCCGAGAACGCCGCGGCCCGCGCGTTGCCCTGCACGTCCTCGCGCAGCGACCGGTAGGGCTCGATGGTGCCGATGCAGCCCCGCAGCCGCGGCCGACCGCCCCCGCCGGGAACGTGCAGCGTCACGAAGGCAGCGCCGGGCTCGGCCAGCCACGCCGGTTCGGGCTGCGGGCCCGCGGACGAGTCGACCACCGGGACCGGCAGGTCGAGTCCCGCGCGGATCGCGCGCTCCGCGAGGCCGACCAGAATCTCGCCGCGATCGTGAGTCATGCGGCGACCACGGGGGATTCGGCGGGGAACTCGAACGACGCGTACCCGACCACCCGGTCGCGATCCCCGGCGGTGTCGCCGGAGTTGCAGGAACCCAGGAGGCGGGGCGCCAGGCCGCGCCGACGGGCCGCGAGGACCAGCCCGTTCACCGGCGTCGCCCCGCAGGCCTGGTCGTGATCGACGGGATCCGAGGCGGCGAGCACCTGTTCGATGGTGGCCTGGTCGACGGCGCGGGCGCGGTCGTACGGCAGGTAGTGCGACAGGTCCGAGCTGGCCACGATGAGGGTCTCGGGGCCGCCCCACAGCGCGTCGACGACCTCGGCGACCTGGTCGGGCGTGGCGCGGCCGACCGCCAGGGGCACCAGGGTGAACTCGTCGAGGACCACCTGCAGGAACGGCACGTGCACCTCCAGGGAGTGCTCCCAGGCGTGTGCCTCGCGGCTCTGCGTCACCTGCGGCAGCGACGTGATCGCCGCCACCGCGGAGGCGTCGACCAGCACCGTCCCGAGCGGGGTCTCGAAGGCCGCGTCGCCGGGCAGCGCCAGCCCGGGGACGGCGACACGGTGGCAGGGGCCGAGCAGGACGACCCGCCGTACGACGTCGCGCGCCGCCTCCACCCGCGCGTAGGCGAGCGCGGCCGTCGAGCCCGAGTAGACGTACCCAGCGTGCGGGGCCACGACGGCCTTCGGCGCGGGCATCGGGTCCCGGGCCAGCGCCGTGCGCGCCGGGGCGAGCAGCTCGTGCAGCATGGCGGCCAGCGCCTGCGCGGAGCCGGGGTAGAAGCTGCCGGCCACGGCCGGCGGGCGGGCGGCGGTCATGGTGTCGAGCGTAGTTCGCCCCGCCCGGATCGGCATGGGGGCGGCGCCCGGCCTGGCCGCCGTCTCTGTCCCCAAATGACCGCTCACGACCTGCGCAAAGGGTGCCATGGCACCAAAAGGGCAGGTCACGAACGGTCGTCCTGTGGATAACAGGATCCCGTCCCACGCCCCGGATCGGGCCAGGGTCGCTCGTGTCCGCACCGTGACCCGGCGCCCCGCGCGCAAGCTCCTGACCTGGGCCAAGAGGTTGTTATCCGGACGTGACGTCACGATTGCGCGCCGGGGGTAACGGTTGTCGGACCCATCGCGTATTCCAGAGGTAGCAGCCCCCCGACCCGACGGGTCCCCTACCGAGGAAGTCCCATGCGTGCCAGCAGCTTTCGTCCCTCCGCCCGACGCCTCGCCAGCCTCGGCGCAGCCCTGACCGTGAGCCTGGGCTCTGCGGTCGCGCTGGCCGGCTGCGGGGGGCCGGCGACGCCCGCCGGCGCCGAGGGGGGCACCCTGGTCGCGGCCTCCGCACCGGCCGAGGGAGCGACCCGCGCTGGCACGTCCGCCGCGTCGAACTCGGCGACCGGCGCGGCGCCCACGGCCGCAGCCTCGGGGCCGACGGATGCGGCCACGGTGGACGGCGCACCGGCGGCGGGCGGCGCCGCCAGCCGCGCGGCGACCGGCCAGTCCCCGGATCCGCAGGCCGGGTCCACCCCGCCGGCATCCGGCGCCGTGGCACCCGCCGGGTCGCCGGCCCCCAGCGCCGTGCCGCCGCACCGCCCCATCGGTGGGGCACTGGAAGGCCTCGACTGCCGCGCTCGCCTGCACTCGGCGGTCGGCCGGTCCCTGTTCTCGCACCAGATCGCCGGCACCGCAGCCCGCCTGGCCGAGCAGGAGGGGACGCTGGGGTTCGAGCCGGTGCGGCTGGGCTATGGCGGCGGGGCGGGCGACATCGCCAGTGGGCTGGAGTCGTTCGTGGCGACCGACGCGCAGGGGCGGCTGCACTACCTGGAGGTCGAGATCCTGCGCGAGAACACCGACGGGCCGGTGGTCACGAACGTCGCGACCGACGTCGTGCTGGTCGAGGGCCTGGCGGGCGCGAAGGCGGTCGCCGCCGCCATCGTGGGGCACGCGTACGGCGACCCGGAGGTCTTCGTCGTCGATGCGGGCGGGCGGCTGCTGCGCTACACGGTGGCCGCGCGGGGGTCGGCCTTGTCGGCGTCCGAGCCCGCGGTCCTCGCCACGGGGCTGACCAACGTGACGGCGCTCGGCGCCGACGTGTTCGACCTCGACGGGGACCTGTCCCAGGAGCGGGCGGCCGCCACCCGGCTCGTGCTGGTGGACGGGGACGTGGTCCGCCAGATGATCGTGCACCGCGACGGCAGCCACGACGCGCCGACCGCCGTCTTCGGGCCCCAGAGCGCTCTGACCGGGGCGTCGGCGGTGACCCGGATGTGGTGCGCCCGCCCGAGCGGCCTCATGGCCGACCAGGGCGCGCTGGTCGTCGTGGACGGTGCCGGCGCGGGGCTGGTCCTCGCGGGCACCTACACCCCGGCGGTGCGCGAGCCTCGCCTGACCGAGACGGCCACCGTGGACGCCGTACCGGGTCTTCTCGCCGGCTGAGCCACCCGCCGGGTCGCCGCCCCCGCCTTGGTGGGCCACGGCCGGACCGGCCGCGCAAGTGAAGCCGGCGGGCCGCGTCCTACGCCCGGCCTGCCTCCGCCAGCCCGGCGGGCGCCACCCGCCCGTCGCCCTTCGCCGACATGCTCAGCGCGGACAGGCCGGCGCTCGGCAGCGTGAACCGAAAGGTGGTCCCGCCCCAGGCGTTGCCCTCGGCGCGGATGGTGCCACCGTGGCGTTCGACGACGGACTTGCACAGCGCCAGGCCCAGTCCGATGCCGCGGCGCCGCTTCCCGTCGCCCCCGCCTCTGACGCCGCCGTCGCCATCGGTGCCCGCGCCGTCGAGCCGGCCGGCGCGTCCGCCGCCCCCGGACGATCCGCCGGATTCGCCGGAACCGCGCGTGTACGACGAGAAGATGCGCTCCTCGTCGCCCGGTTGGAGCCCGATGCCCCGATCGGCGCAGCGGATCTCGACCCAGGCCGGGTCCGCCGCCGGCACGGCCGTCACCTGAACCCAGGGCGTGGTGTCGGGCCGGGCGTACTTGACGGCGTTGTCCAGCACGTTGCGGAACAGCTGCCGGAGCAACGTCGGGCCGGCCAGCACCGCCTCGTCCGCGGCCATCTCGAGGGTGAGCTGGGGGTACGGCGCCGCGGCCTCGGCCAGCACCGCGGCCGGAGCCGTCACCACGGGGCGCAGCGCCCCGTGCCGCGAGACGGCGTGGGCCAGGTAGTCGTCGATGAGGGCGCGCAGCGCGCCGGCAGCCGCCTGCGCTTGAGCCAGCTCGGCCAGGCTCTCGTCGAGCTCACCCTCGCGGAGACTGAGCTGCGCCGACTCGATCCACAACGCGAGCCCCGCCAGCGGATTCTTGAGGTCGTGCGCCACCGCGCCCGCGAAGGCCTCCAGCTGTTGCTGTCGCTCCTTCGCCCCGGTGCTGTCGCGCAGGAGCACGAGCCGGTGCGCGGCGCCGCGGAAGATCACGGGCCGCTCGGTGAGCGTGAGGATCGGGCCGGGGCGGCCGACCCGGGCCGGCGCGCGGAGGGTGACCGTGCGGGCCGCGCCGGGCTCGGGCCGCTCGGGCTCGGAAGGTTCGGGATCGGGCCGCTCGGACTCCGTGAACTCGTCCGGCGCCCGCCCAGGTCTGCGGCCGGATGTCGGCGGGCAGCGTGGGGCCGAGCAGGGCGCGCGCCGCCGGGTTTGCCAGGCGCAGCGCGCCGGTCTCGTCGGCGAGCAGGACGCCGTCGGTCATCACGGTCAGGACGCCCTCGAGGAGCATGTTCTGCGCCCGCGCACTGCGGCGCCGCACCTGGACGTCCTCGGTCCGCCGCGCGGTGTCCTCGCGCTGGTAGACGATGAGCCACGCCACCCCGGTCACCGCGGCGAGCGCGATCCCGAGGATGCTGTCGGAGGGCATCCAGGTGCCGTTCTCCACGCTCCACACGCCGCGGTAGGACCCGATGACGGAGGCGAGCGCGCCCACATGGCACAGGACGGCCACGGAGCGGGGCGGGTATCGCAACGCGACCCACACGCCGGGCACGAACACCAGCCAGGCGACGGGGTAGTCGCGGACCAGGAACGGGGCGAACAGGCAGGCGAGGCTGAGCAAGACCCCCACGGCGTCCGATCGGTGGGGGCGGTGTTTGAGCACGAACCGGCGGTCGTCGACGATGAGCAGCAGGCAGGCGGGGATGCCCAGCGTGTTGCTGACGAGGATCCGCACGTCCCACAGGATCATCCCGGCGACGCCGTCCGGGGTGGCCGGCAGGCCCACCATGCCACCGGCCAGGAGGAGTGCGGGCGCCGCGGTCCAGCACAGCGCGACGAGCTGGACGGTGTCGGTGGCGTTCCCCGGCGCCCAGTCGGCGGCGGAGTTGAGCCGCCGCCAGGCCGCCAGGACGGCGATAGCGACGGCCACGTGGACCAGGCTCATCCAGGCGGCGGGTCCGGCGGCGACGCCCCAGCTCAGCAGGGCCACGCCGAGTGCCTCGCCCTGGCCGGCGGTGGCCGCCGCAAACAGCCGGCGCGCGGCCCGTCTGGCGACCGCGGCCAGAACAGGGCCAGGGTGATGACGGCGTGGGGAAAGGTGGCCCACATCGGCGTGGTGCCGTAGCTGCGCTGGAACAGCACGAGGCTCAGCCACGAGAAGGAGCTGGCTGAGCGTCTGGGCGACGAGCGTGGACCGGGAGGGCGCGCCGGTTGACCACAAGGGTGACCTCACGACGGCCCCTCCCGAGTCGCGTCGGTCAACGGCAGGGTGAAGTGGAATGTCGCGCCACCCCAGTCGTTGGCCGCGGCCCCGATCGCGCCGCCGTGTCGGGCCACGATCGTGGCGCACAGCGACAACCCCAGGCCGATCCCGGGAGCGGCGTCGGCGTCCTTCGCGGACCGCGCGAAGGCCTCGAAGATCCGCTCCTCGTCCCCGGGTTGCAGTCCCCGGCCGTGGTCGGCGACCTCGACCCGAACCCCCCCGCGGTCGCCGGCAGGCTCCGGACCAGCACGGAGGTGCCCTCGCCGGGCCGAGAGTACTTGACGGCGTTGCCGATGAGGTTGCGGAAGAGCTGCCGGACGAGGGCGGCGTCCGCCCGTACGACGTGTGGGGTGTCGATCACGACCCGCACGGCCCGATCGGTGCCGCCGTACAGGGCTGCGATGTCCTCGACCAGCGGCCGCAGCGGGACCGGCGCGAGGGTCAGCGCGCCCTTGTGGGCGACGGTGAAGGCGAGGTACTCATCGATCAACCCACACATGCGATCCGTCGCACCCAGGGCCGACCGACCGCGGCCTCGCCGCTGGCCACGTCGAGGGCCCGGAGCTCGTCCTCGGCCGTCTCGAGCCAGCCGGTGAGCGCCGCCAACGGGCCGCGCAGGTCGTGGGCGACCGTCCCCGCGAAGGACTCGAGGTCGTGTTGCCGCGCATGCTCGGCCGTGATGTCGGTGAGCAGGTGCAGGGACAGGTCCCTGCCGCCGACCCCGAGCGGTAGGTGGGAGACCGACAGGCGGCGGCGCTCCCCGGTGGGCAGGGGGACGACCACCTCGCGGTGCCGAGGCACCTGCCGGAGCTCGCTCGGGGTGCCCGCGGCCGGCAGGGCCGCGCTGTGCGTCGGCATCGCCGCCGCGCCCGGCAGCGCCGTCGCGACCGGTAGCGCCGTCGCGCCCGGTAGCGCCGTGCCCGGCAGCGTCACACCCGCGATGCGGCGCGCATCCTCGACCTGAAGCTCGGCCGCGGCCGCCCAGGCTTCGGTGATCTTGGCGGGCACCGGCCGTCCGATGAGGCGCGCGGCGGCGGGGTTGGACATCGTCACCGCGCCCTGCGGGTCGGCCAGGACGAGGCCGTCGCTCATCGAGGCGTACACGGTGGACAGCAGCTCGATGCGCTCCTGCTCCTCCGCGACGGCGTCGGCCACGTCGGCGGCGAGGCGGGCCAGGTGGTCTCGCCCGACCGCGACGAGCAACGCGACGAGGGAGGCGAACGCGACGAGCAGATCGAGGAACACCACGGCGGGCAACCAGCTCAGGCGGCCGGGATGGTACTGGGGATACGGCATCGCCAGCTGCACCACGCACATGAGGAACATGAGCAGCCCCAGCGCGCGGGGGCTGAGGACCAGCGCGGCGACGAGCGGGCCGACAACGAACACCCAGGACAGCGGCAGGTTCGGTGCGGCGAGCAGCACCGGATGAGGAATGAGACACATCACCGCGCAGATCGCCCAGGTCCTCAACCCACCGACGCGGGCCGCGGGGGGAGGACTGGAGATCGCTGGGAAGATCGTGGTCAACCCGACCACCATGCCGCCCGCCGCCCGCAACAGGACGAGGTGGGACTCGGAGACCAGCGTGTGCGGGTTGGGGTCCAGCGCGAGCCAGGCCACCAGCTGCAACGGCGAGACGGCCACGGCCCAGGCGGCCACTCGCAGCACCTCGGCCGCGGTGCGCGGGGCCCAGCCCGCGGACACGCGCCGGTGCATGACGCCGACCAGGACCGCGTTGACCAGGGACACCACGGCCACCAGGCCGAAGCGCCACACGGACTCGCCCATGGCGGCGGCCACGCCCATGACGATCAGGACGTGGGCGGCTGCCGTCGCTCCGAAGGCTGTGGTGCGCGGCATCGATCGGTCCGGCCACTGCGCCGCCAGGGCTCCCAGCATCGAGCCGGGCACGGCCAGGCAGGCCGGGGCCGCCCCGGTGGTGTCCATCGCGAGCGTGAACAGCACCGTGCCCGCCGCGGCCAGGAGCTGCGCCAGCCACAGCGGTGTGGCGAGATCGGGGGCGGGCGTCCCCCTGCTGATCTGCCACATTCCGCGCCGCACGGCCGTCCACCTGTCGCTGTCGCGTCGAGGGTCTCCGCATGGACTATCGGCAGGTAGCGCAGCTTTCTCAGGCCGGGCGTCGAGGTGTGCGGATTCCTCAGCGGCGGGTGTCGGCGGGCTCGCCGCCCGCCAACAGGCGCATCAGTCGGGCCGTCTCGGCGCGTACGGCGTCGCGGGCCGGCCCGAAGAACCGTCGCGTGTCGACGACGTCGGGGTTCGCGGCGAGGTAGTCCCGCAGCGCCGCCGAGAACACCGCGTTGAGGTGCGTCGCGATGTTCACCTTGGTCATGCCCGCGGCGACCGCGGCGGCGAGGGTCTGATCCGGCACGCCCGAGCTGCCGTGCAGGACCAGCGGCACCGGGACGGCGTCGGCGAGCGCCGTGATCAGCGGGAGGTCGAGCGACGCCGTACGTTGCGTCATCGCGTGTTCCGAGCCCACCGCGACGGCAAGCGCGTCGACGCCGGTCGCCGCGACGAACTCGCGCGCCTGCGTCGGATCGGTGCGTACCCCGGGTGCGTGGGTGCCCTTCCCGCCGACCTCGCCCAGCTCCGCCTCCAGGCTCGCGCCGACCTCGAGGCACTCGCCGACCAGCGCGGCGGTCCGGGCCACGTTCTCCGCGTAGGGGAGCGTGGACCCGTCGTACATCACCGACGTAAACCCCAACCGCAGCGCCTCCCGGATGAGGTCGACGTCCGTCGCGTGGTCCAGGTGCAGCACGCACGGCGTCTCGGCGGCGGCCGCGAGCGCCCGGGTCGCGGCCGCGATCGGTGCGAGGGCGCCGTGGTACCGCACGCAGTTCTGGCTGATCTGCAGCACCACGGGCAGGCCGGTCTCGATCGACGCGCCGACCAGCGCCTCGGCGTGCTCGATCTGGATGACGTTGAAGGCGCCGACGCCGCGTCCGGCGGCGCGGGCGGGTTGCAGGATGTCGGCCAGCGTGGCCAGGCTCATCAGATCTCCTCGATCCGCACATGGGGGAGCAGCTCCGCCGCTCGGTCTGGGTCGGCCGTCCCCGCGATCGGCGCGAGCACCGCGGCGGCCGACCAGGCGATGCCGCGCCGCAGGAGGTCGACGGTGTCGCATCCGTCGGCCAAGCCGCTGGCCAGGGCCGCGGCGAACGCGTCGCCGGCGCCGGTGGGGTTGCCGGCGAGCGGCGCGTCCAGCCAGGCCCGGTAGGAGGGCCCGTCGGCGGGGACGAAGACGATCCCGCGCGGGCCGTCGGTGACCAGCACGTTCTCCGCGCCGCGGCGGCGCAGGTCGTGGGCGCCGGTCAGCAGGTCATCGCGGCCGGCCGTGGCCGCCAGCTCGGCTCGATTGGGCTTGACGATCGTCGGGTGTGCCGCGCACGCGCGCAGCAGCGCGGGGCCTTCGGCGTCGACGATCGTCGCTGCGTCCGGTCCCGCGGCCGCGACGAGCCGGGCGTAGGAGTCCTCGCCCGCGCCGGGTGGCAGGCTCCCGGATAGCACCAGGGCGGTGCCCCGCGGGTCCGCCATCAGCTCGGCGACGGTCTGCTCCAGGCGGGTCCAGGTCGGGGGGTCGATCGTCGGCCCGGTCTCGTTCAGCAGGGTGGAGACGCCGTCGGAGACGATGTTGACCGTACGTCGGGTGGCGCCGGCCGACGCCACGAAACAGCTGGGGTCGATGCCCCGCGCGGTCAGGTCCGCCCGGATGAACTCGCCGGAGAGGCCGCCGAGCACGCCCGTGGCCCGCACGTCGTACCCGAACCCGAGCAGCACCGAGGCCACGTTGATGCCCTTGCCGCCGGCGACCGCCCGCTGCGTGGTCGGCCGCTGGCTTTCGCCGAGCCGCAGGTGATCGAGGGTGTAGGTGATGTCCAGCGCCGGGTTGGCGGTGACCGTGACGATCATGCGCGCTCCAGCAGGCGCAGGGCGAGCCGGCCCGCCCCGAGGCAGCCGGCGAATTCGCCGAGCGTCGCTGGGACGACGCGCAGGGGGCGCAGGGTGCCGCCGTACGTCGTGACGCCGGCCTGCAGCGGTCGCAGCAGCGCGTCCCCGGCCTGGGCCAGGCCACCCCCGACGACGAGGAGCTGCGCGCCGGAGGCCAGCGCCAGCATGGCGAGGACGCGGGAGATCTGGTCGACGGCCTCGCCCCACACCGCGATGGCGACGGGGTCCCCGGCGGCCACGAGCTCGGCGACCCGCCGCGCGTCGACCTCGACGGCGGAGCTGTCGCTGCGCTGGGCGCTGTCGGCGCGGCCGGTGCCGTCGCCGCGACCCGAGTCGCCGCGACCCGAGCCGCCGCGGCCCGTGCCGTCGCGGCCCGTGCCGTCGGAGCGGCCGGTGCGCTCGGCGTACGTGCGGGCGATCGCCGCGGCGGACGCCACCGCCTCCAGGCAACCGCGGCCGCCACACCCGCAGGCCGGTCCGCCCGGGGCGACGACGACGTGCCCTATCTCGCCCGCGAAGCCGCCGGCCACCAGTTCGCGGCCGTCGACGAGCAGCGCCGCGGAGATGCCGGTGCCGATGGGGACGAAGGCCACGTCGGAGCAGCCCTGCGCCGCACCCACCCAGGCCTCTGCGACGAGCCCGGCCCGGACGTCGTGACCGACGGCGACGGGCAAGCCCGTCGCCTCGGCGATGGGCCTGCGCAGGTCGAGGGCCCGCCACCCGAGGTTGGCCGAGAAGACGCCGATCGCGCGAGTGTCATCGACGAGGCCGGGGGCGGCGAGGCCAACCGCCGCGGGCCGGCGCCCGAGATCCAGCGCGAGTTCCTGGACGATCTGGCCGACGACCTCGCCGAGGCGAAACTCAAGGTCGGGTGGCGTCGGGAAGGTCCGCGCAAGTTCGTGGGTGCCGTCGTCGTGCACGATCGCGGCCTTCAGACGCGTCCCCCCGATGTCGACCGCCGCAACGTCGGCCACGCCTACCTCCGCCCCTGCTGAAGCCCCCCGCGGACCCGCCCGGGCGTGTCGACACGTGCCGTGGCAAGCCGGGACCCCGATGATCGACGCTGCTCGCTAGAACGTCGAATCAATCGTTATCGATCATAGGTCGCGCGGCCTGCGCTGTCGACCCGATCCCGCCGACAGCGTGCCGGACAGAAGGGAATCTACTGGGCCCTAGCATAATTCATCACATCCCAGGTGCGGATGCCGCCGTCGAGATTGCGGACCGGGCGATCGTGCTGCGCGAGCAGGGCCGCAGCGATGTAACCGCGCAGGCCGACGGCGCAATGCACCACCATGTCACCCGGCGGGACCTCGTCGAGCCGATCGCGAAGCTCGTCCACGGGGATGTTCACCGCGCCCGGGATCGCCCCGGCGGCGAACTCGGCGGCCGTACGCACGTCGAGGACGGCGGCCCCGGAAGCCACTGCAGCATCCAGCTCGTGCCACTGGATCGTGTCCACCTGGCCCGTGGCCATGTTGTCGGCGATGAAGCCGAGCATGTTGACGGGGTCCTTGGCGGACCCGAACTGGGGGGCGTAGGCCAGCTCGAGGTCGGCCAGGTCGCTCGCGGTCAGGCCACCGCGGATGGCCGTCGCGATGACGTCGATGCGCTTGTCCACGCCCGCGCCACCCACGCCCTGGGCGCCGAGGATGGCGTCGGTCTCCGCGTCCACCAGGAGTTTCAGGCTCATCTGCTCGGCGCCGGGGTAGTACCCGGCGTGGTGGGCCGGGTGGGTGTGGATCACCCGGATCGGCCGGCCCGCGGCCCGCAGCCGCTTCTCGTTCCAGCCGGTGGCAGCGACGACGAGGCCGAAGACGCCGACGATCGCGGTGCCGAGGACCGGCAGCGCGGCGGTGTCCCTGCCGGTGATCACGTCCGCGACCAGGCGGCCGTGGCGGTTGGCGGTCTGGGCCAGGGGGACCATCGCCGGGCCGCCGTCGATGGCGTCCCGCTTCTGCACGGCGTCGCCGACGGCGAAGATCGCCGGGTCCGACGTGCGTTGCTGCTCGTCCACGACGATGCCGCCGCGGTCGTTGACCTCCAGACCGGCGTCGGTCGCCAGCCGGGAGTCCGCCCGTACGCCGATCGCCGCTACCAGCAACTCCGCCGGGACGGTCGAGCCGTCGGCCAGGGTCGCCGTCCGCCCGTCGTACGAACTGACCTGCGTCCCCCTGCGCACCTGGACGCCGCGCTCCGCGAGGCGATGCTGCACCAGCGCGGCCATCTCGGGATCGAGTGGCGCCAGGACCTGGTCTGCCAGCTCGACGATCGTCACCGCGATGCCGCGCTCGACGAGGTTCTCCGCGACCTCCAGGCCGATGAAGCCGGCGCCGAGGACGAGGGCGCTGGTGGGGTGATGCGTGACGGCCGCGTGCATCGCGTCGACATCGGCGATATTGCGCAGCGTCAGCGCCCGCTCCGCGCCCGGGAAGGCGGGCACGAACGGCGCCGCGCCGGGGGCCAGGACGAGGGCGTCGTAGGGCTCGGTGGTCTCGGTGTCCGTCGCGAGGTCGCGGACCCGCACCGTCTTGGCCGCGCGGTCGATGCCGGTGACCTCGTGGCGCACCCGCACGTCGATCCGGAACCGGGCCGCGAGGCTCTGCGGCGTCTGCAGCAGCAGAGACCGCCGGTCGGCGATGGCACCGCCCACGTAATACGGCAGCCCGCAGTTCGCGAACGACACGTGCTCGCTGCGCTCGAAGACGACGATCTCGGCGAACTCGTCACGGCGCCGCAGGCGCGTCGCCGTCGACATCCCGCCGGCGACGCCGCCGACGATGACCACCTTCATGGACCCTGCCCCTTTCCTCTGGCGCAACCTCTAGCGCACTTCCGCAGCCAGTCTGCGCTGAATCCGGCCTTGTGCGGGCCGGCGCGAGCCGGTCAGCGGCCGAAGAGCTTGGCCATGAACCCGCCCCCGGAGCTACCGGCGGCGTTGTCGCGGGGGCAGCTGCAGCGCTGCGCCGCGGGGACGCCCCGCATGACCTGGTCGACGTGTTGGCCGCAGCCGGCCCACGTGGTCTTGCCGCACTTCTTGCAGGTGGCCGCACGGCACATGGCGGTGCTCCTTTGTCTTGACGTGATGGTGGTCGTGGCGGTGTCGCCGAGGGTGATCGCGGTCGAGGCGCCGCTCCGTCGCAGAGCTGGCGGTGGCATCGCGGGGCGATATCCCTAATATACCCCTGGGGGTATCTAGATCGCAACCGGAGGTGCCGCGGCCAGCGGTCAGTCGGCGGTCGGGGAGTGATAGTCGTAGGCGTGGTGCGGCGCGAACCCGTGCCCGGCGTACAGCTCGCGTGCCGCGGTGTTCGCCTCGGCGACCTGCAGGTACGCGAACTTGGCCCCCGCCCGCACCCCCTCGGCGAGCATCGCCTCCAGCGCCCGGCGACCGTGCCCCTGCCCGCGCTTGGCCGGCAGCACGGTCAGGTTGGTCAGTCCGCACCAGTCGTGAACCAGCGCCAGCCGCCCCGCGGCGACGACGCCGCCGCCCTGCTCGCGCACGGTGATGTAGCGCGCGGGCGCGGCCAGGGTCTCCACCCGCCGACCGCCCGTGCTCCCGTCGAGCGCCCACCACGCCTCGTCCGGGGCGTCGGTCCAGGTGGAGCGCAGGGGGTACGGCGTCGCCCGCGGGGGCATCCGGCGCAGGTCGCCCACCAGGACGAGGGTGGGCTTCGCGGTCGCCCAGCCGCGCGCCGTCAGCTCGGCCGCCAGGGCCTCGGGCGGCCGGCGGAATGCGGGGAACCGCGGCCCCAGCGCCCTCGGCAGCTGGATCTGGGGCGGCAGCCCGCGCTCGGCATACCAGTCGATCACCCGCTGCACCGCCGCGCCCACCGGCAGCCCCGGATCCCCCGTGGGGAGGGCGCTGTTGGCGCGGCTGCTCGCGCCCGCTCCCGCGCGCAGCAGCCACCCGCCGAGCCGCTCCTGTTCGGCGCCGGGCCAGCCGCGGGCCGCGAGCAGCTCGAGGTCCTCGATGGGGGAGACGAGCCGGACGACGCGCGGCGGCACGGCCCGCGCGGCGGAGATGGCGCCGCGGGGGACGACGACGGGAGCCGCGCCGTCGGGCAGGACCGTGAGGGTCTCCGCGTCGATCTCCGTCACCTCGCCGACGGCCTCGGTGAGGCCGTCGGGACCGCGGTACCGGATCGCCACGCGCTCGCCGACGCGAGCCGGCACGGGAGTCGACATCCGCACAGGTTAGCGCGGCTATTGCTGCGTTACTGCGGCACCAGTGCACCGTCGGTTGCGCACGCGACGGGCCACCGATTCGACAAGACGGGTGGCGAGGAAGTAACCGGTACGGAACCATCCGAACATGGATTCCGGACGGGCGGGGACCGCGCGCGACGAGGCGCGCGGGGAGATGAGGGGCCAGGGCCGCGGGGATAGCGAGGACGACGTCCTGGTCATCGGCTCGGGCTTCGGTGGCTCGGTGAGCGCGCTGCGGTTGGCCGAGAAGGGCTACCGGGTGCGGGTGCTGGAGGCGGGGCGGCGGTTCGCGGACGTCGACCACCGGCGGTCGACACGGCTGGACCGGTTCTTGTTCGCGCCCCGGCTCGGCCTGCTGGGGATCCAGCGGATCCACGTGCTGCCCGACGTCCTGGTGCTCGCCGGGGCCGGCGTCGGCGGTGGCTCGCTCAACTACGCCAACACGCTCTACGAGCCGGCCGCGGACTCGTTCTACCGGGACCGGCAGTGGGGGCACATCACGGACTGGCGGGCCGAGCTCGCGCCGTACTACGCCCTCGCCCGCCGCATGCTCGGCGTCGTCACCAACCCGACGATCACGCCCGCGGACGAGATGATCCGCGAGCTGGCCGACGCCTCGGGGCGGGGGCCCACGTTCCGGCTCACCCCGGTCGGGGTGTTCTTCGGTCGGGACGGGCGCAAGGAGCCGGGTCGCACGGTCCCGGACCCCTACTTCGGGGGCGCGGGCCCCGAGCGCACCGGCTGCCGCGAGTGCGGGGACTGCATGTCGGGTTGTCGGTACGGCGCCAAGAACACCCTGGTGAAGAACTACCTTTACCTCGCCGAGCGGCTGGGGGCGGTCGTCGAGGAACGCCGTACGGTCACCGACGTCCGCCCGAGCGCGGGGGGCGGGTACGTCGTGACGACGCGCCGTACCGGCCCGTTCTGGGGGCGCCGCGACGTGCGCACCCACAGGGCCGACCAGGTGGTCGTCGCGGCGGGCGCGTGGGGCACCCAGCTCTTGCTGTCCCGGCTCAAGGCGGAGGGCTCGCTACCCGGCCTGTCGGATCGCCTCGGCGAGCTCACCCGCACGAACTCCGAGGCGCTGTGCGGGGCGACCACAGGGGTCCGCGCCGCGCCGGTGGACTTCTCGCGGGGCGTGGCGATCACGAGCTCGTACCACCCGGACGAGGCGACCCACATCGAGCCGTGCCGGTACGGACCCGGCTCCAACACGATGGGCCTGCTCACGACGCTGATGACGGACGGGGGCGGGCGCTGGCCGCGCCCGCTGCGGTGGCTCGGGCAGATGCTGCGGCATCCCGGGCGGTTCGCGTCGCTGACCGCCGGCCTGCCCCGCTGGTCCGAGCGGACGTTCATCGCGCTGGTCATGCAGAGCTACGACAACTCCCTGACCGTGCGGGGCCGCCGCAGCCGGTTGCGGGGCTGGCATTTGGCGTCCCGGCAGGGCCACGGGGAGCCGAATCCCCGCTGGATCCCCGCCGGGAACGCCGCGATGCGGTTCGTGGCCCGCCGGATCGGTGGCTTCCCGCTGTCGAGCATCGGCGAGATCGCCGACATCCCGATGACCGCGCACTACCTCGGGGGCGCCGTCATCGGCGACTCCCCGGCGACGGGCGTGATCGATGCGTACCACCGGGCGTACGGCCACCCTGGTCTGCACATCGTCGACGGCTCGGCGGTCTCGGCGAACCTCGGGGTGAACCCCTCGCTCACCATCACGGCGCAGGCGGAGCGGGCGATGGCGCTGTGGCCGGTTCGGGGGGAGGCGGACGCCAGGCCGGCGCTGGGCGCGGCGTACGAGCGTCTCGAGCCGATCCCGCCCCAACGGCCGCTGCTGGCTGGCTGGCTGCCGACACCGGCCACCACAGCCTCGACTCCCGCGGCGGTGGCACCCTAACGGCGGTGGCTAGCCGACCGGCACGAGCGTGAGCCGCGGCGGCAGCTCCTCGACCTCCGCGAAGTCGGCGTCGTCGGGAACGCGCGGCTCGGGCTGGGTGTGGCTCGCGAGGTAGCCGATCGGGGCCAGCGTGTCGATGCGGCGCGCGACCCGGGCGCGGGCGTCGGCGGTGCGGCGGGCCAGCGCGGCCGGACGGTGCGGCATCGCGAACAGCCAGCGCAGGCCGAGGTGCTGGGCGGCCTCGTGGACGGCGACGGCGGCCAGCACGATGGCGGCCGTCGCCACGAGTGGGTACACCCACCGGCCGGTGGGGCTGGCGAGCAGCGCGCGGTCGAGGTCGTACAGGCGGCCCGACGCCACCGTCGAGACGGCCATGATCGCCAGGTAGTGCAGCGCGTAGATCGACAGCGTGCGTCGCCCCAGCCAGGCGAGGGGCTTGGTCAGTGGCGCGGCGTCCCGGGTGGCCAGCGAGGCCGCCCCGAAGACGGCGGCGACGCCGGCGAGGGACTGGGCGACGACCAACGGGTACGTCGGGAGGCCGCCCTCCTGCAGCGTGCCGGCGATCTCCCCCAGCATGACGGCGGAGCCGACTCCGCCGGCGAGCGCCAGGGCGGGGCGCGCGCCGATGGCCTCGATGGCGGGCTTGGCGTAGACGCCGATCGCGAAGTAGATCGCCATGTGCGGGATGTTCGCCCACAGCCCCATCTCGACCGGCCACAGGTTGGTGCTCAGCCACCCGAGGGCGAACAGCCCGGTCAGGACGACCGGAGCCGGCACGCGGCGCAGGGCGGCCAAGCCGGCGGTGTACCAGGCCAGGGCGGCGAGGAACCACAGCGTGCTGTACGGCATGAGCAGTTCAGGCAGGAACGTCTGCGGGGTCGGCGCCTGGGCCATCTCCGTGGCGCCGAGCGCCACCGCCGCGGCGGCGTAGATCGCCAGCCACAGCACGTACAGGTAGGCGTTGGCGGCGATCGTCCGGCGGGTTCTCGCGCTGCCCAGCCCCGCCCGCACCCGCGACGAGGCGAGCCAGCCGGACAGGATGAGCAGGGACGGCATCCGCAGGACCTGCAGGACGGAGTTGACCTCGGTCCAGAAGGCGTTGCTCGACTCGCCGGTGGTCATCGGCAGGAAGTGATAGATGCCGAGGTGCATGACCACCACCATCACGACGACGAACCCGCGCGCGACGTCGACCCAGGCCTGCCGCGGCCGCGGCTGCGGGGCGGGTAGCCCCAGCGCGGGCGTGGTGCGGGCAGGCGCGATGGTCACGGGGAAACTCCTTCTCGGGGAACGTCTTCACGATCGGTTGTTAACCTCTGAAATTGCTGTGACCTTCCCCAGGGCGTGCCATGAGCGCGAGCGGTGTCGGCGCAGGTGTCAAGGGGGATGACGACCCCGGTCGCCCCAATCCGACCGTTCGGCGCGCGATGAGCGGTCGAGACTTCTCGACGAGCGGTCACTTCTGGACGAACGCCCTGTTCCATAGGGTGGGACGCCGTGCGCTCAACGGGCGCCGCGGGGGTGTCGCCTGTCGCCGAGCGGTGGTTCGAGGCGGGCTGCCATGAGCAGGCCGTGGCCGGGGCTGAGCGAGCCGGGACGCGCAAAGGCGCCGGGGTGAAAAACTGCTCACCCCGGCGCCACTACCGGTCCGATGGTGCCTTGCGCGTGTGTCAGGCACTGCGTCGGACGTACCCCTCCCCATTCGATTACGCCTGGGGTGGTTGCGCGGTTGCATCGCCGCCAAGATTTTTTTCGGGGGCGCCGGTGGCCGCGTCGACGGGCAGCAGGATCCGGTACGCGTCGTAGGGCCGCGCGTGCGCTGGATGGTCCTCGATGGAGCGGTCGGCGAAGCGCTGCGTCACCGCGGCCAAGGCGTCCGTGACCTCGGCAAACTCCTCAGGGGACAGCCACAGCCGACCGCGGCTCAGCACGCCGGACACGTGCGGCGGCGCGTCCCGGGGTTGCTCGGAGAGCTGGCTGGCGAGTCGCAGCGCCGCCTCGTTGAGGGGGGCCAGGAAGGCAGCCAGGTACGTCGCCACCTCCGCGACCGGAACCCCCGTCAGCGCGCTCGGCCCGACGTTGAGCGATGAGCCGACGGCGCGCCAGGGCCGCTCCCGGCCGTCGCTCGCGGACGCGTCGCGCTCGACGATGCCCCATCGCTCCAGGGCGCGCAGGTGGTAGCTCATGGCCGACGGGGACAGCCCGCACTCGGCCGCGGCCTGGGTCGCGGTGATGGCCACGTCGTGGTCGTACAGCAGGTCCACCACTCGCTGCCGGGCGGGATGGGCTAGAGCCTTGAGGGCCCGCGGGTCGGAGATCGACAGCGCGGGGGCGTCCGTACGGCGTCGCGTCGTCTCCCCGGTGGTCTGCCGAGCCGGGGCGTCGGTACGGCGTCGCGGCGTCTCTTCGGCCATCGTCCGAGCGTATCCGGGGCTTCTTCAGGTGGCCGATCACGACCTGCCCTTTGGGTGCCGCGGCACCAAAAGGGCAGCTCACGAACGGTCGCTATCCACAGAGGCAATGGCGCGAGGTCTGAAGCTCGCGCGTCACATACGTGAAGTGTTAGCTTCGTAACTATGAAGGATGCGCTTCAAGACTCACCGCCGCCCATGCGACGGAGCAGGGCCGCGGCGCCGTACGACGTACCGCTCGTCGTCGGCGCCCGCGCTCTCTCGGTCGCCGGCGACGCAGCGGCGATGATCGCGTTGCTGCTCCGAGCCCACGCCTGGGGGTTGGGGCCGGTGGCGGTCACCGCGCTGCTGGCGGCGTTCGGGTTGCCGATCGTCGCGCTGATGGGGGTGCCGGGTCGGGTGGCCGACCGCTGCGACTCCCGGCGGATCCTCGTCGTCGGCGGACTGGTGCAGGCGGGGGCCGCGGGGCTGCTCGCAACCGCCGACGACCTCGTGAGCACCTGCGCGCTGGTGGTGGTCGTGCAGAGCGCGCACGCCGTCCTGCAACCGACCTGGTCGGCGCTGGTGCCGCGGATGGTGGGGGAGCAGCGCGTGGGCCGGGTGATCGCGCTGCAACAGGGTTGGTCGGCGGTGGCCGCGCCGCTGGGGGCGGCGGCGGGTGGGGTGCTCGTGGGACGGTACGGCGACCGGGCCGCGTTCCTGGCCGACGCGGCGACCTTCGCCGCGGTGGCGCTGGCGGGCCTCGTCGTGCGGACCCGCCGGGGTGGGCGCCGTGATGACCGTCTCGCCGGCGCGTCGGGCGCGGGGCGCCGGGTGGTCGAGCCGGGCCGCGGGGAGCCTGCGGCTGCTCTTCGCCGAACCGGTCTTACGGCCCGTGCTGCTGGCCCTCATCCCGCTGGGCGTCACGCTCGAGGCGGTCAACGTCGTCGAGATCTTCCTCCTGCGGGATGCTCTGGGCGTTCCCCCGGAACAGGTGGGGATCCTGACCGTGGCCCTCGGCGGCGGGGCCGTCGCGGGTTCGGCGGCGGCCGGCCGGATCGACCGCGCAGCAACGCGCGTCCGGGTCATCTTCGCGGCGTTCGGCGCGATGGGGCTGCTCACCGCGGCGAGCGGGGTCGCGCCGTCGTACGGCGTACTGCTCGCGCTTCAGGCCTCCTGCGGAGCGGCGAACGCCCTGTCGAACGGGCTGCTCATGGCCCTGGTCGTGGATCGGATCCCGGACGAGCGGAGCGGCGACGCCAACGCCGCGCTCAACGGCATGGCACGCGCGTTGGGGACCGTGGCGCTGCTGCTCGGCGGCTGGCTGGGTGGGCTCATCGGGCCGCGGCCGACGTTCCTGCTCTGCGGCGCCGTGAGCAGCGTCATCGTGGTCGCGGTCGTGGTGCGCCGGGCTCGGTCGGTGACCGAGGGATCGTCAGCCGCCGAGCTCACGTCCAGCGATGCAGCACGGTGAACCGCTCCAGCACCAGGGGCATGTCGTCGCGAAACCCCCGGTCGTGGGCCGCGTGCTCGTTGAAGAAGCGCTCATGCTCCGCGCGCCAGCTCGCCAGGGTCCGGTCGCCCTCGCCCTCGGCGTACGCATGCTCCTCGCCCACCTCGCGGAACGGCACGATCTGGACATCGTCGGTGCGGACCAGCGCCCGTGGGTGGCCGGCGCCGTCGAGCACGATCGAGAGCATTCCCGGCGTGGGCAGCTCGTCGCCCTCGGCCTCGTAGTCCCACAGCGCCCCCGCGGTCGCCGTCTTGATCCCGTCGAGGACGAGCTGCAGCAGCCGGTCCGCCTGCTCGGGGGTCGCCCCGAAGGACCACGCCGGCGGTTGGATGGCCGAGAGGGGCGTGGCGCCGACGTACGACGCGAGCTCGGTCAGCCCCACGTGGATGCGGGCGTCCTCCCAGAAGGCGTCGATCTCGCTCCGCGACATGCGGTTCAGGCTACGGCGTACCGCCCGGGCCCGGCCCCTCCAGACTGCCCTCGCGGATGCCGTTCCGCTCGATCAGCACCGCCGCGCCCTGGACGACGGGCCCGCAGCCCGGCCCGTTGACCGCGTGGGAGACCGGATGGACCTCGACGTCCTGCGGGCCGACGAGCGCCGCGCCGGTGGCGGCCCGCAGCAGCGTGACGCGCACGGTGACCGGCTCGCTGGGGAGCGCGTCGAGTGGCACCCAGGCCCGCGGGCGCTGGGGGTTCTGGGTGGGGATGACGTCCACCGGTACGTCGTGGCAGCTCTCGCGCAGGCACACCCGGACGCTGAGGCCGCTGGGCTGCGGCTCGTCCCGGATGCGGGCGGTCGGGACTACGGGCGCAAGGTCCGGCGCGACCCACACGGTGACGCCGCTGCTACCACCCATGGCGGTGCACGCCCGGGAAAGACCACACGCCGGCACGAGGGCGACCAACCCCACGACGGCGGCGACGGCGGCGATGCGAGGACTCACGTCCATACAGAGCGCCCAAGCGGGCCGCCCGGTTGCCGCGGGAGTGAGCCCTCCGGATGGGTATGCCATGCGTTGCGCTAGGGCGGCTGGGGGCTGCGGCTCAGGAGACGTCATGTCGAACTGACCGCTTCTTGGTGATCCGGTCTGACCGGCCGACGTGCCCTGGGAGGCCGCGCAGGAAGCTCAGTTCGCGACGAGCGAAATGTCTGGGGCGTTATGCGCTCCCGGGCACGCATAACGCCCCAGTCACGTGGGAAGCGCCCCTTGTCCCCACCCCGGGAGCACCACGTGGCGGTCCACAGCCCGAACTGGCGCGGACCCGAGACCCCACGGGGGTCAGCACCCTAGGGCCATGGTCCAGACATTTCGGCCCGGCCAGGGCAGCACTCGACGTCGGAGCCCGGCGGAACAGCGCCGCCGTCGCGCGCTCGCCGTGGCGGCCTCGCAGTCGGCGGACGATGGCGTCGTCCATCGCGCGGAGCTTCGCGCGCTCGGCGTGACGAAGGAGGACGTCCGCGCCGAGGTCAGGGCCGGCCGATGGCATCGCGCCGGGCGACACACGATCGTCGTCGCGGGCACCACGCCGCAGGGGCGCGGGATGCTGTGGCAGGCGGTGTGGGAGAGC
Source organism: Austwickia sp. (assembly GCA_016699675.1). Taxonomy (NCBI): domain Bacteria; kingdom Bacillati; phylum Actinomycetota; class Actinomycetes; order Micrococcales; family Dermatophilaceae; genus Austwickia; species Austwickia sp. The sequence goes on along the minus strand of CP064985.1, from coordinate 1,161,970 downwards.
GGCCCGGGCGCCGTCCTGGACGGAGCGGCCGCGTTGGTCGCGCACGGCCTGACCGGTTTCCGGCTGGACGTGATCGACGTGTCGGTGCCCACCGGCAACGACCGGCACCCCATGCCCGGCGTCGTGGCGCGCCGGTGCCGGTCGTGGGCATCGGCCTGCCGCGCGTCACCCCCGACTGGGCCGTGATCCACGCGGCGCAGCTGGCCGTCTCGGACCGGCAGGCGGCCTTGCTCATCTGCCTCGCCGTGCAGCAGCGGCTGGTCGCGCCGGCTCGGCTGCTCGCGGCGTGGCAGACCGTACGGCGGAGCCCGCGTCGCGCCCTCATCGATGCCGTGATCCGGGACGTCTGCGATGGCGTGCACTCGCTCGGCGAGCTGGACTTCGCCCGGATGTGCCGACGGCACGGGCTCCCGCGGCCGAGCCACCAGGTCGTGCGTTCCCTCCCGGGCGGTCGGATCTACCTCGACGTCGAGTGGGAAGACATCGGCCTCGTCGTGGAGATCGATGGGGGCCAGCACGCGCTCGCGCTGAACCCGGTCGATGACGCGCTGCGCCAGAACGAGGTGACCCTCACCCGCCGTGCGGTGCTGCGCATCCCGGTGGTGGGGCTGCGCCTTGCGCCGGAGCGCTTCCTGGATCAGATCGAGCGGGGGCTCGCGGCGCTGCGGGCCGATCGAGCGAGCGACCCCGCCGCGGTGGCCGGCTGACGCCAAACGAACAGGTCGCGGCCGGCCTGACCTTGCGACCAGGGCTCCTCGTGACCGGGGGCAGTGACTGGGGTATGCGCTCCGGGGAACTCATAACGCCCCAGTCACCTCGTTCGGCGATCGTGCAGTGGCCATGAGCACCAAGCGTCCACGCGCCTGCGCAGGTGGCGGACCCGGCGAGGCGGCGGGGCAAATGGGACGATGGGGCATGACGAATGTCGACGACGGGCAGATCGACGGCGAGCGGTTTCTCGAGATCCTCATCGACCGGCTGGGCCCGGACCTCGTCGGGGGCGTGCGACACGAGTATCCCCGGGGTTACACCATCGGGATCGTCGGCCTCGCGCCCATCCAGCGTGGCCGGTCCGCCGAGGGGTTCCGCGTGTCGATGGAGTTCGTCCCCGCGCGCTACTCGGACGCTGAGCTGCGCGTGGGGCAACGTCGACTCTCGGAGGCGTTGGACTGGGAGGCTCTGGGGGTGGTGCGCATGGGCCGCACGGCTGAGGACCTCATCGGGATCGGCGTCTTGTCGCCCTCGCCGCACATCGTCAGCGTCATCGAGAGCGAGGCCCGGGTGCCGGTCCGGGTTTGAAATCACCGCCCTTCGTCGCGCTCTGAGCCTCCAACAGGCCGCGTCCGGCTGACCTTGAGGCCCCAGCAGCTGGACCACCGCATGACTGGGGCGTTATGCGCTCCGGGGAACGCATAACGCCCCAGTCACACCGCAGACTCATCCCGCGACGAGGCGATGGGGGCGGTCCGTGACGCGAAGCGGCGCCGCCCCGAGACCTGGGACGGCGCCGCCTCACGACGTACGAATTAACGGCCGGCTTGCGTGTCGCTCTCGCGGATCGCCTCCGGCTGCTTCGCCTTGGCCTTGTCGGGGTCATTGCCGGGGCCGCCGTCGGCCTGGCCCTTCTGGACCTCGGCCTTGATCCGGGCGCCGATGGTGGCGTCGACGGAGGACCAGTACCAGAACGCCCGCTCCAGCACCGGCGGCGTCACGTCCTGCAGCAACGCCCCGGCGATGGTCTCCACGAACCGGTCCCGGGCAGCGTCGTCGAAGACCTCGCGCACCAGCGTGCCCGCCTGGCCGAAGTCGTCGTCATCCGGGCGCAGGGCCTGCGCGCAGCGGATCATCTCGCCGTCGGCCTCCCAGCCCGCCTCGTCGCGACCGTCGTTGTCGGCGTACCCGCGGCCGGTCGAGTTCGCGGCATAGGTGGCCTGGCCGCCGCTGTGGTAGTACCGCATCGGCCCGTCGAAGGTGTAGACGTTGTACTTCGCCTCGACCTCCGGCAGCGGCCGGTTCACCGGCAGCTGGTCGTGGTTCACGCCGACCCGGGCGCGGTGCGCGTCGGAGTAGGCGAACACCCGCGCCAGCAGCATCCGGTCCGGGCTGAACCCGATGCCCGGCACGATGTTGCTCGGCGCGAACGAGGCCTGGTCGATCTGGGCGAAGAAGTTCTCCGGGTTCTCCTTCAGCGTCATCCGACCCACCTCGATCAGCGGGTAATCCGAGTGCGGCCAGATCTTCGTCAGGTCGAAGGGGTTGAAGTGATAGGTCTTCGCCTCGTCGTACGGCATGATCTGCACCTTCAGCGTCCAGCTTGGGTACTCCCCGCGCTCGATGGCCTGGAACAGATCCCGCCGGTGGAAGTCGGCGTCCTCGCCCGCGATCTTCTCGGCGTCGGCGCCCTTCCAGTTCTCCACGCCCTGGTCGCTGTGGAAGTGGAACTTCACCCAGAACCGCTCGCCGGAGGCGTTGACCAGCATGTAGGTGTGGCTGCCGTAGCCGTTCATGAATCGCCAGCTCCGCGGCAGCCCCCGGTCGCCCATCAGATAGGTGACCTGGTGGGCGCTTTCGGGGTTCAGCGTCCAGAAGTCCCACTGCATGTTCTGGTCGCGCAGCCCGGAATCGCCGAGTCGCTTCTGGCTGCGGATGAAGTTCGGGAACTTCATGGGGTCGCGCAGGAAGAAGATCGGGGTGTTGTTGCCGACGAGGTCCCAGTTGCCCTCGGTCGTGTAGAACTTCAGCGCGAAACCGCGCACGTCGCGCCACGTGTCGGGGGACCCGGCCTCGCCCGCGACCGTCGAGAACCGCGCCAGCATCCGGGTCTTGGTGCCGGGCTGGAACACCGCGGCCTTCGTGTACCTCGTGATGTCGTGCGTGATCTCCAGCTCGCCGAACGCGCCGGAGCCCTTGGCGTGCGGCTTGCGGTCCGGGATGTTCTCCCGGTTGAAGTGCGCGAGGGCGTTGACGAGGTGGTGATCGTGCAGCAGCAGCGGCCCATCGGGACCGAGAGTCAGGCTGTGGCGGTCACTCGGCGCGGGGGCGCCGTTGAGCATCGTCGAGCCGGTGTCGTTTCCGGGGTTGGGCGGCGGGGTCGTCGGCTGAGTCATGGGCCCAGCCAACCCCACAATCCGGCGAAATGCACCCCGAGACCTCGGCCTTTCGCCGACCGCGAACGAGGTTCACCCGAAAGGGTGGGTAGCGATCACCGGCCGCCCGACCTCCGCCGGCCAGTTCGCGGCTCCAGGGAGCGCGCTCAGTCCTTGCCGGTGGCCTTCTCCTCGGCCTCGAGGATGTCGCCCTCGGTGAACAGGTAGGTCTTGAGCTCCTCGCCGAACTGCGGGTACGTCCGCCGCAGCCACTCGATCAACATCGCGGCGTGCTCGGCCTCCTCGTCCCGGTTGTGCTCCAGGATCCGGCGCAGCGACTCGTCGCTGGTGGCCTCGACGCGCTGGTTGTACCAGTCGACGGCCTCCAGCTCCTCCATCAGCGAGACGATGGCGCGGTGCCGGTCCAGGGCCTGCGCGCTGAGGTTCTGCTCGTGGAGTTGCTCGCTGCTCATGGGATCCCCTTCGTCATCGTCGGCCCGGTCGGGTCGGGTTCGCCCACCGGGTACGCCGGGTGCGGATGGCACCGTACGCCGGGTGCGGCTGGGCACCGTACGCCGGGTGCGGCTGGCACCCGCACTCCATCCTGCCTCGCATCGGATCGGGACGGCACCCGGGGCCGCCAACTGTGGCGCGGCCCTCGGCGTCGGCCGCCTGCGGTGGTCCGTCAGGCGCCGAGTTCCACGGATCCCGTGATCACCGTGCGGGCCGCCCCGCCCACCCAGACGACGCCCGCCTCGTCGCGGCTCACGTGGACCCGGCCGCGTCGCCCCAGGGCGGTGCCCTGGGCTGCGACGTACGTCGTGGGCAGCCGCCCCGTCCCGATCAGCCACATCGCAAGCGCGGCGTTGAGGGACCCGGTCACCGGGTCCTCGGGGACGCCGTACCCCGGGCAGAACGCCCGCACCTCCACGTCGGCTGGGCCGCCGGTCGGGTGGGGGCCCACCACCCCCACCTTGGCGTCGCCGAGCGCGGCGAAGTCGGGGCGCAGCGCGAGCACCGTGGCGGCGTCGGTGAGCAGCAGCCCCATCCAGCCGGGGCCGTTGTCGGCCCACGCCGCGTCGACGACGTCCCTCGGGCCGAGCCCGAGTGCCACCGCCACCCGCTGTACGTCGTCCGCGGCCACCGGCCCCGAACGCAGCAGCGGGGGCGCCGCGAAGGCGATCCGATCCGCCTCGATGCGCAGGGCGACCAGCCCGATCCCGCACTCCTGCAACACCGTCGCCGACCCGCCACCCGGCCGGGCCCCGCGCGCCAGCCACGCGTGACAGCTGCCGATCGTGGGGTGCCCGGCGAACGGCAGCTCCCCACCCGGGGTGAAGATGCGGACTCGGTAGTCGGCGCCCTGCGCCCGCCCTTCCGCCGTCGGCGGCAGCAGGAAGGTCGTCTCCGAGAGGTTCGTCCACCGCGCGAACTCGACCATCGGATCCTCGGTGAGGCCGTCGGCGTCGTGCACCACCGCCAGCGGGTTGCCACCCGGCGGCTCGGGGCAGAAGACGTCGATCTGGTCGAAGGGGTACGTCGCCATGCGCGGAGAGTAGCCCCCTGTCGATCAGCCCCCGACGCTTCGGCCACCCGCGTCCCGAAGGACGACGAGGGCGACCAGGATGCCCACCGCGACGGCGGCGCCGACCAGGGCGAGGGCGCCGTAGCCGGCGAGCTGCAACACCACGCCCGCGCCCGCCCCGGCGCCGCCGCCGGCCAGCCCCATCACGAGGTCCGACACCCCCTGCGTGGCCGGCCGGTCGTGCACCGGGAGGGCCCGCGTGATGAGCGTCGAGCCGCTCACCAGCGTGCCGGACCAGCCGAGACCGAGCAGGAACAGCGCGACCGCGAGCAGCGTGGACATGCCCTCGTGGGCGCGGGAGGCCAGCAGGCACGACGCCAGCAGGATGAGCGCGCCGCCGGCGGCCACCGGCCGCCCGCCGAACCGGTCGGTGAGCAGGCCCGTGACGGGTGACAGGGCGTACATCCCAAGGATGTGGATGCTGATGACCAGGCCGATCAGGCGCAGGCCGGCCCCAGCGTGGTCCATGTGCAGCGGGGTCATCACCATCACCCCGACCATCACGGCGTGACCGCCGGCCAGGACGAGCAGCCCCAGCAGCGCCCGCGGGTGGCTGGCGATGATCCGCAGCCCCGACCAGACCGAGCCGTGCATGCGCGTGCCGGGTTGCGCCTCCCGCTGCCTCGGGTCGGACCGCGTCCCCGGCGTCGCGCCGGACGCCGCGCCGGGTGTCGGGCCGGACGCCTCGCCGGGCGTTGCGCTGGCCGCCTCGGCCTCCAGCGCCCGCGCCACCAGCAGCGGGTCCGGCCGCAGGAAGGCCTGCAGCACCGCGATAGCCAGCGCGAACCCGGCCATCGAGAAGACGAACGAGCCCGCCATCTCCGGCAGGCCCAGCGCCGAGCCCACGGTCTCCGCCGGGCCGACGAGGTTGGGCCCCAGCACCGAACCGACCGTGGTGGCCCACACGACGAGGCTCAGGTCCCGGCCGATGTGTTGGGGCTCGGCGAGGTCGCTGGCGGCGTACCGGCTCTGGCTGTTCGACGCCGTCGCCCCGCCGAACAGCGCCGTGCCGAGCAGCAGGAGCGGGAACAGGGACAGGATGGCCGCGGCGACGACCAGCGCCGCGCCGGCGGCGGCGACGACGTACCCCAGCGCCAGCCCCGACCGGCGACCCCGCCTGGCCATCCGGCGCGCGAGCGGTACGGCGAGCAGGGCGCCCCCGAAGACCTGCGCCGTCGTGCCCAGCCCCGCGAGGGCCTCCGACCCGGACACCCGCCGGGCCAGTAGGGCGGTGACCGCGATGCCGCTCGCGACGCCCACGCCGCCGAGCACCTGGGCGCCGACCAGCGTCGTCAGCGTGCGCCGCTGGACGGCGCGGCGGTCGGGTGCGGGAGCGGGGGCCGGGGCCGACGCGTCGCGGTACGGCGGGCCGGGCGCGGCGGCGGAGGGGGTGGGCACGGGCGTCAGTATCGCCGAGGCCCCCCGGCATTCCCGCCGGTATTCCCGTCGTTGACCCCGCCGCCCGGCGGAGGATGGGTCCATGCCCGCCTCGACGTACCTGCGTGACGCCGCGGAACGCGGCGCCGTCCGCGCCCTCGCCCGCTCCCCGCGCCTGCTGCACCGCGCCGTCGGGATCCGGTCGCGCAATCTCGCCGGAGCCGACCTCGACCCCGCGGTGGGCGCGGCGCTGCGCTTCATGCGGCTGTCGTCCGGCCCCAGCTTCGAGGAGCTCCCGCTCGCGCAGGCCCGCGCGGCGATCGACCACGAGGCGAAGCTGTACGCCGGCCGGATGGAGCCCTGCGCCGTCGTGCGCGACGTGACGATCCCGACTCCCGAGGGTGCGATTCGGGGGCGCCTCTACCGGGCCGATGCCGGCGACACGGACCGGCTGCTGGTCTACTTCCACGGCGGCGGATTCGTCCTCGGCGGCCTGGACAGCACCGACGGTGTGGCCCGATTCCTGGCCCGCTATTCGGGTGTTTCGGTGCTCTCCGTGGAATACCGTCTGGCGCCCGAACATCCGTTCCCGGCCGCGCCGGACGATGCGCTCGCGGCGTACCGGTTCGCCGAGCAGATGGCGCCCGACTGGGGCCACGACCCCGAACTCATCGCGGTGGGTGGCGACAGCGCCGGAGCAAATCTGGCCACGGTGCTCTGCGCGGATCGGCAGCGGGCCGGGTTGCCGATGCCCGCGTTTCAGCTGCTGTTCTTCCCGGTCACCGACTTCTCGCGCAAGCGCGCGTCGTACGCCGAGTTCGCGGACGGCTTCTTCCTCACGGATCGGCAGATGGACTGGTACACGGAGCAGTACCTCCCCGGTCGCGTCGACGTGGCCGATCCTCGGGCGTCGCCCCTGCTCGCGGGCGATCTGGCCGGGCTCCCCCCGGCGTACATCGCAGTGGCCGGATTCGACGTCCTGCGTGACGAAGGCGAGGACTACGCCCGGGCCCTGGACGCGGCCGGGGTGCGGGTGGCGCTGCGGCGGCACGACGGTCTGGTGCACGCATTCGTCAACGCGACCGGGCTGTTCGCGGCGGGCAAGGAGGCTACTCTCGAGGCGGCCGGCGCCATGCGCATGGGGGTCGGCGGCGGGCTCGCTCGCTACCGTTAGCGTCCCTCGCCTGGCGGTCGGCCGGGCAGGACCGCTTTTTCCGTGGGGCGGGCAGCGGCTTCCGCGCCCGCGCCTGCACGGTTATCATAATCCCCGGGGTAAGCCGGAACATGTGCTGCGGGCGGTCACGCAGGTGCCGGGCGTTTTGATCAGTTATGCCCCGATTTGTTGGCAGACTCGCGAGGGGTGACCCCCCTCGGGGTTCGCGGCGACACGACCAGCTGCTTCGCCGCAGCGACAGGCAAAGGCGGCACGAGTGCATGAGCGGGACTGAGAAGCCGGTGAACACGCCGGCCCGACAGCGTCGGGCGGAGCGGCGGCGGGCGACGTACGAGGAGATGCTGTCGCTCGCCCGCGACGCGCTCCGCGAGGGACGGCCGGTCTCGTTGCGGGCCATCGCCGCGGACATGGGCATGACGGCGCCGGCGCTGTACCGGTACGTCGACTCGCACGCCGCCCTGCAGGAGGTGCTCGGCGAGTCGATCCTCGACGACGTGCTGGGCCGGATGCGGGAGGCGGCGGACTCGTGGCCACCCGAGCGGCACGGGCATCGGCTGGTCTGCTCGCTGTACGCCTTCCGGAGCTGGGCGCTCTCCCGCCCCGAGGAGTTCCGGCTGGTCTTCGGGCAGCCGCGCACGCCCGAGGACGCAGAGGCGACGCTCGCGGGGCGGCTGCCCCATCGGATCCGGTTCACCTGGCACCTGATGAGCTGCCTCGCCGGGATGCACCGCGCCGGTCGGGTCGGTGCCGCGCTGGACGAGGAGGTCCCGGAGGAATTCCGCGCCGAGCTGGTGCGCCTCCAGGAGCTGTGCGCGCAGGACGGCCACGAGATCGACGCGCCGATCGGGTTGTGGTGGACCGCGGTCACCCACTGGATCGTGCTGTGCGGCGTGGTCCGCATGGAGGTCGACCGGATGCCGGGGGAGGCCCTGGTGGCCGACGGCATCCTGTTCCGCGAGGCGCTCGCGCTGTGTGGCCAGGGGATCGGCGTCCCCGCCGACCGGGTGAGTGAGACCGTCGGCGAGGCCGTCCGCCGCTGCTGACGGGCTCCCTTTGACGGCCCCCGACTGGGGTCGCATCGGCTGGGGACTTCACCGGCTGAACCGCCTGACATGCTGGGCTCGTGCCTGCCAACACCGTCGTTTCCCTCGAGCCCGTTGCTCCCGTTGCCTTCGGCCGGTTGGCCGCATGCCGCCGCGGGCGCCGTCGGCCGTTCGCTGCCGTGGTCTGCGGGATGCTGCTGGCGGCTCTCGCGGCGGGCTGCGCGGACTCGGGCGGGTCGCCGGCGGCGGCGAGCGATGCGGCGACGGGGGCCGGCCCGGCGCCGACCTCGCTGTCGGGTTGGCCGACGCCGGCGGGCCGCCTGTCCGACGCCGAATCCACGACGGTATTCGACCGCGCGTCCGCGGCCCTGGCGGCCCAGCAGACCATGCTGGTCAACTTCTCGTACGAGCGCACCGACGGCTTCTGCGTCCCGCAGGTCCTCAACCCCGTCATCCGGCTGGACGCGCGCGACCGGTCGGCGCCCGTGGCCTCGCTCGGCCTGAGCATCCTCGCCAGCAACGTCGCCGTCGGCGGGAAGGTCTACCGGCAGCAGCCCGACCCGTCCGGCTCCTCGACGGTGTGGGTGGTCGGCCCCGAAGCGCGGACCGCCCTGGAGTTCGTGCTGTGGAAGCCGGGGGCGGCCGGGTCCGCCGTGGCCTACCTCGGCAGCGAGCAGGTGGCCGGTCGCAACGCCCGGCACTACCGCGCGTACGACCCCGCCGCGTACGCCGGGCCGACCTCGCCGTCGGCGTCCGGTGCCACGTCCGGCGCATCGGGCGCGCCGGGGGCGTCCGCGTCGCCGACCCCGTGCCGGACGCCCCCCGCTGCGGCGACCCCGACCGGCACGTCGAGCGGTACGGCGAGCGGCGGTGCCAGCGCGGGTACGGCGAGCGCGGGTACGCCGAGCCCGGGCGGGACCACCGCGCCCGCCCCGACCACGAAGGCCACCGGCCCCGGCGGGTCCGGGGGGATCGGCGGGATCGGCGACTACGACGACTTCTGGCTCGGCGACGACGGGACGCTGCTGCGGATGGGCAGCGTCCTCGGCGAGCTCAAGCTCACGTCGCACACGATCACCTACGGGCGCGACCTGCGCGTCGACGTACCGGACGTGCGCGCGGCGATCACCGAGGAGGACTACGCGCGGCGCCAGTCGTCCGGCTCGGCCACCGCATCGCCCTCCGCACTGGGGTGACCGCGACCGTTCGTGACCTGCACGTTTGGTGCCATGGCACCCAAAGCGCAGGTCACGAACGGTCGAACTGCCCAACCACGGCTCGCGCGAGTCATGATGAGGCATGCCGAGACTCGCCGTGCCCCGCTCGCCAGCGCGACCCCGGGACCGGCGCCGTCGCGTCGCCGCCGGCATGGCGGTGGCGGCCGCGCTGGCGGCGACGGGCTGCTCCAGCAGCCAGCCGGGCACGCATGTCCCCACGGCCGGCTCGCCCACCCCGGCGTCGGGGTCGGGTGGCGCCGCCGGGCCAGGAACCGGCGCCGCGCTCGACGTACAGGTTCTGACCCGCGGCATCAGCCACGGCTGGGACGTGGGCTTTCTCCCGGACGGGAACCTCCTCGTCAGCGAGCGCGGCGGCCGGTTCGTCGTCGCCGACCCGCGGCGCGCTCCGGACCAGCCGCGGGCCGTCGAGGGCGACCTGTCGCAGGTGTACGCGCGCGGCGAGGGCGGGCTCCTCGGATTCGTGCTGCACCCCGACTTCGCGACGAGCGGCCTGCTCACCGCGTGCCTCGACCACGCCGAGGGGGGCGCGCCGGTCGACGTCCGGTTGGTGACCTACCGGCTGTCCACCGCGGGATCCAACGGCGCCCGGCGCATCGAACGGGTGAAGGACCTGCTCACCGGCCTGCCGATCAACCCCAGCGGACGGCACTCCGGCTGCCGGCCGACGATCGCCGCCGACGGCGCGCTCGTCGTGGGCACCGGGGATACGGCGAACGGCGCGCTGCCGCAGGACCGCGGCAGCCTGGGCGGCAAGACGCTGCGGCTGGACCTGACGACGGGGCAGCCGGCGGCGGGCAACCCGTTCGCGTCGGCCGGGAATCCGAAGGAGCGGTACGTCTACACCTACGGCCACCGCAACGTGCAGGGCGTCGCCGTGCAGCCCGGGACCGGGGCCTTGTACTCGGTCGAGCACGGCCCGGATCGCGACGACGAGGTCAACCGCCTGAAGGCCGGCGCGAACTACGGATGGGACCCCGCCCAGGGCGGCACGCGCGGCGGGTACGACGAGTCGGTCCCCATGACCGACCTCAAGCGCTTTCCGGACGCCGTACCGGCGGTGTGGAGCTCCGGCGACCCCACCCTCGCGACCAGCGGCGCCGCGTTCGTCGCGGGGTCGGAATGGGGACCGTACGACGGGGCGCTCGCGGTCACCGCGCTCAAGGCGAGCAAGCTGCTGTTCCTGCGCGTCGGCGCCGACGGGAAGGTCACGTCGGTGACGGTGCCAAAGGAGCTGGACGGGACGTACGGGCGGCTGCGCGCGGCCCGAGTCGGCCCCGACAAGGCGCTCTACGTCACGAGCAGCAACGGGGACGGCGACGTGCTGGTGCGCATCACCCGCAAGCCGTGACGCCGGCCAGGTGCTCGCGGAGCGCCGGAATGACCAGGTCCGGGGCCTCCTCCACGAGGAAATGCCCGGCCGGTACGCCGTAGCCGGTGACGTTCGGGAACCACCGGCGCCAGCACGCCAGCGGATCCACCTGCGCGCCCACGACCCCCTTGGTCCCCCACAGGAGCAGGGCGGGGAGGTCGGCAGTGCGACCCTCGTCGGCGCGGTCGTGGTCGAGATCGATGGTCGCGCCCGCCCGGTAGTCCCCGCACCACGCCGCCACGACACTGGGCTTGCGGGCCGCCTGCTCGTACGCCGCGAGCGCGCCCGGGTCGAACACGTCGAGCGGCCCGGAGAGCCCGCCGAGGGCATCGCGCAGGTAGCCGACCGGATCGGACCCGATGAGCCGCTCCGGCATCCCGCCCGGCTGGGCGAGGAACGGCCAGTGGTAGTACTTCATCGCGAGCCACGCGTCCATCTGTGCCCAGACGTCGAGCGTCGGCAGGATGTCGAGCAGCGCGACCGAGGCCACGGCGTCCGCGGAGTCGAGGACCATGCGGTGGGCCGTCCGGGCGCCGCGGTCGTGGGCGATGACGTGGAACCGCTCGTGACCGAGCGCGCGCATGAGCGCGACCTGGTCGGCGGCCATCGCGCGGAACGTGTAGTCGGTCTCGTGGGTGATCGAGTCTCCGTAGCCGCGCAGGTCGGCGGCGACCACGGCGTACGTCGTGGCCAGCTCGGCCGCCGCCCGATGCCACATGGCGTGCGTTTGCGGGTACCCGTGCAGCAGCAGGACCGGCGCGCCCTCGGGAGCGCCGCCCACGCGGGCATGGATGAGCGCGCCGGGCACCTCGACGTCGATCTCCCGAAAGCCCTCGAACATGGGCCGACCCTACCGACCCCGACGCTCACGCTCACCCGGCCCCGACGCTCACGCCCACCCGCTGGCGACCTTCCCCCGCTTTGTCACCATGGTTGCGTTCCAGGGGCCGATTGCCGCAACCATGGTTGCGGCGCCACGGCCGAATCTCGCAACCATGGTTGCGTTCCAGGGGCTGATTTCCGCAACCATGGTGACGGGTTAGGGCAGCCCGTCCACGTAGGCGACGCCGCGCGCCACCCATCCGGCCAGGGCCTCGTCGTCCGCCAGCGCCGCGGGGTCGACGAGCAGCCAGCCCTTGAGCTCGCTGCCGCGCATCACCATCCGCGCCACCCGGTCGCCGTCGAGCAGCCCGTCCGCGTCAGCCGGGTCGACGCGGACCATGAGGCTGCCCGCGCTCGCCGCGGCGACCGCCATGTGTCCGTCGACCAGGAACGCCAGGCCACCGAACATCCGCTTCTCCCGTACGCCGTCGCGCCCCGCCAGCGCAGCACGGATGCGGTGGGCCAGCTCCTCGTCGTACGCCATGCGCGCCAGTATCCCGCCAGCCCACCGAACACCGACAAGCTCCGCCGGGCCGCGTTCTTCTGGGGGCACCCCCGCTGCGCGGGGGACAGCGCTCGTCTTGACGGGAGCGCTTCCTCGAACTCCGCTGCGCTGCGTTCTTCGTCAGCGCTCGTAGACCGTGATGTCGAACGCGTACTGGTCCGCCCGGTAGCAGTGGTCACCGAACTCGACGGCCGCGCCCGACCCGTCGTATGCCTTCCGCGTCATCGTCAACAACGGGTCCGACTTACTCAACCCCAGCAACCGCTGCTCGCGAGTCGACGGGCTCCGTGCCCCGATCGTCTGGTGCGCCACCGCCGGGCGAACCCCGCGACCGCGCAACAGCTCGTACAGGCTGCGCTCGGTCAGGTCGGCCGCCGTCAGGTCCGCGAACTCCGGCGGCAACCAGTTCCGCAGCACCCCGATCGGCGTATCGTCCGCGAGCCGCAGCCGCTCCACCAGCACCAGCGGGGTGTCCGCGCGCACTTTCAGCGCCTCGGCCGCGCGGTCGTCGTACGACTCCGTCTCGAACAGGAGCACCTCCGTGCGGGGCACCCGCCCCTGCCGCCGCAGGTCGTCGTACAGGCTGGTCAGCTCGTCGCGACGGTGAATGACCTCGTTCGCGACGGTCGTCCCGACCCCCCGCCGCCGGACCAGCAGCCCCCGCGACACCATCTCCGCGATGGCGCGCCGCACCGTCGGACGTGAGAGCTGGAGTCGCTCGGCCAGGGCGATCTCGTTCTCGAACGGATCGCCCGGTTTGAGCACGCCGTTCTCGACCGCGGCGGTCAGCTGCTGGGCGAGCTGGTGGTACAGCGGGACCGGGCTCGTCCGGTCGATCACCACCGGTAGCTCTGTGCTCATCTCCCGAGGGTAAACGCTCACACCCGGACATACCTATTCATTGGTCGTGCTGTATGGACGTCCAGACAAAACCCACTGCCTGCCCCGACGCTTGGCCACGGTCCAGGCGGCGGTCGCGCCCGCACCCAAACGCCGGTGCGACGTCCCGCACATTCGCGCTATTGATCTATTGACAGGACAAACCCCTCAGGCGCTAGCGTGGGGCTACCCCAGCTCGCCCGCACTCGAAGGACTCGCGCCATGACGCAGGACAAGTCCCGCAACACCGACCCGCGCTTCAGCAAGCTCGCCATCGGGGTCTGCCCCGACCAGTGGGGCGTGTGGTTCCCCGAGGACCCGGTCCAGATCCCCTGGCGGCAGGCGTTGCAGGAGATGGCGGATGCGGGCTTCTCGATCATGGAGACGGGCCCGTTCGGCTACTTCCCGACCGACCCGAAGGAGCTCAAGACGGTCATGGACGACCACGGCTTCAAGGTCGTCGCCGGCACCGGCTGGGGGATCCTGCACAAGGAGGAGGCCTGGGCCGCAACGGAGGCCACGTTCCGGGCCATCGGCGAGACGCATGCGGCGGTCGGCGCCGAGTACGTCGTGCACCTGCCCCCCATGTTCCGAGACGAGAAGACCGGCGAGTTCACCGACGAGCGGGTCCTGACGGGCAAGGCCTGGGACCTCTACATCGCCAACGCCAACCGGCTGGGCCGGCTCCTCAAGGACGACTACGGCCTGCAGATGGTGCTGCACCCGCACGGCGACAGCCACATCGAGACCCGCGGGGACATCGACCGGATCTTCCAGGCCACCGACCCCGAGTACGTCGGGTTCTGCCTCGACACCGGCCACATCGTCTACGGCCAGGGCGACTGCATCGACCTCATCAAGACCTACCCCGAGCGCATCTCCTACGTCCACATCAAGGCGATGGACCCGCAGCTGGTCAAGCAGGCCCACGACGACGACTGGCCGTTCGTCGCGGCCGTCCACAAGGGCGTCTCGGTGGCCCCGCCGGAGGGCGAGCCAAAGATGCCCAGCCTGATCGAGGCGCTCGCGGACCTGGACAAGGAGCTGTACGTCGTGTGCGAGCAGGACATGTACGGCTGCGACCCCTCCTACCCCAAGCCCAACGCCATCAAGACCCGCGAGTACCTCGCCTCGTGCGGCCTCGGGCTTAAGTGACCACCCCCGCGTACGTCGTTCGCCGCGAGCAAAAGGACTCCTGACATGGCACTGCGCATCGGCATGATCGGCCCCGGCGGCATGGGGCAGGCCCACCTCGACCGCATCCGCACGGTCATCTCCGGCGGCGAGATCGCCGGGGTCAGCGACATCGCCGCGGACAACACGGCGACGGTGGCCAGCAAGTACGGCGTTCGCGCGTTCGCAAGCTCGGCGGAGCTCATCAACTCCCCGGACGTCGACGCGGTGATGATCTGCAGCTTCGGCCCCGCCCACGAGGCGGACGTGCTGGCCTGCATCGCGGCCGGCAAGCCGGTCTTCTGCGAGAAGCCGCTCACCCCGGACGCGCAGGGCTCGCTCAACATCATGGCCGCCGAGGAGGCGGCGGGCCGCAAGTTCACGACCGTGGGGTTCATGCGCCGGTTCGACGAGTCCTATCGCCAGATGAAGACGATCCTCGACTCCGGTGAGATCGGCGCGGCGCTCATGGTGCACTGCGCCCACCGCAACCCGACCGTGCCCGAGCGCTACACCTGGGACATGGCCATCAACGACACGGCCATCCACGAGATCGACACGATGCGCTGGCTGCTCGGCCAGGAGTTCGTGTCCGTGCGGGTGGACAAGCCCAAGCGCACCTCGAAGCGGTTCGAGCACCTGCAAGACCCGCTGGTCCTCATCCTCACCACCGAGTCCGGGGTGCGGGTCGACGACGAGGTGTTCGTCAACTGCCAGTACGGCTACGACATTCGCTGCGAGCTGGTCGCCGAGGAGGGCATCGTCGCCCTCGGTGACCAGGAGAAGGTGCTGCGCCGCGACCGGCGCGGCGCCCACAACCACATCGTCATGGACCACAACGAGCGGTTCTGGGGCGCTTTCGTCACCGAGGTGCAGGAGTGGATCGCGGCCGCCTCGCGCGGCGAGCACACCGGCTCGTCGGCCTGGGATGGGTACGCCGCGGCCGTGGTCTGCGACGCCGGCGTCAAGGCGCTCACCGAGGACGGCGAGGTCGCCATCGAGATGATCCCCAAGCCGGCCCTCTACGCCTGACGCTCGCCCGCAGCCCCGACGTACGCCGTACGACCGTTCGTGACCTGCCCGTTTGGTGCCATGGCACCC
This sequence comes from Austwickia sp., assembly GCA_016699675.1. Taxonomy (NCBI): domain Bacteria; kingdom Bacillati; phylum Actinomycetota; class Actinomycetes; order Micrococcales; family Dermatophilaceae; genus Austwickia; species Austwickia sp. The sequence continues at coordinate 1,146,558 of CP064985.1, read as the reverse complement.
TTTGCGCAGGTCACGAACGGTCGAGCCGACATAAGGAGCACCGATGGTGAAGATCCTGCTCGACCCGAGCATGTACCACCCCCACCTCTCGGTCGCCGAGGAGTGTCAGAAGGCCGCCGACCTGGGCTACCAGTACCTCGAACTCAGCCCCCGCTGGGACTTCCACGAGTGGCACCACTACCCGAAGGTGGATCGCGCCGAGCTCGCCAAGGTCAAGGCCGCGATGGCGACCACCGGGGTGAAGATCTGGACCTTCAACCCGGTGTTCAACTGGGCCAGCCCGGACGAGCAGGAACGCCAGGCGCAGGTCCGCAACTTCCGCCGCTTGCTGCAGTTGGCGCACGAGCTGGAGGTCCCGCTCATCGCGACCGAGCTGTCCGGCGATCCGACCGAGCCGCTGAAGTCCGAGCACCAGTTCTTCCGCAGCATCGAGGAACTCGCGCCGGACTTCGAGAAGTACGGCATCGAGTGCACGATCGAGGCACACCCCTACGACTTCGTCGAGACCAACGCGCGGGCGGTCGGCATCGTCCGGGGCGTGGACCGGGACTGGTTCAACTACGAGTTCTGCTGCCCGCACATGTTCCACCTGAGCCAGGGGGCGGGGAACGCGCGGGCGATGCTGGAGTACGCCGGCCCGCGGCTGAAGCACGTGCACATCGCCGACGTCTACAACCACCTGGCCAACGTGGGGAACCGCTACATCGTCAACCCGCCCGGCGTGGACGCCCGCATCCACCAGCACAACGAGATCGGCAACGGCGAGGTCCCCTGGGACGAGGTGTTCGGCTACCTGCGCGACACGTCGTACGACGGCCCGGTCAGCGTCTGCGTGTTCGGCTGGGAGGAACGCGCCGATGACATCCACGTCGCGATGCGGGAACGTATCACTCAGGAGCTGGGCGCCTAGGCACGGCTCGCCCGAGCCCGGGGCAGGCTCGTCTCCCGCGCTCAGTGGGTGCGACGCGCGTCCTCCCACCGGGCCAAGGCCTCGTCGAGGTCGCTCGCGGCTGCGCCGTCCGCGAGCGCCCTCGCGAGCACGTCGGCCATCGTCGGCGGCGACATCCCGTCCAGCGGTGGGTCGCGGTCCAGGTTGGTCGGGAACGCGTACCCCTCCGCCGCCGCCGCGATGACGTTCGCCACGCTGTACGTCGTGGGCTCGCCCCGCTCGGCGTACGGCGTGGTCTCGCCCCGCTCGGCGTACCGGCGGAGTTGCGGGTAGATCGCGCGGACGATCCGCGCCCGGCCGACGCTCTCCATGGCCCGGCCGAAGGCGGAGCTGACCTGCAGGAGGTTGGCCATGCGGCGCACGTCGGCGGTGCGATTGGCCCCCGCCGCGTGGAAGAGGGCCGGGTTGAAGAAGACCGCGTCCCCGAGCGCCAGCGGCAGCTGCACGTGGTGCGCCGCGAAGTAGTCCGCGAACTCGGGGAGCCAGTAGGCGAGGTAGCCCAGCTCGTACTTCTGGCTGTGCGGCAGATAGAGCGTCGGGCCGGTCTCGACCGGCATGTCGGTGTGGGCCACGGCGCCCTGCAGGGTCAGGTACGGCGAGAGCTGGTGCACGTGGCGCGGATAGGTCTCGGAGATGTCCGGGCTCTGGAAGCCCAGGTGGTAGTCGCGGTGCACCAGCTGGGCGGCGCCGCCGGGGTTGACCACGTTGACCTGGCTGGTCACCTGGTAGCCGGGGCCGAGCCAGGCCCGGCAGACCAGCGCGAGCGCGTCGTTGGCGTAGTAGTCGACGAAGGCGGCGGGGTCGTCGACGGCCAGCTTCTCCAGCGCGTTCCACAGCCGGTCGTTCGCGCCCGCGGCCGCGAAGTGGTCTCCGGCCGCGGCGCCCGCGGCCTTCTCCGCCGCGATGATGCGTTCGAACGCGGCCGTCACGGGCGCCAGGACCGCGGGGTCGAAGGCGCCCTCGAAGACGACGATGCCCGGACCGTCGGCCAGGGCGAAGGCCAGCTCCGCCAGCAGGGCGTCGGTCGGCCGCAGGGCGGCCGCGTCGTACACCGGCACCCCCGCCTCGACCCGTGTGGCATGCGGCAGATCCTCGGCCCGCGTCGGTACGCTCACGGTGGCGACCAGGTCCGCCACCTGACAGTCCGTACGCCGGACGTGGTGCGGGCGAGGACTCATGGGACGACCTCCTTGATCCGATCGGTGCCGCCACTGTGCCGGTCCGCGCGGCCGGCGTCCACCGTGAGGGACCACCTTGCGCGAGACGTCATCACATTGTTCATATGTATTGACATCAATCCAGGCGGTGGCTACGGTCGCTGTGACTGGTCACGAGGACGTGGCCGGACGAACGGCGAAGGCGGCAGCTTCTCGTCGGGCCAGAGAGGGAATGTGGCAATGAAGCACGGACTCAAGATGGCGGGCCTCGTGCTCGCGACGTCGGGCCTGGTCGCGGGCTGCGGCTCCACCGGTTCGACCGGCTCGTCGGCAACCACCAGCGGCGGCGCCAGCGGCTCGGGCTCGAGTACCGGCGCCGGTTCGGGCAAGACCGTCGACTACGCGGCCGGCGCCGCGGTCAAGCCGAAGGACGGCAAGAAGCTGAAGATCGGGGTGTCCTTCCCCGAACTCGACCAGTTCCTGCAGAAGGTCGCCGACGGCGTCAAGGCCCGCGCGGCCGAGGACGGCGTCGAGGTCAGCGTGGTCTCCGCCGAGAAGAAGGTCGAGGTCCAGCTCGGCCAGATCGAGAACTTCATCTCCCAGAAGGTCGACGGCATCATCGTCCTGCCGGAGAACACCGATGCCACCGACCAGATCACCTCCAAGGTCAAGGCGGCCAACATCCCGCTGGTCTATGTCAACCGTCGGCCGGCCAAGCTCGACGCGGCGACGCCGTACGTCGGGTCCGACTCCATCGTCGCCGGCCAGCTGCAGGGCCAGGAGCTCGCCAAGCTGCTGGGCAACAAGGGCAACGTCGCGATCCTCAACGGCGACCTGGCCCAGGAGGCGGCGCAGCTGCGCACCAAGGGGTGCAAGGAGGCCCTGGAGAAGGCCGGCCTGAAGGTGACGCTGGAGCAGGAAGGCAAGTGGTACCGCGACAAGGGCCTGTCCATCACCGAGAACTGGCTGCAGACCGGCAAGGAGATCAACGGGATCTGCGCCAATAACGACGAGATGGCCCTCGGCGCGATCCAGGCCCTGAAGAACGCGGGCAAGCTGGCCAACGTCAAGGTCGCCGGCGTGGACGCGACCGCGGACGCCCTCAAGGCCATGGCGGCGGGCGACCTGCCCGTCACCGTGTTCCAGGACGCGAAGGGTCAGGGCGCCGGTGGCGTCGACACCATCGTGCAGATGTACAACAAGGAGTCCGTGCCGAGCGTCGTCAACGTGCCGTATCGGCTCGTGACCCCGGCGAACATGGCCGAGTTCCAGGGCAAGTAGCCCCTCTGGCGACCCGGGCGGACCATGCGGTCCGCCCGGGTCGCCGTCCCCAGGCCCGGCACATCGATGGAGATGGAAGACATGGCCGATGAATTCCTCCTCGAGATGAAGGGGATCCGCAAGACCTTCCCCGGCGTCGTCGCCCTCGACGACGTGGATCTCGAGGTCCGACCCGGCACCGTGCACGCCCTCATGGGCGAGAACGGCGCCGGCAAGTCCACGCTCATGAAGGTGCTCATCGGCATGTACGCCGAGGACTCCGGCACCATCACGTTCGACGGTCAGCAGGTGAAGATCCCGGACACCAAGACGGGTCTCGGGATGGGGATCTCGATGATCCACCAGGAACTCGCCCCGGTTCCCGAGATGACCGTCGCCGAGAACATCTACCTGGGTCGTGAGCCCCGCAACGCCCTCGGCCTGGTCGGTCGGCGGCAGATGGTGGTGGACGCCCAGGCCGTGCTGGACGAGTGGGGCATCAAGATCGACCCGCGCGCCCAGCTGAAGCACCTATCGGTCGCCCAGCAGCAGATGGTCGAGATCGCGAAGGCGGTCAGCTACGACGCGAAGCTCGTAATCATGGACGAGCCCACCTCGGCCATCACCGAGCGCGAGGTCGCCCACCTACACGAGATGATCCGCAAGCTCACGGAGCGAGGCGTCGCGATCATCTACATCACCCACAAGATGGACGAGGTCTTCAAGATCTCGGACTACGTGACGATCTTCCGCGACGGCAAGCTCATCCAGACGCTGCCCGCGGCCGAGCTGGACCGGGACAAGCTCATCACCCTCATGGTGGGGCGCGAGCTGACCAACCTCTTTTCCAAGGAGGACGCCGAGATCGGCGAGGTCATGCTGTCCGTGCGCGGCCTCAACCGGGGCCCGCTGGTGCGGGACGTCAGCTTCGAGGTCCGGCGGGGCGAGATCCTCGGCGTCGCCGGCCTGATGGGCGCCGGCCGCACCGAGGTGCTGGAGACGATCTTCGGCATGTACCCCGCCGAGAGCGGCGAGATCGTCGTCCACGGCAAGACGGTGAAGATCGGCTCGCCCGCCGACGCCATCAAGAACGACCTGGCCCTCCTGACGGAGGACCGCAAGGCCACCGGGATCATGGGCGTGCTGTCGGTGCGCGACAACATGATCGCCGCGGCCCTGCCGAAGTACAGCCCCAAGGGGCTCCTGCAGCTCGGTCGCATCAAGACCGACACCGAGGCCCAGCGGGCCGCCCTGCGGGTCAAGACGCCCACCCTGGATCAGCTCATCCAGAACCTGTCGGGTGGCAACCAGCAGAAGGCGCTGATCGCGCGCTGGATGCTCACCCTCCCGGACATCCTGATGATCGACGAGCCCACCCGAGGCATCGACGTCGGGGCCAAGTCGGAGATCCACCGGCTGATGAGCAAGCTCGCCCAGAGCGGCAAGGCCGTCATCATGGTCAGCTCCGAGATGCCGGAGATCCTGGGCATGAGCGACCGCATCATCGTCATGCACGAGGGCCAGGTCACCGGCGAGCTGAGCCGGGCCGAGGCGACCCAAGAGAAGATCATGCAGCTCGCCACGGCTTCGGCAGTGGTCTCGGTCTGAGAGAGGCAACCATGTCTACCGCTACCCCCGAGGAGACGCGACGCTCCGTCGACACGGGCGAACTCGTCCGCAAGTACGCGATCGTGCTGGTCTTCGTCCTCGTCGTGGTCGTGTTCGCGATCCTCACGCAGGGCAACAACCTGCAGACGCAGAACATGTTCAACATCGTGGTGCAGATGGCGCCGATTGGGATCATCGCCCTCGGGATGATGTTCGCGATCATCACCAAGGGCATCGACCTCTCGGTCGGGTCCACGGTCGCGATCTCCGCCGTCGTGGCCGCCAGCCTGGCCCAGATCCCCAGCGCGACCTCGAAGTTCAACTTCGGTGAGGCCGGCATCCCGGTCATCCTGCCGATCCTGGCCGGCCTGGGCGTGGGTGCGTTGGTCGGCTTCATCAACGGGTCGATCATCGCGATGTTCCGCATCGCGCCGTTCGTCATGACCCTGGGCATGATGTCGATGGCCCGCGGGTCGGCGCTGACCTACACCGAGGGCCGGCCCATCTCTGGGCTGGCGCCGCAGTACAACTTCCTCGGCAACGGCTCCGTGCTCGGCATCCCCATGCCGATCTGGCTGCTCGCCCTGGTGGCCGTGATCACCTGGGTCATCCTGGAACGCACCCGGTTCGGCCGGCACGTGTACGCCGTCGGTGGCAACGACCAGGCCGCCAAGGTCTCCGGGATCAACATCCGGCGCGTGCACCTCGGCATCTACACGTTCATCGGGCTGCTCGCGGGCCTGGCCGGCATGATCGTCACAGGTCGCGTCGGGTCGGCGAACCCCGGCATGGGCAACATGTGGGAGCTCGACGCCATCACCGCCACCGTCATCGGCGGCACCAGCTTCGCCGGTGGCGTCGGCACCGTCTGGGGCACGATCGTGGGCGCCCTGATCATCCAGGTCATCGACAACGGCCTCGACCTGATGGGCGTCAACCCCTACGCAAAGATCATCGTCAAGGGCGCCATCATCGTGGTCGCCATCATCCTCGACGAGCGCAAGAACCGCGGCCGCTGACGGCGCGCGGCGTCACAGCGAACGATCAGTACCCCCGTTTCCGGCCCAGTGGGCTCGGAAATCGGGGGTATTGATCGTTCTGGCGAACTGGCGAACTGGCCGCTGTCGCGGTCGGCCGCGGCCGCTGCGAGGTGTTCTCCGCGCTTGTTATCCACAGGGTGACCGTTCGTGACCTGCGCTTTGGGTGCCATGGCACCTAAGGCGCAGGTCACGAACGGTCGCGTCGTGGAAGTGCGCGTCGTGAAAGGTCGCGTCGTCAAACGGTGGCGTCGCGACGCCGGCCGTCGCACTACGGGTATCGACGTGTCGACGTGGTCCGGCCACCTGGGGCAGGAACTACAGGCCGGCCTTCGCGGCCGCGGCCAGGAGGGTCTTGGCGGAGATCGCGAGCCCCTCGACCTGCCCGTAGTCACCGTCCTCGTGCTCGATGTTGATCGACATCTCCGGGTCGACCGCGGCGCAGGCCTGCAGGAAGTCGGCCCAGTAGTCGACGTCGTGCCCGTTGCCCAGGGCCACGAACCGCCACGCCGGGTCGGCCGGCCAGTTGTTGCACCAGTGGCCGTAGCCCGTGGGCACCTTGCCCGGTGCGTCGGCGGGCACCCGGGTGAACGTGGTGTCGAGGACGCCACGGATCGCCGCCCCCGGGAAGATCCGGGTGTCCTTGGCGTGCACGTGCCGTACGTGCCGGCCCAGGTAGCGCACGCACTCGATCGGCTCCATCTGCTGCCACAACAGGTGGCTCGGGTCCATGTTGACGGCGACGTGGGTGACGCCGGCCCGCTCGATGAGCTGCATGAACGTCACCGGCGAGAACAGCACGTTGGCCGGGTGCAGCTCCAGGCACACATAGACGCCGTTCTCCCGGGCCAGCGCGTCGATCTCCTGCCAGAACGGAATCAGCACCGACCACTGGTAGTCGAGGATGTCCAGGTCGACGCCGTTCCACGGGTTGACGACCCAGCTCGGGTAGAGCGCCTTCGGGTCCGACCCCGGCGTACCGGACATCGCCACCACCTCCGGCACCCCGAGCGCACCCGCCAGCCGGATCGCCTGGCGCAGGTCGTGCGCGTGCTTCGGGCCGACGCCGGGCAGCGGGGACAGCGGGTTGCCGGAGGTGTTCAGGCCTGTCAGGCGCATCCCGCGGTCGGCGAACACCTGCAGGTACGCCGCGCGCGCCGCCGCGTCCTCCAGGAGCAGGTCGACGTGGCAGTGCGGGGCGGGGATGAAGCCGCCGACGTTGACCTCCGCGCCGGTCAGCCCCTGCGCGGCCAGCACGTCGAGTGCTGCCTCCAGCGAGCGGTCCTGCAGGCAGGCGGTGTAGGCGCCGTAGGTGAGAGCCATGGTGGGATCCTTCCGGTACGTCGAGTGGGGTGGCGAAGCAGGGATCAGGAGATGGCGATCGCGGCGCCGCCGGCGGCGGCGGAGCGGGCCACGGCGTCGAGGATGCGCATCTCCCGGTAGCCGTCGGCGAAGCTCGCGCACGGCGGCAGGGCGCCGTCGGTGACGCCGGCGACCTGCTGCAGGAACGCGTACGCCTGGTAGGTGAACTGCTCGATCTGCGTCAGGCCGACCCCGCCGAACGCCATCGAGGAGCCCCGGGCGAAGTAGGGGAACGTCGGGTTGACCAGGACCTGCCGGGCCCCGCCGAGGCCGTCGGCCGAGCCGGCCCCGTCGTCGTACCCGATCTCCCCGCCCCGGGCGAGGTCCCAGGAGACCCGGGCCCGGGTGCCGAGCACGTTGACCATGAACGCGTTGGGCATGCCGACGACGACCCGGGACACCGAGAACGTGCCCGCGGCGCCGGAGGCGAAGTGGGCCGTGAAGGTGGCGACGTCGTCGTTCTCCACGGGCTCGCGCACGGCGGAGTCGCCGGCGCTCGCCGACCCGGCGCCGCGGCCGCCGGCGACGACCGCGGTGGGCACGGGCCGCTCGGTGATCGCCGTCGTCAGCACGGCGCCGGAGACGGACGCGATCGGGCCACAGACGAACTCGGCGGCGTCGACCAGGTGGGAGCCGATGTCGCCGAGGGCGCCGGAACCCATCGGACCCTTGTAGCGCCAGGCCATCGGCACGTTCGGGTCCACGCCGTAGTCGCACCAGTAGCGGCCGTCGAAGTGGATGAGGTCGCCCAGGGCGCCCTCATCGGCCAGGGTCTTGATCCGGGCCAGGGCCGGGTTGCGCCGGTAGGTGTAGCCGATCGCGGTGACGCGATCCGTGGCCGCCTCCAGCTCGGCCATCGCGGCGGCGTCGGCGAGGGTGTCCGAGAGGGGCTTCTCGCAGAGCACGTGCTTGCCCGCGGCGACGAGCGCCTCGGCCATCTCGCGGTGCAGGGCGTTGCCCACCACGATCGAGACGATGTCGATCGAGTCGTCGGCGACGATGTCGCGCCAGTCGGCAGTCGCGGTCGCATAGCCGTACCGCTGCGCGCAGTCCTGCGCGAACGGCAGGTGCGCGTCGGCGATCGTCGCGAGCCGGACCTTCGGGAGGCCCAGGTCGAAGACGGTGCCGACCTGGCGCCAGGCGTTCGCGTGCGTCGTGCCCGCCATGCCGGCCCCGATGACCGCGGCAGAAAGGGTCTGGGTCATGTGCTGCCTCCAGCGCGAATCAAGAGTGAGCCGAAACGTTTCGGTTTCCTTGTCAGAACATTAGCACCCACGCATCGCGGGGGGAAGGGCGTGAGCGGATCAGGGCGGGGGGCAAGGCCGTGGCGACGAAGGCGTGGCTACGAAGGCGTGGCTACGAAGGCGTGGCGACGACGGCGTGCCGACGATCCGTGCGGCGGGCGAACCGGAGCGCCGTTCAGCGCCCTGTGGCCGCGGTGGAAGCGCGCACGATCAGCGTGGTCGGCACCTGTTGATGGCGTCGGGAGAGGGCCGTGGGTGCCCACCGGGGGTCGGCGGCGGCCGGACCGGCCAGCACGTCGTCGTCGCGCAGACGATGCGCCAGCCGCCCCACCGCGGCGACGGCCAGGCCGGTGACATCGTGGCGCACCGTCGTCAGGCCGACGGCGGCCGCCAGGGCCGCGTCGTCGTACCCCGCCACCGCCGTCCCGGCGGGCGTCTCGATCCCGCGGCGGCGTAGTTCCAGCAAGGCCCCGAGCGCCACCTGGTCGTTGAAGCCGAGGATGGCCTCCGGCGGAGGGCCGTCGGCCAGGAGTCTGGCCGTGGCCGTGATCCCGTCGGCCTCGGTCCGTCCCCCGGCGATCACCCGGGTCCGCTCGGTCAGCCCCGCGCGGTCCATGGCGGCGCGGTACGCCGTGCGCCGGCGAGCCGCCATCGCCGAGGCGGCGCCGTCCACATAGGCGATGTCGCGCCGGTCCGTCGCCAGGATGTGGGCCATGAGAGCCCCCATCCCCTCGGCGTCGGCCGACGTCACGGTGTCCACGCCCGGCGCCCGTACGTCGTGGCTGATCAGGACCACCGGAAGGCGGGCGCACAGGTCCGCGAGGTCAGGGCGCGGCAGGCTGGACCCCACCAGCAGGATGGCCTCACAGCGGTTGGCCACCAGGGAGCGGACGCCGGCCGCCTGGGCGTGCCCGGGGGTGGTCGCGGCCAGCACGAGGTCGTAGTCGATGACCGCGGCGGCGCGGTAGACGGCGTCGAGAACGTCCGCCTGGAAGCTCTGCCCGGCCTCGAAGCACAGCCCGAGCAGGCGCCGACGTCGCCGCCTCAGCCGACGCGCCTGGGCGTCCGGGACGTAGCCCATCTCCGCGGCCAGCGCCGCGATCGCCGTCCGGGTCGCGGTGGACACGCCGGGCCCCCCGTTGAGAGCCGCTGAGACGGTCGAGATCGCACAGCCATAGCGCGCCGCGACGTCGTGAATCGTCACCGCGGCCCTACCCATGCGATCAGCATGACAGGCCGACGCCCACTCCGTGCCCGCCGACTGGCTGACGTTAATATGTCCTGACAAAGTCTTGACAGCGCTGCTCGCACTCGGCAGGGTTGGACCCAGCGGAAGTGGGCCGCTCGCCCCGCCGGCCGACTCACCGCCCTCAGCTTTCCGACCCCGCAAGGAGCGATCATGGCCGGCCACCCGCCGTACGATCTCGTCGCCATCGGCCGCTGCGGCGTCGACCTCTACCCGATGCAGACGGGCGTGGGCCTGGAGGACGTGACGACGTTCGGCAAGTTCCTCGGCGGCAGCGCCGCGAACGTCGCGGTGGCCGCCGCGCGCTACGGCCACTCCTCGGCCCTCATCAGCCACACGGGGGAGGACCCCTTCGGGAGCTTCGTCAAGCGCAGCCTCCGGGAGCTCGGGGTCGACGACGCGTACGTCGGGAGCGTGGCCGCCTACCCGACGCCCGTGACGTTCTGCGAGATCTTCCCGCCGGACGACTTCCCGCTGTACTTCTACCGCCACCCCGTCGCCCCCGACCTGCTCATCACCCCGCAGGACGTGCCGCTGGACGCGGTCCGGGACGCCCGCGTCTACTGGGCGACCGCCACGGGCCTGTCCCGCGAGCCGAGCCGCGCCGCGCACCGCGCCGCCTGGACCGCGCGCGGCCGCCGCACCCACACGGTGCTCGACCTGGACCACCGGCCGCAGTTCTGGGACGACGAGGCCAACGCCTCGGGGCAGATCCGCGCGGCGCTGGACTGGTGCACGGTCGCGGTCGGCAACAAGGAGGAGTGCCGGGTCGCGATCGGCGAGACCGAACCGGAGCGAGCGGCCGACGCCCTCCTGGACCGCGGGGTGGAGATCGCCATCGTGAAGATGGGGCCGCGCGGGGTGCTCGGCAAGACGGCGACCGGCGAGCGCGTCGTCGTCCCGCCGACTCCCGTCGACGTCGTCAACGGCCTCGGCGCCGGCGACGCGTTCGGCGGGGCGCTGTGCCACGGCCTGCTGGCGGGCTGGGACCTGGAGCGCATCCTCACCTTCGCCAACGCCGCGGGCGCGCTGGTCGCGTCCCGGCTGGAGTGCGCGACGGCGATGCCCGATCAGGCGCAGGTCGAGCAGCTGATGGCGACCGGGTCCGCGGACGTGGGCACTGCCGTGGGCGGGCGCGTGGTCGCGGGATCGCCCGCCCCGGGCGGTGCGTCGTGACCGCGGCCCCGCTGGTGGGGACGCCGTACGACGAAGCCATCGCCGGCCTGCCCCGCCGCCGCGCCGAGCAGCCCGACTCCGTGGCCGCCGCGTGGGCCGGCCGGCGCCGCCGACCGTTGCTGCGCGAGGACGGGCGCCTGCTCATCGTCGCGGCCGACCATCCCGCCCGCGGCGCCCTCGCCGTGGCCGGGGACGCCGACGCGATGGCGTCGCGGACCGACCTGCTGCGCCGGCTCGCGGTGGCGCTGGCCCGGCCGGGCGTGGACGGGGTGTTGGGCACCGCGGACATCCTGGAGGACCTGCTGCTGCTGGGCCTGCTGGAGGACAAGGTCGCGTTCGGGTCGATGAACCGTGGCGGCCTGGCCGGGGCGTCGTACGAGCTCGACGACCGCTTTACCGGCTACACCGCGCAGGCCATCGCCGCGCACCGCCTGGAGGGCGGCAAGATGCTGACCCGCATCTGCCTGACCGACTCCGCGTCGGCCGCCACGATGGAGGCGAGCGCGCGGGCCGTGACCGACCTGGCCGACCGGGGGCTGGTCGCGATGGTCGAGCCGTTCTGGTCCGAGCGGGCCGGGACCGGCGCCATCCGCAACCTGCTCGACCCCGACTCGGTGATCCGGTCCATGCACGTGGCGGCGGGCCTCGGCGCGACTAGCGCGTACACCTGGCTCAAGCTTCCCGTCGTTCCCGAGATGGGGCGGGTCCTGGACGCCACGACGCTGCCGGTCCTGCTGCTCGGCGGCGACCCGGGCAGCCGGGCGGACGAGACGTACTCGGCCTGGGCGCAGGCGCTGCAGAGCCCGACCACGATCGGCCTGGTCGTGGGCAGGGCGCTGCTCTACCCCGGCGACGGGGACGTGGCCGGGGCGGTCGACGCCGCGGCGCGGCTGGTGCACGGCAGCGGCCCCTCTTCATCCGGCTCCGGATCCGGAGCGAGATCGTGACCATGATCCAGGCCGAGCCCTGCGACAGACCCGACTGAACTGACGAAGGAGCATCGATGAGCGACTGGTTCCGGCGGGCCGGAACGGCCGGCGACGGCGACTACGACCTGGTGGTGAGCCCCGGCGACCTGCCCGAATGGCAGTGCACGGGGTTGCGGACGGCCACGCTGGCCGCGGGGGAGTCCCGCACGGTCGCGGCCGGGTCCTGGGAGTGGATCGTGCTGCCGCTGTCGGGCTCGTTCCGGGTGTCGGCGAGCGCTGGGTCGGGGGCTGGCGCTGGGGAGTTTGTCGCCGAACTGGCCGGACGCTCCAGCGTGTTCGCGGGGCCGAGCGACTCGGCGTACATCGGTCGCGACACGGAGTTCACGGTGACCGCGCTGACCGACGGCCGCGTCGCCCTCCCGCACGCGACCGCGCGGCGCGCCTTCCCTTGCGCCTACGTGCCCGCGGCCGCCGTCGGGGTCGAGCTGCGCGGCGCGGGGCAGGCGTCGCGGCAGGTACAGAACTTCGGTACGCCGGACGCGGTGGAGGCCGACTCGATCATCGCCTGCGAGGTGATCACGCCGGCGGGCAACTGGTCCAGCTACCCGCCACACAAGCACGACACCGAGATCGAGGGCATGGAGTCGGCGCTCGAGGAGATCTACTACTACGAGCTGCGCACCGATGCGGCCTTCGGTCCGCAGTCGGCGGCGGGGCACGGCGCCCCGGATCCGATCGGCTACCAGCGCGTCTACGGCACGGACGAGCGGCCCATGAACGTGCTAGAGGAGGTCCGCACCGGGGATGCCGTGCTGATTCCGCACGGCTGGCACGGACCGTCGATGGCCCCGACGGGCTACGACATGTACTACCTCAACGTCATGGCCGGCCCCGGCGAGCAGCGGGTCTGGCTGATCTGCGACGACCCCGCGCACGCGTGGGTGCGCACGACGTGGGATTACCAAAAGGTCGACCCGCGCCTGCCCTTCCCGGCGCGGTGAGTTTTCCACAGGCCGACCGCTCACGACCTGCCCTTTTGGTGCCATGGCACCCAAAGGGCAGGTCACGAACGGTCATCTGGACATAACCGCAAGCCTTTCGCTCGGGGCACCACACCGAATTCCAGGCCTGGGCCAGCGGCCCAGCCCATAGAGAAACCAGTCAGCCGGCGACGACGTACGAATTAGCCAGCCACGACGTACGAAATTCACCCAGCCACGACGTACGCACCTTTTCATCCACCATGAAGGGAACCACCGTGACCACCCGAATCACCCACCTGATCGGCCACTCCTCCTGGGAGGGCACCGCCGAGCGGACCGGCGACGTCTACAACCCGGCCACCGGCGAGGTCACCCGGACGGTCGATTTCGCGAGCAAGGCCCTCGTCGACGAGGTCGTGGCCAAGGCGGCCGAGGCGGCCAAGGAGTGGGGGAGCACCTCGATCGCGCGGCGGACGCAGGTGCTGTTCGCCTTCCGGGAGCTGCTCATGGCGCGGCGCGACGAGATCGCGAAGATCATCGTGGCCGAGCACGGCAAGACCTACCCCGACGCGGTCGGCGAGATCAACCGCGGCCTGGAGGTCGCCGACTTCGCGTGCGGGATCGGGCACATCCTCAAGGGCGGGTTCAGCGAGAACGTCTCGACGGACGTCGACGCCTACTCGATCCTGCAGCCGCTCGGCGTGGTCGGCGTGATCAGCCCGTTCAACTTCCCCGCGATGGTGCCGCTGTGGTTCGTGCCGGTCGCCGTGGCCTGCGGGAACGCCGTCGTCGTCAAGCCGAGCGAGAAGGACCCGAGCGCCACGATCGCGATCGCGGACCTGTGGCGCGAGGCGGGCCTGCCGGACGGCGCGATGAACGTGATCAACGGCGACAAGGAGGCCGTGGACGCGCTGCTGGACAACCCGACGGTGAAGTCGATCTCGTTCGTGGGCTCGACGCCGATTGCGCGGTACATCTACGAGAAGGGCGTGCTCTCCGGCAAGCGGGTCCAGGCTCTGGGCGGGGCCAAGAACCACATGCTGGTGCTGCCGGACGCCGACCTCGACCTGGCCGCGGACGCCGCGGTTAACGCCGGGTTCGGCGCGGCCGGCGAGCGCTGCATGGCGATCTCCGCCCTGCTTGCTGTGGACAGCATCGCGGATGAGTTGATCGGCAAGATCACCGACCGGATGGGCAAGCTGACCACGGGCGAGGGCATGGCCGACGGCGTCGACATGGGCCCGTTGGTGACCGGGGCGCACCGGGACAAGGTGAAGGGCTACATCGACGCGGGCGAGGCCGCCGGCGCGCGGCTGGTCGTGGACGGCCGCCAGGGCGAGTGGCAGGGCGGCAGCAAGGACGGCTTCTTCGTGTTGCCGACGCTGTTCGACGCGGTCAAGCCCGACATGTCGATCTACCGCGAGGAGATCTTCGGGCCGGTGCTGTCGGTGGTGCGGGTGAAGTCGTACGAGGACGGGCTGAAGCTCATCAACGACAACGAGTTCGGCAACGGCACAGCCATCTTCACGAACGACGGCGGCGCGGCGCGGCGGTTCCAGCGCGAGGTGCAGGTCGGCATGGTCGGCGTGAACGTGCCGATCCCGACGCCGATGGCGTACTACAGCTTCGGCGGCTGGAAGAACTCGCTGTTCGGCGACACCCACGCGCACGGCATGGAAGGGGTCCACTTCTTCACGAAGACCAAGGCCGTGACGGCGCGCTGGCTCGACCCGAGCCACGGGGGCCTCAACCTGGGCTTCCCGCAGAACGTCTGACGACGGACGCAGGGAACGGTACGCCGGGCGCAGGCCCCCTGTCATAACTTGGTGAGCATGAGGATATGGGCCGAAGCCCCCGCCGTTTCTGGGGGTTTCGGCCCATATCGCGCGAGTCGGGCGTTGAGAATGTGACGGATGGGGGTGCGGCCAGCCGATTCATGGCCCATTTGGTGACAAATCATCGCGACGCCTCACCAAGGCCCCAGGCGTTTCCAGAGCGCTCACACTGGGCCCGGGCTCACGCCCGACAGGACTCTGTGGAAGTCCTGTCCCGCCCTCTGTGATGGGAGCGGCCGCCGGATCGTCAAGGGCTGACCGAACGGGACGGTGAGGATGCAACCAGGAAGGGCCGTCGCCAACCGCGGCGGCCCTTCCGTGATGGCGTACCCAGTGACCCGCTGGACAGATCGTGGCCAAGGCGAGCCCAGCTGATTGCCGAAGTCCCTACGCGGGCCGATGGCCCAATAGTGTCCTGCCGACTGGTCAGGACGGGAATAGACCCGGATTTACTTCGGCGGCAGGAGAATTAAATGAATATAGCTGACGTCATGCCTGTGATGCGCACTGCCGGGTTGCGAATCCCGATCTGGCTAGGGGTCGTGCTGATCGTTGTCGGCGTCGTGGCATGGCTTTATTCCAAGCAGCGGGGCCGGTAGTGGCCCTGCGTTCGCCGCGTGGCGTGGCGGGCCTGGTGCTCGCGGTTAGCGCAGCCGCGCTGTTCGGCAGCGCCGGTTGCGCGGACAACGGAGCCATGACCTGCGCCGACTACGGGCAGAAAGACGACAACGAGCGCGGCGCCGTGGTTCGAGAGATGATCCGGGACCACGGTCTTGATCCCCAGAGCAGTGCGATGGGAGCCGCCAAGGTGGGCTCGGACGTCGACGCGTTCTGTGGAACCCTGAGCTTTCCCGGCACCATCCGGCCGGCCACGAAGAATAGCACCCAGAGTATCGAAAATGGTGTGGCGTGGTCCGCATATACACGTTGACCTGCGGCGTTCGGGGCGGGCGCGACAGCAAAGCGCGCTGGACGGATAAGTCATGACGGGCGTTCTCGGGTTCCTCGCCTTCTTATTGCTGGCATGGGCTGCCGTCCGCATAAGCGACTCATTCTGGAGAAAAACGATGCGCACCGTGCGTCCCGGGACGCATCGCCGCGGTCAACAGCTGGCCCATGAGGCCACGGTGGTCAGCGCCCCCGTCTCCCCTCAGCGGCTGCTGGCCGAAATCGTCGCGGCGGTGAACGCGCGGCCTGACCCACCCGCGGTGGTGGCGGAGGTGTATCTCGCCCAGCGCACCCCGACCATGGCCCAGTTCGTCATGGGCACGCGACACGCGACAGGGTTCGTCTTCGCCGTGGAGGTCCGCGGCGACGAGTCGACATCCCAGGGGACAGCGAGTTGCCGGTCGTGGACGGAATCGGACGGCTTGGTTCAGCGGATCGACCGCCTGGAGTTGCTGCATGTCCGGGTCGGCGCAGCGGCCATGCACCTGGGCGGCAGCGTGCAGAGTGCCCCGACCAGAGCGACAGCCGATCAGAGCGACGGAGGAGCGGATCATGGAGCCTGACACCAGCCAACGTCCCTATCTCGGAGACGAACCAACGGTGCGACGAGAAGACGGCGACCGCATGATCCGGTCGGGCATCGGCATCTTCATCGTCGGGGTCGTCCTCGTGGTTCTGCAGTTGGCCTTCCACCTGAGCACGGTCCGGATCTCGCTGGCCGCGTTGATCGGCGGTCCCCTCTGTGTGGCTCTGGGGGTCGTGGTGCGAGCGCGGCGGTGAACCCGGCGTCCAGGTGGGGGCCGTCCGGCTCCTCCAGCCCGGGACGGTCACACGTGACGAATCTCGCGGCGGGGGCGCGCGCGGCCGACGTACCGATCAGCGACGATGGGACGGCGGCGACATTGCTGATGATGACGCCGACACGCGACCCGAGGAGCGATCCATGGCCAAGTACGACATCAACTCCACCACCCTGGGCGAGTTGCTGGACGACCCCGAGGTCGTCGGCATCTTCGACAAGCACGCCCCCGGCCTGACCAGCAACCCGATGATCGGCATGGCCAAGGGCATGACCGCGGCCCAGGCCATGGGCATGGCCGGCTCGATGATCGGCCAGGACAAGCTCGACGGGATCAAGTCCGAGGTCGAGGCGCTCTGACGCCACCCCGTACGGCGTACCTCTGCGGCGCCCGTCCCGATCAGGGGACGGGCGCCGCGGCCATGGCGGCCCGCAACCCGGCCGCGCTGGCCGCGAAGGCGGCGTCCTCGGCGGCGTCCAGGTCGAGTTCGATGACGTGCCGGGCGCCGCGGCGACCGACGCTGGTCGGCACGCCAATGAACAGGTCGGATTGCCCGTACTCGCCGCTCAGCAGCGTCGACACCGGCAGCGACACCTTCTCGTTGCGGAACACCGCCCGGGTGACCCGGGCCAGCGCCATCCCAATCCCGTAGCTGGTGGAACCCTTGGCGTCGATGATGTCGTACGCCGCATCGCGGGTCGCCACGAAGATGTCGTCGAGGTCGGCCCGCAGCTCCGGCCGCTCGGCCAGGCGACGGTGCAGCGATCGCCCGGCGATGTTGGCCGCGCTCCACACGGGCAGTTCGGAGTCGCCGTGCTCCCCGATGATGAGCGCGTGCACGTTGGACGTGGCCACCTCGAAATAGCGGCCGAGGTTGAACCGCAGCCGGGCCGTGTCCAGAGTGGTGCCCGAGCCCAGGACCTGCGCCGACGGCAGGCCGGACAGGCGCCACGTCGCGTACGACAGCACGTCCACCGGGTTGGTCGCCACCAGGATGATGCCGTCGAAGCCGGAGGCCATGATGCGCCCGACGATGTCCGCGAAGATCTTGAGGTTGATGCCGAGCAGGTCCAGGCGCGTCTGGCCGGGCCGCTGGGCCGCGCCGGCGCAAATGACGACGAGCGCCGCGTCACGGCATTCGTCGTAGTCCCCGAAGGACACCGAGACCGGGCTGGGCGCCCACGCCTCGCCGTGGTTGAGGTCGAGCACGTCGGCGCGGGACTTGCGTTCGTCGAGGTCGATGAGCACGAGCTCGTCGATGAGGCCCTGGTTGACGACGGCGTACGCGTAGGCCATGCCGACCGCCCCGGTGCCGACGAGGACGACCTTGTTGTCGACGTATTTCATGGGCCGATCCTGCCAGTACGCCGGGCCCACGCGACACGGTCGATCTCGTAGACGACGTCGCCGTGTTCGGCGCCGGGCAGGGGATCGGACCACGACCGTACGTCGGTGCTCACGTGCCGCATTCCCAGGGCCCGCATGACGCCCCGGGAGCCGGCGTTCACCGCCATCGTCTCGGCCCAGATCACGTCGAGACCCGCGGCGTCGAAGCCGTGGGCGACGAGCGCCCGGGCGCCCTCGGTGGCCAGCCCCTGGCGCCACAGCGCACGCCGTACCCGCCAGCCCGCCTCCGCCCGCCGGGGCTGGTCGGGGCCGGCGACGGTCGCCGCGTCCCCTGCCTGGCTGCCGGCGCCGGCCTGGTCGCCCCACTGCGCCACGTCGGCGCGCGCCGGCGACAGGTCCCACCAGCCGAGGAAGTCGCCCTCCGCCACCCCGGGCACCATTGCGGCGCAGGCCGCGGTGGCGAACCCGGCCCACCAGCCGAGGGCGAGGTGGTCCGCGTAGGCGTCCCCGCAGATCGGGCCCCAGAAGTCGCACGCCTCGGTCTCCGTGCGGGCGCGGCCCAGGATGTAGCGGAGGACCTGTGGGTCGGCGTCCAGCTCGATGAGGTGCGGCAGGTGGTCCAGCGTCAGGGGCCGCAGCTCGATGCGCTGCGTGCGCAGAACGGGGCGGCTCACGCGACCATCATGGCCGCGGTGATTCGTCGGGCGCAGGGCAGCGACATCGCCGGCCACCGAAGGCGCTGGCCATAGACGTCGGCGGCCGCAGACGCCGCAGGCCACCGGCGCCGCAGGCCACCGACGCGCGCGTGGCGTGCCGGTGGCCTGCGGAGCGACGTCAGTGCTTGCCGTTGCCGTTCGCGGGGGCCTCGAACAGCGGCGGGTACTTGCGCTCCTCGCGCGGCACCCACTTCTGGTCGACCGGGCCCACGTAGACCTGCCGCGGCCGGTAAATGCGGCCCTTCGGGTCCTCGTGGATCTCCTTCCAGTTGGCGATCCAGCCGGGCATGCGCCCGATCGCGAACATGACCGTGAACATGTTCAGCGGGATGCCGATGGCGCGCAGGATGATGCCCGAGTAGAAGTCGACGTTCGGGTAGAGCTTGCGCTCCACGAAGTAGTCGTCCTCCAGCGCCGCCTCGGCCAGATCGTGACCCAGGTCGAGGAGCGGGTCCTCGATCTTCATCTCGGTCAGCAGGTCCTCGGCCGCCTCGCGCAGGATCTTCGAGCGCGGGTCGAAGTTGCGGTAGACGCGGTGTCCGAAGCCCATCAGCTTGACGCCGCTGTCCTTGTCCTTGACCTTGCTGACGTATTCCTTGACGTCCATGCCGGACTCGCGGATCTTCTGCAGCATCTCGATCACCGCGACGTTGGCGCCCCCGTGCAGCGGGCCCCACAGCGCGCAGACGCCCGCGGAGCAGGAGGCGAACATGTTGGCCTCGGAGGAGGCCACCATGCGCACGGTGGAGGTGGAGCAGTTCTGCTCGTGGTCGGCGTGCAGCAGCAGGAACAGGTTGAGCGCCTTGGTCTCGGTCTCGCTCGGCTCGTAGTTCCGGTAGGGCACCGAGAACATCATGTGCAGGAAGTTCTCGACGTACTTCAGGTCGTAGCGCGGGTAGACGATCGGCTCGCCGATGCTCGACTTGTACGACGCCGCCGCGATCGTGCGGACCTTGCTCATGAGCACCGCGGCGGCCCGCTCGACGGACTGGTCTTCGTCGGCGTGCCACACGTCGTCGTTGTGGGCCGAGAGCGTGTTGATCATGGCCGACAGGATCGCCATCGGCGGGGCGAAGGTCGGGAAGCCGTCGAAGTGCTTGCGCATGTTCTCATCGAGCATTGAGTTCTCGGTGAGCAGGTGTGCGAAGCGCTCGCGGTCCTCGATGGTGGGCAGCCGCCCGAAGATGACCAGCCAGGCCGCCTCGACGAACGAGCTCTTGCCGGCGATGTCCTCGATCGGGATGCCCCGGTAGCGCAGGATGCCCGCGTCGCCGTCGATGTAGGTGATCGCCGACTTGCAGGACCCGGTGTTGCCGTAGCCGTCGTCCAGCGTGATGTAGCCGGTCTTCGAGCGCAGCCCGCTGATGTCGATGGCCTTCTCGTGCTCCGTGCCCTCAATGATGGGGACTTCGTAGGTCGTGCCGTCCAGCTCGATCCGGCTGATCTCGCTCATACCGTCGTCTCCTTTGTGACAGGGTCGCCGCTGCGTTCAGCGTAGTCAGCCGGGACAGGCGCGGCGCCCTGAGGGGGACCGGGGCTTGGTCACCCGTCCGGACCCGGCCGGTGGTCGGTCGCCGCGGCGTGGGCCCGGGCCGGGAGGAAGAGGGCCCGCTCCAGGCGGGCCCCATCGAGGCGGCATCCGCGCAGGTCAGCACCCAGCAGGCAGGCGTCCGCGAGGTCCGCGCCGCGCAGGTCGGCCCCCAGGAGGCTCGCCCCCGTCAGGTCGGCGCCGCGCAGGTCTGCGCCCCGTAGGCGGCGCCCGGCGAGGTCCGCGCCGGGAGCGCGGGAGGACAGATCGGTGGCGAGCGCGGACGGGGGGCGGGTCCGCACGGACGACGCGCGGGCGATCGCCGCCGTTCGGCGCAGCAGGCCTCCGGCGAGCGCGCGGAGGGGAGCAGGGTCGTACGTCGTCAGGGCCTCGGCCGCCCGGAAGGCCGCGAGTTCGACCTCCCGTTCGGCGGCGGCCAGCTCGTGGGCCAGCCCGGGGTCCTGGGCCAGCGCCGGGTCGTGCGCCCGACCGCCGGGCCCGACCAGCGCCCGGGCCTCCGCGAGGTATCGGCCGACCTCGAAGACGCCGAGTAGCGCGCGGAACACGGCGTACTGCTCCGGCGTCCATGCGGGGGTCGCGCCGCCGGGTTCGCTGGCCCAACCGCGCCCGCCGTACGTCGTGTGCACGGCATGCGGACCGGCGCCGGCGCAGTCGAAGGCGACGCAGCCGCGCCACCCGCGGTCGGCGAGGTGGGCGTGAATGGCGCAGGCGTACGGGCCCTCGGGGCTGCCCAGGTGGCGGCAGGGTCGCCCGGCCGGCTTGCTCTCGGGGAAGTCGGCCGAGCGCTGGTAGGGCAGCGCGACGCAACACAGCCCCGCGCAGCGGGCGCAATCGGCGACGAAGCTCAGGGTCATGGGTGGTATTTCGGCGCGATCAGACCAGGCCGAGGGGCAGGCCCGTGGCGTACTCGCCGTCGACCACCGGCCCGGAGTCGCCGGTCACGCCGACGCGCTCGGCCAACGCGACGAGGGCCTCGCCGAGCCCGGCGTCGAGGTGGTGCGTCGCCTCGGCGTCCCCGCGCGTCCGGCCGCGGGTGATGACGGCGACCGGCGTACCGCGTTTGTGGGCGTGCCGCACGAACCGGTAGCCGCTCATGACCTGCAGACTCGACCCCAGCACGAGGAGCGTGGCCGCGGCGTCGACGGCGGCGTACGCGCGTTCCACGCGGTCCTTCGGGACGGACTCGCCGAAGTACACGACGTCCGGCTTGAGCGTGTCCGCGCCGCAGCGCAGGCAGCGGGCGAGGCGGAAGGACCGTACGGCGTCGTCGGCGATCGCCACGTCGCCGTCGGGGCGCACCTCGCGGGTGCGAATGTGTTCGGCGAAGCCGGGATTCGCGGCCGCCAGCCGGGCCTGGACCTGCTCGCGGGCGGTGCGGTCCGCGCAGGTGAGGCAGCGGACGACCGAGAGCGTGCCGTGCAGTTCGAGGACGTCGTCGGCGCCCGCCTCCTGGTGCAGCCCGTCGACGTTCTGGGTGATGATCGGGCCCACGAGCCCAGCGCGCTGGAGCGCCGCGACGACGCGGTGGCCGGCGTTCGGCCGGGAGGCGGCGAAGCGATCCCACCCGACGTACGCGCGGGCCCAATACCGTTGCCGCGCAGCCGAGGTGGCGACGAACTCGCCATACTCCATGGGTTTGACGCGGCGCTGCCCGTCCGGGCCTCGGTAGTCCGGGATGCCCGACTCGGTGCTCATGCCCGCCCCGGACAGGACGCACACGCCACCGTCGGCGACGAGGTCGGCGATGGCGTCCAGGACCGCCAGGTCCGGGTGGGGCGCAGGCACCCGCCCAGTATGGCCCGCCCCGAGTTCCCGCGGATCGGCGCCCGAAACTCGTCACCACGGTTGCAGGGGGGATCACCACGCGGGGCCCCGGGCGCCCGAAACCCGTCACCACGGTTGCAAGGGGGATCACCACGCGGGGCCCTGGGCGCCCGAAATCCGTCACCACGGTTGCCACAGGTGGGGTGGGCTGGCTGGGGTGGGGTCGCGCGTGGTGAATGTTGGTTCATCGCCGCGGATTGGCGCCGAAACCCTTGCCGTGGCGCAGTTTCGGCCGATGAGAGTACGCCTTCACGTCCAGTCACGAGGAGAGCCCCATGGCGCACCCGAAGCCCGTCGAAGAGCATTCCAGAGGTACGTCGGGACGGGGTCACGCCTTGGGGACGGTGGCGAAGATCCTGAGCGTCATCGCGCTGGTGGCCCTGACGACGCTCGCCGTGGGTGCCGTCGGGGTGTACTCGATTCGCACCGTCGCCGACCTCAACACCGCCACCTCGGAACGCGACGTCGACGGCATCACCAAGGCGTCCGCCCTCAAGTCGGGCTTCGTCACGGTGCGCTTCCTGGCGTCCAGCACCCAGCTGCAGACCGACCCCGCGGCCAAGAAGACGACGGGAGACCAGCGCGACGCGGTCCTGACCCAGACGGCCCAGGACGCCAAGGCCTTCGCTGAGCGGCCGGACCTCTCCGCGGCCGAGCGGACGACGGCCGGCGAGGTCGCCACGGAGCTATCGGACTACAAGAAGGCGATGGACGACGTCAACGCGCTCTTCGCGGCGGGCAAGGCCAACGAGGCCAACGTCCTGCGGGCGCAGACCCTCGGCCCGTTGTCGACCAAGCTCGCGGGCAACCTCGACAAGATCATCGCGATGAAGGTCGAGACCGCCGCTCGGGCGCAGGCCGAGGGTCAGGACACCGCGCGGCGGGTCATGCTGGCCATCGTGGTCGTCGGGCTCCTCGGGATCGTTGCGGCGCTCGCCGTGGGCCTGCGCGTCGGCCGATCGATCGTGTCCGGCCTCAACCGCATCCAGACGGTCGCCCGGGCCGCCGCCGGCGGCGACCTGTCCCAGCGCACCGGTGTCACCAGCGCCGACGAGACCGGGGAAGCCGCCCGCGCGCTGGACGCCTCGCTGACCCAGATCGGTGGCCTGATGACGCAGGTGACGGTGACCGCGGATCGGGTCGCCGAGGCCGTCGGCGGCCTGCAGGGCTCAGCCCGCACCGTCGTCCAGCAGGCGGAGGGTGCGGCCGACGCCGCCGGCCAGGTGTCGGCGGCCGCCGGAAACGTCTCGAGCAATGTGCAGACGGTGGCGGCGGGTACCGAGGAGATGACGGCGTCGATTCGGGAGATCGCGAAGAACGCTAACGACGCGGCGGGTGTCGCCGCCTCTGCGGTGCAGGTGGCCGATCAGACCAATGCGACGGTGGCCAAGCTGGGCGAGTCCAGCGCGCAGATCGGCGATGTGATCAAGTCGATCACGAGCATCGCCGAGCAGACGAACCTGTTGGCGCTGAACGCGACGATCGAGGCGGCTCGGGCCGGTGAGGCGGGTAAGGGCTTCGCGGTGGTGGCCAATGAGGTTAAGGACCTGGCCCAGGAGACGGCCAAGGCGACCGAGGACATCAGCCACCGGGTGGAGCAGATTCAGGTCGACACCGAGGCCGCGGTGGCGGCGATTGCGGAGATCAGTGGCATCATCGCCCGGATCAACGACACCCAGTCCACGATCGCCTCGGCGGTGGAGGAGCAGACCGCCACGACGAACGAGATGGGCCGCAACGTCAACGAGGCGGCGACGAGCAGCTCCCAGATCGCCACGAGCATCGACGCGATCGCTGGCGGCGCGCGGAGCTCGCGAGAAACGGTGCAGGCCATGGGCGGCGCGCTCGACGAGCTCGCGACCATGAGCGGAGAGCTGAAGGCGCGGGTCAGCGCGTTCACGATCTGAGCAGACACCGATCTGAGCAGACACCTCTGCGCAGTCCACACCAGCGCCGACCGGCCGCCGAACATCCCGCGCGGCGTCCGGTCGGCAACGCGGGCGGCCCTGTCGACGACCGGGCCGCCCGCGCCTCGCTGCGGCGGCACGACACCTCCTAGCCAAATGGCGCGATCCCAGGCACTCTTGAACGAGCGACCTGTTATCGCACAGGCGACGGATCAGGAGGTGCACGTGTCGAGGACAGCGCGGTTGGCCGCCGGAATCGGTGGCGTACTCGTGGCGGCCGCGATCGGCGTGACCGGTGCCGCCGTCTCGAACGGGACCTCGACGTTGCCCGCCGCCCCCGTCGCCGCGACCATGACCCCGACCAGCGACGCCCCGGCTCCCCGCCAGCCCGGCAATGCTCCCGCCCATGGCCACCACCAGGACGGATCGCTGACCCAGCTCGCCACGGCGTTGGGCGTCGACGAGGCCACCATGCGGTCGGCCCTGGACAGCGCCCGTGCCGAGGTGCGGGCCCAGCGCCCGAAGCCCGCCGGAGCGGCGGCCGCCCAGGCCGCGATGATCAAGGCCGTCGCCGCCAAGCTCGGCAAGAGCGAAACCCAGGTCCGCGAGGCCTTCCAGGCCTTCCTGGCCGCCCACCAGGCGGGATCGCGGGACGCGCTCACTCGCCGTCTCGACGCGGCGGTCGCCGCGGGCCGGCTCACCGCGGCGGAGCGAGCGGCCGTGCTGAAGGCGTACGACGCCGGCGTGCTCGGCCGCGGCCCCGGCGCGATGGGCCGCATGGGCCACCCGGGCAGCCCCACGAAGTCCCCGGCCCCCCGCGCCTAACCCTCCGCCTCCTGCGCCGACCCCAGCACCCGTACGCCGAGCTGCGCGGCGAAGCTCCCCGCCAGGTCGAGGCACTGCTCCGGCGAGATCGTCGCTCCGGCCAGGCCAGTCAGCCCGTCGAGCCTCCTGAGGGTCGCGCCGGTGAGATCGACGTCGGACAGGCGCGCCTCGTGGAGATCCAGCCGCTCCACGGTCACGTCGACCAGCGTCAGACGCCGTACCGTCGCACCCCCCAGGTCCAGGTCCCCGAGGTGCACCCCCTCGAACCGCACCTCCTCCAGCTCGGCACCGCGCAGGTTCACGTAGTCCCAGCGCCCGTCCACCACGCCCACCCGGGTCCACGAGGCGGATCGCGCATCGAGCACCCCCCACCGGCACGACCGCAGCAGGACGTCGCGGAACTGCGCATGCGCGACCATGAGGGCCGTCGCGGCGACGTTCTGGAAGAGGCAGTCGGCCAGCCGTGCCCCGGTCAGCACCGCGTCGTCCCAGTGGCCGCCGGACACCAGGCACTCCAGCAGGACCGCGTCCGGGGCGACCGCCCCCGGCTGATCGATCCCGCGGAGCTCGACGGCGTCGTACGTCTCGCCGGCGGCGAGCCTGCCGTCGTACGGCGTACGCGGGCCCTCCGTCGGCTCGGGGAGCTGCACCGGCCCGGCCGGCGGGACCGACCGCGAAGCGCGGCGACCCCGACCCGCGCGACCCCCACCCACACCCCCTGCGCGACCTGCGCGAGCCGCGCCGTCCCCGGGGGCACCCCCGACGGCACCCCCGCTGGCCGGTCTCATGCCGACTCCTGCCCCGCGCCCGGCCCCGTGCTCGGCTCCGCGGCCAGTGCGATCGTCAGCTCGAGCACCGCGTTCGGGTCGTCCAGCGCGTCCCCGAACAGCTCCCGCAGCTGGCCCATGCGATAACGCACCGTCTGGGCGTGCACGAACAGCTCCTCCGCAACCTGTTCGCGCTTGCCGTGGTGGAGCAGCCAGGAGCGCAGGGTCTCCGCCAGCCGGGCCCGGGCTGCGGGCCGCAGGCCGTCCAGCGGGGCGAGGACCCGGGCGCGGAGGTCGCCGTACGCCTCGTCGTCGGCCAGCAGCACCAGGTCCACGAGCCGTTCGTCGGTGTCGACGGTGTCGGTGTCCTGCACGAGGCGCAGCCCGCGGAGGGCCCGCGCCACGGAGGCATGGGCCTGCGGCCAGGGGCGGGTCGGTCCGATCACGGCCCCCCGGTCCTGCAGTCGGCGGTGCAGCGCGGCGCGGGTGGCCGGCGTCACGTCCGGGACCAGGAGCAGGGTGAGGTCGTCGTCGAGCCCGGGAACGTCGCCGGTGGCCTGCAGCGTGTGCGGATGCAGCCCGGTGACGACGCCCGCCGCCCGCCGGGCCGGCAGCAGCACCGCCGTCAGCGTCGCCGGCGGCTCCCAACCCGCCCGGTCGGCGCGGCGAAGCAGCTCCTCGCGGTCGGCCCCGCCCGCGACGGCGCGGACGATGCGCTCCTGAAGCCGCTCGTGCGCCCGCCCGCTCGTGGCCAGCTCGTCGGCGTGCCCGGACACGCTCGCGCCGGACAGCTCATCGATGAACGCGAACACGTGGTCCGCGAACTGCCGGACCGCCGCCGCCGGCATGCCGCTGGCCACCGCCTCGCGGGAGAGCCCGCGCCAGGCGACGCGGGCGCCGAGCCGGTACGCCGAGTGCAGCGCCTCCATCGACCGCCCCGAGCGGGCCTCGCCCCGGCCGAGGTCGTACGCCTCCGCCGTGGCCCGTGCCATCGCCGCCGTCACGACCTCCTCGCGAGTCTCGCGCAGCCCGATGTTGAGGAAGACGTCGAGCGCCAGCTGGACGGCCTCTCGGATCCGCTGGCCCCGTTGGCCGGTGAACGGCCCGCGATAGCTCGGGACCTGCTCGATGATGGTCGCCACGGCCTCGTCGGCGACATCGGACAGAACGGACCTCATCCGCTCATAGGTCGCCTCGTCCAGCCGCCACGTCGACGGCTCGGGACGGTCGCGGTCGTCCGGGTCGATCTTCACTCCCGCAGGATAGAAGTTCCCGTCCGATTCACGCGATTCGGTCAGGGATTTATCCCCGCGGAAGCGAATACTGGTCTTGTGGCCACCATGACATCGTCACCCCCTGCCCCGGCGCGGCCGCGTCGAGGCCTGCGGCTTCGGGACGCGGCGCTGAAGGTCGCCTCCTGGGCGACCACGCCGCTGTTGCCGACGGACTATCTCGACCTCATCGATCCGCTGCGGCTGGGCAGCCAGCTCCGCGGCCGGATCGTCGCCCGCCGCCTGGAGACCCCCGACATGGCGACGTTGATCATCCGGCCGGGACGCGGCTGGCAGGGGCACGTCCCCGGCCAGTACGTGCGCGTGGGCGTGGACGTGAATGGCGTCCGGCACTGGCGGTCCTACTCCCTGACCCATCGCGCCGACGCCCGCGACGGGCTGATCTCGATCTCGGTGAAGCGCGGTGGCCGGATCTCCGCCTACCTCATCGACGACATCGCCCCCGGCGACCTGATCCAGCTCGAGCAGGCGGCCGGCGAGTTCGTCCTGACGGCCCAGCTGCCCGCGAAGATCCTCTTCCTCACGGCGGGCAGCGGCATCACCCCGATCCTGGGAATGCTGCGCAACAGCGCCACCCGCGGCGCGGACGTGGTGCACGTGCACTGCGGGCCCGATGCCGACTCGCTGCTATTCGGCGCCGAGATCGCGCTGCTGGGCGCCGCTGGCACGATCACCTTCAAGCCCTGGCACACGCGCGAGCGGGGCCGGATCGACCTGACCGATTCGGCGGCCCTGGATGACCTCGTGCCCGACTGGCGCGAGCGGCAGGCCTGGGTGTGTGGCCCCGGCGCCCTGCTCGATGCGGCCGCCGAGCTGTGGGACCAGGCCGGCTGCCCCGACGCGCTGCACGTCGAGCGCTACCAGGCGGCCCGGGCCGCCGTCGGGGAGGGCGGTGTCGTCTCCTTCTCGCGCAGCGCCGTGGCCGTCGAGACGGACGGTACGACGCCGCTGCTCGACGCCGGCGAGGAGATGGGTGTGCTCATGCCCTCCGGGTGCCGGATGGGCATCTGCTTCGGCTGCTGCGCCTCCCTGACCTCCGGCAGCGTCCGTGACCTGCGCACGGGCGATGTCACCAGCGCTCCCGTGGACGGCCAAATCGTGGTTCAGACCTGCATCAACGCGGCCGCAGGCCCCTGCACCGTCGACCTGTGACGCGAAGGACATCTCGATGACTCTCACCGCCCCCCAACCGACCGCCCCGACCCTGCCGGCGGCCCTCGTGGCTCCAGCCGCGGCGGCCCTGCGCCCCGTCCCCTCGGTGTCCGGCGAGGGCGTCCCGGCCGACGGGCCGCGCGCGGCCAGTCACCATGACGTGAGCACCCGAGTGAACGCGGCCACGATGGAGCGGCACTGGCGTCCCAAGCCCTCCGGGGGCGTCGACCCCGCCGGGCACCTGACCCCGGCGCAGATCGACGAGCTGGGTCGCACCTTCGATGCGATGCGCGAGGAGCTGCTCGCGTCGCGGGGCGCGGACGACGCGGCGTACATCCGGAACATCATCACCGTGCAGCGGCGCCTCGAACTGGGCGCGCGCGTCGTGCTGCTGTTCTCGGGGGCACCGCTGGCCTGGATCGCCGGCACGGCGGCCCTGTCGGTGGCCAAGATCCTGGAGAACATGGAGATCGGCCACAACGTGCTGCACGGTCAGTGGGACTGGATGCGCGACCCCAAGATCCACTCCACGACGTGGGAGTGGGACAACGTGGCCACGGCCAAGGGCTGGAAATACACCCACAACCAGCTGCACCACACGTACACGAACGTCATCGGCATGGACAACGACCTGGGCTACGGACTGATCCGGGTCGACCCCGACCAGCCCTGGCACCCCAGCTACCTGCTGCAGCCGATCTCGAACTTCCTCAACGCGGTGATCTTCCAAGAGGGCATCGCGATGTACGACCTCGACCTCGACCGCAACACGCGCCCCGACGTCACCCCCGAGGAGAAGGCCGAGTTCCACGCGAACGTCAAGGCCACGGCCAAGAAGTTCGGGCGGCACGTGTTCCGGGACTACCTGCTCCACCCCGCGCTGTCCGGGCCGAACTTCGTCTCCACCTTCACGGCCAACCTCGTGGCGAACCTGGCCCGCAACATGTGGAGCAACGCCGTCATCATCTGCGGTCACTTCCCCTCCGGGGTGGCGACCTTCAGCAAGGAATCGATCGAGGACGAGACCCGCGGGGAGTGGTACCTCCGCCAGATCCTCGGCTCGGCCAACATCTCGGGCGGCAAGCTCATCCACCTCATGAGCGGGAACCTGAGCCACCAGATCGAGCACCACATGTTCCCGGACGTGCCGAGCAACAAATACATCGAGGTCGCGCCGCGGGTGCGGGCCCTGTGCGACGAATACGGCCTGCACTACGAGACGGGCCCGATGCCCGAGCAGCTCGCCAGCGTGTGGCACAAGGTGTTCGTCTACGCCCTGCCCAACGGCGCCTGGACCGACCTGCGACGCCAGCCGGTGCGCACCCTGGCCAAGGGCGCTCGCTGGGCCGCGCGCGCCACCGCCTCCGCGGTCGCGAGCAAGGCGGGCGAGGTGGCCCAGGCCACCGGCGAGGCGGCGCGGGCCGGCGGCGAGCGGGGCAAGGCCGCGGTCGTCGGGGTGGTCAAGCGCACCCCCGTGGTCGCCGCCTGAGCACGGCAACGGTGGGTATAGCGTCACGGCTATGCCGAAGCCTCCGTTCTTCGTCTTCGTCCACGACCTGGGCCAGACGCCGCTGCAATGGGAGGACGTGGTCATCGCGCTGCCTCCGGGCGTCGGCGCCGCCTGCCCCTGGCTGCGTGGGACGAGGCCGGGCGGTGCCGCGGTGCCGTTTCGCCCCGCCGACGCCGCCGCGAGCCTGCTGACGGCGCTCGACGAGAACGGCGCCGAGACCGGGACGCTCGTGGGCGTGGGAGTGGGGGCCTCCATCGCCCTGCGGTGCGCCGCGGAGGTGCCGGACCGGGTCGACGCGGTGATTGCCGTGTCGACCCCGTTGCACCCCACGCGCCGGCAGTTGGCGGCCCAGCGCACGGCCGTGCGGCTCATGCCCCGCCGGGCGCTCGCCGCCCGCAACGTGGACAAGGACCGCCTGATGGCCGCGTTGCACGGGTTGGCGGAGGATGCGCAGGCGATGCCGCTGGAAGCAGTGCGCGCCCCCGTGACGCTGGTGGTGGGGGCCGGCGATCGGGCCGGGCTGGTGGCCGCCCGCTCGCTCGCCGCGACGCTGCCCCAGGCCGTGATCCGCGAGCTGCCGGGCGTATCGGGCGACCTGCCCCGCGTGGCGGCGGCGCCCCTCGCCGAACTCGTCTTCGCCGGGGTGCCGAGTCTGGACGCGCTCGAGCCCTGGGACCTCTCGTGACCGCCGCCCCCGCGCCCGCCAGCGGTGCACGCGACCACGCCGTACCCCCGGTGGTCGGCCTCCTCGGGGTGGGGCTCGTGGCGCCGGACCAGCCCATCCTCACCGCCGACGACTGGGGCGCGACCCGCGGCGACGGCTGTTTCGACTCGACGCGCGTCGTCACCGACGCCCGCGGCGAGGCCCGCGCGGATCACCTCGTCGACCACCTCGACCGGCTGGCGGCCTCGGCGGCCGCCCTGGACATCGACGCTCCCACCCACGCCGAATGGCTGCGGCTCCTGGAGGAGATGCTGCGGGCCTGGCACACCCCGGGTGAGGCCGTGCTCAAGCTCGTCCTCACCCGGGGCCGGGAATGGAGTCCGGGCCGGCCCACGGCGTACGCGACGATCGTGCACCACGGGGCCGCGCCCGACCCCGACGCGGCCCCCGATGCTGACTCGGCGCCCGATCCGTTCGCCGCCCGGCGGGGCATCTCGGTCGTCACGCTCAGCAAGGGTCATCCCAGCGACGCGTACGCCGCCGCCCCCTGGCTGCTGGGTGGGGTGAAGACGCTCTCGTACGTCGTGAACGTGGCCGCCCAACGCGAGGCGGCCCGCCGGGGCGCCGACGACGTGCTGTTCACCACGACGGACGGGTACTGCCTGGACGGGCCCACATCCGGGCTGATCGTGGTGACCGGCGACCGGCTGCG
Organism: Austwickia sp.; assembly: GCA_016699675.1. Lineage (NCBI taxonomy): Bacteria > Bacillati > Actinomycetota > Actinomycetes > Micrococcales > Dermatophilaceae > Austwickia > Austwickia sp. The sequence continues at coordinate 1,115,759 of CP064985.1, read as the reverse complement.
CACCACCCCCACCGGCGCGACCGGGCTGCTCGGCTCGGTCACGGTGGCGACGATCGTCGACGCGGCGCGGGAAGCCGGGATGAGCGCCGACTACGAACTCATCCCGGTGGCCGAGCTGGAGACCGCCGACGGGCTGTGGCTGGTGAGCAGCGGCCGGGGCGCGGCACCGATCCGCGTGCTCAACGGACGGCCCTGCGCGGTGTCGGCGGAGTTAACTGACAGGATCGCTCGATTCGCCGGGTTCTGATGGCTTCTCATCCGGCGCCCAACCCCTGAGGAAGGAATGACTGTGGCCCTGACCACCGTGAAGATCAACGGCATGACCTGCGCTAACTGCGTCAAGCACGTCACCGAGGAGCTCACCGCCCTGCCGGGGGTGACCGACGTGGCAGTCAGCCTGGTGCCCGACGGGACCTCGACGGCCACCCTGACCTCGGACGCCCCCCTCGCCAGCGAAGCGGTGGCGGCCGCGGTCGACGAGGCGGGCTACACCGTGGTGACGATGGGTTAAGGGCGCTACCGGCCCGGCCAGCTCCAGCGCACGGAGATCTGGCTGGGCGGGAAGTCCTGCCGCGCGACCACGAGCGTCGAACCGCGCAGGGCGGTGCGCTCGTAGCGCGGCTCGGCGGTGAACGGGCCCATGTAGAGCTCCACGGTCTCGGGCAGGTCGTCCGGGCGGAACTCGATGCGGATGAGGCCTTCCCTGGTGTCGGAGAGATAGGCCCGGGAGAACCAGTCCATCGCCGCCTCGCCGCCGATGAGCCGCACCTCGTGCTCCATGACGTGCGCCGAGCCCTCGGGCACCGGGCGTTCCAGCAGCAGCTCGGCGACCGTGACGAGGTGCGCGGGCAGCACCCGGGACCGCCCGAGGCGACACCCGAGGCGCCCGGTGACCACGGCGAGGCGACCCGCCTCGCCGCCGATGCGGGCCATGACCACCCGGTCCACCCCCGGACCCCGCGAGACCACGACGTCGCGGGTCGTATGCCGCACGGGACGCCGGTCGGCGCCCATGACAGGAGGTCGTGCTGGACCACGCGGTCGACGTCGCCGTCCCAGGTCAGCCCCATCTCGGCCACGATCGCGTCGGCGGCCTCCGCGCCGCTGCTCTGCGAGAGCCAGCCGGTGTGGTCCGGGACGCGCACCTCGGGTGGGTCGACGAGCGCACGGCGGGCCGCCTGGGATTCCAGCAACGCGCGCGCGAGGCTGCCGCGCTCGGCGCGAAGGATGACCTCGAGCGTGCCGATGGCGTCGATGGAGGCCCGTCGCACGGGTGCGCTGCGCCCGGTCTGCCAATAGCTGAGGGTTGCGACCGACATCTCGTGGCCCGCCGCGACCAGGTGCGCCCGGACCCGGTCCAGGGCCAGGCCGCGTGCCGCCAACGCCGCGCGGAGCGCCTCGGCGAAGGCGTCGGGGCTGCCCGAGGGCCCCGAGGGCCCCGAGGGCGAGGCGTGGCCGGCCGGCTCGTCGTGGGCAGCCAAGGGCACCGTGGGTTCGACACCCGTGCCCGGGAGCGCGCGCACGCCTCAGTCCTCCGCCGGCCGACGCATCGGTTGGATGAACGACTCCGGCTCCTCCGGCCAGGCCCATCGCATCGCGAAGAGGCCGGGGCCGAAGTCGTGCACCGTAGCCGTGAACTCGTCACCGGTGACGCGCACGGGCTCGTAGGCCGGGTCGTCCGTCGTGGGCCCCACGTAGACCCAGCACTGCGGCGGGTCCGCGGGGCAGAACGACAGCGTCAACGTGGTGGTGCGGATGGGCTCCAGGTGGGTGCGGTCCCAGTCGCGGATCACCACGCCGGGGGTGTCGTGGCGAGCGAGCGTCTGATAGCGGTAGGCCTCGCCGGAGCGCAGCGGCTGATCAAGCATCACCTCGGTGACGGTGAGGGTCTCGGTGAGGACGGTCGCCGTCCGACCGATTCGGCATCCCTCCACCGCGCTCACCTCGATGAGCACGCCAGGGATGTCGGTGCGGTAGCCCACGAGCAGTCGGTCCAGACCATCGCGCGTGGCCATCACGACGGTGTCCACGGAGATGCCGGAGCACTCCCGCGAGGCGTTGACGTGGACGGTCTGTTCTTGGGAGATGGCCTCGTAGCCCTCGTGGAAGCCGATCCCGAAGGCCGCCGTGATGCGGTTGACACCGGTGGGGGCCAGATGCGGACCCACCGGGTGGCTCACCTGGGGGAGCGTTCGCCTCCCCTGCTGAGACGGCAGTTTCGAGGCCAGCGTCCCGCGCGGGACCTGCAGGATGGTCTCCAGCGCTCCCAGCGCCTGCAGCGAGGCCCGCCGCACGGGCACGCTGCGGCCGGTCTGCCAGTACGACAAGGTGGCCACCGACACGTCGTGGCCGTAGGTGACCAGGTGGGCCCGGACGCGGTCCAGGCTCAGGCCGCGAGCGGCGATGGCGTCGCGGAGGGCGTCGGCGAACTGCTGACTACGCACCTCTCCCATCGCTCACCCCCTGACCTAGTTGTCACGACATCGTGACACAGCGTGCCGCCCTGGTGACGACGCTTGCGCGGCATTACTCGGACGTTCGACCACCTTGCGAGATCCGGCCGCCGGCCGAGGTTGCGGCCAGCGGAGGGGACCGTCGCTGAGCGGCCGGCAACCGCGCCGGGTGGCGTGGCGCGTGTTGGCCCCCGCCTCGACGTACGGGCCGGTCTGCGAACGTGCAACGACGTACGTCGTGCGTAGGCTGGCCAGATGGCGCGCTATCTCGACGTGCATCCCCGCAATCCCCAGGAGCGCCTCATCCGGCAGGCGGTCGACGTGCTGCGGGAGGGGGGCCTCGTCGCGTATCCGACGGACTCCGGCTACGCCCTGGGAAGCCGGCTCGACAACGCCGAGGGGCGGGACCGGATCGTGGCGATCCGGCGGCTGGGCAACCAGCACCACTTCGCGCTGATGTGCGCGGACTTCGCCCAGCTGGGGCAGTTCGTGCACGTGAGCAATGCCGTGTTCCGGGCCGTGAAGGCGGCCACGCCGGGGCCGTACACGTTCGTGCTGCCGGCCACCCCGGAGGTGCCCCGCCGCCTGATGCATCCGAAGAAACACACGGTGGGGGTGCGGATCAGCGCCGACTCGCTCGTTCAGGCGCTGCTCACGGAGCTCGGCGAGGCGATGCTCACGACCACCCTGATCCTGCCGGGCCAGGACGCGCCCATGACCGACGGCTGGGAGGTCAAGGAGGCCCTCGATCACGCGGTCGACGTCGTCATCGACACCGGCGAGTGCGGGATCGAGCCGACCACGGTCATCGACCTGTCCAGCGGGGTGGCCGAGGTGCTGCGGTACGGCGCGGGCGACGCGGCACCCTTCGAGGAGGAGTAGCCGCGCGCGACGAGGGCCCCGCCGGGTGGCGGGGCCCTCGTGACGTGGACTCCCACCCGGACCCGAGAGTGGACATCGGGGGCGGGCGGGGGGCTTGGGGGACTTCAGTTGTCGACGACCGTCAGGACGGGCCAGGCGTTCGGGGCGAAGACCGTGCGGTCGACGACCTCGCCCTCCTCGGCGGTGTCCCGGTGCGCCACCAGCAGGGCCGACGTCGCGCTGTCGCGGGCCACAGCCTTGGCCAAGGCGACCGCCACGGCCTCCTTGGTGGTGTGCGTCCGGTCGAACCCGGGCTGCTCCGGCGTCGTGGTCTCGCCAAGCAGTCCCTCCTCGATCACGAAGTAGCGCGGGTTGTTGCGCCGCGGGTCGTGGATCGAGAGTTTGAGCACGCGCACCCGCGATCCGTCGGTGGCCTGGAATTCGATGCGCATGCCACGGGAATCGGCTGCCCGGGAACGGAGCTGAGCCGAATCGGGACATTCCTCGACGGACGACCGAGGGCCTCGACTCGGCCGCTGCGGCGCCGAATGTCGTCCTGTCCGGGCCCCGCTCGTTCCGCGGTTATCGTGAGGTTAACGACCTCCGGCGCGCAGGCGTACGGGAGGGAGCCCGGCAACGGGCCGCCAAACAGGAGAGACAGTGACGACGCAACCCGGAGGTTCTGGCCAGCCGACCCGTCGCCGGGGATCACGCCCGGTGCGCCGGGTGCTCACCTGGCTGGGGGCCACGGCGTTCCTGCTGGCGGTGGCGGTGCTGGGCTATGCGGTCTTCGAGTACCACAGCCTCGACAGCAACCTGCAGCGCTCCGACATCCTGGGCAAGATCCACCCCGACCAGCCCACGGAGCGGGGGCTCGCGTCCGACACCAACATCCTCATCATGGGCCTGGACAGCCGGCTCGACCTGCAGGGCAATCCGTTGCCGCAGGAGATGTACGACGCCATGCACACCGGCGACAGCTCCATCGGCGGCATGAACTCGAACGTCATGATGATCCTGCACATCCCCGCCGACGGCCGCCAGGCGACGGTCATGCAGATTCCTCGGGACGACTTCGTCGAGTACGCGGATTGCTACGACGCCCCGGCGGCCGGGCGGCGCTGCGACGGCAAGATCAAGGAGGCGTACGACCACGCCTTCGAGGCGAAGAAGGCCACGCTGGCCGGCGACCCTGCCATGAGCGAGCAGGAAAAGCACCGGCAGGCTCGGGACGCGGGGCGCGCGGCCCAAATGCTCACCGTCGAGAAGTTCCTCGGCAACGGGATCCGGTTCGATCACTGGATCGAGGTGACAATGGTGGCGTTCTACCAGATTGCCCAACAAGTGCAGCCGATCACGGTGTGCCTGAAGAACGACACCAAGGACAGCTTCTCGGGTGCGGACTTCAAGGCCGGCAAGCAGGAGATCGACGCGCAACAGGCGATTCGCTTCGTGCGACAGCGGCGCGATCAACTCGGCGACGAGTCCTTCAGTGATCTGGATCGGGAGCGGCGGCAACAGGCCTTCATCGCGTCGCTGATGTACCAGCTCAAGCAGCGCGGGACCTTCGCCAATCCGGCGCGGTTGAACGGGCTGGTCGATGTCGCGACCAAGAACGTCGCCGTCGACAAGGACCTCAACATCCTCGAATTCGCTGGGCAGGCCAAGCAGCTCTCCGACGGCAAGGTGACGTTCTACACCCTCCCCATCGAGGGGTACTTCACCGATCAATACGGGGGCTATGCCAACAAGGTCGACGTCCCCCGCATCCAGGCGACCGTGAAGAAGCTGCTCGACCCCGGCCAGTCCGCGTCCACGCCGCAGCCGACGACCACAACGAGCGGCGCCAAGCCGACCGTTACCGTCGTCAACGCCTCCGGCGTGCAGGGCCTCGCCGGGCGGGTGCTCACGGGACTGGTCGGTGCCGGCTACGGCCGCGGTGGCGATCCGGCCACGGCGGTGGCCCCGGAGGCGGGGACGATGGTCGAATACCCCGCCGGCCAGACCGAGGCGGCCGCGCAGCTCGCTACGCTGCTCGGTGGCAACGTCACCACGGTCGAGTCGTCCGAGGTCTCCTCGGGTTCCCTGCGGGTGACCCTCGGCACGGGCTATCAGGTGCCGGCGGGCTTCGGAACGGCGTCGCAGTCGCCGGGCGCGGCGGCATCCCCGGGGGGCCCGTCGACCCCCGTGACCCCGTCCACGTCGGCGACCCCGCTGTCGCCGACGACCGTGGGAACCGGCGGGCCCAACGAGGACACCTCGTTTACCACCTTGACCGCGCTGACAGGAGGCTCCATCCCGTGCGTGAAGTGAGGCCAGCATGACCGATGCCCGCCAACGGATCGCTTATCAGGGAGAGCCCGGCTGCAACGGCCACCTCGCCTGCCGGGAGATGTACCCGGGTTGGGAGGCCGTCCCCTCCGCCAGCTTCGAGGACGCGTTTGCCGAGGTCACCGGGGGTGCCGCGGAGCTGGCGATGATCCCCATCGACAACTCGCTCGCCGGCCGCGTCGCCGACATTCACAACCTGCTGCCGTCGGCCGGCCTGCACATCGTGGGCGAGCATTTCCTGCGGATCCGCTTCGACCTCCTCGGCGTGCCGGGCGCCACCATCGAGGGCGCGCGCACCGTGCACAGCCACATCCACGCGCTGGGGCAATGTCGCCGGCTGATCAGTCGGCACGGCCTGCGTCCCGTCATCGCCGGCGACACGGCGGGCTCGGCCCGCGAGGTCCGCGACTGGGGCGACCCGACCCGGCTCTCGATCGCGCCGCGCGGCGCGGCGGAGCTCTACGGCCTGGAGATCCTGGCCGCCGACGTGGAAGACGACCCCACCAACACCACGCGGTTCATCGTCCTGGCCCGCGAGGGACGCTTCCCCTCGCGGGCCGAGCTGCGGGGCCCCGCCATGACGAGCTTCGTCTTCCGCGTCCGCAACATCCCGGCCGCGCTCTACAAAGCCCTCGGGGGGTTCGCCACCAATGGCGTGAACATGACCAAGCTGGAGAGCTATATGGTCGGCGACCAATTCGCCGCCACGATGTTCATGGCCGAGGTCGAGGGGCACCCAGAGGACCGATCCCTGGCGCTGGCCCTGGAGGAGCTGGGCTTCTTCACGACCGAATTCCGGATGCTCGGGGTGTATCCCGCGCACGCGTTCCGCCGTCGGGCGAACGTCCTGGACGATTGACAAACAGGAATCCGTAACAATTTGCGGCGCGGCCGTTGGCCAGCGGCGGTTCCCTACTTACGATGAGCCGGTGGCCACCGAGCACGAACGTCAGCCCCTCGCGCCGGATTCGGCGCCCGCAGAACGCTCGGAGGCCCTGCTCACCCGGCGTATGCGGCGGGCCGACCATACCCGCCGCGCGGCCCCGAACCGCCGCCCCTGGCGGGCGTCGCGGGGAGGGCCCGCGCCCCGGCCGGCCCTCGGCGGGGCAGAACAGATGGTCGGATCGGTGCCGCACGTGAATCGGGATGGCAGGTTGTCGGAGGCCGTGGTCGAACGCGCCGGGGCCACGCTCGTCGGCGCGCTCGCCGTGCTCGCCGTGGCCGGCTCGCTGGCCTGGGCCGACGGCGGCGACGACACGGCGCGGACGGTGGCGGCGCTCACCGGCTGGGGAGCGCCGGCCTTCGCCCTGCTCGCGGGCTACCGCTGGACCGCCGGTCTGCCGCTGAGGCAGGCGATGGGCGAGCTCTGGCGGGCGCTGCTGCGACCGTACGTCGGGTGGCTGGCGATGCTCGGCCTGCCCGTGCTGGCCTGGGAATCGGCCTCCGCGGGGACCGTGGCGCGGGAGCGGGCTCGGTCCCTGGCGTGGGGCGGCCTCGCGCTGACGCCGCCCCTCTGGGGCCTGTGGCTGGTGGGGGGTCTGATCGTGGCGCTCGCCCTCGCGCGCTGCGCCGTTGCCTGGCTGGACGTCGACCTCGGGTGGCTCCTGCCGACGGCGCTCGCGCTGACGTACGGCGGACCGCTGCTCGTGGGGCTGCCGGCCGCGATGGGCCTGGGCGGCACGCTGCTCAGCTGGGTCGCCCTGGGCAGACTCCTGCGGCTCCTGCGGCCTCGCCTCGCGAGCCCGGCGCGCGGCACCCTGATCGGCGCCGTGCTGGCGCTCGGGGGCGGGGTGGCGACCCTGTCGTTCGCGGGTCCGGTCGACGTCCGCTCGGGATCGGGCGGCCCCGCCGTCCTCGGCCCCCTGGCGTCGGGGGCGATGGTGGCCGGCCTCGTCGTGCTGGCAGAGCATCTGGCCGGCTCACGGCGGGTGGCGCGCGCCGCGGTGGGTCGGCTCGCCGCCGCCGACCGCCTCCTGCTCGTCGCGCTGATCGCGCTCGGCATCGGCCCGGCCATCGCCGCGGCCCTCGGGCACGGCGGCACCCCCGGGCTCGCGATGGCGGCCGCGCTGGGCGGCGCGGTGGCGACGGCCGCTCTGGTCGCGCTGCTGCCCCGGTCGTCCTGGCTGACGGGAATCGCCCCGGACCCGAGGGGTGGCGGGCGCCACGTGCGTCGGCGGACGGGCGTGCGCGTTCCGGCCAGCGGAACGGGCGATGCGGCCGTGCCGCGGTTCTGAGACGGTGCGGCAGCCCGCGTTGCCGTCCCCGCCTGCGGCCTTTCGTCTGGCCGAAGTTCGCGGCGAACTTGGGGGAGACGAGAACCTGAACGACCGCTACAGTCACGGCCATGACTGCGCAGGCGAACACTGACAAGATCGTTATTCTCGACGGCGCCCGGACGCCGATCGGCACCTTCGGCGGAATCTTCAAGGATGTCGACGGCTACGAACTCGGCGCGCACGCCGTCGTCGAGGCCATCAAGCGCTCCGGTGTCAACAACGAAGACATCGGCGAGGTCGTCATGGGCTGCATCGGGCAGGTCGGCCCGGACGCCTACAACGCCCGCCGCGTTGCCCTCAAGGCCGGACTCCCCGAGAACACCCCCGCTTTCACCGTCAACCGACTCTGCGGCTCCGGCCTGCAGGCCATCTGGTGCGCGGCGCAGGAGCTGCGTTGGGGCGGCATCGACTTCGCCATCGGTGGCGGCAACGAGTCGATGACCCGGATGCCCTACTACGACTTCACCGCGCGCCGCGGTTACAAGCTCGGCGACGGCAAGCTCATGGACGGCACCGTCATGATGCTCACTGACCCGTTCACCGGCGCCCACATGGGCATCACCGCGGAGAACGTCGCCGAGAAGTACGGCGTGAGCCGCCAGGAGCAGGACGAGTTCGCGCTGCAGAGCCAGCAGCGTGCCGCCAGCGAGAAGGCCAAGGCGGCCTTCGCCGAGGAGATCGTCCCGGTCGAGGTCGGCGGCCGCAAGCCGTTCACGGCGAGCGAGGACGAGCACCCCAAGCCCAACACCACGATGGAGACCCTGGGCAAGCTCCGCCCCGCCTTCAAGAAGGACGGCACGGTCACCGCGGGCAACGCCTCCGGCGTCAACGACGGCGGCGCGGCCGTGGTCCTGACCCGCGAGTCGGTCGCCAAGGAGCGGGGCCTCAAGCCGCTGGTCAGCATCGAGGCCGTCGTCACCGCCGCGAACGAGCCGAGCCTGATGGGCTACGCCCCGACGTACGCCCTGAAGAAGCTCTTCGAGCAGACCGGCACCTCGCCCGCGAGCATCGACGTCGTCGAGCTCAACGAGGCGTTCGCCGCCCAGGCCGTCGCCGTCATGCGCGACGCGGGGCTGGACAACGAGAAGACCAACCCGTACGGCGGCGCCATCGCCCTCGGCCACCCCGTGGGCTGCACTGCGGCCGCGCTGACCGTCCGCATCATGAAGGACATGGTTCGCCGCGACCTGGAGACCGGCGTCGTCTCCATGTGCATCGGTGGCGGTCAGGCCCTCGCGGCCCTCTTCAAGCGGTACGACGGCTGATCCTCGGTCGGGCCGGCCGTAGTCGGCTGCGCGGCGTCGCGCGGGTGCGAGACTGCACCTCGTGACGCTGCGCATCGGCTACAAGGCCTCTGCCGAACAGTTCGGCCCCGCCGAGCTGGCCCGCTATGCGGTGCTGGCCGAGCAGGTCGGACTGGACTCGGTCTTCGTCTCCGATCACGTGCAACCTTGGCGGGAGCGCGGCGGGCATGCGCCCGCGGCGCTCCCGCTGTCGTCGTTCATTGCGGCCCGCACCGAGCGCGTCGTGCTCGGGACGAGCGTGCTGACCCCCACGTTCCGCTACCACCCCGGCGTCATCGCCCAGGAGGTCGCCACGCTCGCCGGCCTGGCCCCGGGCCGGGTCGTGCTCGGCGTCGGCACGGGGGAGGCACTCAATGAAGAGGTCATGGGCGCGGTGGCGGGCGGGTGGCCGAAGTTCGGCGAGCGGATGGGTCGCCTCGCGCAGGCCGTCGACCTGATGCGCCGGCTCTGGGCCGGCGAACGCGTCACGGCGGAGCCGGATCCGTCCGGCGCCCCGCCGTACTGGCCGGTGCGGGGGCTGCGGCTCTATGACCTGCCCGACGCCCCCGTGCCGATCTGGGTGGCCGGCGGCGGCCCGAAGATCGCCGCGTTCGCCGGCCGGGTCGGCGACGGCTTCATCGCCACCTCCGGCAAGGGCCGCGAGCTATACGCCGACGAGCTGCTGCCCGCCGTCGCGAACGGTCTCGCCGACCGCGGTGAGGCGGTCGCGCCGGCCCCGGCGTACGAACGGATGCTCGAACTCAAGCTGTCCTACGATCCCGACCCCGCGCGGGCCCTGGAGAACTGCCGGTTCTGGGCGCCGCTCTCGCTCCCCGCGGAGACCAAGCACTCCCTCGGCGACGCCGCCGCCATGGAGGCGGCGGCCGACGAGCTGCCGATCGAGCAGGTGGCGAAGCGCTGGATCGTGGCAAGCGAACCGGAGCAGGTGGTGGCGGCGGCCCGGGAGTACGTCGACATGGGGTTCACCCACCTGGTCGTGCACGGCCCCGGCCCCGACCAGGAGCGCTTCCTGCGGACCTTCGCGGCCGACGTCATGCCGGGCCTGCGTGGGCTCGGGGCGACGCCGTGAGCGGGCCCGCCGCCGACCCCGCGGACGGCTGGGCGGGGATGACCTTCGCGGAGCTGATGACCTACGAGCAGCGGGTCCGCGCCGAGACGGCCACGCCGGTGCCCGAATGGGCGACCCGCGGCAGCGCCGTCGGCGGCCAGTCCTATGCCCGGCTGGTCGAGGCCCTGCGCAGCACCCGCGACGCGATCGCGGACGCCCGCCTGGACGAGGCCGCCTGCGCCTACCTCTCGGAGCGGCTCGACGAGGTGACGGCCTACGTGGGGCAGCTGCGTGCGCAGCCCGGCGAGCGGGTCTGGGCCAACCGGTTCGACCTCACCGCCCGCGGGTCCTCGCTGCCGCCGGCCATGGACGACCTGCGGATCGATCCGGTGCACGGTCGCGTGCGGGCGCGGGTGTCGTTCGGGACGTCGTACGCCGGCGCCGGCGAGGCCGCCCATGGCGGGGCGGTCGCGCTGCTGTTCGACGAGATGCTCGGCCTGTGCGCCAACGCCGGGCGGCCGGCATCGCGCACGGCGTACCTGCACGTCGACTACCGCGCCATCGCCCCCCTGAACGTGCCCTTGGTGGCCCGGGCGCGGATCGACCGGGTGGAGGGCCGCAAGCGTTGGGTGTCGGGCGAACTGTGCCGCAGCGACGCCCCGCAGCAGGCGGTGGCCGAGTCCGAGGGGCTCTTCGTGGAGCTGCGGCCCTGGCACGCGTGAGCTCGGGGATCCTCTCGGCGTGACCGGTGGGCGATCATGCGCCCTTCCGCTCGCCGACCGCTCGGCGCGCAGGGCAGTCTGGGCGCATGACGAAGGACAAACCGGGTGGTCCGCTCGCGGGTCTGCGCGTGGTCGAGATGGCGGGGATCGGCCCGGCGCCGTACGCCTGCCTGATCCTGGCGGAGCTGGGCGCCGACGTCCTGCGCATCGACCGGCCGGGGGGCACCGGCCCGCTCGCCGGGGTGACCGGCGGGTTGAACCGGTCCCGGCCGTGCGCGGCGGTGGACCTCAAGCACCCGGACGGCGCCGAGGTGGTGTTGGCGCTGGTCGACCAGGCGGACGTCCTCGTCGAGGGGCTGCGGCCGGGCGTGATGGAACGCCTGGGTCTGGGCCCCGAGGCGTGCCTGGCACGCAACCCGCGCCTGATCTACGGGCGCATGACCGGGTGGGGCCAGCGCGGCCCCCGCGCGCACGAGGTGGGCCACGACATCACGTACGCCGCCCTCACGGGCGCGCTGCATGCGGTCGGCCCGGCCGACGCGCCCCTGCCCCCGATCAACCTCGTCGCCGATTTCGGCGGCGGGTCGATGTTCTTGCTGGTGGGCATCCTGTCGGCGCTGCACGCCCGGGAGCGCACCGGCGCGGGCCAGGTCATCGACGCCGCGATGGTCGACGGCGCCGCGAGCCTGATGACGATGGTCTACACGCTGCTCGGGCAGGGCCAGTGGACGGACGCGCGGGCCGCCAACCTGCTCGATGGCGGGTGCCCCTACTACCGGACCTACCGGTGTGCCGACGGCGAATTCGTCGCTGTGGGGGCGTTGGAGCCCGCGTTCTTCGCCGAGCTGATCGAGGGGCTGGGGCTGGCCGGCCGCGAGGTCGGCGGCCAGCGGCTGCCCGCGGGCCAGGACGACCGCCGGTCCTGGCCGGAGCTGGAGCGGCTGATCGGGGAGGCGTTCGCGGCGCGGCGCCGGGACGAGTGGGCGGCGACCTTCGCGGGGACGCAGGCCTGCGTGGCGCCCGTGCGCACGCTGCGGGAGGCGGCGAACGATCCGCACCTGGCGGCCCGCGGGGTGTTCGCGACCGTCGGCGGGATCCCGCAGCCGCGGGTCGCGCCGCGGTTCTCCGCCACTCCGGAACTCGACCCGAGCCCGCCGCGCCAGAGCGGTCAGGACACCATCGAGTCGCTCGGCGCGTGGGGCTTCCCGCCCGAGAAGATCGACGCGCTGCTGGCCGCGGGCGTGGTCGTACAGAAGTAGCTGCCGACGCGGGTGGCCTCCGCTCGCGGCCGCCAACGCGGGTGGTCGCCGGCAGTGCGGCGGGACGGCGGCCGGGGCGGGCCTCGCTTCGCGGGCGCCTCAGTTGGCGACGGGCTGGGCGGGGGTGTAGCCGCCGGGGTAGGCGCTGAGCTCCCGCTGCAGGGTCGCCTCGCGCCGGGTCAGGGCGAGCGCCATCCGCAGCCGGGTGTCGACGTCCTTGGCCTCCAGCAGCCGCTGCCGGTCGGCGCGCTCCATCATGACGTGCCGCATCGCCTGGTGGGACAGCTCGACCGGGTCGTCGGGCAGCATCACGTCGGCCAGGCGCAGCTCCGCGCGGTACGCCGTGACCGCGGCACGGAGCCGCTTGGTCAGGGCCATCACCAGCTCGGTGTCGCGGATCCGCTCGGGTAGCCAGGTGACATAGGCGGCAAGGTACGGCGTGCGGCGCCCCTCGACCAGCGCGTCCAGCCGGAAGCGCCGGGTACCCTCGGCGACCACGTCGTACGAGCCGTCGTTCCGCTCGCTCACCTCGACCAACCGGGCCGCCGACCCGACGTCGTGCAGGGCGACCGCGTTGCCGTCGCCGACCTCGTGACCGGCGCGGATGCCGATGACGCCGAACTCCGCCAGGCCCGCTTCGCGGCGCACCCGGAGCAGGTCTCGCAGGAGCACGACGTACCGTCGCTCGAACACCCGCAGCGGCAGCCGCTCGCTGGGCGCGAGCACCGCGCCCAGCGGGAAGAGCGGCAGGGTGGGCATGGCCACACTGTAGGCCGCGCCGAGGCCTGCCCGCTCCCGCCCCGCCGGGTGGGTGCTTCCGAGCGGCCCCCGCGCGAACCCCGGCCGAACCGCGCCCGGCCCCCGCCCGATTGGCCCGGTTCGGAACGGGTAGGGGCCGACCATGAGCACTCCCGGTCACGACCCCCACGGCCCGCAGGATCGCCTCCCGGGCGAGAGCCCGTACGACGGCCCGCCGCCCGCCGCGGGATACCCCGGCGGCATCCAGGACCAGCCGTACGACGAGCCGGCGCCGCGCGGCCGCTGGAGCGCGTTCCCGTTCCCGAACTACACCACCCGCACCCGCGGGGGCTCGCAGGTGACGGTCGGCGGCTGCTGTCTGCCGCTGCCGATCGGGTGCCTGACGGTGCTGGCGGGCGCCGCCGTGGCCGCCGTCGCCGCCCACCGCCGCGGCTGAGGCCTCAGCCGGTCCAGTACGTCGGGTTGGGCGTGCCCGTCGATCCCGGCACCGATCCGGTGGGAACGGGTACGCCGGGAGGGGTGGCGCCGGGGACCGTCCGGGCGGGTGACGTCGCGGTCGGCGCCGACGGCCGGACGCTGACGGTGGAGCGTGTCGGGGTCGGCCGCGGCGGCTCCGGGGTCTCGGCGTTCGAGCGCTGGTAGAAGAAGGCGATCGCGCCGAGCAGGAGCAGCGCCGCGAGGACGGTGGCCACGATCTTGGGCACGCTGTAGGGCCGCTCGCCGACCACGTGCCCGTCGTGGGCGTTGATGTAGACCGTGTAGGTCTTGCCGGCGTACAGGTAGCCGGCCACCCACACCGGCAGCAGCATGAGCTTGAAGGTCAGGTCCCAGTAGCGGGTGTCCATGTCGTGCACCTGCTGCACGTCACCGCCGATGTCGGCACGGACGTCGCCGTCGATCACCCCCCGCATGCGCTCTTTGGCGGTGCCCAGCCCCGCCGCGGGTTCGATGTCGTAGCGCAGCGTGCTGTAGCCCGACAGGAACGCCCGCTGAAACGGCTCGGCGCCGGTCAGCGACCAGGGCTCGAGCTTGCTGACCTCGTCCGGCGCGAGGCGGGACGAGCCGATGACCAGCACGTCGTCGAAGCCGCGGGCCACCGTGCCGGAGGCGGGCCACCACCGGGTGTGCTGCACCATCCGGGTCTGGGTCTTGCCCTGGCCGTCCGTGTAGGTCTCGGTCGTGTAGTAGTAGTCGCCCCGCATGCCCGTGTAGTGCGTCTCGGTCTGCGCGTCGTACGTCCAGTGCGGCACATAGGTGCCGTTGATCCGTTCCGCCGAGCTGACCCTCTTCAGCCCGTTCGGGGCGAACCAACGCGAACCGGTCCAGGCCCGCATCGCCGCCGTGGCCTGGGCATTCGTCAGCGTGAACGGGACGATGCCCTCGGGCACGATCTGTTCGCTCGGGTCCACGGCGATGACGATGGGCGCCGAACAGAACGGGCAGGCCAGCGACAGGTCGTCGGTGGTGACGTTGGCCGCGCAGCGCGGGCAGGCGACGACGTGCGGGCCGGTGACCCCGGTGGGCTTGTCCGGGCTGTTCAGCCATTCCTCGTAGCCGTGCTCGTCGATCGCCCCGTCGCCGTCGCTGTCGGCCTGTCCGGCCTGCGGGACCGGCTGTTCCGCCCCGCAGTACGGGCAGCTCAGCGACATCGTCCCCGGCAGGTAGCGCAGTTGCGCGCCACACGAGCGGCACGCGAACGTGTGCGCGCCCTGCTGCGGACGTGTCGACGTCGCCGGCGACGGGGGCGGTGGCGGGGGTAGGGGTCCGGCGGGTGCCGGATCCGGTACGTCGGGTGGGCCGGCCGCCGGCGGCATGGCCGGGGGCTGACTCACTGGCCGGGCAGCGCCGGGGGCAGCTGACCGGGATCGCCGGCGAGCTCGGGGACGCCGTCCGCGGCGGCCCAGGCGTCCATGCCGGTGCGCCAGACCAGCGTCTGGGCGTCGTATTCCCCCGAGCGCAGCCGACTCTGTAGGTCCGCCTTGCTCATGGGACCGACCTGCTGCCCGGCGACCCCGGCGTACCACTGCTCGGTCGCCGGGAGCGGCGGGGGACCGGCGGGCGTGGGTGCCGGGGCCGGCTGCGCCCCCGCGTTCCCGGGCCCGGCCTGCGGTCCGCCGCCCTGCGGGGCGCCGCCTTGCCCGCCCTGGGCGCGCATGGACTCGGCGGCGGCCTGGCCCATGCCCATCCCCATGCCCATCCCCATCGAGGCGCCCATCCCGCCCGAGGGGTTGTTCGCGGCGGCCTCCATCGCGTCGGCGGCCTGCATCTTCGTGTACCGGTCCAGGTCGCCGAGCACCCCCATCGAGGTCCGGTTGTCCATGGCGGCCTCGACCTCGGGCGGGACGGAGATGTTCTCGATGTAGAAGGCCGGGATCGTGATGCCGACCTGGCCCAGGTCCTCGGACAGGACGGCGGCAACGGAGTTGCCGATCTCGTTCTGCCGGGCGGTGAGGTCGAGCATGCTCACGCCGGCGGTGGCGAGCGCCTTCGACAGGCGCGCCACGATCATCTGGCGCAGGTACTCGCTCACCTCCTCCGTGCGGAACTGGGGATCGGTGCCCACCAACTCGGAGAGCAGGCGCGGCGGGTCGATGACCCGCATCGCGTAGCCCCCGAACGCCCGCAGCCGGACCATCCCGAACTCGGGATCGCGGACCATGACGGGGTTCTGGGTGCCCCACTTCAGGTCGGTGAACTGACGCATGTTGACGAAGTAGACCTCGGCCTTGAAGGGGCTCTCAAACCCGTACTTCCACCCCTTGAGGTCCGACAGGACCGGCAGGTTCGCCGTGGTCAGCTCGTACGTGCCGGGTCGGAACGCGTCCGCGACCCGACCCTCGCTGACGAACACGGCCGCCTGCGACTCGCGCACGATGAGCTTGGCGCCGTTCTTGATCTCGTTGTCGCCGCGCGGATAGCGCCACACGATCGTGTCGCGGCTGTCGTCCAGCCACTCGATGATGTCGATGAACTGGCCCCGGATGCCGTCGAACAGGCCCATCGGGCTCCCCCGTCGTCGTCGGTACGGCGCGCCGCGGCCGGCGCGTCCTGAGGGAATCCTAAACGGCGCGGTACGGCGGGCTCCCTGGCTCCACGGAAACTCCGCCGCCGGCCCGGTCCTGGGCGGGACGAAATGGGTGAAATGGTATTCCGGTTGGGCCCATCGCCAGCCGAACTCGGCCGACTTGCTCTCGGAGCCCGCAATCGCGCGCTCATGCTTCGACCCGGGAGTGGGATATGGCGCGGCGGAACGAGTCGACCGGAGCGGCCACGACGAAGGGCGGCCGGTCACGCGGCCTGCTGCAGCGGGCCGCGGATGTGCGGATCGCCAACAAGCTGCGCGCGGCGGGCGTCTGGGCGGTGCTGGGGATGCTGTGCATCGCCCTGGTGTCCTGGGCGTCGAACAACGCCATGCGGGACAACAGCAGCGCGCTCGCCCGGTCCGCCAGTCGCGCGGCCGCCTCGGCCCAGCTGAAGTACCTCTACTCCGACATGATCGTCTCCTACCAGGAGTTCTCCAAGGACGTCATGACGCGCGGCGCCCCGGCGCTCGATGACGCGGCGCCCGCCCGGGCGGAGTCCGTGAAGTCCATGGGCCGGCTGTCCGATGCCCTCGCCAAGTACCCCACCGAGGGCATCAGCGACGAGCAGAAGACGCGCCTGGAGAAGCTGCGCACGCTGTTCCGGCAGACCAGCGAGGCGGGCGACAAGGCCACCGCGGCGATGAAGAAGGGCACCCAGGAGGGTGCGGCCGAGGCGGCCGCCGCGATCGTGCCCGTCGCCGACTACTACGACGACTACAACGCCACCGCGGACGGGATGATCACCCGCGCGAACAACCAGGTCAACACCTTCACCAAGGCGATCGCCGACACCGGCGACAGCACGCAACTGCGCCTCATCGTGGTCGTGGCCCTCGTCGCCCTCAGCATCTTCGTCGCGGTCCAGTGGCTGATCGGCCGGCTCGTCAGCAGCGTCGCCGCGCTGCGCGGCTCGATCGATGCGCTCGGACGCGGCGACCTGACCGTGCCCGCCGTGGCCCTCAGCCGTGACGAGATCGGCCAGATGGCGGTGGCCACCGAGACGGCGCGCCAGCAGATGGCGAAGACCATTGCCGCGGTCGGCCGCTCGGCCGGCGTGGTCGCCGACGGCGCCTCCTCGATGCGAGGCATCGTCTCCGAGCTGCGGGAGAGCGCCGAGGGTGCCTCCCGGGAGCTCTCCGCCGTCCGGGCCACTTCGGACGACGTCACCCGCAGCATCCAGACGGTGGCCGCGGGTACCGAGGAGATGACGGCGTCGATTCGGGAGATCGCGAAGAACGCGAACGACGCGGCGGGTGTCGCCGCCTCTGCGGTGCAGGTGGCCGATCAGACCAATGCGACGGTGGCCAAGCTGGGCGAGTCCAGTGCGCAGATCGGTGATGTGATCAAGTCGATCACGAGCATCGCCGAGCAGACGAACCTGTTGGCGCTGAACGCGACGATCGAGGCGGCCCGGGCCGGTGAGGCGGGTAAGGGCTTCGCGGTGGTGGCCAATGAGGTCAAGGACCTGGCCCAGGAGACGGCCAAGGCGACCGAGGACATCAGCCACCGGGTGGAGCAGATTCAGGTCGACACCAAGGCCGCCGTGGCGGCGATTGCGGAGATCAGCGGCATCATCGCCCGGATCAACGACACCCAGGCGACGATCGCCTCGGCCGTGGAGGAGCAGACCGCCACGACGAACGAGATGGGCCGCAACGTCCAGGGCGCCGCAGCCGGTGCCGAACGGATCTCGAGCGCGATCGGCAGCATCAGCGGGGCGGCGGGGACCAACGCCGACGCCGCCGGTCGCGGCGCCACCGAGGTGGACGGCCTGGCGGGCAACGCCGAGGAGCTGCGCGCCGTCGTCGGCCAGTTCACGTACTGAGTTCGCCGCCCAAACCAGGCGATTCGGCGGCCCGCGGGGGAACACCCCCTCGCGGGCCGCTGTAACGCCCCCGCGGCTGCGGCGATGGAACAACGTCGGTTGCGGTCGGCCCCTGGGCCGGCCTGGAACGGTCGCGCCGGCCGGTAGACAGGGGGGCGGCCGGCGCGGCTGTTCGCCGGCTCCGCGGTTCAGCGCGCGTTCGCCGGGTCCGGTGCCGTTGGGCCGGACGCTCGCCGCGGCCGCCGCGGCCCGACCGACAAACCCGTTTGTCCCCGGCGGCCCGCCTCGCGAGGATGGACGGCGTGACCGCGACCATCCAGGCCAGGGATGTGGCCGCCTCGTTCGGAGACACCCACTTGTTCGCCGGGCTGGACCTCATCGTGGCGCCCGGCGATGTCGTCGGTCTCGTGGGCCCGAACGGGGCCGGCAAGTCGACCCTGCTGCGCATCCTGGCCGGCCTGCGGCCCCCCGACGGCGGCTCGGTCACGACCTCGCCACGATCCGCCCACCTGGGCTTTCTCGCCCAGGAACCGGATGCTCGGCCGGGTGAGAGCGTGCGTGCCCAGCTCGGTCGACGTACGGGGGTCATCGCGGCGACCGCGACGATGGAGGCCGCCGCGCAGGCCCTCGGCGAGGGCCGGGACGGAGCCGATGAGGCGTACTCGGCGGCCCTGGAGAGCTGGCTCGCCCTGGGCGGCGCGGACTTCGACGACCGGCTGGGCGTCGCGGCCGACGACCTCGGGCTGACCGTCGACCTGGACCGGGCGATGACCACGCTCTCCGGCGGCCAGGCCGCCCGGGTGGGCCTGGCCGCGCTGCTGCTGTCGCGTTACGACGCCTACCTCCTCGACGAGCCCACCAACGACCTCGACGTGGCCGGGCTGGACCGGTTGGAGGAGTTCGTCGACGGCCTCGACGCGCCGTGCGTCCTGGTCAGCCACGACCGCGAGTTCCTCTCCCGCACCGTCACGACGGTGGTCGAGATCGACCGGTCGCTGCAGCGCGTGGCGGTGTACGGCGGAAGCTACGACGCCTACCTGCAGGAACGCTCGATCGCGCGGCGCCGGGCCCAGGAGAGCTACGAGGGGTACGCCGAGCGCAAGGCCAGCCTGCAGGCCCGGGCCCGGATGCAGCGGGCCTGGATGGCCAAGGGGGTCCGCACCGCGCTGCGCAAGAAGAAGTCGCGCACCGAGAAGGACAAGTTCATCAGCCATCGGCACCGGGCCAGCTCCGAGAAGCAGGCCGCGAAGGCCAAGCAGACCGATCGGATGCTGGAGCGGCTGGAGGTCGTCGCGGAGCCCCGCAAGGAGTGGCAACTCCAGTTCGCGATCGCCGACGCGGGCCGCTCCGGGGACGTGGTGGCGGTGGCGCGGGCGGCGACCGTACGTCGGGGCGCCTTCACGCTCGGGCCCGTCGACCTGCAACTCGACCTGCGGGATCGGGTGGCCATCACGGGTCCCAACGGGTCGGGGAAGACCACCCTGCTGGGGCTGCTGCTGGGCCGCATCACCCCGGAATCCGGCTCCTGCTCGCTCGGGTCGGGAGTCGTCGTGGGGGAGGTGGACCAGGCCCGGGCGGCGTTCGCCTCCGACGTGGCCCTGGGGGAGGCCTTCGCGGCCGAGGTCCCCGACTGGCCGACGGCGCAGGTGCGGACGCTGCTCGCGAAGTTCGGCCTGGGCGCCGACCACGTGCCCCGGGCCGCCAGCTCGTTGTCGCCGGGCGAACGGACCCGCGCGGCGCTCGCGCTCCTCCAGGCGCGGGGGGTGAACCTGCTGGTCCTCGACGAACCCACCAACCACCTCGACCTGCCCGCGATCGAGCAGCTGGAGCAGGCCATCGACGCGTTCGCCGGAACGGTGCTGCTGGTGACGCACGATCGACGGATGCTGGAGACGATCCGGCTGACCCGTCGCTGGGAGGTCGACGAGGGCGCGGTCCGCGAGATCGCCCCGGAGGACGTCGGCTAGCCCATCGTCCGCCCAGATGGCTTAGCGGCGGGCGACCACGTGGCGCGCGAGGAGCTCGCGGCCGGCGCCGAGTTCGGCGGTCTGGGCCAGGTAGAGCTCGGCGCAGGCGATCGCGTCCACGAGGGCGTCGTGGGCCCGGTACGTCGGGAGCCCGTAGCGCGCCCGGGCAGCCCAGAGCCGAAGACTGCCCGGCGGCGGCTCCTGACCGTGCGGCAGGGTCGTCGTGACGACCCGCTCCTGCAGCAGCAGGGTGTCGACGCTCGCCAGCCGGGGCGCCTCGCCGTAGACCTGGCGACAGGCACTAGCCAGGAAGTCGGTCTCGATCACGCTGTGGTGGGCCAGGAGCAGCCGGCCGGTGAGCGCGGCGAGGACCTGATCCAGCGCCGACTCCAGCGCCACCCCGGCGCCCACCACGTCGTCGGTGAGGCCGTGCACGACGGCGCTCTCCCCGACCTCGGCGGCCGGCCGCACGATCAGCCGGCGGGCGCCGTCCAGGCGGATGGCGCGTCCGTCGACCGGCACCCACCCGATGCTGACGATGTGGGCGTCGCGCGCGTCGAGTCCGGTGGTCTCGAAGTCCAGGGCGAGCAGCGGCAGCTCGCCGAGGGGGGTGGTCCGGGTCGGGGGCGCGGCCGAGAGGTAGTCGCGCAGGGCACCGGCGGGGGCGCGGTCCCGGGCCCGCAGGCGGGCCCGGTCGCGGGCGCGCTCCCGGTGCCGCTCGGCGAACGAGATCACCGGCGCCACCGGGGGAGCGCGCGCCTGCTCATCGCATGAACGAGACGGAGTACAGGTGGGACAGGGTGCGCTGCGCCTTGGACACGATGGCGAACGCCTCGCGCAGGTGCCGCTGGTCGAACTCGGTCAGGTCGTCGGGGCGGACGTGGTTGTCGGGCTGCTGTCCCGCCCGCACCTGGCCGGCCTGGTGACGCAGCCGCACGTAGGAGATGAACTCGAAGGCGTCCCGCAGGTCCTCGCCCCGGTGGCGGTCCATGGCCCCGGTGTCGATGGCCTCTTGCAGGCGCTGCCGCGTGTTGACGGCGCGGATGCCGTTCGACAGGGCGATCACGCGCGCGACCTCCACCACGGCGCGCACCCCGCCGCCCTTGATGTCGAAGGTGTCGCGGTGTTCGCCCTGCTTGGCGACGACGAGTCCCCGGAAGAACCCGATCGGAGGCTCGACGCCCACGGCCCCCCGGGTCATGTGCCCCAGGAAGAGTCGCGACTGCGGCGCGACGGCCGCCACGTGGTCACTGAGTGCGGCGTACAGGTCGATGGCCCCGTGGACCGGCCGCATGTCGAAGAAGATCCCCGCGCGCAGGATCGCGTCGGCGACGGGCCGAGTCATCCACTCGTCGAACTGCTGGCGCCACACCCGGACGGGCGCGCGCAGCCGGTCGTTGCTCGCCATCACCTTGCCCGGGCAGTGCGCGTAGCCGGCCTCGGCGAGCGCGCCGCAGACGGATTCGGCGAGGGCCTGGAAGTAGGCGCCGTGCCGCGCCTCGTCGTAGCTGTCGTCCAGGATCAGGGCATTGTCCTGATCGGCGCCCAGCGCCTGCTCCAACCGGGCCCGGGACCCCATCACGACCCAGCAGTACGGGATGGGCGGCGGCCCGAGCTCCGCCTCGGCTAGGAGGATGAGTCGGCGATCCACGGCGTCGCCCACCGCCGTGACCACCCGGCCGATCTCGTCGGCGGACGCGTCCTGCCGCACCAGGGTCTCCACCAGCCCGGGCAGCCGATGCGCCACGGCGACGATGCCCGCGACCGACTCCTGGGCCGCGATCTCGCGCGTCAGGAAGAGCGGGTTGTCCTGCTCCACGCGCACGATGTCGTTGGTGGTGAGCACCCCGATCGGCTGGCCCGCCTCGGTGATAGGCATGTGGTGGATGTTGCGGGACACCATGTCCAGGAGGACCTCGAACACGACCGCGTCGGCGTCGGCCGTCACGGGGCTCGGCGTCATGATGGTGTGGACTGCCTCGGCGACGTCGACGCCCTGCGCGACTACCTTCGAGCGCAGGTCTCGGTCGGTGACGATCCCCGCCAGCACTCGGCCCAGCATGACCAGCGCCGAGGAGCGCCGGTCGTCGGTCATCTGCTGCGCCGCGCCCTGGATGCTGGTGTCGACCGAGACGATGCTGGCCGGTTGGCGGATCAGATCGCGGGCCCGGGCCTTGAAGACACTGGAGCCGGTCTCGCTGGCCTGGATCGCGGCGGCCGCCTCGCTCATCCGGGACGCGCGCTGGGAGTCGAAGAACCGCGCGAACCCCTCGTGGGCCTGCGCCAGCGCATGGAAGTCGGCCGCCGGCAAGACCAGTGCGAGGACGTCTTCGATCGCGGTGACGTCGAACCGGGACGGGTTGCCTCGGACTAGCGTGGTGGATCCGAAGCAGGTGCCCACGCCGCCTCGATCCACGAGACGGCCCTGCTGATTGAGGACGTCTACGGCCCCGGAGCGCACGACGTACAGCTCGTCGTTGTTCCTCCCCACCGCCATGATGGCCGTGCCGCGGCGGAAGTACTGCATCGTCATCGAGCGCGGCAGCGCGTCCAGCACGGCTGCCGGCAGCGTGTCGAAGGGGGCCACCCCGGCGATGAAGTCCCTGACCTCAGCCAGTTCCACGTCCGCGCCCATCGTGGGTCTCCTGCTCACCTCGTCCGATCACCTCGTCTCCAGAAGTCAACCGCGACGCCGCGCGCCGGTGCGGTCGGGGGCGGGCCTGGTACGGCGAGTGGCGCGCCCCGGTGAGAGGGACGCGCCACCCGCGGTCGTGGACGGGGCTCGCCGGGTCCGCTGATCGACGAGCCCCGTCGTCAGTGGTCGACCACTTCGACGTGGGCACCGGCCCCGGTCAGGGACCGGACCTCCATCTCCGCCCACTTCGCGTCGTCGATCTCCTGCTTGCTGGTCACGCTGCCCAGCCAGCCGAGGAAGAACGCCAACGGGATCGAGATGATGCCGGGGTTCTCCAGCGGGAAGAAGTGGAAGTCGATGTTCGGGTTGGTAATCATCGACAGCGACTTTCCGGCCGCGTCGACCTTGCCGGACATCACGGGGCTGAAGATGATCAGGCCCAGCGAACTGATCAGGCCGCCGTAGATGCTCCAGCACGCGCCGCGGGTGGTGAAGCCGCGCCAGAACAGCGAGTAGAGGATCGTCGGCAGGTTCGCGCTCGCCGCGACCGCGAAGGCCAGGGCCACGAGGAAGGCGATGTTCTGGCCGTAGGCGAGGATGCCGCCGAGGATCGCGACGACGCCGATGCCGAGCGCCGCGAAGCGGGCGACCCGGACCTCCTGCTCCGGCGTGACATTGCCCCGCTTGAAGACCTCCTTGTAGAGGTCGTGGGCGAAGGTCGCGCTGGAGGTGATCGTCAGGCCGGCGACCACCGCGAGGATCGTGGCGAAGGCGATGCCCGAGACGACGCCGAGGAAGACGGAGCCGCCGAGCTCGTACGCCAACAGGGGGGCCGCCGAGTTCGCGCCACCGGCCGCGGCCTTGATACGGGCGGGGCCGACGAGGGCCGCCGCCCCGAAGCCGACGACCAGGGTCAGCAGGTAGAAGCCACCGATGAGCCAGATGGCCCACTCCACCGACTTGCGGGCCTGCTTGGCCGTCGGGACGGTGTAGAAGCGGATCAGCACGTGCGGCAGGCCGGCCGTGCCGAGCACGAGCGCCATCGACAGGGAGATGAAGTCGATCTTCGTGGTGTCGTTGATGCCGTACTTCAGGCCCGGGTCAAGCAGCTTCTCGCCACCCTTGCCGGTCTTGTCGACCGCCGCCTGGAACAGGTCGGAGAGGTTGAACCCATACTTGCCGAGCACCCAGAGGGTGATGATCGCCGTGGCGGTGATCAGCAAAACCGCCTTGATGATCTGCACCCAGGTGGTGCCCTTCATGCCGCCGATCATGACGTAACCGATCATGACGGCGCCGACGATGGCGATGACCAGGTATTGCGCGGCCTGCGAGCTGACACCCAGCAGCAGCGAGACGAGCCCCCCGGCACCGGCCATCTGGGCCAGGAGGTAGAAGAACGAGACTGCGAGCGTCGACGTGGCGGCGGCGATGCGGACCGGCCGCTGGCGCAGCCGGAAGGACAGCACATCGGCCATGGTGTAGCGGCCGGTGTTGCGCATGAGCTCCGCGGTGAGCAGGAGCGCCACCAGCCACGCGACGAGGAAGCCGATCGAGTAGAGGAAGCCGTCGTAGCCCTGCAGCGCGATGGCGCCGGCGATGCCCAGGAACGAGGCCGCCGAGAGGTAGTCGCCAGCGATGGCGATGCCGTTCTGGCGGCCGGAGAATGCGGCGCCACCGGTGTAGTACTGGGCGGCCGACTTCTTGCCGGAGGCCACCTTGATGACAACGGTCAGCGTCACGACGACGAACAGGGCGAAGATGCCGATGTTCAGCGCCGGGGTGCCGACCGTTTCGGCGGCGGGGACCAGGGCGGGAATCAGGTGGCTCATGCGCCGGCCCTCTCCATCTCGTCGCGGATGACGTCGGCGCGCGGGTCAAATTCACGGCTCGCCCAGCGGACGTAAAGCATGGTGATGCCGAACGTCGAGACGAACTGCAACCCGCCGAAGATGAAGCCGAGGTTGATGTTGCCGAAAACCTTCGTCGACATGAATCCCGGCGCGAAGGCGGCGAGCAGGACGTAGAGGAAGTACCAGAGCAGGAAGAAGATCGTCCAGGGGAACACGAACTTGCGGAAGCGATCCCGTAGCTCCGCGAATTGAGGGGTCGCCTGGACCCGCTCGTATTCCGTGAGACCGCCGGGTGGCGAGCCCTCGGTCAGATCGCGATGGTCGGTCAAAGGACACCTCATTCGTGCGGGTTTTTCGGGTACGGCTTCCCGCGGGCGCGGAATGCCGGGCCTAACGTTGTGATCCCCGTCACGATCAGCGATGTCGGGCGATGTGCGCCATAAGCGCGCGCCCGTGCCGCGCCCGGCGGTTCCGGGTGCGCGCTGTGCGGGGCTGCGCGGACCGCGTCACGCGCCGAACGGTCGTTCGGAGAGTCGTGGGCTTTCGCCGATTCGGCGCCTCGACCGCGTAGGTAACGCCGATGTCCGGACCTGGGATGATGCCTCACTCGTCCGATATGTGAGCAGATCCGAGTCGCTCCGTGAGAGACGCCGTGGCCGAGGTGAGTCCGCATCAAACAGGCTTTTTTTCCGGAATCGCTTCAGGTTCAACCGATTTCGCCCGCGCCAGCCGCTCCGGGCCCGGCGGGCAAAGCGCCCAAACCGGCCGTCTGGCTGGCCGGCGCACCCCCGACGCGCGCTTCGTCGGGCCGACCCGTGTTATTACCGGGGCAGCTCCGTGCCAATTGCAGCGGCGGATATGCTGGAGGTCGCTCGGGACCTGCGATGAGGCGCTGAGACGCGCCCGAAAGGTGTCGTTTGATGCCCGCTCGAGACCGTTGGCGGGACGGCTTGGACCCGACGGTCACCCCCGCCGCGACGGCGGTCTTCGGGGTGGCCTACCTGGCTGCCCTGGTCATCTCTCGCGCCCTCATCGTCTCCGACGCCCGGATCGCGGCGGTGTGGCCGGCGGTCGGCGTGGGGTTCGCCTGGTTGCTGCCGCTGCTCCAGGCGCCGCGGTGGTGGTCTCGCCGGTCGCTGTGCGTTCCCGTGCTGGTGATGGTCTTGGCGACGGCCGCCGTGAACGTCATGACGGGGATGGCGCCGGCCTTCGCCCTGCTGGGCGGCGTGTGCAACACAGTCACCGATGTCGTGGCCGTGCGGCTCTACCTCCGGTGGCGCGGTGGGAGCACGCCCTACCTCGGCTCGGGACCAGACCTGCGACGGCTGAGTTTCGCCTGCGTGCTGGGCAACGCGGCGGGCTGGCTGACGCTGCCCCTCGCCCAGCTCGTGCTGGGGGAGTCGAGCTGGCGAGCAGCGCTGTTCTGGTTCATCCGCAACCTCGTCGGCCTGCTCTACGGGGCGGTGGCGGCGGGGCTGATCTTCCGTCGGGAGCGGTGGTACCTGCGCGGCGTCGGCCCGGTGCTGGTCGGCGGCGCCACGCTCGCCACCGTCGTCGGGATCCTTGCCCTGGAGGCGGTGGATGTCCGCTTGCCCCTCGTCTACCTGGTCATCATCGCCGCCATCGGCAGCGCTGCGGTGTTCTCGGTCCTCGAGACCTTCCTCTACCTCGTCGTCGTCGGAGTGGTCGTCCTCGCGTTGACGCTGCTCGGCCACTCCCCGTTCGGACTGGGGGCCGCCGACGTCGAGTCCGCCCACGTCCACACGGTGCTGCTGGTGGTTCTCGTCGTCGCCATGGCCGGGGTCGCCGACCGGGAGAGCCGCTCCCACCTGCTGCATCAGGTGCGACAGGAACGGGCCGTGGCGCGCGAGGAGGCCATCCGATCGGCCCAGCAGGCCGACCTGCTCGGGGCGGTCATCCGGTCGATGACGGACGGCGTCCTCGTCCTGGCCGAGGAGGGCCGGGTGGCCATGCGCAACGCGACGGCGGCCCGTCTCACCGGCATGGACAACGGCGCCGCGCCCCGGTCGGCTGCGCCCCGGTTGGCCGACGCCATCGAGCAGTCCCTGCGGGACGGCGCTGTCGACCTGGTGGCCGAGGAACCGGGCTGCCTCTCGGGCTGCACGGTGGTCGTGCAGGCTCAGGAGCTGACCCACGGGCCGGACCGCGCCACGGTGGTCGCGCTGCACGATGTCACGGAGTCGCGGCGGCAGGTCGACGAGCTGCGCATGTTAGCCCGCGTCGCGGCCCACGACCTCCGGCAACCGTTGACGTCCATCGAGATGTGGACCGACCTGTTGCGAGAGGACCTCGGTGCGGTGCCCGAGGGGGTCTGGCGCGAGCCGACCGATCACGTGCTTGCGGCCGTGGGACGAATGAACGGCTTCCTCACCGACCTCATGGGCTACGCGATGGCGCGGGACATGGCCATCGCCCCGGAACGTCTCACCCTGGGCGATGTCGCCCACGACGCCGTGGAGGATGTCGCCGGCGGCATCACTCGCAGCGGCGCCATGGTGACGATCCGCGCGCAGGACGAGGTGGTCGGCGATCGGGCCCAGTTGCGCCAGCTCCTGGGGAACCTCTTCGGCAACGCGTTGAAGTACGTCGTGCCGGGGACCGTCCCGCGCATCGCGATCGAGAGCCACCGGGACGGCGACTGGGTGGTGCTGTGGGTCGACGACGCCGGCATCGGCATCCCGGCAGGCCAGGAGGCGGCCATCTTCGGCGAGTTCTACCGCGCGCCCGAGCACGCCTCGGCGTACGCCGGGACCGGGCTGGGCCTCGCGATCTGCCGCCGCATCGCCGAGCGCCACGGCGGCCGGATCGCGGCGCTGGCCAGCCCGCTCGGCGGGACCCGCATCGAGTTGCGGTTGCCAGCCCCGGGGGTCATTGACGTCGCCCAGCCCGCCGGGCCGTGACGGGGGCTGCGCCGTGACGGGGTCAAGACAGCACGCGCGTCAGTTCGGTGAGGCTGTGGATCGTCGGCGCGGGGGAGGTGCTCAGGTTGAGCGACTCCTCGACGGTGCGGGGATCGTCGCGATTCAGCCAGGTGGCCCGCAGTCCGGCACGTAGGGCGCCCAGGACGTCGGCCATCAGGTCGTCCCCCACCATGACGGTGTCCGCCGGCGGGCAGTCGATCGCCTCGCAGGCGGCGAGGAAGATCCGCGGGTCGGGCTTGGCGGCGCCGACCTCCTCCGAGGCCACGATGGGGGTCAGCTCGGGCCACAAACCGATGACGTCGGCCTTCTGTAGGGTCTGCTCCAGAGAGTTGTTCGAGACGACCGCCACGCGCAGGCCCATGTCGAGGACCGCGGCCAGGGCCGGGCGCGCGTCGGGGTAGGCCCGCCACCGCGCCTGGTAGTCGGCGAGGTAACCGGCAAAGGTCTCGTCCACCTGCTGATCGGGCGCGTGCACCAGCGCCGGGACGAGCCCGCGCACGCCGTACCGCCGGCGTTCCTGGAAGCTCATCTCGCCGGCGAGGAACCGCTGGTAGCCGTCGTGATCGGCGTCCGACCACAGCTCCATCGCCTCGGCGACGGGCAGGTCGGGGCGCACCCGGGCCACGAAGGCCTCGCCCGCGGCGGCCGAGGCGGCGGCGTGGTCGAGCAGCGTCCCATCCATGTCGAACAGCACCGCGCGCACGCTCATCGGTCCAGGTTCGCACGCGACGGGCGCGCCTGTGGCAGGCGCGCCCGTCGCGGTCGTACCTCGGGCGGGTGGACCCCGGCCGGGCCCTAGATGTTGACCTTGTCGCGGCCCTTGAGCTGCAGGATCTCGCGCGCCTCGTCCGGGGTGGCGATCTCGTGGCCCAGTTCCTCGACGATGGTCCGCAGCTTGCGGACCTGCACCGCCGAGGACTCGGCGAGCGAACCGTCGGTCGTGAAGAGGGAGTCCTCCAAGCCGCACCGCACGTGCGCGCCCATCGTGCAGCCCATCGTCGCCAGCGGGACCTGGCGGCGGCCGGCGCCGAGGATGGACCACTCGTAGCTGTCGCCGAACAGCCGGTCCGCCGTACGCCGCATGTGCATGAGGTCCTCGGGGTGGGTGCCGATGCCGCCGAGGATGCCGAAGACCGACTGGATCAGCAACGGCGGCTGGGCCAGCCCGCGCTCCACGAAGTGCTTGAGCGTGTAGAGGTGCGAAATGTCGTAGCACTCGAATTCGAATTTGGTGCCGTTCGCCGTGCCCCGCGTGAGGATCGTCTCGATGTCCTTGAAGGTGTTCTTGAAGACGAGATCCTTGGAGTTCTCGAGATACTCCGGCTCCCACGCGTGCTTGAAATCGCTGTATCGGGCGAGCATCGGGAACATCCCGAAGTTCATCGAGCCGAGGTTGAGGGAGGCAACCTCCGGAGCGAATTCCATGCACGGCCGCATCCGGTCCTCGACGGTCATCGCCGGCGAGCCGCCCGTCGTGATGTTCAGCACCGCATCGGTATTCGCATTGAGCTTTTCCATGAATGGGCGGAAGGCGTCGGGGTCCTGCGTCGGGCGGCCCTCGTCCTCCGTGCGCGCGTGCAGGTGCAGGATCGCCGCCCCCGCCTCGGCGGCCTCGAGCCCGGCCTGGGCGATGGCGTCGGCGTTCGCCGGCAGGTACGGCGACATCGACGGGGTGTGAATCGAGCCCGTCAGGGCACACGTGATGATGACCTTGCGCTTCTTCGCCATGAGTCCACCTCGAACTGCGTCGGTCGGGTCGGGGGTCGGGCTCAATCTAGGGGGCGGCGTCGGCGTACAACGCGGGAACGACCGGTGATTCTGGTCGTATGGCGGGCGGCGACGTACGGCGGCGGGGCGACGCCGTACGTCGTGCCGGTGGCTGACCGTACGGCGTCAGGCGCCCAGCTCGAAGGCCTCGGTCGGGCACGGCCCGTCGACGGCGGACGCGCCCAGCTTGGCCCGCAGGAAGGCATTGCTGGTGTAGCGGGTGGCGTCGGCGTAGTACCGGTCCATGAGGTCGGTGACCATCTCGACGTACGCGTCGATCAGTTCGGGCACGATCGAGAACTTGTCGTAGTTGACGACGGTCGAGACGGGCCGACCATGCGGCACGAGCAGCCCCGACACCTCGCGGCGGACCCGCTCGACGTCGGCCATCGTGCGGACCTGCAGGCCCTCAAAGTCGACGAAGAAGCGGTCGTGGTCGGCGTCGAGGAACAGCCGGTCGGCGACGGGCACGTCGAGGAGATCGGCGCGCAGGTCCATGTGACCGGGCGCGAAGATCCGCGGGTCCATGAGGGCGGGGGTGCCCTCGACCAGGGGCGCGAAGTCCATCTGGGCCAGGATGTCCCGCTCCAGGTCCACGCCGGGGGCGATCTCGATCAGGCGCAGCCCATTCTCCGTGAGCTGGAAGACGCAGCGCTCGGTGACGTAGAGGACCCGCTGGCCGCGGGAGGCGGCGACCTGGCCGCTGAACGTGCGGTGCTCCACCTCGTGGACGAACTTGGTGCCGGGGCCGTCGGCGGCGATGGCCAGCGCGCCGTCGATCACCCGGGCGTCCGTCGTGCCGGCGCGGAAGGCGCCGGCGAAGACCACGGTGCGCGCGTTCTGGCTGATGTTGATGAAGCCGCCGGCCCCGGCCAGACGAGACCCGAAGCGCGACACGTTGACATTGCCGAGCCGGTCGCACTGCGCGAGCCCGAGGACCGCGATGTCGAGGCCGCCGCCGTCGTAGAAGTCGAACTGGTTGGGCTGGTCGAGGATCGCCTGGGAGTTGGTGCCCGCGCCGAAGTTGAGGCCGCCGGCGGGCACGCCCCCGATGACGCCCGGCTCGGCGGTGAGCGTGAGCAGGTCGATGATCCGTTCCTCGGCGGCGACGCTGGCGACCCCCTCGGGCACGCCGATGCCGAGGTTGACGACGTCGTTCGCGGTCAGCTCCATCGCGGCGCGGCGGGCCATCACCTTGCGCGGGGTCAGCGGCATGGGCGGCAGCGACGACGCCGGGACGCGCAGCTCCTGCGCGAACGCCGGACTGTAGGGCTCGACGAAGGACTGCTGGTGGTATTCGGGCTTCTCCGCGACCACCACGCAGTCGACGAGCACACCGGGGATCTTCACCTGGCGGGCGTTCAGCGAGCCGCGCTCGGCGACCCGCTCGACCTGGGCGATGACGATCCCGCCGGAGTTGCGGGCGGCCATGGCGATGGCCTGCGCCTCTAGGGTCAGCGCCTCCTTCTCCATCGTCAGGTTGCCGTCGAGGTCGGCCGTGGTGGCCCGGACGATGGCGACGTCGATGGGAATGGACTTGTAGAGCAGGTACTCCGCGTCGTCGATCTCCATCACCCGGACCAGGTCCTCGCGGGTGCGCTCGTTGAGCTTGCCGCCCCCGAAGCGGGGGTCGACGAACGTACCCAGGCCCACCCGGGTCAGGGTGCCCGGTTTGCCCGCGGCGATGTCCCGGAACAGGTGGCAGATGACCCCCTGGGGCAGGTTCCACGCCTCGATGAGGTTCTGCGTCGCCAGGCGCTGCAGCTTGGGCACAAGCCCCCAGTGGCCGCCGACGGCGCGGCCGACGAGTTCCTCGTGGCCGAGGTGGTTGAGCCCGCGCTCCTTGCCGTCGCCCTGCCCCGCCGCGAAGAAGAGGGTCAGCCCGCGCGGCGTACCGGTCTGGAGGAACCGCTCCTCCAGCGCGACCGCCACGTTCTCGGCGAACCCGATCGCGACGAAGCCGCTGGTGGCGACCGTGTCCCCGTCGTTGATGAGCCGTACGGCGTCCTGGGCGGTGACGAACTTGCCCGCGTCGGTGGTGGTGGCTCGCAGGGGATGTCCTGGGCGCACGGGTCCTCCTCGGGTGAGCGCGGCATGCCGGCGAGGGGTCGACCGGCATAGGTCTCACCAGCGTAAATGCGGGCTCACCCGGGGTGTGCGGGGTTCACTGGCGCGTGAGTGGACTCACACGCGGACCGCCGCTTCGGGCCTGGCGCGATCCGGGCCCCGTCGCCACGGGCCTGGCGCGATCCGGGGACGGCTGCCTCGACCACGCCGCGCTCTAGGCCCCTGTCCTTGGTGAGGCGCCTCTCCTGGGGTGGAGAGAGCACTCGTACGTACGAGTGCTCTCTCGCCATGAGAGGAGGCGCCTCACGCGGTGCGCGGTTATCGGCGTGAGGAGAGGCGCCTCACGCGGGGTAGGCGCTCACCACGGGGAGAGGCGCCCGCCCCTTGGTGAGGCGCCCACCACGAGAAGAGGCGCCTCACGCGGTGTGCGGATATCGGCGTGAGACAAGGCGCCTCTCTGCCGGTTTGGCGCGACCTGAACCGGTCGAGGCCCGGCCCGCCTAGAAGGTCTTGGCGTCGATCACGAAGCGGTAGCGGACGTCCGAGGCGACGACCCGGTCGTAGGCCTCGTTGATGTAATCCGCGTTGATCTGCTCGATCTCGGCGACGATCCCGTGCTCGGCGCAGAAGTCGAGCATCTCCTGGGTCTCCGGCATCCCGCCGATGCACGAGCCGGCCAGCGCCTTGCGGGCCACGATCAGCGAGAACCCCGCCACCTCCAGCGGGTTGGTGGGGGCACCGAGCTCGACCAGCGTGCCGTCGTACCGCAGCAGCGCGAGGTAGTCGTCCAGCGGCAGGTTGACCGAGACAGTGTTGATGATGAGGTCGAGGCCCCCGCGCAGCTCCGCCATCGCGGCCTCGTCGGAGGTCGCCACGTAGCGGGTCGCCCCGAACTTCAGGCCGTCGTCCTTCTTGGCCAGGCTGTGCGACAGGACCGTGACCTCCGCGCCCATCGCCGCGGCGATCTTCACGCCGACGTGACCGAGGCCGCCCATGCCGATAATGCCGACCTTGGTGCCGGGGCCGACGCCCCAGTGCCGCAGCGGTGAGTACAGGGTGATGCCTGCGCACAGCAGTGGGGTGGTGGCGGCGAGCTTGTCGCCCTGCAGGGACTCGGGGATCCGCACGACGAACCGCTCCTCGACGACCACATGCGTCGAATACCCGCCCTGGGTCATCTGGCCGTCGTACCCCATCGCGCCGTACGTGCCGATGTTGCCCTCGAGGCAGTAGTTCTCGAGGCCGTCCTCGCAGGCCGCGCAGCGCCGGCACGAGTCGACCATGCAGCCGACGCCGACAATGTCCCCGACGGCGAACTTCGCCACGTCGGCGCCGACTTCGGTGACGCGGCCCACGATCTCGTGGCCGGGGGCGAGGGGGTAGGTCATCTGACCCCACTCGTCCCGGACGGTGTGGATGTCGGAGTGGCAGATGCCCGCGTAGGCGATCTCGATCTGCACATCGGTCGCGCCGACGTCCCGGCGGCTGATGGTGATCTTCTCCAGGGGGGCCCCGGCGGCGGGCGCGGCGTAGGCGGCAACGTTCAGCATGCGCCCACGCTAATGAGTTCGGTTGGCTGCCAGCACCCCAGGGGGGTCGTTCGCGCAACGGGCTGGTCCGGGGCGACGATGGGTTGATGGACGAGCGCGGCGGATCGTGGGGGCCGGGGGACGAGCAGGCGTCGTACGTCGTGCGCGAGGACGCCCACCTGCCCTGGCGGGCCATCGCCCTCGAGGCGCTGGCGATGGCGGTCCTGCTGTTCCCGCTGATGACGGTCGCCCAGGCCGTCATCCCGCCGCCCCGGGCCTGGCCGAAGGCCGCGCAGTTCGCCGTCTTCTTCAGCCTGATGTTTCCGCTGGTGAGCGTCCTCGGGCTGCTCCTGCGGGTCGCCCTGACGAGAACGTGCCCGGAGTACGAGGTCGGCCACGGCCGCCTTCGGGCGCAGGAGTCCACCGGCTCCGACGTGACGGTCCCCGTCCAGGGCATTCGCCGGCTGGCCTGGTCTTCGTCGGGCATGCTGTTCGGGGTCGCCCAGGCCGTCCCGAGGCTCCTCGTCACGGTGGCCGACCGCGACGGGTCGCGGATCACGGCGCTCCCGCCGCTCAAGATCTGGGGTCGACGGCGGGCCGAGGCGCTGGCCGGCCTGTGCGCCGCCTGCGGGCTGCCCGCCGACGGCTCGCCGCGCGCGGCCGACGCCGACGCCGACGCCGAGTCGGCAGAGGGCTCGCCAGGGGGCTCGCCATGACCGATCGCGAGGTGCGACGCGACCCGCAGGACGAGGTGGGGGTCCAGGACGTCATCCACGGCCCGGCCGCGGCACCCGACGTACCGTTGGCCGGTCCCGACCCCGGCAGCCCCGGGCAGGCGCGGCTCGGTGACCACGCCCCGCCGCCGCCGATCGAGGTGCGCCGCGGCGACCTGTCCATGCTGGGCGGGAAGCTGACCATCGCGCCGCAACGCAGCACGCTCTTCGGGCCGACGTCGACCCTGGCGGGTATATACGCGGGAGTCGCCCTCGCGCTCGGTCCCGTGTTCTACGGCGGCGAGCCGACCTACCTGGACTCCGTGCTGCACGCGGCGACCACGATGAGCGGGGGTGCCCTGGTCGGCCTCGGTGGCACCGCAGTGGCGCTCCGGGGCGCATGGCACGTGAGCTACGAGGTCAGCGACGGCACCATTCGGGCGGTCAAGGACGGCAAGGTCGTGGCCATCCACGAGACGAACCGGGTGGTGGCGCTGAAGTTCAACCGGTACGAGGCTTCCTCGGCGCCCTGATCGGCGGCAAGAACCGGTACGACGAGCTGCCCCAGTCCAAGGACAAGCCGGAGGGGCGCGTCGAGTCGCCGTACCTGCAGTTGTGGCTCGACGACCGCACCGCGAGCAAGATGCAGGTATTCCCCCCGATCGCGATCTGGGGGCGCGAACGGATGCAAGCGGCCGAGCGGGACCTGCGCCGCGCGTGCGGCCTGCCGGACGACCCCTGACCCCGGCGGAGCCACGCTCAGGAAACCCTCAGCTCAGCCCGGGGGCGCTCCCACGGTGGCCGTGGCACCCTGAGCGCGTGAGCCCGCGTCATCAGCCGCCTCGCCCGCACCCGAGCACGGCCGAGCACGCCCGGCTCGCCGAGGCCCCGCGCGACGACGACCCCTGGCGACTGCGGGGCCGTACGTTTCGGGTCGCCAGTGGGGCACGGTCCGCGAGGACTTTTCCGCCACCGGGGACGCCTGGAACGACTTTCCCTTCGACCACGCGCACGCCCGGGCGTACCGCTGGGGCGAGGACGGCCTCGCGGGCCTGTGCGATCGCTATGGCTTCCTCAACCTCGCGTTGGCGCTCTGGAACGGCCGCGACGACCGCCTCAAGGAGCGGCCGTTCGGCCTCACCAACGCCGAGGGCAACCACGGCGAGGACGTCAAGGAGTACTGGTGGCCCCTCGACGCCACCCCCACCCACAGCTTCGCGCGCTGGCTCTACCGCTACCCGCAGGCCCCCTACCCGTACGACGAGCTGCGGCGCGAGAACGCCGCCCGGGACCGCACGCAGCCGGAGTACGAGCTGGCCGACACCGGGATCCTCGCCGAGGATCGGTTCTTCGACGTGGTGGTCACGCACGCCAAGGCCGGGCCCGACGACATCTGCATCCAGATCGACGTCACCAACCACGGCCCCGACCCGGCGCCGCTGCACGTGCTGCCGCAGCTGTGGTTCCGCAACACCTGGGCCTGGGGCCGCGACCCCCGCCACCCGAGCCTGACGGATCTGGATCGCGCGCCGTCGGCCGACGCCCCGCCGGGCGCCCAGCCCGCCGAGGCCCGCGGCTATCGCCTGGTCGAGGCGGTCCACGACTTCCTCGGTCGCTACCGCTGCTTCGCCGAGGCGGCCGAAGCCACCGATGCCGCCGAACCCGCCGAAGCAGCCCAGACCTCGAGGCTCCCCGAGGTCCTCGTCTGCGACAACGAGACCGACATCGAGGGACTGTACGGCGCGTCCGCGGCCTTTGCCGCCCGCGCCTCCGGTCGCGAGCCGTCGCCCTATCCGAAGAACGGCGTCGACCGCGCCGTCGTGCACGGCGATCGCAGCGCGCTCAACACCGGCGGGGTGGGCACCAAGGTCGCCTTCCACTACGACCTCGGCGACATCGCCCCCGGTCAGACCCGCACCATCCGCCTGCGCCTCGCGGAGGGAGCGGGCAGCGCGGCGCCCTTCGGCACGTCGTACGACGTCGTGCTGGCGGACCGCGAACGGGAGGCGGACGAGTTCTACACCGCGGTGATCCCGGCCGACCGACCGCCGGAGGAGCACCTCGTCGCGCGCCGCGCGTTTGCGGGGCTGATGTGGGGCAAGCAGATCTACCGCTACTCCGTGCGCGAGTGGCTGGCGGGCGACCCGGCGCAGCCGCCGCCCCCGCCGCAGCGCCGCGACCGCGAGTCCGCGGGCCGGAACACCTCCTGGCGCCACCTCGAACTCGCCGACGTCATGTCGATGCCGGACGAGTGGGAGTATCCGTGGTTCGCCTCCTGGGATCTCGCCTCCCACGCGGTGGCGCTGTCGTACGTCGACCCGGCGTACGCCAAGAGCCAGCTGCTGCTCATCTGCAGCGAATGGGCGCAGCACCCGAACGGCCAGCTCCCGGCGTACGAATGGAGCTTCTCCGACGTCAACCCGCCCGTGCACGCGTGGGCGGCGTGGCTGGTCTACCAGCGCGACGGCGCTTGGGATCACGGCTTCCTCACCCGGATCGCGACGAAGCTGCTGGTCAATCTGGCCTGGTGGGTGAACCGCAAGGACGCCGACGGCTCTGACTTGTTCGAGGGCGGCTTCCTCGGGATGGACAACATCTCGCTGTTCGACCGGTCTCGCGACGTCCCCGACGGGTGGCGCCTGGAGCAGTCCGACGCGACCAGCTGGATGGCGTTCTTCGCGCTGTCGCTGCTGCGGATCGCCCAGGATCTCGCCCGGCACGACCAGGCGTGGGACGACGTCGCCACGATGTGCCTGGAACGATTCCTGACGATCGCCGAGGCTATGGAGACGTACGGCGTCACCGGCGTCAGCCTCTGGCACGAGTCCGACGGCTTCTTCTACGACACCCTCGTCGACCCCGACGGCGCCGCCCACCCGGTCCGCGTCCGCTCGCTCGTCGGCATGGTGCCGGTCCTGGCCGTCGCCCTCTCGCCGAGCTGGGTCGCCACCGAGCTGCCGGACTTCACCCAGCGCCGGGCGTGGCTGGCGGAGAACCTTCCCGAGCTCACCCGGGCGCTCCTCACCTCGGGCAGCGGGGACAGCGCCACCCAGACGCTCGCGTTGGTGGAGCCCGCGCGGTACGCCCGCGTGCTGGCGCGCCTCCTCGACGAGCGCGAGTTCCTCTCGCCGTACGGCGTGCGCTCGCTGAGCGCGGCGTACCGGGACGGTTTCAGCGACACCCTGGGAGGCCGGGACCTGTCCATCCGGTACGTCGCCGGCGAGTCTGACACCGGGCTCTTCGGCGGGAACAGCAACTGGCGCGGGCCGATCTGGTTCCCGCTCAATGCGCTCATCGTCGACGCGCTGCGCACCTACGCCCGCGGGGCCGGCGGCGAGCTGACGGTCGAGATGCCCACCGGCTCCGGACATGTCGTGTCCCTTGACGGGGTCGCCGACGAGTTGCACCGCCGCCTCGTCGCGCTCTTCCTGCCAGCCGACGCGGCGAGCGCGTCCAACGCGGCCAGCGCGTCCGACGCCGCCAGCGCGGCCGGGGCCGCCGGCGCCGCCAGCGGCCCCGATGCGCCCGATGCGTCCCGTGCGGGGCGCCGCCCCGGGACTCCGCGGGACCACGGCGACGGGCCGCTGTGGGATCACCCGGCGTTCTCGGAGTACTTCCACGGCGACTCCGGCCTCGGCCTGGGCGCCTCCCATCAGACCGGTTGGACCGCCCTGGTCGCGCACCTCATCTGCCACCCGCTGGCCAGCAGCGACGACCAGGGCGGCGCACACGCCCACGATCCGGCCTCCGGCCCCGCGCCCGCGGGCGCCGAATCCCCGACGCCCCAGCCCGACCCGAGCCCAGGAGCCCAGCAATGACCGATCAGACCCGACCCGCCTCGGACGCGCTGGCGTCCCCGCGGACGAGCGCGGACGCCGACCGACCCGCCCACGTCTCGCTGCCGACCAGCGACCTGCTCGCCGGGAAGACCGTCGTCGTCACCGGCGGCAACACCGGCATCGGGGCCGCGATCGCCGAGGCCGCGGGGGCCGCCGGGGGCAACGTCGTCATCGACTACGTGGTCCATCCCGAGCTCAACGCCGACATCGCCGCGGAGATCGAGGGCTCCGGAGGCAAGGCCGTCGCGGTCCAGGACGACGTCTCGGTCGTGGCGCGGCTGGAAGACCTGGTGGCGCGTGCGGTCGCGACGTACGGCCGGCTCGACGTCTTCGTCAACAACGCGGGGATCGAGACGCGCCAGTCGCTGCTGGAGACGACCGAGGCAGACTACGACCGGGTGATGGGCATCGACCTCAAGGGCGCGTACTTCGGGGCGCAGCTCGCGGCCAAGCAGTTCGTCGCGCAGGGCGGCGGCGGGGTCATCGTCAACATCAGCTCGGTGCACGAGGACTGGCCGATGCCGGGGAACACGGCGTACTGCGTGGCCAAGGGCGGGATGCGGATGCTGACCCGGACGGCGGGGGTGGAGCTCGGCGCGCACGGGATCCGCATGGTCGGCGTCGCGCCCGGCGCCGTGGACACCCCGATCAACGCCTCGACGATGGCGGACGCCGAGAAGACGGCCAAGCTCAACGCGGCCATCCCGATGGGCCGGGTCGCGGCGCCGGAGGAGATCGCGGCGGCGGTGGTGTTCGTGGCCAGCGACGCGGCGTCGTACATGACTGCGACGACCATGGTGGTCGACGGCGGGATCATGCAGGGCAGCGTCGGCCTCTAACCGGGCCCAGGGAAGCGGTCGCTCAGGCGATCCTCGGACGCGTCGGTGCTGTGGTCGTCTCGCTCGGCCCCCGGCTCCGGCTTGGCGGCCGTGGCGACGAGAAACATCGTCAGGAAGAGGAGCCCTGGCACGGGGGTGATGCCGCGCACCGGCACCAGGATCGCCGCGACGACAGCGGCGGCCAAGAACAGCACCGCCAGCGCACGCCTGACCCGTTCCGCCATCAACGACACCCCCGCCGTCCGACACCCTGGCGGCGGCTCCACCGCCCCCGCGAGGGGAGCCGCCCGAATCTCCACCGTAGGCTCCGGCGGGCGTGCGCGCTTGCGCAACGAAGCGACGGTAGACCTTAGGTGGGTTCGGGCCGACTTTAGGCCAACCTGTGTGCGGCGTTCACCGCAGCCTCAGCCGGCGCCCTCCATCGTGCTGGGCATCTGCACCGCAACAACGCGGCCGCGGGCCACGAGCGTGTCGCCTGCGTAGACCTCCTCCGACACCACGACCTTGCGCCCCTTGACCTCGTCGATGGTGCCCCGCAGCACCAGCTCGACGCCCATCGGCGTCGGGGCGAGGTAGTCGACCTCCAGCCGCCCGGTCACGTAGCGCAGCGGCGGCTCGGTGTCGTTCGGGTCGTCGATCTCGCGGCCGGCGGCCCGATAGCCCGCCCCCGCCGCGGACCCGGTCCCGGCGCAGTCGACGAGGGAGGCGATGAGGCCGCCGTACACGAATCCCTTGATCGCCGTGTGCTCCGGGCGGGGCGTGAACCGGGTGATCGTCCCGTCGCCGTCCCAGTAGGTCTTGATCTGGTGGCCGGCCTCGTTGTCCTTGCCGCAGCCGTAACAGGCGGCCACCTCCTCGGGGTAGAAGTCCTGGATGGCGGCGGCGCGCGGCTCCTGCGAACCCGAGGCGCTGGTCATGGCGGCTCCCTGCGGCTTGGTACGGCGTCGGACGCGGGCCACGCTACGCCGTAGGACGTCCGCGGGTCAGGCGAGCGGCGCGGCCGCCGCCGCGTCCAGGGCGAGGCGCAGGGCCGTCTCGTGGGCCGAACGCCCCCAGCCCCGGGCGTCGTGCGCGCCTCCCGCCAACGTGTCCGCCGTGAAGAGCAGCTGGGCGAATCGCGCCCCGCGGTGCCGGGCCACCGCTGCCAGCGCCGCGCACTCCATGTCCACCACGCGGCAGCCCTCGGCGCGGCGCGCCTCCACCTTGGCGCGGGTCTCCCGGAAGAACGCGTCGGTGGTCCACGCGGGGGCGGTCACCGCGGCGTACCCGGCCGCCTCGCAGGCCCGCGCGATCGCGGCCCGTACGGCGGGGTTGGTGTCGATCCAGCGGCCCGGCGGCGCGTAATGCCAGGACGTCCCCTCGTCGCGCAGCGCCCGGTCCGGCAGGACGAACTCGCCCTCCGCGAAGTGCACCAGGCCGCCGCAGGAACCCACCGCGACGCCGACGCGGGCGCCCATCCGGAAGACGTCGTCGGCGACGATGGCGCTGGCCGGGGCCCCGAGCGGCATCTCCACGAGGGTGAGCGGCGTGGCCCCGTGCGCCCCGACGTACACCGGGTATTTCTGACCCAACAGCCTGACGCTGGTGACGCGCTCGTAGCCGTGCTCGGCGGCCCAGCGGTTCGTGGCGTCGCCCAGGTAGGCCAGCACGGCCGCCGGCGCCACGCTCGCCCGCGGTGTCGCGGGCTGCGCCGCGGTGACGACGTCCGTGGGGTCCGGGTCGTACTCCAGCAGCGGGCAGATCTGGTCCGGTTCCGGCGCGCTCACGGCCCCACTCTGGCACCCGTGGAGCGCCTGTGGATAACTCAAGCGGGGCGGTGACCCGCGCGGGCAGGATGGCGCGGACAGCCGTTGCCGGCGCAGCGCGGCGCGGGCCAGACTGGAGAGACCATGAAGGAGGGGAGCCTGATGAGCATGGTCGTGGACGCGGCCGTCCCGGCCCGGGTGGACATCGCCTACTGGGATGAGCACCTCTCGGGGCGCGAGGACGTCTATGAGCTGGTCGAGGGCATACCGACGATGGCAGCGGCGGAAAGCAACGTCAATCGGGCGGCCGGGGCGCTCCTGGTCGGAGCGCTGAACGTTCATCGTGCGGGCTGGCTCGCCGCGATGGACCTGGAGGTCACGCTGGCCGAGGTGCCCCCGACCGTTCGTCGACCCGACGTCGTCGTCGCGGTGAACTCCGCGGTGACGCGGGACCGCGCGCCGTTGCCGACGAACCGGGTCTTCGCGCACGAGGTGTTGCTCGTGGCGGAGGTCGTCTCGCCCACCTCGGTGGAGCGGGACCTGGTGACCAAGCGTCGGGAGTACGCGCTCGCGGGGATCCCGGCCTACCTGCTCGTCGACCTGCGCTCCGAGCCGGGCGAGCTGACGCTGTACGCCGAGCGTGACGCCGACGGTCGGTACGTCGAGGTCGCGCCGACCCAGCGGGTCGAGGTGGGCATGGACGGCACCGTGATCCCGATCGAGGTCGCCGACCTGCTGGTGTGAGGACGAGCCGCGTCCCGAACGGCGCGCCGGTCAGCCGGTGATGTCGTACGCCGCGAGCCGCCGCTTGTCCCGCCGCGTGCCGGACTCCTGCAGCGCCAGCAGCTCGGCGTAGATCCCGCCCGTTCCCGACAGCTCCTCGGGCGAACCGATCTCGTCCACCCGGCCGTCGCGCAGCGTGACGATGGTGTCCACCGAACTGATCGTCGAGAGCCGATGGGCGATGATCAGCGTCGTCCGGTCCCGCATCAGCGCCTCGAGGCCGGCCTGCACCTGGCGCTCCGCCTTGGAGTCCAGCGAGCTGGTGGCCTCGTCGAGCACGAGCACCGGCGCGTCCTTGAGGATGGCGCGGGCCACGGCGATCCGCTGCTTCTGGCCCCCGGAGAGCTTCAGGCCGCGCTCGCCGATGAGCGACTCATAGCCGTCGGCAAACCGGGCGACGAACGGGTGGGCGTTGGCGCGCTCGGCCGCGACCCGGACCTCCTCGGGGGTCGCGTCCGGCCGGGCGTACGCGATGTTCTCCGCGATCGTCCCGCTGAACAGCGACGGGTCCTGGAAGACCACCCCCACCGCGCCCCGGACGGCCTCGACGGGCAGGTCGGCCAGGTCTATGCCGCCGAGCAGGATCCGGCCGCGCTGCGGGCGGTACAGCCCGAGCAGCAGGCTCACCAGCGTCGTCTTGCCGCCGCCGCTCTCGCTGACCAGCGCGACCCGGCGCGCGGCGGGGACCGCGAACGACACGCCCCGCAGCACCTCGGCCGCGGACTCTGCGCTGGACTCGGCACCGGTCACGCCGCCGGTCCCGGGTCCGGTCACCGCCCCGGTGTCGCCGTAGCCGAACGACACGTCCTCGAACGAGATCGCCGTCGGCCCGGGGGGAATCGCCGTCTGGCCTGGCGATCTGCCCGGGGCGTTCTGCTCGGGCGGCAGGGCCAGGACCTCCAGGTAGCTGCGGGTGCCGGCGACGGCGTGCTGCCCCGCGTCGACCAGGAAGCTCATCATCGTCACCGGCTGGCGGGCCATCGTGACCAGCTGCACGAGCAGGACCATGACGCCGATCGTGAACGCACCCTGGACCGTGCGGACGAAGATGATCGCG
The DNA here is from genome assembly GCA_016699675.1 of Austwickia sp. NCBI lineage: Bacteria > Bacillati > Actinomycetota > Actinomycetes > Micrococcales > Dermatophilaceae > Austwickia > Austwickia sp. The sequence goes on along the minus strand of CP064985.1, from coordinate 1,074,102 downwards.
TAGATCGCCAGGAAGATGAGGTTGAGGGCGCCGCGCCGGGCGGTGTCCATCAGGTGCCAGAACCGCGACTGCGTCCGGGTGATGCCGATCGTCTCGGCGTACCGGCCCTCGAACACCCCCAGCTCGCGCCGCTCCTGCACGAAGCTCTTGACGACCCGGATCTGCCCGATGACCTCGGCGAAGCGGCCACCGGCCGCGTCGAGCTCGGCGTTCTTGCGCCCCTCGAGCACCTGCCAGCGGCGGGTGGTGAGCGTCGTCAGCCACATGAACGTGGGGAACAGGACGAGCAGCAACAGCGCCAGCGGCCAGGCGTAATAGCCGCTGATCGCGACGACCGCGCCCATCGTGATGAGCATGGGGAAAAAGTTGTTGCAGAACGCCTGCAGGAACTGGGTGGTCTCGGTGATCGAGCGGGACAGCCGGTTGACGACGGTGCCGGTGAGCTCGTCGTCGAAGTACCGCTGCGGCAGCCGCAGCAGGTGCGCGAAGTAGCGCCGGGACATGATCGCCCGCAGCCGGGCCGCCATGACGTCGCCGAGGTAGCCGCCGACGTTGGTGATCAGCGTGTTCGCGAGGTCCGCGGCGAAGAGCAGCAGGGCGAGCAGCAGGATCCGCCGTACGCCGTCCTCCGCCGCCCCCGGCGCGTGCGTCGCCTGCGCGACGGCCTCGTCGGTGGCGGCCTTGATGACGAACGGTACGGCGAGCGCGGTGGCCGCCGTGAGGATCGACGCGAGGACGATGCCGAGGTAATACGGGCGCAGCTCCCGGGCGGACCCGAGCAGCCGAAAGACGTCCCTCACGCGCCCTGCCAGAGGGCGTCGAACGGCGCCCCGCCGTGGACCCGGGCGCGGATGCCGCGCGTGACGAACGCCTTGGCGCGGCGGGCGGCCTCCAGCGGGGTGGCGCCCTTGGCCAGCTCCGCGGTGACGGCGGCGGCGAGGGAGCAGCCCGCGCCGCTGACGGCGTGCTCGCCGACCTTGGGCTCGCGCAGCACCTCCAGGGTGGTGCCGTCGTAGAAGACGTCGACCGCGTCGGGGCCCGCCAGGCGTACCCCGCCCTTGGCCAACACCGCCGCGCCGCACCGGTCGTGGATGCGGCGGGCCGCCTCGACGAGGTCCGCCTCGGACTCGATCTGGGCCATCCCGGACAGGGTCATGGCCTCGAACTGGTTCGGCGTCACGAAGGTCGCCAGCGGCAGGATCAACTCGGTCAGCGCGGTGTCGGTGTCGAGCGCCGCCCCGGGCTCCTGCCCCTTGCAGATGAGCACCGGGTCGAGCACGACGTGGGTCCAGGACTTCGAGCGCAGCACGCCGGCGACGGTCTCGATGGTGGCGGGCGTGCCGAGCATGCCGATCTTCACGGACTGTACGTCGTAGCAGGCCAGCTGGGCCTCCAGCTGGTCGGCGATGACTTGCGGGTCGACGGGGACGAACCGGTGCCCCCAGTCGGCCTTCGGGTCGAAACTCACGATGCAGGTCAGCGCGACCATGCCGAACGTGCCCAGCTGTTGGAACGTCTTGAGGTCCGCCTGGGCGCCCGCGCCGCCGGTGGACTCGGACCCGGCGATCGTCAGCGTGATCGGGGGCGGGGGGAGGAGATCGTCGGTCATGCCGCCATTGTCCCGCGCGGGCAGACGTCCCCGCACCCGGCCTGGACGTGCCGGACGCCGACCCGGCCCGGGGCTACCCCCTCCTTCGTCACCATGGTTGCGCGCCTCGTCACCATGGTTGCGCGCCTCGTCACCGTGGTTGCGCGCCTTGTCACCATGGTTGCGAGCAGGGCGGGGTGGGGCGGGGGGTCCGGGGGGCTCAGCCGCGACGGCGTACCGAACCGCGGCGCGGACGCAACCGAACCGGCGGGATCGGGGGCGCCGCGGACCGCGCCGCGCCCGGCGGCGTCGCGCCGAACCGAGGGTCCCCGCGCTCCCAGGCCTCGCGCGCGGCGACGACCTCGTCGTGGGTGGCGGCCACGATGTTCCACCAGAGGATGAACTCCTCCTCGAACGGCGTACCGCCGAGCAGCAGCACCCGGCACCCGGGCAGCGTCGCGAGGTCGACGCGGCGGTGCCCCACGGGCAGGTACGCGAGTTCCCCGACCGCCAGCGGGGTCCCGTCCACCGACACCGCGCCGTCGAGGAGGAGGACGCCGTGCTCGTAGCGTGGCTCCAGGCTCAGCCGCTCCGTCCCCGTCGTCAGGGTGATGTCGGCCGCCACCAGCGGGGTGTGCACCCGGGCGGGGGAGACCAACTCCGCGTACTCGCCGTCCAGCCGGCCGACCAGCACCGTGGCCCGCATCGTGGGCGAGGTCACCCGCGGCGGCGCGTGGATCTCCTGGACCTCGGGCGCCCGACCGCGGACGGCGGCGGGCAGCGCGGCGGCCAGGCGCACGCCGTGCAGGAAGCGCCGCGCGTGCCGGCCCCCGCGGGGATCGTCGACGCCCGCCTCGGCGACGGTGACGCCGTGCCCCGCCGTGCCGAGGCACACGTGCCCGTGGCTGACCAGGATGTCGGTGCCGATGCTGTCCCGCCGGCGAATGAGGCCCTCGATGGGCCAGGTCAGGGACATGAGGCCGACCTCGGGGTAGGCCAACGGCGCGAGGCGGGTCGGGTCCGTCTCCGGGTCGCCGAAGTGCTCGACGAGGCACCACGCGCCGACCGCGGCGAGGCGGCGCTCGGGGAGCGTACGGCGTAGCGCGGGGCCGCCCGGGCGAACGTCCGCGGGACCGGGCGGCCGCTCGGCGGCGGTGGGCGTCGGCGCCTCGTGACCCACTGTCCGCCGGTCGGCGCGCGGCGCGTGCCGGGGCGACACGACCAGCTTGATCGGTTCCATGACAGCCTCCGCGAATGGGTCCTTATGTCAAGGTAACCCGCGTCGCTGCGACCGCTCGACAGGCGCCGATCACGGCACGCGCAACGCCAGCCCCGCGAGGAAGACATCCAGACCGAACGTGAAGCGTTCGGTGGCCGAGGCGGCCTCGTCATCCTGCTCGGCCACCTCCCGCACGCCGAGCGCGCGGGCCTGCGCGTGGTTCTGCGCGTCGACGGCGTGCCCGACCGTGTAGTGCACCAGGGCCGCCGCGGCCGCCGTCGCCTCGGCCGGGGGCAGCCCGGCGCCCGTCAGCGCCGTCACGCAGGGCACGGCGGGGTCGAGCCCGCGGGGTCGCAAGGCGAGCACGGAGGCCACCACCTCGGCGCCGTCCCGATGGGCGAGCAGCGCGTCTCGCAGCGTGGTCGCCCAGACGCGGACGTTCGTGGCCCACGGCCGCCCCTCTTGGGCCACTCCCGGGTCGCTGGTCACGGGGGCATCGACCGGCGTCCCGTCGGCCGGCTCATGAGCCTGCGCACCCGTCGCGGGGGTGAGCACCGGCTGCAGGATCACCTCGGCCACGGCCATGAGCAGCGTTTGTTTGTTAGCGAAGTGCCAATAGAGCGCCCCGGGCTGGACGCCGAGCGAGGTGGCCAGCCGACGCATCGAGAGGTCGGCGAAGCCGTAGCTGTCGAGGGTCTCGATGGCGCGGTCCAGGACGTCCTGCCGGTTCACGCGGCCCGACCCGCTGTGAGCGAACTAACAGATTGATGAAACACGCAGGGCCCGGGTGCTTCCGCTATAGGGCCAGAGTCGTTAACCTGGCTCAGGAATTCGGCATCGGCCAGACGGCGGGGGCGGCCGGGCGGCGCCGGATTCAGCGTTGCCACGCTCGGGCTACGGCCTCGCCGAGGCGGCGGGCGGCCGGCAGAACCTCGCCGATCGCACGACGTACCTCATTGCTCTGGACGACGTTTCCCACCCGCCGTACGACGTCTTCGACGGGGCCGGAACCGACGACCTTGCCTGTGAGGGGTTTCGAGTTGGCCACGCGAACCTCCGGCGTCGGGTGCCGGGCGTGGCTGCCACGTCCGGCGGTACCCCGATGTTAATGTCCCGGCCGGTGAAGCGGTTCGGGGTGGTCCCACCTCGGGGGGTATCGGCAGGCGGATCCGTGCCGATGAGGGGTTGGACGGACCGATCACACGCAGTGCCCAAAGGAGCCATCACCATGTGCCGCCTACTCGCCTACGCCGCGCCGAGCGTCGCGGCCGTCGAGGAGCTCATCGGGAGCGACCAGTGCGAGACGTACCGCCTCATGGCGCGCCTGCACGATGACGGGTGGGGCACCGCGTGGCTGGAGGACGGCCCCGCGGGTTCGGTGGTACGCCGCAAGCGCACGGTCCGCCCGGGGTACGACGACGAGCGGCTCGTCGCGATGATGGACCGCCCGCTGTCCCGCGCGCGCATCTTCCACCTGCGCATGGCCACGGATCACATGGCCGTGATGAAGCGCAACAGCCACCCGTTCCGGGCGGACGGCATGGCCTTCGCGCACAACGGCTCGATCGCGCCCACCGCGGTGCTGCGCGCCATGGTGGGTCCGGCAGCGCTCGCCGCCGTCCGCGGCACGACCGACTCGGAGCTCTACTTCGCGCTGATCCGCGAGGGCGTCGCCGCCGGGTTCACCGTCGCCGAGGCCGCCGCCACTGCGGTACGGCGGATCCGTACGGCGTACCCGCACGCGAGCCTCAACTCGGTCACCCTGACGCCCACCGAGCTCGTCGTCGTGAACTCCAGCAGCGCCGCGCCCGTCCCGACCTGGCACTTCGAGACGGTTCCCCCGGAGCAGCTGCCCTCGCACCATGACGACCGCTACTTCACGATGCGCTACCGCCGCCGGCCCGACGGCGCGTTCGTCGTCGCCTCGGCCGGGCTGGACGTGGCCGGCTGGACGACGCTGCCGCAAGACAGCATCACCACGGTCGACCTCGCCACGGTCGAGGCGACGACGACGGCGCTGGACCTGGTGCCCGCCGGCGCCTACGCCTGAGGGCAGGCGGGACGCCTGAGGGCGGCCACGCCGACGATCACGAGCGTCCCCCGCTCCTGCGCTGCGCCTGGCTGACGCGGCGCACGGAGCGGGTGATCTCCGCCGCCGATCGGTACCGGTTCTGCGTGACCTCGCGGCCCTGGCCGAATGGCCAGGGAAGCTTGGGGCCTTCCTGATACATGGGTGTCCCTCCCCTCGGGTCTGTCGGGTATGTCGGGTCTGTCGGGTCTTGGGTGGTGGTTCGCGTTGGCCGCCGGGTCCCCGGGCGCGCCGACGTACGACGCCCTTGGTCGGTCGAGGCGTCGTCGTGGCTGTCGTGGCTGTCGTGGCTGGTGGGGATCCTGTCCGGCGGTCTCCACGGTGCCTCATCACCCCAGGGGGCGCGCAACCGAATTACGGCAGGGCAGACTTGCGCCCATGAGCCCCGCGAAGCCGGCGCCGTCGGCGATCCGCATCGTGCCGCTCACGGCCGCCCTGTGGCAGGCCGGGGGCCGCGACGTCTTTCAGGCCGGCATCGCGACCGGCCACTCGACCCTGACCAAGACCGCGCCGGACTGGGCGGACTTCGCCGCGGACAAGCCGCCGGAGCACCGCTGGGCGGCGGTGGACGGCGACGGCACCTGCCGCGGCTGGGCGTGCGTGTCGCCCGCGTTCAACCGCTGCGTGTACTCCGGGGTGGTCGAGGACAGCGTGTACGTCGACCCGGCGCTGGCCGGCCGCGGCGTCGGCGAGTCGCTGCTGCACGCGCTGGTGGCGTCCACGGAGGGCGCCGGGATCTGGACGATCGAGGCGCTGATCTTCCCCGAGAACGAGGTGAGCATCCGGCTGCACCGGCGGGTCGGGTTCCGCGACGTGGGGATCCGGGAGCGGATGGGGTTCATGACGCACGGGCCGGCCGCGGGGCAGTGGCGCGACGTGCTGCTGCTGGAGCGGCGCAGCCACACCGTCGGCACCTGACCGCGCTTTCGCTCAGGAGGCGGCGACGACCTTGTCGGCCTGGGCCGCGGCCACCCTCCCCAGGGTGTCGTGGTTGGCGGCCTCGTCGGGTCCGGTGATGCTCGCGGTGATCAGGTTCGCGCCGCGGCGTACCCGGATCAGGTCCAGGCTCGTCTTGTCGGCGCCGCTGCTCAGGTCGAGTCCCAGCGCGGCCGAGTCGGCGACGTCGTACGTCGGGGCGCGCAGCCGCCCGGCCAGCTTCTGCCCCTGGGCGCTGAGTTCGAAGGCGGGGCAGGCGCGCACGGTGGCCTGCGGGTCGGGCAGCGGCGGGGGATCCTGCTGGTCGTACCCGCGGACGGCCACGACCAGGTCCTGCGTCTGCGTCCCGGCGCCGTCCGAGCGGGTGAAGACCCGGGACGCGAACGCCGAGGCCGTCCCGGTCGCGCTGAACGCGCTCAGCGCGTCCCGGCAGGCCGGCGACATGCCCGTGGTCTGGGCGAGCAGGTGGCCCAGCTCGCCGTCCGCGCCCTCCGGCGCGGCCTGACTCGGCGGGTCGGCCAGCCAGCCCGCCAGGTGAGCCGCGTCGGGCTCGATGAGGGTGCCGGCGATCGTGTCCTGCGTGAGGGCCCGCGGGCCGCACCCAGCGACCCCGAGGGCCAGCGGCACCGCGATAGCGCTCGCGGCCAGTGCGCTGCTGATCCGGTGGGTCCAGCGGCGGGCCTGCGGTGCTCGGGGCTCTCGCGGGGGTTGCGCCGCGCTCGCTGCTCGCGGGTGAGATGGGGGCTCGGGGGGCCCGAGAGGGCGGGGACCGGTCATGGCGCCTCCGATGGTCGTCTCCGAGGCAACCTTCCCCCAGTCGGCGTTGCGCAAAGTGCGTGGTGAATGGGCGTGCACCGGCGTTAAGCCGGGTCTGGTGACGCGCTCTTGACCAACTCTTTGAAAACAGCGCCACAAACCCCCCAGGCCAGTCGACCAAGTCGACTGCTACAGCCTTAACAGTTGTCCGACCAGGGGTTTTTCGTGCTCGGCCTTGTCCGTAACAGCAAAGAGACGGTAAAGTTAATCCGTCGATGCGCGACGAAACCGATCGTCAGACCCACACTCCCCGGAGGCTACCCAGATGACCGCGAACGCCACGACGCACGCGAATGCCACTCCCCGCACCCTGCGCCGCCAGCTCCGCCACGTCGAGCTGCAGGGCATCGATGCCACCCGCATCATCAACAGCCTGTCGGGCCGCGGCGCCCGCACCTGGCCAACGAGCAGGACGACCACCCACGCGTGAGCCGCCCCATGGGCGACAGGCTCCGCAGCCCCTCCGGAAAATAGCTGAGCCGCCCAACAGGAGGCCGCCGGTCACACCGGCGGTCTCCTCGTGTGTTTGGGGGTTGTTCAGGCGTGCGGGGTCGCCAGGATGACGGGGTGATCGCCGTCCAGCGCGGGCACCCAGCCGGTCGCCGCACGGCGTACGGTCTCGTTCGCGACCAGCAACACGAGCTGCGCGTTCGGCCGCGCGCGCCGCGCCAGCGACAGCCCCAGGAGGGCCTGGCCGATCCGGGCCCGCAGGCCCTCGGACTCGGCGTCCGCGTGGGTCACGATCTCCAAGATCAGGGTCTCGTCGTCGTTCGCGCCGTCGACCTGAAGTCCGTCGCCACTGGGCAGGCGGATGGTGCGCGGGCGCAGTTCGCCGCAGCCGCGCGAGGACGCGTAGGTGGTCAGCATGTCGCGGCGCAGCCGGCGCAGCTCCGCGGCGTCGGCCTCGACCGGGGCCGAGAGGGTGGTCATCAGCGGTACTCCTGGGCGGTGCCGCCCTTGGGCGGCCTGGGTGTTCAGGTCATTACGCTCTGCTTCGGCGAGAGCTGGGCAAACTGAAGATGTTGTCCGAATGAACGTCCAAGGACGCCTTGCGCTTCCCGCCGGTCCTGGGTGGCGCTCACCGGCGGAGCTGGGTCAGTGCACGTGTCGGCTTTCGCCGAGCCGCGGGGCCTCGGCTGCTGGGGCGCCGTCGGACGTTCGGACCGGGTCCGGCCCCGCACCGGCCTCGGCCGACTGGCTGGGCTGCGCGGGCTGGACAGGGTGGCTGGGCTGGACCTGCTGGGGGCGGTGCCGGCCCGCGGGGCGGGACGCCTCGATGAGCCGCTCGGTCCACTCCGGGCCGAGATCCACCAGCTCCACCGCGACCGCCGAGCCGAGGCCGCCGAGCAGGGTGCCCGCCGACGTTCGGGCCTGGTCGCAGGCGAACAGCAGCACCGAGCGGGCCTCGGGGCGGGTCGCGGTGACCAGCGACAGGGCGAAGACATCCCGCGCCAGGTGGGCTGCGGCGTCCTGGGGGAGCGGTCCCTGGTGGGAGACCGGGATGACGAAGAGGTCCTCGTCCGGGCTGACCCCGTCGATCTGCACCGACTCGCCGCCCTGCAGGCGCACCACGCGGGGGGCCAGCGGCGGCACGTCGATGGCGGCCGCGTAGACCGTCAGCATGTCGCGCTCCGCGAGCGCCGGCAGGTCGGCGGGGTGCGCGTGCCGGGGCGGGCGGACCGTCGAGGCGTCCATGGAACTCCTTCGCGGCGCGAACTGGGGTCCGCGGCCGAGACGAGGGGTGGTGTCACTCGTCCCATCGGCGGATTCGCGCGCGGCTGTAGGCGTCTCGCGACACCGATTCCGCGTTGTCCGGCGTGTCGGCTGGACATGGCGTCCAGCGGCCAGGCGGCCCGCGACGTCTCACTAGGGGCCCCTGGAGCGCTCCACCCACCGTGACCACGGTTGCAGGAGTCGCTACCGCGGTTGCAGAGTCTGCTACCACGGTTGCGGGGGTCGCTACCACGGTTGCGGGGGCTGCTACCACGGTTGCGGGGGCTGCTACCACGGTCACCGGGGCGGGCGGACGATCTCCCGCAGCCCCTCGATGAGGCGGTCGACGTCGGAGTCGTCGCTGGACGGTGCCAGCCCCACCCGCACCCCGCCCTCGTCGCCGAGACCCAGCCGGCGGGAACACTCGATCGCGTAGAAGTTCCCGTTGGGTGCGTTGACGCCGCGAGCGGCCAGGCCACGGCGTACCTCCCCGTCCGCCACCCCCGGCAGGCGGAACAGGAGCGTCGGCGTGCGACGGGCGGCGCGGCTGTAGACCGTCGCCCCGAGTTCGGCGAGCGCCTCCTCGATGCGCGCACGGAGCCGGTCCTCGTGGGCCTCGATGGCCGCGAAGGCGGCGACGAGGCGGGCCCGCCGGGTGGCGTGGTCGGCGCGGTCGGCATCGAGGTTCGCGCCGCTCGTATCACCCCCGCCGCTCGCGTCGCCCCCGCCGCTCGGGGCGAGGGCGGCGAGGACGTCGACGCAGGCGGTGACGCCGGCCAGCAGCTCGTAGGGGAGCGTGCCGAGTTCGAAGCGTTCCGGTACGGCGTCGGTGCTGGGCAGGAGCTTGTCGGGGCGCAGCGACTCCAGCAGGTCGACTCGCCCGGCGAGCGCGCCGCAGTGCGGGCCGAGGAACTTGTACGGGGAACACACGAAGAGGTCGGCCCCCAGCGCGGCGACGTCGATGCTGTGGTGTGCGGTTGCGTGGACGCCGTCGACGTACCCGATCGCGCCCACCCCGTGGGCCGCCGCCATGATCGCGGCGATGTCCGGGCGGGTGCCGATCAGGTTGCTGGCGGCCGTCACGGCGACCAGGCGGGTGCGCTCGGTGAGCACGGCCGTGACGTGGTCAGCGGTCAGCTCGCCGGTCACCGGGTCGAAGTCGGCGAACCGCACCTGCGCTCCCGCGGCCTGGGCGGCCTGGACCCAGGGGCGCACGTTCGCGTCGTGGTCGAGACGGGTCACCACGACCTCGTCGCCGGGCCGCCAGGTCTCGGCGAGGGCGCGGCTGACGTCGTACGTCAGTTGGGTCATGCTGCGCCCGAAGACGATTCCCTGGGCATCGGCGTTGAGGAGATCGGCGATCGCGGCGCGGGCGGCGAGCACGATGGCGTCGGCGCGCCGCTCGGCAGGGGTGACGTCACCCCGGTTGGCGACCGCGCTGGTCAACGCGTCGGACACGGCCTGGGCGACCGCGGCCGGGGTCTGTGACCCGCCCGGCCCGTCGAAGTGAGCGCCCCCTTCGCGCAGGGCGGGGAACTGGGCGCGGAACGCGGCGACGTCGTACGGCATGAGGCACATGGTGTCACCGCTGCTACGACGACCGTTCGTGACCTGCCCTTTTGGTGCCATGGCACCCTTTGTGCAGGTCACGAACGGTCGCCCTGTGGAAAACAGCAAGCCGCAGCACATCGCCGTCCGCGCAGGAACGTCCTAGTGCCGCGTGTAGTTAGTTCATTTACGGTTGCCGGGTTGCGATGATGGGGTATGGCCAATCGACCTGCCCCGGCACTGGGACTGCGTGATGGTGACCGTGCCGAGCTTGCCCGGTTGACTCGGTCGTCCTCGGCTCGGGCCGGTCTGACGCAACGCGCCCGGATCGTGCTGCTCGCGGCGGACGGTGAGTCGAACACGGCAATCGCGGCGAAGGTGGGCGTGTCACGGCCGACGGTGATCGGCTGGCGCAATAGGTACGCCGCGCATGGCATCGCGGGACTGGACGAGGAGCCCCGGTCGGGTCGCCCGAGGACGATCGATCACCGGCAGATCGTGGCGCAGACCTTGAGACCGCCGCCGAAGAAGTACGGGGTGACCCACTGGTCCTCCAGGTTGCTGGGTCGCCACCTTGGCATCAGCAATGGAACGGTGGCCAAGGCATGGCGCGACTATGGCGTGGCACCGTGGCGGGTGGAGACCTTCAAGTTCTCCACCGACCCCGAGCTGATCGCCAAGGTCACCGACGTGGTCGGGCTCTACCTGGCTCCGCCGGAGAACGCGATCGTGCTGTGCGTGGACGAGAAGTCCCAGATCCAGGCCCTGGACCGGACCGCACCGATGCTGCCGATGCAGCCCGGGCTGCCCCAGCGGCGCACCCACGACTACCGGCGCAACGGCACCACGACGCTGTTCGCCGCGCTGGAAGTCGCCACCGGCAAGGTCACCGGCGCGTGCAAGCCGCGCCATCGGCATCAGGAGTTCCTGACCTTCCTCAGGCAGGTCGCCCGGGCCTACCCAACGGTCGAGCTGCACCTGGTGATGGACAACTACGCCGCCCACAAACGCGTCGAGGTCCGCGACTGGCTGGCCGCCAACCCCAGGATTCACGTGCACTTCACCCCGACCTCGGGCTCCTGGCTCAACCTCGTCGAGGTCTGGTTCAGCATCATCGAACGGCAGGCGATCCACCGCGCACCTTCAGATCGGTCAAGGACCTCAACGCCAAGATCCGCGCCTTCGTCGACGGCTGGAACGACCGCTGCCATCCCTTCGTCTGGACCAAGACCGCCGACGAGATCCTCAAGAAGGCCAACCGTCAGACCACTTCAAACACGGGACACTAGCGAAGGACGTCCTCGTCGGACCGGGCGACCCAGGAGCGGAAGGTCTCGCCGGGCTGCTGACCGGCGGCGTAGGCCCGGACGACCCGCTCGATGTACTCGCCCAGCTCGGCCGAGGTCACCTTGTGGCCGCGCAGCTTTCGCCCGTACCCCGCGTCCTCGCCGAGCTGCCCGCCCAGGTGGGCCTGGAACCCCTCGACCTGGTTGCCGTCCGAGTCGGTGACGATCTGCCCCTTGAACCCGATGTCCGCGACCTGGATCCGGGCGCAGCTGTTGGGGCAGCCGTTCAGCGTGATCGCCAGGGGCCGCTCCAGCGCGACGTCGGCCAGCCGCCGGTCCAGGTCCTCGACCAACCCGTGCGCCCGGCCCTTGGTGTCGACGATGGCGAGCTTGCAGAACTCGAGCCCCGTGCACGCGAGAAGGCCGCGCCGCCAGGGGCTCACCTGCGAGCTCAGCCCGAGCGGCGAAAGCAGCGACTCCAGCTCCGAGACCCGCTCCTCAGCCACCCCCACCACCAGCAGTTTCTGGTGCGGGGTCAGGGCGACGTGGGACGCCCCCACTCGACGTACGGCGTCCGCCACCGCACTCAACGTGCTGCCGCTGACCCGGCCCGCGACCGCGCTGAACCCCACAGCGACGGTGCCGTCGCGCAGCGGCGTCACCCCGACGTAGTCGAGGGTCTGCGGCGGCGGCGCGGCGGCGGGACCGTCGAGCAGGGGCGTGTCGAGGTACTCGGCCTCCAGCACCTGCCGCACCTTCTCCGCGCCCCAGTCGGCGACCAGGAACTTCAGCCGCGCCCGGTTCCGCAGCCGCCGGTAGCCGTAGTCCCGGAAGAGCTTGGTGACGGCGTGCCACACCTCGGGGACGCGCTCCAGCGGGACCCAGGCGCCGAGCCGCGGCGCGAGGTACGCGGCCGTCGACAGCCCGCCGCCCACGAACACATCGAATCCCGGGCCGTGCTCTGGGTGGACGACTCCGACGAACGAGATGTCATTGATCTCGGGCACCGCGTCCCAGGACCAGGACACCGACGACTTGTACTTGCGCGGCAGGTTCGCCAGCGAGGTGTCCTCGCGGACGATGCGCTTGATCGCCTCGACCGCGGGGGTGGGATCGACGAGCTCGGCCGGGTTGACGCCCGCGAGGGGCGACCCGAGCACCACCCGCGGGCAGTCGCCGCACGCCTCCTGGGACCACAGCCCCAGCGGCTCGATGGCGTCCCAGATCGCGGGGACGTCCTCGACGCGGATCCAGTGCAGCTGGACGTTCTGGCGGTCGGTGATGTCGGCGGTGTCGCGCGCGTACCTGGTCGAGACCTGCCCGATCGCATCGAGCTGCTCGGCGCTGAGCAGGCCGCCGTCGATGCGGATCCGCATCATGAAGTGCTCGTCCTCCAGCTCCTCCGGCGGGATCTGGCTGGTCCGGCCGCCGTCGATGCCGGGCTTGCGCTGGGTGTAGAGGCCCATCCAGCGGAACCGGCCGCGCAGGTCGTCGCCGGGGATCGAGGCGAACCCCTGCTTGCTGTAGGTGTGCAGGATGCGCTCGCGGACGTGCAGCGGGTTGTCCGCGGCCTTGAACGCCTCGTTCGCGTTCAGCGGCTCGACGTCGCCGAGGGCCCACTGCCCCTCGGAGCGGCGCGGCTTCGCGGCCGCCGGCGCGGCGGGGTGGGGGGTGGTGTCGATGCTCATCGGGCGTTCTCCAGGTCGTCGGTACGGCGAGCGGTGCGCAGGGTCTGGGTGGTGCGGGGCTCGGTGCTGAGGTGGCCGTGGGCTAGGGCGGCGACGGCGCCGATCACGACCACGCTCGGGTTGGTCAGTCCGTCGGCGTGTACCCGGTCGACGAGGCGGTCCAGGGTCGTGACGGCGTACCGCTGCCGCGGCGTGCAGCCCTCCTGGACCACGGCCGCGGGCGTGTCGCCCGGCAGGCCGGCGCGGCGCAGCTCGGCGACGGTCTGGGGGAGCGCGGCCATCCCCATGAGCAGGACGACGGTGGCGTCGAGGCCGACCAGGTGCTCGGCCAGCTCGGGCGTCACCGGGTCGTGGCCGGACAGGACCGTGACGGCGCGGCTCGTCTCGCGGTGGGTGACGGGGATCCCCGCGGCGGCGGGCGCCGCGAAGGCGGAGCTGATGCCGGGGATGACCGTGACGGGGATGCCGGCCGCGGACGCCGCGGCCACCTCCTCGCCGCCGCGGCCGAACACGAACGGGTCGCCGCCCTTGAGCCGTACGACGTGCGCGCCGGTCGCCGCGGCCTCGATCATGTGGCGTTCGATCTCGGCCTGCGACATCCGGTGGTGGCCGGGGGTCTTGCCGACGTCGACGATGCGCGCGGCCGGGGCGAGCGCGCGGATGTCGGCCCGGGCGTCGTGGTCGGCCAGCCGGTCGAGCAGCACGAGGTCCGCCGCCGCGAGGGCCTCCCTCGTGGCGACCGTGTGCAGGCCGGGGTCGCCGGGCCCGGCGCCGGCGAGGGTGATCGTGCCGGCCCGGGCGGGCGCCGGCTCCTCGCGGGTGGCGGGGGCGAGCCGGGTCAGGGCGCGCACCGCGCCGACCCACTCCAGGGCGCCGCCGGTGACGTCCACGACCAGACCGGGGCGGTCGGTGGCCCGGGCGTCGGGGGCGGCGGCCGTCCAGGCGTACGCCTCCGCCCGCGCCGGCGTGGTCAGCCGGATGAGGCGGGCGCCGGCGGCCAGATAGCGCAGCCGAGCCCGGGCGGTCGCCCGCTCGTCGCCGAGGATGGCGACGGTCGTTCCGGTGAGGCTCAATTCGACGAGCATGTCATTCTCCAGGGGTGGGCTCAGGGACGACGGGCGAGGACCGCGCGACGATGGATGACGGAACCGGTGGGCCCGGTGGGGCCGCCGCCCCGGTGCTGGTGGCCTGCGCGCACGGCACGCGCGATCCGCGTGGCCGGCGGGCGGTGGAGGTATTCGTCGACGCCGTACGGCGTGCAGTCGACGCCGTACGGCGGGAGGCCGGCTGGCTTCCCGCCGGGTCGGGTGGGGCGGAGGTCGAGGTGTACGCGGCGTACGTCGATGTGCAGGACCCGACCCCGGCGCAGGTGCTTGCTGCGGTGAGCGGGCGCCCCGCGGTGCTCGTCCCGGTGCTGCTCAGCACCGGGTACCACGTCCAGGTCGACCTGCCGAGGGCGGCGCGTCAGGCCCCCGGGCCGACCGTGGTCGCCGCGCCGCTGGGGCCGGATGACCGGCTCGCGCGGCTGGTGGCCGACGGGTGGGCGGGAGTCGGAGTCGAGGCGGGCGACGACGTACGGCTCGTCGCGGCCGGCTCCTCGCGGCCTGAGGGCCTGGCCGACGTCGAGGAGATGGCCCGGCGACTGGCGGCGGCGCGGGGTGACGCCGTGCAGCCGGCGTACCTGTCGGCCGGTGAGCCCCGGCTCGCTGACGTGGTCGCCGCCAACCGGGCCGAGGGGCGCCGTACGGTCGCCGCGTCGTACCTGCTCGCGCCCGGGTTTTTCCAGGATCGACTCGAGGCCGCCGGGGCGGAGGTGACGACCGGGCCGCTGCTGGATCCCGCCGCCGAGCCGCCGGCGGACCTGGTGGCGATCGTGCTCGACCGGTACCGGGCGGCGGCCGGCGCGATGGGAGTCGACGGGCCGAGCTGAGCGGCGCATTAGTCTCTCGCCGCCGGCGTGGCGGCGAGGGGATCGGCGAGTCCCGCTGGCGGCGCGGCCGTATGCAGTGCCGGGGGGTGGAGCGCAGCGGGGCGGAGCGCACGCCCGCCGACCCGCGTGGTCGCTGACACGATGAGCAACGCGCTCACGAGCGCCCCGCCGATCAGCACCGGGGTGCTTGCTCCGAGCAGCGCCAGGGCCGACGCGGCGAGCACCGCGGTCATCGCGGGCCGGACGAGACCGTCCGGGGCGCCCGCGGACAGCCGCGCCCCGAGGATCGCGCCGGGGATCGCCCCGACCAGCAGCGACCCGGTCAGCGCGAAGTGGACGTCGCCGAACAGGAGGTGACCCAGCGCGGCGGCGCCCACGAGGGGGATGGCCTGGACGATGTCGGTGCCGATCAAGGCCCGGGTGCGGAGGGTGGGATAGGCGAGGAGCAGCAGCGCGATGACCAGGGAGCCGGCGCCCACCGAGGTGAGGCCGACCGCGATGCCGCCGACCACGCCGATGCCGACGGTGCGCAGGCGGCGAACCGGCAGCGGGGCAACGGCGTCGCCGCCGGTGGTGCCGACGTCGCCGACACCGGCGCCGGTGGGGGTGCCGACGGCCGAGCGGCGCGCCCGGTCGAGCAGCGGGCGACCGATCATCGCCGCCACCGACGCCAACAGGGCGACGGCGATGCCGACCTTGAGCGTGGCCGCGACCTGCGTGGCCGACGGGCCGGTGGCCAGGCGGCCGATCGCCGCCGAGGCGAGGAAGGCCGCCGGGACCGACCCGACGGCCAGCCACGCGAACAGCCGCAGGTGCACGGTGCCCCGGCGCAGGTGCACCGCCCCGGCGAAGGGCTTCATGACCAGGCTGGTGACCAGGTCGCTGGAGACGGCGGTGAGGGGTGGTACGCCGAAGACCAGCACGAGCAGGGGCGTAAGCAGGGCGCCCCCGCCCATTCCGGTGAGGCCGACGAGGAACCCGACGAGGGTGCCCGCGGCGGCGAGTTGTGGTTCGAAGGACATGAGATCTCCATGCGTGGGGTGGGCCAGCGAGCGAGGGGTTGAGGTGTGGGCGCGGCGTTCGCCGACTTATCCACAGCGACGACCGTTCGTGACCTGCGCTTTGGGTGCCATGGCACCAAAAGGGCAGGTCGTGAGCGGTCACTCTCCACAAGGGGAGGAGGGGGACGCGGGGCTCGCGGAGATCAACAGCCGCCGAGGTCCAAGCGCAGGAGATCGAGATAGGCACGGCCGACGAGAACCGGCCGCCGGCGCAGAGATTCGCCAGGCAGCGGAGGGAGAGCGGTCGTCGGCATGAAGCCAGAGTGCATAACTGAATGGAACTAGTACAACAACATCTCGTTATGTGAACAGCGTTGGTCGCTGCCGGGCACCCGATGTCACAGTCGGATCATGTCCGTTCGGTCGGTTCGACTCGGTGTCCGCCTCGTGGCGCGGCGCCATGTCGACCTCATGCGCATCGCCAGCGCAGCCGTCTGTCCGCGATGACCGCCTGACCCGCACCGCCCCCCGGCACGTCGCCGCTCGGCCCCTCGATCGGACGGGCGCCGACCTCGGACGCCCACGCGACCAAGGACCCCCGCGGCACCACAGCCGCCCTCGGCGCGCAAGCCACGTGGCGAGTACGCCGCGCACCGCCGGACGACCCCCAAGGACAACCATGACCACCCCCGCCCCCGCCGCGGCCACCCGCTCGCGGCGCCCCGACGACGACCTGCGCAGTCTCGCCGGGGCCGCCGCGCAGCGCCTCGCCGGTGCCCGCGCCGAAGACGTCATCGCCTGGGCCGCCGAGGAATTCGGCGAGCTGTGGGCCGTCGCCTGCTCGATGCAAGACACGGTCCTCGCGCACCTGGTCGGGGAAGTTGCGCCCGGAACGGCTGTGCTGTTCCTCGACACCGGCTACCACTTCCCGGAGACCCTGGCCACGCGCGACGCCGTCGCGGAGCGCTACCCGCTGCGCATCGTGGACGTCCGCGCCCGGCAGAGCGTGGCCGAACAGGACGGCGAATACGGCCCCGCCCTGCACGACCGCGACCCCGACCTGTGCTGCTGGCTGCGGAAGACCACGCCGCTGTTCGACGCCCTCGCCGACCGGGAGGCCTGGGGCACCGGCATTCGGCGTACGGAATCGGAAACCCGCACCGCCGCCACCGAGGTGAGCTACGACGAGGAGCACGGCTTGATCAAGGTCAACCCGCTGGTGAGCTGGAGCGACGCAGAAGTGGCGGGGTACGCCGCCGCGCACGACATCGTCCGCAACCCGTTGCTGGAGCGCGGCTACCCCTCCATCGGCTGCGCGCCCTGCACCCGCGCCGTCCGCCCCGGAGAGGACCCGCGCGCCGGCCGCTGGGCCGGGACAGCCAAGACCGAGTGCGGGATTCACCGATGAGCTCGGTGACCCGGCGAACGCACCCGCACGAACCGGACGCGGTGCGCGTCCAGTCCTCCGGGGGACGGTCGCGCGCGGCCGCCGTGGCCGGGCCCGGCACCCCTGGGCCCGGGAACGCGACGGCCAACCCCGGCGGGACCCTCTGGCTGACCGGGCTCTCCGGCGCCGGCAAGACCACGATCGCCACCGCCCTCGCCGACCGGCTGCGCGCTGCCGGCGTCCGCGTGGAGGTCCTCGACGGCGACGAGCTGCGCGACCACCTCTCGCCCGGGCTCGGCTTCTCGCGTGCGGACCGCGACGCGCACGTCACCCGGGTCGGCTACCTCGCCCGCCTCCTCGCCCGGCACGGCGTGATCGCGATCGTGCCGGTCATCGCGCCGTACGCCGAGGCGCGCGAGCGCGTCCGCGCCGAACACGAGGCGGACGGCGTGGCGTACCGGCAGGTGTACGTCGCGACGCCCGTCAGCGAATGCGCCCGCCGGGACGTCAAGGGCCTCTACACCGCGCACGACCGCGGCGAGGTCAGCCACCTGACCGGGGTGGACGACCCGTACGAGGCGCCCCCGGACCCGGACCTCCTCCTCGACACCACCGACCGCGACCTGGAGGGCACCGTCCGTGCCGTCCTCGCGCTGTTCACCCCCGCAGGAACTCTGATCCAGGCAGGTACCGCATGACCCTTACCACCGACCGCGCCGCAGATACTGCCCGCGCCGACCGTGCAGATCCGGCGGAGCCGGACCAGGTCGAGCGCGGCCCCGCCGCCCCGCGCAGCACCATCCGCGCCCTGGAGGCCGAGGCCATCGAGATCATCCGCGAGGTGATCGGCGAGTTCGACCGCCCCGCACTGCTCTTCAGCGGCGGCAAGGACTCCGCCGTGCTGCTGCACCTGGCCCGCAAGGCGACCGCGCCCGCCCCGCTGCCGATCGTGCTGCTGCACGTCGACACCGGCCACAACCTGGCCGAGGTCCTCGACTACCGCGACCGGGTCGTGGCCGAGGGGGGCCACCGGCTGGTCGTCGCGCGGGTGGAGGAATGGATCGCCGACGGGCGCTTGCAGGAGCGAGCAGACGGCACGCGGAACCCGCTGCAGACCATTCCGTTGCTCGACACCATCGCCGCGGAACGGTTCGATGCCCTCCTCGGCGGCGCCCGGCGGGACGAGGACCGGGCCCGGGCCAAGGAGCGCATCTTCTCCGTCCGCGACGCCTTCGGCGGCTGGGACCCGCGCCGCCAGCGGCCGGAGCTGTGGCGGCTCTACAACGGCCGGCACGCCCCCGGGGAACACGCCCGCGTCTTCCCGCTGAGCAACTGGACCGAGCTGGACGTCTGGGCCTACATCGCCGCCGAGAACGTGCCGCTGCCCAGCATCTACTACGCCCACGAGCGCGACGTGTGGCTCCGCGACGGGATGTGGCTCACGCCGGGGTCCTGGGGCGGGCCCCGGGAGGGCGAGCCCCTCGAACGACGTACGGTCCGCTATCGCACCGTCGGCGACGGCTCCTGCACGGGTGCCGTCGAATCGCAGGCGCGCACGATCGAGCAGGTCGTTGCCGAGGTGGCCGCGAGCCGCCTGACCGAGCGGGGCGCCACCCGCGCGGACGACCGGCTCAGCGAGGCCGCCATGGAAGACCGCAAGCGAGAGGGCTACTTCTGATGACCACCACCCTGGGTGCCGCGGCCGACGCTGCGGAGGCGCCGGCCCTCGCCGACGTCCGCTCGCAACTGCGCCTCGTCGTCGCCGGCTCGGTGGACGACGGCAAGTCCACGCTGGTGGGGCGGCTGCTCTACGACACCAAGTCGATCCTGGCCGACCAGTACGAGGCCATCGAGGAGGCCAGCCGCCGCCGCGGGTCGGGCGACGTCGACCTGGCGCTGCTCACCGACGGGCTGCGGGCCGAGCGCGAGCAGGGCATCACGATCGACGTGGCCTACCGCTACTTCTCGACGTCGCGCCGCTCGTTCGTCCTCGCCGATACGCCGGGGCACACGCAGTACACCCGCAACACCGTGACCGGCGCGTCCACCGCCCAGGCGGCGATCGTGCTGGTCGACGCCCGGCAGGGGGTGCTCGCCCAGACCCGGCGGCACCTGGCCGTCCTGGCGCTGCTGCGGGTGCCGCACGTCGTCGTCGCCGTCAACAAGATGGACCTCGTCGGGTGGGACCAGGGCACCTTTGATGCCGTCGCCGCCGACGTGGCCGCGGCCGCGGCGGCGCTCGGCATGGGGGACGTCCGTTCCCTCCCGGTCAGCGCCCTGACGGGGCAGAACGTCACGCCCGACGCGGTTCGCGCCGGGGTGGGTGATGCCGCGGGCGTGGGTGATGCCGCGGGGGACTGGTACGCCGGGCCCTCGCTGCTGGAGGCCGTCGAGGAGCTCGACGTCTCGCACGACGACGCGGACGCGCCGTTCCGGATGCCCGTGCAGCTCGTGGTGCGGCCCCGGACCTCCGAACACCGGGACTACCGCGGACTGGCCGGTCGGGTGGCCGCGGGTCGGCTGGCGGTCGGCGACGCCATCACCGCCTGGCCCAGCGGCCTGACGTCGCAGGTCACCGGCCTGGACACGCCCACCGGCCCGGCGGCGACCGTCGAGGCCGGGGACGCCGTCACGGTGCTGCTCGCCGACGAGATCGACGCGGGTCGCGGGCAACTGCTGGCCGCCGCGGACGCGCCGCCGCTGGTGACGTCCCGGCTGGAGGGTACGGCGTGCTGGCTCGCCGAGCGTCCCTCCGCTCCTCGGCAGCGGGTGCTCGTCAAGGCCGGTACGGCGACCGTGCGGGGACTCCTCGATCCGGTCGCCGAGGTCTGGGACGTCGACGAGCAGCGCTGGCTGCCCGCCGGCTCGGGTGCCGCGTTGAACGACATCGCGCGGCTGTCCGTGACCCTGGCCGAACCGCTGGCGGTGGATCGGTACGCCGAGTCGCGCTGGACCGGGGGCGCGCTGGTGATCGACCCCGCCTCGGGGGCCACCCTGGCGGCACTGATGATCGACGACGGCGCGAGCTAGGGCTCCGCGTCGGACCGCGAGGGACGAGTTATCCACAGGACGACCGTTCGTGACCTGCGCAAAGGGTGCCATGGCACCTAACGGGCTGGTCACGAACGGTCAGGACGGCAGCACACCTAGTGAGCCGGCGGGGTTGCCAGGTCTCCGGTCAGGTAGTGCTGTACCACCGGGCCGACGGTCGCCACCAGCTGGTCGTCCAGCGCCCCCGCGATCGGCCCGGCCTCGACCACGTGGCGCGCGATCGCCAGCCCCGTCAGTTGGGTCAGGGCGAGGGTGGCGCGGTACGCCGCGTCCGGCGTACCCAATGCCGCCGCGAGCGGGCCGACCACGTGCTCGCCCGCGTAGTCGATCAGCGTCTCGCCGAAGTCGGTCCGGGTCGACAGCGACTGCAGCACCCCGCGGGCGGCGAGGCGGCTCTCCTCGTCCGCCCAGGCCGCGAGCATCCCTCGCACGAGGGCCTCGCCGAGCCGGTCCCGCGGCTCCTCCAGGGCCCGGACCACCACCTCGCGGGGGCTGGCCGGCAGCTCCATCGCCGCGGTGAACAGGTTCTCCTTGGAGCCGAAGTAGTAGCTCAGCAGCGACGCGTCGACCCCCGCCCGTTGGGCCACCTGGCGCAGCGACGTCCCGGCGTACCCGCCCTCCGCGAACGCGCGCCGCGCCTCGCGCAGGATGGCGGCGCGCGTGTCGGCGGCGTCGGCGGTGCGGGGGCCGCGGCGCCCGGCGGAGGTGGAGGTCACGACCGCAGGGTAGATCCACCCCGCGGCGGTGACCAGCGATCCCGGGCGAGTCACAGGACTTCGTGAGGCAACCCCGGCCCAGCACGCGACGACACGCGCATTTCAACGCGTTGAAAAAAGCCGCGTCGCCGACTAGGTTCGGTGTATCACGCGCTCGGGCCGCGGGGCCCAGCGCGGGAGGGCGCTCGAGCAGCGGGGCCCTTCGCGGGAGCCGGAGGTTCGCCGATGGAGGCCATGACGTCGCCCCAGGTCGGTGCCCTGGCTCCCGCCGCCGGTCCGCCGCGAGCCGGCACCGTCCTGCGGATGGGCATCGACATTGGCTCGACCACGATCAAGCTGGTGCTCCTGGAGCCCGGCCGCGACGCCGACGGCGACCGGCTGCACTTCCAGACCTACCGGCGCCACCACGCGGACATCGCCGGCGAACTCGACGCGCTGTTCGACGACGTGCTCACCCAGTTCCCCGACGCCCTCGTTCGCGGCGCGGTCACCGGATCCGGCGGGCTGTCCGTCGCCCAGGCCGTGGGCCTGCCGTTCGTGCAGGAGGTCATCGCCGAGACCGAGGCCATCCGCCGGTACGACGCCGATACCGATGTCATCATCGAGCTCGGCGGCGAGGACGCCAAGATCACCTACCTGCACCCGGTTCCCGAGCAGCGCATGAACGGCACCTGCGCGGGCGGCACCGGCGCGTTCATCGACCAGATGGCGACGCTGCTGCACACCGACGCGAGCGGTCTGGACGCGCTCGCCGCCCGCTACGGCACCCTCTATCCCATCGCCTCGCGCTGCGGCGTCTTCGCCAAGTCGGACCTGCAGCCGCTGCTCAACGAAGGTGCCGCGCACACCGACCTCGCCGCCTCGATCTTCGCGGCGGTCGTCAACCAGACGATCGCGGGCCTCGCCTGCGGCCGCCCGATCCGCGGCCACGTCGTCTTCCTCGGCGGCCCGCTGTTCTTCCTCCCGCAGCTGCGGACGGCCTTCGAGCGCGCCCTCGCCGGGCAGGTCGAGGGCTTCCACACGCCAGCCAAGGCCCAGCTGTACGTCGCGGTCGGCGCGGCCCTGCTGGCCCGCGGCGAGCCGGTCGCCCTGGCCGACGTGGTCCGCCGCGCCCGCACCGCCGAGCGCGGCGCCGGCGAGACGCACCGGATGCGGCCGCTCTTCGCCGACGCGAGCGAACGCGCCGAGTTCGTCGCCCGGCACCGGCAGCACCAGGTGCCGCGGGCGGACCTGGGCAGCACCACCGGACCGTGCTACCTCGGCATCGACGCCGGCTCCACGACCATCAAGGCGGTGCTCCTCGACGACGAGCGCCGCCTGCTGTTCTCGCACTACGCCTCCAACGAGGGCGACCCCGTCGACGGCGCCGTACGCATCCTCACCGCCATCCGCGAGGCGCTCCCGGCGACCGCCACCATCGCGCGCACATGCGTGACTGGGTACGGCGAGGGCCTGGTCAAGGCCGCCCTGCACGCCGACGACGGCGAGATCGAGACGATGGCGCACTACCGCGCGGCCGAGTTCCTGGCGCCCGGGGTGACCAGCGTCATCGACATCGGCGGCCAGGACATGAAGTACCTGCGTATCAAATCCGGGGTCATCGACTCTATTTCTGTGAACGAGGCGTGCAGCTCCGGGTGCGGATCGTTCCTGTCGACGTTCGCCGCGACGATGGGCCGCGACATCGGCGCGTTCGCCGCCGAGGCGCTGGACGCCACGGCGCCGGTGGACCTCGGCAGCCGCTGCACCGTCTTCATGAATTCGGCCGTAAAGCAGGCACAGAAGGAGGGCGCCGGTGTCGGCGAAATCTCCGCGGGGCTGTCGTACTCGGTGGTCCGCAACGCGCTGTACAAGGTCATCAAGCTCAAGGACTCAGACCAGCTCGGCGAGCGCGTCGTCGTTCAGGGCGGCACGTTCCTCAACGACGCGGTCCTGCGGGCGTTTGAGCTCCTGACCGAACGCGAAGTCGTCCGTCCGGATATCAGCGGGCTCATGGGCGCCTTCGGGGCGGCCCTCATCGCCCGGCAGCGGTATCAGGACGGGTTGCCCGGCAGCGCCGTCGACGGCTGGGTCCGGGCGTCCCTGCCGGTCGAGCCCGACCCGCACGCGGGCCACGCCCACGACGTGGCGCGGATCGGCCACACGGTGCCGGTCGCCCTGGGGATGCCGACCCTGCGCCGGGGCCTGCCCAGCGCGACGTCGCGCCTGCTCACCCTCGACGAGCTCGCGACGTTCTCGCACGAGACCGAGCTGGGCGACTGTGCCCTGTGCCAGAACCACTGCCAGCTCACCACCTCGACCTTCGGCGACGGCTCGCGGCACGTCACCGGCAACCGCTGCGACCGCGGCGCCGACCCGGACCCGGCGTCGGCCAAGCGGCGGGCCAAGTCGACGCTGCCGAACGTGGTCGAGGCCAAGTACCAGCGGCTGTTCGCCTACCGGCGGCTCACCGAACGCGAGGCCACCCGCGGCGACATCGGGATCCCGCGGGCGCTGAACATGTACGAGAACTACCCGTTCTGGTTCACGATCCTGACCCGCCTCGGCTTTCGGGTGCAGCTGTCCGGCCGCAGCGACCACGCGCTGTTCGAGGCCGGGATGGACTCGATCCCCTCCGAGAACGTCTGCTACCCGGCCAAGCTGGCCCACGGCCACGTCGAGGACCTCGTGGCGCGCGGCGTCCGGACGATCTTCTACCCCTGCATCGCCTACGAGCAGCAGCTCGTCGCAGCCGCCGACAACCACTACAACTGCCCGGTGGTGATGAGCTACCCCGAGGTCATCGGCAACAACGTCGAGACGCTGCGCGACCACGACGTACGGCTCATCCGCCCCTTCCTGTCGCTGGCCGACCGCGAGCTGCTGGTGGACCGGCTGTGCGGGGTCTTCGCCGACTGGGGCATCGACCGGGCGGAGATGGCGGCCGCGGTGGCGGCGGGGTACGCCGAGGACGCGCAGGTCCGCGAGGACATCCGGGCGATGGGTCGCGACGCGCTGGAGGTCATGGAGCGGACCGGGACGCGCGGGATCGTGCTGGCCGGGCGCCCGTACCACTGCGACCCGGAGGTGCACCACGGCATCCCCGAGCTGATCAACTCGCTCGGCCTCGCTGTGCTCACCGAGGACTCGGTCGTCGGCCTGGGCGGCGGCAGCACCGTGGACGGCGAGCCCGTCGCGCTGGCGCCCCGGCCGCTGCGGGTGCGCGACCAATGGGCCTACCACTCCCGGCTCTACGAGGCCGCCGCCTTCGTCGGCACCCGCGACGACCTCGAACTGGTCCAGCTCAACAGCTTCGGCTGCGGGATCGACGCGATCACCGGCGACCAGGTGGCAGAGCTCCTCGCCGAGCGCGGCAAGGTCTACACCGTCCTCAAGATCGACGAGGTGTCCAGCCTGGGGGCTGCCCGGATCCGGCTCCGCTCGCTGCAGGCGGCCACCCGCGAGCGGGATGGGCAGGCCGCGGCCGGGCGGGCCGCCGAGCAGCTCGCCACGGTCGAGGCGCCGCCGGTCTTCACCAAGGAAATGGCCGAGAAGCACACGATCCTGCTGCCGCAGATGGCCCCGATCCAGTGGCGCCTGTTCGAGGCGGTGCTGCGGCGCAGCGGCTACGACGTACGGCTGCTCGAGCACGCCCGACCCGAGGCTATGGAACTCGGCCTCAAGCACGTCAACAACGACGCCTGCTTCCCCGCGATCGTGCTCATCGGCCAGCTGCTCGACGCGCTGCGCTCCGGCGAGTACGACCCCGACAACTGCACCGTCATCATCAGCCAGACCGGCGGCATGTGCCGGGCGACGAACTACGCCGCGCTGCTGCGCAAGGGCCTGGCCGAGGCGGGGTTCGCGCAGGTCCCGGTGCTGGCCCTCTCGGCGTACGGGCTCGAGGACACCCCGGGCTTCTCGTTCACCGTGCCGATGCTGCACCGCGTCATCCAGGCCATGGTGCTCGGCGACATGCTGCAGACGGCGCTGTTGCGGACCCGGCCGTACGAGGCCATCCCCGGCTCCGCCGACCGCCTCTACCGGACCTGGAACGACGTCGTGCGCGAGTACTTCATCGGCTACGGCTGGTCCGACACCCTCGGCCGGCGGGTCGGCTACCGGTGGATGATCGAGCGGATCGTCCGCGACTTCGACCGGCTCCCGCTGCGTCCCGAGCCGCGCCGACCGCGCGTCGGCATCGTGGGGGAGATCCTGGTCAAGTTCCACCCGGACGCCAACAACGACGTCGTGCGGGTCGTCGAGTCCGAGGGCTGCGAGGCGGTGCTGCCGGGCCTGCTGGGGTTCGTGCTCAACTCGGTCGCGACCGCGCACTGGAACTTCGAGCAGTACGGCGTGGGCGAGCGCGCCCGGTTCGTCAAGCGCGGGGTGAAGGCGCTGCTGGAGCGCTACCAGGCGCCGGCCGTGCGGGCGCTGCGGCGTAGCGGCAAGTTCGACGTGCCCGAGCCGATCGACGAGCTGGCCGCCAAGGCCGCCGAGGTGGTCTCGCTGGGGAATCAGGCGGGGGAGGGCTGGTATCTCACCGCCGAGATGATCAGCCTCATCGAGGAGGGCGTGCCCAACATCATCTGCGCCCAGCCATTCGCGTGTCTGCCCAACCACGTCACCGGCAAGGGCATGTTCCGGGAGCTGCGGCGCCGCTACCCCCAGGCCAACATCGTCTCCGTCGACTACGACCCCGGGGCCAGCGCGGTCAACCAGCTCAACCGGATCAAGCTGATGATCTCGACCGCGATGCAGCGCGCGGCGGTGCCGCATCACGACGACCTGGACGGTACGCCGTACGACGACGACCTGGTCAGCTACACCGCTCGCTGAGGACCCGACCGGGTTGGCGTCGGGCGGTGACCTGCGAGGACCTGGCGAGCTGGACGTACACTGCCAGCATTCGCCCCCGTGGGCCCAGAAGGAGCGCGCCGTGCCCAAGATCGAGGCCCCGACCGTTGCCGAGCACCGCGCCATGCGGCGCCGCGCGGTGGTGGACAACGCGGTGGAGCTGCTGGTCAGCGAGGGGCCGACCGCGCTGACGCCGGCGGCGGTCGCCAAGATGACGGGCCTGGCGCGGACGAGCGTGTATCAGTACTTCCCCACGAGCGGCGAGCTGTTGGGCGCCGCCATCGAGCAGCTGTTCGTGGCCAGCCAGGCCGACCTGGATGCCGCGCTGAGCCGGGCCGGACAGGACGTGGACGAGCGCATTGCGGCGTACGTGCGGGCCACCCTGGAGACGGCCCGCCGTGGGCACTCCCCGACGCGGCTGGTAGGGGTCGAGCTGCCCGCCGCCTGCCGGGTGCGGCTGCGGGAGCTCCACGACGAGGTGGCCCGGCCGCTGCGCGAGATCGTCGCGGCGTCAGGGGCCGAGGATGTCGCGACGACCACCGCGCTGGCGAACGGGGTGATCGCGGGCGCCGTGGCGCTGGTCGAGCACGGCGCCGACCTGGAGCGGACCACCCGGGAGACCCTGCAGTTCCTGCAGCGGGCGCTCCGCGACGGAGTCGTCGGCCATCCCGCTCGACCGTCCTGACACCAGCACGCCCCGGCTCGGGGTCGTGGGCCCCATCGCCGGGGGCTGACGGCGTTGCACGTCGTGCCGTCGATGCCCGCCCGCAAGGCGCTGATGGCCGAGCGCTCGGACGCGTTCCTGGCGCTGCTCGGCGGGTTCGGGACGTTCAAGGCGGTCATGGAGATCCTCACCTGGAGCCAGCTGGGGCTACACCGCAAGGGCGTGGGCTTCCTGCCGCTCCGACCGGAGCGCTATCGCCTCAGGGCACCCCGAACTCACCGATCGGAGCGGGCGGACGATGGGCGGCTTGAGCGGACGCAACTGACACCACGGCGGTCCCATGAGGCCTTTCATGGTCGGCCAGCGCATGTGCTGGTACCGGTTCGGTCCGGGCGGCCTCGCACCCGCGGCGAATGCCACCGGAGTGACCGGCGGTGACGTCGATTCCGTCAACGGCTGTCGGCTGCGGCGAGTCGGGCGACCACCGCAGCTGCGGGGCCCTCCGCGGCCGCCCGCCAGCCGGACCCGGCCCACAGGGACACGCCGCCGATGTCGCCGGCCGCGGCCGACTCCGCCCGCAACGGCTTGGTCAGTTGGTCGACGACGGGATACGCCGCGGGCGCCTGCTCCGAATGCTCCAGCGCAAACCGGTTGGCCAGGCCTCGCGCCGGGCGTCCCGAGAACGCGCGGGTCACGGTCGAGCGGAGTGCCGGGTCGGTCAGCCCCAGGCGGTGGGCGGAACTGGTCCCGGCCTCCTCGGTCAGGAGAAAGGCCGTGCCCACCTGCACCGCCGCGGCGCCCGCCGCCCGCGCCCGGGAGACGTCCCCGGCCGTCGTCACGCCACCCGCGGCGATCATCGGCAGCCCCACTTCGGAAAGGACGGGCAGCAGCGCGAGATGGTCGAGTTCGTTCGGGACGTCCGCCACGTCGTGCGTCGACCGGTGCCCGCCGGCGTCGAAGCCCTGCACGACCAGCGCGTCGGCGCCCACCTCCCGGGCCGCGCGCGCCTCGGCGAGGTCGGTGACCGTGACCCACACCGCCGTGCCGACGGCCTGCAGATCCTCGACCACATTCCCGCCCGGCACCCCGAAGGTGAACGACACCACCGGCACCGGGTCCACCAGCGTGAGGAGGGCGATCTTTTCCTCCCAGCCGTCGTCGTCGGCCCAATTCGGCTCCGGCAGCGTGACGCCCAGCCGGGCGGCGTCGGGGGCGAGAGCTCCGCGGTACGCCGCGACGTGGGCCCGAAGGGATTCCAGCTCAGCGCCGTGTGGCGCCCGGCCCGGCACGAACACATTGACCCCGAAGGGGCGACTCGTCAGCTCCCGAGTGCGGGTGATCTGGTCGGAGAGGGCGGCCGCGGGCACGTAGCCGGCCGCCAGGAAGCCGAGCCCGCCGGCGTCGGCGACGGCGGCCACCAGCTCCGGGGTCGATGGCCCGCCGGCCATCGGGGCGGCCACGACGGGCGCCGGCAGAACGGTCGGGTCAGTGACGTCGAATCGCACGGCCATGACTCCCACGATGGCACGGGGGCAACCTCCGGTGCGCCCCAGATGCTCGTGATCAGGTGAGAAGGTCAAGCGGACCTGCAGCGAGACACAGGAGGCGCGCGATGGGCGGTTCATGGAGTCGGCGCCGGCGCCCCGGCGGCGGTACCGAGGGGGGCGCTGATGGCGGCGACACGCTGTCCGGCGTCCCGCGCCGCGTGGCGTTGGCGGTCACCGCCTCGTACGTCGTGCTGACGGCCGCCGGCGGGGTCGGCGGGGACCACCCGCTCGTCGCGGCCGGGATGCCCAGCCCGCGGGGCACGGCGATCACGGGACCGGGGTCCGCGAGCCCCACCGCCGCGGGCTCGGGCGAGGCCGGGTCGCCGCCCGCCCTTACCGGGACCTGCACCGCGTTCGCGGCGTTGATGCCCGAGGACGCGTGGGCGCGTCGACCGCCCGCACGGCCCTGGACGCCTGGCTACGCACCGCCGCCCAGGAGTGGTCCGACCCCGCCCTGGCCTGGCGGGCCGCGCAGGACCTGAGCGACCGGGTGACGTGGCGGACCGAGCGGCGCGAATTGGTCGCCCACCAAGGGCCGAACGGCACCTGGTTCGTCCTGTCAGGGCGTAGTTGCCACTGAGCTAGGGGAGCGCGAGCCCCATTGGGGGAATCTCGCCTGACCCTGCGTCGGGGTCGGGTCAGGGGCCGCTCGGGGTGCCACCCGATGGTCGCGTCCCCGCGACCCGGCCAGAGTGGAGTTATCGCCGAAGGGGCCCTCCGCCCAGCGATGACAGACCGCACTCGACCCGCGACCGGACCGCACTCCGGACCCGAGGGGTCACGCCCGAAAGGACCGCACGATGAACTCCGTCCACACCGCCATGGCGAAATCCGGCCTAGTCCGCGGCGACGACCGCTGGCTCGGCGGCGTCTGCTCCGGGCTCGCCGCCAAGTTCGGCACCGACACCGCCGCCGTACGACTGGTCATGGTGCTCCTCCTGCTGCTCCCCGGCAGCCAACTGATCATCTACCCGCTGCTGTGGTTCGTGATGCCGGACCAGCCCACGGCGCGGCGCCTCCTGTCGGCGGGGGAGCCCCAGCCGGCTCCGCCGTACTTCACCAACCCCGCCAACGGCACGGGCCCCCAGGACACGATCCACTGAGGGCCACCTCGGGGAGCTGGGCCGCAGGCACCGGAAATAATCACCCCGTGAGCGAATCCCCTCCCACCGCGCAGCCCGGGCCCTCCGCCCGGGCTGCGGCGCGCGCCCGGCTGTGGCGCCATGGCCGGCTGGCCGAGGAGGACTTCCTCCTTGGGCAGCTCGACGTCCACCTTGCCGAGCCCGACAGCCTGGCCTGGGTGGACCTGGTCGCGCCGGATCCGCAAATGCTGGCTCAGCTCGCCGAGGAGCTGGGGATGACGCCGCAGGCCGTCGACGCCACCCTCGCGCACCGGGAACGCCCCAAGGCCATCCGGCACGGCGACCGGGTCTTCCTGACCATGTACGCCACCTCGCTCACCCCGCCGTCCGACGGCGCCTTCGCCGGCGCGCACGAGTCACGCCTCGAACTGGCCAAGATCAGCGTGTTTGCCCTGCCGCGGGCCCTCGTGACGATCCGGCCCGACGAGCGCTTCGACATGGCCGAGGTGACCGCTCGGTGGGACGACAACGCCGCACTCATCGAGGACACCGGCGGCGACGGAATGGGGGCCCTTCTGCACGGTCTCCTCGATGCCGTGGTGGACAGCCACTTCGACACGATCCAGCAGCTCGACGACGCCGTCGAGGCCATCGAGGACGTCCTGTTCGACACCGACGTCCGCACCGCGCAGGTGCAGCGGTCGACGTACCGGATCCGCAAGGAACTCGTCGAGCTCCGCCGCGTGGTGCTGCCCATGCGGGAGCTGGTCAACGGCGTCCTGCGGCATCGCACCGCGCTCCCCGAGGCCGAGCGCAACGCGCCGGCCGAGGCGCTGCTGCGGCCGTGGTACGACGACCTGTACGACCACGTCCTGCGCGCCGCCGAGTGGACCGAGTCGCTGCGCGACATGGTGACTTCGCTCTTCGAGACCAACCTGTCGCTGCAGGACGCGCGGCTCAACACGGTGATGAAGAAGCTGGCCGCGTGGGCGGCCATCATCGCCGTCCCTACGGCGGTGACCGGATGGTTCGGGCAAAACGTGCCGTACCCCGGCTTTCAGGAGGTCTCGGGGCTCTGGCAGAGCGTGGCGCTGGTCGTCATCGGTTCGCTCGGGCTGTACGTCGTGTTCAAGCGGCGCGACTGGCTCTGAGGCCCGCCGGTGCGACCAAGCGTTCCGCTCCGCGCGTCGGGGGTGCCACGGCAGGGTCGGACGACCCACAATGGTGACGGCCATACGTGCGGCGTACTGCGTTGATCAACAAGGGAACTCGCGTTCACTCACGATGATGTGCAGCCGTGCGTGTGCCGGCCCGCGCCCGCCGCCATGCGGCCCGGCAGGGGACAACGGGCGTACCGCCCGCGGGGTGGGAGTTCAAGGGCTGGAGACGGGCTATGCAGCGCAGACGGATACTCGTCGTCGATGACGAAGCGCAGATTCGTCGGGTTCTCCGGGCCTACCTCGAGGCGGACGGTTTCGCGGTCGAGGAAGCCGGCTCCGGGGCGGAATCCCTGGCGGTGGTCGCTCGGGCCGCGCCGGTGCTCATCCTCCTCGACGTCGGGCTGCCGGACATCGACGGCATGGAGGTCCTCCGCCGAATCCGGGCCGTCAGCGACGTCTATGTGATCCTAGTCACCGCCCGCAGCGAGGAGCTGGACAAGCTCGTGGGTCTGACGATCGGCGCGGACGACTACGTCACGAAGCCGTTCAGCCCCCGGGAGGTCGTGGCCCGCGTCAACACGGTCCTGCGCCGCGACCCCTCGATGCGCGGCTCGAGTCCGGCCAGCGCCGTCGACCCCGATGAGCTGCGACGCTTCCCCGGATTGATCATCGACTCGCGCAGCCGGGAGATCCACGTCGAGGGCCGGGAGGTGCCCCTCTCGACGCTGGAGTTCGACCTCCTGTGGGCCTTGGCCGAGGACTGCGGGCGGGTGTTCTCCCGCGCCCAACTGCTGGAGCGGGTCTGGGGCTACGACTTCTACGGCGACGAACGCGTCGTCGACGTGCACGTCCGCAACATCCGGCGGGTGCTGCGCGACGACGCCGCGCGCCCGCGCATCATCGGCACGGTGCGCGGGGTGGGTTACAAGTTCCTGCTGCAACCCGGTGCCGGGCCGGGCGGCGGTGGTGAGCGCACGGCCGGCGGGGGGATGGGTAGTCGGGTGGGGTCGCCGGCCCCGCAGTGGTGACCGGTGACCCGGCCACGGGCGCCGGCGGTGGTGCCGCGCTGAACGGCGGGTCCGGGGTCCGTCAGGCTGCTCCGCCGCTGCCCAGCCGGTGACGGCATGAAGCGCATGTACCTGCGCTCGGTCGGCTCACACGCCGCGGTCGCGTTCGTCGCGCTCGGGGTCACGCTGGGCGTCATCCGCCTGACCGATGCCCCCTGGTGGGTGGGGGCGGCTGCCGGTGGCGTCGTGGCCCTGGCGGCCGCCTGCGCGGCGGCGTACCGCCTGATCCTGCCGCTCACCCGCCTTCGCGATGCCGCCGCCACCCTCGGTGCCGGCGATTACGACGAACCGCTGCCGACGGTGTACGGCAGCCTGGGTGGGCTGGTGACCGATCTCAACCGGCTGCGAGGCGCCCTCGCGGACACCGAAACCCGTCGGCGCCGGCTGTTGGGCGAGGTCGCCCACGAGATGCGGACGCCGCTGACGATCATCGACGGGTACGTCGAGGGGATGATGGACGGCATCATCCCGGTGGACGCCGAGGAACTCGGTCACGTCACCGACGAGGTACGCCGACTGAGGCGCCTGTCCGACGACCTGTCCGCCCTCTCCCGCGCGGAGGAGGGCCGCCTCGAGCTGCGTCCCCTCCTGTTCGACCTGCGCGGGGTCGTGGTCTCGGCCACCGAACGCCTCCGCCCCCAGGTGGAGGACGCGGGGCTACGGATCGACGTGCGGCCGGGTTCGGAGTTGGTGCCGGTGTACGTCGACCCCGATCGCCTCTCGCAGGTCGTGCGCAACCTGGTCGGCAATGCGGTGCGGGCGACGACTTCCGGCGGCACGATCACCGTGCGCGTCGGCCGGTCGGGGCGGTGGACCTGGTTTTCGATCCGAGACAGCGGCGAGGGGATCGATCCCGCCGATCTGGAGCGGATCTTCGAGCGCTTTTATCGGGTGGCCGGTCGGCGCGAAAATCGGGGGGAAACGGGTTCCGGCATCGGCCTCACCATTGCCCGCGAAATCGTTCGGGCGCACGGCGGTGAACTCGTCGCGCGCAGCAGCGGGCGCGGCAGCGGAGCGGAGTTCATCGGCTGGCTGCCGGCGATGGTCTAGCCGGCCGCGGTCAGCCGAGCAGCCCTGCGCTGGCCCACGCCGGCAGCACGGACTGCGTGAAGTTGCTCTGCGTGAAGTTGGACTGGGTGAAGTTGGACTGCGTGAAGTTGGACTGCGTGAAGTTGGACTGCGTGAAGTTGGACTGCGTGAAGTTGGACTGGGTGAAGTTGGACTGGGTGAAGTTGGACTGGGTGAAGTTGGACTGGGTGAAGTTGGACTGCGTGAAGTTGCTCTGGGTGAAGTTCGACTGCGTGAAGTTGGACTGCGTGAAGTTCGACTGCGTGAAGTTCGACTGCGTGAAGTTCGACTGCGTGAAGTTCGACTGGGTGAAGTTGCTCTGCGTGAAGTTCTCCGCGAGCGGGGCGGCCTGAGCGGTGGCGCCGAACCCGCCGACGACGGCGAGGCTGAGCGTGGCGGTGGCGATGGCGGTGCGGGTGCGGAACATCGGGATTCCTCCTGGCTAACTGGTCTTGATGTCGCGACCAAGACAATCGACCGTGCGTTAAAGCCGGAGTAGGCCTGTGATGAAGTTTGCGTGAAACGCAGAGAGTACCCCTTCGGCGTTCGCAATGCACCGGCCCGAGACGAGGTTCGGAGCCTGACAGCGATATCCAGACGCGAGCTTGACGTTCGTTCGACCTGAACTAGGGGGTAACTTTGCGTTAGGTCGGACGCCCGGTAGACATATGGTCGGACGTCCAACTCCTATCGATCAAACAAATGTCCAGAGTCGATCAGTGCTGGTCGCGCAGGGCGTCGAGGATTCCCGGCTCGGGTGCCCCCAGGAGGGGAGTGCGATGGGTGGTGACATCCCACGCGGCCTTCACGGCTGCCAGTGTCTCGCGTTGTTCCCCCGCCGCCCACGTCGCGGCGCTCGCGCGCCCGGACTCGTCGCCCACTCCGACAGCGTCCAGCCCCAAGGCCCGGCAGACAGCAAGGGCCCGCAGAACGTGATAACTCTGTGACGCAACGATCGCGGACCGCACTCCGAAAACTCTCTGGGCCCGGTAACACGAGTCATGGGTAGCCAGCCCCGCGAAGTCGGCGACCACGCGGTCGGCGGGCACCCCCGCGTCGATCAGGTAGGTGCGCATGGCGGTGGGCTCGTCGTACGCCTCGCTGCGGTTGTCGCCGGAGACGAGGACGACCTTGACGGCGCCGCGGGCGTAGAGGTCCCGGGCCAGGTCCAGGCGCGCGGCGAGGTACGGGGTGGGAGTGCCGTCGGCCCTCAGACCGGCGCCGAGGACGAGCGCCACGTCCTTGGCGGGCACCGAGGCCACGTCGTACGTCCGGCCGGCGGCGGACGAGCTCACCCAGGCGCCGGAACCCGCGACGGCGGCCGCGACCGCGACGACGCCAAGGCCCGCCGCCCACGCCCCGCGGCGAAGCCAGTGACGGCCGGCGAGACGCCGCACGGCGACCTACCTCAGCACCGAGCCTGTCGCTACGGTGCGCGGCTCGCCCGCGTCCTCCAGCTCCACCTCGCCCTCGCAGACGACGCCGGAGCCGAACGTCCAGTCCCCCTCGACGGTCAGCGACGTGCAGCCGCGCAGCGACGGCGCGCCCTGGGCGAAGCGCGCCTCGAAGTCGGCGATCCGCTTGTAGTAGCGGGAGTCGAGGTCGATGAGCGGCTCGGCCCGGGCAATCCGCTGCACGGCGCCGTCAGCGGTCACGTCGTAGACGTCCGAGCGCAGCAGGAGCAGGTCGTTGGTGGTCTTCACAGGCAGGAACCGGTCCCGCCCGACCTCCAGGGCCAGGGCTCCCTCGAAGACCTCGACGGCCGCGCCCATCGCCGTCTCGATCTGGAACACCTCGGGCGAGCCCGGGTCGGTGGGGTCCACGGTCTTGACGTTGCGGATCAGCGGCAGGCCGAGGACCCCGCCCCGCTCGGTGAGCACCGCGAGGACCTGTTCCAGGTCGAACCACAGGCTGTTGGTGTTGAAGAAGGCGTGCCGGGCCTCGTCCGTGAACGACGCCATGTCCTCGCTGGCGGTCTGGGCGCTCTCGCGCAGGATGATCCGCTGGTCGCTACGCCGTACGGCGAGGTGGCCCCCCTTGCGATCCGCCGCCGTCCGACGGCAGACCTCCACGGCGTACGGCGCCCCGGACTGCGCGAACCAGCCCGCAATCCGCGCGTCCGGCACCGCGCCGAGGTTGTCCGAGTTGCTGACCGTGGCGTAGCGGTAGCCCTGGTCCACCAGGGAGCGCAGCAGCCCCGACGCGAGCAGCGCCGTGTAGAGGTCGCCGTGCCCCGGGGGGCACCATTCGAGGCTGGGGTCCGCCGGCCACTCCACCGGCGTCAGGTCGTCGGTGCGCAGCTTGGGTTCCTGGTTCTGGACGAAGTCCAGCGGTACGCCGTCGGTGGCGATGTCCGAATGCGCGGCCAAGGCCGCCAGCGTGTCCGTGGACGTGCGGAAGCTGTTCATGAAGATGAGCGGGAGGCGCGCGCCGTACGTCGTGCGGGCCGAGCGCACCTGTTGGCAGATGAGGTCGAGGAAGCTCGCGCCCTCCCGGACCGGCAGCAGCGACTTGGCCTGCTCCATGCCCATGGACGTGCCGAGGCCGCCGTTGAGCTTGAGGATGACCGTCTTGCCGAGGGCCTCGCGGGCCTGCTCGTCGCTGACCTCGATGTCCGCGAGCCTGGTGGGTTGGGGTAAGGGGTCGATGTCCGACTCGGCGATGAGGCCGGTCGCGCCCCCCTCGAGTTCGCCGTAGTAGTGGCTGAAGACGTCGATCGCCTCCTGGCTCACTCCGGCCTCGGCCATCTTCGATTGCGCGCCCGCCAAGCCCTCCGCACTCATGGCGCCAGCCTAGTAGTCACCGGCGTAAACGTCCCTTCGATAACGTTGGGTTAAGCGCTAACTCGATCACTTAATCCAACGTTATTTCATCGACAAACAAGCTGGTCTTGTCCCTGCCGGAGGCCGGCCGCACCGTGGAGACATGACCAGCACCGCTGTGCCGCTGCCCACGCCTGCCCCGGGGACCGCGCCAACCCCCGCGCCCGGGCCCGCGGGGCCCGCGCGAACACCCGCGCCGAGGCCTCCGGAGAGCCCGCTGCTGCGAACCATCCGCGAGGCCGTCATCGGCGATGACCTGGTGATGACCGGCCCCTACGGCCCGCGCCGGGTGACCTACGCCGACTACACCGCCTCGGGTCGCGCCCTGACCTTCATCGAGGACTTCATCCGGGGCGCCGTCCTGCCGTCGTACGCCAACACCCACACCGAGTCCTCCGGCACCGGCCTGCAGACGACGCGCCTGCGCGAGGACGCGCGCGCGATCATCGCCGACTGCGTGGGGGCGGAGGCGGGCGACGCGGTGATCTTCTGCGGTGCGGGCTCGACCGCGGCCATCGACAAGCTGGTCGGGATCCTCGGGATCCGGATCCCCTCACGTTGGAGGACGCCCACGCGCTCAGCACGCACATCCCGGCTGAGCAGCGGCCCGTCGTGTTCATCGGGCCGTACGAGCATCACAGCAACGAGCTGCCCTGGCGCGAGTCGATCGCCGACGTCATCGAGATCCGCGAGGACCGCAACGGGCACGTCGACCTGGCCGAGCTGGAGGCGCGGCTGGTCGAGTACGCCGACCGGCCGCTGAAGATCGGCTCCTTCTCGGCGGCCTCCAATGTCACGGGAATCATGACCGACATCGCGGCCGTGGCCGCGCTCCTGCACCGCCACGGCGCCCTGTCCTTCTGGGACTACGCGGCCGCGGCGCCGTACGTCGCCATCGACATGCACCCCACCGGAACTGACGCTGCGGCCGACGCCTATCTGGACGCGGTGTTCCTCTCCCCGCACAAGTTCGTGGGCGGCCCGAGCACGCCGGGCGTTCTCGTCGTACGTCGGGAGCTGTGCCGCAACCGCATCCCCGACGTGCCGGGCGGCGGCACCGTGGCCTACGTCAACCCGGTGGACCACAGCTACCTACCCGACGTCGTGCATCGGGAGGAGGGCGGCACCCCCGCGATCGTCGAGTCGATCCGCGCCGGGCTGGTGTTCGCGCTGAAGCGGGCCGTCGGCGTGGACGTGATCCGCGCCTTCGAGGACTACTACCTGCGCCGGGCGGTGGCGGCGTGGACGGCGCACCCGGCCATCGAGATCCTCGGCAACCTCGACGCCCAGCGGCTCTCGATCACGTCGTTCGTGGTCAAGACGCCCAGCGGCAAATACCTGCACCACAACTTCGTGGTCGCGCTGCTCAATGACCTGTTCGGGATCCAGTCGAGGGGCGGGTGTTCGTGCGCGGGGCCGTACGGGCACCGCCTGCTCGGCATCGACCTCGCGGCGTCCAAGGAGTTCGAGGCGGAGATCACCGGGGGCTGCGAGGGCATCAAGCCGGGCTGGGTGCGGGTGAACTTCAACTACTTCGTCTCCGAGCGGGTCGTCGACTACGTCATCGCGGCGGTCGAGCTGGTGGCCGAGCAGGGCTGGCGGCTCCTGCCGGACTACCGCTTCGACCCGGCGACCGGGCGCTGGCACCACCGCGACGGCGCCGTGGAGCCGCCGCTGCGGCTGTCGATGCTCGACTGGGAGGAGGGCCGGCTGACCTATCCGGCCCAGCACGTGACGGCGCCGGAGCGGGCCCTGACGGGGTACCTCGACGAGGCCCGCGCCCTCTTCGCCGCGCTGGCCGACGACCCGTCGCGGGACGCCTCGGGGTGGGGAGTGCCGGACGCCTCCGCGGAGTTCGAACACCTGCGCTGGTTCGAGCTCCCCGCGGTCTGCCTGGGTCTGACAGGCTCCTGCCCATGACCTCGGAGCAGAGTTCGGCCATGGCGTCGGACGGCACCTCATCGGCGACGGGTGCCCCGACGACGGCGGCACCGCCGAGTCCCCGCGGCTGCGCGACTACGTGGCCTGGCACACGGAGTACGACGACCCGACCTCGGCCCTGTCCGCTCGCCTGCGCGAGGTGCAGGCCCAGATCGCGGCGGTCCTCGACCGGACCGCGCCGGCGGCCGTGCAGGTCGTGAGCGTCTGCGCCGGGGAGGGCCGCGACCTCCTCGGCGTGCTCGCCGGCCGGGACGACCGCGAGCGGGTGACCGGCGCCCTCGTCGAGATCGATCAGGCCATCTGTGCCGTCGCCGAGGCCGAGATCGAGCGGCTCGGCTGCGCGGGGCGGATCGTCGTACGTCGTAGCGACGCCGGCGAACTCACGGCGTACGACGGCCTCCGGCCCGCCGACCTGCTTCTGCTGTCGGGAATCATGGGCAACATCACCGCGCGGGACATCCGGCGGCTCATCCACGTGGGGCGCACCCTGTGTGCGCCGGGGGCCACCGTGATCTGGACGCGCGGCGCTCAGGAGCCCGACCTCGGGCCGGACATCCGCGGGTGGTTCGACGAGGCGGGGTTCGAGCAGGTCGCGCTGTGCGAGCAGGTCGAGGGCACGGTCATGCGCGTCGGCGTCGAACGGCTGGTCGCCGACCCGGCGGCGGCGCTGCCCGAGGACGCGCGCCCGGAGGAAGGTCGGATCTTCACGTTCTACCGCTGAGGCCACCCGCCGTCGGAGGCTGCCGATCTCGCGGCGGCCGGAGGGGGCCGGCGGGCGACGGGGTTCGGGGCGGCGCTGTCCGGCGGAAAACGTCGTGAGCGTTGTCGGGGGCGGCTGTTAGCGTGCCGACCATGACGGGGGAGGGGCGCGCGGCGGCGCGGCGCGATGCGGGGGTGGTGTCCGGGCAGGGGAGCGTCGATGCCGCCATGCCCGACGCGGACGCTCTGGTGTGGGCGCGGGGGCTGCGCAAGGCGTACGGCGAGTTCGAGGCCGTCCGAGGCATCGACATCGAGGTGCGCCGCGGGGAGCTGTTCGGCTTCCTCGGCCCCAACGGGGCGGGCAAGTCGACGTCGATGCGGATGATCGCGACGGTGAGCCCTCGCACGGGCGGTGACCTGCGCGTCCTCGGAATGGATCCCGAGTCGCACGGCTCGCAGATCCGGGCGCGGCTGGGCGTCTGCCCGCAAGACGACACCCTGGACGCTGAGCTCAGCGTGCGGGAGAACCTCACGGTCTACGGGCGTTACTTCGGGCTGCCCCGCGACCAGGTGCGGCGCCGCGCCGACGAGCTGCTGGACTTCGTCAACCTCACCGACAAGGCGAACGCCAAGGTCGACGACCTGTCCGGCGGCATGAAGCGGCGCCTCACGATCGCCCGGTCGCTGGTGAACGACCCCGAGCTGCTGCTCCTCGACGAGCCCACGACGGGACTGGACCCGCAGGCGCGCCACCTGTTGTGGGACCAGCTCTACCGCCTGAAGCACGCCGGCGTCACCCAGCTCCTGACCACGCACTACATGGACGAGGCCGAGCAGCTGTGCGACCGGCTCGTGGTGGTCGACGGCGGCGTCATCGTGGCCCAGGGCACACCGGTTGACCTGATCCGGCAGCACTCGACCCGCGAGGTGGTCGAGGCCCGATTCGGAGTGATCACGCCGGATGAGATGGTCGCGGTGGCCGCCCGGCTGGACGGGCTCGTGGCGCGCACCGAGGTCCTTCCCGACCGGATCCTGCTCTACACGGACCATGCCGATGCCACTGCGGCGGCGGTGCACGAGCGCGTGGAGCCGCAGACGACCCTCGTGCGGCGCTCCACCCTGGAGGACGTGTTCCTGCACCTCACCGGCCGGACGTTGGTGGATTGACGTGCCCGCTGCGAACGATCCGCCCGCCTCCGCGCCGGCCCCGCCCGGCTCCGTGGCCGCCGAGGCCCACCGGTCAGGCGCCTCGCCCGAGCGACCCGGGCCGCGGCACATGGTGATGGTCAGCCGGCAGTTCGACTACTGGCTGACCGTCTACCAGCGCACCTGGCGCGGCTCGGTGTTCAACAGCTTCGTCACCCCGGTGCTCTATCTGGTCGCCATGGGGATGCTGCTTGGGCGGTTCGTGGACGACTCGGGAGCTCGGCTGCCGGGCGCCACGACGTACCTGCACTTCGTCGCCCCCGGGCTCCTCGCCGCGCACGCCATGCAGATCGCCATGGGCGAGGTGTTGTGGCCGGTCATGGGCATGGTGAAGTGGAACAAGACGTACTTCTCGATGATCGCGACGCCGCTGCGGGTGGTCGACGTGTTCGGGGCGCACATGGCGTTCGTGGCGTTTCGAATCGCCACGACGTGCGCGGTGTTCATGCTGGCCCTGGTCCCGTTCGGGTTGTACGCGAGCTGGCCCGGGGTCGTGCTCGCCTTCGCGGTGCAGCTGTTGATCGGACTGGCGTTCGCCACGCCGTTCTTCGGGGTGGCGGCCTGGGCGAAGTCGGACTCGGTCTTCTCGGTGATCATGCGGATCGTCGTCACGCCGCTGTTCCTGTTCTCGGGGGCGTTCTTCCCGGTGAGCAACCTGGCGGCGCCGCTGCAGGTGGCGGCTCAGCTCACGCCGCTCTACCACGGGGTGGAGCTGACCAGGGCGTTCATGCTGGCGCCGTGGGGCGCGATCGACTGGCCAATGATGGCGGGGCACGCGGCATATCTGCTCGCGATCGTCGTCGTGGGCGCCGCGTGGGCGACCCGGCGACTCGAGCGGCGGCTGATCTCGTGATCGCCTGGCGCCTGGTCAACCGCCACTTCTTTGTCTACCGGCGGGACTGGCTCGTCTTCCTGACGGGCTTCCTCGAGCCGATCCTCTACCTGCTCTCGATCGGCATCGGGGTGGGAGCCATGATCAAGGGCTTCGACGTGGGGGGACGACGGATCGGTTACGCGGAGTTCGTGGCCCCCGCGATGCTGGCCACCGCCGCGACGACCGGCGCGATCTTCGACTCGACCTTCAACCTGTTCTTCCGGATGAAGTACGCCAAGCTGTACGACGCCGTGCTGGCGACGCCCATGACTGTGACCGACGTGGCGATCGGCGAGACGATGTGGGCGCTCATCCGCGGCGGGATCTATTCGGCGGGCTTCCTCGCGATCATGGCGGCGATGGGGCTGGCCTCCTCCGGGTGGGCCGTGCTGGCCCTGCCGGCGACGCTGCTCATCGGCTTCGCATTCGCCGGCGTCGGGATGTGGGTGACCACGCACTTCACGAGCTGGCAGGACTTCGAATACGTCACCCTGGCGCTGGTCCCGATGATGCTGTTCAGCGGCACCTTCTTCCCCGTCGAGACGCTGGCCGGACCGCTGCGCTGGGTCATCGAGGCGACCCCGCTCTATCGGGGGGTGGTGCTCTGCCGAGAGCTGTGCACCGGGCTGCTGACCCCGGCGAGCGCGGTCTCGGTGCTGTACCTGTTGGTCTTGGGGATCGTGGGCATGATGGGCGCCCGCCGCCGCCTGGGCACCCTGCTGCTGCGCTGATCGACGGGATTGCGCTGCAGGACGGAGCGGCGTACGCTTTTCTGTACGGAGGTGACACGATGAGGACCATGAGTTACACCGAATCCCGCGCTCGCTATGCCGAGGTGCTGGATTCAGTGGTCAGCGATCGCGAGGAGGTCGTGATTACGCGCGCCGGGCACGAGCCGGCCGTCATCGTGTCACTGGACGACTACGAGTCTTTGAAAGAGACGGCCTACCTGCTGCGAAGCCCCGCTAATGCCCGCCGCTTGTTGGCATCCATCCAGGAGTTGGAATCCGGCGGTGGCGTGGCACGCGAGCTCATTGCGGAATGACGATCGTCTTCAGCGCTCGGGCGTGGGAGGACTACCTGTGGTGGCAGGAGCAGGACCGCAAGGTGCTCCGCCGAATCAACCAGCTCATCGCGGACATCGGGCGCAACGGTAACGAGGGCATCGGGAAGCCGGAGCCGTTAAGGCACGGCTTCGCGGGATTCTGGTCGAGGCGGGTCACCGACGAGCATCGGTTGATCTACAAGGTCATCGAGGGCCAGATCCAGATCGCGGCGTGCCGGTACCACTATGAGTAGCCTGTTCGCCCTGGGCGAACGTCCAGTTTCTGGCGCGAAATCGCTTGTGGGAGGGCTGAGTCGGCCCGTGAATCGAACAGAGCACCGAGTCGGGATGGCCGCCTGAGCGCTCCCGATCAGGACCGAGCCGCGTCGTACCGCCGGAGCGCCTCCGCGCGCTCCTCGGCGTGATCGAGGACCGGGGCGGGGTACCCGGCGGCGTACCCGTCCGCAGCCCGCCACGGCTCATGCGCCGCCTTGCCCGCCAGGTGGGCGAGCTCGGGCACGTACCGGCGCACGTAGTCCCCGCGCGGATCGAACTTCAGCCCCTGGCTGACGGGGTTGAACACCCGGAAGTACGGCGCCGCGTCCGTCCCGGTCCCGGCCACCCACTGCCAGCCGTGATTGTTGCTGGCGATGTCCCCGTCCCGCAGGTGCTCAAGGAAATGCCGCGCGCCGTGCGGCCACCACACGTGCAGGTCCTTGACCAGGAACGACGCCACGACCATCCGCACCCGGTTGTGCATCCACCCCTCCGCGAGCAGCTGGCGCATCCCGGCGTCGACGAACGGGAACCCGGTCCGCCCCGCGCACCAGGCCGCGAAGTCCTCGCCCGGCTCGTCGTACGCCATCGTCCGCAGCCCCGGCCGCAGGTCCGCCCACGCGGAGTCGGGCCGGTGCCAGAGCACGTCGGCGTAGTACTCCCGCCACGCCAGCTCCGTGCTGAACCGGTCCGCCCCGTCGCCGCGCGCCCCGCCGGGCCCCGCCCCGCTGAACCCGGCACCGCCCCCCGCTCCCGCCGCCGAAACCGCCGCCAGGATCGTGCGGGGATGGATGGTCCCGTACTTGAGGTGCATCGACAGTTCGCTCGTGCCCCGCAGGTCGGCGCGGTCGCGGTCGGTGCCGTACGCCGTCAGGCCGTCGGCCACGAACTCGCCGAGCCGGTCCAGTGCGGCCGCCTCGGAGCACTCCGGCAGCCGGG
This sequence comes from Austwickia sp., assembly GCA_016699675.1. Classification (NCBI taxonomy): domain Bacteria; kingdom Bacillati; phylum Actinomycetota; class Actinomycetes; order Micrococcales; family Dermatophilaceae; genus Austwickia; species Austwickia sp. The sequence continues at coordinate 1,031,908 of CP064985.1, read as the reverse complement.
TGTCCCCGACCGCCGGATCGGCCGGGAGCGCCTCGGTGGCGATCCCGTCGGCCCAGGTCAGCCCCCGCGGGATCGGCGCGGGCTGCGGCCAGCCGTGGTCGCGCCAGGCGCGGGCGAACGGCGTGAAGACCTGGTACGGCGCGCCCCCGCCCGTCAACAGGGTGCCCGGGCCCACGGCGTACGGCGTGCCTGTCGCCACCCACGCGACCCCGCGCGCGGCGAGGGCGGCGCGGACCCGCTCGTCGCGACGGCGACCGTACGGCGTGCTCTCGGCGCTGACGTGGACGCCGCCGGCCCCGGCCTCGGCCGCGACGGCGGGCACAACCTCCTCGGGGCGGCCGGACCGCACGACCAGCCGCCCGTCGCAGCTCTCGCCGAGCGCGCGCAGGGCGCCGAGCAGGCATCGCAGCCGCACCGGACCCGCCGTCGCGTCCAAGGCGGGATCGAGGACGAACAGCGGAACCACCGGCCCGCCGGCTTCGATCGCGGCGCCCAGCGCGGGCAGATCGCCGAGGCGAAGATCGCGGCGAAACCACAGGACCGACGGCATGCGCGTCACCCTAGCGGGGCCGGACCAACCCCCCGAACCAGACGAACTCCCTAGGTCACCATGGCGTCACGATCGGCGTGGGAAGCTTGTGAATCGCCGCAGGTCATGACGATGCTGAGGAATATGACGTGAGGCGCCGACCTCGCGGGTGTTGCCATGACCGGCGGGAGGAGCCGAGATGAGCACGAGGTTCGACAGGTCAACCAGGGCCCGGCGGGGCCGGGTCGGGGCGGTCGCCGTCCTCGCCTGCGTCCCCCTGCTGGCCGCATGCGGCGGCGACACCGAGAAGACCTCGTCGGTCGCCACGACGACGAGCGCCTCCGCGGGCACCTCGTCGCAATCGTCGAGCGGCAGCCCCATGATCAGCGGCACAGCCTCCGGCAGCACGACCGCCTGCACCTTCGACGGGGCCACCACCGCCCCGGTCGACACGACGCTGGCGCCCATGACCGTCACCGGCGTCCGCGCCGGGCAGCAGGACTGCTTCGATCGGCTCGTCATCGACCTCGCGGGGGACGCGGCGAAGAAGCCGGGCTATCAGGTGCGTTATGTTTCCCAGGTCCGCCAGGACGCCTCCGGCAAGCCCGTGGTGCTGCGGGGCGGTGCGTTCCTCACGGTCGTGGTGGGCGCCCCGTCGTACGACGCCGCAGGTCAGCCCACCTACCTGCCCGCGGACGCGACGGAGCTGGTCACCGTCACGGGGTACAAGTCGCTGCGCCAGATCGCCTCGGCCGGCAGCTTCGAGGGCATGACGACGTTCGGCGTCGGGGTCCGTGAGCAGCTGCCGTTCAAGGCCTCGATCATGGACGACGGCGGCAAGACGAGGCTCGTCGTCGACGTGGCGCACGCCGCCAAGTAACCCGGCTGGCCCAGGAGCCCCTCGGGCCCGGAGCAGTCAGGCAAGCAATCAGGCGGGCCGCGCGGTCAGCACGATGGGATCGCCGGTCGTGATCGCGATCGTGTGCTCGGAATGGGCGCCCCGGCTGCCGTCGGCGCTGCGCAGCGTCCATCCGTCCGGGTCGGTGAAGATGCGATCCGTGGTCTCCAGCAGCCATGGCTCGATCGCGATGACGAGCCCCGGTTGCAGGGTCAGGCCGCGGCCGGCGCGCCCGTCGTTCGGCACGTGCGGCTCGCCGTGCATCGTGCGGCCCACCCCGTGACCGCCGAACTGGGTGTTGACGGCGTACCCCGCGTCCCGCGCCACCTGCCCGATCGTCGCCGAGATGTCCCCGAGCCGGCGCCCCGCCCGCGCCACCGCGATCGCCGCCGCCAGCGCCCGCTCGGTGGTCGCGATGAGGTCCAGGTCCTGCGGGCGCGGCGTACCCACCACGACGCTGCGCGCCGAATCGCTCACCCAGCCGTCGATCGCGACCGCGAAGTCGAGCGAGAGCAGGTCGCCGTCGGCCAGCACGTAGTCGTGCGGCAGCCCGTGCAGCACCGCGTCGTTGACGGACGTGCAGATCACGTGCCCGAACGGGGAGGCCCCGAACGACGGGTGGTAGTCGATGTAGCAGCTCGTCGCGCCCCGCTCGCGGATGGCGTCGTGGGCCCACGCGTCGATCTCCAGCAGGTTCGTCCCCACCCGCACCCGCCGACACAGGTCGTCGAGCACCCCGGCGACGAACTCGCCGGCGGGACGCATCTGGTCGATCTCGACGGGCGACATGCGCTCGATCACGGGGGTCCTCGGGGGGTTCGGGCGACTCGGGGGGACGGGGACGACGGTACGTCGTACGCTGGCGGCCTCACCAATCCAACCGACCGGTAGCGAGGCACCCGTGCGCGCAGCGCCCCACGGCGTACCGTCCGCGGCACTCCGCGCCGCCCTCGCCCAGGCGGGCGAGGACGTGCCGCTACCCGCCGCGGTGGTCGACCTCGACGCGGTCCGCGCGAACGCCGACCTGCTGGTGGCGCGGGCCCACGGCCGGCCGATCCGGGTGGCGACCAAGTCGGTCCGGTGCCGCGCGATCCTCGACGAGGCCCTGGCCCGACCGGGATTCGCGGGGCTGATGGCGTACTCCGTCGCGGAGGCCCACTGGCTCGCGGGGCGCGGCCACGACGACATCCTCGTGGCGTACCCGAGCGTCGACGCCGCCGCGCTGCGGGCGCTGGCCGCCGACCCGGCCGCCTGCGCGCGGGTCACGATCATGGCCGACGACCCCGCCCACCTGGCCATGGCACAGCGGGCCTGGGCGGACGCCGGGTCCCGCCCCGACGCCCCGATCCGGGTCTGCGTCGACGTCGACGCCTCGCTGCGCGTCGGCCGCGTGCACCTCGGCGCGCGGCGGTCGCCGCTGCGCACCCCCGCGGGGGTGGCGCGGGCCGCCGGGGTGGTCGCTGGCGCGCCGGGCCTGCTCCTGGCCGGGCTGATGTTCTACGACGCCCAGATCGCCGGCCTGCCCGACGCCTCGGCGGCCGTCCGCGCGGTCAAGCGGGCCTCGGACCGGGACCTGCGGACGCGACGGCGGGCCGACGTCGACGCCGTGGCCGCGGAGCTGGACCGGCTGGGCGCGCCGCCGCTGCGGTTCGTCAACGGCGGCGGATCCGGGAGCCTGCACGTCACCGGCGCGGACGACGCGCTCACCGAGCTGGCGGCCGGCTCAGGGCTGTACGCGCCGACCAGCTTCGACGCCTACCGCGGCTGGTCGCCGCGGCCCGCCTTGTACGTCGTCCTGCCGGTCGTGCGCCGACCGGCGCCGGGGTTCGCGACGGTGTTCGGGGGCGGGTACGTCGCCTCCGGCGCGGCGGGGGCCTCGCGGCTGCCGACGCCGGTGTGGCCGCCGGGCTTGCGGCTGATCGGGTCGGAGGGCGCCGGGGAGGTGCAGACCCCGCTGCGGGCGGCCGGCGCGCCGCCCGCGATCGGCGAGGCCGTCTGGTTTCGGCCGACGAAGGCGGGGGAACCATTGGAGCGGTTCGACCGGGTCTGGCTCGTCGAGGGCGGCCGGGTGACCGGGTCGGCGCCGACGTACCGCGGCGAGGGCCGCTGTTTTGGCTGAGCCCGTCGGAGTCATCCGGCGGGGATGTCCGTGAAGGGGGACCAGGTGGGACCGGACCGGTGGGAGAACTGGGCGGGGAACGTGCGGGCGCTGCGCGCGCGGTGCGTCGCGGCGGCGAGTACGGCAGACGTGGTGGCGGCCGTGCGGGCGGCCCGCGCCGACGGGCTGCGGGTCAAGGCGGTCGGGTCGGGGCACTCCTTCACGGGCGCGGCCTACACCGACGGGGTCCTGCTGGACCTGCGCGCGCTGACCGGCCTGGTGCAGGTCGACCCCGCCGCGGGGCGCGTCCGGGTCCGCGCCGGAACGACACTGCGCGACCTCAACCGGCTCCTCGACGCCGCGGGCCTGGCGATGGCGAACCTCGGCGACATCGACGCCCAGTCGATCTCGGGCGCGCTCGCGACCGGCACGCACGGGACGGGCGCGGCGTTCGGCGGGCTGGCCAGCACGGTGACGGCGCTCCGGCTTGTCCTCGCCGATGGGACCGACGTCACCTGCTCGGCCACCGAGCGGCCCGAGCTGTTCGCGGCGGCGCGGCTCGGGCTGGGCGCGTTCGGGTTGGTCACCGAGGTCGAGCTGGCGGTGCTCCCGGCGTACCGCATCCGGGCCGTGGAACGGCCCGCCCGCCTGCCGGACCTGCTCGCGGACTTCGACGCGACGATGACCGGGCACGACCACGTTGAGTTCTTCTGGTTCCCGCACACCGACGGGTGCCTGCTCAAGACGAACACCCGGCTGGCGCCCGGCGATCGGTCCGGCGAGCCGCTGCCGGCGTGGCGGGCGTGGTTGGGCGGGGAACTCGTCGACAACGCCCTGTTCGAGGGGCTGAACCGGGCGCTCACGGCGTGCCCGCGGGCGACGCCGTGGGCCAATCGCGTCAGCGCCGCGGCGATGTCTCGGCGCGAGTTCACCGACGTCTCGCACCGCGTCTTCGTCTCGCCGCGGCGGGTGAAGTTCCGGGAGAGCGAGTACGCCGTCCCGCGCGCGGCGGCCCCCGAGATCCTGCGTTACCTGGCCGGCTGGTTCGATCGGACCCGTGAACCGGTGAGCTTCCCGCTGGAGGTGCGGTACGCCGCGGCCGACGACGTGTGGCTCTCCACGGCGTACGGACGGGACGTCGCCTACCTCGCCATCCACCAGTACGTGGGGATGGACCACACGCGGGTGTTCCGGGCGTTCGAGGACGTGCTGGCGCGGTACGACGGCCGGCCGCACTGGGGCAAGCTGCACCGGCTCGACGCCGAGGTGTTGGCGGCGCGCTACCCGCGATTCGGCGACGCGCTGGCCGTCCGTGATCTGGTCGACCCGGACCGGGTGTTCGCGAACCCCTACCTCGATCGGGTGCTGGGCCCGTGAGCTCGCTGGGAGACGATCAAGCGGCACGAACCTCTACCACATCGATGTCCCACCACGCGGAGAGAGCTCGCTGACCTGTTGCGTTGTGAAGGGAAGCCGGGTCTCGTGACCCGTTGTGGCAGAGGTTTGGGTCGGTCGCCAAGGCGAAGGGTCGTGTCCCGCAGCCTCCTCCGGCCGTCAGGCCGACATGATGGGCCCATGGATACCTCGGCCCTCTTCGACAAGCTGCGCGTCGACCTGGCGGACCTCGGCGTTGCGGAGGGGCGCGACGACGCCGGCGCCCGCATCCTGACCCGCGACGGCGTACCGTTCGCGCGCCTGGGGACCGACGAGCGGATGGCGTTCCGCGCCGTGGGCGGCGGCGCGGTCCGCGAGCATGCCGAGGGCCTGGTGACCGCGGAGGACCACGGCGACTGGGTCGTGGTGCCGGCGGACGACGTCTCGGAGTGGGAGTCGCTGGCCCGCAAGGCCCTGGCCATGACGTAACCGGATGACGGCACACGGATGACGTCACAGGGATGACGTCACACGGATGACGCCACAAGGATGACGGCGCGGGACAGCGACCGTTCGTGACCTGCACCTTGGGTGCCATGGCACCCAAAGGCCTGGTCGTGAGCGGTCGCTATCGGTCTTCAGGCGTCGTCACGCGCACCGGGGCCGCCGTGGTCGTCCCGATCCGCAGCCGCGTCGGCAGCGTCACGCTCGGCGCGTCCTCGCCGGCGAGGAGGGCGCGGACCACCCGGCCGGCCGTCGCGCCCTTCTCCGTCCCGGGCTGCTCGACGGTGGTGAGGACGCCCGCGAACCAGGGCATTGGGATGCCGTCGAAACCGGTCACCGAGACATCCTCCGGAACCCGGAGCCCACGCTGGGCCGCGGCGCGGCAGACGCCGGCCGCCAGCAGGTCGGACTGGGCAAGGATGGCGGTCGGCCGCCGCGCCGCCGGCAACCGCAGCAGCAGATCCGCGGCCGCTGCGCCGCCGTCGATGTCCGCCTCGGCCGCGACCACCGCGGGGCAGTGCGGACCGAAGACCTCCTGCGTGCCGGTCAGCCGGCCGATCGTGTCCGGCGGGGGCCCGCCGTCGAGCGCGCCCGGGGTGGCCACCGCGGCGAGGATGTCCCCGACCGTGTGCAGCCCGCCCGGCTGCGGCCCCGGGACGAGCGGCAACACGAGGGTGGCGACCCGCTCGTGCCCGAGCGAGCGCAGGTGCTCGGCCGCGCCGATCATGGCGGCCCGGTTGTCGACGTCGACGAGCACGACGCCTTCGCCGATCGGGGAGCCCAGCGCGACCACCGGTACGCCCCGCGCCCGCACCGGCGCCACCAGCGGATTCGCCAGGGGGCCGCAGCCGAGGAAGACGAGAGCGTCGAATGCGGTCCCCGCGAGCCGGCCCACCGCCCGCTCGGGTGCGGCCGGCGATTGGCTCACGAGCAGCAGCCCGAGGTCGTCCGCGTCGAGCTCGGCGGCCAGCCCGTCCAGGACCGAGACGGCGTACGGATCCCGGAACGCGTGCAAGAGGCGCCCCTCGACGACGCAGGCGACCACCCCGGACCTGCCGCGGCGCAGCGACGACGCGAGGGGGTCGGGGCCGCGGTAGCCCAGCTCCGTGGCGGCGGCCAGCACGCGCGCGCGGGTCGTCTCGGACACCGGGCCGCGGCCGCTGAAGACCAGCGACGCGGTGGAGGCGGACACCCCCGCGCGGGCGGCGACGTCGCGCAGGTGGGCGCGTCCGGGGGCGGCGGCTTGACCTGAGGGAGTCATAGGTTCATGCTAATCGAAACGATTCGATCGAATCGATTCGAACTGACTGGTGCGCCATGGTGCGGCGGCCCAAGCGGGCGCGCCGGCCGACGCGCGGCACGCGGGACCGCCGGCAGGAGCCGGCAGACCAAGGGAGGCGAGAGGATGACCACCGTGGACCATGGCGGGCGTCGGACGGGTTCGGGGCTGTCGGGAGGCGGCCACGCCGCGCCCCGGCTGGAACGCGCCAAGGTCGCGACGAGCGTCGTCTTCCTGCTCAACGGGATGACGTTCGCCACCTGGGCGGGTCGGATCCCGACGATCCGCGAGGACCTCGACCTCACCCCGGGACAGCTCGGCTTCGTCATGCTCGTCGGATCGGCGGGCGCGCTCGTCGGGCTGCCGTTCGCGGGGCGGATGGCGGCACGGTACGGCGCCGCGCGCACCGTACTCGTCGGCGCGACCCTCTCGCTGGCGGCGTTCCTGATCGGCGGGTGCACCGTTGGGCTGGCCCACTCGGTCGCGTTGTCGTTGCCGGTCCTCTTCCTGGCCATGCTGGGGATCGGGCTCTGGGACGTCGCCATGAACCTGGAGGGCGCGACCGTCGAGCGGCACCTCGGCCGCACGATCATGCCGCGTTATCACGCCGGCTTCAGCCTGGGCACGGTGCTATCTGCGCTGGTCGCCGCGGGGCTGACGGCGGCTGGGGTGCCCGTGTGGCTGCACTTCGCCGTGGCCGTGCCGGTGCTGTGGGTGGGGATCGCGTACGCCGTACAGTCGTTCCTGCCGCGCACCGAGGAAGCCGAGGCGCCGGCGGCCGGCGAACAGGAGGGCGAGGCGGCCCGGCCTGGCGCCCAGGACGGCGAGGCGGCCCGGGCCGACGTCCGGGCGGCGCGGGCGGACGGCGTACCCGCGCCCTCCTCCCTCGGCGCCGCTCCCGCGGTGCGGTCCGCGTGGACCGAGCCGCGGACGCTCCTGATCGGGCTGGTAACCCTGGTCGCGGCGTTCACGGAGGGCGCGGCCAACGACTGGGTGTCGGTGGCGTTCATCGACGGGTACGGGCTGCCGCAGTGGGCGGGCGTGCTGGGTTTCGCGACGTTCTTGCTGTTCATGACGGCTGGGCGCTGGTTCGGGGCGCCGCTGCTGGACCGGTACGGGCGGGTGCCCCTGCTGCGCGCGCTGTTCGTCGCCGCAGGCGTCGGGTCGCTGCTGGTCGTGTTCTCGGGGTCGACGCCGCTGGCGTACCTCGGGGCGGCCATCTGGGGGATCGGGGTATCGCTCGGCTTCCCGGTGGGGATGAGCGCCGCGGCGGACGACCCCGGCCGTGCGGCCGCGCGGATGAGCGTGGTGTCGACGATCGCGTACGGCGCCTTCCTCGTCGGCCCGCCCGGCCTGGGCTGGCTCGGCGACCACGTGGGCGTGCTGCGCGCACTGACCGTGGTGGCCGCCCTGTTGATCGTGGCGCTGCTCGCGACGCCGGCCATGCGCGAGGAACCCCCCGCCGGCTAGCGCGCGGCGGGGGCTCGGGGGCCTCAGGGGCCGTCAGGTGGTCATGGCGTTGCCGCCGTCCGGGGCGCGGCCGCTGCCGCCCACGCCGCCTGGGGCCCCGAGGCCGCCGGCATCCGCGGCTGCCCCCTGATCGGGGACGCGTCCGCTGTCGACCGCACCCGCCTGTCCCGCCGTCGGATCGCCCGCGGGACCCTGAGCGGCGGGGTCGTTCGCGGGGCGACTGGGGTCGCCGGCCTCGTCGTCCCTGGCCGACGTGATGGTCCCGTCGGCCTGAGGGGCTGCGCCGGTCGGGTCGCCCGGGTCGGCGGGTGCGGGGCGCTGCGGCGTACCGGCTTCGTCGTCGTTACGGAGCGCCTCGATCCGGGACTCGGCCGCGTCCAGGCGCTCGGTGGCGTTGAAGTGCTCGTGCTGGATGCCCAGGGAGTCCTCGGTCATGTGCTCCTCGACCTCGTCGGGCATCGGGCCGGCCTCCTCGCCGCCCGGATCCTGCGGCAACGGCAGGTCCGCGTCGTCCCGGTCGCGGTGAGTGTCGGTGTGGACGTCGTCGTCGCGCGTGGCCCGGCGGTCGTCGGCGGGGTCCATGGGGTGGGCCATCAGATCTCCTTTGGGTGGCTGCTGAGGCGGTACCCAGTCGCGCCCGACTCATGCCGCGCCTGGGCCTGGGCAGTGCGAGCAGCCGGCTGGCATGGCCTCGACAAAAGGGTGAGCAATATGCATAGACTTTCATTGGCCTGTTGCGCGTAATGCCCGACAGCGCCTAACTGGAGGCTGACAATTGTCGACCGCGGCGCGCGACGCCCGGTCCCGATCCGAGGAGGCCGCCCATGTCGTCGACCGAACGCAAGCTCGCCGAGCCCTACCGCATCAAGACCGTCGAGCCGCTCACGATGACCACGCGCGAGCAGCGCGAGGCGGCCATCAAAGAGGCCGGCTACAACACGTTCCTGCTGCCCTCCAAGCTCTGCTACATCGACCTGCTCACCGACTCGGGCACGTCCGCGATGAGCGACAACCAGTGGGCGCACATGATGGTCGGCGACGAGGCATACGCGGGCGCGAAGTCGTTCGACATCCTCAAGGACGCGGTCGAGGAGGTCTACGGCTTCCCGTACGTCGTCCCCACCCACCAGGGCCGCGGCGCCGAGCACCTGATCAGCCGGATCCTGATCCGCCCGGGGATGCACGTCCCCGGCAACATGTACTTCACGACCACCCGCCTGCACCAGGAGATGGCCGGGGCCACCTTCCACGACGTCATCATCGACGAGGCGCACGACCCGCAGGCGGAGCACCCGTTCAAGGGCAACGTGGACCTCGCGAAGTTCCAGGCGCTGATCGACCAGGTCGGGGCGGACCAGATCGCGTACATCAACGTGGCGCTCACCGTGAACCTCGCCGGCGGCCAGCCCGTCTCGATGGAGAACATCCGCGCCGTCCGCAAGATGTGTGACGACCACAAGATCATCATGTGGTCGGACGCCACCCGCCTCGCCGAGAACGCGTTCTTCATCCAGCAGCGGGAAGAGGGGTACGCAGACAAGAGCTGCGCCGAGATCGTCAAGGAGCAGCTGAGCTACTTCGACGGGCTGACCATGTCCGGCAAGAAGGACTGCCTGGTCAACATCGGTGGCTTCCTGGCCATGCGCGACGAGAAGATCCTGGTCGCCGCCCGCGAGCTGGTGGTGGTCTTCGAGGGCATGCCGAGCTACGGCGGTCTGGCGGGCCGCGACCTTGAGGCCATGGCCGTCGGCCTGCGCGAGGCCACCGACGACCACTACCTGGCGCACCGCATCGGCCAGGTCCGCTACCTCGGCGAACGGCTCCAGGAGGCCGGCATCCCGATCGTGGAGCCGGTCGGCGGGCACGCCGTCTTCCTCGACGCGCGCCGGTTCCTGCCGCACATCCCGCAGGACCAGTACCCGGCGCAGGCGCTCGCCGCGCAGTTGTACGTCGAGTCCGGGGTGCGGTCCATGGAGCGCGGCAACGTCAGCTCGGGCCGCGGCAAGGACGGCAAGGAGCAGTTCCCGAAGCTGGAGCTGGTGCGCCTGACGATCCCGCGGCGGGTCTACACCGACCGGCACATGGACGTCGTCGCCGACGCGGTGATCGAGTGCTATGCCAACCGGGACCAGATCAAGGGCCTGAAGTTCACCTACGAGTCGCCGACTCTGCGCTTCTTCACGAGCCGCTTCGAGCCGCTGGCCTGACCCCGGTCGCTTGGTCGCCCGGTCCGTGGTCAGGACGTGGTCACTGGCCGAGGCGATCGAGCAGGTCGGCGTACCGCTGTCGGGCGGCGGCCGACAGTGCCCTGACGTCCCGCTCACGGCCTCGTCGGGCAGCGACCTCGTGAATGGCCCGGATCGTGGCCTCCTGGCGGCTGACCCCGTCTTCCTCCGCGAGGCGCGCGAGCACCGCCTCGTCCTCCGGGGTGAGTCGCAACCTCATGGCCATACGGCGATGAAACCACGGTGCTATCACGGATCGCGTCAAGGACCCTGCTCCACGCCTTGCCGGGTGGTTGCCGGTCACGCGAAACGATCAATACCCCGGATTCGGACGAGGTCTGCGTCCTCATCGGGGGCATTGATCGTCGCGGCGAACATCGCGCGGTGGCCGGCAAGCGTCCCGAGTCGTTGCGGGCGCGGCCTGCGCGTGGAGTAGGTCAGTCCTTACTCACCACCGTGAAGGTGGCCACCGCGTGGGCGATGGGCGCGTCGTCGCCGAGCCGGGTCACGTCGCCCTCGACCAGCACGAGCTTGCCGCCGCGCTTGCGGACCTCCGCCGAGGCGGCGAGCTCGTCACCCTCCTTCGCGCCGTCCAGGAACGTCACGGTCATCGTCACCGTCACCGTGGCCTCGCCCTCGTCGAGCCCGGACCGTACGGCGTCGCCCATCGTCGTGTCGAGCAGGGTGGCCAGGACGCCGCCGTGCAGCCCGCCGTTGACGTTGAGCATCTCGTCGGTGACGAGGAGGCGCTGCCCGGCGTCGTCGCCCGGGCGGGCGGCCTCGCCCGGGCCGGTGGGGTGGATGCCGAGGCGCTCGGTGAAGGTCGTCATGGCCCGTACATACCCACGCGAATCCGGACGAATCGCATTGGTGTTGGCGGCCGCCCGCAGCCCAGAACGCCGGGAGCCGGCAGGAACACCGAGGATCGGCGACGACGCCGAGCTCCCGGCGAACGCCGGCCGGGACGAACGCCGGCTACGGCACGACGTACGTTCCCACCTCGCCATCCACCAGCCGCCCCGCGTCGGCGAGCCGCCCGATCACCGCGCGCTTGCCGGTGCGCTGCACGTAGCGGCACGCCGCCTCCACCTTCGGCCCCATCGAGCCGGCCGGAAAGCCCTTGGCCCGCAACTCACTCGCCGGGATCCGCCCGATCGGGCGGGCCTTGGGTGTCCCGAAGTCCTCGACGACGGACGCCACGTCGGTGAGCACCATGAGCAGGTCCGCCTCGACGTCCACGGCCAGCATCGCCGCCGAGAGGTCCTTGTCGATCACGGCCTCGACGCCGACGAGGTCGCCGTCGCGCATAGCCACCGGCACCCCGCCGCCGCCCGCGCACACCACCAGGACCCCCTCGCCCATCAGCCGCCGGATCAGGGGTACCTCGATGATGCGCAGCGGCTGCGGCGAGGCGATCACTCGGCGCCAGTGCGGGCCGTCCTGGCGCACCTGCCAGCCGTACCGGGCCGCCAGCTCGCGGGCCTGCGCTTCGTCGTACACCTCGCCCACGAACTTGGTCGGGTTCTCGAACGCCGGGTCGTTGAGGTCGACCAGCGTCTGGTTGATCACCGCGGTCATGGGCTTGTCCTCGGGCAGCGCGTTGCCGAACGCCTGGAGCACCCAGTACCCGATCAGCCCCTGCGTCATCGCCCCCAGCGCATCGAACGGGTAGGGCCCGGTGAGCCGCGGATCGGCGGCGCTTTCCATAGCAAGCACCCCCACCTGGGGCCCGTTGCCGTGGGTGATGAGCAGGTCGTGCTCGAGGGCGAGGGGTGCGAGCGCGGCCACGGCGACCCGGATGTTCTCGACCTGGGCGGCGGCGTCGGGCACCTGACCGCGCTGCAGGAGGGCGTTTCCGCCGAGGGCGACGACGATGCGCATGAGTGTCATGATGGGGCGGCGGCGCGACGCGCGTCCGCCGATTTCTGAACTCGCTCCTCGTCGCCCGGTCCGACGACATCCGGCCGCTCGTATGCCGACATCGCTTCGCCTCGTCGCCGCCGTCATCCCGCCCGTCGAGGCCCTCGACCACCTCGACGACTTCCTCGAACCGCGTCGCGCCGCAGACCCGGATCTGCGCTGGTCCGCGCCCGCCCAGTGGCACGTCACGCTGGCGTTCGCCGCGACCGCTCCCGAGTACCTCCTCGACGACATCGCCGACCGCCTCGCCGCGGCGGCCGCGCGCCGGCACCTCGGCCCCCTCGCCATCAGCGGTGGCGGCGCCTTCCCGGACCCCGACGGGGCCCGGGTGCTGTGGTCGGGCCTCGCGCACGACGTACCGTCCGAGCGCGACGAACTCGCCGCCCTCGCCCGCGGCGCCCGGACCGCGTTCGCGACCGCCGGCGCGGAGGTCGACGGGCAACGGTTCCGCGCGCACCTCACCCTCGCGCGCCTCGGCCGGCCGGCGAACGTGACGCGGTGGGTGCGGGTGCTGGACGCGTACGCCGGGCCGACGTGGACCCCCGACGCCGTCAGCCTCGTGGCCTCCCACCTGGGGGAGGGGCCGCGGCGGGCGCCCCGGTACGAGATCCTGGCGACCTGCCCGCTCGCGCCCTGAACGGGAGGGGGTGGGGAACCGCGCCGCACCCTGGGCTGGGCTAGACGCCTACGCTGGCGGTCATGTCCGTCTACGCCGTGCACTACACCTACTGCGCCGACGCCGAGGCCATCGCCGCGGGGCGCCCGAATCACCGCGAATACCTGCGCGGCCTCGTCGAGTCGGGGCAGCTGCTCGCCTCCGGTCCCCTGGTGGGGCTGGAGCGCGACCAGGCGCTGCTGATCTTCCGCGCCGACTCGCCCGCCGCCGTCGAGGAGCTGCTGAGCGGCGACCCGTTCCAGCGCGACAAGCTGGTGGAGCGCCACGAGATCGTGCAGTGGAACGCCCTGCTTGGTTCCTTCGCCGAGCACGCTGGCTAAGCCCGTCGCCCGGCCCTCTCCCGTCGCGCAGGGTGGCGCGTCAGTCGCGCCGGGCCTTGCGTCAGCCGCGCCGGGTGGCGCGTCAGTCGCGCCGGGCCTTGTGTCAGCCGCGCCGGGCCTTGCGTCAGCCGCGCCGGGTGGCGCGTCAGTCGCGCCGGGCCTTGTGTCAGCCGCGGGCCTCGTCCTCGTCGGGCAGCTCGGCGGCGCGGGCGTCGTCGTAGCTTGCCGCCTCCGGGACCTCGGACACCTCGGGACTCGGCCCCGAGGTGTCCGCCTCGGCGTACGCGGCCGGGTCGTAGTCGACGATCCCGGCGTCCCACTCCTCGGTGCCGCCGGTCCCGATCGCGACGAGGGGAGCCGGTACGTCGTCCACGGTCGGCGGCTCGGGCGAGAGCTGGGCCGAGGACTCCTTGCCCAGCTCGGCCGCCCGGGCGTCCCACGCCGCCCACGTCGAGGCGCGCAGCTCCTCCATGGACTTCAGCACCTTCTTGCGGTCGCGGGCGCCGAGGCGGTCGACGTACAGCCGTCCCTCCAGGTGATCGCACTCGTGCTGCAGGCAGCGGGCCAGCGTGCCGGTGCCCTCGACCGTGACCGGCTTGCCGAACATGTCGACCCCGCGGACGACGGCGACCCGGGCGCGCTGCACCTCGGCGACGGGGCCGGGGACGCTGAGGCAGCCCTCCTCGCTGGACTCTCGCCCGCCGGACTGCTCCATCGCCGACTCCAGGCGGGGGTTGAGGACGTGGCCGACGTGACGTACGCCGTACGCGTCCTCGCAGTCGTACACGAACACCCGCAGGTTGACGCCGATCTGGTTGGCGGCGAGGCCGACGCCGTGGCAGCAGGCCATGGTGGCGTGCATGTCGTCGATGAGGGCGCGCAGGCCGGGCGTCCCGAAGGCGGTGACCTCGCGGCACGGCCTGGCCAGGACGTCCTCGCCGATCGTCGTGACGCGGCGGCGCCGGCCGCGGCGGGCCTCGGCGATCACCGCGGGGATGCGGTCCACCGGGTAGCCGTCGATCCGGGGCCGGCGGTCGCCCGGGTCGGGGGCGGCCGGGCCGCGTCGCGAGGAACCGAAGGAGCCGAACACCGAAGCCATGCCCCCATCATCGCCCAAGGGGTCGACAGGCAGGGGAGGCGCCTCACCTGGCGGTGGTTATGCAGGCCCGCAATGGCTGAGGCGCCTCTCCTGAGAGCGAGAGGACTCACGTACATACGGGCGTTGTCTCCCCTTCAAGAGAGGCGCCTCACCTGGCGGTGGTCGTGGTGCCGGTGGTCGTGGTGCCGCGGCCGGGTGGTGCGGCCGAGTCGGCTGAGCCGCCTCACCTCGCGGTGCTCGTGCAGGCCCACGTTGGCTGAGGCGCCTCTCCTGAGAGCGAGAGGACTCGCGTACGTACGGGCGTTGTCTCCCCTTCAAGAGAGGCGCCTCGCCTCGCGGTGGGTTCCGGGCTGGCGCTTGTGGCTGCGGCTGGCGTCCGGGCTGGGGCTGCGGCTGGGGTTGTCACCCTGCGGTGGCCGGCTCACCGTCCCGGGCAGCGAGGCGCTCCTGCGCGAGCTGGCGGCCCAGCTCGAACGCGGCCGCGTTGACGTCAGCGGTGCCCGGCGGGCACAGCCGCGGCATCGCCGCGACATAACATCCCGGGTCGAGCGGGATCAGGGTGCTCATCGCCCCCAGCAGCGCGGTGTTCTTGACCTTCGGGGAGACGCGGTCGCGCAGCTCGCGCGGGTCGAAACGGACCACCGGCCCGAACCGCGAGGCGATCTCCTCGTCCAGCCCCTCCGGGTAGGCGCTCACCCCGGCCGGGTACATGTCCTGGGCGAAGTAACACGCTGCGCCGCCGGGCCGGGCCCACGCGGCCCAGCGCAGCAGCTCCATGCGTTCCAGCGCGTAAATGACGTCGGCCTCGCCCTGCGGGATCGTCGGCGACTGCACGCGGCCCGGCCCGAACCGGACGTGGCTGAACACCGGCCCGCCCCGCTGGGACATGCCGTGGATCTCGCTCTTCTTGACGTCCAGCCCGGCGATCAGCGCCGCCTCGGCCAGCAGGTCGCTGGCCAACACGATCCCCTGCCCGCCGACGCCCACCATGAGCACGTTGACGACCTCGCTGGCACGCGCGTGCGAATCCGCCGCAGCCTCCGGCGTACCCGGTGTCCCCTCAGCCACGGCCCGGTCCCCCGACGTCGATCAGCGGCAGGTGCACGAGCCTGCGGTCCTCGCGCTTGTCCTCCAGCTTGCCGGCCTTGCTCAGCTCCTTGGCCTCGATCACGCACAGCCCGACGACCGCGAGCAGCCGTACCCCGCGGCGGTCGGCCAACTCGTCGATAGTCGCGGTCACCGCGGCGCGGTCGTGGGCGTCGACCTGGGCGAAGTTCTCGTCGGGGATGCCGAAGGCCTTGGCGAGGTACGGATAGCTCAGCGCCCACGCGTCCTCGCGCCCCATCCGCTCCCCGGACAGCGGGTTGGGCTGGGTGCCGGTCATCGCCGTCGTGCCGTTGTCGAGCACAATGTAGAGCCCGTCCCGCTTGTTCCAGCACGCGTTGAGCAGCCCCGTCAGCCCGGAGTGCGCGAACGTCGAGTCCCCGATCACCGCCGCGATCGTCGGCCGGGCCGGGTCGTGGCCGAGGACGGCGTCCATGCCGTGCGCCATCGTGATCGAGGCGCCCATGTCGACGAGGGTGTCCATGGCGTTGTACGGCGGCAGCACGCCCAGGCTGTAGCACCCGATGTCGCCAGAAACGACCATGCCCTTGTCACGCAGCGCCGCGTACACGTGCCCGTGCGGGCAGCCCGCGCACAGGACGGGCGGACGAGGCGGTACGGCGAGCGCGGGCGCCACTCGGGAGCCCTCGGCAGCGGGCGCGCCCAGGCCGAGACCGGCGCGGACGACCTCGGCGCTGAACTCCCCGATGCTCGGGAAGGCATCCTTGCCGATCAGGCGGGTGCCCGATCCGGGGGCGCCGATGCCCCAGGACCGGACCTGGGTCTCGATGACGGGGTCGAGCTCTTCAACGACGTACACCGTGTCGTGGGTGCGGGCGAACTCCTCGATCATCCGCCGGGGCAGCGGGTGCACGATGCCGAGCGTCAGGATGTCGACGGCGATCGGGCCACCGGGGGCGTTCTCGAAGGCCTCGCGGACGTAGGTGTACGGCACCCCGGACGTGATGACGCCGACCCGCGTGCTTCCGGCGCCGGCCGTCACGGTGGTGTCCGCGACCCTGCCGGGCAGCGACTCGATCCTGTTGGCGGGGTGCGTCTCGGCGACCTCGGCCAGCGCGCGCAGGTGCTCCTCCACGACGACGCGGCGGCCGCGGGCGTTGCCGGGGATCATCACGTACTTGGCGGGGTTCTTCGTGAATCCCCGCTCGTGACGCGGCCGCTCGACGGTCGCCGGGTCGGCGACCTCGACCACGGACTTGCTGTGCGACAGCCGAGTGGTGGTGCGCAGGAAAACGGGAGTGTCGTACGCCTCCGACATCTCGAAGGCCGCCTTCGTGAACTCCAACGCCTCCGCCGCGTCGGACGGTTCGAACATCGGGATCTTCGCGGCGATCGCGTAGTGGCGGTTGTCCTGCTCGTTCTGGCTGGAGTGCATCGAGGGGTCGTCCGCGGTGACGATGACCAGGCCGGCGTTGACCCCGGTGTACGCCGCGGTGAACAGCGGGTCCGCCGCCACATTGACGCCCACGTGCTTCATCGTGACGAGGGCGCGGCCGCCGGCCAGCGCGGCACCCAGCCCGACCTCGAGCGCGACCTTCTCGTTGACGGACCACTCGCAGTACAGGTCCGGGTACTCGAACAGCGCCTCGAGGATCTCCGTGGACGGGGTGCCGGGGTAGCCACACCCGACCGCGACGCCGGCCTCCCAGGCGCCCAGCGCGATGGCCTCGTTTCCCGACAGCAACCGCCGGTTCGTGGCCGTCGGATTCTGGCTGGCCAGTACGTTCGTCACGTCCGCACCCCTTCGCTCGGGTGCTACGGGACCCTAGTCGAGAGCCCCTGTTACGAGACGGAACGTCTCACCACCCGGCGGCCCGGAGGCTGGCCGCGCGGGGCTCGGGCGCTGGCCGGCCCGGCCTGGCTGGCGTGCCGGGGCGGAGCGAGCACCCACGACCGTTCGTGACCTGCACGTTGGGTGCCATGGCACCCTTTGGGCAGGTCGTGAGCGGTCATTGTCCACAGGGGACGGCGGTCTGGAGCAGCTCAGCGGGTCAGGGCCAGCCTGGCGCCGAAGCCCACCAGCACCGCCCCCGTGATGCCGTCGATCGAGCGGTTCACCCCGGGGCGGGTCAGCCAGCGCCGAAAACTGCCGGCCAAGAGAGTCACGGTGCCCAGGAAGAGCAGCCCCTCGGCGTTGTGGACCAGCGCCAGCAGCGCGCCCATCGCCGCCGGGGGCACGTCGTCGGGCAGGAACTGCGGCAGCATCGCCACGTAGAACGCGCCCACCTTCGGGTTGAGCAGGTTGGTGAGCAGGCCCGTACGGAAGTTGGCCCACCCGCCAGGGTTCATCCCCCGCCCCGCTGCCGGATCGGCGGCGTCCGTCGGGTCGGCCGGGCCGTGCGGGTCGCGCGGGTCATGCGGGTCGGCCGGGTCGTGCGGGTCGTGCGGGTCGTCGTGCGGGTGCGTGGGGTGGCCGGGTACGGCGGAGCGCCGCCGGGTCGCCGACCACAACAGGCGGCCACCGAGCCAGAGCAGGTACGCCGTGCCGACGTACCGCAGCACGTCGTACGCGATCGACGACGCCGCGAGCAACGCCGACACCCCGAGCGCCGCGGCCAACCCCCAGCACAGCACCCCGGCGTTGACGCCCAGCGTGGTCAGGATTCCGGCCCGGCGGCCGCCGCGCAGCGTCGAGCGGAGCACGATCGCGGTATCGAGCCCGGGGGTGATCGTGACCAGCCCGGCGACCAGCGCGAACGAGATGACCGCCTGGTGAAGAGTCACGCGGTCACATCCTTTTGTCGTGGAGCTAGAGGGAATGCGCAGGAACAGGAACAGAGCCGTGGACGGCTGCGGCCATTGTCGGCGTGATCGTGCCGGTTAGGCCATGCGGGCACAGATGAAACCGTGTCGGCGCGCCGGATCGGCACGATCCTGCCGGTTCCGCCGAGCCCTGCGCCGACACGTGTTTGCGCCGGCCGGCATCGCAGCCGAGATCGCAGACCTACTGTTGTCCACCCGTCAGCAGGTCTGCGTCCTTGCCTGCGACCCGGCCGTGGGACGGGCGGTCGACACCCGCGGGTTTCTGCCGCCGCGTACGGCGTACGACCACCGCCGCGTACGGCGTACGGTCGCCCATGCTCACCCCGGTAGCCTTGGTCATCGTGCTGACGATGCAAGACGCGCTGCGGATTCTCACCGACTACTGGACCGCGAAGGGCTGCCTCACGGTGCAGCCGTTCAACACGGAGGTGGGCGCCGGGACGATGAACCCCGCGACCGTCCTGCGCGTGCTGGGGCCGGAGCCGTGGGACGTCGCGTACGTCGAGCCGAGCGTGCGCCCCGACGACTCCCGCTACGGCGAGAACCCGAACCGGCTGCAGACGCACACCCAGTACCAGGTCATCCTCAAGCCCGAGCCCGGCGACCCGCAGGAGCTCTACCTCGGCAGCCTCGAGGCGCTCGGGATCGAC
The DNA here is from genome assembly GCA_016699675.1 of Austwickia sp. Lineage (NCBI taxonomy): Bacteria > Bacillati > Actinomycetota > Actinomycetes > Micrococcales > Dermatophilaceae > Austwickia > Austwickia sp. The sequence goes on along the minus strand of CP064985.1, from coordinate 1,012,978 downwards.
CTGCATGCCCACGACGTACGGTTCGTCGAGGACAACTGGGCCCAGCCGGCGATCGGCGCCTGGGGGCTGGGCTGGGAGGTCTGGCTGGACGGGATGGAGATCACCCAGTTCACCTACTTCCAGCAGGTCGGTGGCCACAACCTGGACCCGATCCCGGTGGAGCTCACGTACGGCATGGAGCGCATCCTCATGGCCGTCCAGGGCGTCACCCACTTCAAGGACATCGTCTACGCGACGACCCCGGACGGCGGCGTCATCACGTACGGCGAGGCGTTCGGCCAGGCCGAGTATGAGATGAGCCGCTATTACCTCGACGACGCCGACGTGGCGACCAACCAGAAGCTCTACGAGTCCTATGTGGCCGAGGCGACCCGGATGGTCGAGGCGCGCCTGCCCGTCCCCGCCCACTACTTCATCCTCAAGTCCAGCCACGCCTTCAACGTGCTCGACGCCCGCGGCGCGATCTCGACGACCGAGCGGGCGAAGGCGTTCGCGTCGATGCGGCGCCTCATGCGCGACACCGCGACGCTGTGGATCGAGCGGCGCGAGGAGCTCGGGCTGCCGCTGCTCCGGGAAGAGCGCACCAAGCTCGCGGCCGTGCCCTCGCCGAGCCGCACCGAGGTCCCGACCACCCCGCAGACGCTGGCGTTCGAGATCGGCCTGGAGGAGCTGCCGCCGCACGTCGTGCCGGAGACCATCACCGCGGTGCGCGCCGCGCTCACCGAGAAGCTGGCGGCGACGCGGCTGGCCCACGGCGAGATCTGGGTCGACGGGACGCCGCGGCGCATCGTCGCGACCGTGGCCGACGTCGCCGCCGAGGAACCGGACGCGGCGCGCCAGGTCAAGGGGCCCAAGTGGGCTGCGGCGTACGACGCCTCCGGCGAGCCCACGAAGGCGCTGCAGGGCTTCGTCCGTGGCCAGAAGGCGAGCCTTGAGCAGGTGGTCAAGGCCGAGATCGGCGGGAACGAGCACGCCGTCATCGAGGTCACCGAGGCGGGCCGCCCGGCGCTGGACGTGCTGGGCGAGGTCCTGGCGGAGGTGGTGCTCGGGCTGCGCGCCGAGAAGAACATGCGCTGGCGCGACCCCGAGCTGAGCTTCTCCCGGGCGATCCGCTGGCTGGTCGCGCTGTGGGGCCCGGTCGTGGTGCCGGTCACGGTGTCGTCGGTGGTGGCCGGGCGCTCGACGTACGTCCTGCGCGGCGCCGAGCGACCCTGGGTCGAGGTCGCGCAGGCTGGCGACCTCGTGGACGCCCTGCACGACGCCGGCATCGAGGTGTCGGTGGGGGCGCGTCGGGATAGCGTCGTGAACCAGGCGCGCCGGCTCGCGGAGGCCGTCGGGGGTCGGGTGGACGTCGATGGCGATGCCGCGGTGGTGGACGAGATCACCAACCTCGTCGAGCAGCCGCACGGGATTCTCGGCTCCTTCGATGAGCGCTATCTGGAGTTGCCGGACCGCATCCTGACCACGGTGATGCGCAAGCACCAGCGGTACCTGCCGGTGCGTTCCGGCTCGGGGGAGCTGATGCCCTACTTCGTCACGATGGCCAACGGGGACTGCGACGACGACGTGGTGCGGCGCGGCAACGAGTCGGTGCTGCGGGCCCGCTATGAGGACGCGCTGTTCTTCTGGAACGCCGACCTGCGCGCCGAGGCGGTGGACGCCTTCGTCCCGGGCCTGGAGAAGCTCACGTTCGAGAACCGGCTCGGCTCGGTGGGGCAGCGGGCCCGCCGCATCGCCGACGTCGCCGGACGCCTCGCTGAGCTGCTCAGCGAGCGCCGCACCAGGCTGTCCGACGCCGAGGCGGCGACGCTGGCCCGCGCCGGCGAGCTGGCCAAGTTCGACCTGGCCAGCCAGATGGTGGTGGAGATGAGCTCGCTGGCGGGTTTCGTGGCCAAGGAGTACGCGGTCCGCAAGGGCGAGACCCCCGAGGTGGCCCAGGCGCTGGCCGAGATGGAGCAGCCGCACACGGCCGCGGATGCGGTGCCGGCGAGTCTCCCGGGCGCGCTGCTGGCGCTCGCCGATCGGTTCGACCTGCTGATGGCGATGTTCGCGCTCGGCGCCAAGCCGACCGGGTCCAGCGACCCCTATGGGCTGCGGCGCGCCGCCCTCGGGGTAATCCGGATCCTGCGCGAGGACGCGGCTGACGGGCCGCTGTCCGCGCTGGCGAACCTGACCGTGTGGGACGGGTTGGCGGCGGCCGCATCCCGCTTGGCGGTGCAGGGCATCGAGGTGCCCGACGGTTCCATCGAGGCGGCCGAGGAGTTCGTGGCGGGACGGTTTGCGCAGCTGTTGCGGGACGAGGGCGTCGGTGCCGGCTTCGTCCAGGCGATCCTGCCGGGCGCCGGTTCCCCGGGCCGGGCGGCGGCGACGTTGGCGGCGCTGCAGGGTCTGGCCGGGGACGAGGGCTTCCGGGACCTGGTCGCCGCGTTGCAGCGGATCGAGCGGATCGTGCCGGCCGGGACCCCGACGACGTACGACGGCGCGCTGCTCACCGAGCCCGCCGAAGAGGGCCTGCACCAGGCCCTCTGGGCGCTGAGACTGGACCATCCGAAGGACGTGGCGGAGTACGCGGCGGCGGGCCGAGCCCTGGTCGGGCCCATCGCGAAGTTCTTCGACGACATCCTCGTGATGGCCCCGGACCCAGCCGTCAAGGCGGCCAGGCTCGGGCTGCTGGCCGCGGTCCGGGCCAGCGCCCCGCACACCGTGGACTGGCGCGCCCTGGACCTCGCGCTGGGCGCCTGAACCGGCTTGCGTCCACGCTCCGACCGCTCCGGTTTCCCCTGCGGCGGCCCGGGCCTACGGTGTGGGGCAAGGGCCGTCGAGCAGGGAGCGGGGAACGGGCGATGGACGATGACCGGATCCGGTGGCTCAACGCTCGCCTGCCCAAGACCCGCGTCATCGGGCATGGTCTGATCCGCGACCAGTCGGGTCGGGTCTTGCTGTGCGAGCTGACCTACAAGCAGCAGTGGGACATGCCCGGCGGCGTGGTCGAGCCCGCGGAGCCGCCCCGCCGGGGCTGCCTGCGGGAGGTCCGCGAGGAACTCGGCGCCCTGTTCCAGGCCGAACGGCTCCTGGCGGTTAACTGGCTCCCGCCGTGGCGCAGCTGGGACGATGCCGCCATCTTCCTGTTCGACCTCGGTCGCCACGAGGCCGCGCTCACCGAGACGTTCCGGCTCGAGCCGCACGAGATCCGGGCGGTGCACTGGTGCGCCCCGGACGAGATCGCCGACCACGCGGCCGCCGCGACAGCCCGTCTCCTGGCCCGGGTGCTGCGGGACGGCGAACCCGGCGACGGCGTCCTCTACCTGGAGGACGGTGCCGACCCCACCGGCTGACGCCGCGGGCTCCACCGGCTGACACTCCGACCCCACCGGCTGGCGGCCCAGCCCCCAACAAAACGGCCCGAGCCGACCGGGTGGGCGGCGATGGTGCCCCGCAAACGGGGCAAGCCGGCACCCGGCGTACCGCTCCCCCCTACAGTGACGTCCATGACCCAGGCCGCCCACCCCAGCCCCGAGTCCGCCGGCACGCGAGCCGCGCTGAAGTCGATCCCGGCGTACAAGCCCGGGTTGCCGCCGACGCCCCGACCGGGCGTGACGGCGTACAAGATGTCCTCCAACGAGAACCCCAACGCCCCGCTGCCCGGGGTCCTGGAGCGGGCGCACGCCGCGGCGGACACCGCGAATCGTTATCCCGACATGTTCTCCACCCGCCTCGTCCAGCGCCTCGCGGCTGAGCTCGGGGTGCCCGAGGACGACGTCATCGTCGGCACCGGGTCCTCCGGTGTGCTCATGCAGACCGTCCTGGCCACCTGCGAGGCCGGCGACGAGGTGGTCTACGCGTGGCGCAGCTTCGAGGCGTACCCGATCATGGTCGGCATCACCGGCGCCCGCTCCGAGCAGGTCCCCCTCGACGAGCGCGGCCGGCACGACCTCGCGGCGATGGCCGCGGCGATGGGCCCCCGCACGCGCCTCGCCTTCGTCTGCACGCCCAACAACCCCACCGGACCGGTGGTCCGGCACGGCGACCTGCGCGAGTTCCTCCATCGCGTCCCGCCGCACGTGCTGGTGGTGGTCGACGAGGCGTACGTCGAGTTCATCCGCGACCCCGACGCCGCCCGCGGGCTGGAGCTCTACCGCGAGTTCCCCAATGTCATGGTGCTGCGGACGTTCAGCAAGGCGTACGGGCTCGCGGGGCTGCGGGTGGGGTACGGCGTCGCGCACGCCCCGATCTCGACGGCGATCCGCAAGACCGCGGTGCCGTTCGGGGTCAGCACCGTCGCCCAGGAGGCAGCGCTGGCCAGCCTGGACGAGCGAGAGGCGCTGCTGGCGCGGGTCGAGGACATCGTCCGCGAGCGCGGCCGGGTTGTCGCTGCGCTGACCGAGCAGGGCTGGCGGCCGCCGCAGACGCATGCGAACTTCGTCTGGCTGGCGACGGGGGAGCGCACGGACGAGATCGCCGCCGCGCTGTCGCAGGAGGGCCTGTCGGTGCGTCCGTTCAGCGGCGAGGGGATCCGGTGCTCGATCGACGTGCCCGAGGCCAACTCGGCCCTGGTCGCGGCGCTGAGCGGGTTCGCCCCCGAGGTCTGAGCGGGCAGCCAGCGCGGTCGCGTCAGGCGGCGGTGTCGTGGGCCCCGTCGGCGTACCGATTCCGGCGCCGGCCGCCGACCCGTCGACGCTGCGCGCGCCCATCCGCCTCGCTCTCATGAGCGGCGGCGCCCGCCGGGTCCGAGCGAGCACCGCGGGACGGCGTGAAGAGCACGAGGACCCGCCGGCCCCAGGCCAGGCCCACGCGACCGATCGTCAGGAGTGCGGCCAACAACACCGCTGAGGCGGCCCAGCTGCGCCACCCGGCCGGTTCGGCCACCGACCACGGCGTACCGTCGTCGCCCCGCTCGGACTCGATGACCACCGGCAGCACGTCGCCGGGCTGCGGGAAGAGGAACCCGGCGTACGCCAACGGGACCAGGTCGTGGCCGTCCCGGGCGACGCTGACCGCGCACATCCCGCGGCTCCCCCCGGATGGCGGGCATGTGACGACGACGGCGTCGACGCCGGGACGGCCGGCCTGACGGGCGGTCTCCGCGAACTGCGGCCCCGCGAGACCCACCAGCAGGGTCCCCAACAGCGCGCACGCCGCAAGCGCGAGCGCGGGCCCGACGATGCGGGCTCGCCCGGGGCGGGGGCGCCGTACGTCGTCCGCGGGGGACCGAGCCATGCCTGCCCCATCGGCTCCGCCGCCGGTGACTTGAACGGCCTGGCGCCGGGCGACGGTGCCCTGAGGGCGAACCGTCCGCGTTGTCCGCGTTGTCCGCGTTGTCCGCGCGCTGGTCGCGGGCCGATGCGGGGACGTGTGACGTCAGTCTCAGGTACGGTGTCGGGGAACGTGCAGCACGTCGGCCGCGGACACCTGTGGGCGGGCGGGCGCGCGGCCAGCCGGCGTCACCCTCGCCGCTGGATCACGCGGTCGGCCCGGCGATCCCGGGCCGCGAAACGGTACGAAGGAGTGCCTGTGAGCGACTCAGTCCACCTGGCGTTCGGCGGTGACTACTCCGGCGTCGACCACCACGAGTCCGTGGTGGGCATGCCGCACCTGCGGCACGACGGCGGCCCCGAGACGATCCGGTTCATCGACAAGGACGGCAACCGGATTCGCAACGATGTGAACCTGCCGTACGACCCCATCGTCGACGCGATGACCGACGAGGACGCCCAGGACCTCTACCGGGACATGGTGCTGATCCGCCGCCTCGACATGGAGGGGACGGCGTTGCAGCGCCAGGGCCAGCTCGGGCTGTGGCCGGGGCTGCTCGGCCAGGAGGCCGCCCAGATCGGCATCGGCCGGGCGATGGCGCGCCAGGACTACGCTTTTCCCGGTTACCGCGAGCACGGCGTCGCCTACTGCCGCGGCGTGGACCCGCTGGCGATCTTCGGCCTCTACCGCGGCGTGACGCTCGGCGGCTGGGACCCGAACGAGCACAACTTCCATCTCTACACGATCGTCATCGGCAACCAGGCGCTGCACGCCGTGGGCTACGCGATGGGCGTCCAGCGCGACGGCGACGTGGGCACCGGTGACCCGGACCGGGACGCGGCGGTCGTCGGCTTCTTCGGCGACGGCGCCACCGCCCAGGGCGACATCAACGAGGCGTTCGTGTTCGCGGCCGTGAACCAGTGCCCGATCGTGTTCTTCTGCCAGAACAACCAGTGGGCCATCTCCGAGCCCAACGAGACGCACACCCGGATCCCGCTCTACCAGCGGGCGCGCGGCTTCGGCTTCCCCGGGGTGCGCGTGGACGGCAACGACGTCGTCGCCGTGTACGCCGTCGCCAAGGCCGCCCTCGAGCACGCCCGGTCCGGCCAGGGCCCGTTCCTCATCGAGGCGTACACCTACCGGATGGGCGCCCACACGACGTCGGACGACCCGACGAAGTACCGCGACTCGGCCGAGGTCGACCTCTGGCGGGACCGGGACCCGATCGAGCGGGTCAAGACCCACCTGCTCTGGCGAGGCAACACCGACCCGGAGTTCTTCGCCGGCGTCGACCGGGAGGCCGACGAGCTGGCGCAGCGGATCCGCGCGGCCGTGCAGGAGATGCCCGACCCCGAGGTGGACGCGATGTTCGAGCACGTCTACGCCGATCCCCATCCCGGGCTCGCGGCGGAGCAGGCCGCGCTGCACGAGTACGAGGCGGGCTTCGAGGGTGCCGAGGGTTCGCAGGGGGCCGCGCGATGACCAAGTTGACGCTGGCCAAGGGCATCACCGCGGGGCTGCGCCGGGCGATGGAGGCCGATCCGAAGGTGCTCGTCATGGGCGAGGACGTGGGCCGGCTCGGCGGCGTCTTCCGCGTGACGGAGGGGCTGCAGAAGGACTTCGGCGAGGACCGCGTCATCGACACGCCGCTCGCGGAGTCGGGGATCGTCGGTACGGCGGTCGGGCTGGCCCTTCGCGGCTATCGACCGGTGGTCGAGATCCAATTCGATGGTTTCGTCTACCCGGCGTTCGACCAGATCACCAGCCAGGTCGCGAAGATGCACAACCGCTCCGCGGGGCGCGCCAAGCTGCCGATGGTGATCCGGATCCCGTGCGGCGGCGGCATCGGCGCGGTCGAGCACCACAGCGAGTCGAACGAGGCGTACTTCCTGCACAGCGCCGGCCTGCGCGTCGTCGCGTGCTCGAACGCCGAGGACTCGTACTGGATGATCCAGCAGGCCATCGAGGTCGACGACCCGGTGATCTTCTTCGAGCCGAAGCGTCGATACCACGACCGCATGGAGGTCGACGAGGGCGGCGCGGCGCCGCGCGGGCTGTACGAGGCCCAGGTGGTGCGGTCGGGTGGGCACGTCACGGTGGCTTGCTACGGGCCGATGGTGAAGACCTGCCTGGCCGCCGCGGACGCCGCGGCAGAGGAGGGCAAGGAGCTGGAGGTCATCGACCTGCGCGGGCTGAACCCGCTGGACTTCGGTGCGCTGCGGGCCTCCGTGGAGAAGACCGGCCGCCTGGTGGTCGTGCACGAGGCGTCGCGGTTCATGGGGTTCGGCGCCGAGATCGCCGCCCAGGTCCAGGAGCAGCTCTTCTACCACCTGGAGTCGCCGGTGCTGCGGGTGGCGGGCTACTCGATCCCGTACCCCGCCAGCAAGCTTGAGGAGCACCACCTGCCCGACCTCGACCGCGTGCTCGACTCCGTCGACCGCGCGCTGAGCTACTGACCCGCGCGGTGCGCGCCGGAGAGGAGACGCCGCGATGGGCGTGAAGGTGTTCAAGCTGCCCGACCCGGGCGAGGGTCTGACCGAGGCCGAGATCATTTCGTGGAAGGTCGCGGCCGGTGACACGGTGACCGTGAACCAGATCGTCGTGGAGATCGAGACCGCGAAGTCGCTGGTGGAGTTGCCGATTCCGTGGGCGGGGTCGGTGGCCCAGTTGCTGGTGGGGGAGGGCGAGACCGTCGAGGTCGGTACCCCGATCATCACCGTCGAGGTCGCCGGGATGGAGTCCGACCCGGGCGTGGGGGGCGTCGGCGGGACCGCGCTGGGCTCGCCCGCCGGAGCGGGCGGGGCCGAGGCCGCGGTCGCGGGTGAGATGGCCGGCGCCGCCGAGGGCGGCGCGGCGGTCCCCGGTGACTCCGCGCGGGTCGTCGACGATGCCCCGGGGGCTGGTGGCTCGGGTGGTGCGTTGAGAGGCGCCGGTACGTCGGGAGGCGCCGGTACGTCGGGGTCGGTGAAGACGTTCCCGCTGCCCGACCCGGGCGAGGGTCTGACCGAGGCCGAGATCATCAGCTGGAAGGTCGCCGTCGGGGACTCCGTGACGGTGAACCAGATCGTGGTCGAGATCGAGACGGCGAAGTCGTTGGTGGAGCTGCCGATTCCGTGGGCCGGAACGGTGGCCGAGCTGCTGGTGCCGGAGGGACAGACCGTCGAGGTCGGCACCCCGATCATCACCATTGCCGTGGAGGGCCCTGCTGGTGGCGGCGCCGGGGCTGCCGGAGCCACTGGTGGTGCGGCCGGCTCGGCTGGTGCGGCTGCCGCCGGTGCGGCTGCCGCCGGTGCGGCTGCCGCCGGTGCGGCCGGTGGCGGTTCGGCCCAGGGCGAAGCCGAGAAGCGCGAGCCGAATCTGGTCGGCTACGGCGCGATTGCCGGGTCCACCAAGCGGCGCGCCCGCAAGGGTGGCGTGGCGCCCGCCCCGGCAGGGGGCCAGCTGGGCTCAGGTGGTACGCGGCCAGGGGCCGGTGCGGCGGCAGCTCCCGACGTACAAGCATCTCCCGACGTACCGGCAGCGTCCGACGTACCGGCTGCCCCCGCCGTACCCGCTCCCGCGGCGCGCCCAAGCGGCGCTGCCGGACCGACGTCCCCGGCGGGGCGGCCACTGGCGAAGCCGCCGGTGCGCAAGTACGCCAAGGACCGCGGCGTCGACCTGAACCAGGTCAGCGGCTCGGGCGAGGGCGGCATCATCTCGCGCGACGACATCGACGCCTTCCTCGCCGGAGGGGCCGCCGGCTCCGGAAGTGGCACGGCCGAAACCCGACCGCTCACGACCAGCACGTTTGGTGCCATGGCACCCAATGCGCAGGTCACGAACGGTCGCCCTGTGGATAACTTGCGCTCGGGCGAGCGCGAGACCCGGATCCCCGTCAAGGGCGTCCGCAAGATGACGGCGGACGCGATGGTGCGCAGCAAGTTCAGCGCGCCGCACGTCACGGAGTTCGTGACCATCGACGTCACGCCGACCATGGAGCTGGTCGAGCGGCTGAAGGCGGACCGGGAGTTCCGAGACGTCAAGGTCACCCCGCTGCTCGTGGTGGCGAAGGCGCTAGTGCTCGCGTGCCGCCGCAACCCCGGCGTCAACGCGGTCTGGGACGAGGCGAGCCAGGAGATCGTGGTCAAGCACTACGTGAACCTGGGCATCGCCGCCGCCACGCCGCGCGGGCTGGTCGTCCCGAACATCAAGGACGCCGACGCGATGACGATGCGCGAGCTGGCCGAGGCCATCGGTGGGCTCGTCGACGTGGCGCGCGCCGGGCGTACCCAGCCCGCCGACATGGCCGGCGGCACCATCACGATCACCAACGTGGGGGTGTTCGGGGTCGACACGGGGACGCCGATCATCAACCCCGGCGAGAGCGCAATCCTGGCGTTCGGGGCGGTGAAGCGGATGCCGTGGGTCATCGACCACGGCGGCCAGGAGATGGTGGTGCCCCGCTGGGTCACGCAGCTCGCGTTGAGCTTCGACCACCGGCTCATCGACGGGGATCTGGGCAGCCGCTTCCTCGCCGACATCGCCGCGATCCTCGCCGACCCCGCGAAAGGCCTGGTCTGGGGTTAACGTCTCGCCGACGCTCGGTCCCGAGGGTCGCACCCGCCGGGGTGCGGCCCTCGTCGACGCTCGGGTTTTGACGGCGTTCCGAACCGATACCACAAGGGGTTCCCGCGACACGCAGTGACGCTTTTCATCAGCATTTATGTCATAAGAGTACGTCGCTCCACTTGGCGGTGAAATCCGTTGGGGACGGCAGAGCACGCGGTACCCACTGCAGCCCTCACTCTGTGGTGATTCCGTGGTTCCCGCAGGGCACGCCGCCCCACTAGCGCGACATCCCACTGCCGCCCTTTTCCTGGCACTGGCGCCCGGCTTCAAGTAGGGCGTCAGTGGGGGAGACAGGGCGGCCGTCGGGGAAAGAGGGCGTCAGTCGAGGAAACGGGGCGGCTGTTGGGTTCACCGGGCACCCCGTCCCAGTGCCGCCCTTTTTCTGGCACTGGCGCCCCGCTTCAAGGAGGGCGTCAGTGGGGGAAAGAGAGCGGCAGTCGGGGAAAGAGGGCGTCAGTCGGGGAAAGAGGGCGTCAGTCGGGGAAAGGGGGCGGCAGTTGGGTTCACCGGGCACCCCGTCCCACTGCCGCCCTTTTCCTGGCACTGGCGCCCCGCTTCAAGCAGGGCGCCAGTGGGGGGAACAGGGCGGCAGTCGGGAACAAGGCACAAACGGAACGCGGGCACTAGCGGGGAAAGAGGGCGGCAGTGTCAAGGGACAGTCGGAACTGCCCAGTGGCGGACATGAAAGCTGCCCGCTGACGGTCACGAGATCTGCCCGGTGGTGGCCACGGGATCTACCCAAGGGGGTTGTGGCCACCACCGACCAGGGTGGTCAGTTCAACGGGCTCACCCCTTGACCGGCGAGTGCTTGGGTGAGCCGGACGCTGTCGCCGCTGGTCTGGCAGACGTGGGCGTGGTGGAGCAGTCGGTCCACCGTGGCGGTGGCCAGCGTCTTGGGCATCAGCTCGTCGAACCCAGAGGGGTGGAGGTTCGAGCTGATCGCGACTGACCGCTTCTCATAGGCGGCGTCGACGAGTCTGTAGAGCCCCTCGGCGGCGTCCGCGGCGACCGGCAGCAGGCCGATGTCATCGACGATGACCAGGTCGGCGCGCAGGACCCGGGCGATGGCCTTGGTGACAGTGTCGTCCGCACGGTGCCTTCGGAGTAGGACGCCGAGGTCTTCCAGGGTGAACCAGGCGACCTTCAACCCGGCCTCGACGGCTTGCTGGCCAAGGGCCTCCAGCAGGAACGTCTTCCCGGTGCCCGACGGGCCGCAGACCACGAGGTTCTCGCGGCGGTGGACCCATTCCAGGGTGCGGAGCGCCTGCTGGGTCGGGACTGGGATCGAGGATGCCTCGGGCTGCCACGCGTCGAAGGTCTTCCCGGTGGGGAAGCCCGCCGACGCTCGCCGGGTGACAAGTGCGGAACGCTCCCGGCCGGCGACCTCCTCGGCGAACAGCGCCTTCAACACCTCGGCGGGCTCCCAGCGTTGGGCTTTCGCGGTTGCGACGACCTCGGGTGCGTGACGACGGATGTGCGGCAGCCGCAACCGGCGCAACAGCTCCTCCAGTTCGGCTGGCAGCGGCGGTGCTGACGCCGTGCTTCTCGTCGTCATCGGGCCACCTCGTTCCCGTCGCGGCCGTCGTGCTGGCCGACCTGTTCACCGAGCCGTGCCCATGCGCTGGTGCCCTGGGTCAGCGAGGAGTCCTCGCTGGCCCGGTGCTCACCGGCTTTCGGTGCTCGGGCGTGGTGGTCCAGGATCGAGGACAGGTCTGCTTCGGCGAACCGGCCGTGCACGGCGGCGTGGCCCAGTGCCCAGTCGACCTCGACGGGGTCGAACAGCTTGGCCAAGCTGAGGGCTTCGGCCATCTTGACGCGCATCCGTGGTGTGCCTGCGGCGGCGGCCTCGATCAGCCACAACCTCGCGCCCTCGCCCAGGTCGAGGAAGTCGGACTCGGCCGGGTTCTTCGCACGGGGCTGGCGGTCCAGTGGCCCGGACGGCTGGGCTGGGAAGTGCTCGTCATCGATCTTCGGGGTGCCGGGTGTGGCCCGGCGGTGGCGGGCGACTTCGAGGGGACCGTCCTGGCCGACGTGGACGATGACGACCCACTCGTCCTCGCCGACACCATGGGCACGGACCCACACCGTCGCACCCAGCAGGGCATGCGGGACCGAGTACTGGCCGGACTCGAACATCACCATCGGTGTGTTGCCCGGCACCACCCGCGTGGTGCCGAACGCGACCGTGTGCGGGGTCATCGGGACCGGGTGCAGCCGGACCCGTTCCTCGGCGAGCATCTCGATCGGTGGCCGACGAGTGACCCGGTGCGCTCGGGTGTTGACCTTCTCGCAGAACTCCACGCACGCCGCCTCGAGCTCGGCGAACGAGGCGTACCCCTCGCGCAGGTTGGTGTCCTTGGGGACCAGGTCGGCCTTGCTGATCTTCACCGACGACTCGGTGCCGCCCTTGGACGCCGGATCGGCCGGGACGCAGGTGTGCACGACCATCGAGTAGTGCTCGGCGAACGCCACCAGCTGCGGATTCCGCACCGGAATTCCGGCGATGTGCTCGACCGTGACGGTCTTCTCGTTGTCGGTCAACACATAGGTCGGCACCCCACCCAGCCGCCGGAACGTCACGTCCAGGGCAGCGAACACCGAGGGCATCGTCTTGTCGCGGATCGGCAACACGACCCGGAACCGCGACCAAGCCAGCCAGGCGACGAACAGCACGGTCTTGACGCCGTCGACGACGGGGCCATCGCCGTAGTCGTACTGCAACCACATCCCCGGCTCAGTCACCCAGGGACGGTGCACCCGCACGTGTCCGGCCCGGTAGGACTTCTTGACCTTCGCGACCGCACGGCGGGTGGTGCGCTCCGACCCTCCGTAGCCCAGGGCGAGCAGCTTCTCGTGCGCCACATCGGCACGGACCTTCCCGACCGACCGCTCGACCCACTCCTCGACCTTGGGCAGATACTCATCGATCAACATCGGCCGCACCGCCGCCGCCGGCAACTCCCCGCCGCCAGCACGGCGATCCACGTACCGCTTCACCGTGTGGTGGGAGCAGCCAGCCAGCTCGCCGGCATCGCGCAACGAACCTGTTAGGTCGTAGGCATCCAACATTTCCATGATCTCCTCGGCAGACTTCAACTCATCCCTTCCTCGGGAGCGATAGGGCGCATCAGCACCGCTCATCGCACCCGAGGAAGGGGGCCTCAACCGCGCAGGTCGGCGAGGCAGACGACGTCGTGTCGGGCAGATCCCATGACCGTCAGTGGGCAGTTCTCACGTCCGCCAGCGGGCAGCTTCGTGGCCGTCTCCGGGCAGTTTCTCGTGGCCGCCGACACGGCAGTCGGGGAAGAGGGCGGCAGTCGGGGTGGGGAGCCTGTCACAGCCAGCGGGCATCCGGACATAGTGGAGTGTGCGCGAGGACGACGAGCGGGACCGGCGGGACGCCTTCGAGGCGGCCTATCGGGCGCACTATTGGCAGGTCGTCGCGTACGCCGCCCGTCGGCTCGGCCCCGGTGAGGACGCCGCCCGGGACGCAGCCCAGGAGACCTTCGCCGTCGCCTGGCGCCGCCGCGCCGACCTGCCGGAGACGCCGTTGCCGTGGCTGTACGCCGTCGCCGCCCACGTCGTCCGCAACGCCCAGCGCGGCGATCGGCGTCGGGATCGGTTGGCGGCGCGGCTGCAGGCCGTACCGGATGCCCCCGGCGCCGAGCGTGCCCCTGCCCCGGCGTCCGGGGCGCTGGTCGCGGATGTCGACGACGATCCCGTAGGTCGTGCGCTCGACCGCCTCTCCGCCGCGGACCAGGAGGTGCTGCGGCTGGCCGCCTGGGAGGACCTGGGCACCGCCGAGATCGCGCAGGTCCTCGGCTGTTCGGCGAACACCGCCGCGGCGCGCCTGTCCCGTGCGGAGAAGCGGCTGCGCGCCGCGCTCGACGTACCGGTCCAACCGCCACCGGCGACGGCGAAGGTGCCGCTGCGCCCGCCGACCCCCGCCGCACCGATCGTGAACGACAAGGAGGTACGCCGTGCGTGATCACGCCGACGTCATCGATTCTCTTCGGGCCGTCGACCCGGCGGCCACCACCGCCGACCGGCGCGCGCTGGATGCCCGAGCCCAGGCGGAACTGCATGCACTCCTGGCCGACGGCGACGAGCTGGCTCCGCGCCGGCTGCGGCGCCAACCCGGGCGCGGCCCGCGCCGTTGGAACGCCCTGGGCGCCGCCGCCGCCGCGGTCGCGGTGCTGCTCACCGGTACGCTCGGCGGGGCCCAGATCGCTGCCCTGCGCGGCGACGACCAAGCGCCGAGATCGGCGCTCGTCGATCCGGGCGGCCCGTCCTCCGGCGCAGCCGCTGCCACCAGCGACACCCCCGACGCCGTAGCGCGCCAGCGGATGCAGGCCACGCTGGATGCCTACCGCGCGGCGACGGCCAAGGCCACGCCGCCGTACCTCTTCGGCGCCCTTTCCGGGCGCGACCTGATCGAGGCCCAGCTGCGGCTGGACCCGACGCACGATCCGGCGGTGGGCGAGGCCGTCCGGTCCCGCCGGCTGCTGGGGGTGCCGATTCAGCCTCGGTGGGCGGCGTCCTGGGACGCGTTCCGTACCCGGGCCGTTCCCGACGCCCCCCGAGTGTCGCCGACGGGGGTGGCCCCGACGCACTCCCCGAGGGACACCCTGGTGCCGGTCCAGACGGCCACCGGGATGATCGAGGTGGATGGCATGGATTTGACCATGGGACATGAGGGCAGCGGCGTGCATCTGCTGGTGCCGTACGGGGAGGCGGGATCGTACGTCGACCTGCCGCGCGCCGACCCCACCGGCCGGCCGGCCTTCGTGCGCGGCTACGACTCGAGCAGCCGCACCATCGGGGCCGCCGTCATCGAGGACGAGAACGCGACGCGCGGGGAGTACGCGCTCGACGTCCGCGAGGAGCACGACGTCGTCGTGGTCAGCGTGCGGGTGATCCGCGACTCGCGGCCGACGGCCGGCGCGAGCGCCGGCGTCATGCGTCGGATGCGCACCGTGGAACTGCCCGCGGTCCAGCTGAAGGAGCCCCTGGCTAGCCGTCCGATGCTGGACGCGGCCACCGGAAGTTATGTCGACAGCGCCGGGTGGTGAGGCGCAGTCGGACAGCGGAGGCGATTCTCGGCCAAGATGGGTCCATGAAGCCGCCTGAGGAGACCGTCGACACCACCGGAGCCCGCCTCCACGAGGCCCTGGAGGCCTTCCGGGCCAGCAAGAAGCCGGCCCCCAAGAAGCGCGCCACGAAGAAGGCCGCGGCGAAGCCGGCGGGGGCGGCCGGCGCGGCGAGCTTGGCGGCGGGGGAGCAGGCGGAGTCTGCGCCTGGGACCGCAACGGCTCCAGTGAAGACGGGCGCTGCGGCCCCGTCGGCGGCGGGCGAGCCGCATGGCCGGCCGCTGTTCGCGGGCAAGCCGTACGACGCCACGACCACCAAGCTCTCCCTGGTCGTCTTCGAGGACGAGAACGCGACCAAGGGCACGTACGCCGTCGACTATCGCGAGGAGACCGACGCCGTCGTGGTGGGCGTTCGGGAGATCACCCCGTCGCGGCCCGACCCCAAGGCCAAGCCGGACCCCCGCCAGACGCTGATGCGCCAGATGCGCACCGTCAAGCTGCCGAAGGTCACGCTCGACGCCCCGCTGGGCGAGCGACCGTTGCTCGACGCCGCCACCGGCCGCCCGGTCGAGGTCTGGTCGGACTAGGAGCCACCCCCAACGCGACCGTTCGTGACCTGCGCAAAGGGTGCCATGGCACCTAACGTGCAGGTCGACGAACGGTCGCCTGTGGATAACGCGGCGCGTACGGCGTGCGGGGGTCACCGCGTGCGCCGTACGCCGGCGGTTACCGCGTACGTCGTACCGCGTGAGTCACCCCATGCACGACCAGACCGGCGATGAGCGCCCAGAACGCCGCCCCGATGCCGGCGACCGCGAACCCCGACGCCGCGACCAGGAACGTCACGGCTGCGGCCTCCCGGTGCACCTCGTCGCCCATGGCCGCGCTCGCCGACGCCGCGAAGGTGCCCACAAGGGCCAGCCCGGCCACGGCCGCGAGCAGACCCGGCGGCGCGGCCTGCGAGACGGCGGCCACGGCACGTGAGGCGGGCCCGAAGCCGCAGTACACCACCCCGCACGCCACCCCGGCGATCCAGCGCCGCGACCGGTCAGCCCCCGCCTCGGGGCCGGCCGCGAGGGCCGCGGCGATGGCCGAGAGGTTGATCGCGTGCCCGCCGAACGGAGCGCCGAGGACCGTCGCCGCCCCGGTGTACGCCAACGCGTCGCGCACCGGCGGCTCGTACCCGAACGACGCCAGCACCGCGATCCCCGGGATGTTCTGGCTGGTCATCGTCACGATGTAGAGCGGTACGGCGATCGCCACCACCGCCGCCGGCGCGAACGACGGCCCGACCCAGGCCAGCCGCGGCACCAGCTGCCCGGCCGAGACGGCCCCGAATGCCCCGGTCACCGCCATGACCGCCACCGCGGCGACCAGCGCCCCCGGCACCGCCCACCGCCGAGCCACCCGCAACAGGACCAGCCACGTCAGCACGATCGGCGCGATCGTCGCCGGGTGCCGCGCCAGGTCCCGGAACGGCGCCACGCACAGCCCCAGCAGCACACCCGCCAGCATCGCGTTGGCGATGGCCGTCGGGATCCGCCGGACCAGCTCGCCGAACGCGGGCACCAGCCCCGACAACGCCAACAGCACACCTGTCAGCGCGAACGCCCCCACGGCCGCGGCGAACCCACCCTCGGGCGCGACCGCGGTCGTCAGGAGGGCGGCGCCCGGCGTCGACCAGGCCGTGGTCACCGGCGAACGATGGCGCAGCGACAGCAACACACAGCCCAAGCCCATCGTCACGCACAGCACCGCCAGGCCCGAGGCCGCCTGATCCGGAGTCGCCCCGACCGCCGCGAGCCCCGTCAGCACCACCGCGAACGAGCTGGTGAACCCGACGATGCCGCAGACCACGCCCGCCAGGACGGGCTGCGCGAGGGACGAGCGCACGTGCGGGTCAGGGGGTGACGACGAGCGCATCCATGAACCGGCGCGCGATGTCCTCGTCGCCCAGCACCGTGTAGACGCAGTCCTCCGTGGCCCGGCGTCCGGCCGCCCGCCGCATGAAGACCTCGGTGGACATCTGCAGGGACGTGGTCCGCCCGATCGCCGGGATCGGGCCCGTCTCGTCCGACGCGCCCGCGAACATGAGCTTGCCGATCGGCTTGCCCGGGGTCCCGTCGGCGTCGTCCTCCGACGCCTCGACCCGTACGCCGGATCGGGCCACAACAGGCCCCGTCAGCTCCACCATCAGCACCTTGCCCGGCTCCAGACCGACCCGCTTGACGACGATCATCGGCAGCGCGTCGAGCACCTGGCTCACCGAGACGGCGGCGGCGGGGGAGTCGAGATTGCCGGGCCGGCCGAGGGCCTCGCGAATGTCCTGCTCGTGGATCCAGGTATCGAAGATGCGGAGCCGGAGCAGGTCCCCCAGCGTCGTCGGCTTGTCGGAGAGCACACCGGGGACCTCCGTCTCCTCGGTGAGGTTGGCATCCCGCAGCCGTCCCAACCGAGCGCCCAGCACCTTCTGCAGCTCGCCGGTGACCTCCTTGCCGGACCGGGGGCGACGCAGTTCGACGCCGTTCTCCATGTGCCGGCCGATGTCGTTCTTGATCCAGTCGTACGCCGGGACCTCCACCTGCGGGTCGGGGCGACCCAGCAGGCCGGCCTCGATGCTGGTGACGTGCGCCACCTGGTCCTTGACGGTCCACCCGGGGCAGGCCGTGGACTTGGCCAGGTCGGCGTCCCGGAGGTTGAACGTGAGGTCGACGACCGCCCGCGCGGTGCCCGCGAATGCTTCGACCAGGCCGTGCAGATCTTCGGGTGCTACGGGATGCATCGGCATGCGCTCACCCTATCTAGGCTGGGGGACATGGCCACGTCGACCGCGTCCCCCAATACCGCCCGCCCGGCTCCCGTGCAGGTGAGGGCTCGACGCGGGGTGGTTCTGGGGGCCGCCGGGGCCCTCGCCGTCGTCGCCATCGTGGCCATGCTCGCCGCCGGCGCCTTCGGCGGGGCGTTCGAGCGACTCCTCGGCTTCTCGGACGGCGGTGCGATCGCGATCTACGGCCTGCCGATAGCGCGGACGATCCACGACGCGTTCGGTGCCGCCACTGTCGGCCTGCTGCTGCTCGCCGGGACGATGCTTCCCGACACGACGCACACGCGGCGCCGCGAGACGGCGTGCCGGCTGGCGACGGCGACGGGCGCGGTCTGGGTCGTCGCGGGCTTCGTGGCGATGCTGCTGCTCATCAGCAATGTCACCGGCATCGGGGTGGGCGAGTCGGCGTTCGTTTCGACCGTGACCAGCTTCGTCTGGAAGGTCGACCTCTTCCGGGTCTACTTCATCAGCGTCCTCATCGCGCTCGGGGCGGTCGTAGGCTCGGCCCTCGCCCGCACGAAGACGACGATGGCCTGGATGGCCGCCCTGTCCGTCATCGCCCTGCTCCCCCTGGCGCTTGCCGGCCACTCGGGCGGATCGTTCGCCCACGACACGGCCGTGAACTCCCTGGCCGTCCACCTGGCCGCCGCCTTCGTCTGGTGCGGTGGGCTGTTCGCGATCCTCGTCCTGTGGCGCGTGCTCACCGGCGCGGCCGGTGTGGTGGTCCGGCGCTACTCGGTTCTGGCCGCCTGGTGCCTGTTCGGGATGGCGATCTCGGGGTTCCTCAACGGCATGGTGCGGGTCGGCGAGCTGGAGGGCCTGACCAGCCCGTACGGCGTCCTGCTGGTCGTCAAGACCGTCCTGCTGGTGGCGCTCGGTCTCGCCGGGCTGGGGATGCGGCAGCGCATCATCGGCCGCCTCGAGGCGGCCGACGCGGAGGGGACCGGCGCTGCCGGGGAGTTCCGCCGCCTCGCCGCCGTCGAACTCGGCCTCATGGCCGCCGCCATCGGCGTGGGCGTGGGCCTGTCCCGCACCCCCACCCCGGTGCCGCGCAGCGGCCTGCCGGATGCGGACATCGCCGTCGCCCTGACCGGCTATCCGGCCCCCACCAAGGCCCTGACCGGCGCCGACTGGTTCACGGTCTGGCGGATCGACTGGATCTGGTTCGCGGTGGCCCTGCTCGGGATCGGGATCTACCTGTGGGCCGTCCGGCGCCTCGCCAAGCGCGGCGACGCCTGGCACCTGCGACGTACGGTCGCGTGGACCTTCGGCTGGCTGCTCTTCATCTGGACGACCTGCGGGGCGCCGGGCGTCTATGGCAAGGTCCAGTTCTCGACGCACATGTTCATGCACATGATGCTGACGATGGGCATCCCGATCTTCCTGTGCATCGGGGCGCCGCTCACGCTGCTGGCCCGCGCGATCCCCGCGCGGCGGGACAAGACCATGGGCCCGCGCGAGCTGCTGCTGTCCACCGCGCACAGCCGCTGGCTGAGCTTCTTCTGCAACCCGATCATCGCCTCGATCAACTTCGCCGGGTCGCTGTACGTCTTCTACTTCACCGGACTGTTCGAGCTGGCGCTGAAGACGCACACCGGGCACGTGGCGATGGTCGTGCACTTCCTCCTCGCCGGCTACGTCTTCTGCTGGTCCCTCATCGGCATCGACCCCGGCCCGAAGCGGTGGCCGCCGTCGCTGCGGTTGGTCGCGCTGTTCGTGACGATGAGCGTGCACGCCTTCTTCGGGATCGCGATCATGTCCGCGACGACGCTGCTCGCGGGGGACTTCTTCACGGCCCTGCAGCAGGGCGGGAAGATGGCCTGGGTCGGCCCGTTGCTCGCGGACCAGCAGGCCGGCGGCGGCATCACCTGGGGCATCGGCGAGATTCCGATGCTGATCCTCGCGCTGCTCACCGGCGTCGCGTGGATGCGCGCCGACGAGCACGAGGCGCGCCGCACCGACCGGCAGGCCGAGCGCGACCACGACGCGGCGCTGGAGGCGTACAACGCCGAGCTCGCCCGCCGCGGCGCCGAGATGACCCGCGCCGAGGCCGACTGGCGGGAGCACCACCAGGGGCCGCACGTCCGGCACGGCGGCCGCGACCGGCACGGCGACTGATCGCCGGTGGCGCCGGTGCGGGCCGCGGTGTTGCAGGTCGCGTACGACGACGCGGCCGATCCCGCCGTACGTCGGGAGGCCGTGGCCGCCCGCGTTCGTGAGGTGGGCGCCGGCGTCGACCTCGTGGTGCTCCCCGAGCTGTGGCTGGCCGGGGCGTTCACCGCGAGGCGCTGGCGCGAGCGCGCCGAGCCGCTCGACGGGCCGACCTGCACCGTGCTGGCCGAGGCCGCCCGCGACGCCGGCTGCGTGCTGCACGGCGGGTCGATCATCGAGACGCCCCCACCCGACGACGAGGCCGCCGCGCACGGGCACCTCTACAACACGGCGCCGGTGTTCGGGCCGGATGGTGCCGTGCTGGCGGCGTACCGGAAAATCCACTGCTTCGGCGCCGGTGGGGTCGAGAAGGAGCTGCTGGAGCCCGGGCACGAGCCGTGCGTGCTCGAGTTGCCGCTGCCGGCGGCTGGCGCGTCCGGAGCCGGTACGTCGGTGCGGGCGGGCCTCGCGACCTGCTACGACCTGCGCTTCCCGGAGTTGTTCCGGGCGCTGGCTCGCGACGAGCCGGAGCTGATGATCGTGTCGGCGAGCTGGCCCGCGGCACGGGCCGAGGTGTGGTCGCTGCTCCTGCGCGCGCGGGCGCTGGAGAACCAGGCGTTCGTGCTGGGCTGCGCCGCCGCGGGGATCAACGGCAAGACGGCGATGAGCGGCGCGAGCGCCGTCTTCGGGCCGGCGGGCGATCTGTTGGCGGAATCGCCGGGCCCCGCCGACGGAGAGGGGCCGGCCCCGGACGACGTACTGATCTGCGAATTCGACCCCGCCGACGCGACCAGCGCGCGCGAGGCGTTCCCCGTCCTGGCGGACCGCCGGCTGGACCGCTGCTGAGCGGTGTGACCGCTCCGTCCGTACCGGGAAGGGGCGCGCCCGGACCGCACGAGGCCAGCCTCCGCTGTCCACATGGTGAGCGAAGCACTGCGGACTCGCGCTTGTCGTAAGGGGGTGTGACTGCCGATCCCCCAAGAGCCACGCGCGATCAGCGGAGAAGAGGCCCCTCGCTTATGACATGGCGCGTTGCGGCGACCTCATCGGACGTTGCCGGCGCGCTCACAGCGTGGGCAGGGTTGGGGCACAGACATGGGGAGCTCGCGATCTCGGGGGGAGTCGTTATGCGGGAAATCGACGAAGTTCAGGCCGGTGGCGATCAGTCGACGACATGGGCGGCAGGGGTGAGCCTGGGGCGGATCGCGTTGTACGCCGGCGCCGGCCTCGCGGCGGCGGGTTTCGCCACGGTGAGCGCCGATCAGGCCCAGGCACGACCGGACGACCCCCGCCCGGTGAGCACGAAGGCCGTCGCGACGAAGAGCAGCGCGGCCAAGCCAGTAGCTCAGCGCGTTGCGAATCCGGCGGCAAGGCCCGCCGCGAAGCCGGCAGCTCAGCCCGTTGCGAAGCCAGCGGCTTCGATTCCGATGCCGAAGCAGCCAGTCCAGTCGTCCATGGCGGCGATGAACGAGGCTCGCAAGGAGCAGGCACAGGCGCGGGTGGCGAAGCCTGCTGCCAGGCCGGCGGCCAAGCCTGCTGCCAGGCCGGCGGCCACGCCCGTTGCGAAGCCGGCGGCTTCGATTCCGATGCCGAAACAGCCAGCGCAGGGAACAGCGTCAACGGTCCGGTCGGACGGCCGCATCTCGCGGTCGTCTCCGACGCCGGGACCGGACTTCGTGCCGCCGCAGGCCCCTGATTCGCCGGCGACCCCGCCGCCGACCCCATCGCCGTCTCCGCAGCCGTCCCCCGTGCCGCCGCAGCAGCCGACGCCGGAACCGAACTTCGTGCCCCCGCTGGGACCGGACTCGCCGTCCAACCCCACCCCACCGCAGCGGCCCACGCCGCCCGAGTACGACACGCCGCTGGACAACACTCCGGTCTACCCCGAGCGCATGCCGTCGCCGCAGTTCCAGCGCGGTGTGCCGATGCCGTATGTCCCCATGCCCGGTGAACTCGGTAACGAGCAGGTGCTGGTCGCGGGCTACACCCTCAGGGGGTGAGCCGCTCGACCAGCGGCCCGCGTGCTGGCGGAGGTCAGGCCCGCCACGCCTCCGCGAGGAGCTCGTAGCTGCGGATGCGCTGCGCGGGGTCGTGCGTGTACGTCGTGGTGATGACCTCGTCGAGGCCGTGGTGGGCCACGATCGCCTCGAGTTCGGTCACTACGCGCTCCGGCGTACCGATTGCCCGCACCGCCTGGTGCTCCGCGACCACCGCGCGGACCTGGGGCGGCAGCGAGTGGAGGTACCCGGCCTGCGGGGGGTCGAGCGGGCCGCGGCCGCCGGTGCGGATGCGCACGGCCATCTGCTGCGCCGTCGTCGCCAGCAGGTCCGCCTCGTCCTGGGTGGGGGCGACGAGGACGTTGACGCCGGCCATGACGTACGGGCGGTCCACCTGCGCCGTCGGCGCCGAGGCGTCGAAGTGCTCGCGGTAGTGCGCGATCGCGGCGCTGAGCGCCTGCGGGGCGAAGTGCGAGGCGAACGCGAAGGGCAGGCCGAGATAGGCCGCCACGCTCGCCCCGCCCAGGCTCGACCCCAGCATCCACAGCGGCACCTTGGTGCCCTCGCCGGGGATCGCCCGCACGCGGGCGGGCGCCTCGGGGTCCGGATCCGCGAGATAACCGTGCAGTTCGACCACGTCCTGCACGAAGGTGTCCAGCTCGCCGGTGCCCCGCCGCAGCGCCGCCGCCGTCCGCGGGTCGGTGCCGGGCGCCCGGCCCAGGCCGAGGTCGAAGCGGTCGCCGTAGAGGGTGGCGAGGGTGCCGTAGTACTCGGCCACCATCAGCGGCGCGTGGTTGGGCAGCATGACGCCGCCGGAGCCGAGGCGGATGCGCTCGGTGTGGTCCGCCAGGTGGCCGAGGATCAGCGCCGTGGCCGAGCTCATGAAGGTCTCGCTGCCGTGGTGTTCGGCGACCCAATACCGCTCGTAGCCCAACCGATCCGCCGCCTGCGCCAGCGCGGTGGTGTCCTGCAGCGCGTCCCGCCTGGTCCGGCCCGCCGACGCAGGGGACAGATCGAGGATGGACAGGGGCACACGCGTCGAGGAGCTCATGATGGCGGCAACCCGGCGGGGCGAAGAAGCATTCCGTTCCGCTGATCACATCGAAGCGCCAGTCCGGCGGCGGCCGCCCGCACCGTGCCCGCCCCCTCGGGTGCCGCGACGCGCCGTACGTCGGTCGCAGGTGCCACCCGCGACGTACGTGCCTCACTATGACAAATGAGGACGTCATCTCCTCGACCGGCGGCGTGCAGAACGGTCGCGCCGACGGATGGCCGCAGGCGGGCGGCGAGCCGTGCCGCCGCGTACGCAGGGAGGCACCCATGGGCGCCGGAATCGGCATTTTCCTCATCGTGGTGGGCGCGATCCTCGCGTTCGCCGTGCAGGATCGGATCAGCGGGGTCGACCTGGTGATGGTCGGCTACATCTGCCTGGGCGCGGGCGTGCTTGCGCTGCTCATCTCGCTGCTGCAGATGAGCCAGCGGGGCAAGACCGAGGTACGCCAGGTCGTGGAGCGCCGCGACGTCAACGTGGCCGCGCCGCCGCCGGAGGACCCGCGCGTCTGACCGAGCGGGCGGGTTACAGTCGCGGGCATGGGGCTCGGACTGCTGCTGCTGACTGCGGGCGCGTTTGTGCGGTTCGTGCTGGGCCGGTACGCCGGGATGCTCGGGGCGTACGACGTACCGGGCGCCATCCTGATGGGTCTCGGCGTCGCCGCCATGCTCCTCGCGACCGCGCGACACGTCCTCGGCACGCCGTACGTCGTGCGCAGCCCGGCGCACGCGGACACGGCGGCCACCGGCGACGCTTCGGACGACGACCGAACGACCCAGCCCACCGCGGACACCCGGTAACACCGCGACAACCTCGCCACGAACCGCAGCCGCCAACCGCGGCACGCACCGCAGCACAAACGGCGACGACGCCCGCCGGGGATCACCCGGCGGGCGTCGTCGTGCCGTGCCACGGCGCAGGGACGTGTGCTCAGGTCGCACGTCCCGGCACGGCGCCGGACGAAGCGCCTAGAAGGCGCTCTCCGGCACGTCCATCAGGGCGTTGTCGGTCGCCTCCGCCATCGCCCGCTCCGCGCTCAGCCGCGGGAGCACCTGGTGGGCGAAGAACTTCGCCGCCGCGACCTTGCCCGTGTAGAAGTCCGCGTCGGCGCCGCTCGCTCCCGCCGTCAGCTTCTCGCTGGCCACCTCGGCCTGCCGCAGCAGCAGCCAGCCGATGATCGCGTCGCCGGCGGCCATGAGCAGCCGGGTCGTGTTCTGGCCGACCTTGTAGAGGTTGCGGACGTCGGCGTTCTCGCCGGCCATCTTCGGGTTGGACTGCATGGCCGCCCCGATCAACCAGGCGATGATGCCCTGCAGGTCTTCGATGGCCTTGCCGAGCAGCTTGCGCTCCGCAGCCAGCGGGTCGTCGGCGCCCTCGCCCGGGCCCTTCACCGTGACCGTCATCTCGGCGGCCAGCGCCTGCAGCGCCTGACCCTGGTCCCGGACGATCTTGCGGAAGAAGAAGTCCTGGCCCTGGATCGCGGTGGTGCCCTCGTAGAGGGTGTCGATCTTGGCGTCCCGCACGTACTGCTCCACCGGGTAGTCCTGCAGGAACCCGGACCCGCCGTACGTCTGCAGCGACTCCGTCCCCAGCAGCACCCACGCCCGCTCCGAGCCACAGCCCTTGACCAGCGGCAACAGCAGGTCGTTGATCCGCGCGGTCAGGTGCTCCGGCGATCCCTTCTCGGGCTCGGCGCCGTCGTGGGCGAGCCGGTACTGGTCCACCTTGTCCTGCTGCAGCGCCGTGAACAGCACGAGCGCCCGCAGGCCCTCGGCGTACGCCTTCTGCAGCATGAGCGACCGGCGTACGTCGGGGTGGTGGATGATGCTCACCCGCGGCGCGGACTTGTCGGTCATCTGGGTGAGGTCGGCGCCCTGGATGCGCTGCTTGGCGTAGTCGAGCGCGTTCAGATACCCCGTGGACAGCGTCGCGATCGCCTTGGTGCCGACCATCATCCGGGCGTTCTCGATGACCCGGAACATCTGCGCGGTGCCGTCGTGCACGTCGCCCACCAGGGTGCCGATCGCCGGGTGCTTCTCGCCGAAGCGCAGCTCGCAGGTCGAGGAGACCTTGAGGCCCATCTTGTGCTCGACGTTGGTGACGTAGGCGCCGTTGCGCTCGCCGAGCGCGCCGGTCTCGGGGTCGACCATGAACTTCGGGACGACGAACAGCGACAGGCCCTTGGTGCCGGGCGCCGCACCCTCGGGGCGGGCCAACACCAGGTGAATGATGTTGTCCATCATGTCGTGCTCGGCCGAGGTGATGAACCGCTTGACGCCCTCGATGTGCCAGGTCCCGTCGGGCTGCTGGATGGCCTTGGTGCGGCCGGCGCCGAAGTCGGAGCCGGCGTCCGGCTCGGTCAGCACCATCGTGCAGCCCCAGTGGTTCTCGACCATGTGGCCGGCGATCTTCCGCTGCTCCTCGTTGCCGATCTCGAAGAGGATGCGGGCGAAGCCGTAGCCGGCGGAGTACATGTAGATCGCCGGGTTCGAGCCCAGCACCATCTCCGAGGCCGCCCACATCAGCGACGGCGGGACAACGGTGCCGCCGAGCTCGCCGGGGACCGAGAGCATCCCCCAGCCGGCGTCCTGGTAGGCCTTGTAGGACTTCTTGAACGACTCGGGGATCGTCACCGTGCTCTCCACCGGGTCGAACACCGGCGGGTTGCGGTCGGCGTCGAAGAAGCTGTCGGCCAGCTCGTTCTCGGACAGCCGGGCGACCTCGCGCAGGATCTCGCGCGCGGTGTCGACGTCGACATCCTCGTACGGCCCCTGGCCGAGGACGCTGCCCCGGTCGAGCACCTCGAAGAGGTTGAACTCGAGATCGCGCAGGTTGCTCTTGTAGTGACCCATCTGGAGACCAGTTCCTCCCTTGGCGCGGGCAGGGCTGCCCCCGGCGCCTTTACTCGTCGGTAACAACTGACTATGACGGGCGGGGGATCGGCGGGCAAGAGGTGGAGCGCCCGTGTGAGCGAGTTCACCGCGACGATCACCGACGAGGCCTCGTCCGCTCCCAGCATGTCCGGTGTGGTCCCCGAACAACCCTCGATCACCTGTGAGAAAGGCCGCAGGGTGGGGGAGAATGACGGCCATGGCGGCGAATTCCGAGGAGATCGAACGTAAATTCGAGGTGCCGCGCCGCTGGGCGTGCCCCTCCTTGGCCGGCGTCGAGGCCGTCGCGCGCGTCGAGGGCCCGAAGCGGTTCGTCCAGACCGCGACCTACCTCGACACGCCGCACCTGCAGCTCCTGCGCGCCAAGCGCACGCTGCGCCGCCGGGTCGGCGGCATCGACGCCGGCTGGCACCTCAAGCTGCCGAAGTCCGCGGACACCCGCACCGAGGTGCACGAGCCGCTCGGCTCCGCGGTCAAGGTGCCGCCCGCGTTGCGGGCGATGGTTGCGGACGTCATCGGTACGGCGGCGCTGGTGCCCGTCTGCCTCCTGCGCACCCGCCGGGCCCGTCGCGAACTGCTCGACGAGAACGGCGCGCTCGTCGCCGAGGTGGTCGACGACACCGTCGAGGCGACCGTGCTGCTCGATGCCGGCAATGGCGAGCGGATCGTCCGCTGGCGCGAGGTCGAGCTGGAACTCGGCCCGGCCGGCACGACCGAGGATCTGGGGGCGCTGACCGAGGCCCTGCTGCGCAGCCGCCTGGTCGCCAGCAGCGCGCCGTCCAAGCTCGGCCGGGCGCTCGCGGAGCCGCTCGCTCGGCGTACCAGCGTGGCCGGGGGCGGCAAGGCCGGCGCGAAGGGGAGCGGCACGACCACCGCCACCGGCGCGTCCGCCACCGCCGGCGATGTGGTGATGGACTACCTGGCGGCGCAGCTCGGCGTGCTGCAGGCCCTCGAGCCGGCGGTGCGCGAGGACGCCCCCGACGCGGTGCACAAGTCCCGGGTGGCGACCCGGCGCGCCCGCAGCGCCCTCAAGACCTTCCGGGACCTGTTCGACGGGTCGGTCGCGGAGCACCTGCGCGGCGAGCTGTCCTGGCTCGCCGACCTGCTCGGTGGTCCGCGCGACGCCGAGGTCCTCCTCGCCCGGCTGGAGCCGCTGATTGACGACGTGGACCCGGCGTACGTCGTCGGCCCCGTCCGCGACCGCCTCCTCGGCATGCTGCGGGCCGACCACGACGCGAGCCGCGCCCGCCTCGTCGCGGGCTTGGACTCGCGCCGCTACGAACGCCTGCTCAGCGAACTGACCGAGGCGGTGATTCGGCCGCCGTACCTCGGCGAGCTCGCCCACGCCCCCGCCCCCGACGTGGTGGCGCGCCTGTCCGGCAAGGCCGCCGCCGCCGTGGTGCGCACCGCTCAGAAGGCCAAGGCCGCCGAGCCGGCCGAGCGCGACGAGATCATCCACGACGTGCGCAAGCGGGCGAAGGCGGCGCGGTACGCCGACGAGGCCGTGACTCCGGTCCTCGGCGTGAAGGGCGCCGCCCCGGCGTGGACGAAGCTGCAGGAGGCGCTGGGCGACTACCAGGACGGCGTCGTCGCGATCGAGACCATCCAGCGCGCGTGTGGCGAGGCGCGCGCGGCGGGGGAGGACACGTTCACGTACGGCGTCCTGGTGGAGCGCGAGGCCGCGGAGCATCGCCGGATCCGGGAGCAGTACGAGGCCCTGCTCCGGGCCGCCGTCAAGCGCAGCAAGTCGGTGCGCGGCTGAGCCGCAGGGCTATTGGACGGGGCAGGTTACGGGGGAGTTAGACGGTCGACCAATTTTCCTCAGACAGGCCGCGGACCAGCCGAAACAACACCCGTAGGCGCTCGGCACAGGGACCGGGTCGCCCTTGATCTCGGGGGAGATTGACATGTCCGTAGCAGCAACCCCATGGCCGGGGATGCCGACGCGAGAGCCCGCTCGGGTGCGCCTGTTGGCCGCCGTCCGGGACGAGCCGCGCGCCCAGGAGGGTGGCGGCATCTGGTCCGACGCGGCGTACGCCGTGGAGGCCGACGAGCTGACGACCTGGCTTCGTGGCCTGGCCCGGCTGGAGGCCGAGGTCCTGTCGGTGTAGGACCCGCACGACGTCCGAGCGGCCGCCGCGGGGGGTGGCGGTTCGCTCGATGAGGGAGGGGGCCCCGGCTGCGCGCCGGGGCCCCTCGCTATGCCCTCCGTTCGGCCCGGGCGTCACCCGGCGTACGCGAACGGGAGCTTCCCGCGGCCGCCCGGCACCACCCGGAACAGCGAACCAGCCTGGGGGTCCTCGCCGTCGGCGAGGTTTTCCCGCGAGGTGGTGATGTACAGCTCGTCGAGGTTCTCGCCCCCGAACGTGCAGGCGGTGACCTTCTTCGCCCCGACCTCGATCACGTCCGCCAGCGTGCCATCCGGCAGGTAGTGCTCGACCCGGCCGCCGTTCGCGATGGCGGTCCACACCCCGCCCTCGGCGTCCACGGTGAGCCCGTCGGGTCGGCCGCCGTCCGGAATCGTGGCGAACGGCCGCCGGTTGACGAGGCCGCCCTCCGCGGACCAGTCGAACACGTCGATGCGCCCGGTGGCCGTGTCGTTGTAGTAGGCCAGCGCGCCGTCGGCGGTCCAGTCGAGGCCGTTGCTGATCGTGAGGTCGCCGAAGACGCGCTCGGCGTGGTGGTCGACGGAGAGCCGATACATCGACGCCGCGCCGGGGGTCTTCTCGTACGCCATCTGCCCGGCGTAGAAGCTTCCGTCCGGGGCGCAGCCGCCCTCGTTCATGCGCAGCGCCGGGTCGTCCGAGACGTCCGGCAGGTCGGTGACGATGTCGTCGGCGTCGAGGAGGGTGAAGCCGCGCTCGGTCGCGACGACCATGCCGCGCGCGCTGCCGCCGTGCTCCCGCGGGCGCACGCACGCGGCGACCCGCCCCACCCGACGGCGGCTCAGGTGCCCCTCGCCGTCCAGCTGCACGACCTCACCGGCCAGCATGTCGACGAACCGAAGCCCGCCCCACTGCGGCCACCAGCACGGGCCCTCCATGTGGTAGCAGATGACGTCGGTGATGCGCTCGGCCTGCATGACAGTTCCTCTCTCGCGTGGGCTGGCCAGCCCTTCCAGGTCACGCTACGGGGAACGGACCCGGCCGCAGGGCGCAGGACGCCCGTCCATCGTCGGGAGGACGCCGGCCGTTCGTCACGAATGACAACCCCGTATCGCCTTGCCCCCGGCCCTCAGCGCGCCCCCTCGTCAGCCGATGTGAAATCGAACGGGGGAGGTGGCAGGCATGGACTCGGCGGCGGCGCTACGGCGCGCCATCGGGGGCACCGCGGGCGGGACGGCGGGGTCCCTCGGCGAACGGCCCGGAGAGTCCGCCGTACCCGTTCTCACCCCCCGCGGCCACGTCCTCTTCAGCCTGATCACCTGCGGTTGGGGCACCTACTTCGGGCTGACCTACGTGGGCTTCCCGGAGATGCTCTCCGCGTGTTGGATGTACCAGGCCGCGATCTTCCTCACCCTGGCGATCTTCGGGCCGCTGGGACGCAGGTCGCCGACGCTGTGGCGGGCGTTGGGCAGCATGACCGCGATGTACGTCGTGGGCGGGCTCGCGGCCGGATACGGTCTGGGCCGGCTCACCTGGATGGCGGCGACCAACGCCCTGGGCGCCGCGATCGGGGTGTGGCTCTACCGCCGCGACCCCCAGCGGTCCTGGGTGCCGCGCGACCTGTCCGAACTGCTGTGGCTGTGGACCGCGGCGGCGCTGCCGGCGGTGGTGACCGAGATCCTCGGCGGCTTCCCCTACCTCGGCGCCGCCACCGATCCCCCGCTCGGCGACCACGTCTGGTCCATCATTCGGCAGGTCGTCATCCTGACCACCGCGGTGAACTGCCTGCTCCCGGTCTTCTTCCGCGCCGGCAGCCAGCTCCTGCCGCCGCTTCGCAAGAGCTGGTGGGGACCGTACGCCGTGTTCACGGTGGCCTGTCTGTGGGCGACGTACCAGTGGCCCGACCTGCCGGTCTCCTGGGTCGGGGTCATCCCCGCCGTCGTGGCCGGCGCGCTGATGACCCGGCGGGCCGCCGCCCTCACGGTCCTGGTCATCTGCGTGGCGGCAATCGGCGTCCCCTACCCCGAATACGTCCTCGAGCCGTTGCTGGGCGTGCTGCACCCGGCCGTCGGCGTCGACATGGTCCTGGCGCTGATGTCCGACCTCACGATGATGATGGTCGTGTTCCGGGAGTGGGGCGCCCACCTCGTGACCACCTACCGTGCGTTGGCTGGCTCCTCGCGGGCCCACCGCGAGGTGCGCGACGCCGTCCTCGACGCGATGTCCGACGGGCTGCTTCTCACCGACGACCGCGGGCGGGTGTTGCTGAGCAACGCGGCCCTGACCGGTCTGCTCGGCCAGGGGCCGCCCGAGATCGTCTCGCTCGCCTGGGCCCGGCAGGTCAACCTGCAGACGGCGGACGTGGAGCGCATCCTCGGCGCGCGCGAGTTCGCCCGGCTGGTGCGCCCGCGCGCCGGCGGCGTGAGCCGCAGCGCGCTGGTCGTGCCGGCAGGCCCGGCAGCGCCGGCTGGGCCGCAGGCCTCCGATGGGCCCGCCGGCGCCGGCGTACGGCGGCTCGCCGTGACCACCCAAGACCTCCTCGTCGGCCAGGACGGATTCACCCTGTGGCTGTTCAAGGACGTCACGGCCGCGCACGAGCAGGCGCGGGTTCTGGAGGACTTCGCGGGCCGGGTCGCGGGGGACCTGAAGGCGCCGCTCGTGGCGCTGGCGACCTGGATGGACACGGCGGACGACGAGCTGGCGGGCGACCAGGCGGAGGCGGGCCATTACGCGATGACGCAGGCCCAGGACGCGATCGACCGGATGCGCGGGCTGATCGATGAGTACCTCAGTCAGGCCGTCGGCCGCGGTGGCGCGCTCACCCTCACCGACGTGCGCCTCGCGGATGTGGTCCGGGAGATCTGCGCGGCGTACGCGGCCGGGACCGCGGGCGCCGAGTTCGACGTCGAGGTCGAGGTCGAGCACACGGTCCACGCCGATGCCGCGCTGACGCGCCAACTCTTCGCGAACGTCATCGGTGCCGGGGTCCGCAACCACCCGCCGGGCCGGTCGCCGTACGTCGTGGTCCGCAGCATGGACGAGGCGCCCGGCTGGGCCGAGGTCTCGATCGCGGACCGCGGCGCGGGGGCGTGGTGGGAGGGCGACGGCCAGGCCGACCCCGGATCCTCCTCGCCGACCCCGAACCTCACGATCTGCCGCGCGATCGTCGCCCGGCACGGCGGGCACATCGGCACCGAGCTGAACGCGTGGGGCGGCGCGACGGTCCGTTTCACCCTGCCGCTGGCCGCCCCCGAGCAGGCGCTCCCATGATCCGGAGGCAGCCCCGGGCGGTCGCCGCGGCGGCCCCCGACCCGTTCGCCGGCCGGGCGATCAAGCCGCCGGAGCGGCGCCCCTTCGGAATGGGCCGCGCCATCCCGCTCATGTTCGCCGTCGTCATCTTCGCCGTGACCACCGCGGCGTCGGCGTTCGTCTACGCGCAGCATCAGCGCAACGGGTTGTTCTCGGTCAGCCCGGGGGTCGCCATCGCGATCCTCTGCCTGACGTGGCCGTCCCGACCGGTCTGGCAACGGCGCGACCGCGCCCAGATCGCGGTGGTCGCGGTGCTGCTGCTGGCGGGGTACGTCGCGATCTCCGCCCGCTGCGGCGGCGACCCGCGGGCGGCGCTGCGCGCCGGCGGGGTGTTCGTGCCGCTGGCCGTGGCCTTCCTGGCGCTCTACCGCCGGTCCTGCCCCGGCACCGAGTGGTTCCCCACGACCCACCGGCAGGGGCGGGCGTTCCTGGGGTGGAGCGCGACGTACGCCTTCCTCGTCGTGCTCGCCGGCGGCCTGCCGGGCTCGGGGATCAGCGGCTCCGACGACGTGCTGAAGGGCGCGTGGTGGGCGTGCCTGGCGTACGGCCGGGTGCTCGAGGCGAGCATCGTCACCTTCGCCCTGCTGCAGCCGGTGCGCCAGTTCAGCCGGGTGCAGTTGCGCGAGACGATCCCGGCGGGCGTCCTCGTCGGGGCGGCGTGCCTGGTCCTGCCCGCGCTGTATCCCCGCTACCCGCTGGAGTGGATGCTCCTGATCCCGGCCCTGTGGATCGGGGTCACGCTGCCGCTGCGGGCCGCGGTCGCGGCGGCGATGTCGATCCCCATCGGCCTCGGGGCCATCACGTCGTTCGCCCACCCCGGCCAGCTCTACGGGCCCACGGTCGACAACGCCCTGCAAAGCCTGCTGTACGTCATGTGCGTCGCGCTGGTGACGGCCATCGCGGCGGAACGCGAGGGGCTGGCCCGGCTGTTCGACCAGGTGGCCGACGCCGCCCACGAGGAGGCGGCGCACAGCGCGTTGGTGGACGCCGTCATCGGGTCGATGAGCGACAGCGTCGTGCTCACCGGTCGCTCCGGCGACGTGGTCATGGCCAACCCGGCCTCGCGCGCCATGCTGGGGACGCTCAGCGGGCCCGCCGACGACGGCGTGCCGTGGGTGCGCGCCGCCGGCGTCGCCCGCCGCGACGGCACGTCGCTGAGCGAGCCGGAGGTGCAGCGCCTGCTGGCCCCGCACCCCGACGACACGGTCCGGGTGACCGTCCGCAGCACGGACCCTCAGGCGGGCGAGCGGTTCTACACGATTTCGGCCCGGGCCCTGCCGGGCCAGGAGGAGGCGATGACGCTCGTCGTTCTGGCGGACAGCACCGCCGAGCACCGCCGCCACCGCGAGCTGGAAGCCTTCGCCGGCGACGTGGCCCACGACCTGAAGGGCCCGCTCTCGGCCATCGCCATCTGGATGGACACCGCTGAGAGCGACGCGCTCGACGACATCGATGCGGGCCGGTTCGCCCTGCGTCGCGCGCGGTTGGCGAGCAAGCGGATGGCCGACACCATCGACGATTGCCTGGCCTACACCACGACGAGGTCGGGCCTGCTGCATCCGCGCGACGTCGACCTCGGCGACGTCGTCCGGGAGGTGGCCAGCGTGTACGAGGCGGGCGGGGCGGTCGTCGAGGTGGCGGCCGAGGCCTCGGTCCGGGCGGACGCGACGCTGTTGCGGCGCCTCGTCGGCAACCTCATCGGCAACGCGGTGAAGTACGCCAAGCCGGGCGAGCCACCATGGATCCGGGTCTCCGCCGCGCCCGACCGCGGGACGGGTTGGCTCCGGATCACCGTCGCCGACCGCGGCATCGGCATCGACCCGAGCGAGGCGGAGACGATCTTCGCGCAGTTCTCCCGGACGGCCCACGGCTCCGCCACCGGCGACGGCACCGGCCTGGGGTTGGCCCTCTGCCGGTCCATCGTCGAACGGCACCAGGGGAAGATCTCGGCCTACCGCAACGAGTGGGGCGGCGCGAGTTTCGAGTTCACCCTCCCGCAGGGCCGCACCCTCGTCCGATGAAGGACGGCACCGAGGGCGCCGGCGCAGAGCAGACTGAGCTGACGCCCCGGCGAGCGGGGAGGTGGACGATGGGGTCACGCGCGCGACCCGCGGCGTACCGGCCGTTCTGGCGCGGCGTGGTCACCTCGGTGGCCATCGGGCTGGCGTTCGTGGTCTGCGCCGTGCTCCTCGAGACCGGCAGCGCGCCGGAACTCGCCTGGCTGGCGCTCGCCAACGCCGCGAGCGCGGGCACCGTGGCGGGTCTCTACCGGCTGCCGCGACCGGGCCGCCCGTGGTTGCCGCAGCGCGTCGGGGACGTGCTGGCGATGACCCTGGCCGCCGCGGGGGGCGCGCTGGGTAGCCTCCTGCTGGGGGCGTTCCCGCCCACCCCGCTGGGGGGCACCGGCGACGCGCGCCTCGACCTGTGGAACGCGTCGTGGCAGTTTCTCGCTCTCCGTCGTCACCGCGAACAGCCTCATCCCCCTGTGCTTTCGCCGCGACCGGGAGGTGCTGCCGCCGCTGCCGCGCGCGTGGTGGCCGGTCCTCGTGCTCGTGGCGGTGTTCTGCGTGCAGGCCCCCGACCTGGTGCCGGCCTACCCGGTGGACTGGGTGTTCGTCGTCCCGGCCGTGCTGGCGGGCAGCCTGCTGCGGATGCGGTCCTGCGCGTTCTCGATGCTCGTCCTGGCGGTGTGGTGGGCCGTCACGCCGTACGCGGACTACGCCGACCCCCCGCCCGGTCAGCTCGTCGCGCCCGAGGCGGTCGTCGACCTGGTGTTGGGCTTCCTCAGCGTGATGGCGATCGTCATCGTCGTGTCGCGGGAACGTACGGCGGTGCTGGCCGGCGTCCTGCGCGACCGGGCCGCCGCGGAGCAGACCCGCGAGGCGATGCTGGCCGCCGTGCTGGCATCGATGCGCGACGCCGTGGCGCTCACCGAGAGGGACGGCACGGTGCTGCTGGCCAATGCGGCCGCCCACCGGCTGTACGGCGACGTCCCGCCGCGGGTGACCTTGCCCTGGCTGCATCGGCTGGGCCTGCGGAATCGAACCGGCCAGGACCCCGACCAGGCCGAGGTCGACCGGCTGCTGGCCCCGCCGGGGCCGCGGCCGGTGCACGGCGAGATCGTGCGCCTCGACCCCTCGGGGGAGCGCCGGCACCTGGCCACCGCCCAGTCGGTCGAGACCCCGGACGGTCCGCGAACCGTGTTGTTGGTGCGCGACATCACCGTGGAGCACGCGCGGTTTCGCCGGCTCGAATGGTTCGCCACCTCGGTGGCCGGCGACCTCACCGAACCGCTGACCACGCTGGATCGGCGCATCGACGCGGTGGTCGCGGCGGCCGCGGACCCCGTCGGCTCGGCGGCTGAGGCGCCCGAGCTGGTCGAACGCGCACAGGAGGCCGTGGCCGGGATGCGCCGCTCGATCGAGGACTACCTGGTGCGCGCCGTCGCCCGCGCGGACGGCCCGACGGATCAGGTCGTCGACCTGCGGCAGGTGACGGGGGCCCTGGCCGCGGCGCATGTCGAGGAGGGGGACGTGGTGCTCGCAACCGACACCCCCCACCTGGTCCTGGTCGACGCTCACCTGGTCACGCAGCTGTTCGCGAACGCCCTCGCGGTGCTGGTGGCCGGCCTGGCGCCGACGCCGGCGCCGCGGGTCTCGGTCCGGAGCCGGCGCATCGACGCGCGGTGGGTGCAGGTCGTCCTGGTTGCCGAGGGGACCGCCGCCTCGGGTGCGGGGCCGTCGCCGGGATCCTGTGGTGCCGCTGGTCCCGCTGCTGGTGCCGCCGCCGCTCCCGCGGCTGGTCCCGCCGCCCTCGCGGCTGGTCCCGCCGCCCTCGCGGCTGGTCCCGCAGGGGGCGACGGGCTTGCGGTGTCGTTGTGCCGTGCCGCCGTCGCGCGACACGGCGGCACGTTCGACGCCGCGGCGGCCGCGCCGGGCCGGGCGAGCGTCGTCTTCACGCTCCCGGCGGCGGGGGCGGCGTCATGATCGTGCGCGGGCGCGTGTTCGGTTGGTCCGCCGCTCAGCTCGCCGTCCTGGTCACCGCCGTGTACGTCGTGTGCCTGGTGCTGGGATTCGTCGCCGCCGAGCAACCCGTCCGCGTCGTGTGGGGCTGGCCCGTCCCGGGGTCGACGGTCGTCCTGCTCACGCTGATCTGGCCGGGTCAGGGGCAGGGCGGCGGGGCCTCCTGGCGACCGTTCGCGGCCAAGCTGGCCGGGCTGTGGGCCCTCTTCGTCATCACGGGTGGCCTTCTCGACGTCGGGTGGTGGCGCGCCGCGGGCTGGGGCGCGATCGAGTTGGGCGCCGTGACGGGCCTGCTCGCGGCGTACCGTCGCTGGGTCAGCCCGACGCAGTGGTTCCCCGAACGACCGCGCCAGCTCCTCGCGGTTGCGGGTCTGACGATCCTCGCGGGGATCCTGACCGCGGCCGACGCGTGGTGGGGCATCGGTCCGGAGGGGCCGCTGGAACGGGGGCCGGAGCTGCTGTTGTGGTACGCCGCTGGGTGGTCCACCCGCGTCATGATCGGCGGCGTGATCGGCCTGGCGTGGGCCCATCCGCTGCGGGAGGACCCGAGCCAGACCCGGCCCTGGATCGCCGGGGTCTGGCTGCCGGTGAGTCTGGTCGGTCTCCTCGTCGCCGGGCTCAATCCGGGGCTGCCGCTCATGTGGCTGCCGCTCATGTGGCTGCCGCTGGTCCCGGCGCTCGCCATCGGGCTGTCGATGGCGCCCCGCTGGGGGTCGTTCGCGGCCTCGGCGCTGGGGGTGCTGGTGTGGGTGACGCCGCACGCCTTCCCCGGGTGGTCGGCCGAGGACGGGCTCATCCGCCCGGCGGCCCTGAACGTCACCGCGCTGGCGGCGCTGATGTTCGCGATGACGCTGGTCCTCGTCCGGCATCATCAGGGCGTCCTCGACGACGGCGTGGAGAACTCCCGGCGGGTGGCGGCCGCCCAGAACGCCGTCCTCGACGCGATGATCTCGGCGATGGCGGACGGGGTGCTCCTCGCGGACCGGGAAGGCGCGGTGCTGCTCGCCAACGCGGCGGCGCGCGCCATGCTACGCCCGCCGGCCGGCGGCGTCGTGGCGGAGACGGGGGAGGGCGCCGGGTGGGTCGCGCACTACCGGCTCCTCGGCGACGGCGGCCGCCAGCTGCGCGCCGGGGAGATCACCGCGCTGGAGGCGCCCGGCAAGGCGCCGGTCCGGGTGCCCCTGGCGACCCGAGACGAGCGCGGTGAGCTGCGAAGCCTGCAGGCCACCGCCCAGGAGATCCCCGCCGGCGGGGCGGCGGCCGTCCTCGTGGTGCTGACCGACGAGACCGTCGCCCGGGCGCGCCGCCGCGAGCTGGAGGCGTTCGCTGCCGTGGTCGCCCACGACCTCCGCAACCCGTTGGGCGCGGCCTCGCTGTGGCTCGACGCCGCGGCCA
The DNA here is from genome assembly GCA_016699675.1 of Austwickia sp. NCBI lineage: Bacteria > Bacillati > Actinomycetota > Actinomycetes > Micrococcales > Dermatophilaceae > Austwickia > Austwickia sp. Next base: position 976,282 of record CP064985.1, on the reverse strand, counting down.
TGCAGTGGGAAGAGCCCGGTGGCGCCCTGGAGTCCGCGCTGCTGGCGCGCGCCGCCAGCCGCCGGATGCGTCAGGTAATTGAGGACTACCTGGCGTACGCCGTCGGCCGCGAGGGCGTGCTGCGCCTTGAGGACGTCAACGTCGCCGAGGTCGTGGGTGCCGTCGCCGCGCTGTACGGCGGGCCGGGCGGGGGCCCGACGATCGAGCTGCCCGAGGCGTCTTGGGTGCGCGCCGACGAGGCCTTGCTGCGCCAGGTGTTCGCCAACGTCATCGGCAACGCCGTAAAGTATGCGCGCCGCGATGAGCCCGCCTTCGTCCGGGTCCGCATCGGCGCCGACGCGCCCACCGGCTGGGTACGGATCCTGGTCGAGGACAAGGGGATCGGGATGGAGGACAGCGACGCGGAGGCGATGTTCGCCCCGTTCGGCCGCACCGTCCGGGGCGCCTCCGTCGAGGAGGGCACCGGCCTGGGGCTCGCGCTCTGCCGCGACATCGTGACCCGCCACGGCGGGACCATCACGGCCCGCCGCAACGACTGGGGCGGTACGACGATCGAGCTCCTCCTCCCGCAGGCCGGCGCCGGCCGGCTGCACTGACGGGACCGGCCGACTCGCTCGCTGGGGAGTTGCGGCCCTGACCGGGATCCCCCGTGCGCAGCCCGCCCGGAAGTTCGGGGGAATGACGAACGCCGCAGGTAGACCGCCTGTGGCGGGTGGGGAACCTGCGGCGTTCGTAGCTCGTGCCATCCCAGAGCGAGTGACGGGAATCGAACCCGCGTGTCCAGCTTGGGAAGCTGGCGCTCTACCATTGAGCTACACTCGCGCAGCCTCTGACCTGCAGTTCTGCACAGATCTGGCGGGGTGGCGGGCCGGTGTGGACGGCCCCCGCCGACGAGGCTTGGACCACTCTAGCCCAGCGCGAGCGCTGCGTTGAAACCGTCGCCACGCCCTTGTCGGATCAGCCGACGCGCGGCCCGTCGCCGGCCCCATCGACGGCCCGGCGGCTGCTCGGTGGCCGTGACGCCATCGTGATCCGTTCGGGTGCAACGTGGCCCGGCCGCCGGGCGTATGAGAAGTATTAGGTCGTTCGACCCAATGTCTCCGGCCGACCACGGCCGCACCAGGGGGTTGCCGTGTTCCTCTCCACCGCGCGTGCCAGGCCCGCGCGCCCCGTGATCGCCCTGACGTTCCTCACCACCGCCGCCGTCGCGCTCGCGGGCTGCAGCGGAGCCAGCGGCTCGGCCGGCTCGTCGGCGACGGCCGCCGCGCCAGCGGCGTCGTCGGCCACGACCGCAGCCGGCAGCGCCTCGAACGCCTCGACGGATCAGGCCACGCCGTCGACCTCGACCACCACCACAGCCCCACAGTCCGACCAATCTCCGCCGGCCGAGCCGAATCCCCAGGCCCCATCCGACGTACCGTCATCCGCGCCCCCGGCCCACGCAGCCCCCGCCCCCGCGAGACCGGCCGCGCCCGTCGCAGCGAAGCAACCCACGTCGCCAGCGCCGCCGAGTGCCGCGCCCCACGGCGTACGCGTCGGCGGCTTCCACGAGAGCCGCCAGTGCGGGGCGGACCCGGTGCTGCAGTACCGGACCGCCACTCCCGGCGCCGCCCTGCCCGCGCTCGCCATCGACATCGACGGCCAGACCCGCCCGATCGCCCAGGGTCGCTACGTCTTCCGGGCGGAGGATCGGACCCCGAGCGGGGCCCCCAAGCCGTACCGGGCTCTCGCCGACGGCGTCGCCCAGCCGGTGATGATCGACTACCTCGCCCCCGTCGGCCCGCGCTGCCTCACCGACGTGCCGGGGCCGGTGTTCTGGAACGTTCGCGGCCCGTCGCGGGGCTTCACCGTCCCCGGCGACGACCAGGTCACCTATCAGGCGATCATCGGCGACGTCACCGAACCGGTCTCCGACACGGCCGGATGGGCCACCGTCGGGTACGGATTCCACCCCGTCCAGGGCCAGACCATGGTGCACCTGAGGGCCGTCGCCAAACCCGGCTTCGAGCTGGCCTACCCGACCGGGTGGATGCAGTACTTCGGCGCCCCCCGCGCCATGGCCGCGCCGACGCCTCACCTGCTGACCGGCGGGGCCGGCACCATCACCGTCCATTGGGAGCGGCCCGACGCGGCGCCACCGAGCACGACGTACTCCGTCGTCGTCACCGACATCACCGGCGGCGTCCGCGGCAAGCCCGTGCTGCGCCAACAGAACGAGCCCAAGCTCGCCTGCGACGTGCCCGTCTCGCTCGGCCGCACCATCGAGATCGAGGTCGTCGCCAACGCCGACGCCGGCGCGCAGATCACGCGCGGCACCACGACGTACACGTTCGTGGGGTAGGCCGGGGGAGGGGGTCGGGTGCCGTACGTTGGCTGCGTGCTGCTCTCCGATCGCGACCTGCGCCACCTGATCGAGTCGGGACGGGTGGGGCTGAGCCCGTACGACGAGGCGATGATCCAGCCCTCCAGCGTGGACGTGCGGCTGGACCGGTACTTCCGGCTGTTCGACAACCACAAGTACCCCTACATCGACCCCGCCGAGCCCCAGCCCGAGCTGACCCGCCTGGTCGAGGTCGACGCCGCCGAGGCGTTCGTGCTGCACCCGGGCGAGTTCGTGCTCGGCTCGACGTACGAGCAGGTCACCCTCCCCGACGACGTCGCAGCCCGCGTCGAGGGCAAGTCGAGCCTCGGCCGCCTCGGCCTGCTCACCCACGCGACCGCCGGATTCGTCGATCCGGGCTTCACCGGCCACGTGACGCTCGAGCTGTCCAACGTCGCGACGCTGCCGATCAAGCTGTGGCCCGGCATGAAGATCGGGCAGCTCTGCTTCTTCCGGCTCAGCTCGCCCGCCGAACACCCCTACGGCAGCGGGCGGCCCGGCAGTCACTACCAGGGGCAACGCGGTCCGACGGCGAGCCGGGCGCACGAGAACTTCCATCGCACGCCGCTGGGCCCGAGCTGATCGCGGGCTAGACACACGGGACGTTGTCCGTTCGGGAGAGCGGGCGCCCCGGAAGGGGGTCGGGGCGCCCGCCGCGCGCCGCACAGGGGGAGAGGTACGACGCCGTGGTGCACCCCCGAAATTCACCCACCTGACAAGTGAATTCAACCATTCGTCCAGGGCATCCGGGAAGTGACTCGGTCAGATCGGCCGAAATTCGCGCGATCGGTTTCGGAGCCCGTTCGGTTCAGCCGGCCGCCTCGGAACGCTGCTGTCGCCAGGCCCGCAGATCGCGCGCCAGCTTGGCGCGGCGGAAGCCGGCGCGGAACAGCCGTTCCAGGTCATAGCGGTTGTCGTGGCTCAGCTGCACGTGGAAGTAGTTCACCTGCTCGGCCACGGCCAATGCGGCAAGGCCCGCTCCCGGCAGCCAGCCCGCCAGGCGACCCCCGCCGAGCGCTTCGACCTGCCCCGGTCCCGCCGCCACGGAGACCGCGACGGCCGCCAGCACCAACGCGAGGCAGGGCCACTGGACCCCCGCGAAGAAGCCCAGCCCGCGCGGCAGTTCGGTTCTTTCGCGGAGCTGTTCCCACTTCGCGGCCCAATAGGCGCCGCCGACCAGGAGCAACGCCGCCACCGCGACGAAACCCAGCACATTGGCGGCGGTCAGGGGCCAGCCGAAGATCGGGAAAAGCGCCGCGACCACGCCGACGTTGAGGGGCTCCAGGAGGGCCATGCTGCGATAGCGGGAGGCCAGCTTCTCGCGGGGGTAAGCCACCGCTGCACGCTAGCCTTCGCGTCTCGCGCGGGGCCCCGCACGCCGTACGTCGTGTGCTTGGCTGGGCCGATGAACGAGGCAACCGACCGGCGGTCGATGCGCGAGCGGATGGACGCGGGCGAGCTCTACGTCGCGGACGACCCCGAACTCGCCGAGGCACACCTGCGCTGCATGGACCTGCAGGAGCAGTACAACGCGACCTCGGCGCGGCAAGGCGACCTGCGTGCGGACCTGCTGCGCCGGATGCTCGGCCACTGCGGGGACGGGGTCGTGGTGCGGCCGCCGATTCTGCTCGACTACGGGCGGAACCTGTCCATCGGCGCGAGGACCTTCGTCAACTACCACCTGGTGGCCCTCGACGCCGCGCGGATCACGATCGGCGCCGACTGCCAGATCGCGCCCAACGTGCAGCTCCTCACCGCGTGGCACCCGCTCGAACCCGGCCCGCGGCGCGCCAAATGGGAGGCCGCGACGCCCATCACCATCGGCGACAACGTGTGGCTCGGCGGGGGCGTCATCGTGCTGCCTGGAGTAAGCATCGGCGACGACACGGTGGTCGGCTCGGGCGCGGTCGTGACCAAGGACCTGCCCGCCGGGGTCGTCGCCGTGGGCAATCCCGCGCGGATCGTGCGGCAGCTGTAAGGCGTACGGCGGCGCCCGACGCGCCGCGATCATCCGTCACGCTCGACGCGCCGTTGTCGGCGCCCGCGGATAGCGTGTCCGCATGATCCGGTTTGACGAGGTCACCAAGCGGTACGGCTCCGGCCCGCCCGCCGTCGACGGCCTCACGATGACGGCGCCCGAGGGCCGGATCACGGTGCTGGTGGGCCCGTCGGGCTGCGGCAAGACCACCTCGCTGCGGATGGTCAACCGGATGGTCACCCCGAGCGCCGGCCGCATCACCGTCGGCGATCAGGACACCGCGACGATGGACGCGGCGCGGCTGCGCCGCGGCATCGGCTACGTCATCCAACACGGCGGCCTGTTCCCGCACCTCACGGTGGAACGCAACGTCATGACCGTGCCGCTCCTCCTGGGCACGCCGAAGGCGACGGCGCGCGACCGGGCCCGGGAGCTGCTCGACCGCGTGGGCCTGGACTCATCGCTGGCCCGGCGCTACCCCGGGCAGCTCTCGGGGGGGCAACAGCAGCGGGTGGGGGTGGCGCGCGCGTTGGCCGCCGACCCCCCGGTGCTGCTCATGGACGAGCCGTTCAGCGCGGTCGACCCGGTGGTCCGCGACCAGCTGCAGGCCGACCTGCTCGCGCTGCAGCAGCAGCTCCGCAAGACGATCCTCTTCGTCACCCACGACATCGACGAGGCCATCCGCCTGGGGGACCAGGTGGCGGTGCTGCGGGTGGGCGGGCGCCTCGCTCAGCTCGCCGACCCCGCGACGCTGCTGGCCAGCCCGGCGGACGACTTCGTCGCCGGCTTCGTCGGCCGCGACCGCGGCTACCGGGCGCTGGGCTTCGTGCCGGCGCCGGGGGTGATCGCGCCGGCCCCGGAGCGGCCGGTCCGCCTCGGCGAGCCCACGGCCGGGTCCGGCGAGGACGGGTGGGTGCTCGTCGTCGACGACGTACGCCGTCCGCTCGGCTGGACCCGGACCGACCGCACCCGCGCCCCCGAGCGGCACGAGGACCTGGACCTCGGCGGGACCGTCGCCACGCTCGGCGGCCCGCTGCGGACCTACCTCGACGCGGCCCTGTCCTCGCCGTCGCGCCGCGGGGTGGTCGTGGACGACTTCGGCGCCCTGGTCGGCACCGTCCGGGTCGCCGACCTGGTCGCCGCCATGGACTCCCCGCGCGGGCCCGCGGGCGCGAGCGACCCGGGGGCGGCGCCATGACCTGGTTCCTGGAGCACGCCGGGGCGGTGGGTCAGCTCGCGGTCCAACACGCGTACCTGGCCGGCCTGCCCCTCCTCATCGGGCTGCTCCTCGCCCTCCCGCTCGGCTGGCTCGCGCAGCGGGGCGGCTGGTGGCGCCCGGCGCTGCTCACCGGCACCGGGCTGCTCTACACGATCCCCAGCCTCGCGCTGTTCGTGCTCATCCCGTTGGTGCTCGGCACGAAGATCCTGGACCCCGTCAACGTCCTGGTCGCCATGACGATCTACACGATCGCGCTGCTCGTGCGGTCCGTGGCCGACGGGCTCGCCTCCGTGCCCGCGGAGACGGTCGCGGCGGCGACGGCGATGGGGTACGGCGGGCTGCGGCGCCTCCTCGCCGTCGACCTGCCGCTCGCGATCCCGGTCATCGCGGCCGGCCTGCGGGTCGCGGCGGTCAGCAACGTCAGCATCGTCTCGGTGGCCTCGCTCATCGGCGTCGCGCAGCTCGGGTCGCTGCTCACCGATGGCTACCAGCGGTTCTACGGCGAGGAGCTGCTCGTCGGCATCGTCTGCTGCGTGCTGCTGGCGCTGGCGTTCGACCTGGTCATCGTGGTGCTGTCGAGGCTGCTCACGCCGTGGACGCGGGCCGGTCGGCCGAGCGCCGCCCCCGCCCACACCGCCGCCGGGGCCGCCTCGTGATCGGCCAGGTCTGGGCCTGGCTGACCGACCCGGCCCAGTGGTCCGGCCCGTACGGGATCCCGACCCGGCTGGGCGAGCACCTCGCCTACTCCGCGCTGGCCCTGGCGATCGCGGCGCTCGTCGCCCTCCCGGTGGGCCTCTGGATCGGGCACACCGGCCGGGCGAAGTGGCTGGTCTCGTCGACGAACGCCGTACGGGCCATCCCCAGCCTCGGCCTGCTCTTCGCCACCGCCCTCTACCTCGGCCCGCACCTGCGCGGGTCCACCGCGTTTCTTGTGCCCGGGCTGGTCGTGCTCGTCTTGCTGGCGATGCCGCCGCTGCTGGCGGGCACGTACGCGGGGGTGGAGGCCGTCGACCCCGCCGCGCGCGACGCCGCGAAGGGGATGGGGATGACCGGGCGGCAGGTGCTGCTCGGCGTCGAGCTGCCGTGCGCCCTGCCGCTGCTGCTCTCCGGCGTGCGCAGCGCGACCCTGCAGGTCATCGGGACGGCCACGATCGCGGCGTACATCTCCCTCGGCGGCCTCGGCGCCTACCTCTCCGAGGGGCTCAACATCGGCGACTACCCGATGGTCGCCGGCGGCGCGCTCCTGGTGGCCACCCTCGCCCTGCTGCTCGACCTGGCCCTGGCCGGGCTGACCCGCGCAGTGGTCTCGCCCGGGCTCGGCGGCGCCGCGCGCCGGAGCCGGCGGGCCGTCCCCGAAGCACCGAACAGCACAGCGTCCAGCGACCGCACCGCCCCGACAGAAACGAGAGCGTCATGACCGCCCGCCCGGCCCTGCCCCTGTCCATGCTCGCCTGCGCCGCCCTCGCCCTCGGCCTCGCCGCCTGCGGCGGCGGCTCCAACAACCCGCTCTCGACGAGTTCCGGCGCGTCCGGCGCCTCGGGGTCGGCCAGTTCGGGGGGTTCGGGGGGATCCGGGGCGCCGGGCGGCGGCACGGTGCTGGTGGGCTCGGCCGACTTCACCGAGTCGGCGCTGCTCGCCGAGCTGTACGCCGGGGCGCTCAAGGCCAAGGGCGTCAACGCCTCGACCAAGCTGCGGATCGGCTCGCGCGAGGCATACATGAAGGGCATGCAGGACGGCTCCATCCAGGTCATCCCCGAATACACCGGCGCCCTGGCCCGGTTCTACAACAAGGACTTCGCCGAGAACGACCCCACGAAGACCTACGACGCCCTGAAGTCCCTGCTGCCCGCCGACCTCACCGTGCTGGAGAAGTCGGCCGCCGAGGACAAGGACTCGATCACGGTCACGAAGGAGACGGCCGACAAGCTGGGCCTGAAGACGATGACCGACCTGGCCGGGAAGGCGGGGCAGATGGTGCTGGGGGCCCCCGACGAGTTCAAGTCCCGGCCGCAGGGTGTCCCCGGGCTGGCCAAGACGTACGGGATCACGTTCCAGCAGGTCCGCACCCCGCTCACCGGGCAGGCCGCCGTCCAGGCCCTCAAGAACGGCCAGATCCAGGCGGCCAACATCTTCACCACCGACCCGGCGATCACCGCCAACAACTTCGTGGTGCTCGACGACGACAAGCGGCTGTTCGGCACCCAGAACGTCGTACCACTTGTCGCCCGCAAGGCTGTCTCCGACGCCGTGACCCAGTCGCTCAACGCGGTGTCGGCCAAGCTCACGACCGACCAGCTGCGCGGGCTCGTCGGGAAGGTCGACCTCGACAAGAAGGACGCCGCCGCGGTCGCCAAGGAGTGGCTCACCCAGCAGGGGCTCGGCTGAGCGCCGAAGCCCCTGAGCACCGAAGCCCCTGAGCAGCGGGGCGACTGAGCAGCACGGCAAGGCTTTAGCGCGGCCGGGTGGCCGTGTCACGCTTCCCCCTGAGCGCGTACTCGGGGAAAGGTGACCGCGACCATGCCACACCTGGCGTATCTTCCAGCCCTGCTGCCTGCGGATCTGTCGGCGGCCCGGCCTGCCGTCACGCCCGCCGCCCTGCCCGCGGCGGACACCTGGGGCATCCCGTCCGGGGTCTTCCTGCTCGGCTACCTGCTCGTGTGGGTCGCCATCATCACGACGTACGTCGTGCGCCGGCGCGCCGTCCGGCACGGCCAACTCGGCTGCGCCCCACGGGATCTGAGCTCCTGGGACATCGCGGCCGCCCAGGGCGGCACCCGTCCCCTGCGCGACGTCATCCTGGCCGAGCTGTTCGCGAACGGCGCCCTCGACGCCGACGGCCACCTCACCCGGGCCCGGCCCCCGGCGTCCTACCGACCGGCGGCCGTGGTGGGCGCCTACGACCTGATGGCCGGCCAGCAGGCCCGCGGGGAGAGCCCGCACCTCGCGGTGCGTGACGTCGACTCGCTCGCGGTCGCCACCGCGGAGGCCGAGACGAGCCGGGAGCGGCTCGCGCGGCACGGCTACCTGATCGCGCCGGCGGCCCTGGCCGGGGCGCGGCTCGGCCCGGTCATCGCGGCGGCCTGGGTCTGGTGGCTGGTCGGGGTGCTCCGGCTCGCCACGTCCGTGGCCGGGTCGCCGCGGGGGTTTCTGATCCCGCTCGTCCTGATCACCCCGTTTGTCGCGGTGGCGATGATCGTCGCCCGGCCGAAGGCCTATGCGCTCACGGCCCCGGGTCGGGCGGCGATCGACTCCCTGCGGCAGGACTACCGCAGCTACGACCCCCGCGCGCAGGGATCTTTGCTGGCGGGCGGCCCGCGGATGGCCGTCATGACCGTGGCCCTGCTCGGCGCCGGCGTCCTCGCCGCGCACGCGCCGGGGCTGGCGGTGCTGGACCCGTACGGGCCGCTGCTGGCGGCCGGCGGCTCCAGCTCGGGCTTCTGGGGCGGCAGCTCGTCGTCCTGCGGGAGCAGTTCGTGCGGCGGCGGGTCGTCCTGCGGGGGCGGGTCATCCGGCGGTGGCGGCGGCTGCGGCGGTGGGGGTGGCTGCGGGGGATGAGCGCCGACGCGCCGGCCGGCGTCGGGCTCTGCGGCGTCGGGCTCGGCTGGCGGCCGGAGATCGCGCCGCTGGTCGCGGCCCTGCCGAACCTCGGGTTCGTCGAGGTGGTCGCCGAGAGCGTGGCCTGCGAGTTCGCCGGGTCGGACGGCTCGGGGGTGGCGGGTCACGGCTCCGCCGTCCCAAGCCACGGCTCCCCCGTCCCAAGCCACGGCTCCGCGCGGGCCGAGCTCGCGGCGTACGTCGCGCGCGGTGTCCCCGTCGTTCCGCACGGCGTGGGCCTGTCGCTGGGATCGGCGGACCCGGCCGATCTGGGGCCGGTCGACGTGCTCGCTCGGATCGCGAGCGCGCTCGGCAGCCCGCTGGTCAGCGAGCACCTGGCCTTCGTGCGCGGCGGCGGCCTGGAGGCGGGGCACCTGCTGCCCTGCCCCCGCACCCGCGAGGGCGTCGCGGTCATCGCCCGCAATGTGGCGCGGGTCCGGGCCGAGCTGCCCGTCCCGCTGGCGCTGGAGATGCCGGCCACCCTCCTGAGCTGGCCCGACGACGAGCTGACCGACGCCCAGTTCGTCACCGAGTGCCTGGACGCCACCGGCTGCCGGCTGGTCCTCGACATCGCGAACGTCTACGCCAACGCCGTGAACACCGGCCGCGACCCCGCCGCCGAGATGGCGGCCTATCCGCTGGAGCGGATCGCATACTGCCACATCGCTGGTGGCGTGTGGCACGACGGCGTCTACCTCGATACGCACACCCACCCGATCGTGCCCGAGGTCCTCGACCTCGCGGCGGAGCTGGCGCGCCGCGCCCCCGGCGTACCGGTCCTCCTCGAACGCGACGGCGACTATCCCTTCCCACACGTCCTCGCGGCCGAACTCGACGCCGTACGGCGTGCCGTCGCACCCCCGCGGGCGGCCACGCTTCCGACCACCGAGGGCGAGGCGCCGCCCGCGCGAGACGGCGGGTCCGGGTCTGGGTCTATCCCCGGTCCCGTTCCGGGGCACCGCCTCGCCGCCCGCCAGGCCGAACTCGTCGGCGCCCTGGTGCGAGGGACGCCCACGCCGGACGGATTCGATCCGGTGGGGGTCGCCCGCACGGCGCGCACCCTGGTCCGCAAGCGGTGGGCCGCCGTGCGGCGGCACTGGCCCGTCGCGACCGCCGACGTGATCGGCCAGGCCACGGCGCAGACCGCCGCGCAGACTGCCGTGCAGACCTCCGGGCGGGGCTCCGAACAGGCGCAGCGGGGCACCGCGGCCGACCTGTTCGCGGCGTGGGCCGCCGAGCATCGCGCCGCCGGCGGGCTGCCGCTGGGCGGCTTCGCCGACGGCTACCGGTTCCTGGCCTGGCGGGAGTCGGCGGGCCGGCTCCCCGATGCGGCGGCCGCGGACCTGGCCCGGGCGCGGCTGTTCTGGCGCTCCGTGAGCGACGGCGGCGCGGCCGGCGGGGGGCTGGCGGCCGACGGGGGCGGCGTCGCGCCGCGCGCCTGGCGGGTGTGGGCGACGGCGCGGGCCCGCGGTACGTCGGGCGTGGTGACCGCCCGGGCCTGGGGGAGCGCGACCCGGCCGCGCGGCGTCCGCACCCGGCCCTGACGTGTCCCCGTGGCCTCAGCCCGGGGGGCGGCGCTGCTCGACTCCGGGCAGATCGGTGGCGCAGGATCGCAGCACCTCGACCGCCGCGGCCTCCGGCGGGGTCGGCCGCCGGTCCCGCAACCGCGCCAGCAGCACGCGCCGGGGCGCCGGGTCGCCGGTGATGGGGACGACCCGTACGTCGTGGCGCAGCACCGTGGCCGCAAGCCGGGGGATGAGGCAGATGCCGATCCCGGCGGCCACCATCCCCTGCGCCTCCTGGTAATCGTTGGCCGCGAAGGCCACGCGCGGCTCGAAACCCGCCTCCGCGCAGAGGCGGAAGAGCACGTCGGCCACCGGATGCTCGGATCGGGTGATCCACTGCTCCTCGCGCAGGGCGCCGAGCGCGACGGAGCGCTTTCTGGCCAGCGGGTGGCTCGCGGGCAGCAGGAGCAGGACGGGATCGCGCAGCAATCGCGTGACGGCGAGGTCGGGGTCGTCGACCTGCGCCCACGGGTAGTCCCATAGCAGCGTGACGTCGAGTTCGCGGCGCTTGAGCATGTCGACGAGCGGGCCGTAGCGGGCGCTGCGCACCGTCACCTCGATCTGCGGGTGGCGCTCCCGGAAGCGGGTGACGACCCGGTGACACGAGAACGTTGACCATCGGCAGACGACGCGGCCACCAGGAAACCGGCGAAGCCGTCATCCCTCCCTGAAAGGACCCCTATGTTCACGCTGCCCGCGTACCTCTATCGAGGGGGTACGAGCAAGTGCTGGCTCTTCGCGGCCGCCGACGTGGCTCCCTTCGCGCCCGATCAACTGGCGCTGTCCCACCTGCTGTCGGCCGCCCTGGGGGGGTGACGACCCCCGGGAGATCGACGGGGTCGGCGGGGGGACGACGACGACGTCGAAGGCCGCGGTCATCACGCCCACTCCGGGCGAGGACCACCACATCGCGTATACCTTCGCCCAGGTCGGCATCGGCGACGGGACGGTGGAGTACGGCTCGAACTGCGGGAACTGCGCCACCGGCGTCGGGCTGTTCGCGCTGGACCAGGGCTACGCGCCCGTCGTGGACGGCGTCTCCGAGGTCCGCATGTACAACACCAACACCAACACGACGCTCACGGCCCGCATCGTCACGCCGGGGGGTGTCGTCCCGAGCGAGGGTGGGGCCAGGGTGCCCGGCACCCGCGCCGGGGGTGTCCCGGTCGAACTCGGTTTCCTCGACCCGTCGGGTCGCAGCACCGGCAGCCTCCTGCCGACCGGGCACAGCGTGGACCTCCTGACCGTCGGGGCGGAGAGCGTCGCCGCGACCATGGTCGACGCCGGCGCCCCCACCGCGCTGCTCCGCGCCGCCGACCTCGGCCTGCTCGGCAGCGAGCCACTCGCGGTCGTGGCCCAGCACGCGCCGCGGCTGGCGGCCTTCCGCCGCCCGGCCGCGTTGGCGATGGGCCTGGTCACCGAGAGTGACCCGATCAGTCACGCGGTGCCCAAGGTCGGCATCGTGGGGCCGCCCGCGGACTACACCACGCCGCTCGGCGAGGCCGTGTCGGCCGCCGACTACGACATCTCGGCCCGGATGCTGTCGATGGACGCGCCACACCCGGCCATCGGCCTGACCTCCGCCGTCGCGGTCGCCGCGGCGGCCACCGCCCCGGGGAGCCTCGTCGCCGAGCTTCTCGGTGGCGTGCTCAGCCCCGCGCAGCAGCGGGTCGTCCGCGTCGGCACCCCCGGTGGCATCGTCGCCGTCGAGCCCTCGTTCGCCGCCGACGGATCGCTCGCGCGGGTCGGCCTGCACCGGGCCGCGCGACGCATCGCCCAGGCGACCTTGTCCATGTCCCTGCCCCAGCCCGTCGCGGCCACGGCCTGATCCGAAGGAGGTCTGTCATGCCCCTCACCCAGATCATCCCGCTGGCGATCCTCATCCTGATGTTCGTCGTCGCCACGAAGTGGCCCGTGAACATCGGCATCATGGGCTTCGTCGCGTCGTTCTTCGTTGGCTGGTTCATGCTCGGCCTGAACGACAAGAAGATCCTCGAAGAGTTCCCCGCGACGATCGTCCTGACGATCATCGGCGTCACGTTCTTCTTCTCGATGGCGCAAGCCAACGGCACCATCGACGTGATCGTGCGGGCCTGCGTCCGGGCCGTCGGCGGCCGCGTCTCGCTCATCCCCTGGGTCTTCTTCTTCATCGCCTCCGTGCTGACCGCGCTGGGGACCTTCTCGCCCGCCGCCGTCGCCCTGCTCGCCCGGCCGCGATGCTCTTCGCCGCCGAGGCCGGGATCAGCGGCGTGGTCATGGGCGCACTGATCATCAACGGCGCCCACGCCGGCGGGTTCTCACCCATCTCCGTCGCCGGCGTGCTGGTGCGCGAGATCTCCGAGAAGAACCACTTCGCGATCACGCCCATCCCGCTGTTCCTGTCCAGCTACGCGATCAACCTGATCGTCTCGATCATCACCGTCGTCGTCATGGGGATGATGGGCCGGCTGCACACCCGCCACCCCGACGAGCCCGCCTCCACCCACATGGGCCGGGTCGGCCCGATCAACCGGATCCAGGCGGTGACGCTGGGACTGATCGGCCTCATCCTGATCGCCGCGCTCGTCTTCAAGCTGCCCATCGGCTTTGTCGGGCTGACCGCGGGCCTGATCCTCGCGTTCTTCAGCCTGGACCAGCACAAGAACTTCGTGTCGGGGATCTCCTGGTCCACGGTGCTGCTCGTCGCGGGAATGATCACCTACGTCTCGATCCTCCAGGACGCCGGCGTGATCGACGGCCTGGCCGACCACGCGGTCAAGATCGGCGTGCCGCTCGTGGTGGCCCTCGTGCTCTGCTACGTCATCGGGGTCTCCTCGGCGTTCGCATCCTCGACCGCCCTGCTCACCGCCTTCATCCCGCTGGCGGCCCCGCTGCTGGCGCAGAGCAGCCTGTCCGCGGCGGGTGTCGTCGCCGCCCTGGCCATCTCCGCCACGATCGTCGACGTCTCGCCGTTCTCCACCGACGGGGCGCTGGTGGTGGCCAACGCCCAGGGCCGCGACAAGGACCGGATCTACACCCAGCTGCTGATCTACGCCGGCTTCATCGTGGCCCTCGCGCCCGCCCTGACCTGGGCGCTGCTCGTGCCCACCGGCATCATCTGAGGCGTCGCCTCGCGGGCGCCCCGCCCGACCTGTCTGCCCCGCCGACCGGAGTGATCCTCCGGCCGGCGGGGCGTTCCGGCGTCCCGGCGCGGCGGTGCCTCGGGCCCCCGGTGCGGCGAGCCAAGCCGGGTCCGCCGCCCGGCGCCCCTCAGTGAGTGCGGTGCGGCGGCTCCCACGACGTAGGCTGGTCGCCCCCGGGTCCGGCCAGGTCACCCGGGATGCCGACTCGGTGTTGTGAGTGAGTGCTCACTCACTTCATGATGGCGGCGTGACCAGCAGCAGGAGCAGGGTGAGCGGTTCGCGCCCGTACGCCGGCCGCGCCCTGCCGCTCCCCCCCGAGGAGCGGCGGCTGGGCCTGGTGGAGGTGGCGCTCGACCTCGTCCGCCGCAACCAGGCCATGCCCAGCACCCGCGAGCTCGCCCTGGCCGCGGGCATCGCCGAGGGCACCATCTTCCGGGCGTTCGGCACCAAGGACGCCCTGCGCGAGGCGATGATCAGCGCCGTCGCGTGCCCCTATCCCTACCGGGACAGCGTCGACGCCATCGACTCCAGCCTGCCGCTGGACGAGAAGTTCCTGGCCATGACCACGCTGTTGTGGGACCGGTTCGCCGAGATCTTCGCCAGCCTGGGCCCGCTCGGAGTGTTCGGACCGCCACCGCACGGCGAGCACCCGGGCTGCCCCGGCGACCCGCCCGAGCCGCTCGACACCGCCGCCTTCCGCGACCGGACCCGGCGGCTGCTCGCCCCCCACCAGAGCGAACTGCGAACCGACCTCGACGAAGTGATCGACGCCATGCGCTACCTCTGCTTCGCGGGCAGCAATCGGGGGATCACCGACAATCAGCTCCTCGCCCCCGAGCGGATCGTCGACCTGCTCCTGAACGGGGCGCGCGCGACAGGGATGCCCGCAGGGCCGACCCCGCCGGATGTCCGCACCGGGCCCGGCGTACCCACCGATCCCGGCGTACCCGCCGCTTCCGACGGACGCCCCAAACCAGCCGTACCCACCGACTCCGCAACCCCCCTGGAGGACCCGCCATGCTGACCAAGGTCCTGCGCGACCATCTGCGCCCCTACCGGGGATACCTGACCGCCGTCGCGGTGCTGCAGCTGATCGGGACGATCGCGTCGCTCTATCTGCCCAGCCTCAACGCCGACATCATCGACAACGGCGTGGCCAAGGGCGACACGGCGTACATCTGGCGCGTCTCCGTCTTCATGCTCGTCGCCAGCCTCGTGCAGGCCACCTGCCAGATCGCCGCCGTGTGGAACGGCGCGCACGCGGCGATGGGCATGGGCCGGGACATCCGCGCCAACCTGTTCGGGCGGGTCATGTCGTTCAGCGCCCGCGAGGTGAACCACTTCGGCGCCCCGTCGCTGATCACGCGGACCACCAACGACGTCCAGCAGCTCCAGCAGCTCGTCGTCATGGGCTGCTTCATCCTGGTGGGCGCGCCGATCATGATGGTCGGCGGCGTGATCATGGCCCTGCGCGAGGACGTCGGGCTGTCCTGGCTCGTGGCGGTCGCCGTGCCGCTGCTGGCGATCTCGATCCTGCTGGTCGTGCGCCAGATGGTGCCGCTGTTCCGGCAGATGCAGACCCGCATCGACGCGGTGAACCGGGTCATGCGCGAACAGATCACCGGCATCCGGGTGGTGCGCGCGTTCGTGCGGGAGGACCACGAGCGGTCCCGGTTCGGGGCCGCCAACCAGGCGCTCACCGAGACCGGCCTGGGCGTCGGGCGCCTGATGGTCCTGATGTTCCCGATCGTCATGCTCATCATGAACCTGTCCACCACCGCGGTGATCTGGTTCGGCGGGCACCGCGTGGACAGCGGAGACATGCAGGTGGGGGCCCTGTTCGCGTACATGAGCTATCTCATCCAGATCCTCATGTCGGTGATGATGGCGACGATGGTCGCGACCATGGTGCCGCGCGCCGCGGTCTCCGCCGAGCGGATCGGGGAGGTGCTGGACACCGAGTCGAGCGTGCTTGCTCCCGTCGCGCCCGTGCGGGTCGGACAGGCGCACGGGCTCGTGGAGCTGGACGGGGTCGAGTTCACCTACCCCGGCGCTGACGCTCCCGTGCTGCAGGACATCACGTTCGTCGCGCGCCCCGGCACGACCACGGCGGTCATCGGCAGCACCGGCGCCGGCAAGACCACGCTGGTCAACCTGCTGCCCCGCCTGTTCGACGCGACGGGCGGGCGGGTCCTGGTCGACGGCGTCGATGTGCGCGACCTGGACCCCGAAGACCTCTGGCGGCGTGTGGCGATCGTGCCGCAGCGCCCGTACCTCTTCTCCGGCACCGTGGCGAGCAACCTGCGCTACGGCAACCCGGACGCCACCGACGAGCAGCTCTGGGCGGCCCTGCGGGTCGCGCAGGCCGAGGACTTCGTTCGGCGGATGGACGGCGGCCTGGCGGCGCCGATCGCTCAGGGCGGCACCAACGTCTCCGGCGGGCAGCGGCAGCGGCTCTGCATCGCGCGTGCCCTCGTGGCCGAGCCCGAGATCTACCTGTTCGACGACAGCTTCAGCGCGCTGGACCTGGCCACGGACGCGCGGCTGCGGGCGGCGCTGCGGCCGCTGACCCGCGAGGCGACCGTGCTGATCGTGGCGCAGCGGGTCTCGACCATCGCGGACGCCGACCAGATCGTGGTGCTCGACGTGGGCCGGGTCGTCGGGATCGGCCGGCACGAGGAGTTGCTGGCGACCTGCCCGACGTACGCCGAGATCGTCCAGTCCCAGCTCGGCGTGGAGGAGGCGGCGTGACCAGCGAGGAGGCGCGGGTGCCCACAGGTGACGACGTACGGCGTGGCGGGGCCGACCCGGCGGAGGGCGGCACCACGAAGAACCCGACCGGGCAGGCGATGGCGACCACCGAGCGGCCGGCCGGTGGGCGCGGGCACGGTCCCATGGCGGGAGGCCCGGCGCAGAAGTCGCTGAACTTCCGGGCCAGCGGCCTGCGGCTGCTCGGCCTGCTACGCCCGGTGCGCGGCCAGGTCGCGACCGCGGTGGCGCTGACCGTGGCGAGCGTCGCGCTGTCCGTGGCCGGCCCGAAGGTGTTGGGGCAGGCGACGAACCTCATCTTCGCCGGGCTCATCGGCCGCCAGCTCCCGGCCGGAGTCAGCAAGGACCAGGTCGTGACGCGGCTGCGCGCGGACGGCCAGGGCACATTCGCGGACATGATCGCGGCGATGGACCTCGTGCCGGGGCGGGGGGTCGACTTCGACGCGGTGGGCCGGGTGCTGCTGCTGGTCCTGGGCCTATACCTGGTCTCGGCGCTGCTCATGTGGGCCTCGGGCTGGCTGGTCAACCAGGTGTCGATGACGACGATGCGCCGGCTGCGCTCCGACGTCGAGGAGAAGCTGCACGCACTGCCGCTGAGCTACTTCGACGCCCAGCCGCGCGGCGAACTGCTCTCGCGGGTGACCAACGACATCGACAACCTGGGCATGAGCTTGCAGCAGACCTTCGGCCAGCTGCTCAACTCGCTGGTCACGGTGGTCGGCATCCTCGTGATGATGCTGCTCGTCTCGCCGATCCTCACCGTCATCGCGCTGGTGGCGATCCCGCTGTCGGTGCTGGCCACGGCGCTGATCGGGAAGCGCAGCCAGAAACAGTTCATCGCCCAGTGGGCGGAGACCGGGCACCTCAACGGCACGATCGAGGAGGCGTTCACCGGGCACGAGCTGGTGACGGTCTTCGGTCGCCGGCGCGAGGTGGTTGCGCGGATGCAGGAGACGAACGAGCGCCTGCACGACGCCGCGTTCGGGGCGCAGTTCATCTCCGGCCTGATGATGCCGGTGATGTTCCTGGTCGGGAACCTCTCGTTCGTCGCGGTGGCCGTGGTCGGCGGGCTGCGGGTGGCCAGCGGGGCGCTGACGCTGGGGGACGCACAGGCGTTCATCCAGTACAGCCGCCAGTTCACCCAGCCGCTGACCCAGGTGGCCTCGATGGCGAACCTGCTGCAGAGCGGTGTCGCGTCGGCGGAACGGGTCTTCGAGCTGCTCGACGCGCCCGAGCAGGTCCCTGCGGCCGCGGCCACGGGCCGCAGCGGGCCGGCGCGCGGCCGGATCGAGTTCGAGGACGTCAGCTTCTCCTACCGGCCCGACGCCCCGCTCATCCACGACCTGTCCCTGGTCGTCGAGCCCGGCCAGACCGTGGCGATCGTCGGCCCCACCGGCGCCGGCAAGACGACGCTGGTCAACCTCATCATGCGGTTCTACGAGCTGGACGGCGGCCGGATCACGCTCGACGGGGTGGACATCGCCGCCATGCCGCGCGGCGAGCTGCGCGACCAAATCGGGATGGTGCTCCAGGACACCTGGCTGTTCGAGGGGACGATCCGCGACAACATCGCCTACGGCAAGCCGGGCGCGACCGACGCCGAGGTGCGGGCGGCGGCGGAGGCGACGTACGTCGATCGCTTCGTCGCCCACCTGCCGGACGGGTACGACACCGTCCTCGACGACGAGGGCGGCAACGTGTCGGCGGGCGAGAAGCAGCTCCTCACGATCGCGCGGGCCTTCCTGTCCCAGCCGAGCCTGCTCATCCTCGACGAGGCGACCAGCTCCGTGGACACCCGCACCGAGTTGCTGCTCCAGCACGCCATGGCGGCCCTGCGGACCGACCGGACGAGCTTCGTCATCGCGCACCGGCTCAGCACCATTCGCGACGCGGACCTGATCCTGGTCATGGAGGAGGGGGCCATCGTCGAGCAGGGCACGCACGCGTCGCTGCTCGCGGCGGACGGGGCATATGCGCGGCTCTACCGCAGCCAGTTCGCCGGGGCGATGACGGACGACGCCGGCGCCGTGGGCGTGGGGGCGAGCGCTGGGCCTACGCCGGGGCCGGCGCTGGCGTAGGCCCAGGCGGGCTTCGGCTCGCCCGAGGAGTGGTGGCTGGTGATCAGCCAGTTGGTGCCGTCCCAGACGTAGGTGAACGTGTAGCGCGCGTACACATCGTCCCCGGTCAGGCCGAGGTGGAAGGTGTAGTGGCCGGTGTCGACGGCGATGCCGTGGCCGCGGTAGATCCGGCGGTCGGTCACCGTGCCCCACGGCTTCTTCGCCAGGAACTTGGTGAAGTAGTCGATCCGGTCCTCGCAGTCCTTGCAGAACGTGGACGACAGCGTGGGCAGCAGGGTCGCGTCCTGCGTGTACAGAGCCACGACCTCGCGCGGCTCGCCCGTCTGCAGCGCCGCGTTCCACCGGTCGAACAGCGCGGCCACCTCGGCCTCGGTGGGCACCGGGTAGCCGTGCGCGGCCAGCGCGAGCGGGGAGACGGGGATGCTCGGGGCGACGTACGCCGGGTCGGCGGCAGTGGCCTGCGCGGGGATCGCGGTGTCGGCGACCGCCGTCGACGCCTCGACCTGCGTCGGGAGCACCTCGCGGACGGCCTCGACCACGCCGGATCGGGTGACCGCGTAGTCCGCCACGGCCTCGGGGCCGGATTCGGGCGCGAACGCGGGGGCGGCATCGAAGCCGCTGGCCTCGTCGGCGTACGCGCGGACGTCATCCACCTCGACGAGGGTCTCGGTGGGCAGGGCAGGCTGGGGGTGCTGGTCCACGGGCGGGGACTCCTTCAAAGGCGGTCGCGGGCGAAGGCCGGCGCGGGCGCCCGATGACGCGCAGGAGGGGGACCGGCATACCCCCATCGACCGATCCGCGGGGGACTCAAGCGCGTCCGCGCGGTCGTTAGCCCGGCGAACGGTCCGCCGTCAGAGCATCTGCAGGGGGACCGGGCGGGTGGGCGGCGGGAACGCCGCGTCCAGCGCGCGCAGGTCGTCCGCGTCGAGCGTGAGGTCCAGGGCCGCCGCGTTCTCGCGGGTGCGGTCGGGGTCGGCGGACTTCGGGATCGCCAGGACGTCGCCGCTGCGGACGGTCCAGGCGAGCGCGACCTGCGCGGGCGTGGCCCCGTGCCGGGTGGCGACGGCGCGCAACGCCTCGAGCCCCGGGCCCGGCCGGAGGAGGCGGCCCTGCTCGACGGGGGAGTACGCCATCGCCGGCATCCCGGCCGCCGCCATCTCCGAGAGCAGGCCGGTCTCGGGACCGCGACGCGTCAGGTTGTAGAGGATCTGGTTGGTGGCGCAGGCCGCGCCGCCCGGCACGCCGCGCAGTTCCTGCAGGTCATCGACGTCGAGGTTCGACACGCCCCAGGCGCCGATCTTCCCCGCGGCCAGCAGCGCCTCGAACCCTTCCACGGTCTCGGCGAGCGGGTGGCTGCCCCGCCAATGCAGCAGGTAGAGGTCGATGCGGTCGATGCCGAGGCGGCGCAGGCTGCGCTCGCACGCGGCGGCGACACCGGAGCTGCTGGCGTTGTGCGGATACACCTTGCTGACGACCAGGGCGTCCTCGCGTCGGCCCTGGAGTGCCCGGCCGACGACCGTTTCCGCGCCGCCCTCGGCGTACATCTCCGCCGTGTCGATCACCCGCAGCCCCGCGTCCAAGCCGGCGCGCAGCGCGTCCGCCTCCGCGGCGGCCGCGGCCGGGTTCTCGCCCATGTGCCAGGTGCCCATGCCGACCGCGGGCACGTCCGCTCCGGCGAAGCTCAGGGTGCGCATGGCCCGAGGGTATGCCCGGCGGCGAGGGCTGGGGCTGGTGGGGGGCGGGTCAGCGGACCAGGAGTGCCCCGGCCGCGACCGCGCTCGCCACCAGGGCCAGGGCGTCGAAGGTGGCCTGGCTGACGCGGTGCACGAGCCGTACGCCGAGCCACGTGCCCACCAGCGCGAAGGGCGCGAGCGCCGCGGTCAGCGCGAGCGTCGAGGCCGGGAACAGGCCCAGGGCGGCGCTGAACGGGGTCTTGCTCAGGTTGACGAGCAGGAAGAACCAGGCGTTCGTGCCGACGAAGGCCATCTTGTCGACGCGACAGGCGAGCAGGTAGAGGGTCATCACGGGGCCGGCGGCGTTGGCCGTCATGGTCGTGAACCCCGCGGCCGTCCCCGCCGCGAGGCTCAAAGCGGGGTGGGGATGTTGCGGGTCGCCGCCCGCCTCGGCGGTGGACCCGCGGGCGCGCAGCCGCATTGCCAGCTGGATCGCGACCATCACGGTGAGCATGAGCCCGATGGAGACCCGCAGGGTGCGGTCGTCGACGACCCGCATGAACAGCGCGCCCAGGGCGACGCCCGGGAGCACGCTCGGCAGCAGCCGCCGCAGCAGCGGCCAGCTCGCCGCGCGACGGTAGCGGGCCACGGCGACGATGTCGCCGACGATGAGCAGGAGCAGGACGGCGGCGGTGGATTCCTTGGTGGGCAGGTACGCCGCGAACGCCGCCACCGCCAGCGCGGCGAACCCGCCCACGCTGGTCTTGGCGATGCCGATGATCACGGCGGCGATCGCCAGGATCGCCCCAGCGAGGGAGAACGGCTCGACGGGCACCGGCCCATCCTGCCGCCTCTGCGTGGTTGTGAGAGGTCTCCGGCCAACTCCGAGCCGACTGGCGCACGGCGGGTGATTCGCGCACCTGCCGTGGCACGCGAAGGGGCCGCCGGGTTTATGGCCCGGCGGCCCCTTCGATGGTGCGATGCGGCTAGCCGCCGAGGATCTTCATCGCCTCGGAGGCGGGCATCGTCGTGCGGTCTCCCAAGGCCTCCCGGAGCTTGGCCCACTGGCCGTTGCTCGCCGCCGGCTGAGCCGGAGCCGCCGCCGCGGCCGCGGACTGTTCAGCCGCCTCAGCGGCAGGCGCTGGCTTCGGCTCGGGCTCGGGTGCGGCCTTCGGCTCGGGCTCGGGGGCCTCCTTCGCCTCGGGCTCCGGTGCCGCCTTCGCCTCGGGCTCCGGTGCCGCCTTCGCCTCGGGCTCCGGTGCCGCCTTGGCCTCCGGCTTGTCGTCCGTGGCGGCCGACGCGGCTGCGGCTGCCGTGGCGCCCGCCGCTGCGGCCGCGCCGGACTTCTTCAGGACCGATGCCAGCTTGACCGGCTTCTTCGCCGCCGGGGCGGGCTCGGGCTGTGCTTCTGGCTCGGGCGCCGGCTGGGCCGCGACCTCCGCCGTCGGTTCGGCAGCCGGCTCCGGCGTGGCGTCGGGCTCGGGCGCCGATTTGGCCTCGGGCTCGGGCGTCGGCTCGGCCTTGACTTGCGCAGCCGGTTCGGCGGCAGGTTCGGGCGCCGCGGCCGCCGGCTCCGGAGTGGGCTCTGGCTCGGCAGCCTTGACGTCCGCGGGCAGGCTGCCCAGCACGGACATGGCCTCCGAGGCCGGGATCATCTTCCGGTCACCGATCTTCTCCCGGAGCGCGGACCAGGCCGCCGCCCCGCCAGTGGCTACGGCACCGGCGACCGGCGCTGCCGCCGCAGCAGCCTTGGCCGCGGGGGCCTCCGGCTTCGGCTCCGGGGTAGGTGCCTCGGCCTTTGCCTCGGGTGCAGAAGCAGCCTCTGCCGGCGGGGCCTCCGCCACGGCCGCGGGCTGAGCCGACTCGGGCTCGGCCGGCTCCGGCTTGGCCTCGGGCGCCTCGGCCTCGGCGGCCGGCTCGGGCTCGGGCGCAACAGGGGCGGCCTCAGCGGGGGCGGCCTCAGCTTCGGCCGGTGCCGCGGCAGGTGCGGCTGCGGCCGGCGCGGCACCCAGGACGGCGAGCGCCTCGGAGGCCGGCATCATCTTCCGGTCGCCCAGCTTCTCGCGCAGCGCCGCCCACGCGGCCGCGCCGCTGGCTGACGGGGCCGCCTTCGCCGGGGCGGCGGCCTCAGCCGGTGCCCCGGTTGCCGCGGGCGTCGGTTCCTCGGCCGCCTCAGCAGCCGCCGGTGCCTCCGCGGTGACCTCCGGCTCGGCCTTAGCCTCGGCCACGTCGGCCTCGGCATCGGCCTTCGCTTCGGCCCGCTCGGGTTGGTCCGCCGCCTGGGCGGCGACGCCGCCGGCGGCGGCCGCGCCACCCATGGCCGCGAGTGCCTCGGCCGCCGACATCTTGCCCTTGGGCATGGCGCCCGCGGGCTTCGCCTCGGCCTCCGGCGCAGCCTCAGCCTCAGTCGGCGCGGGTTCCGCCGCCTTGGCCTCGGGCGCAGCCTCAGACTCGGCCCCGGCCGCTTCCGCAGGCTCGGTGGCCTCGGTCTCGTCCGTCTCGCCGCCGCCGACGGGGGCCTGCTTGGCCTCCTCTTCAGCGCGCTCGACGGCCTCGGCGGGGGCGGGAGCAGCCGCGGTGTCTTCGGCGTTGGCTCCGGAGGTGTCCGCGTCGGTCTCGCCGGCCGCCTTGGCGGCCTCGACCTCGTCGGCGAACTCGCCCGCCGGGGCCGGCGCCGACGCGCCGGGGGCCGCCCCGGCGGGGGCGCTCGCCACCTCGGGCGCCCGCTCGACGGGGGCGCGCACTGCCGCAAGCAGCATCTGGGCGACGTCGACGACCTCGACCTCGGCACGCGCCGTACCGTTCTCCTTCTGCGCGTTCAGCCCATCCGAGAGCATCACGCGGCAGAACGGGCAGCCGATGGCGATACGGTCGGCGCCGGTGGCGACTGCCTCCGCCGTACGGTTGGCGTTGATCCGCTCGCCGAGCTTCTCCTCCATCCACATGCGCGCGCCACCGGCGCCGCAGCAGAAGGACTTCTCCTTGGACCGGGCCATCTCCGCGTAGGAGACCCCGGGCAGGGCGCCGAGCAGCTCGCGCGGCGGGGCGTACACGTGGTTGTGCCGGCCCAGGTAGCACGGGTCGTGGTAGGTCACCGACCGGCCGGTCGAGGCGACATCCTTGGTCGAGGCCACATCCGGGCGCGACACCGGGGTCAGCTTGCGCTCGCGCACCAACCGGTTGAGCAGCTGGGTGTGGTGGATGACCTCGTAGTTCCCGCCGAACATCGGGTACTCGTTCTTGAGCGTGTTCAGGCAGTGCGGGCAGGTCACGACGATCTTGGTCGCCTTGGACTCGTTCAGGATCTCGATGTTCTGCGACGCCAGCATCTGGAACAGGATCTCGTTGCCGGCGCGGCGGGCCGAGTCGCCGGTGCAGGACTCGCCCTCGCCGAGGACCGCGAACGTCACCCCGGCCGTGTGCAGCAGTTCCGCGACGGCGCGGGTGGTCTTCTTGGCGCGGTCTTCGTACGCCCCGGCGCAGCCCACCCAGAACAGGTAGTCGACGGCCGAGAGGTCCTCGACGTCGGCGCCGACGACCGGTACGTCGAACGCCAGCCCCTTCGTCCAGTCCATCCGGGCCTTGGGCGCCATGCCCCAGGGGTTGCCCTTGCCCTCCATGTTCTTGAACAGCCCGCCCAGCTCGCCGGGGAAGGCCGACTCGATGAGCACCTGGTGGCGGCGCATGTCGATGATCGAGTCGACGTGCTCGATGTCGACGGGGCACTGCTCGACGCAGGCGCCACAGGTGGTGCAGCTCCACAGCACGTCGGTGTCGATGATCGCGTCCGGGCCGAGGGCGTCGTACGCCCCGAGGGGGTACTTCTCCTCGTAGCCCGTGTCGCCGATCAGGGGGATCTCTTCCAGCCGCTTGATGTGCTTGGGCTCGTCGTGGCGGGTGTCCTCGCTGGCGAGGATCCACGGCGCCTTCTCGTGCGCGTGGTCGCGCAGCGTCATGACCAGCAGCTTCGGGGACAGCGGCTTGTCGGTGTTCCATGCCGGGCACTGGCTCTGGCAGCGGCCGCACTCGGTGCAGGTGGTGAAGTCGAGCAGCGACTTCCACGAGAAGTCCTCGGCCTTGCCGACGCCCATCCGGGGCTCGGCCGGCTCTTCACCCTCGGCGGGCTCCTCCTCGCCCATGGCCTCGATGTCGGCCAGCGTCATCGGCGTGCCGGCGGGGGACAGCATCGGGCGCACCGCGCCGAGCGCCGTACGGCCGGAGGCCTCGCGCTTGAACCAGATGTTGACGAAGGCGAGGAACCGGTGCCACGCGACACCCATGGTGGGCTGGCAGGAGATGACGATCATCCAGGCGAAGCTGATGAGGATCTTGAGCATCGCGAAGATGTAGATGGCCTCGTACAGCTGCGGGAGCGCCTCCGTGCCCGCGCCGAACCGGGTCCACATGCCCGCCATCCAGCCGGTCAGCGGGAAGTGCAGGGCCAGGCTCTCCTCGGGGTTCTGGATCTGAACCATGCGCGCCTCGAGCGAGCGCAGCAGCAGGATCATGATCGTGACGCCGAGGATCGTCGCCTCGACGTAGTAGGCCTGCCACCAGGTCGAGCCGAAGAACCGGCTGCGGCGGCCGTGGATGCCGGCGGCCTTGCGCGGGTGGTTCTTCTGGCGGATCAGGATCAGCGCGATGATGCCCACGAGGCCGCCCCAGCCCAGCAGCTCGACGAGCCACTCGAACGGCGGGAAGTGCCCGATGATCGGGAGGCGGAACTCCGGCCAGACCAGCTGGAAGAACGCGTTGACCAGCGTGGAGAAGAGCACGAAGAAGCTCACGGCCACGAACCAGTGCGCCAGCGAGACGATCGGCAGGCGTTTCATCCGGGTGTGGAAGAGGAATTCCTTGATCACCACCCACGTGCGCTGGAGCGGGCGGTCCGTGCGCGTCGGGTCGGCCGTGCCCATCCGGAAGACTTGCGAGTACTTCCACACCCTCCGGAACAGCAGGATCCAGCCGAGCGACGGGACGATGAGGCACAGCACGATCGCGGTGATCTGGAGCGCTGACATGCTGCGATGATACGGAGCCGCCTACGGACAGACGGCCGATAAGCCTGT
This sequence comes from Austwickia sp., assembly GCA_016699675.1. Taxonomy (NCBI): domain Bacteria; kingdom Bacillati; phylum Actinomycetota; class Actinomycetes; order Micrococcales; family Dermatophilaceae; genus Austwickia; species Austwickia sp. Next base: position 950,835 of record CP064985.1, on the reverse strand, counting down.
GACGTCTCTCTCGACCTGAAGGGAATTCGCGGGCCGCGGACGGCCCGAAGGCCCGCCACCAGGGCAAAGGTTACCCGCGGGTACGTCGAGGCGTCCAAACCCTCGGACCCTGGACGGTCGACCTGTGAGACGGGCTGCATAAGTTTTTGTTGGAATATTCATAACGACCCTACTGTTGACCCCGACGACCGCCACGAGCCGACCCTTCGGGAGCCACCTATCATGCCCGTCTTTGCCGACGTGACCGCCATCGTGGGGCGTACGCCCCTCGTCCGCATCAACCGCATCGTTCCCGCCGCCGCCACCGGCGGATCCGGCGCGACCGTCCTGGCCAAGTGCGAGTTCAACAACCCGGCCGGCTCGGTGAAGGACCGCATCGGCGTCGCGATCGTCGACGCGGCGGAGGCCTCCGGCCAGCTACGCCCCGGCGGCACGATCGTCGAGGCGACCAGTGGCAACACCGGGATTGCGCTGGCGATGGTCGGCGCCGCCCGCGGCTACAAGGTCGTCCTGACCATGCCCGACACGATGTCGACCGAGCGCCGCGCCCTGCTGCGGGCGTTCGGCGCCGAGCTGGAGCTGACCCCCGGCGCCCAGGGCATGAAGGGCGCCGTCGACCGCGCGGGCGAGATCGCCGCCGGGGACAACGCCATCCTCGCGAGCCAGTTCGCCAACCCGGCCAACCCCAAGATCCACTACGACACGACGGGCGCCGAGATCTGGGCCGACACCGACGGAAAGGTCGACGTGCTGGTCGCGGGCGTGGGCACCGGCGGCACCGTGTCCGGCGCCGGCCGCTACCTCAAGGAGCACAACCCCAACCTGCGCGTCGTGGCCGTCGAGCCCGCCGAGTCGCCCATCCTCTCCGGCGGCCAGCCCGGCCCGCACAAGATCCAGGGCATGGGCGCGAACTTCGTCCCCGAGAACTTCCAGCGCGACGTCGTCGACGAGGTGGTCACCGTCGACGCGCCGACCGCCGTCGAGTACGCCCGCAAGGCCGCCACCGACGAGGGCCTGCTCGTGGGCATCTCCGCGGGCGCGAACCTCGCCGCCGCCGCGCGCCTGGCCGCCCAGCCGGAGTACGCCGGGAAGACCATCGTCACCATCCTGTGCGACACCGGCGAGCGCTACCTCTCCACCATCCTCTTCGAGGGCCTGACCTCCTGAGCCCTCTCTCCGTCCTATCTGGAGCTGCCGACATGAGTGCCATCTGGAACGACGAGGTGGGCCTTCGCCCCGACGAGGGCGGTCCCGTCTCCCGGACCTCGACCCGCCTGCTGCGGGTGATCCGCGGGGACCGCGACGTACGTCGTGCGCCTTGGGCGCCCCAGGGTCCGGAGGGGACCGACGTCTCCTCCCAGGAGGAGGCGCGCGAGGCGGGCCGTCCTGAGTACGAGGTGCCGACGCCGCGGACCCGCCGCGACGCCGACCAGGCCGGCCTGCAGCGCCGCAGCAAGCTCGCCAAGGCTCGCGACAGCGTCCTGGAGGACCTCGACGCGGCCATCGAGCGCGACCCGGCCGCGACGGGCCGGCTGCAGATGGCGCTGGTCAGCCCGGGGCTGCACGCGGTCTGGGCGCACCGGCTGGCGCACGAGATGTGGGCCCACGACAAGGGCAAGCTGCCCGCGCGGCTGCTGTCTCAGTGGACCCGGGCCCGCACGGGCATCGAGATCCACCCGGGCGCGACGATCGGGCGCCGGTTCTTCATCGACCACGGCATGGGCGTCGTCATCGGCGAGACCGCCGAGGTGGGTGACGACGTGATGATGTATCACGCGGTCACGCTCGGCGGTCGCACCCTGGCCAAGGGCAAGCGCCACCCCACGGTCGCGAACAACGTGACGCTCGGTGCGGGGGCCCGCGTGCTCGGTGCCATCACGGTCGGTGCGGGCGCCCAGATCGGCGCGAACTCGGTGGTCGTCAAGGACGTCCCGCCGAACACCGTCGCGACCGGCGTGCCGGCCAAGCACCGGGCGATGGAGCTGGGCCCGACCGAGGACCCGTACGAGGCGATGTTCGCCGAGCCGCAGCTGTGGATCTGACGCGGCGCGGCCGGCTCTGAGGTAGCTGCCCGGCCCCGGGCGGCAACCTTCGGCCAGATCTGAGGTAGTCGGGCCGGGCGGGGTACGGCGTTCGCCCGATGTGGCCCGCTACCTCATCCGACGAGCCTGAGGCATCGACATCCGGCCCGGATGTCGCAGCCAGAAAGGCCTCGTCATGAGCCTCGTCTTGACCCCCGACACCCTGGCCGCCGAGATGGAATGGCGGTACGGCGACACCCGCGGCGCCGCTCGCTACGCCCCCGCGCGGCCCTCGCGAGAGATCGCCGCCACCGTCCGCGCCCGTCTGCGCGCCGCCCTGAGCCGCCCGGCCGGCCCGGGCGCCGTCCCCGAGGCGTCGGCCACGCGCACGTCCCGCACAGCCGCCCGCCCGATCAGGGCCGCCGTCGCCTCCTCGTGACGGTCCCCGGCGTTGTCGGTGCGCCACCCCATAATCGGGAGGTGCCGCTGTACGCCCCCGCGACGCCGCTCATCGGGCGCCGGGACGACCTTGACCGCCTGCGCCGGGCCCTCGATCTGACCGGCGGAGGCGGCATCGTCCTGCTGTCCGGGGACGCAGGGATCGGAAAGTCGCGGCTGCTCGCCGCCGCGGCCCACGCGGTCGCGGAGGAGGGCGTCCTGGTGGTGGCCGGCTACTGCGTCGGACTCGCCGGGGCGGCCCCGGCGTACCTCCCCTTTGCCGACCTCGTCGGCGAGCTGGCGGCCGCCGAGCCCGACGCGGTCGCGCAGGTCGCCGCCGCGCACCCCGCGCTCGGCCGCCTCCTGCCGGGGCTCGGCGCCGAGGCGTCGACCGCACCCGACGTACCGCCCGATCCGGCCCGCATGGCCGCCGCCGTGCACGCCTGCCTGGAGGCCGTGGCGCGCCGTCGCCCGCTGTTGGCCGTGGTCGAGGACGTGCACTGGGCGGACAACTCGTCCCGCGACCTGCTGTCCGTGCTGTTCACCAGGGGGTTTTCGGCGCCGGTGGGGCTCGTGGCCTCGTACCGCTCGGACGACCTGCACCGCCGCCACCCGCTGTACGAGACGCTCGGGGTGTGGGCACGGCTGCCGCGGGTGACGCGCTTCGAGCTCGGCGCGCTGCCCGACGACGACATGCGCACGTTGGTGGCCGGGCTCGCCGGCGCGCCGGGCGATCCCGCCGTGGTGGCTGACGTGGTGGAGCGCGCCGAGGGCAATGCGTTCTTCGCCGAAGAGCTGGTCGCCGGCGGCGCCACGGTGTCCGGGGACCTGGGCCGGGTGCTCTGGCTGCGGGTCGACAGCCTCGGCGAGGACGCCCGCGCGGTGGTGCGGACGATGGCGGTGGCCGGGCGGTCGGTCTCGGCCGACCTGCTCGGGGCGGTCACGGACTGGGACCCCGGCGCGCTCGACGCGGCGCTGCGGGAGGCTCTCGACCGGCAGCTGGTGGTCCGGGCCGACGCCGACCTCGCCTTCCGGCACGCCCTCCTGGCGGAGACGTCGTACGACGACCTGTTGCCGGCGGAGCGGACCCGGCTGCACGCGGCGTACGCCGCCGCCCTGCTGAGCCGACCCGACCTCGGCACCGACGCCGACCTCGCCCGCCATTCCCATGCGGCCGGTGACGACGAGGTCGCGGTGGCGGCCGCGGTGCGCGCCGGACAGGAGGCCATGCGGGTGGGCGGGCCCGCGGACGGGTTGGCGCACTACGAGCGTGCCCTGGGCTGGCTCGCCGCCGACGACCCGGACCGGGACCGGATCACCGAACTCGCCGCAGGCGCCGCGACCGCCTCGGGCAACACGCTGCGAGCATTCCTGCTCATCAAGGACCGGATCGAACACCCCGGCGCGAGCCAGACCGCGCAGCAGCGCGCGGGGCTGTTGGCCCTGCTGGCGCTCAAGGCCCGGATCCTCGACTCGCCGTTCGACGCCCTGGGCACGACCGCCGAGGCGCTGGAGCTGTTACCCGCCGACGCGCCCCCGCACCTGCAGTGTCGGGTCCGGTTGGCCCGGCTGCAGGCGCTGGTGGACGACTACCGCTACGCCGAATCGCTGGCGCTGACCGACGAGATCACCCGTCTCGCGGAGGTGTACGAGCTGCCCCGGGTCGGCACGGAGGCGAGGGCGATCCTCGGCCGCGTGATCGAGGCGGAGAAGGACACGGCCGCGATGGGCGCGCACCTGGAGGCCGTCCGGGCCGAGCTGACGGGCCTGGACGACCCGGTCCTCATCCGGGTCTGCCACAACCTCGCGGGCGTCTACCACCGCGGCGGCGACCTCCGCCGGGCCCGCGCCATGCTCGCGGAGGGTCGCGAGGTCGCGGAGCGTCGACACCGGCCATGGGCTCCCTGGGCGACCGAATGCCGTCTGCTGGAGGGCGTCTACAGCTTCGAGCTGGGGGATTGGGAGCGGGCCGCCCGGCTGCTCGACCTGCCCGTGGCGATGGTCTCGGACGTGAGTCAGGCGTTGATCGCCGCCGGCGGGCTGGTCCTGCGCGTGGCGCGGGGGGAGTCGATCTCGGAGACCGAGCTGAGCATGTTGGGTCGGTGGTGGCCGTACGACGGGCTGGTCACCCTCCTCACCTGCGTCGGGGGCGTCGAGTCGCTCGCGGCCTCCGGCGATCCCCTCGGTGCCGCGCGGCTGCTGAACGCCGGCATCGACACGCTGGATCGGTTGTGGGGCACTGACTACCAAGGGGTGGTCCGCCTGACCGCGGTCGGCGTCGGCGGCATCGCCAGCCCGATCGCCACCACCCCCGGCCCGAGCGCCTCCACCGCTGGCCCGAGCGCCACCACCGCCGTCCCCGAGCCGGCCGTGCCGGAGATCGTCAGCCTCCTCGCGCCGCTCGTCGGGCGCGCCGCCGGCCGCGTCGCCCAGTCGGACCACTACGTCGGGGCCGAAAGCCGGGCGTGGGCCCTGCGGCTCGCGGCCGACTGGTGCCGGCTGCTGCGTCGCCTTGGTGCCGGGGCCGGCCCGACCGCCGCCACGGCCTTGGCCGAGGCGAGGGCCCTGGCGCCTGCGGCGGAGGACGAGGTGGCGGCCTGGCGCGCCGCGCAGGCGGCGATGGCCGCTTACGGCCACGGGTACGAGACCGCCCGCTGCCGGGCCCGGCTCGCCGAGGCGCTGGCCGCCGCCGGGGATCTCGCTGGGGCGGCGACGGAGGCGGCCGCGGCCCGCTCGGTGGCCGAGGCGTTGGGGGCGCGGGCTCTTCTGGCGGAGCTCGACGCGCTGACGCGGGGGTCGTCGTCTGGCCTCGACACCGAGACCGCGCCCGGCGCCGGCACTGCCGACGGGCCCAGCACCGGCGGCGTCACCCGGGCCGCGAGCCCGCTGACGGCCCGCGAGCTGGAGGTCCTCGCCCTGCTCGCCCTGGGCCGGACCAACGGCCAGATCGGCAAGGAGCTGTTCATCAGCACGAAGACGGCGAGCGTGCACGTGTCGAACATCCTCGCCAAGCTCGGCGCCCAGACCCGGGGGGCGGCGGCCGCCGAGGGCGCTCGCCGGGGCCTGCTGTAGCGCCGGTCTCGGGTCCGGGCGTCGTGGTCCCTAGGCTTGGCCCGTGACCCCGCCCGGCCCGCCGTACCCCGCCGTCCGCGACCTCTGGCTCCAGCAGTCCGGCTGGGATCGGCGCGGCCACGATCGACTCTCCGACGACGCCGACAGCGTCGCGTTGGCGGCGCCGGGGACTCGCGTGTGCGACGTGTCCGGTCTGGAGGTGCGGCTGCGGGAGGACCGCCGCGGGCTGGCCTGGCGACGGCCCGAGAGCGGCGACGCCGGCCCTGAGGTCCTGACGATCTGGGTGGGCGGCCCGGAGGGATCGCGGCGGCTCGTGCGGGTGCACGGCACGGCCGGTACGCCGGAGGACGGCTGGACCCCCTGGCGCGAGGCGACCCCGGCGCTGTCGGTGCCGGACGCCGAGGCGATGGCCATCGGGTTGGGGGTGGGGCGCTGGCACCGGTTGCACGGCTACTGCGGCCGCTGCGGCACGGCCACCTCGCTCGCCGCGGCGGGCTGGTTGCGGCGCTGCCCGGGCTGCGACACCGAGCACTACCCGCGGACGGACCCCGTCGTCATCATGGCCGTGGTCGACGCCGACGAGCGGATCGCCCTGGCGCGCGGTCATCATTGGGTGTCCGCGGTGGGGATGTCGTGCCCCGCGGGTTTCGTGGATGCCGCGGAGTCGCTCGAGGACGCCGTACGTCGGGAGGTCGCGGAGGAACTCGGCCTGACCGTGACCGAGGTGTCGTACGCGGGCAGCCAGCCCTGGCCGGCCGCCGCCCAGCTCATGGTCGCGATGGTGGCCCGGGTCGACGACCCCACCCTGGCCATCGACCCGGGCGAGGTCTCCGCTGCGCGCTGGTTCACCCGCGCCGAACTGGACGCGGCCCTCGCGGCGGGCGAGGTCACGCTGCCCGCGGCGTACGCCGCAGGGCGCTGGCTCGTCGAGGCCTGGCTCGGCCACCGGGTGCCCGACGACTATGCGACGGTGTACAGCCGCGCGCCGTACTGAGTGATGGGGGACTGACTGATCGGGCGGCCCGACTGACGTCGGGCCGCCCGATCAGGGCAATGCGCTCGCTCGGTCAGCCGAACTCGACGCCGCCGGTGGCTTCCTCGGCGGTCCGGCGAATCTCCGGCTCGGGGTTGAGGGTGCGCTCCTCCGATTCGGCGAGGATCGCCTCGGCCTGCCCAATCGGGTCGTCGCTGCCGGCCGCTACTTCCTCGGGCAGCAGTTCGGCCCGATCCGGGACGGCTTCCTCCACGACCTCGTCGACCGCGGGGTCGGGACGGGCGGTGTCGTCGACGCTCATCGTGGCCGGGCCTACTGACCCTGCTCCGAGTGCGGCGTCATGCCGTCACGGATGTCGTCGTCGTCGCCTGCCCGGGCAGTCATCGGCTGGCCGGCGGGCGGCGCGCCGGCGCCCGTGTACGTGACGCCCGACGCGTCGTCCTGCTTGCCGCCCGTGACATCCGCGACCTTGGCCTTGGCGGCGCCGGCCGCGTCGCCCAGCTTGCTCTGCAGGTCGGGGGCCTTCTCCTTGGCCGCGCCGACGACGGCCCCGCCGGTCTCGGCGACGAACGACTGGGCCTGGCCGACCTTGTCCTGGACCCGCGGGTCGTGCCAGAGGGTGTCTGCCTGGGACTTGATCTGCTCGTACCGTCCCCGTCCAGCCTTGGCGCCCAGCACATAACCCAGAGCGGCGCCGGTAAGGAAACTCAGTCGCCCGCGCATCGCAGGCCCCCTTTCGAAGGAACACCGGTGCGGCGAGTGCCTCGCCGCAGTGCCCGCGAGCCTAGTCCGTTTGGACCTTCCCGGCATCCGGGGCGTCCCTGACCAGCGGCGATGAGGCATGATGAGGCTGACTCGCTAGGCTACGACGCTGACCCGCGTGTGAGGAGGGGCGCCATGGCGAGATTCTGCGCGCAGTGCGGCGCGTCTCTGCCGCCGAGCGCCCGGTTCTGCGTGTCGTGCGGGCACCAGGTCGACGGTGCGGTCCCGGCGTCGGCCTCGGGCATCTCGGCGTCGGCCTCGGAGATCGACCAGCCGACGGCACCGATGACCCAGGCGGGTCCGCCCGCCGTCGCGCCACCGCCCGCGGCCTCGTCGCCTTCCGGCGCCCCGCCCCGGGCCGAGTCGCCGCCGCTCGCCGACACCGCGCCGATCCGTGGGGGCGCCCAGGGTCCGGGGGACTCGGCTGCGCCGCACGTCGAACGTCCCGCCGGGGTGTTCGATCAGTTCGCCGCGTGGCCCGATCACCCGGACGCGCGGACCGGGCGGTCCGCAGCGCCGTACGGCGGGAGCGGGTCCGGCGCGTCGGCCCTGGCCGCCACCCCGTCGGCGCGCGGCGAGGACCCGGACCGGCTCGCTCGGAAGCCCCCGACGTGGCCGCTGCTCGTCGCCGTGGCCGTCCTTCTGGTGGCCGGACTGATCTGGGCGTTCATGGCGCTGAGGGGCGGCAGCGGACCGAGCCCCAGCGCCTCGACCTCGGCGGCGGCGAGCAGCGGAACCGTGGCCTCCTCCTCGCCCGCCCCGACCACCACGCTGAACGACGAGGCTCAGGCGGCCCGCGTCGCGGTGGGGCAGATCTTGGACTCCGGGCGAGGCTCCCGGACCACCCTGATGCAGGGCATCGAGGCGTATTGCACCAAGGGGGACAAGCCCGGCGGCAAGGCCCAGATCGACGAGGCCCTGCAGGGGCGGATGGCGCAGCTGGCGAAGGTCAACGACGTCGGCGACGGTCCCTTCGCGAAGGTCAAGGGCGGCATCGACGCCCGCGACAAGCTGAGGGCCGCGCTCCAGGCCTCGGCGGCCGCCGACCAGGTCTACGTGCAGATGGCCAACGCGGGCACCATCTGTCAGGGCGGCTTGGAGCTGACGCAGGCGAATGCGCACGCATCGACCACCAAGAAGACTTTCCTCGACACCTGGAACCCGATCATGACCGCGCCAAACTGCAGCCGTTGGGTTACGACGAGATCTAACTGACAGTCCGAATTATGTTGTCATTCGGGCCCGCCCGACGTAGCGTTTGCGCCATCGAATTCCTAGCTGCCACAGACGGTTTCGCGCCGGGTGGCAGGAATGCCTCGATGCCGGCGGCGTAGGGGCCCGCAAGGTCGGCCGATGCCGCGTGATCGCCTGATCCGTTGATCGCACGGTTGCGAACGCGAGGGGGGACGCGTGATGTCACCAATCCGCTTGGTTGCTGCGGATTGCGCGCGGGCTGACCGCCTGCGCGGCAGAGTACGCCGCGCCCGGTGACCTCCCCGCAGGTCGCCGGTGGGTTCGGGACGGAATAGGCGGCGCGTAAGGGCATACGACGGTGCCCCGTCCCTGGACGTCGTTTCTTGTGGAATCGAGGTCCGCATTTCCTGCCGTTGGCGCGGCGTCCCTTGGGTCACACCGGGATCTGGCTGCGTCTGTCTTGTCGTGCCCGCCGACACGGCTTGTGTTTGCCGTCCTCGGCGGCACGAGGCAGCACGTCGCCGCGTCCGCGACACGTCTCAGTCTCCCTGCATTGTTGCGCGTCACATTCCGGCCGTCGGCCCGAGCGCCCCCGGCCGGTTCACCAGAACAGGAGCACGTCCATGTCTGCACTCTCGAACCGACCCCTTCGCCTTCTCGCCGGCCTGGTCCTGGCCAGCGCCGGCCTGGTCGTCCCGCTCGCCCCGGCGAGCGCGACGACGGCACCGCCCGCTGCCGTGACCGTGCCCGCCGCCGCCCCGTGGGGTGGCTGGCAGTCCTTGGGCGGGACGCTGACGTCGCCGCCTACCGCCGTCACGACCGGGCTACAGCGCGCCGCGGTCTTCGTGACCGGCACCGACAACGGGCTGTGGACGCGGTCGTTGGCGAACGGAACCTGGACCGACTGGACGTCCCTCGGCGGCGTCCTCACCTCGACGCCCGCGGCGGTGACCAGCGGGACGAGCGTCGCGGTGTTCGCGCGGGGCACGGACAACGCGCTGTGGACGAGGTGGTGCTCCAACGGCACGTGGGGCAACTGGAAGTCGTTGGGTGGCAGCATCACGTCGGCTCCGACGGCTGTCGCGTACGGCTCCGGCCGCGTCGCCATCTTCGCCAACGGCACCGACAACGCCCTGTGGATGCGCACGCTGGGGACCGGCGGCTGGAGCGCCTGGCAGAGCCTGGGCGGCACGTTGACCTCACCGCCGACCGCGGTCAGCTACGGCTGGGGCCATATCGCGGTGTTCGGCCTCGGCACCGATAAGGCGCTGTGGACCCGGCAGTTCAGCGACGGCGCCTGGAGCCCCTGGACCAGCCTGGGCGGTGTCCTCACCACACCGCCCGCGGCCGTCGCCGCGGGCTGGGGTCGCGTCACCGTGTTCGGGCGGGGCACCGACAACGCGCTGTGGACCAAGGCCCAGGTCAGTGGCCGATGGGGCAACTGGGCCTCCCTCGGCGGGTCGATCACGACGACCCCGGCGGCCGCCAGCACCGGCGTGGCGCAGATCTCGGTGTTCGCCCGGGGCACCGACCAGGCTCTGTGGGGTCGCAGCCAAGCCTCGGACGGCCGGTGGGGTGCGTGGTCGTCGTACGGCGGCGTCCTCACCTCCCAGCCGGCGGTGACGAGTCCCACCGCGGGCCAGGCAGCGGTGTTCGGGCGAGGAACCGACAACGCCCTCTGGACGGGGACGCTGACCCGCTGAACCCTGACCCGCTGCCCCGTCTGACCCGCTGACGGCCAGCACGGGTTGACGCCCACCCAGCACGAAACCCGGTCCGGCGACGCGCGCCGGACCGGGTCTCGCTCGGTGGGCGCGCGGTCGCCGGCGCTCTATTCTGAGCGGCGAGTTGCTGCGGCAGCTCGCCAGGAGCCGGCACGGTCAAGGGGGTTCAGCGGTGAATGTGGCACGCGAGTCGTTCCGGCTGCTCGAGGATGTGGTGGGACGCCTGGAGGAGGGGGACTGGGAGCGGCCGTCGAACCTCGACGGCTGGTCCGTGCGGGACGTGGTCGCGCACGTGACCGGGAGCGTCGCCAAGGCCCGCGGCCTCGCGCGTGACGAGGCGATCTCGCAGCTGCGATCGGATCCGGAGGCCTGGTACGTGGCCGACCCCGTCGCCGAACTTCGCGACACCTGCGCGGGCGCCTTGGCCGCCTTGGCGGAGGCCGACCTGGGTGCGCCGCGCGAGATGCGGGGCGCGCGCATGCCGTTGTCCGCGGCCCTGGCCTTTCCCGTCGTAGACGCGATGGTGCACGCCTGGGACATCGAGCATTCGCTGGGCCGACGCCTGGAGTTGGCGCCGGAGCTGCTGGACTATGCTCGCGCGTTGACCGACCGCGTGACCACGGCTGCCAACCCGAACTTCGCGCCGCCGATCCCGGCGCGCCCCGACGCGAGTGCCACCGAACGGTTGATGGCCCAACTGGGGCGGCCGAGCTAGACCCGGTCGAGCGCGGGGAATCAGCAAGCGACTCGTGCTGACGATGCGGAGGGCGTGGGATTCGAACCCACGATGAGGGATCACCCCATAGCGGTTTTCAAGACCGCCGCACTAGGCCACTATGCGAGCCCTCCCTGCCCGGTTGCCCGAGCAGGCCCAGTCTACGGCGGGCCCGGCGAGCCTCAGTGAGCCGTCGGCCGTGTCGGCGTACCGCGTGATCACGCGAAGGACAGGAAGATCTTCTCCAGGCGCTTGGCGTCCAGGCTGGACTCGTCCCCGGCGTCGATGCAGCGCCGCAACGTGGACGCGATCAGCGTGTACGCCGCCCGATCGACCGCCTTGCTCACGGCCGCGAGCTGGGTGACGACGTCCTCGCACTCGCGGCCGTCCTCGATCATGGCGAGCACGCCCCCCAACTGCCCCTGGGCTCGGCGCAGTCGGTTGATGACCGGAGCCATGTCGTCGGGATCCAAGGAGACCATGGGCATCGCCTTCCAACCGGGACCGGCGGGCCGGTCGCCACACCCGGCACGATTCCGGGAGGAGCCCATGATACCGGCGGGGGTATGTGCGGTGGGAGTGGGGCATCCCGTCAGCGCGCCGGGACCACGCGGACCTCGTCTCGGAGCGATCTGGTGCGCGAAGATGTGCCCATGCCCACTGTCACGATGACGATGGTCGCCCGGGATGCGGGCGTGTCCGTCAGCACCGTGTCGCACGTGGTCAATGGCACCCGGCCGGTCAACCCCGAAACCAGGCGCCTGGTCCTGGAGTCCATGGAGCGCCTGGGATTTCGGCATCGTCCGGTGTCCGGGTCCCTTGCTGCGGGCTCGACGCTGACCATCGGACTGGCGCTGTCCGCCTCGGTGAACGCGGGTCTGCGCGAGCTGGTCGACGGCATCGAGGAGGAGGCCTCCCGGCGGGGGCTGCAGATGCTCCTGGCCGACACCCACGACGATCCGGAGCACGAGGCGCGGGTCGTCGCGCGGCTGCTCGCGCACCACGTGCACGGGCTCCTGCTGGTCCCCTCGGTCGCCGGTGAGGACGGCGCCCTCAAGCTCATCCAGGAACGATCGGTGCCGTTCGTCGTCGTGGACCGCGTCCAGGACGTCCGCGCGGACCAGGTCGGCGTGGAGAACGAGGCCGCGGCCTGTTCGCTGGTCGAGCACCTGATGCAGCGCGGGCACACGCGGATCGCCTACGTGGGCGGCCCGACCGGCCATCCCACCTTCCGGGAGCGGCGCCACGGCTACGAGGAAGCCCATCGCCGCCGTCGCCTCGCCATCGACCCGGATTTGGTCGTCGCGGAGTGCGCCGGGGAGGACGCGGCGCGGCGGTCCGTCGGGGCACTCTTGGCGAGCCCCGCCCCGCCGACTGCGTTGTTCACGGCCGGGTACGCCGCCACCGTCGGCGCCCTTCGCGCCGCCCGCGCGGCCGGCGTCTCCGTGCCCGGGGACCTGGCGATGGTGAGCTTCGACGAGGTGCCCTGGTCCGGCGTCGCCGAGCCGGCCATGACCACGCTGGTCCAGCCGTGGTTCGCGATCGGAGCTCGCGCCGTGCAGATGCTCATCCGGCGCATGAACACGCCGGACGCACCGGCGCAATCGTTGCGGCTGGCGGGGGAGATCCTGCATCGCCGCAGCTGCGGCTGCGAGGCGCCGGCGCGCGGCTGAGCGCACCGGCCGGCCGAAGAAACTGGGCAACCGACCTATTGGCCCGTGGGAGCTCCGTGCTACGGTGAAGCTGGTTGCACAAGCAGTTCCTCGCAGCATAATCCGGTCCAAGCATCAGCAAGGGCCGGGAAGTGGGCCTGTCCCGCGGTGACGGGGTACGCCGCAGCCAGGCGGCGCGCACGATGGGTTCGCGCCGACGGCCTCACAGATAGAGAGTTGTATTTCGCATGGCTCAGGGCACCGTGAAGTGGTTCAACGCCGAAAAGGGCTTCGGTTTCATTGCTCAGGACGGCGGCGGCCCCGACGTCTTCGTTCACTACACCGCCATTCAGACGAGTGGCTACCGCTCCCTCGATGAGGCGCAGCGGGTCGAGTTCGAGGTGACGCAGGGTCCCAAGGGCCCGCAGGCGGACAACGTTCGCCCGCTCTGAGCGTCGCCACTCCTCAGACTTCGACGAAGGGCTCCCGGGTTTCGACCCGGGAGCCCTTCGTCGTGCGCGGAGTCGGGTGGCGCCGTGCTCAGACCTCGTGCCGTCGCCCAGCCTCGTGCCGGGTCCCAAGCCTCGTGCCGACGCACGCCCGGGGCCTCGGCTGGCTCGGTCCGCACGCCGGGGCCACGGGCGACCTCGAGTCCGCCTGGGACGCTTTTGTCTTGCGCCGCCGGGACCGGGTAACCTTGCCACGTCCTGCGGCGGCCTCTCCAGGCCGCTCCAGCGGTGGAGGCGTCGCCTAGTCCGGTCTATGGCGCCCGCCTGCTAAGCGGGTTTGGGGGTTATACCCCATCGAGGGTTCAAATCCCTCCGCCTCCGCCAGTGGTCACCGGGGCTCGGCGCGACTCCTCGCGCCGGGCCCCGGTGGCGCTTTCGGCGTCAGCCGCCAGCGGCGGCTCGGCCTCGGCCACGAACCGGGCGTCGGCCGGGTGGGGCTCGCTCATCCACGACCGGAACACCACGAACTTCACCACGGTGGCCACTACGTTCGCCGTACCGACCACCGCGGTGACCACCGCGGTCGGCGCACCCGGCGCGACCCAACCGAGCACCCAGAGGGCGAACGCCGAACTCGCCCAGGTCAGCGCGAAGATCGCCAGGCCCACCAGCTGATGGCGCCACCAGCCGTGCCGGCTCCGCACGCCGAACGTGAAGCGCCGGTTCGCCGAGGTGTTCCAGAGCGTGGCGACGATGAGGGCCAGCGCGTTGGCGACCTGCGCGGCCACCCCCGCGGCGTGCATCGCCGCGAACGCCGCGAGATTGAGGACCGTGCTCGCCGCGCCGACGCCGGCGAATCGGCCCGCCTGCCCCAGGATCGAGTTGCCGAGCCGCCCGCGCCCGATGCGGATCGCGAGGTCATCGACGGGGATCAGCCCCCGCGCGAACGTCCGCCGCATCCGCAGGACGCCGGCCAGGTCATCGCGGGCGGTGCCGGCGACGTCGACGCGGCTGTCCGGGTCGTCGTACCAGTCCACCGGCACCTCATGGATCCGCAGCCGACAGCGTTCGGCGAGCACGAGCAGTTCGGTGTCGAAGAACCACGTCGGATCCTGCACCCACGGCAGCAGCTCGCGGGCGACGTCGGCGCGGATCGCCTTGAACCCGCACTGGGCGTCGCTGAATCGGGCCCCCAGTGCGCCGCGGAGGATGAGGTTGTAACTGCGCGAAGTGAACTCGCGGAACGGCTGACGCACCACCCGCGACCCGTGGCTTAGCCGGGAGCCGATGGCCAGGTCGGAATGCCCGCTCATCAGGGGCGCGACCAATGGCCACAGCGCGTCGAGGTCGGTGGACAGGTCGACGTCCAGATACGCCAGCACCGTCGCGTCGCTGCGGCCCCACACCTCCTTGAGTGCGCGCCCGCGACCCTTGCGGTCGAGGTGGTAGGGCAGGACGGTCGGGTACCGCGCGGCCAGGGTCTTCGCCACCTGCCAGGTTCGATCGGTGGAGGCATTGTCGGCGATGGTGATGCGGTACGGGTAGGGGAACGTGGCGCGCAGGTGGGTGTCGAGGCGGTCGACGCAGGCCGCGAGCGTGGCCTCCTCGTTGTAGACCGGGACCACGACGTCGAGAACGGGGTTGGTCATCAGGTGTTCCTCCACGTCACGAGGCGTCGGCGAGTGGCTGGGTCAGGTCGTAGAACGTCTGGCCGCCGATGTTCACCGAGGTGTAGTTGGCCTGCACCCAGGCGCTGATCTGCGCGGCGGCGTTGCTTCCGCCGTTCTGCCGCCCGCCCATGCCGCCGCCGGCGAGGAAGTAGTGGATCTGGCCGCTCGTCACGTACGACTGGAACTGCGCCAGCGTCGGGCTCGGGTCCGAGCCGTTGAAGCCGCCGATCGGCATCACGGGTTCGCCGGTGCCGAGCTGGAGCCCGGCCGCGTTCTGCGACCCGATCGTGGCGGCCACCCAGCGGTAGCTGCCGGCGTTGGCCTGCAGGGCCTGCACCACCGCGGTGCTGGGGGTCGCGGCGTTGAGCAGGCCGCTCGCCCCTCCGGTCCTGCCCGTCACGCCTGTCCCGCCCATGCCGCCGGGCATGCCGCCGGGGAACTGGGGCTGAGTGCCCCCGCCCGACTGGGTGCCTGCGCCGGGTTGCATGCCCGCGCCGGGTTGCGCGCCCGGTGCGCCGGGCGGGAAGCCGCCGCCGAACTGGCCACGGCCACCGAAACCGCCGGGACCGCCCTGCCCCACGCCGGCTGGGCCAGCCGTCACGATCGACCCCTGATGCGCGCTCGTCACCGTGGAGGCGGAATAGGCCGCGGGACCGGCGAGGGAGGCCGCGATCGCGGTGGCGGCGACGATCGGCACCACCCGCCGGTGAATCCGGTGGTGGACGAGGAGGAGCAGCGCGGCGGCGAGGCCGGCGATCAGCACGACGTACCGCAGCGGACCGTACGCGACCGTCGCCACCCGGGTGAGCAGCACGAAGGCCCAGATCGCGGCGGCTGCCGTGCCGAGCGCCAGGACCGCGGTCCACAACCGGACGTCGCGGCGCCGCCAGCCGAGGCCGGCGCCCAGTCCGACGAGGCCCGCAATGCCGGGGGCCAGCGCCACGGTGTAGTAGTCGTGGTAGATCCCCGCCATGAACGAGAACACCAGCGTGGTCACGATCGTCCAGCCGCCCCAGACGAGGAACGCGGCGCGCAGCGGATCCGTACGTCGAGTGCGGGCGGTGGCCCACAGCCCCGCCACGAGGAAGATCAGGGCGGTCGGCAGCAGCCAGCTCACGTGGCCGCCGGAGATCCCCAGGAACATGCGGAACAGTCCGGTCTGGCCCCACATGCTCCCGCCGCCGCCTGCCCCGCCGGCCGCTCCGACCGGGCCGCCGCCGACGGAGCCGGTCTCGTTGCCGTCGATGCGCCCGAGTCCGTTGTAGCCGAAGGTCAGCTCCAGGAACGAGTTCGTCTGGCTGCCCCCGACGTACGGGCGCATGTTCGCCGGCAGCAACTCGACGATCGCCACCCACCATCCACCGGCCAGCACCATGGTGCTTACTCCAGCAAGCGCGCCAAGGGCCCGCCGGCCGATCGACCCGGGGGCGGCGATCAGGTAGACCAGCCCCAGGACCGGCACCAGCAGGAACGCCTGCAACGTCTTGGTGAGGAAGGCCAGGCCGACGAACAGCCCGACGACCGCGAACCAGCGCACGCTGGTCATGGCGAACCGGCGCCGCGCCCCGCCGTACGGCGTCTGCTCCTCCGGTTCAATCGCCCGCAGCGTCGCCCACGCGGCCGCCACTAGCAGCAGGGTGAGGAGCGCGTCCGGGTTGTTGAACCGGAACATGAGCACCGCGACGGGCGTCAGCGCCAAGGCGGCCCCGGCGAGCATGGCGCCGCCGTGCCCGACGTAGCGGCGCACGCTGCGATACAGCAGCCCCACCGTCGCGACGCCCATGAGGACCTCGGGGACGAGGATGGCCCAGGAGTTGAGCCCGAAGAGCCGCAGGGACAGGGCCATCACCCACAGGGCGGCCGGCGGCTTGTCGACCGTGATCGAGTTGCCCGCGTCGGAGGAGCCGAAGAAGAACGCCGTCCAGTCCACCGAACCCGCCTGGGCCGCCGCGGAATAGAACGAGTTGGCGTAGCCGTTCGCGGACAGCCCGTAGAGGTAGAACCCCAGCGTGGCCAGCAGGAGCGCGCCGAACCCGAGCCGCTCCGCGCGCGGCCAGTGCCGCAGGCTGCGCCGGTCGATCCACGAATCCCGCGGGGCGCCAAGGGCGCTTGGGGTGTCGTAGGCAGGGAGGGTGGGGCTGGGGGGTGGTACGTCGGATGTGGCTGGGCCGCGCGAGGCCTCGGTGGCGGTGACGTTCATAACTCGACGATCGGCTCGCTACCTGTGGCGACCCTGTGCGGCCTCTGTCGCGCCCTGATGACTGCGGTGAACTGCCGTGATGACGAATGGTCAGGTCGTGGCCAGGGGGAGGCGCACCGTGAACACCGTGCGACCAGGGACGCTCTGCACCCCGACGGCGCCGTGGTGGGCCGCCACGACGGCGTCAACGATCGAGAGCCCGAGTCCCGTCGAGGCCGTCGGCGTACCGTTCACGCCCGTCGGCCGCGTGCGCGCCTCGTCGCCGCGGGTGAACCGCTTGAAGATGCGAGGGAGGAGTTCGGGCGGGATCCCGGGACCGTCGTCGGCGACGACCAGGACGGCCGTGTTCGCGTCCCGACGGACGCTCGCCACGACCGTCGTTCCCGCCGGCGTGTGGGTCCGGGCGTTCCCCAACAGGTTGACGATCACCTGGGTGAGGCGGGCCTGGTCCCCGACGGTCTCCACGGACTCCTCGGGCAGGTCGAGTTGCCACTTGTGGTCCGGTCCGGCGGCGCGCGCATCGCTGACCGCGTCGATGACGAGATGCGTCAGATCGACTGGCTCCCGGGCGAGTTCGCGGCCCGCGTCGAGTCGCGCCAGCAGCAGGAGGTCCTCGACGAGACTGGCCATGCGCGCGGATTCGGAGTCGATGCGGGTCAGCGCGTGGCGGACGCCCTCGGGCACCGGCTCGGTCTCCCGGCGGGACAGCTCGGCGTACCCGCGGATCGACGCCAACGGCGTCCGCAGCTCGTGGCTGGCGTCAGCGACGAACCGGCGCAGCTGCGTCTCCGACTCGTGCCGCGCCCGCAGCGAGGTGTCGACGTGGTCGAGGAGCTCGTTGAGGGCGGCACCGACCTGGCCGACCTCGGTGCGCGTGTCGGTGTCGGCGGCGGGGACCCGCTCCGCGATCTCGACCTCGCCGGTCGACAGAGGCGTCCGGGACACCTTCCCGGCGATGGTGGCGACCCGCTCCAGTGGGGCGAGGTTGCGGCGTACCAACCAGGAGCCGCCGAGCACCACCAGCACGATCCCCGACAGCCCGACCAGACCCATGATGGTCACCAGGCGCGTGACGGTGTTCTGCGCCTCGGTCGAGGACAGGCCGCTGACCACAGTGTTCCCCGCGGGATCCGTGCCAGCCACCGCCCGGTAGCTGCCGAGCGATCCGCCCAGATCCACCGTCTTGGGGGTGCCGTCCAAGTCCGCGGAGGCGACCAGGGCGATCTGGTCCGCCGAGAGCGCGGTGACCGAACCCGGTCGCGTGACGCAGGCGACGGTGTTCCCCGATCGCGTGGTGGCGACCGTGAGGGCCTGCCGCCCGAACGCCCCGCCGGCCGCGCGGCCGCCGCCGACCCCCTCACACGCCGCCTGGGCCGCGCCCCACCCGCCTCTCCCCTGGCCCTGTCCCTGGCCCGGGCCGTCGTCGTCGCGCCGCAGCCGGGAGCCCGCCTGGAGCTGTTCGTCGAGCTGGCCGATCACCGAGTGCTGCAGAGCCGCGACGGTCGCCGCGCTGGTCGCGACGGTCACGATCGCGAAGAGCAACAGGATCGACAGGACGAGCTTGCGGCGCAACGACATGGCACCCAGCATCTCGCGGCTCCGCTTCGTCATGAGACCAGCACACGCCCGGCGGCCCTGCAGCCACTGTCGGACCGCTGTGGCCTTCCTGTGGATGACTCAGGCGGCGGGTTTGAGGACGTACCCGACGCCGCGCATCGTGTGGATCATCGGCTCCCGGCCCGCGTCGATCTTCTTGCGCAGGTAGGAGATGTAGAGCTCGACGACGTTCGCCTGCCCGCCGAAGTCGTAGTTCCACACCCGGTCGAGGATCTGCGCCTTGGACAGCACCCGCTTCGGGTTGCGCATCAGGTAGCGCAGCAGCTCGAATTCCGTGGCGGTCAGGTTGATTTCGGCACCGGCGCGGGTCACCTCGTGGCTGTCCTCGTCCAAAGTGAGGTCGCCGACGACGAGCAGGGAGCTCGATTCGTTGGTGGCGACGGCGGTACGTCGCATGAGCGCGCGCAGCCGCGCCACGACCTCCTCGAGGCTGAACGGCTTGGTCACGTAGTCGTCGCCGCCCGCCGTCAGCCCGGCGACGCGGTCCTCGACGGCGTCGCGGGCGGTGAGAAAGAGGACCGGTACGCCAGGATCCTCGGCGCGCATCCGCCGCAGCACCTCCATGCCGTCGAAGTCGGGCAGCATCATGTCGAGGACGACGGCGTCGGGTGCGAACTCCTTGGCGGTCCGCACCGCGCTCAGGCCCGTGCCGGCGGTCTCGACCTGCCAGCCCTCGTAGCGCAGCGCCATCCGCAACAGCTCGGTGATGTTGGCCTCGTCGTCGACGACCAGGACGCGGACCGGGGAACCGTCGGCGCGGCTCAGCGTGGGTGCGGGAGTGCTCATGGATCCCATTAGAGAACAGGACCCCTCGCGTTCCCTAGGGCGCTCCTGTGGCTTCCCTGTGAGCGCTTCGGGTTCCGGACGACGGTGTTCCCAGTCGTCTCCTGCGTCGACCACAGCCTCCGGACAGCATTCGAGCCGACCGTAAGGACAACGTCTCGCCCGTGGATGCACGCCCGACGCGGGACGCCAGAGTAGCGAGGAGCCCTGCCATGGAACGCCCCACACCCCCGCCGTACGTCCCGTCGGCGGCGCAGCCAACCCCTCCGCCGGCGCAGCCAACCGCTCCGTCGGCTCAGCCAACCCCTCCGCCAACGCCGCCCGACGTGGCGGCCATCGCGGAGTCGTCGACCGCGCCGGCGGTTCGACCGGTGCGCTGGTCCGGCCGGAAGACGGCGGTGGCGGCCGCGATGGCCATCGGCTTCGCCGCTGCGGGTACGGCGGCTGCATCGACGGTTCTCCCCGCCGGCGCCGGCGCTGGAGCAGAGGGCGGCCCGGGCGGGACGCGAGGCGGCCACAGTCGCCAGTTCCCGGGGCAGCCGGGCCAAGTCGGCGGCCAGCAGGGCCAAGCGCCGGGCCAGGGTCAAGCGCCAGGTCAGGGCCAGGTGCCCCCGAACCGCTGATCCCGAGGTTCGGGCGCCGACGGAGGGCGCCGGCGGGGAAACGACGTACGGCATGCCGCGTCCCGCCCGCGGGAAACCGCCGGTTTCCCGCGAAAACGCTCACTGCAGCGGGTGCTGTCGTCGGAAAAGTGCGGTCGCCGTCGGAGCGGCTTGCGCGCACCCAGACGCCGAGGGCCGGCCACCCACGAAAGGTGACCGGCCCTGGACCGGGGCGCTTCCTGGATCGTCAGGCGCCGACGCGCTGCTTCAGACCCTCGAGCTCCTTCTTCAGCTCCTCGGGGAGCTTGTCGCCGAACTTGGCGAGCCACTCCTCGATCATCGGGATTTCCTTCTTCCAGCCCTCTTCGTCGTACGCGACGGCCGTGGCGACCTGCTCAGGCGTCAGGTCGAGGCCGGTCACGTCCAGCTCCTCGGGCTTGGGCATGACGCCGACCGGGGTCTCGACGCCCTCGGCCTTGCCCTCGAGGCGGTCGATGACCCACTTGAGCACGCGGACGTTGTCGCCGAAGCCCGGCCACACGAACTTGCCGTTCTCGTCCTTGCGGAACCAGTTGACCTGGAAGATCTTCGGCAGGCCCTCTTCGCCGTGGGTCTTGCCGATGTTGATCCAGTGCTGCACGTAGTCGGCCGCGTTGTAGCCGATGAAGGGCAGCATGGCCATCGGGTCACGACGTACGACACCCACCGCGCCCGCCGCAGCGGCCGTGGTCTCGGAGGACAGGATCGCCCCGACGAAGGTGCCGTGGTTCCAGTCGCGCGACTGGTAGACCAGCGGAACGGTGCCGGCGCGGCGGCCGCCGAACAGGAACGCGTCGATCGGCACGCCGTTGGGCTCGTCGTACTCCGGCGCGATCATCGGGCACTGCTTCGCCGGGGTGGTGAACCGGGCGTTCGGGTGCGCGGCCTTCTCGCCGCTCTCCGGGGTCCAGTCGTTGCGCTTCCAGTCGGTCAGGTGCGCCGGGGCCTCCTTGGTCATGCCCTCCCACCACACGTCGCCGTCGTCGGTCTTCGCGACGTTGGTGAAGATCGAGTTGCCGGCCTCGATCGTCAGCATGGCGTTGTTGTTGGTGTCCGCGCCGGTGCCGGGCGCGACGCCGAACAGGCCGGCCTCGGGGTTCACGGCGTACAGGCGACCGTCCTTACCGAACCGCATCCAGGCGATGTCGTCGCCGACCATCTCGGCCTTCCAGCCGGGGATGGTGGGCTCGAGCATGGCGAGGTTGGTCTTGCCGCAGGCGCTCGGGAAGGCGCCGCCGATGTAGTACGTCTTACCCTCGGGCGACGTGAGCTTGAGGATGAGCATGTGCTCGGCCATCCAGCCCTCGTCGTGCGCGATGGCCGACGCGATGCGCAGCGCGAGGCACTTCTTGCCGAGGAGCGCGTTGCCGCCGTAGCCGGAGCCGAAGCTCCAGATCTCGCGGGTCTCGGGGAAGTGGCTGATGTACTTGGTCTCGTTGCACGGCCACGCCGCCGACTTCTCGCCCTCGGCGAGGGGCGCACCCACGGAGTGGATGCACTTGACGTACGCCGCGTTCGTCTCCTCCATCTGCTTGAGCACGGGCGCGCCGATGCGGGCCATGATCCGCATGTTGATGACGACGTACTCCGAGTCGGTGAGCTCCACGCCGTACTTGGGCTCGTCGGCCTCGAGGTGACCCATCACGAATGGGATCACGAACATCGTGCGGCCCTTCATGCAACCCCGGTAGAGGTCGGTCATGAGGGCCTTCATCTCGGCGGGGTCCATCCAGTTGTTGGTGAACCCGGCGCCGTCCTGAGTCTGGCTGCAGATGAAGGTCTTGTCCTCGACGCGCGCGACGTCCTTGGGGTCGGAGGCGCACCAGAAGCTGTGCGGCTTCTTCTCGTCGTTCAGGCGCTCGAACGTGCCCGCGTCGACGAGGTCCTGGCACAGGCGCTCGTTCTCTTCCTCAGAGCCGTCGACCCACACGACCTTGTCGGGCTGGGTGAGGGCTGCGACCTCGTCGACCCAAGCGGCCAGACCGGCGTGCGTGGTGCCTCCCTGGGTGGGGGTCTTCGTGGTTTCGGTCATCGCGTGTCCCTTCGTGTCGTGGGTCTGCGTACGTCGTACGTCGTGAGCCCGTCCGCTCTCGGTCTGTGCAGGTCGGCCTCGGTCCCCAGTGCGCGGACTACGGACGGGGCGGGCCGGGTAAAGGGCCGACGACGACACGTCCCCGACCGCTGGCGGGGCTTGCTGCACACCTTACGAGCTGAGCTTCGGCAACGGACCTGGACGTGGGGGACCACTTGTTGAGGATTACCTCACAGGGGTGAGCCCGATCGTTCGTACGCCGTCCGCGGCGCCCAAGCCGGGGCGCTGGGGGCGCCGATTAGGGTCGGGAGTAGTCGACCGGATCCTCGATGGACTGACAGTCGCGCTCGATGAGGTTGTGGCACCAGGGGAGCGCTCCGGGGTGGGACGGCCTCGTAGACGCGCACCGCCTCCAGCGTCGAGGACCGACGCCTCCGGGAGACGATGAGCTGGGCCAGGGTCATCGGATTCACGTGCCCAAGCGCAGGATCAGAGCCCACAGGCTTGAACTGCGGTAGCACCCACGGTCGCTCCGCCACCAGGTCGGCAGGGGGGGCCCGTGTGAGCAAAGCCGTTGGCAAGAGGGTCAAAACGTAGAGAGGTCGGAACCGGTGATCTGGGTCCGACCTGGGATGTTGGTTGGCGCGCCCGAAGGGATTCGAACCCCTAACCTTCTGATCCGTAGTCAGATGCTCTATCCGTTGAGCTACGGGCGCAGGTCGCGCTCCCGCGCAACGACCTCACATGTTACCCAGCCCCGGTGGTCGGCGCGAATTGGCTGGTGACGTCACCGTACGCTCAGCAGCCCGACCCCGCCGGCGCGCCGTCGATCGACATCGGCATCTTCGCGGTCGCCCGCGCGCGACCCTGCAGGACCGCCACGAGCGCGTCCCAGGTGGCCGTCGTCCGGCCGAACGTCGCGACCTTCGCGATATCAGCGCGGGCCATTCCGAGGTAGGTGGGGTTGTCGAGGCCCACGGTGATATCGCCACGGGTCGCTCTGGCGGTGCCCGCGTACGACGTACCGGCGTACATCGCCGGCGCACCCACCAGCGCGACCCGCGTGACGCCCTGTCCCGCCCCGCCGGTCACCCGCAAACCGGCCCGCCGGGCGGCTGCGGCCAGCGCCGCTCGATCGGCCGCCTCTCCGCCCTCGATCGTGATCGCCGAGCCGACCAGCGGCGCACCGCACGTG
Organism: Austwickia sp.; assembly: GCA_016699675.1. Lineage (NCBI taxonomy): Bacteria > Bacillati > Actinomycetota > Actinomycetes > Micrococcales > Dermatophilaceae > Austwickia > Austwickia sp. The sequence goes on along the minus strand of CP064985.1, from coordinate 927,676 downwards.
CCGCCGAGCTGGACGATGGAACCCCGGGCCAGCTCCGCGGCCACAGCACCGTTGCCACCGATCGCGGCGGACACCGGGACGTCGGTGCCCGAGGCGCCCGGCGTCGGGCGCGCCCGGACCGCCGCGTGCCGCAGGGTCGCCACGAGCCGGGCCGCGGCCTCCTCCACCCGCGGCCGCGGCAACGCCCCCGACGCCATCGCGGCGACGATGCCGTCCCGGGCGGCCACCGGGTTCTCCGGCTTCAGGACCACGTCGGCGCCGGCGGCCAGTGCGGCGACGGCGGCGGGGCCGGGCTCGGCGTACCGCGAGATCGCCCCCATGCCCATCGAATCCGTCACGACGAGACCGCCGTACCGAAAGCGCTCCCGCAACAGCCCGGTCAGCACGGGACGCGACTGGGTCGCGGGCGCGGCGGGGTCGACGGCCGGGACGACCACGTGCCCGGCCATCACCCCGGGCGCCCCGGCGGCGGCGAGTCGCGCGAACGGCGCGAGGTCGCGCGCGAGCAGCGACTCCAGCGACCCGGACAGCACCGGCCGGTCGACGTGGCTGTCGGTCCGCAGCCGCCCGTGGCCGGGGAAGTGCTTGGCGGTGGAGACGATCCCGGCGTCGGCGTACCCGCGCGCCATCGCCACCGCCATCCGGCCCGCGAGCTCGGGTTCGCCTGCGAGCGAACGGGTTCCGATCACCGCGTCGCGCCCGTCGGTGACGTCGCCTGCGGGGCTGAACGTCATCGTGAAGCCTGCGGCGCGCAGCTCCCGCCCGGAGGCTTCGGCGACGGCGCGGGCGAGCTTGGGGTCGCCCGCCGCGCCGACCGCCATGGGCGCCGGGAACGGCGTGAGGGGCTCGGCGAGCCGGGTGACGATCCCGCCCTCCTGGTCGACCCCGACGAGCGCCGGCCAGGCGCGTCCGGTCCGCGTCAACTCGGCCGTCGCGGCGGCCGCCAAGTTCTGCATGGCGGGGACCCGATCGGCCGCCGCCACAGGCACATTCCCGCCCAAGACGATCACGCCCGCCGCGCCGGAGGCGCGCATCAGGGAGGCGGCGTTGCCGGTGCCCTTGCCGTCGTACCCGATCACCAGCACCTGTCCCGCCAACGCGGCGGGGGAGAGCTTCGCAACGTCGGCGCGGGCGCGAGCCAGCTCCTCCGGGGTAGGAAGGCCGTCGATCGGGGGATCGGCCTGGGTCTGCGCCGCCGCCTCGTCGGGCGTGCCGCTCGGCCTCGGCTTGCCGGGCGCGCCGGGCAAGCCCGCCGAACCCCCTGCTGCCGCGCTCGAACTCGTGCCGGTCGCCGCAGACGTGGCTTGCGTCAGCGACGCCGTGCCGCCGTGCGGGCCCCCCGTGTAATCCCCGACGACCAGCGCCGCAATCGACACGGCCCCGACGGCGCCCGCCGCGACCAGCCGCGTACGTCGTGCGCCGCCTCGCGGCGGAGTCAACAGTCCCATCAGCGGCAGGTTAACTCGGCCAACTGCCCAGGCGGTCCAGGCGACTCCACTCCGGGACGGCCCAGGGAGCGATGCTCACGTCGGAGCCGCCCGATCGGCGATCCCGGTCCGCCGGTGGCCAGGCGCGGGCAGGCCGCATACTGGTCGGGGCGCTCACCAGGGGGCGAGCGACGGGTCCAGAGTGATCGGGGAAGAACGGATGAGCCGTACGCCGAGTGGGTGGCCTGAGCCGCCGGGCGGCGAGTCGCACGAGCAGCACTGGCAACAGGGGCAGTACGGCCAGCAGGGCGGCCAGCCGCAGGAGCAGCAGCAGGGGCACTACGGCCAGCAGCACTGGCAGCAGGGCCAGTCTGGCCAGCAGGCCGGCGAACAGCACTGGCAGCAGGGGCAGTACGGCCAGCAGAACTGGCAGCACGGTGGGCCGCAGGACGGCCCGCGGTGGGGGCAGCCGGTTGAGCGTGCGGATCTGGGCGGCTCGCCGTGGCAGGCGCCGTCCTACGGAGCGACGGCCCCGCCGTGGCTCTCGGCGTACGGTCAAGGTGGTCCCCGCACCGCCCCCCGCGGCAGCCGCGTCGGCGCCGAGGTGCTGGACCTCTTCATCCTCGGCATCCCGCTGATGCTCCTGATCTTCGTGCCGGTCCTCGCCATCAGTGCGGCGGTGGGACCGTCGACGGGCGCGCGCTCCACGGGCATGACGTCCGGCGACGTGGCGCTCTTCATCGCGCTCCTCGGCGTGTGGTTCTGGCCGGCGGTGGCGCCGGCGATTTACTACGGGTCCTTCGACGGCGTCCGCGGCGCGACCCCGGGCAAGCGCATCTGCGGCCTGCGGGTGGTCGGCATCCACAGCGGTGCCCCGATCGGGTTCTGGCGCACGGTGCTTCGCCGGCTCGTGCTCGGGCTGACGTCGAGCGCGTTGCTGCTGGGGTACTTCTCGATCCTCTTCGATTCGTCCGGTCAAGACCGCGGCTGGCATGACATGGTCGCCGATTCAAGGGTGGTGCAGGCGTGAGCAACGACAACCAGCGGTACGGCGACGGTGGTCGGCCTCCGGAGGGCGATGGCGAGCGGCCGTACGGCTTGCCGCCGGAGTTCGGCCAGCAGGGGTACGGGCAGCAACCGCACGAGGGCCAGCCGCCCTACGGGCAGCCGGAGTACGGGCAGCAGCCGCACGGCCAGTCCCCGTACGGGCAGCCGCAGTACGGCGAGCAACCGACATATGGCCAGCAGCCCACCTACGGGGCGCAGCCGTATGGCCAGCAGCCCTACGGGCAGGACCCGTCGGGCGTCTGGCAGGCACCGACGTACCAGCAGGGCACCGTCCCGCCGTGGCAGTCCCAGTACGGCGGCGGCCCCGGCCAGCCGCAGATCCCCAGCGCGTGGGCTCGCCTCGGCGCGCGCATTATCGACGGCTTGATCGTCGGGATCCCGCTGGCGATCCTCGGGGCGATCACCGGGTGGGACACCGTGACCCGGTCCACCGGCGAGTTCAACTACAACGCCAGCAACGGGCTGTTCAACCTGTTCCGGGCGCTGGTGATGGCGGCGTACGGCGCGTACTTCTACAGGAGCCGCGGCGCCACCCCCGGCAAGATGGCGCTGAAGCTGCAGGTGGTCAACGAGCAGAACGGTCAGCGGCTGACGTTCGGACAGGGCTTTGCCCGCGAGATCGTGCTCTGGCTGTCGGGTTTCCTCTGCCTGATCGGGTACTTCTCGCTGTTCTTCGACGGCACGGGCCGTAAGCGCGGCTGGCATGACAAGGCCGCCAAGTCCTGGGTGATCGAGCAGCGCCCCCGGTGACCGGCCCCGGCGAAGACAACCGAGACCCGTACGGCGGCGCCCCCGGCGAGCCCTACGGGCCGCCGCCGCAACCGCCGTACGGCGGGAGCGCGCCGCCCCCGGCGTACGGCGAGACCCCGCCCGCCCCGCCGTACGGCACGTGGGCCCCTCCGACGCAGGCGCCGTACCAGGGGGTGGGCATGCCACCCTCCCAGCCGGGGCCCGAGGCGCGCTGGCCCGGTCAGCAGGAGCAGCCCTCGTGGCAGGGCGAGCAGGTCTGGCAGGTGCCGCAGTACGGGGGGCAGGCGCCGCCCTGGCAGTCGGCGTACGGGCAGGGCGACGGTCCGCTCGCGCAGGCCCGCACGGCGGACGCGGGGCCGCGGCTAGGGGCGCGCATCCTCGATTGGCTGATCGTGGGAATTCCGTTCGCCGCTCTGGGACTTGGGCTGGGCTATCTCGCCGAGCCGCAGGTTTCGGCGAATGGCACGGTGCAGATGTGGGACACCGCCATGATCGTGTTGCAGCTCGCGGAGATCGTCGTGCGGCTCGTCTATCAGGCGGCGTTCGTGGCGTTCAAGGGCGCGACGCCGGGGAAGATGGCGTGCGGCATCCGGGTCGTCGACGAGAGCACCGGGCAGCGGCTGTCGTTCGGCCGGGCGCTCGCGCGTGAGGTGGTGCTGATGTTGTCGGCGCTGCTGTGCCTGATCGGGTACTTCTCGCTGTTCTTCGACTCGCTCGGGCTGAAGCGCGGCTGGCACGACAAGGCGGTCAAGTCACGGGTGATCCGCGCCTGAACACGGGTCGGGGGCGCCCCGCACGTCGCGTGCCTCGCTGAGCGCCGCGGTGCGCCGACGGGCCCATTGAGCGGCGCGTCGCTCAGAAGCGGCGGACGTTCGAGTGCGTGACGGCCTGACGCGGCTGCACGCGCTCGCGGGCACGGCGGACCAGCTCTTCGGCGTCGATCAACCCGCGCAGGTAGAGGTCCGAGTCGCGCTCGGCGTCGTCCCCGCTCGAGGGGTCGGGCGTGGTGTTCATGGCCCCCATTACGGCGCGGCGCGGGCGAACCTGAGTACGACGGTTCGCGGGGTTCGCGTTAGGGTGGGCGAGTCAGGTGGCGGTCGTCCGGCCGGGCGGCGTCATCCGTGTGGCTCTGGGGCTCAACACGATTGGGTCGCGAGGCGGACACGATGATCCGGCCGGAGTTACCGATGTGGTCCCGGGGTCGCAGGGGCCCAGGCGGCCTCGTCGCCGACGCGAACCGGTGGGCATGACCCGCCGCGCGTCGGTGGGGGCCGCGGCCGTCGCTCCTCGTGGCCGTGTCATCCCTGGAGCTGAATATGTCGAAGAACTGGCCCCGCGTGGGCCGAATCAGTGCTGCGCTGGTGGCCTCGCTCGCGTTGGCGGCGGGGGCCGCAGGGTGCAGCGGCGAACCGGCCGCGCCGGTCTCCGGGTCGGGGTCGTCGACGGCGGGGGCGTTCACCCCGATCAAGGCCGACGCCAAGGTGGCGCTGGCGTTTCGGATGGGCAGCCGGGTCGAACCGGCGCTGGGCGCCGCGCTGAAGAAGGCCGGTTTCGCGGTGGAGTCGCGGTTCGCGGACACGGGCGAGGATCAGGATCGGTACGTCGGGATGCTCCTCGACGCCAAGCCCGCCGTGCTGGTCGTGGAGGCCGTCGATGCCGGCAAGCTGAAGGGCCGGCTCGACCAGGCGGAGAAGGACGGGGTCGTGGTGATCGCCGCGACGGCCCTGCCGAAGGACGACACCACCATCGACTACTACGTCGGCGCCGACCCGAAGCTGCGCGGCGAGGCGCAGGCGGAGGCGCTGCTCAGCGGGGCCACGGGGCGGCGGACCAAGGGAGCCCAGCGCGTCGAGGTGCTGGCCGGCAGGTCGGACGACGCGGCGGCCAAGCTGCAGTACGACGCCACCATCGCCAAGCTCAAGCCCAAGCTCGACGACAAGAGCTTCGAGATGCCGTCCGGCGAGGCGGACTTCGGGAAGGCCTCGCTCGGTTCCGCCGGTGACGCGAAGGGTCGGGTCGCGGGGCTGCTGAAGGACAAGTACGGCGAGGAGGCCCCCGAGGGCGTCGTCGCGCCCTGGGACGCGGCGGCGCTCGGTGCCGCGGATGCGGCGACGGAGGCGAAGCGGCAGATGCCGTACGTCGTGGGCGCTGGCTCGTCCCTCGCCGGCGTGCGGGCCCTGATGCAGGGGCGGCTGGGCGCGACCACATGGGACGACCCCACCGCCTTGGGGAACGCGATCGCCCAGCTCGTCACCGATCTCAAGGGCAAGGACCGGCCCGTCACCGACAAGTCGAACATCAGCACCGGAAAGCGCGAGGTCGGCACCCGGATGCTGGCGCCGGTGACCGTGGTGACGCGCGGAAATGCCAAGACGCTCTTCGCCAACGACGCGGAGCTGAAGAAGCTGACCGGGTGACGCCGGGCGGCGCTTGGCGTTGACCGAGCTGGCTTGACGCCGGCCCCGCGTCGCCCGGCGCCGGGCCCGCGTCGCCCGGCGCTGGCCGCGCGTCGCTAGGCGCCGGCCGCGCATCGCGCAGGACCCGGCGCAGGGCTCGCGCGGGGTCACCGCGCGGGTCTCTCGGCCTGCCTCTCACATCTCCCGTGCGGGTGCCGGTCGCGCGTTTTCGATGCGAGCCGCATGTTGCCCGGACCCGTTGTGCGTTTCGGCGCGGCTCGTGGCGGGTCGCCGGCGGCGCGCCCGGTCATGCGCCGGTGCCTGATCGAGGGCGCCAGCGGACGCGGCCGTCGACGAGTTCACCGCGGAGTCGATGGGCATGCACGATGTCGTGATGTCGGCAGCAAAGCAGGGCGAGCCGGTCGACATTGGTCTGCCCGCCGTCGAGCAGCCATTCATCGAGGTGATGGGCTTCGGTCCAGGCAGGCGGCCTCGTGCAGCCCGGGAATGAGCATCCCTTGTCGCGTTGTCGCAGGTAGCGGACCTGGTCCGGCGACGCCAGTCGGCGGGCCCGGCCCCAGTCGAGGATGGCGCCGTCGCCTCCGAGCACCGCCGGGATGAGGGCCGCGTCGCAGCACATCCGGCGTACCGTCGCCGCCGTCAGCGGCGTCCCGTGCCCGTCCGCGCCCGGACCCAGCCCGGCGCGGAGCCGGTCGTAGTCCATGGTGATCGTGACCTGGGCCTTCACGGCGGACGTGGGTCGGACGTCGGCCAGCGCGGCGCCGTTCGTCGCGAGGACACGGGCCATCTCGATAAGCGCGTCGTGGCGACGCTGCCCCGCCGTACGGTCGTCGCGTCCGAGCGCCGTCACTTTGTCGAGCTCGTCGTCGCCCTGCGGCCCGCATGACGTGTCATCGGCGCTTGCGTGCTCTCGATCGTCCTGGTGGGCGCATTCGTCCCGGATCCAGCCGGCGGCGACCAGGGCGGCGCGGACGTCGGCATACGCAGCTGCCCTCGCCGCCTCGGCATCCCCCGGTCGCGCGGAGCCGGAGCTCCCCAGCCCGCCGGCCGCAGCAAACGCGGCGCGGGCCTGTGCGGTGAGGGGGTCGATGAGGCGGTCGTCGTCGTGTGAGGAGGCGAAGGCAACCGCCTGGGCGAGGCTCGCCCCGTCCGTGACGGGACGGTTCGCGACCGTGGCGGCGACCTCTGCGCTGGGGCCGGCGAGCGCGTCGAATGCTGCGTCGAGGATGGCTCGGCCCTCGTTGTCGGTGCGGAGGCGGCAGGTCCACCCGCCGGCGTCGTCGGCGACCCATCCGCTGAGTTCGCGGTGGCGTTTGGCGGCGGCCTGCTCGTCCTCGAAGGCGTCGGTCCCGTACGTCGCCGCGATGCGCTGCCGGGCCGCGCGCAGTTCGCCGGGTGCTGCCCCCTCGGCTGCCCAATCGATCAGCTCGGCGGCCGCCGTCTGCCAGACATCGTCGGGGATGTAGCGGGCGAGGAGGTCGAGTTCGCGGCCGAGGACCTTGGCGGAGGACACGGGCACCTTGCCTGCCACCACCGCGGCGGCCAGGGGGCGCAGGTCGGTGGGCTTGGTGCGCCGCGCCTGCTCGGCCACGGTCTTGATGGCGGCGGCGAGGCTGGGAGGGACGCCGATGCCCGCTTGCCACGCCTGTTCCCGCACCCAGCCCGCCAGGTCGGTGCACACCGATTCCGCGACGATGCCGCGCTCGACCGCCTCCAAAGCCACCGCGACAGCCGCCCCCTCGGCGAGCGCCCGCAGCCGTAACAGCTCGCCGCAGAGGGCGGAGAGGTCCCCGCTGGGGACTCCTACGGCAGTGGTGCCGCGGGTGGGGTCCGTCGGGTCGGCGCCCGCCGTGAACGCGCCGAGCGCGAGGGTGGCCGCGGCCACCGCCTCCCGCGCGACCCCGGCCATCCCATACGCCGTCACGTCCTCCCAGCCCAACAGCCCTTCGGCGCTGGCTCGGTCGAGTACGGCGGTCATGGACTGAGTATATCGAACAGGTGTCTGTTTGAACAGACCTTGAAAAGGTAGAGAATCCGATTGATGCCGCATAGAGTCCGTGAAAAATATCGAAGTTGTTTACTGACAACAGATGTCGGCCACTATTGATCCGTGACGCATGTCACCGCTGATCCGCGGGCGTTCTGGCCCGGCGGCAGCGCTGCCGCGCCTTCAGGCCAGCTCGGCCGCGGTGATCGTGACCGGGTCGCAGCCAGGGATGTGGATCGTCACCGAAGTCCCGTCGCCGGTGGGGTCCGGGTAGGGAGGGTACGTCGCGGGCTCGCTCGGCCCGTCCGCAAGGACCTGTTCAAACAGCCACAGCTGCGGGGCATCACCGCGGACGTCGACGATGAGGTAGTTCGGGATGCCCGCCGCGGCGTACTCCCTTCGTTTCGTCACCCAATCCCGCTCGATCGATGACGGGGAGACAACCTCGACGACAAGGGCCGCTGCGTGAGCCTCGACGTACGGCCTGGCGATGTCCACGTCGCGCGGGAGGACGAGTAGGTCCGGCTGGCGCACGGTGTCACGGCCGTCGGCTGTCCTCACGTGGACGCCGTAGTTGGGAAGCACCCGATGCCCCGGACGAACGAGGGGCGCAAGTCGCTCATGAAGCAGGGCGGCGGCTTCGATGTTGGTTCCGGCTTCGGGGGGCGTCATGGTGGGTACGCCGTCGACGAGCTCGTAGGCGTCCTCGACCAGGTTCCAGGTGGTTTCCCACTCGTGGAGGCTGACGCGGGGGGGCGCGGCAAGGCTCATCCGGCTGCTCCTTTCCATGCCTGTCAGTGTGGCGCGCGGGTCGGTTCCCCGAAAGGTACGGCGCCACCTGTCCCGCCTAGCGCCGCCAGTTCGCCCCGGTGGAAAACCCGCGCCGCCGCCGAGGGGTGTGGACGACGCCGGCTCAGGCCAGCTCGGCCGCGGTGATCGTGACCGGGTCGCAGCCAGGGATGTGGATCGTCGCCGAGGTCCCGTCGCCGGTGGGGTCCGGGTAGGGAGGGTACGTCGTGGGCTCGCTCGGCCCGTCCGCAAGGACCTGTTCAAACAGCCACAGCTGCGGGGCGTCGCCGCGGACGTCGACGATCAGGTACTACGGGATGCCCGCCGCGGCGTACTCCGCCCGTTTCGACACCCAGTCCCGCTCAATCGATGACGGGGAGACGACCTCGACCACGAGAGAACCACGGCGGCGATGTGGTTGGCGAGGGCTTCGGGGGGCGTCATGGTGGTACGCCGTCGACCAGCTCGTAGGCATCCTCGACCAGATTCCAGGTGGTCTCCCACTCATGGAGGCTGACGCCGGGGGGGCGCGGCAAGGCTCATCGCGTCGCTCCCTCCCATGGGTCGAGTATCCGCATGCCGACGTGCGCACGCTACGGCCGAGGCCGCGGGGATCAGAGCGCGTCGCGCAATTCGGCGGCGGTGATCGTGACCGGCTCGCACTCGTCGATGCGGATGGACACCGAGGTGCCGTCGCCGGTGGGGTCGGCGTACGTCGTGGTCGGCGCGCCGTCCGGAGCCGGGGGACCGGGCACCAGGCGGTCGTACAGCGTTAGCGTGGCGGCGCCGCCGCTGTTTACCGCGCGGACGTCGACGACGAGGTAGGCGGGGATTCCGGCGGCGGCGTACTCGCGGCGTTTGGCGACCCGGTCGGTGCGCACCGTGCCGGGCGAGACGACCTCGACAACGAGACGGATGCCGGTGAGGTCGCCGTGATTCGCCGGGGGTCCGGCGGCCCGAGCGCGCACGATCAGGTCGGGCACCCGCACGGTGCCGCGTGCGGCGCGTGGGGAAAGCACCGCGTCGTAGTCGGGGGCGCACACGTAGCCCGTGCCCAGGCTGTCGCGGAGCCGGTACGCGATTTCCATGACGGCGGTGCGGTTTGTCCAGGACTCGCTGGCTGCCATGACGGGGACGCCGGCGACCAGCTCCCAACGTTCGCCTTCACGGTCGCTGTAGTCACGGAAAAACTCTTCGATCGTGAGCTGTCGCGCGGGTGCGGTGGTCATGGCGGTCCTCCTCTCCGCTGCATTCGATGATGCCCGCCTCGGGCTGGCCCCCGCTATGGCGACCGTGGCTCTTGCCGTGGGGAGCGGGGCCGTCACTGGTGATAACGGCGGGGTGCCGGGCTCGCGTCGCGGATGGCCCCGCTGGTGCGATCAACCGCCACTCGAGTCGATAGAGGCATCAGATGCCAGCAGCCGCGTCACCGCTTGGCGGAGGGCAGGTACGTCCACGGTGACGGTCTGCGACACAAGTGCGTGCGCGGTGTCGAAGTATCGGTGGGCCAGGTGGTCCCGCATGCGCGCCACCTGTCGCCAGGGGATGGACGGTTCGGCGCGCAGAAGGTCGTCAGGCAGCGACTTGACGGCTTCGCCAATCTCAATCAGGCGCATCCGGCATGCGTCGAAGACGAGGCCGTCCGCCAGGCTGCCACGGCGCACGTGTTCGCTGATGGCGTCGCATGCGGCCAGGATGTCGTCCAGTCGCTGCCGGTCTCGAGAATTCACAGCGGGACCGCTTCGGCAAGGACTTGCTCCCGGACCCCCGGCTTGAGGTCCGCCAGTGGCACAAGGTCGATCTTGGCCTGCACGATCTCGCCGAGGTCCTCTTCCGCCGCGGCAAGAGACCAGAGGGTCAGGCTAGGCGGGAGCGTGGCCAACAGGTCGACATCGCTGTCTGGGCGCTCGTCTCCGCGGGCAACACTTCCGAAGAGCCGCAGGTCGGTGATGTCGTAACGGCCGGCGGCCGCAATCAGTTCGTGCCTGCGGTCCATGACTCGCCGACGCAGGGGATGGGTGCTCGCCCCTGGACGGACCGTGCGCACCTGTAATTCATGCCCCGTGGCTTCGACGAGACGCCTCAACGTCGCCAGCGACGGCTCTCGCGCACCCGACTCGTAGGCACTGATCACACTCTGCGTCGTACCAGCCCGCTGCGCCAGCGTCCGTTGGGTGAGGCCCGCGGAAGCCCTGGCCTCGCGCAGGATGACGGCGGCGGATTCCATGCGTCAAGGATATCGCGGATTGTCGATATCAGCCTGCGGTCTGCACGAGTCGGCGCCAGGTCGTGCTGACCGCGGTGCGTCAAAGAGCCTCGGCGAGCTCCGCGGCGGTGATCGTGATGGGGTCGTGGTCGTCGATGCGGATGGTCACCGAAGTGCCGTCCCCGGTGGGGTCGGCATAGCGCGGGTACGTCGTCGCCTCGCGCGGCCCACTGCCCCCATCGAGCGCGTCCTCGACGGGCAGGAGGCGGTCGAAGAGCCACAGCTGCGGTACGTCGGGGCGTACGTCGACGATCAGGTAGCTGGGGATCCCCGCCCGGGCGTAGTCGGCGCGTTTGGCGACCCAGTCGCGTTCGGTGGAGCCGGGGGAGACGACCTCCACGACGAGGGTGACGTCGGCGGCGCGGACGAAGTGGTGCCGGATGTCGACGGAGCGGGGGACTACGGCGAGGTCGGGCTGCCGGACGGTGTCGCGGCCCTCGACGCTGTGCAGGTGCACGCCGCAGCTCGGCAGGAGTCGGTGGGTGGCGCCGACCACGGGCGCGATCGTGTCGCGGATCAGCATGGCGGCGCTGACGTTGAGGGCGGCTTCGGCTGGCGACACGGTGGGTACGCCGGCGACCAGCTCGAAGGCGTCCTCCTGAGACTCCCACGTCGCCATCCATTCGGCGACGTCGAGGTGCCGCGGTGGGGCCGTCAGGGTCATCCGGCTGCTCCTCATGGTTCTCAGTGTGGCCGACGGCCACGGATCTGGGAACGGTGGGCCCAGCGAGCCGCCCGCGGCAGGCCCGCGCATCCAGGCTGTGGACGACGAGGGCGCCGTCGCGGGGGTGTGCACGGTGACGAGGAGCTGGGCACCGGCTCGTCGACGCCGTCGAGCCGGCCCTCAGGACACAAGGGACGTGCTGACGACGCAGCTCCGGCGGCAAGATTGCAGATTAGAGAGCGTCGGCGAGGTCTGTGGCGGTCAGGGTGACCGGCACGCCGTCCACATGCAGGGTCACCGTGCTGCCGTCGCCCCGGGGCTCCGCATAGCGGCCCGTGTGCCGGCCCGATCCACCCGATCCGGCAGGGTCACTGGTGACGTTGTCGTACAGCGTCAGCGTGGGCACGTCGCCGCGGACGTCGACGACCAGGTAGCTGGGGATGCCGGCGGCGGCGTACTCCCGGCGTTTGGCGACCCGATCCGTCCGGACCGATCCGGGCGACACGATCTCGACCACGAGCACGACGTCGGTCAGGTCCCCGTGGGGTGGGGTGTGGCCTGGGATGCGTCGGCGGACCAGCAAGTCGGGCATCCGCACCGTGTCGCGTCCTCCGGTGGGCGGCAGGATGACGTCGGAGTCGGGCTCGAAGCGGTACGCCGTGCCGAGCTGGGTACGCAGGTGGTAGGCGACGGTGAAGACGGTGGCCCGGTTGTTGGCGGATTCGCTGGGGGACATGACGGGGACGCCGGCGACCAGTTCCCAGCGTTCGGTCTCGCGGTCGCTGTAGTCGCGGTAGAACTCGTCGATCGTCAGGTAGCGCGCGGGTGCGGTGGTCATGGCGGGCCTCCTTCCGCTGCTCTCGATGATGCCGGTCTGGGGTACCGGCACGCTAGCGAGCCGCCTGATGTGCTTGCCGGCCGGCGACAGCCAGCTGTGGATGAGCACCGGATGGCCGCGGAGTTGCCGTGGAGTTCGCGGCAGTCGGCGCCGCCACGGCGAGGCGGACAGGTACGCCGGGCCTGGGTCGCCGCCGGAGCCGGTGGGTGAGAGCCCGGGTCCCCCGGGGGTCGACCATCGCCGGCATGTCCCCGCTCAGCGCTGGTCCTGCGATTCCGCCTCCAACGCGGCGCCGGCCAGTCAGCCCACTGGGGGCTCGCGCCCCAGGGCGACCGCCGTCCGGGCCACACCGCAGAGTCATCGAGCCCTCGACTCCGTGGAGGCAAGATCACCGCCAGGGCCTGACCACGCGAGGGTGGTCGAGGGCGCGTAGCACTAGTTCGCGGTAGCGCTCAGGCTTGCCACCGTGGACGGCCCCTTGGCCGGGCTGTAGTGCGGGATGTGTACCCACCGAATGGTGTTCCGGTCGGCGCGCAGGGCGGTGGCCAAGGCGCCGAGCCGCGCCGGTCCGGTCGCGAGCGTCTGGCATCGGCCCCCGATCAGCACCAGGAGGGGGTCCTGGGCCTGAAGGAGGCGCAACTCATCGGCGAGCGCGGCGACGTTGGCGTCGACGACGGCGCGGGACGTGTCGACCGAGGCGAGGCGGCCATTCCTCTCTTCGAGCAGGTCCGTCATGTAGCCGCCCCACAACGGGGTGTCCCGGCAGGCGACGGCGAGGAAGTGGTCGTTGTGCTTCCGGGCCGTGTGGAAGTTGGTCCACGGCGGCAGCGGCGTGGACCCCGGTCCGTGGCCCCCGCGGTTGATGGCGATCAGGACGGCGCCGGTATGCAGGCCCGCGGGGCGCGCGGGGAAGCTGATGTTGTCGTCCTCCCACACCGCCCACGAGGCCGACTCGCGGTGATCCGCCATCCGCTGGAGCAGCTGCTGGGAGCGATCGTCTGACCCGTGAGGCGTCATCTCGGTAGCGTGCGCCTCGCGCGGAGGGGACACGAATGCGGTTGCGTCTCAAGGGTCTTGCCGCCGGCGCGCAGCTGACTTACCGTCGGAGCACAGCGTCGGTCGGGGAGAGGCCGGCGCAGATCGGCAGCTGACCTGGGGAGGTCGACGCAGGAAGAGAAGACGGCGACGGGCCCGAGCTGTCGTGACGACAGTGGTGCGGGTGGACGGCGCCGGGGGAGGATCCCGCGGGGGAGGCTTCGCGGGGCAGCGAGCGGTACGGCGACGCGGGCGAGCGCCCGAGACCCTCGCGGTCGGTATCAGGCCGCGGGTGTCAGGCGGCGCGGAAGCCGAAGCCCCGCGGGCCGCGAAGCGTGCGGCTGGTTCGGCCGGTGTGCAGGCCCTGCGGGGACGGCACCGGACGCAGCAGCAGACCGCTCGTCAGACCCCAGCGCACAGACCCGGAGAGGGCCAAGAGATCGTGGAGTTCATCGCGCGCGGCAATGGGCGCGAGATCGCGCTCCACGCACTCGCTGCGCAATTCTTCCATGGCTCTTTCCGCTTCTCTTGAGGGGTCGATAAAGCACGCTGTGTAAGGGTGCCCGAAATGACGCCGTGCCATATTCCGGTAGTCCACAGCTCTCCCCTCATCGGCCGCCCGCCCCCCGAGCTGAGCGCTCCGGCCCACCGGATGTCGACATCCCCGTACGCCGCCGCCGCCGCGCACCCCCGACCGTCTCAGCAGGTGACTTGTCATAGTCTCGTCGAGACCCTAGTCGGTGACCCCACCGCCCCACACCTGCGCCGATGCCTCGGTCGTCCGTCTTATGCGCGGTCAGCGCGATGGCCTCGGCAAGAAGATCGGAATGCCCGCGGAATAGCCGAAGTCGCGCGTACGTCTTAAACGCCCGTCCATTTCACATTCCGAGACTCCGTGAAAATTTTCGCGTGGCGACTTCCATTTCTTGGCAAAGCCGGTGCAGTATGTATCTGTCATCCCTGGCCGCTCGGCCGCAGGCGTGCCCTGCGACGAGCACTCATCGAAAAGAGAGCAACCTTGTCTCACAAGACTGGCAAGCGCGTCCTCACCGCTTCCACATCCCTGGCGCTGGCCGTCGTTGGCCTGGCTGCCTCCCCGATCGCGGCCCACGCAGCCGCAGCCAACGTGCAGGTGGTCAACGTCTGCGGCGGTGCCTTGCTCGACTACATCACCATGCCCGCTAACTCCGGGACGTACACCATTAAGGCCGTTCTCGCTTCCGACGCAGACGAAACGATCGACACGACGTTGACCACGGGTGCATTGGCAGGCTCGGAGACGGCTAAGGGGGCGTCGCTCCTGGCTGACGGAGTTACCGTGAAGTACCCGTTGCCGGCAGGTGCATTTGTCACTGACGTGAACAACAATTCGGTCGCTGATCCCAAATTTGCAGTCTATGACTCACTGGGTACTCGTGCGTCCCTCAGCACATACGATGGGGCGACATGCGCCGTGCAGTCTGTGCCCGCCCCGACGAGCAACCCTTCGGCCAGGACAATCACGGTCACCAAGGGCTCTGGCCTGGTATGGAACGTGGCGGCTGCCGCGGCAACATCTGTAGTGACTGATGGTCCGAACACGTCGAATGCAAGCAAGACCATTGCCGCAACGACAAACGCTGACCTTACATGGCCCGTGGGGTCAGGGCCGACCGCGACCCAGACTCTCACCGTAACTGGCACCGGCAACGTGACGGTCTCACCGACTGTTGATTCGTTGCATGGCTACACCGGCCCTGCTTCAATTCAGAATTATGTCTTTGCGATGGATGGCAAGACCCCATGGACTTGGACAGCCCCCGTCGTCAACGATCGCGATGGAATAGCTGCTGACACGGTGACGCTGCCTAATGTGCCAGGTATCACCTGGTATTATAAGAAGGCAACGGCCGCGGGCGCGGCGGCTGAAGTCACGGCTAGGAATGCGGATGCCGATTCGGGTAATGGCGCCTATGTGCCTGCGGGATATACGGCGGCAACCACGGGAGCGGGCGGCACTGTCACCCTGACGCGTCCCGCGAGTATGCTCGACACAGAGGTCTTTGTGGTCGTGGCGGTAGCGGACGCGACGCACAAGATCGACCTTGGGGCCGGTAGTTTTGCCCCGCACAAGGCTGCCTCTACGGCTGCATTCACCAATACCGTTTACATTACGTCGGTGCCCGCTCCGACAATGGTCGATGGGCCAGGTCCCTCGGATTACTACATCCTCCCAAGTGTGCCTGGAATCAAGTGGCAGGTGACTGGTGTAGACAACCAGGCGAACCCCATCCCGCAGGTCGACTATCCGTCGGGTGACCCCAGACTGGGCCAACAGATTCCTGTCTACACCTCCAACCCCCCGGTCACTCTGACCTTCACCGCGGTGCGTGACGCGAACGCCACAACCCCGGACGGCACCGTTGGTGGCTACCAGATCGATGCTACGAAGGTTACAAAGACCTCGTGGTCACAGAAGTTCGACAACCGCGCGTCGGTCGTACCGGTGGCCCCACAATTCGTTGACAAGACAGGCCTCGTCGATGATGCCGTGATTTTCCCAGCCCTTCAAGCGGGGCTTGACGGATACAAGTTCGCTGTGACAACCAGTTCCTCTGGTGAGCCTGCTGATGCCGGAAACCCCGGGGACTACAAGTACGCCGATTACACGTGGTACGGGAAAACCGTCACCCTGACAGACCTCCAGAAGTCCTTTACGGGGTCGGTTGACCCAACGAAGACTAAGGTATGGGTCAAGGTCGCTGCTAACGGGACGACCTATGTACTGGCGACCGATGCTGCGGGCAACGCGGTCACTTCCAAGTGGAACTATGTGTTCACCAACTCGGTGAACATTGTCCCGGCGGCTCCCACGCAGACAGCAGTGGCGGGTGACCCGACCAAGTACACGCTGACGTTCCCGGTAGACGAGAAGGTCATCTACTCTGTGACGGACGCTAGTGGGATCACCAAAGACATCGCGTACGGTGACCTCGGGAAGCCGTTGACCTACTCGGGCACCACCACGGTTCGGGCACGTGCAGCATCCAGCATCTACACGATCCAGCCCAACGCTGACGGCACTGCTCCGGCTCCGTGGACGTTCCTGGCTCCCAGCGCCACGATCAAGCCGCAGGCGCCGACCATGAGCAACCCGGCGGGGACGGCCAATGACACCTATACGCTGCCGGCGCAGACCGGGATCGTGTGGAACGTCGACGGCAAGGACGTGCCGCTCTCGGCGTACGGTTCGCCGATCTCGACCGGCGGGGCGACGAAGGTCATCGTCATCGCGCAGGCTGGCGCCGGCTACGCCCTGGACAGCACTGCCCAGGCGAAGTGGACGTTGGACTTCGGCAACACGCCGCCCACCAACGCCCAGGTCGACAACTCCATCACCTCTGACGCGCCTCCCACGGCGGAGTTCTCCTGGAGCGCCGATGGGGCGACGTCGTACGACGTGACCTACCACAAGACCCTCCTGAACGGCAGCGCCGGGCCGGAGATCGACTGGAAGATGGACACGACGGACACCTCGGCAAACTTCGTCGCTGAGGCTGGTGATGAGTACACGGTCACCGTCGTGGCCAAGAACGACAACGGCGACGCCAGTGCCGTCTCTAGCACGGTGAAGTTCCCGGGCGGTAGCCCCATCGGAGATGTCACCACCGGTCAGGGCAGCTTCAGCGCCGGCTGGAACCTGCTGGGCAAGTCTCAGCTGGGTGGTCTGCCCTACTACGGCGACACCGCGGCGCTTGCGTCCAACGGTGCGACGTGGACCTACACCGTGCCGGCCGGCACGAAGAGCTTCGACCTCTTCGCGACTGTCCACTCGCTCGGTGCCAAGGGCAAGATCTGGGTCAACGGCGTGAACTGGGCCGACTTCGAGACCAACCCGAGCTACTGGGGCACCGTCTCGAACCCGTACGGCTACCCCGTCCGTCGGGTCCAGGGCTGGGACAACACCAAGTCGGCAACCATCACGGTCCAGCAGACCGAGGGTGGCAACCTGTACTTGGCTCTCGACGCCTACCGCGTCAACAAGTGACCGATCGTCACGGTGACCGGCTACATAGGTCGCGTGACGTGACGTGACACGACGAGTGGCCCGCCGCAAGGCCAACGCACAATCCGGCTCTTGCGGCGGGCCCCCGTCGATGTAGACCTGCACCAGGACGAGGACGGTGCCGCCGTTCCTCGGACGCCGGAGGGCCGGCGGCTGCCTGGTCTGCGAGGTCCCAGGGAGCCTCAGGTGCGGCAGATCCCCCATTCACCGGCTGCAAAGCCCGGCTCGAATGGGGGATTTGCCGTTTCCGGTTATGTCAGGGTTTTTCTCAACGGCGCGTGATTGCGCCGGCGTGCGGCGGTGCGATAGCTGGCGCGGACTCCCGACTGGCGCCGGCTTCGTTCCGTTCCGTGGAACATCAAGAGGTTGAGGCATGCCATGTCAATCCAGGCTGCGAGCTGGATTCTCCCTTAAATCCATTCCTGGTCGCGCTCGGGGATGTGAAGTAGTACCCCCTCGGGGTGAGTGAAACACGAGAGGATGTCCCGGGTGAGGCGCGGGAGACGGTTTCTGTCGAGCTCTATAAGTATCACTACTTGCTCTATCGCGACGAGCTGCTTCGTGCGGCCACGGCTTTCGAGGCAGCAGTCAAGGATGCCTTGGACCGTGCGGCCATCCCCTGTCATAGCGTCGAAGCTCGTGCCAAGACCCATTCTTCGTTCACCGTAAAAGCTGACCGTAGGATTGGCGAAAGGTACAAGTACGCTGATCCGTTGAGTGAAGTCAAGGACTGCATTGCGGCCAGAGTCATCGTCTTTACGACTGAAGCTCGGAGCCAGGCCGTCAGTGAACTCGGTAAGGCCTTCACTGTTTCGGTCGTGGAGAATCCTGGAGAACGAACTTGCAATGGTTACGATAGTGACCATTTGGAAATATCCGGCCTCAGTGCAGATGTGCGTGAGAGATACAAAGACTTGGACTGGTTCTTCACTACGTGGTACGAGGGTGCCCGCGCTGAGATTCAGGTACGAACCGTTGCTGGGCATGCCTGGGCCGAGTATGAACACGATGTCCGATACAAGCCCTCGGGGTACCTTGACCTCGATGCAACTCGACGGACCAAAGTGGACCAGCTCTTCATTGAAGCCGGCGGATTCCGCCGTGAAATTGACCGTAGGTTTGCCGAAGTCGACGAGCAATGATCAGAACCTGTGGATGGCCCTCGGCCTGGTGACGTGAAGGGGCGCACCTTCCCGAGGATGATCTGAAGTCCAAGAAGCTCTGATCAGGACCGGCGTTGGAGCGCTGGTTCGGGAAGGCACGCCCATGCTCACGGTAGTCCACGATGCCGCACAGCCAAACGAGGACGACGCGGCGCTTGGGGCGTCGTTGCTGGATGAGATCGTTCGCGATGGTGCCCGCAAGATGCTCGCGGCGGCGTTGCAGGCCGAAGTCGCCGCCTACATCGAGGCGCATGCGGACCAGGTCGACGAGCACGGTCACCGGTTGGTGGTCCGCAACGGCTACCACGCCGAACGGCGGGTCACCACGGCCGCGGGCGCGGTGACGGTGCGCCAGCCCCGCGTGAATGACAGGCGCACGGACGAGGGCACTGGGCAGCGGATGCGGTTCTCCTCGACGATCCTGCCGGCGTGGGCGCGCAAGTCGCCGCGGGTCACGGAGGTGCTGCCGCTGCTGTACTTGCACGGGCTGTCCAGTTCCGACTTCGCCCCGGCGTTGGAGCAGTTCCTCGGCACCAGTCATGGCCTGTCGGCGGCGACGATCACCAGGTTGACCAGCCAGTGGCAGAACGACGCGCGCGCGTTCGCGGCCCGGTCGCTGGCCGACGTCGACTACGTCTACCTGTGGGTCGACGGGATCCACCTGAAAGTCCGGCTCGAGCAGGACAAGGTCTGCCTGCTGGTGATGATCGGGGTCCGCGCCGACGGCACCAAGGAACTGGTCGCGCTCGCCGACGGGTTCCGCGAATCATCCGAGTCGTGGGCCGACCTGCTGCGGGACTGCAAACGCCGCGGCATGCGCGCCCCGGTCCTCGCAGTCGGCGACGGCGCGCTCGGGTTCTGGAAGGCACTGCGTGACGTCTTTCCCGACACCCGCGAACAGCGGTGCTGGTGGCACAAGATCGGCAACGTGCTGGCCGCGCTGCCGAAGTCGGCGCACCCGGGAGCGAAGAAGGCGCTGGCCGAGATCTACAACGCTGAGGACCGTGACCACGCCGTCGCCGCCGCCAAGGCGTTCGCCGCGGCGTACGGCGCGAAGTGGCCGAAGGCGGCCGCCAAGATCACCGACGACCTCGATGTGCTCCTGGCGTTCTACGCCTACCCGGCCGAGCACTGGATCCATCTGCGCACCACGAATCCGATCGAGTCAACCTTCGCGACGGTCAGGCTCCGGCAGCGAGTGACCAAGGGCCCCGGCTCCAGAGCGGCCGGGGTGGCGATGGCGTTCAAGCTCATCGAGTCGGCCCAACGCCGGTGGCGGGCCGTGAACGCACCCCACCTGGTCGCCCTGGTCCGTGCCGGCGCCAAGTTCGAGAACGGCAAGCTCGTCGAACGACCCGACGAATCAGGAGGCGATGCTCACGCCGCGTGACACGCCGATCCACAGGTCTTGACTATTCCTCGAAGTCGACGAGATTGTTCGCTCGTCGGAAGCCGATGACGCGTCGGAGCCGGACGACGAGTCGCCTGAGGTTATTGCACCTCCTGATGGCATGCCAACGGAAGAGACGGCGACCTCTTGGCTTCAAGGATTTCTCAAGGAGCGCTACGCCGATGGTACAAACCAGACGATGGTCCTTGAAGAGTTGGAAAGAGCGGCTTCTGTCCTTGACGCTTTGAGGATCAACGAGACGGCGCTCACAAAGTTGCTCAGCGACTATAGCGACGCCGATCGGTCGCGTGTCGAGCAGCTGATGGACTACTCGGTCCCTCCGGATATGGTGAGGCGCTTCCTGGACGATTTGCTATTCCTTCTGGGTGAGGACGTTATCCGTGCCGCCTTCCATGAGGATGGCAATTTCGGGGGGACTCTGGAGCTGCGCAGTCGGCGGCTGAACACGAAGTATCGGATTTATAGCGTGGACGGAATATCTGATGTTTCGGATAAGCTGAGAACTGCGGCGGGAATGTTGCGGCTCTTGACAAAGTATGTGGCCGAGAACTGCGACCCGAATGATGCTGTCATTGAGGGGTTTACGGGCAGGAATCGCGAGACTGTTGGCTCTCCCCGTGTCCGCGAGGTAAGTACGAACGTCGGGCCCATGTGGGTTAATGCCAACTTAAGTCGAGAAGCCGCGGAGTCCGCTATGATTGTGCTTCTTTCAAAGATTCCAGGCGACAGTGTGTCAGTGAAGCGAAACGGGGCGCCCATTGCCCAACTAGGTGAAGGATCTTACAATCCATAGCGACAAGAGCAAGGGCGCGGGCGCCGCTTTGCATATTGCTATACCGTTAGCCCCTCGTTTATGCTCGCGAAGCGTGTCGATGGCGGCGCGGAGCGTGGCGTCGAGAGTCCAGACATCGACGTCGTAGAGTTTTCGCGATACGTTGAGGCTTATTCAGCCGGCTTGTAGGTGAAAGTGCAGTCCGAGCACTGCGCTGATGGTGTCCGCGAAGGTTTTTAGTGGTCTGCGGTAGTCGTGGGCGAGGATTTTCCAGTTCTTGAGGTGGGCCACTGCGCGTTCGACGATCCACCGGATTTTGTGGATGGCCTCGTTGGTTGCTTTTTCGGTTTCTGTGAGGTCGCGGTAGGTCGGTTTTCGGGTGGGGGTGTGGATTTCGGCGCCGATGTATCCTTTGTCGCCGATCCATTGCGACAGGTCCAGGCCGTCGAGGACGTGGGATTGGGTCAGGGCGTGCATGTCGTGGCGGGAGCCGTCGACGGGATCGCTGACCCAGGCCAGGGTTCCGCTCAGCGTGACCGCGATCTGGATGTTGTACCCGGTGGTCTTGTGCTTGCCCGAGTACAGCTGTGGGTGTGCCCGCCATGACAACCAGCAGGGAAGCAACGTTCCGTCGATGATGTAGATGGCGTCGGCATGGAGGTCTTCGGGCAGTGGACAGCTGTACGCCAGCAGGGTCTTCAGGGTGGTGGTGACGGCGTCGATGACCCGGCTGATGGTGGACTGGGATGTCCCGAAGGTCTCGGCCAGGTCTTCTCGGGTGCGGGCGGTGCGCAAATACGTTGCCGTGATCTGCAGGGCGCGGTGCGTGATGACCGATGGCGGACAGTGCGGAATGCTGCCGCCGTGAAAATCTTCAATCAACCCGCTCATCTCGCGCAACTGCTTCCTGGTCATCCCAGTGGTATGATACATCTCGGCGGCTTTCTTTGTGAGTATTGAGTGTGGTAACCCAATTCTCTCGGGAAAGTCGCCGCCCCTATTCACGACACGCCGGTAATGCCAGCCCCGTGAATCCGCTGTTCAGTTATCGGCGGTACGCGGCTGAATAAGCCTCGTTGGCGGCGGTCTGACGCCATTCCTCGACAATCGCGAGGTCGCCGATCTCGAAAACGGCATCGGCTAGGCTTCATTCTAGCGGGTAATGATGTCCTTGGCCGGCGATCATGTTGCTAATGACGGCCTCGGTCCACTCGAAATTGAGGAAGGACCTCGGGGCCTCGCCGGTGAGTGCGCTCGTGAGAAAACCGACGAATGCGTGAGCACATGTTCGGCGATGGTGTTCGTTATCGATGCGGCGCACGTGGGCGCCGGTTTCCAGGACCGTGGCCGCGGGAATGCGCAAATGGACGCCTTCCGCGACGTACAGGTCGAACTGTTCCACGGTCGCTCGATGACGATCTGATTCGTAGGGAACCCTGAGGATTTCGAGAAGAACGCTGGTGTCGATGAGAAGCTGTCGCCTCTGCAGACTCATCCCAAAGCCTCGGCAAGCGTGATCTGCCGGATCGGCCGCTGTTTGGTGAGCTCCCCGCGGGTGAGGGCCAGACCGAGGTGCCCTGATTCGACAAGGTCAAGGTAGCGGGGGTGCTGGATGAGCGGCACCATCCGGCCGCGTCCCTGGCCGTCACGTTCGCACACCACGATGCCGTCGTGATCGTCCGTGTTGACGGCATCCAGCAATGCCGGGCTATGGGTGGTGGCCACGAGCGTGATGCCTTCGTGGAGGGCCTCTTCTCTGAGCAGTTGCAGCACGCGAGCCGCCTGATCGGGAAAGAGACCGTTCTCGATCTCCTCGATGACCATCGTTCGGTGCCATCCTGGGCATCTCGCATCAGGGGGTCGCGCAGATCGTCGCCGCTGACTCCGGGACGCATCGGCGCTAGCTCACGGCCCCTGCTGGTGCCGCTGGATCTCCGGGTAGGTGGAAATGACGACATATCACGCCTTGGCGCGTCGGGTGGGGGAGTTCTGGGCGATTCATGTCGACGGGGTAGGGCCCACCCAGGCGCGGCGCCTCGGTGAAATCGAGGACGTGGCGAGAGATCTCGTGGCGAGTCTGAAGGGCGTGGATCTGATCAGCGTTGACATTGATGTCAAGATTGAGCTTCCGGACGGCGTACGGCATTCATTGGCGCGTGCCAAATCAGCCCGAGCGACTGAGGAGCAAGCGCGGGCTGAGGCCGTGCGCAGCTACCGCAGTGCCGCCCAGGAGCTTCGGGATGAGGGCTTGACCGTGCGAGAGATTGGCACGTTGTGGGGCGTCTCGTATCACCGCGCGCATCAACTCTTTGCAGTCTGAACGTTTCTCACGCGCGCAGATCCGGCGCGCTGGTCGACGCTCAGGATGCCTCTGAGAGGCGACGGACCAGGTACTGGTTGAGGCTGAGGTTTTCCTCGGCGGCGCGCATGGTCAGCGTACGATGCAGATGCTCGCCGACGCGGACGTTGAACTTCCCCGAATAGGTGCGCGTGGCCAAGGGCTCGGGGGTCGGTTCGCCACCAGCGCTGAGGTCGTTGATGACCTCCCGGACGAGATTGCGGATACCGGCCAACGCTTCCTCCTGACTGCCGGCGAGCCATGACAGCGAAGGCAGCTCGAGGCAGGTCCCGACGAATTCTTGGTCCTCCGCAGACCAGGTCACTCGATAGCCATAGTGAGCGATGTCGACGTCGGTCATGGCTAGGCCCCCTTCTTGTCTATAGCCGCGAGTACTTGCCGAACCTGGTAGGCCTTGGCTCTTCCGTTGTCGTTCTGGATGTTCACTCGGGGATCCCCCGGCCAGGGCGTCTTGTAGACCGCGTGAGAGCCGCCGCTGTTACGGGCGGGCCCGAAGTAGTGCTCACACGCTTTGGCGAGGTCGGCATACCGCACATTTCGGGGGTTGGCCCTCATCGCGGCCACGATCTTCGCAACGGATGACACACGGTATGGTACCGCCCGTTGTACCAGGGTGCAATGTGTGGGCTGGCGTCCTGGGTGCGCCGCACGTGGGACACGAGGCACAGCGCACCCGATAACGACATCCTGAAGTTCCGGGTGACCAGGACCGAAGCGACCGCCATCGCCCTGCAGGTCGAGCTGCTCAAACGCGAAGGCAAGCCCATCCCCAAGTGGATGCGTCAGATCGCGGCGGCGGTCTGACGTAAGACAGACTCGGCCGGGGTGATTTGGGCCTTTCGTCGCTTCACGCGGACCTCTGTACGCGGGAGACTGGAGGCGTCATCCCTGGCCAGCGCCCCGCTGGCGCATGCGTGGGCGCCTCACGAATCGAGAACGCCCGTGTCTCCCGCCCACCCGACGTACCCCTCCGACCCGACGTACCGCCGTCAGCCGACGCCCCCTGAGGACTCGACGTCCCTCCGACTGACCGCCCGCTCCGGTCGCCGCGCGGCCATCCTGCGGCTCGCAGGCCTGACCGGCGTCGCCGCGATGCTCGGTGTGGCGCCCGCCGGTCTGGGCGCATTCACCCCGCCGGCGCACGCCGTACAGGCGTCCGTCCTCACGACCCCGCGGGCTCCCGCATTCACCAACGTCCCGGGCACCGAGAACGACACCTTCACCGTGTTTTCCAACCCCGGAGTCGACTGGTTCGTCAATGGGGTCCGGCTGGACGCCGCGTCCCTCGACCGGCCGCAACCTGTGGACGGTCGGTGGTCGCTGGTGATCGCGGCGAGACCCCAGCCGGGCTACACGTTCCCCGCCGGGGCGCAGACGACGTGGACGATGATCGTCTACCCGCTGCCGATGACCGTCGCCACGGAAACACTCGCGGACGCTGACCGTCCCACCACCAGGCTGTCCTGGAGCTCAGCCCGGGGCGTGACGTACGACGTCAGCTATCACAAGGTCCTCGTCAACGGCTCGGCTGGACCCGAAATCTCCTGGTTCACCCGCACCACGCGCGAGACGGCGGACTTTGTCTCGGGATGGGGCAGCCAGTACGTCGTTACGGTGATCGCCTACGACGCCAAGGGGAACCGCACCGAGACGGCAAGCGCATCGATAGCGATCATCGGGGACCCAGTCTTCGGTGACATTGCGCCGGGTGTTGGCACCTTCAACTCGGCCTGGCAGCACCTGCGCAACCTGGGCGCCCAACGGCTGCCGTACTTCGGAGACACCGCTGCCTTGGGGTTCCGCGGTGCCGCGTGGCAATTTCAGGTGCCGGCCGGCACCCGGGGCTTGGAGCTCTACGCGACGGTGCACCCGCTGGGTGCGAAGGGACGGATTCTCGTCAACGGCCGCGACTGGGCCGACGTCGAGACCAACACCCGCTATTGGGGCCAGGTCGACGACCCATATATGTACCCGGTGCGACGCATCCAGGGTTGGGACTCCACGCGGCCGGCCACGATCACCGTGATAGTGACCGACGGCGGCACCAACTACCTGGCGCTCGACGCGTACCGGGCGTTGAACTAGTACCGCCACCCGCGGCGGGCGCCTCAAGGCAGCCTCGGAGTTAGCAATCCGACGGGAGGGCGCTCAGCATCGTCACGAGGTGATTGGCCGCGAGATCGACGCCGGCGATCCCGGCCTGGAAGCCCGCCGCGGAGCGGGCCGCCACTGCGACCCCGGCGACCCTGCCCGACGGCAGGCGGAGCAACCCGAACTGGCGCACCAGATAGCTTCCCTCGGGGTCCGGGCCCCAGCCGCCCTTGAACGCCGGCACCGCGGCGTGCCGGCCCAGCCCCCACCGCTGGTCCGCCGTGATGGCGGCCATCGCGGTCACCGTGGGGGCTGCGCCCTGGAGGCCCGGGAGCTGGCGAGCAAAGATCGCCTGATCCCGCAACGTCCAGTTCGTCTGGCCGAACACCGAATACCCAGGCCGCAGTGGGCGATCGGGCACCAGAGTCGACGCATTCGCGCCGTCGGCGAGCACGGCCGTCATGGCCGCCGCCCCGGCCGCGCCGCCGCCGAGGCGGTCCCACAGCGCCTGCGCGGCGCCGTTGTCGGAACGCCCGATGGCCGCTCGGAGGTTGACGTCGTCCGCAGGCGACGGCGTACCGCCATCCGCCCGCGTCACCGCGATCGCGAGGGGCACCTTCGACGTCGACCACGCCGGACCCTGCTGCAGGGGACCCCAGGTCAGCACCGGGCCGCCGTCGGGGAGGGCGATCGCGATGCCAAGGGTTCCCGAGTAGCGCGCGGCGACCGCGGCGAATCCCTCGTCCCACTCCTGCCGGACGCCCGCTCCCACCACACAGGCCGGCGCGCCGCCCCGCCGCGAAGGTTGCGTCGCCGCGGCGGCACCGCCCGCGGTGGCCACCGCGGCCTGAGACACCGCCTGAGAGGTGGGCGACGAGCTGGACGGGGGCTGCGGGGACGGGGACGCGGACAGGGTCGGGGTGGCGTCGCGGGCCGCGGAGCCCGCCGACTCAGATGGCGCCGCCCCGCACGCGGCGCACGCCGCACACAGCGACGCGGCGAGCAGGCCCACGACGTACCGGCCCGGCCCGCCACGCCAACCCCGGCGGGGCCGCTGCGGCGGCGTCGCTCTTCGTTGCATACCTGCTGATCGGCCCCATACGCGCTCGACCAAGGACTGCGGCGACGTTCGAGTAAGCCAATCGTCCGAGAACTCTAGGGACGGGCGAGCGGCGGTCGATACCTGAAGTGCGGGCCAGGACGGCCTCGAGAACGGCGCTCACGCTCAGTGAGCACCCCACGGATGGAGGAATCATGGGCGAAACCGCCGCCGGGCGCTTCTGCGGGGAGTGCGGCCAACCCCGACCGGAGGAGGGCCGCTTCTGCCCAGGCTGCGGCAGTGACGCCGCGCCTCCCGCCTCATCTGTCGAACCTCCGGAGCCGGCCCACGCTGCGGAAGATGCCGCGCCCCACCCGCACGCGTTCGCCGAGACGGTCGCCTTCGCGACCCCGCCGATGACGCCGCCCGCTCCGGTCGCTCCCATCGCTGCGGTTACGCCCGTGGTCCCGGCTCCAGGCGTCGCGGCTCCCGTCGTCGCGGCGCCGGTCGGCGCGATGGCGGCTCCCGTGGCGGCGGTGGCGGCGCCCGTCGCCCCAGCCCGGCGGACCTCGACCTTCCCCCTCGTTCTCGCCGCCATCCTGGTGCCGCTCGTGGCAGCGGCGTTCTTCGGCGGTTGGTGGTGGCAGACCCACCAGCGCAGCGCGAGCGCCCCCCAGGCCGCCCCGACGCCGTCCAGCGCCACGGTTCAGCCGGCCGCCGACGTCATGCCGAAACCGGCGGGGCCGGCGCCCGCGGGGATCCAGCCGAGCGTGGAGCCGTCCCCGACCGCGCTTCCTGACGTGGTCGCCGGCGCCGAGGCCGTCGAGTGCGAGCGGGTGGGCACGGGTCAGTACGCCGCGGTCGCGCGCGCCACGAAGGAGACCTCTTGCGAGTTCGCGCGCGCGGTGCGAGTCGAGTACCTGCGCGCCGGCCTCTCCGGCACCCCCGGCGAGGTCACCGCCGACAGTCCCGTCACCGGGCGCAGCTACGTCATGCACTGCGAGGGGCGTCAGCCCGTTCGCTGCACGGGCGGCACCAATGCGGTCGTGCTGCTGTACGGCGGCCGCCTCGTCCTCTCCTAATCCACCAGACCCCGTAACACACTTCTCGAAAGGACCAGCCATGCCGTTCTGCACCCAATGTGGGTCGAGCCACGACTCCACCATCAACTTCTGCACGGCCTGCGGGACGCGCGTCGCCGCCGCCCAGGAGGCCGCCGTGACCGCGGCAGTCGATGCCGCCCTCGTCAGCCCGGTCCCGCCGCTCACGCCGATTCCGGCACCGGTTACTCCCGTGGCTGCTGCCTCTGTGCCGGTGGCCTCGGCGCCTGTCGCTGCCGCGTCGGCCGCCCCCGGCGCGCAGCCCGGCGCCGCCGTGGATGGGGCGGTGAACCGCGTCGCGTCCGCCCTCGGGCATGAGGGGGAGCTCAGCCCCAACGCCAAGCTGGGCATCAAGGTCGCTGGTGGGGCCGCTGCGGTCGTTGTACTCTTCATGCTCTTCGGTGCGCTGTTCAGCGGAGGCTCGACCCTGATCGTTCTTCTCTTGGTCGCGGCGGCTGCTACCGCGGGCGTCCTGGCCTACCGAGCGCATGCCCAGGAGACGCGCGAGGCCCGCACGCTGGCGTCCCTGCCGCCCTCCGTGCAGCATGTCGTGGCCCAGATGGACGGCGGCGCCCAGGCGGCGTTCTTCAACGAGTACGAGCGCCTCAAGAAGCGCGTCTCGATCGCCTATCTCCTGTGGTTCTTCTTCGGCGCGCACTACTTCTACCTGCGCCAGGCCATGCTCAACGTGGCGTACTGGTTCACTGGTGCCGGCTTCGGCCTTTGGGGTCTGATCGACCTGTTCCGGATGCGGTCGCTGGTCCGGGCCGCGAACGAGCAGAGCGCGCGGCAAGCGCTGCAGACGCTGCACGTGGGCGCCGTCTTCGCGAATCTTCCCGCGGCCCCGGTCGCTATGACCCAGCCCGTGCCGCCGATGCCGCTGCCTCAGCAGGTCGGGTACCCCGCGCCGCAGGGCTATTACCCGCAGCAGCCCGGGTACGTTCAGGCGCAGCCTGGTTACGTTCAGCAACCGGTCGACGTCGTCCGCCCGGCCGACTCCCAACAGCCTGGCCAACCCATGGGGATCTGACCAGCGGCGAGTCAGGAAGCCGCTCGTCCGGCAGCGCAGCGGGTCCGTTCGTTCTGGACGATTTGTCCCGTCGCGCTGGAGGTGCAGGTCGTGAGTGGTCGCCGCGTGCATCGACGCAGCGCGGGTGCGTCGTCGCCGCTGGGTCGCGTCGTCGCCGCGGCTGCCACCACCCGGCGGTCGTCGCCGCGTACGTCGTTGCACTTGCTCCGTGGATGAACGTGGCGTCCTGCCAGGATTCAGCCGTATCTGTTCCGGGTAAAATTCGGGCCCGGCTGGAGGCCCGACGTGGTGGGCCTCTGACGGTTGGCGTAACGCCAACGCACCACGTCAGTGTTCGTACCCTCCCAGACCGCTGTCGCAGGGGTAGCCGCTCGCCGGTTGACCGTTCGTCACCTGGGCGTTGGGTGCCATGGCACCAAAACCGCAGGTCGTGAACGATCGCTTTCGGCCACAATGGCGCACGCCGATGGGACGGCGCCGCGCGTCTCCGTCCCTGATAGTGTCGGCGTACGCCGGGAAATGGGCGGCCACGGCTGTGCTGGTCGACCGTTAGAAACGGTTTCGCTGGACTTATTCAGACGGGTTCCCCTGCGCTTTTCGATCCGCTAGAATCGAACACAACACCGAAGCACTGGCTTCGTTATGGCGTACAGGGGATCGGGATGTCGGGTGGGGCGGTGCGCGTGCCGGAGGGGTGCGCTGCGGTGTTCGTGCCCGACCCGGCTCGGCTGGCGCTGCTCGATGATGACGACCTCCTCGATGCGATGGCCGCCTATGAGAAGGCGACCGCGGGTGCGGCGGCGATGTCGGCGCAGGCGGCGGGCTTGTTGGCGGGTCGGCGTCGCGAGCTGGCGGTCGATGAGGTCGGACCGGATGCCTCGAAGACGGTGCGGGACCGGGCTCTGGGTGAGGCTGAGGCGGCGGTGGTCGATGAGATCCGGTTGGCCACCGGGCTGGGACTGTACGACGCCCTCGGGCGGGTCCGTCTCGGCGCCGGCTCACCGACTCGGGCCGCGGGGATGCGCGACGCCCTCACAGCAGGGGCGTGTACCTGGGCGATGGCTCGGGCCTGGTCCGACCGCACCGCCACCCTGGCCCCGGAGTTGGCTGCCGAGATCGGGGCGGCGGCGTTGGCGCCGACCAGGGACGGGGCGGCACTGTCGTATCGGACGTTCCGGTGCCGGTTGGATCGGCTGGTCGCCGAGCATGTCCCGGCCAAGGAACAACGCGACTACGACCTGTCCCGTCGGGACGCCTACGCCACACTGACCCCGCACGGCACGGGCGAATACCTGATCTCAGGATCGGCGGAGCGGGTCACCGCCGCGGCCCTGCGGATCGACGCCATCGCCCGGGCGGCCCGTCGCCGCGGCGATGGCCGCACTCTGGGCCAGCTCCGCAGTGATGTCTCGCTGGACCTGATCCTGTACGGCGACATCCCCGGCCTGGTCACCCCGGTGCCGGCAAATACTGTCTTCGGCCGCACCGAGCACACGCCCCCGGCACCTGCCGCGCCCGCAGCCACCCCGACCACCGACGTCGGCGTGGACCGGCCCGGCGCCGCGGCGCGGGCGGCCGCCACCAGCTCTGGCGCGTCGGGCGACGCGACGCGCGGCGCAACGAGCGCCCAGAGGGGCGGTGCCGCGGGTGCTGACACAGGCTCCGTCGCGACGGGTGCCACTACCGCTGCGGACAACCGTGCAGGTGGCACCCAGGACGTTGAGACCGCCTTTGACGTGGCGAGCACGACCACCGCCTCCGGCCAAGCAGGTGGGTTCGGCGCGTCGACCGGTGCCGGCGGCTCTGCCGCAGCCAGCGGCACGGCAGCCACCGCGAGCGCGTCGAACGGTGCGGACGCTACGGGCGCATCGGATGCGGAGGCCGGGCCAGAGGTCAGCGGCGCCAGCGGCACGGACGACACCAGCGACACTCGGCAGGATCTCCAGGAGATTGCCGCTTCCTGGCTGGCGTACCTGCCCGGGGGACTGCCGCCGGCGGAGTTGCGGATCGTGATCTCCGCAGCCGCGCTGCTCGGCCTGAGCGAAGAACCCGGGACGCTGGCGGACGGGGAGCCGCTGGCGGCGCACATCGTGCGGGACCTGGCCTACGCCGCAGGATCTACCTGGCGACGACTTGTGACGGACCCGGTCACCGGGGAGGCCATCGAACTGACCTCCACCAGCTACACCCCACCAGCCCGGCTCCGCGAAGCGATCCACGCCCGCGACGGGACCTGCCGCGCCCCAGGGAGCACCCTCCCGGCAGAGCGGTGCGACCTGGACCATGACCTGCCCTGGGACCAAGGCGGAGCCACGTCCGCAGCCAACCTCTCCGCCAAATCCCGACGCCCCCACGGCCACAAAACCCGGGGGCAGTGGTCCACCACGCGGTCCCCGGACGGGACGATCGTGTGGACCACGGGGACCGGGCGGCAGTACAGCACGTACCCATACCAGTACGACCCCACCGCACCCGGCCGCACGTCCCATGAACCCAGCGCGCCCGGCGACACCGGGATGCCGATCGTGTCGGCGCAGGCGAAGCAGGCCCCGCCGGACCGCGGCGGCCCGGGGCAGGACGCGTCCGAGGAGGGGCGGGGGGCACCGATCGACTACCGCGCCAAGGGATTCACTCCCACGACGCGGCCGGCGCCCCGCCGCCCCGGCCAACGGCGGCCGGAAGCGCCACGTCGGGAACAACAGCGTCGCGCAACCGCCACGGACGCAGCCGTGACGAGCCCTCAGGCGGCGGCCCGTGCCTCCACCACTGCGGGCGAGCGCCCGGACCCCGGGCCGCCACCCTTCTAGCGTCGAAGACGGACCCAGTCCCGCAGGCCGCCGGTGGCGTGCGGGACCGGGGAGCGCCGGGTCAGGGGCCCCGACCAGCGACAAGCATCGCCGGGCCACGCCACCAGATCCCGGGACGCGCCCCGTCGTGCGGTCGCTCGCTCAGCGTCGAGACACCCGCGCCGGCACGCCCGACGTACCGTCGTCGGCAACACCAGCTCGGGAAGCCCGCCGGCGCACCCGACGTACGGTCGTCGGCAACGCCAGCCCGGGAACCTGCGCCGGCGCACCCGACGTACCGTCCTCGACTACGCCAGCTCGGGCACCCTCCCCGCAGCGGGGTTAAGGCGCTCCCAGGCGGCGCCGAGGCCGAGCACCTCGGCCTCGCGGAACGGCTTGCCGATGATCTGCAGGCCGATGGGCAGGCCGTCGTCGGAGAAGCCGCACGGCACGGACAGCGCGGGCAGGCCGGTGAGGTTGCCGGGAGCGCTGGTGCGCACGTAGGAATCGATGATCGCCTCGGGCTCGCCGTGCGTGAACTGCTCCTGGCCCACCTTCGCCGCGACGTTCGGCAGCGTGGGGGCGATGACCGCGTCGAGACCGGTGGCGAAGAGGTCCCGCCAGCCGGCCTGCAGCAGCGTACGCACCCGCAGCGCCTTGATGTAATCCGTCGCGAGGATCATCTCGCCGGCCTCGAGAAGCAGGCGTACGTCGGGCTCGAAATGGTTCGCCTGGTCCCGGAGCCGGCGCTGGTGGTAGGCGCTGGCCTCGGACATGAACAGCGCGTACTCCGCGGGCATGTACGCCGCCGGCAGCGGCACGTCCACCTCCACCACCTCGGCCCCGGCACCTGCGAGCGCCTCCGCCGCAGCCCGCACCGCCGCCTCGACGGCCGGGTCGGTGTTGTCGAAGAAGTAGTTCCTCGGCAGGCCGAGCCGGACCCCGGCGAGGTCGCGCGTCAGCTGGGCCGAGTAGTCAGGTACGGGCTCGGCCACGGTGGCGGGATCGGCGCGGTCGTACCCGGCCAAGACCTGGAGCATCGCCGCCACATCGGCGACCGTGCGCGCCATCGGCCCCACGTGGTCCAGACTCCAGCTCAGCGACGCGATCCCACGCCGGGACACCCGCCCGTACGTCGGCTTCAACCCCACCACCCCGTTCACCGCGGACGGGATGCGAATCGAACCCCCGGTGTCCGTCCCGATCGCGAGGTGGCACATGCCCGCCGCCAGCGCTGCCCCGGACCCGCCGCTCGACCCGCCGGGGATGTGGTCGAGATTCCACGGGTTGCGCGTGGTCGGAGTGATGACGCCGAACGCGAACTCGTGCGTCTGCGTCTTGCCGACCATGACGGCTCCGGCCTCCCGCAGCCGCTCGACCACGGCGCCGTCGCTGGTGGGGACGTTGCCGGCCATCGTCCGCGAACTCGACGTCGTGAGCACGCCGGCGGTGTCCACCAGGTCCTTCACGCCGACGGAGACCCCGTGCAGCGGGCCGCGGTACCGACCCGCGGCGATCTCGTCCGCGGCCGTCGCCGCGGCAGCGCGGGCGAGGTCAGCCGTGACGGTCACGTACGCGCCGACCCGCCCGTCCACCGCCTCGATCCGCTCCAGCACCGAATCCACGAGCTCGACGGGGGACAGCTGCTTGCTGCGGATCGCCTCGCCGGCCTGGAGCGCGTTCATCTCGTAGGGCTTCATGAGTCACTCCCACCTCGCGTCGTACGCCGTAGCCGGCGGGGTCTCGCCGAGTTCGACCTGGTCGAGACTGTCCAACACCCCGTTGACCATCTGCAGCAGGCCGGACACCGGGTCGTGACGCTCCGTCGCGAGATCGAGCCGCGCATTGGTGACGAGCGTGGGGAACGAGTCCCCGTCAAGGGGTGGGCGGGAGGGGAAGGTCATCGGTGCTCCTCGGCTCTGGTGGTAGGGCCCTGAGTAAGCGGCGAGCCTACGGGGTTGTCGCCCGGGTCGCAGCGCGAGAGGCCGAACGTGGTGGGGCCGCCCGGGCGAGTCAAGCGGTCGTCCGACAAGTCTGGCGACGCGGCCGTTTTGGCCGATAACTGAAGTGCGGGCCAGGACGGCCCCACCAGGTGAGCTGGTGCGTGCCAGGGATGGAGGAATCATGGCCGGGAACGATGGCGGTGGCTTCTGCGCGCAGTGCGGACAGGCCCGAGCTGACGGTGCGAGCTTCTGCCAGGCCTGCGGAGCGGGTGCGACGGAGACGCTACCGGTGGCGACGGCGCCGCTGGTAGCGGCGACTGCGCCGTTGGTCGTGCCCGAGGCGCGCACCTCGTCGAGGATGGCCCTCGTCCTCGTGGCGGTCCTCGCCCCGCTGATCGTGGCGGCGTTCGTCGGCGGCTGGTGGTGGCAGACGCACCAATCGCCCGCGGCCGCCCCCGCCGCGGCGGTGACCCCCGCAGCAAGTGCGACGTCCTCGGTCCTGCCGGCGCCCCCGACCGCGGCTGCGCCGGTCGCCACGAGTACGCCGGCCGCGGCGACCACCTCGGCGCCCGTCCCCGCGGCCCCGGCGCCGGTGCCGGCGGCCCCCGTGGCGCCCGCCCCCGGAGCGCCCGGCTGCGCGACCACGTCGGCCCGCCAGGCGGCGGCCGCCGCCTTGCCGAAGGTGCCTCGGTTCGGCGACGGTGACGGCTGGGACTGGGTCTTGTTGGAGCACGAGCTGAGCAATTACGACCCGTGCGCCGACCTGTCCTGGGTCGTGCTCGGGATCCCCGGCCCAACCGGCTCTTCCCCGTACCAGATCATGCTGTTCCACCGCGGCGAGTTCCTGGGGACAACCTTCAAGAACGCTCGGGGCTTCTATCCGACGGTGACACGCCTGTCCGGGTCGGCGATCCGCGTTCAGTACCGCTACCGCGTGGGCAACGAGGGCACGGCCAACGCCTCCGGGGTCGCGATATCGACCTTCACGTGGAGTGCGAGCGCCCAGCGCGTGATCCACGCCGGCCAGATCCCTCCGGAGCGCTGAGAAGGCAGCTGACGACAGCGGCGGTCGCGAGCGGCGATGCGACCGAATCGTCCTGAGCTGCGCGGCTACCCGGGGCGGGGTATGTTCGCACGATGCCGCTCCGACAGCTGGTCCTCGTCCGCCACGGCCAGTCCGTGGGCAATGTCGCTGCCGAGGCCGCGGATCGAGACAGGCTCGACCGCATCGACGTACCGGCTCGTGATCCCGACGTCGTCCTCTCCGCGACGGGCGAGGCGCAGGCGCGCGCGGTCGGCCGGTGGATCAGCGCGCTGCCCGCGGACGAGCGGCCGGAGATCGTGTGGACGAGCCCGTACCGGCGCGCCCGCCAGACCGCCGAGATCGCCCTCCAGGTGGCGAGCTGCGACCTGGACTTCCGCGTCGACGAGCGGCTCCGCGACCGCGACATGGGCATCACCGACCAGCTGACGGGGGCGGGGATCCGGGCGAAGTACCCGGAGGAGGCCGAGCGGCGCGCCTGGATCGGCAAGTTCTACTACCGGCCGCCGGGCGGGGAGTCCTGGGCGGACGTGGCCGGCCGGGTCCGCGCGGTGCTGACGGACCTCGCCAACACCGAGAAGCACGAGCGCGTCCTCCTCACCGCGCACGACGTGGTCATCCTCCTGTTCTGCTACGTCGCCGAGGGGCTGGACGAGCAGGCCGTCCTCGACCGCGCGCAGACCAACGGCCTGCGCAACGCCGCGATCTGCCGCCTGCTGCGCGACGAGGACTCGCCCACCGGCTGGGTCGTCACCGACTACAACCTCGACAGCCACCTGCGCGCAGCGGGCGTCGCCGTGACCGACCAGCCGGGCGCCTCCGACGAGGTCGGCGGCAGCAATGCCTGATGCGGCATCCACGTCGACCGCGAAGTCGACGGCAAAGTCCCCCCCGAAGTCACGGACCGCGAGCGACGGCCGATCGACGTACCACGACGGTGGCGTGCCCGACGACGTCGCAGGCGGCGGCACCGACCGTCCCACCCTGATCACCCCGGCGCTCCTGCGTACGTGGTCGCTGCCGGAGCCGAGCGGATCGAAGTACAGCCGGGGCCAGGTCCTCGTCGTGGGCGGCTCCCGGTCGACGCCAGGGGGAGTGCTGCTGGCGGGGACGTCAGCGCTGCGGATGGGCGCCGGGCGCCTCAGCATCGGCGCGGCGGAGGGCATCGCCCCGCACATCGCCGTCGCGCTGCCGGAATGCGGCACCACCTCCCTGCCCGAGGACGCGGACGGCGCGGTGACGGGGAAGCGGGTCGCCGACCTGCTGCGCAGGGAGATCGAGCGGTCCGACGCGATCCTGGTCGGCCCGGGACTGACCGACGCCCAGGGTTCGGGTGAGCTGCTCGCCGAGGTCCTTTCGGTCCTGCCCGACGACGTGCCCGTCGTCCTCGACGCCTTCGGCCTGACCGTGCTGCCGCAGCTCACCGTGGCCCAGCAGGAGACGCTCCGGGGCCGCGTCGTCCTCACTCCCAACACCGGCGAGCTGCGCCGCATCGTCGAGTGGGACGAGATCCCCGACGACCGGGTGGTCGACGCGGCGCTGGAGGCGGCGCAGCGGTACGGCGCCGTCGTCGGCTGCGACACCTGGGTCGCCTGGGACGGCCGCGTCTGGCAGGTCACCACCGGCGACACCGGGCTCGGCACCTCCGGTAGCGGCGACGTCGTGGCCGGCGCCACCGTGGGCCTGCTCAGCCGCGGTGCGGGGCTGGCCCAGGCGCTGGTCTGGGCCAAGTACGTGCATGCGGCCGCCGGTGACGCCCTCGCCATGCGGTACGGCCGGATCGGCTTCCTCGCCAGCGAACTTCCGCCCCAGCTGCCGCTGGTGCTGCGGTCGCTGCGCGGCGACTGATCGCTCGGCATGACGCGGCCCGCCGCAGGCCAGGGCCTGCGGCGGGCCGCCATCGCGGGAAGTGCCCGAGGACGGAGCCGGTTGCGCCCCTGGACGCCCAGAGGCGGCGGCCCCGGTCTGCGAGGTCCCAGGGAGCCTCTCGATGCGATGCATCGACGGACACGTGGTCTCCACACGACGTTCATCACTCTGCCACCTCCGCCCCGCGCCGGCCCGTTTTGCCGCGCGAAACGCAGGGTTCCCCCCACAGCCGGGGACGTTGCCGCCCGAGCAGCATCGAGGCCCCCTCCCTAAGGGGAGGGGGCCTCGACGGTCATCCCTGGCGCGTCACCGCCAGATTGCCGCCCCTGGCGAAGGCGGCCTCTTCACTTTACAGGACGAACGACCAACTGCGACAGCCCTCAGAAGTGGCCGCCGGCGGCCGGGTTGCCGCCGTGGTGCTCGTGGTGGCTGACGTCCTCGTACTCCGCCGAGTGCGCGTGCTTGGCCAGCCGCGAGTTCCGGTAGGAGTAGCCGAAGTAGATGAAGAAGCCGATCGCCATCCAGATGAGGAACCGGAACCAGGTCTCCACCGACAGGTTGAGGGTCAGCCAGAAGCAGGCCAGCGCCGACAGGATCGGCAACACCGGGCTGAACGGCACGGTGAACGAGCGCTTGAGGTCGGGGCGCTTCTTGCGCAGCACCGGCACCGCCAGCGAGACCAGGATGAACGCGGTCAGCGTTCCGATGTTGACCATCTCCTCGAGCTTGCCGATCGGGGTGAACCCGGCGATCAGGGCGACGACGGTGCCGATGGCCACGGTGAGCTTGATCGGCGTGCCGGTCTTGGGGTTCGTCCGGCCCCAGCTCGCGGGGAGCAGCCAGTCGCGGCACATCGCGAAGGTCACGCGGGTGGCGCCGATCATCAGCGTCATGACGACGGTGCACAGACCGGCGACGGCGCCGGCCGCGATCAACGTCGCGTACCCACCCCGCCCCACGTCCTCGAACGCCGTGGCCAGCGCGGCCTTGGGGTTGATGTGGTCGTAGTGCACCATGCCGGTGATGACGAGGGCCACGGCGACGTACAGGATCGTGCAGATGATCAGCGACGCGATGATGCCGATGGGGAGGTCGCGCTGCGGGTTCTCGGCCTCCTCGGCGGTCGTCGCCACGACGTCGAAGCCGATGTAGGCGAAGAACACGATGGAGGCGCCGGCGAAGATGCCGCCCCAACCGTACGTCGTGGGCGAGAAGCCCGAGATCACCTGGATCAGGGGGGCGGTCAGCCAGTTGCCGCCGACCTCGGCCGCGGGCACCGCGTCCGGGATGAACGGGGTGTAGTTGGCCGAGTTGATGTAGCCGAAGCCGGCCACGATGACGAACAGCACGACGAACAGCTTCAGCGCCACGAGCACAAGGTTGACCCGCAGGGACTCCTTGATCCCGTACGCGATCAGCGCCGTCAGCACCACCACCAGCATGAACGCCGGGGCGTCGAAGGTGGCGCCGGGGGCGATGGCTTCGGGCCACGTGACGCCCAGGCGGCCGAGGAAGACCACGAAGTACTGCGACCAGCCCTGCGCCACGACGCTCGCGCCGAGCATCATCTCGAGGAGCAGGTCCCACCCGATGATCCACGCCACCAGCTCACCGAGCGTGGCGTAGGAGAACGTGTACGCGGACCCCGACACCGGCACCGTCGACGCGAACTCCGCGTAGCACAACGCGGCGAGGCCGCAGGCCAGCGCGGCGCCGACGAAGCTGATGACGATGGCGGGACCGGCGTACGCCTGTGCCGCGCGCCCCGTCAGGGTGAAGATGCCGGCACCGATGATGACCCCGATGCCGAACACCGTGAGGTCGACGGCCGTGAGGCGTTTCTTGAGTTGAAACTCGGATTCGTCGGTCTCCGCGATCGATTGCTCGATCGTCTTGGTCCGCATGACGCTCATGCCGGGACCTCCTTGGCTGGACAGGAAGGGAAGATTGGGACGGGTCGGCAGGAGTCGACACGCGCGCAGGCTACCGAAACCCCGGCGTCGCCACCCCGTAACCGGCCGGTAATTGACCCGCCAGTCGGACGGGTGGCTCGGCCAGAGGGTCGAACGGCGCGGGCGCGGTTCCGGGAAAAGCGGACAGCCTGGGGCCTGGGCCAGTTGTTGCGAAGAACTCGCAATAAGACCAGGATGCCCGTATGCACGTACCCGACGGCTTCCTCGACGCCCCCACCTCCCTCGCCACCGGGGCGATCGCCGTCGGCGCGGTCGGATTGTCCCTGCGCCGCAGCGAGGCCGAGCTGCGCCAGTCCGGGCCCGCGCTGGCCGGGCTCACCGCCGCGTTCGTCTTCGCCGCGCAGATGATCAACTTCCCGGTGGGGGCGGGGACGTCTGGGCACCTCCTCGGCGGGGTTCTCGCCGCCTGCCTCGTCGGCCCATGGACCGCGATCCTCGTGATGACCGTGGTCTTCCTCGTCCAGGCCCTCCTCTTCGCCGACGGCGGGCTCACCGCCCTAGGCACGAACGTGCTGGTCATGGGCATCGTCACGGTCCTCGTCGGGTACGGCCTCACGCGCATCCTGCTGCGCGCCCTGCCCCGCCGGCCGCGCTCGGTCGTCCCGGCCGCCGCCGTGGGCGCCGCGATCTCGACGCCCACCGCCGCGCTCGTGTTCACAGCCCTGTACGTCGTGGGCGGCACCGTCGCGATCCCACTGCCCGCCCTGGCCACCGCCATGATCGGTTGGCACCTGTTGATCGGGATCGGGGAGGCGATCATCACCGCCGCCATCCTCGGCGCCGTCGTCGCCACCCGGCCGGACCTCGTGTACGCCGCCCGGGGTGCCCGCCCCGACCTGATCCTGGTGGCCGCGGACGGCACCCGCCGTACGGTCGCCGCCGACGCGACCCCGGCGGGACGCGACGCCACTGCCGGCACGGGGGCGCACCGCGCCGGAGGCGCCGGCACACGCGGCTTCCTCGCCTCCGGCGGGCTGGTCACGCTCATGGTGGCGGGGCTGCTGTCGCTGGCCGCGAGTGGCCACCCCGACGGCCTCGAATACGTGGGGGAGGAGCTCGGCTTCGGCGGATCGGCGCACGAATCCGCCGCGGCCGGGTCCCCCCTCGCCGAGTACGCCCTGCGCGGGCTCGACGGCCCCCTCGCCACCTCGATCGCGGGGGTCATCGGGGTGCTGATCACGCTCGCCCTCGGCGCGGCCGCGCTGTGGCTCGTCGGCCGGCGCCGCGCCCGGAGCCACGCCCGCAGCAACGCCGGCCCGGCCGAAGCAGCCGACGCCGGCCGCGCCTCCGAGCTCTCCCGGCGGTGAGCGGCCCGCACACCCACGGCATCGGCGATGGCCTGGTCGTCCACCGCCACGGCCCGCTGCACGGGCTGCCCGCGCACGGCAAGCTCCTGGCCCTGCTGGGGTTCGCGCTCGTCGTGGTCGCGACCCCCGTTCCTGCCGAGCTGGGTTCGCGGGGCTGGCTGCCCTATCTGGGATACGCCCTCCTGTTACTCGCCGTCGTGATCCTGGCGCAGCTCCCGCCCTCGCTCGTCGCGCGGCGCAGCCTGATCGACGCGCCCTTCCTGCTCTTTGCCGCTTTGATGCCGTTCGTGACCGGCCGGCCCACGGTGCAGCTCGGCCCGTTGGCGCTGTCCGAGGCGGGACTCGTCGGCGGCCTCGCCATCGCGGCGAAGGCCACGCTGGGCGTCGTCGCGGCCGTGGTGCTGGCCGCCACCACGCAGGTCCGCGACCTGCTGGTCGGCCTGGAGCGGCTGCGGCTGCCCGCGCCGTTGGTGGCGATCGCCGCGTTCATGGTCCGCTACGTCTCGGTCGTCGCCGGGGACGCCGCCCGGATGCGGGTGGCGCGGGAGTCCCGGGGGTACGCGGGCGGCCGGGCCGGTCACCTCGCCGCCGTCGCGGGCGGCGTCGGCACGCTGTTCGTGCGCAGCTACGAGCGCGGCGAGCGGGTGCAGCTGGCGATGGCCTCGCGGGGGTACGCCGGGCGGATGCCGCGGCTCGACGAGCTCACGGGGTCGGGGGTGCCTGGTCCGCTCGGGTCCGGCTCGCCCCGCTCGACGTACCGTCGTGACCTCCTGCGCTGCGCGCTGCTTCCGGGGGCCGCCGCGATCGTGCTGGTCGCCGCGAGGATGATGGCCGGGTGAGCGCGACGGGACCAGGCGACGACGTACCCGCGGTGGAGGTCCGGGACCTTGCGTTCGCCTACCCGGACGGGCGGCAGGCGCTTTACGGGGTGACCACCCGGATCGAACCCGGCGAGCGGGTGGCCCTCCTGGGCCCGAACGGCGCAGGGAAGACGACGTTCGTCCTGCACCTCAACGGGATCCTCGGTGCGGTCGCGGGGGGTGCCGGGGCGGGTCGGGTGGCGATCGGGGGACTGCCGGTACGCCGGGAGAACCTGGCCGAGATTCGCCGCCGCGTCGGGATCGTCTTCCAGGACCCCGACGACCAGCTGTTCATGCCGACGGTGCGGGACGACGTGGCGTTCGGTCCCGCGAACCTGGGGCTGCGGGGGGCGGCGCTGGTGGCGGCGGTGGACGACGCGCTCGACCAGGTGGGGATGTCGGAGGTCGCCGATCGGCCGCCGCACCATCTGAGCTTCGGGCAGCGGCGCCGGGTCGCCGTCGCGACCGTGCTGGCGATGAATCCGCAGCTGCTCGTGCTGGACGAGCCGTCGTCGAATCTCGACCCCGCCTCGCGGCGCGAGCTGGCGCAGATCCTGGTCGGGCTCGAGGTGACGACGCTGATGGTCACGCACGACCTGCCGTACGCGTTGCAGCTCTGCCCTCGCGCGCTCCTCATGGACGGCGGCCGGATCGTCGCCGACGGCCCGACTCGG
Organism: Austwickia sp.; assembly: GCA_016699675.1. Lineage (NCBI taxonomy): Bacteria > Bacillati > Actinomycetota > Actinomycetes > Micrococcales > Dermatophilaceae > Austwickia > Austwickia sp. Next base: position 886,971 of record CP064985.1, on the reverse strand, counting down.
GAGCTGCTGGCCGACACCGAACTGATGGCGGCGCACCGGCTGGAACTGCCGTACGGGTTCGACCCGCTGTCGGTCCCGGGCGCCTGACTGGCGCCTGACTGAGGGCTCAGGCGGCCGAGGACTCGCGCCGGCCGTCGCGCGCCTGGAGCATGTCGAGGACCTCTTGGTTGTGGCTGGACGACGGGATCGGGCCCTCGTAGCTGCGGTCCGCGGCCGCCAACACGTCGGCCAGCGCGTTCATCTGACGGCGCGCCACGCCGGCGTACCGCACCACGCCCTGCCGCAACGTCCAGGACGACATCCAGATGTGGACGTCACTGCCGCCGCCGGGCCGCGCCACGGCCTCCACCGACAGGCCGGGCCGCTCGGGCAGCACGTGCTGGCGGTTGACCGCGCCGTCGCCGGGGGCCGGCTTCCAGTCGGCGTACGCGAACTGCGCCTGGGCCAGGTCCAGCGCCCACTCCGGCGGCATCGCCAGCTCGAGGAAGAGGCCGTCGCGGACGCTCGCCGTACGGTTCTTCCCGACCAGGTGCACCGTCGCCCACAGAATGGCCATCCCCGCGAGCGCGGAGGGGGTCGCGAACAGCATCACCTGTTGAATCGTCACGCCCCCCATTCGGCGTCGTCGCGGGTGAACCTGAGCCCGTGCCTTAATCTGGTGGGCATGGCAGACGTCCGGGGCCTGACCATCGCCCTCAACGCCGGGGACTTCACCGAGGTTCTCGACTTCTATACCCAGGTCTTCGGCCACGGCCCGGACACCGCCCCGCTCGACGATTTCCTGGAGTGGCAGATCTGCCCCGGCGCGTGGCTGCAGATCTCGACCGGCCACGACCGGCCCGGCGCGAACAACGCGCGGGTGCGCCTCGAGGTCGAGCACATCGAGACCGCGGTCAAGCGGCTCACGACGGCGGAGGTCCCGGTGGGGGACATCGTCGTCGTCCAGGACGTCGTCAGCTTCGCGAACTTCTCCGACAACTGGGGCAACGCGCTGGGCTACTACCAGCTGCTCAGCCCTCGCAACATCCTCTCGCCCGAGGAGCGCGCCCGGCGGGACAAGGAGCGGGCCGACGAGGCCGCCCAGGAGAACGCGCTGGACGAGGTGGCCGGGAAGCCTCCGGCCGCGGCGGAGAATCCGCAGCTCCCGCCGACCGGCGCTGGGGTGCCCGGGCAGCAGCTGTAGCCGGGGGCTCAGCCCCAGTAGCCGGTCGAGTCCCGGGGCTGGTCCCGGCGCTCGTCGTCGTCGCGGGTGCCGTCGCTGCGATAGATGTACTCGCCGTCGGGGTTGACCCGGTGCTGCGCCCCCACCGAGGGGTCGGGATGCGGTCGGGCGTAGGCCGGTCCGCGGCCCCGGCCCAAACCGCGGAGCCGATCGCCCCACCGCTGCGCGTCGTCGGGGGACAGGGCGTACCGCTGGGTCGGGTCGTCGTCGGCGGGTCCATCGTCTGAGCCGTCGTCGCGACCGTACTCACCGTCGTCGTCCACGCTTGGGACCTCCGCGTCGACGTCCTTGTGGAAGATCTCGCTGACGATCGCGCGGTAGGCGGGATCCGGGTGCGGGACGTGGTCGATCGTGTGCAGGGCCTGGTCCTGGCCCGCGCTTTCCAGCACGAACGTGCCGTAGCCGAGCACCCACCCCAGCGGGGAGCGGTGATAGCTCATGTCGGTCACCTTGGCGAGCGGCATCATCGCGACCTTGCGGACGAGGAAGCCGTACACCATGAGCAGGCGCCGGTCCGTCGCCACGAACCACGTGCGCCGGTGATCAAAGCTCGCCCAGACCGCGCGCCCCAGCAGCGCGAACCACAGCCACCACAGCACGTCCAGGGGCCGGCCGGCCCGCGGGTCGGCCACGTCGAACGTCAACCACGCCACCAGCAGCAGCGATCCGACCGCCGTCAGCCACGGCTCCGCCACGACGATCCAGTGCCGCCGCACGGCGACGACGCATCGCTCGCCCGAGAGGAGGAAACGCTCGATGGCCCGCGGCCGGTGCCCTACCCCGCCGTTGGCGCCCACGTCAGCTCACCGCTGCAGCACGCGGTCGAAGAAGACGGCGAGGTTGTGGAATCCGTTCGCGATGATGTCCCAGATCGAGCGGACGATGTCGGCGGCGCGGTCTGGCGAGGTGAAGATGGCGTAGATCAGGAAGATCCAGAAGATCCACTGCAGCACCTTCTTGACCTGGGACGGCATCGGGAACTCCGGTCGCTCGTGGGCGGGATGGGCAGAAACGTCCAGTGGCAGCCTAGGTCGTCCTGTCGCCGAACCCCGCGCGCCACACCGCTGGTGGGTGCAGTTACGCTGCCTCCCGCCGAGGGGGCTCAGTCTCGTTCGCGCTGGGCGTCCCGGGCGTAGCCCCAGGCCGCCAGGGCACCGAATGCGACGAACGTCGCCGCCAGCCAGGCAAGCTGCGGCCCGGGGCCCGCGGTCTGCATGCCGTTGAAGTGCCGCACGTCGTCGGCGGGCGCGACGCCGCCCCACACCAGCAGCCCGAAGTGGTACGTCGGGAGCCATGGCGCGGCGTCCCGCAGGAACTGGGGCAGGCTGCTCAGCGAGGTGAAGAATCCTGACACGAACGACAGCGGGAGGAACAGCAGGTTGCCGATCGCGGCCGCCGCCTTCGGGCGCGCCCAGAACGCCAGCGCGAAGCCCATCGGCGCGAACGCCACGACGCCGATGAGCAGCGCCGCGAGGGTGCGCGCCGCCCGCGCCGCGTCGAACGGCACCTTCGCACCCGCGATCGCCAGCGCCCAGACGAGGGCGTAGACCAGAACCGCCAGGACCAGTGCGGAGACGATCTTGGCCGCGAAGTACGCCCACATGGGCATCGGCGTGCACCGCAGCCGCCGCAACCAGCCGCGGCCGCGCTCGCCGGCGACGTCGACGCCGTACGTGAAGATCGCCAGCGACACCACGGCGTACGCGGAGAAGGACGCCACCAGCATCGCCCCCACGTCGGTGCCGCCGGGCAGCAGCGTGCCGGCGTTCGACAGGCCGAACATCGCGTAGAGGATGACGGGGACCCCCGCGACACCGATCACGTACTCCGGCACCCGGACCATCTGCCGCAGCTCCGCCGCGACCTGCGCGCGGAGCTGGGCGGCGTTCATGCCGCGTACCCGATCAGGTGCAGAAACGCCGTCTCCATGTCGGCGTCCCCGACCACCAGCCGGTCTACCCGCGCGCCGCCGCGGAAAAGCGCGCCCACGGCCTGCTCGGGGGCCGTGGAGTCGATGTCGTACCGCGTCAGCCCGTCGGCCGGCCCGTCCGCCAGGCCGTCGGTCAGCCCGTCCGGCGCGATCCCGCCCGTGCCCGACCGGTGCACCGCCACCGTGCCCACCAGCTCCCGCAACCGCGACTCCGGAACGTCCGTGGTGAGGCTGATCCGGCGGGTCGCGACGGCTCCGGCCACGTGGGCCGGCGTGTCGTCGGCGACGACCCGCCCCCGGTGCACGACGACGACCCGGTCGGCGAGCGCCTCGACCTCGCCCATGTGGTGGGACGCGAACAACACGGTGACCCCTTCTGCGGCGTACCCCCGCACCTGCTCCCAGAACGCCCGCCGCGCCTCCACGTCGAGCGCCGCCGTGGGCTCGTCGAGGAACAGCAGGTCGGGGGCGCCGACAATCGCCATCGCGAACGAGAGCCGCTGGCGCTGGCCGCCGGACAGCTGATTCGCCCGGGTGTCCGCCTTCGCGGTCAGGTCGGCCCGGCGCAGGGCCCCGCCGACGTCGACTGCCCGCGGGTAATACGTCGCGACCAGCCCCACGATCTCGGCCACCGTGAGGCTCTGCGGGATGTCGCTGTCCTGCAGCATCGCCCCGACCCGGGCCTTGACCGCCCGGGAGCCGGGCCGCTGCCCGAAGAGGGCCACCTCGCCGGCGTCCGGCCGGCGCATCCCCAGCAGCATCTCGATGAGCGTCGTCTTGCCGGCTCCGTTGGCGCCGAGGATCGCCACGACCTGACCCGCGGGCACTGACAGGTCGATGCCGTCAACGGCGCGGGTGTCGCCGTACGTCTTCCGCAGCCCCCTGGCCTGCACTGTGTCCATGCTTTCGACCGTACGGCGAGGCCGGACGGGGGCGCGCGTGCCTGCCGTCACGACCTGCGACCATGACTTCCGGCACCCCTGCGGGGGCGAGCGCGGTTAGCTCGGGCCAGCAGCCTGCGGCTAGCTCGGGTCGACGTCCGCGACGAACAGGCGGCGGATGTTGCCGTCGGCGCGGTCGTGCGCCGGGGGCGCGACGTGCGCCGCCGCCCACAGCACCGCCACCTTGTCCACGCTGACGATGACCGCGAGTTCCAGGTGGGTGAGCTCCACGAGCGCCTCGTTGAGCTGGCCCAGCCGGTGCAGCAGGTCCTCCAGCGCGGAGACGGCGAGTGCGGGGCTGCCGCCGTACCCCAGCAGCAGCGGCGCCGAACCCAGCCCGCGGACCATGTCGTACGCGTCAAACTCCGTCAGCGGCGGGATCCCGTAGGCGATGTCGCCCAGCAGCTCCGACGCCGGCCCCGACGGGCCCAGCGACAGGATCGGGCCGAAGGAGGGGTCCTCCGTGGTGGCGACGGACATGGGCAGGCCGGGGCCGACCTGCTCCTGCAACACGTACGTCGCGGTCGCCGCCTCCCCGATCTCCTCGGTCAGCGAGCGCCACGCGGCCGCGACCTCGTCGGGGCCGCTGAGCCCCGTGCGCAGGTGCCGCACGAACGGGTGCCGCCGCAGTTGCACGTCGGTGGCCTTCAGGACGAGCGGGCCGGGCAGCTCGCGCGCCACGGCGCGCGCCTGCTCCAGCGTCGAGACCGGTCGGGTGCGGCTCAGGTGCACGCCGTACGTCGCGAGCAAGGCCGTCGTCGCGGCGTTGCCGAGGTCCCCGCCCTCGGGGTGCTCGGCGAGCCAGGCCTCGACGAGCGCCTTGGCGGCGTCCGCGTCGGCGTTTTCCAGCGTCGGCACGGGGGTGACGGGGCGGTGCCGCCACTCGGCGTACTGCACGGCGTGCGCCAGGACCCGCGCGGCGCTCTCGGGGGCGGAGTAGGACGGCACGGAGCCGCGGGCCGTCCCCCCGTTGGCGTCGATGACCCGCAGCGCTTCGGGCACGCCGCGCTCGGCGTGGAACGTCGTGAGCAGCGGCTTGTGGCTCTCCCGGCCGACCGCGGCCATCGCCTCGGCCACGGACTCGTTGCGCTCCTCCAGGGGCGGGGAGTAGACGGCGAAGACCGCGTCCACGGTCGGCCGGTGCATGGCGCCGCGCAGGGCCGCCTCGAACTCGCGACCCGTCGGGGAGACCGGCAGGCGGTGGGTGTGCTCGACGACGAGCCGGGCCCCGACGAGAGCGTCGGCGGCGAGGTTCAGGACCTCGTCGGAGTTCGCGATGAGCGCGACCCGTGGGCCCTCGGGCAGCGGCTGGTAGGCGAGCAGCTGCGCCACGTCGAACATCTCGTCCAGGGTGTCCACGTGGATGAGGCCGGCCTGGCGGAACATCGCGTCCCAGGCCGCCGCGGGCGCCAGCGAGCGGCGCACCCGGTGCCAGGTCGGCGCCCCGCCCAGGGCCGCCCGGCCCGACTTGACCGCGACGACGGGCTTGTTGCGGCCGACCCGGCGGGCGATGCGGGAGAACTTGCGGGGGTTGCCGATCGACTCCAGGTAGAGCAGGACGACGTCGGTGGCCTCGTCCTCCTCCCAGTACTGCAGCAGGTCGTTGCCCGAGACGTCGGCGCGGTTGCCCGCCGAGACGAAGGTCGACAGCCCCAGGCCGCGGCCGGCCACGTTGCGCAGGATCGCCATGCCGAGCGCGCCGGACTGGGAGAAGAACCCGACCCGGCCGGGCAGCGGCATGAGGGGCGACACGGTGGCGTTGAGGGACATCGTCGGGTCGGTGTTGATGACGCCGAGGCCGTTTGGCCCGACGAGCCGCATCCCGTAGCCGCGGGTGATGTCGAGCAGCCGGCGCTGCCGGGCGATGCCCTCGGGGCCCGCCTCGGCGAAGCCGCTCGAGACGACGACGAGGCCGTGCACGCCGTGCCGCGCGCATTCCAGCGCGACGTCGTTCACCTGATCGGCGGGGACGGCGATGATGGCGAGGTCGATGTGGTCGGAGATGTCGGCCAGCCGCCGGTGCGCGGGGATCCCCAGGACCGCGTCGGCCTCGGGGTGCACGACGTACACGCGGCCGGTGAAGCCGCCGACGACGAGGTTGCGCACGAGCCGCTGCCCCATGCTGTGCGGCTGCCGGCTCGCCCCGAAGACCGCGACGCTGCGGGCCGCGAAGAACCGCTGCATGGAGCGGGCCTCGGCGCGGTGCTCCCGCGACCGCATCACGCTGAGCGATGACCGGGTGGGCGCGATGGGGAACTCGAACCGCATGAGCCCCTGCGCGAAACCCTGGCTGATCTGGTAACCCGCCGCGCGGAACGCCCGGAGCATCTGGCCGTTCTCGGGGAGAACCTCGGCCACGAACCGCCGTACGCCGCGCTCCCTTCCGGCCTGGGCGAGGTGCTCGAGCAACAGGGTCCCGACGCCGCGGCCCTGCTGGTCGTCGGGGACCATGAACGCGACCTCGGCCTCGTCGTCGGACATCCGGTCGTAGCCGCCGGTGCCGATCATGTCCTCGCCGAGCGTGGCCACGAGCACGACGCGCTGCAGCTGGTCGGCGTCCGTGAACCGGTGCACCTCATAGTCGGTGAGGGCGTTCTTCGGGGAGAAGAACCGCATGTAGCGCGAGTCCTCACTCATCTTCTCGAACATCGCCACGAGGCGATCGCCGTCGTCCGGGCGGATCGGTCGGATCCGCGCCGTGCCACCGTCGATGAGCAGGACGTCGGCCTCCCAATGGGTGGGGAAGTCATGCGCCAAAGCCATGGCCCGAGCTTGGCACAGCGGCCCGCGCCGACGCGCCGCTCCGCCGGGCAGATTCTGGGTCCGGGCCATGACTTCCGGCACTGACCTGGGCTGCTTGCGGATGTTTACGCTGAAGGCATGAGCACACCGGTGGCGCGCGACCGGGAGATCTCCGACGCGACGCTCGATTACCTCGGTGTCGCGGCCGGTGCGGCGGCCTGGCTGGCCGGGGTCCTGCCGGTGGCCGTGGACGGCTCGGTGGGGGAGCCGCGGGTGGCGGCGTGGCTGGCGACGGCGGTGCTGTTTCTGGTGGTGTTCCTCCTGAACGCCCGGGCCGTGCCGGCGTGGCTCGACCGGCTGCAGGCCGTGGTCCTAGTAACGCTGTTCGGGGTGCTGCTGGTGCTCCAGCCGAGTTATGGCACCAACGGCATCTTTGCGGTCATCGCGATCACCAGCGTCGCCTACGCCGCCTCGACGGTCCTCGCCGGCACGGTCGCCGTGGGGCAGGCCGCCGCGCTCGCGGCGATGATGTACGCCGTCGGCGAGCCGGGTTCGCTGGTGGCGGCGCTGACCTGGGGATTGGCCTACCTGGGCATGCAGCTCTTCGCCCTCGTCATGGTGGCGGCGACCAGCCGCGAATACCTGGCGCGGCAAGACCTCGCCGCCGCGCAGGCGGCGCTGGCCGAGGCCAGCCGCGCCGAGGAGCGGCTGCGGATGGCGCGGGACCTGCACGATCAGGTGGGACACCAGCTCACCGGGCTGGCCCTGCACCTGGAGGCGGCGACCCACCTGGCCGCGGGCACGCCGGCGGCCGAGCCCGTGGAGCGGTGCCGGGTGCTCGCCAAGGACACGCTCGCCGACGTCCGGGCGGTCGTCGCCGGCTGGCGCGGGGAGGCTGGTGCGGACCAAGCCGGTACGTCGTATGACGGCGCCGCCCTGGAGGCTCGGCTGCGGGAGCTGGCCCGCGCGGTGCCGGCGCCCCGCGTCGTGGTCCGGGTGCGGGACCTGCCGGCGCTGTCGGCTGCGGCGTTCGACGCGCTCGTCCGCGCCGCGCAGGAGGCCATCACCAATGCCGCCCGCCACTCCGGGGCGCGCGAGCTGCGGCTCGACGTGATCGGCGAGGACGGCGAGGTCGTGCTGCGGGCCGTCGACGACGGTCGCGGCGCCGGCGAGGTGGTCGCCGGGAACGGGCTGACCGGGATGCGGGAACGGTTCGCGCGGCTGGGCGGGCTGGTCACCGCGACGGGCGCACCGGAGCAGGGGTTTCGCGTGGTCGCGCGGCTGCCGGAGCGGCCGTGAGCGGGGCGCCGGGCGCCGGTGCGGGCGGCGCGGCCGCGGGTGCGGCGGCCGGCGCGGCCGGCGGCGACACGGTCGTCCGCGTCGTCTTGGTGGACGACCAGACGCTGGTGCGGCTCGGCATTCGGCAGCTGCTGGAGCTGGCGCCCGGGATCGAGGTCGTCGGGGAGGCCAGCGACGGGATCGAGGGGCTGGCCGTCATCGGGGCGGCGCGGCCGGACGTCGTGCTGCTCGACCTGCGGATGCCCCGCCTGGATGGGCACGGCGTGCTGGCGGAGCTGGCGAAATGGCCGGAACCGCCACCCGTCCTCGTGCTGACCACGTTCGACGACGACGACGCGGTGCTGGGGGCGCTGCGGGCGGGGGCGCGGGGGTACCTGCTCAAGGACGTCACTCTGGACCAGCTCGTCGAGGCGGTGCGGACCCTGGCGGCCGGCGGACGGCTCGTGCAGCCGGCCGTGACAGCGGCGCTGCTCGATCGGCTGGTCTCCGGGACGGTCGCCCCGTCTGACGAGCAGCCCGCCACGTGGATCGACCCGCACCTGACCGACCGGGAGCTGGACGTGCTGCGCCTGATGGCCGCCGGCTACTCGAACCGGGAGATCGCCGAAGGGCTGCACCTGGCCGAGGGCACTGTGAAGAACCACGTCAGCGCGGTGCTGCTCAAGCTGGGCACCCGGGACCGGACCCGGGCGGTGCTGAAGGCGCTGGAGCTGGGCCTGGTGGCTGGCTGAGCCAGTGGGGGTGCGTTTGAGCTGGTCAGACCACGACGTACGACTTAGACCACGCCGTACAGGCGGTCGCCCGCGTCCCCCAGCCCGGGCACGATGTAACCGTTCTCGTTGAGGTGATCATCGACGGCGCCGACCACGAGCTGGACGGAGACGCCCGTGCCGTCGTACGTCGCCCGCACGTGCTCGATCCCCTCCGGCGCCGCGAGCAGGCACACCGCGGTGACGTCGTCCGCGCCGAGCTGCAGCAGGTAGTCCAGCGCCATCACCAGCGAATGTCCCGTGGCCAGCATGGGGTCGACGAGGTAGCACTGCCGGCCGGTGAGGGTCTTGGGGAGGCGGTTGGCATACGTCGTGACCTCCAGCGTCTCCTCGTCGCGGACCATCCCGAGGAAGCCGACCTCGGCGCTGGGCAGCAGCCGCGTCATGCCCTCGAGCATGCCCAGCCCGGCGCGCAGGATCGGCACGATCACCGGCTTCGGGCTGGCCAGCCGGACCCCCGTCGTGGGGCACAGCGGCGTCTCGATCGGCTTGGGCTCGACGCGGACATCGCGGGTGGCCTCGTAGGCCAGCAGCGTCACCAGTTCCTCCGCGAGCCGCCGGAACGTGGGGCTGTCCGTGTTCTTGTCGCGCAGGTAGGTGAGCTTGTGGTTGATGAGCGGGTGGTCGGCCACGTGGAGGCGCATGGGTGAAACTTAGCGCGTGAGTTCGCCACCCCCTTCGCCGTACGACGCCGCGCGCGGGAGCGAGCCGTACGGCGAGCCGCGGCGCGGCCTCGGCGTCGACGCACGCGACGCGGCGGGCATGGGGCGCGCGCTGGAACTGGCGCGCGGCGCGGTCGCGACCGGCGACGTGCCGATCGGGGCCGTGGTCGTAGATCCGGCCGGGCGGGTCGTGGGGGAGGGCCGCAACGTGCGCGAGGCGTGCGGCGACCCGACCGGTCACGCGGAGATCGTGGCGCTGCGGGCGGCGGCGGGTGCGCTGGGGACCTGGCGCCTGGACGGCTGCAGCCTGGTCGTCACGCTGGAGCCGTGCCCCATGTGCGCGGGGGCCGCCGCGCTGGCGCGGGTGGCCCGGATCGTGCTCGGCGCCTGGGATCCCAAGGCCGGCGCGTGCGGGTCGGTGTGGGACGTGGTGCGCGATCGGCGGGCGCTGCACCGGGTCGAGGTCGTCGGCGGGGTCCGCGAGGCCGAATGCGCCGCGCTACTGGTGGATTTCTTCGGCGAGCGGCGCTGACTGGACCTGCCGGGAACGGATTTCGTGGCCGGTTGCGCCTCTAGTACCCTGGTCCGCGGTGGCGTGTCCGAGCGGCCAAAGGAGCACGCCTCGAAAGCGTGTGTGGGGGCAACTCCACCGTGGGTTCAAATCCCACCGCCACCGCCATAACGTTCCAGCGCTCCGTAGTTCAGGCGCTGACCTGAAGCACCAGCAGTGCGAGCGTGATGGGCATCGCGCCCCAGATGCAGGCCTGGGCGGTCGTGCCCCACAGCTGCAGCGCCTGGTCGGTGTCGGGGCTCGGGGAGCCCACATAGCGGTGCACGGCCAGGTGGTAGCGGCGGAACGCGGCCCAGATCCCGAGCAGCAGCGCGGCCGACGCGGCCCAGGTCGCGCCCGGGCACAGCATCGAGACGACGACGACGGTGCCCAGCCCGAAGGCCAGCGCGAGGTAGCGCTCGTACCGCTGGTACTCCTCGTACACCTCGGAAACCAATGCCGAGCTGTCGGCTGAATTCACGTTCATGGTGGGGTCCTTCCTGCCTGGCTCCCTGTCGGCAGGGCGCCGGTGGACCTGAACGAGATTCGGCGCCCGGATGGGTCCGGCTGTCGGCCTCGACGGGGTCAGATCGGGCTGATGGGGTCGATGGGGCCGAGCCCCGGGACGCCGCCGATCGGGCCCCGTCCGCCGCCGCGGCGGCGCAGCTTCGGGCAGGCCGCCGTGTAGTGGCCCGGCTGCAGGCAGTGGCCGCAGCGCGGCGCCTGCGGGGGCGGCGCGGGGGGCGGCGGCTTGCGGACCGGCCGGCTGAACGTGCCCGATCCGGGGGTCGGGGCGGGCGGCGGCGGGGCCTGGACGAGATCGTCGAAGTACGTCGGGATGCCCAGCGAGAGCGCGGCCGCGCGCAGGTGCCGGACCTGGTCCTGGGTGACCGCGCCGCGCGCGAAGGCTGCCACCCGCACCGACTCCAGGAGCCGTTCCAGGACCGCGTGCAGCTGGGTGGCGGGGTACCCGGCCCGGACTGCCGCGCCGGTCAACTCCTTGACCTCGTCGGCGACGATGCGGCCGGTGGGCAGGACGGTGGTGAGCGCGTCGAGGTACGCCGCGAGCCGCGGGTCGTGCCCCTCGGCGGCGCTCATGGCGAGGTCGGTCATGAGGTCGGCCAGCCAGCCGTTCGGCGGCATGCCGGTGGTGCCGGCCGGGCGGGGCAGCGTCGGGGCAGTCCTCCGGTGCCGGCCCACCGGGGTGGTGGAGAGCGCGGTGCGGGGCGAGGGCGCGACGGGGTAGGCGATGCGGTCCCCGAGGCGGTTGAGCACGCCTGGCAGGATCGCCGCGAGGAGGGTGGCGTCGTCGAGGGCCGAGGAGGGTACGTCGCGGCGGCGGCCCGCCCGGCGCGCGAGGGTGGCGAGGCGGACGTTGGGGGCGGGGCCGGCGAGCGGTGCCATCCGCAACAGGTCGAACGCGGGGAGGGTGGGAGCGAGCACGCCGACGCGCAGCAACTCGGCGGCGAGGAAGGCCTCGAGCAGGCCGGCGTTGTGGGCCACCACCACGCGCTCCTCGCAGCGGGTCAGCAGCTCAGTGGCGACGTCGGCGAAGGCCGGGGCGCCCGGGAGCATCCCGGGCGCGATGCCGTGCAGCGCGGCGCCGCCGATGTCGTCGCGGCGGGGGTCGACCAGGGTGGTCCAGGTGTCCTGGATCGCGCCCGTGGCGTCGCAGTGCACGACGGCGAGCTCGACGATCCGTTCCCGCGCGGCGGAGAAGCCGGTGGTCGCGGCGTGGACGCAGGCGTAGTCCCCGGTGTGGGGCGGCACGCCGCCCTCGTGCGGCGCGTCGGGCTCGGCTCGCCCGCGGGGGGCGGCGACCGTCCCGTAGGCGAACAGGCTGGATCGTGGCCCCCGCTGGTCGGCGGCGCGCGACGGCGCCGTACGTCGGGGCTCGTCGGCACCGCGGGCCTCGGGGGCTTCGGGGGCGGGGGGTTCGAGGGCGGGCGGCCCGGCGTCGTGGCTGGTGGGCACGGGCTGCGGCGTACCGGCGGTGGCGCTCTCCGGCGGCGGCGCTGGGGCGGCGACGACGGGGGTTTCGGCGGGGGCGGCGCCGGCACGCGAATTACCGCGGGGCCACACCGCCCAGGCGACGGCGGCGCAGGTGGCGAGGAGTAGCAGCGCGAAGATGGTGCCGTTCATGCCCCTCCCGCGCGTGGCGTGCCGCGACCCGGTGGGGGCGGGGCGGCCCGGGCGGTCCGCTCCGCCGACGTCCCATCGCCCGCAAAACCCGAGGCCTGAGCCCTCGCGGGGCTACTCCTCCTTGACCGGTCTGGGGCGCAGCGGCAGCGGGGCGCGCTCGTGCGCCTCCAGTGCGGCGCGGACGGCAGGGGTCATCTCGCTGGCGCGGCCGGTGCTGAGGTCCTGCACCACCAGGGTCGTCTCGGCGACCACCGCGGGGGCCGCGCCGGACGGGGCGTGGCTGATCGTCGTGTCGAGCGTGAAGGACGAGGAGCCGACGCGGGCGGTCCAGACCCGCACGACGTACGGCTCGACCAGCGAGGGCAGGAGCTCCTGGTGGTACTCCAACCGGTGCGAGACCACCACCGGGAGCAGGCCGTCCGCGAGCGCGTCCATGACCCCCGGCGCGTGCTCCCCGGTGCGCGGGCTGCGCAGGCCGAAGAACCGCATCCGCGCCTCGTCGACGACCCGCAGGGCCTCGACGTTGTCGACGTGCCCGGTGAAGTTGACGTCGCCCACTCGGGTCTGGATCGCGACGGTGAACGGTTCTCCCATAGCCTGCATCGTGCCAGCGCGACCGACGCCCGGGAGGGGGCACGCGATGAGTGAGCACGTGACGTACGCCGCGTTCCTGCGCGCGGTCAACCTGGGCCGCACCCGCAAGCTCCCGATGGCTCGGGTGCGCGAGGTGTTGCCGACCGAGCTGGGATTGGACCCGGTGAAGACCCACATCGCCTCGGGGAACATCCTGTTCGGCGTCCCGCCCGAGTCAGCACAGGCCAACGAGGGCACCGATGCCGCGGCGGCCCGGCACGCCGAAGCCATCGCCCGAGTGCTCGGCGAGGTCGCCGGTTTCGAGGTCCCGACCGTCGTGCTCACCCCTCCGGCGCTGGCGCAGGTGCTGGCGGAGGAGCCATACGACCCCGCGGTCGCCAAGCACGTGAACGTGGCCCTCGTGCAGGGAAAGGTCCCGGCTGCGCTGCGCGCCCGCGTCGAGGCCATCGCCGATCGCGCCGTCGACGGCGAGGGCATCACCGTGGGTGCCCGGGCGATCTACCTGCACGTTCCGCATTCGATCCACGCCAGCAAGCTGGCGGCGGCGTACGGTCGCGCCGCCCCCGAAGCCACCGCCCGCAACCTCGCCACCGTCCGCACCATGGCGGAGCTCCTCGCCGCGCTGTAGCGATGCGCAAGGATGCCGGGGTGCGCAGCTACGAGGATCTCGTCGACGAGGCGGCGGCCGCGGACGTCTCGGGGTGGGGCTGGGAGTGGCTGCACGGTCGGGCCAGCGAGGACCGGCCGCCATGGCGCTACGCGCGGATCCTCGCGCAAGAATGGTCCCGGGCCGCCGCGGCCCTCGACGTCGACACCGGCGGCGGGGAGGTGCTCGCCGAGGCGCTGGACGCGGTGATCGCTGAGGGCGGGAGCCTGCCGGTACGGCGCGCCGCCACCGAGGGCTGGCCGCCGAACACGCGGGTCGCGAGAAGTGCACTCGGACGGTACGGCGTGGGCGTGCGCCAGGTCGACCCCGGGGAGCCGCTGCCTTTCCCGAACGCCAGCTTCGACCTGGTGACCAGCCGGCACCCGGTCCGGCCGGACTGGGCCGAGATCGCCCGGGTCCTGCAGCCGGGCGGGTGGTACGTGGCTCAGCACGTGAGCCATCGCTCGGCGTACGAGCTGTTCGAATGGTTCCTCGGACCGCAGCCGCGCGGCCGCGACCCACGGGATCCCGTGCGCGAGGGCGCCGCGGCGCAGGCGGCGGGCCTCGTGGTGCCGGAGCTGCGCCTGGCGACGTCGCGGATGGAGTTCCACGACATCGGGGCGGTCGTGTGGACGCTGCGCAAGTGCGTGTGGTGGGTGCCGGACTTCACGGTGGAGGCGTACGACCGGGAGCTGCGCGCGCTCGACGCGAAGATCCGCGCCGAGGGGCCGTTCGTCGCCTATTCGACGCGACACTTCCTGCGCTGTCGGCGCCAGGGGTGAGCCGGCGCCAGGGGTGAGCCGGCGCCGGTCCTGAGCGGTTAGCGCTGGTGGTCCAGGTGCTTGCTGAAGAAAGCATCGATGCGGGCCCAGGCGTCCCGCGCCGCCTCGGGGTCCGGGCCCACCCCGGCGATCTTGGCCAACGGCCGCATGACCACCGGCGTATTGGCCACGTCACCGAGGAAGGAGTGCCCCGCGTGCGGGTACTCCTTCACGTCGTGCGGGATCCCGAACTCGGTGAGCGCCCCCTCCAGCCGCGCGGCCGAGCCCTGCAGCAACAGGTCCCGGCCGCCGTAGCTGGCGACGATCGGGCATGCCCCCCGCAGCACGTCGAGGTCGCCGGGGACCTTGCCGTAGTTGACGCTGGCGGCGTCGAATCCCCGGTCGGCGAGCACCAGCGCGAAGCCGCCGCCCATGCAGAATCCGATCACGCCCACCCGTCCTGAGCTGCCGATGTGTCCCATCAGCCAGCGTCGGGCGGCCTGGACGTCGGCGAACGCCCGGCCGTCCCGCCGCGCGATGTCGGTTACCACCTGGCGGACGCAGCGCAGGCCGCCGCCCTCGCTGTACAGGTCGGGCGCGACGACCAGATAGCCCAGCGACGCGAGGTGTTCGGCCTGGCGCCGCAACACGTCGTCGAGCCCCCACGGCTCGTGCAGGGCGACGATGCCGGGCCAGGGGCCGGGCGTCGGCGGGGTGGCGACGTAGGCGTGCAACCCCCGCGAGGTCCCCGGATATCCGGGCCCGGACAGGTCGACCCACGACATGGCCCTCAGGCTCCCACATCGCGACGGGTTCGGGCCATGGGGTGCCCAGTCGTTTCCACGTCAGTGCTTGCTCGCGGCAGCCCGCTGGCTGATGCGGTTCGCGATGCGCAGCGCGAGATCCCGGTCCTCGGCGACGACGTACGACTGGCGCCGCCGCAGCGGGTGGCCCCGATGGTCCAGGCCCATCGCCGCGACGACGTGACCCTCGCCGGGCAGCAGCGCGACGAACGACCAGCCCTGCGCCAGGGGTTCCTCGGCGGTGACGGCGGAGTAGGTCAACCCCGGGATGGTGAGGCCGTCGAAGCGGGGCGCCAGCGCGGTCACCGCGGCCCCCGAGGACACCATCTCCGCGATGAGCGTCGAGACCTCCTGGGGCATCTGCGGGATCTGGTGGTAGGTGACGTAGGCGTCCGCGTGGTCGCCGCAGGCGGTCACCCGGGACACGATCTCGCGGACGCGCTCCAGCGCCACCGCCAGGCTGTCGACCGCCGCGGGGTACCGCGACGCGGCCTGCTCATAGGGGCTGAGGTCGTCGGTGGAGGCCGAGTCCTTGCGTACGTGGGTCAGGGCCGAGAGGTCCTGGTTGTCGTAGAGCGGGCCGGCGAGGTAGTCCGCGCCACAGACGTTGCCCGCCCACTCGTCGACGACGGTCGCGACGCTGCCCATCACGACCGCGGCCCGGTGCGGCGCGACCTCCTCGCGCAACCGGACCACCTCCTCCAGGCGGTCGCGGTAGTCCATCGGGGCGGCGACGTCGAGCATCAGCACGTCCGGGGCCAGCAGCCGGACGACCTCGTCCTCGCTGCCGTCCGCCTGAATCCCCGTCAGAGCCGGCCGGATCCCGAACTTGCGGACCCGAGCGAAGATCTCGCGACACAGTTCGATCCGGTGCCCCGCGGCGCGGACGTCGACCTGCAGCACGGAGTCGTGGGGCAGCAACCGCAGGAACTGGTCGTGCTCGCCGGTCAGCAGCGCATCGAGGCGGGCGACGACGAAGAGCGGGGGCACCTCGTCCTCCTCGGCCAACGCCTCGACGAGCATGCGGCGCTGGCAGTCCAGGCGCAGCTCCATGAGGCGCTGCAGCTCGGGGCTGGCGATGAGCGCCGCGCGCAGCGCCCAGGCGTCCTCGGCCGTTCGCACCGCGGGGTGCCCGAGGATCCAACCGGCCACGTCCCGGCTCATCGCCTTCGTGATCGGGCGCAGGTCGGTGCTGCCGGGGTCGGCCAGGAAGGCGCTCAGCAGCTCGCTGGTGTGGCTGGTGGGGGCCTCCGGCTCGGTGGGGACGGGACGATGCCGGACCCTGTCCAGCCATCGGGTTCGAGCCATCCCCCTGCCTCCTGACCTGCGCCTGGTCGGGCCCTCACCCGTCGTGTCAGCACGCCCCCGCCTATCGACTTTACGCCGAGGTAGCCAGCCCAGTCACCACCGCTGTCGCGAAGAGGTCGGCGCGTCAGACCGATTCGCGGGGCTTAAGATTGATGCCCGCCGCGGTCGCGGCTCGCGCGTACGCCGCAGCGAGGCTGGGCACGTTCTCGTGGGCGTTCAGCCCGCTGGGATTGGGCACGACATACACCTCCGCCGGGCCGACCCGCCGCTCCTGACGGCCGGCGACGGCGCGATGGGCGCGATAGGCGATCCGGTACGCCGTGATGCCCGCGAAGGCCACCACGGCCGGGCGCACCTGCATCGCGAGCTGCTCCAGGCGATCGGGGGCGGCGCGCAGCTCGGCCACGCCGAGCTCGTCGGCCCGCGCCGACGCCCGCGGCACCAGGTTGGTGATGCCCAGGCCGCGCTCGAGCAGGTGGGCGCGGTCGGCGTCGGCGTACCCGCTGGACGCGTCGATGAGGCGGTCGGTGATGCCGGCGGCGAACAGCGCCGGATAGAAGCGGTTGCCGGGCCGGGCGAAGTGCGCGCCGGTGGCGGCGGTCCACAGGCCGGGGTTGATGCCGACGAACAACAGTCGCAGCGGCCCCTCGCCGGGGCCGGGAAGCAGGTCGGGCACGACGGCCCCGGCGTACGCCGACAGGTCCCCGCGTGGTCGCGTTCTCGCTGCCATGCCCCGAGCATGTCAGCCGGCTCGAGTTGGTGACCCGACCCCCCCATGCGACCATTCGATGCGCGCCTGGTCCGCACCCCGACGGACCTCGCAGGAGGACCGATGCCCACGCCGAAGAACAAGCCCGCCCCGGGCACTCACGCCTGGTACGACGCCATGGGCGACGTGGGCGGCCGCCTGAACTGGCTGCGCGCGGCCGTGCTCGGTGCCAACGACGGGATCGTCTCCCTCGCCGGGCTGCTCATCGGCGTCGCGGGCGCCGACGCGCCCCCATCGGCGCTGGTCACCGCCGGGGTGGCGGGATTGTCGGCGGGCGCGATGTCGATGGCCGTGGGGGAGTACGTCTCCGTCAGCGCCCAGCGCGACTCCGAGCGCGGCGTCCTGGAGCTGGAGCGGCAGGAGCTGCAGGAGCTGCCGGAGCAGGAACTGGCCGAGCTCGCCGGGATCCTGCGCAAGCGGGGCCTGTCGGAGACCACCGCGCTGGTTGCGGCTCGGGAGATGACGGACTACGACGCGTTCGCGGCGCACGCCGACCTGGAGCTGGGCCTGGACCCGACCGAGCGCACCAACCCGTGGGAGGCGGCGGGCGCGTCGGCGCTGGCGTTCACGGTCGGCGGCTTCGTGCCGTTCCTGGCGATCCTGCTCGCGCCGCACGCGTACGCCGTGCCGGTGGCCGTCGCGGCCGTCGTCGTCGCCCTCGCGATCACCGGCGTGCTGTCGGCGCGGCTGGGCCGCGCCAACGTCTGGGCCGCGGTGCTGCGCAACGTCGTCGGCGGGTTGATCGCGATGGGCGTCACGTACTGGATCGGCCGCTTCTTCGGGGCCCGGCTCGATTAGTCGCCGGTGGCGCCGCGGCTAATCGGGCGCGTCGAGCCCGTCGAACCCGGCGAGCCCGGCGAGGAAGATCGTCACCCCCAGCAGGTCCGCCGTGCCGCCGGGGGACAGGCGCGCGGCGATGAGTTCGTCGTCGAAGCGCTCCATCGCCTCCCGGAACCCGGGCGCCAGCGCCCCGCCCGCGGCCAGCAGCTCGGTGGCGCGGCGGCGGACCAGCGCCACGCCCGTGCGGCCGCCCCGGGCCGCGAGGTTCGTGTCGTCGTGCGCGGCGAGCAACTCGAGCAGGGCCTGCGCCAGCGCGGCCGACTGGTCGCCGGAGGCGTTGACCACGCGCCGGTACGCGGGCAGCGCCCGGTCGCGCACGGTCGCGTAACCACTCGCGGCCTCCCCCCGCGCCCCGCGCATCCCGTACGCCGTGTGCGCGGCCAGACCGTGCGACGCCTCTCGGCCCCGACCGCCCGAGAGCTCCGCGAGCACCGTGAGCTCTGCCAGCGTCGGGGCCGCGATGCGGGCGACGGTCTCCCCAACCGCGGCCACGGTCACCGGCCGGCCCGCGCCGCGCAGGTATCCCGCCGCCGCACACAGCAGCCCGAACGCGAAGATCGCGCCGCGGTGGGTGTTGACGCCGCCCGTGGCGTCGAGCATTCGGGCCTCGGCGGCCAGGCCGACCGGCCGCAGCTGGGCCAGCAGCCGGGGCAGCGCCGCGGGGGACGCCGAAGCCCCCGCCAGCTCACCGAGGGTCTCGCACTGGCCCAGGGCGCCGACGATGGCCTCGGCGCTCGCCTCGAACAGGGGCACGTCCATGTCGTCGTGCGCGCCGGTATTGCGCAGGTCGACCAGGCCGGGCTTGGGCGTGTGGTGCAGCTCCGCGAGCAGCGCGGCGTGCGCGGCCGCGGCGTACGGCGTCGCGCGCGACAGCTCCCAGCGACCCACCAGCGCGCGGGCGACCGCGAGCAGGGCCGCGACGTCGTGGCGCCGCGAGCGGGCGCACCCGGCCGCGGGCTCCGCGCAGGCGAGGCAGCTGCGGACGGGAAGCCCCAGCTCGGCGCGGGACAACGGCCCGCTTGGTACGACCACATCGAGGTCCCACAGCCGCCCGATGGGGTGGCCGTCCTCGGCCGCCACCAACGCGGCCTTGACCTGGCAGGGGTCGGTGGTCAGGCCCCACAGGGCCTCGGGACCGATGGGGGCGGCGCGCCGCACCTCCTCCCACGTGTGGCCCCAGCCCCCGGCCGCGATGGCCTCGCGCACTACCCGGTCCGCCTCGTCGAAGACCGGCGCCGTCCACGGGGGCCGCTTGTCCGGCCCCGGGACGACCAGCGTCACCGACACGACGCAGGACGTGTTCGCCTGCTGCAGCGCCAGCCGCTGCCGAAATGCCCTGGACTCGCGGGCCGCCAACACGTCGGAAAGGGTCGGGGGCGCCTGCGCCCAGTCGGCGCTCACGGCGCGGCCCGATGTGTCGTCACGGTGCGGCCCAGCGCGCCGTCACGACGGCGCCCGCACCCGCCGTACGACGTCGATGACCGAGCCGTCGCGATAGCGAACGAGGCCCACGATCTGGTCCTCGAACTCGATCGGCCGGGGCTCGCCCGAGATCAGGCGCGCCCGGTCGTGCAGCTCCTCGATCGAGCACACCGGCAGCCGGGCTGCGCGCAGGCGGTCGGCGAGCTCCGGGCGGGCGGGGTTCACCGCGATGCCATGGTCGGTGACCAGGACGCCGACGTTGGCGCCGGGGTGACCAGCGTCGTCACGCGGGAGACGACCGTCGGGATCCGGGACCGGATCAGTGGCGCGACCACGATCGACAGGTGCGCCCCGGCCGCGGTGTCGCTGTGGCCGCCCGAGGCCCCCATCATGAGGCCGTCAGAGCCGGTGATGACGTTGACGTTGAAATCCAGGTCGACCTCCAGCGCCGAGAGGATCACCACGTCCAACTCGTCGACGGAGGCGCCCTTGCTGGTCAGGGAGGCGTACTCGTTCGTGGAGATCTCGTGGTGGCGCGGGTTCTCGGCCAGCGACCGAGCCGCCACCGCGTCGAAGCTCTGCGTGTCCAGCAGCGCCCCGATCAGCCCCTTCGCGTGCAGGTCCACCATCGCCCCGGTGATGCCGCCGAGCGCGAAGCTCGCCGCGATGCCCTTTCGGCGCATCCGGGCCTCCAGGAAGCGCGCGGTCGCCGTGGCGGACCCGCCCGAGCCGGTCTGGAACGAGAAGCCGTCGTTGAAATAGCCGGAGTGCTCGACGACGTCCGCGCTCATCCGGCTGATGAGCAGCTCCCGGGGGTTCTGGGTCGCGCGGGCCGCGCCGACGGAGATCCGGCTCGGGTCGCCGACCGCGGCCACCGGCACGATCCAGTCCACCTGGTCCTGGCGGATCGAGGCGGGCAGCTGCGGGTACTGCACGATCTCCTCGGTCAGCAGCACCACGTGATCGGCGTGGGCGGCGTCGACCATGGCGTACCCGAGGCTGCCGCATGCGCTGCGCCCCGAGGTGCCGTTGGCGTTGCCCATCGAGTCGCACTGGCTCACCCCGAGGAACGCGACGTCGAGGTGTAGCTCGCCGGTCTGGATGAGGTTGACCCGGCCGCCGTGCGAGTGGATGTGGATCGGCTCGGCGAGCAGGCCGGTCGAGATCTCCCGGGCGAGCTGGCCGCGCATCCCCGAGGTGTAGATCCGCCGGATCACGCCGGCGCGGATGAACTCGACCAGCCCCGCGTGGCAGCTGTTCAGGGAGCTGGAGGCGAGGGTGAGATCGCGCAGGCCCAGCTCCGCCAGCGCGGCGACCACCGCGACGATGGTCTTGTCGCCCTCGCGGAAGTGGTGGTGGAACGAGATGGTCATCCCGTCGGCCAGGCCACACCGGCGGGCCGCCTCCTGCACGGACTCCACGAGCTTGCGGGTCCGCTTGGCCGCGGCGTCGGCGAGATGGGGCGCCGCCGCGTCGAAGGTCGTGAAGGGCCGCAGGCCCGCGACGGCCGGGTTGCGCAGGTCCCCGACGCGCCGGCAGTTGTCGGCGTAGTCGTTCACCTTGTGCGTCCCCTCGGCCGCGGCGCTCATCGCCGCACCCCGGACGCCTCGGCGTACTGCACCGTACGCCGCGCCGCCACCACGATGGGCGCGTCGACCATCTTCCCGTTCAGGGCGACGACCCCCAGGCCCTGCGCCTCGGCCCGATCCGCGGCCTCGATGACGAGCCGGGCGTGGTCCAGCTCGGCCTGCGTCGGCGCGTAGGCGTTGTGCAGCAGGTCGATCTGGCGCGGGTTGACCAGCGACTTCCCGTCGAAGCCGAGGCGCTTGATGAGCTCCACCTCGGCGAGGAAGCCGTCCTCGTCGGCGAGATCGGACCAGACCACGTCGTACGCCCCGATCCCCGCGACCCGCGCGGCGTGCAGCACCGCGCACCGGGCGTAGAAGAGCTCCGTGCCGTCCCCGCGGGTGGTCTGCATGTCGATGACGTAGTCGAAGCCGGCGAGGGCGATCGAGTCCATCCGCGGGCTCGCCGTCGCGATGGCCACGGCGTTGACCACCCCGGACGCCGACTCGATCGCCGCCATGAGCCGCGTCGATCCCACCGGCCGGCCGCAGTCGGCCTCGATCGCGGCCACCCGCAGCTCCAGCTCGACGATGTCGTCGGCGGTCTCGGTCTTCGGCAGGCGAACGATCTTCGCCCCGGCGCGGACGACGGCCTCCAGGTCCAGGGGGCCGTACGGGGTGTCGAGCGGGTTGATCCGCACCACCGTCTCGAAGTCGGCATAGACCGGATGCCGCAGCGCCTGAAACACCAGCAGCCGCGCGGAGTCCTTCTCGCGCAAAGCGACCCCGTCCTCTAGGTCGAACATCACCGCGTCGGGACGGAAGACGTACGCCGTGGACAGCATGGCCGCGCTGCTGCCGGGGATGAACAGCATCGAACGGTGCGGGCGGGACTCGCGCGCGGGCCGCCGGTGGGCGTGCGGCGCGGTCGCGTGGGACGCCTGGCTCACAGCGCGTTCCAGTCCACGTCATCGGGGGAGCCGCTGCCGCGCAGGCAGGCGGCCTGCACGCGGGCCCGGATCGTGCAGTCCAGGGCGCCCTTGTCCTCGACGACGACGCGCCCGTGGGTGAGCCCGAGCTGGTCCACGGTCTCCTTCACCACGGCGCTGATGGCGTCACCGAACTGCGCCAGCACCGTCGAGGTGATGACGATCTTCAGGTTCTCGGTCGGGTGGCCGTCGGGCGATCCCGGCCGGGGACTGACCTTGACCATGACGTCGCTGGACTCCAGCGTCCCGGCGACGGCTTCGCGTTCGATGCGCATCAGTCCTCCTGGTCCAGGGTCACGGGTTCGTCAGGCGCCGGGGCGAGCGTACGCGCTCGCGGCGAAGCCCACGCCGGCACTGGCGTAGGCGCGCGCGGAGGCTGCGGTGGTCGCGGCGGTGGCCCTCGCCTTGTCCTCCGGGGTTCCGTAGGTGGCGATGATGAACGCGTACGTCGCGGCCGGGACCAACCGATCCAACCCGGCCAGCCGGCCCTCGATGATGCGGCGCCGCACCTGCGTCGCGGAGATCGCGCGGCCCTCGTGGGCGACCCGCTCCACCTCGACCACGCGGACCGGGTCGTGGTCGCCGTGTGCTTGCTCCAGCCAGCGGTGCATGTCGGCGTTGTAGGCACGCGTCACCGCGCAGAAGGGCTCGGTCCCGACGTAGCGGTGCGTGATGCCCAGCGACGGGGCGATGTGCTCGCGGAAGATGCGCAGGTCGACCGCCGTCGAGGCCTGCTGCACGACGGCGGCATCCTTGAGGAAGTACGTCGGGAAGGTGGCCTTGCTGACGAGATAGCGCGAGCCGGGGTGGACGTGGATCCGGTCCCGCTCGGGCAGCTCGGCGACCCCGGCGCGCACGAGGGCGAGCCGGTCGGCGTAGCTGAAGAAGCTGGCGTCCTCGCTCACGACGAAGACATGCAGGTAGTCGCAGTCTTGGGCGGCCTGCTGCAGCAGGTACCGATGGCCCAGAGTGAACGGGTTGCAGTTCACCACGACCGCGCCAACCTTGGGCCGCTGCCGCCGGTAGTAGCTCAGCTCCTCGGTCCACTTGGTGATCCCAGCGCGCGAGTTCTCCATGAAGACGACGCCGGCGGCTCCAGCCCCCCCATCGGGCCGCTGGGCCTCATCAGGCACCGCGACGATCCGGTGGAACCCGCAGGCCAGGAACTTCTCCTCGTTGGCCAGGCTGGTGTAGAGGAAGAGGTGGCTCACGCCGCGGTCCAGCGCCGCGTAGGTCAGCTCCGTCATCAGCCGTTCCAGCACGCCGAGCCCCTGGGCGGCGGGGGCGATGGCCGTGCACTTCACGACGTCGTGGGCCAGCCCCGCGCAGGCGAGCACCCGTTGCCCCTGGCGGCCCACGCAGAAGGTGTCGACCTCCGCCTCCGGGTCCAGACCCTGGCGGGCCAACAAGCCGCGGATCTGGGCCATCGTCGCCGGCTGGAGCGCCGGGAGCACGGTGTCGTAGGCGATCTCTACGGCGTCGGACTCGTCCACGGCAGCTCTTCGGTGCTCGACATCTGGTGGCTTCCAGGGTATGCCGGGTGCCCTTGCCGCGCCGCGGGTTCGGCGGTTCTGGGGGGCGCGGCCTCCTGGCGCCGCACCCGCTCGCGCCCCGTCGCGACGGTGCCGAGGAACCCGATGGCCAGCGCCACGAGGATCCCGAGCCCACTGCCCGCCAGTGCCCCGTCGCGGCCGCCGAGCGGTCCGAGGAGGTAGCCCTGCCACGCCATGGCGGAGTTCACCACGAGGCCCCAGCCGATCAGGGTGCCGAGTGCCCACCACGCGAGCGCGAGCCGGTTGGTCGCGCCGTACCGCCCGTCCGCGCGGTGCAGCGCCGTCTCGTCGTACGGCGTGCGGCGCAGCGCCAGGTCGCCGAGGAACACCCCGGTCCACGCCGCGAGCGGCGCGCCCAGGGTGAGCAGGAACGCCTGGAAGGCACCGAGGAAGTCCTCCGCGACCCACACGACGTACGCCGTGCCGATCACCATGAGGACGCCGTCGAGGGCGACGGCCGCCCACCGCTGCACCGGCAGGCCGAGCGTGAGCAGCGTGAGCCCGGAGGAGTAGATGTCGAGGATCGCGCCCGCGACGAGGCCCAGGAGCGCGACGACGGCGAAGGGCAGGACGTACCAGGTGGGCAGCGTCGTCGTCAGCGCCCCGATCGGGTCGTGCGCGATGCCGTGCGCCAAAGTGGGGTCCGAGGCCGCGAGGAGCAGGCCGCTGAGCGTGAGCACGAGCGGGGGCGCCGCGGCCCCAAGCGTGGTCCAGCCGACGACGGCCCGCCCGGAGACGTCGCGGGGCAGGTAGCGCGAGTAGCCCGCGGCGCAGTTGACCCAGCTCAGCCCGAACCCGGTGAGGCAGAACACGAACGCACCGAGGCCGGCGGCCGCGGATCCCTGCGGCAACGCCGCGAGCCCGTCGAGCCGCATCTGCGGAGCGACGAGCGCCAGGTATCCCACCGTCAGGGCGGCGGTCACCCAGGTGATCAGCCGCTGCACCCGCATGACCAGCCGAAAACCGTGGATCCCCGACGTGAGGACGACCCCCACCACCAGCACGAAGGCGACGATCATCGCCTGCGTGCCGTCGGCGCCGAGCCGCTGCGCGACCGTGCGCGACATGAGCACGGCGAGCGAGACCAACACCACCTCCCACCCGACGAGGGAGAGGTAGGCGAGGAACGTCGGCACGGCGTTGCCCCGCACGCCGAAGGCCGCCCGGGAGAGCACCATCGTGGGCGCGGAGCCGCGCTGCCCGGCGAGGGAGGCGAACCCCACCAGCAGGAACGAGCCCACCACGCCCGCCACCACGGCGGCCACGGTCTGCAGCGCCGAGGCCCCGAAGGCGAGGACCCAGGCCCCGTAGCTCAGCCCGAGCACCGAGATGTTCCCGGCGAACCACGGCATGAACAGATCACGGGGTCGGCCGCTGCGTTCGGCCGGCGCGATGGTGTTGATGCCGTTGACTTCCACGCTCGTACTGTGCCGGAAAAGCCCGTCCGCGGCGTGCAACCGCCCATGCGGCGCAGATCCGCGCCGCGCCAGGGCGATTCGGCCACGGGTCGCTTGACACGACCCGCGCCCGCCGACCACCGTGGCCGCCATGGATTCCCCGGGGGACGTCCGCGCTGACCGGGCCCGCGGCGCGCTGGTCGGCCTCGCCGTCGGCGCGCTGGCGCAGCACGCCGCGCAGATGCTGCAGGTGGCCCGGGAGCTGCGCGACCTGCTGGGCGGCGCGGGGGCCGTCGATCCCGCGAGGGTGGCGCAGGGGTTCGACCGCGCTGACGGGGCGGCCCCGCCCGTCCTCCCGGCGTTGCGGGCCGTGCCGGTGGGGATCGTCCGTACGCCGGAGCCGGTGGCCGACCTGCTCGATCTCGTCGAGGCGGCGGGCCGGCCGGTCCAGGACACCCGGATCGCGCATGCCGGGGCGTCGGCCGTGGCCATGGCGGTCTCTGCGGGGATCGAGGGGCTGGACGCCGCGGAGATCCTCACGCGGGCGCTCACCGCGGCGGCCGAGGGCGGCACGCGCGGCCAGGCGACCGGCGGCCCCGATGTCGCGGCGCGGATCGCCTGGGCCTGCGGACTCGCGCGGGGGGCCGACGACCCGCTGGACATCATCGATCTGCTCGTCGGCACCTCCGCGGCGACGCAGGAGGCGGTGCCCGCGGCGTTCGCCGTCGCCGCCGTGCACGACGACCCCTGGGCCGCCTGCCAGGCCGCCGCCGGCCTGACCGGCGAGTCCGAGACCATCGCGGCCCTGCTCGGAGCGATGCTCGGTGCGCGGCACGGCCTGTCGGCCTTCCCCGACGACGCCGTCGCCGGTCTGCCTGCTGGCCACCCCCGCTCGGAGCTGACCGCGATGGCGGACGAGCTCCTGGCCCTGCGAGGGCCTCGGACGACGAGAGAGGAGGCCTCGTGATCGGGGCCCCACGGCGACTCGTGGTCGCCGGCAGCGTCATCGTGGACGTGCTGACGCGCGTCCCGCACCTGCCGGAACGGGGCGGCGACGTGCTCGCCCTCGACGCGGCCACCCACGCCGGGGGCGGGTTCAACGTGCTCGCGGCGGCGGCCCGACTGGGGCTCCCGGCGGCGCTGGCCGGCCGGGTCGGAACCGGCTCGTTCGGGACGGTGGTCCGCGCCGCGCTGGAGGCCGAGGGCGTGGCGAGCCTGCTGGCGCCGGTCGACGGCGAGCAGGGCTTCTGCGTCGGGATGATCGAGCCCGACGGGGAGCGCACCTTCGTGACCATGCCGGGGGTCGAATCCCGGCTCACCGCCGCCGAACTCGACCAGGTCCGGCTCGGCCCGGGGGATGTCGTCTACGTCTCGGGCTACGACCTGCTCTACCCGATCGCCGGGCCCGCGCTCGCGGCCTGGCTGACCGGGCCGGCCGCGGAGTGCGCCCTGTTCTTCGACCCCGGCCCGCTCGTGGCGGAGATCCCCGACGCGGTGCTCGATGCGGTGCTGCCGCGGCTCGACGTGCTGGGGTTGAACGCCCGCGAGATGACGCTGCTGTCCGGCGAGCCCGTCGGCGCCGGCACCCCGGAGCTGTTGGCGGAGCTGCGCCCCGACGCCGTGCTGCTCATTCGGGACGGCGCGCGTGGGACGATGCTGGTGCGGCCCGGCCGATCGCTCGTGCGGGTGCCGGCGCTCGACGTACCGGAGGTGGTGGACACCACCGGGGCCGGGGACGCGCACACGGGCGCCTTCCTCGCCGAACTCGCCCGGGGTGCCGACCTGGAGGAGGCGACCCGGATCGCGAACGTCGCCGCGGCCCTGGCGATTCAGGTCGCGGGCTCGGCGGGCGGGCCCACCCGCGCCGCGCTGGACGCGGCGCTCTCGGCGACCTCGGTGGGCGGCTGAGGCAGACAGGGTCAGCGGCGTCAGGGGCGCTGGCAGGCCCGCGGCGTCAGCGGCGGTGGCAGGGCCAGCGGCGTCAGCAGGTGGGCGTCGGGGTGGCGGTCGGGGGCGGCGCGACGGCCGCGAACTTCTCGCCGATCGCGACGTCCACCAGCTCGTCCGTGCGCTTCTCGTCGACGACCTTGACCGCCCCCGGGAACCGCTGGGCCACGACATCGGCCTTGGCGGCGGCGGCCTTGCCGAACCTGATCTCGGCCGGGACGTCGACCTTCTTGCCCAGCGGGTCGTTCGTCACTTCGCCCAGGACGAAGCCCTGGTCCTTGAGTGTCTTGGCGGTGCTCGCCGCGAGTCCCGCGCGGTCGGTGGCGTTGTAGACGTTGATGGTGATGGTCGTCGTCGCCGGGGCGGGCGGCGGCGTGGTGCACGAGGCGGTGGGCCGCGAGGAGGTCGCGACGGGCTCAGGCCCCGAGCCCTTGGGGGGAATCCAGCCTTGGATGTAGGAGAAGGCCACCAGGAAGGACACGAGCAGGAAGGCGCCGAGCCCCGTCAGGATCGCCACGGATCGGCGGCGCTGCCGCTCCGCCGCCGACGCGCCCTGCCTGCCTACCTCGCCCACAAGCCCCTCCTCCTGCCCCCAACGCACCTACGGCCCCGCGCTCCCCGTGACCTCTATCCTGCCGGACGTGGAAGTGACCCGGCGGGTGATCCCCCCAGCCGGGCGCGCCGTCGTACGCTTCCGGACGTGAGCGCTAAAGCCAAGCCCGCGAGCCAGCCCGACCAGCTGGAGGCGATCCGCGACGGGTACACGTTCTCCGGCCTGGCCATGCAGCTGGGCGCCGCCGTGTCCGAGGGCGGGACCGCCCATCCCGACGTCCAAGTGAATCTGCCGTTGTCGGTGATGAACCGGCACGGGCTGGTCGCCGGGGCGACCGGCACCGGCAAGACGAAGACCCTGCAGCTCATGGCCGAGCAGCTGTCGGCGAACGGCGTACCGGTCTTCATGGCCGACATCAAGGGCGACCTCTCGGGGATTTCGACGCCCGGGGCGGACAACGAGCGCACCCAGACGCGCGCGAAGGACGTCGGGCAGGCCTGGGCCGCCAGCGGATTCCCGGTCGAGTTCTACAGCCTGGGCGGCCAGGGCAGCGGCATCCCGATGCGCGCGACCATCACCAGCTTCGGACCCACGCTCCTGGCGAAGGTGCTGGGGCTCAACGACACGCAGACCTCGAGTCTCGGGCTGATCTTCCACTACGCCGACAGCAAGGGCCTCGACCTGCTGGACATCAAGGACCTGCGCGCCGTCGTGCAGCACCTGACCAGCGACGAGGGCAAGGCCGACCTGAAGAGCCTGGGCGGGCTGTCCGCCGCCACCGCGGGGGTGATCCTGCGCAACCTCGTGACGTTCTCCGACCAGGGCGCGGACGTCTTCTTCGGGGAGCCGGAATACGACACGGCGGACCTCATGCGTACGGCGGGTGGGCGCGGCGTCATCTCCTGCCTGGAGCTGCCGGCCGTCCAGGACCGGCCGAAGATGTTCTCGACGTTCCTCATGTGGCTCCTCGCGGACCTGTTCCACGACATGCCCGAGGTCGGCGACGTGGACAAGCCGAAGCTGGTGTTCTTCTTCGACGAGGCGCACCTGCTGTTCGACGACGCGAGCAAGGAGTTCCTCGACTCGATCGAGCAGACGGTGCGGCTGATCCGGTCCAAGGGCGTCGGCGTGTTCTTCGTGACGCAGACCCCCAAGGACGTGCCGGGATCGGTATTGGCGCAGCTCGGCAACCGCGTGCAGCACGCGCTGCGCGCCTTCACCCCGGAGGACGCCAAGGCGCTGCGGGCGACGGTGTCGACGTTCCCGAAGAGCGGGTACGACCTGGAGGAGCTGCTGACCCAGCTCGGCATTGGCGAGGCCGTGGTGACCGTCCTGTCCGAGCGGGGCGCCCCCACGCCCGTGGCCTGGACCCGGATGCGGGCACCGCAGTCGCTGATGGGCCCGGCGGATCAGGCGAAGGTCGACCAGGTCGTCAACGGGAGTCAGCTGCTGGGGAAGTACCGCGACGCCGTCGACCGGGAGAGCGCCTACGAGAGACTCACCGCGGCCCAGCAGGCTGCGGAGCAGGCCGCGCAGCAGGAGGCCGCCCAGCAGGATCAGGAGCAGGCCGCGGCGCAGGAGCAACGGCGGCAGGAGCCCGCCCGCCAGGCGCGCGCGCCGAAGGAGGACCCGGGGATCGTCCAGCAGGTCGTGGAGTCTTCGGCCTTCCGGTCCATGCTCCGGTCGGCCGGCACGGTCGTCGGCCGCGAGATCACTCGGTCGATCTTCGGGACCGCCCGGCGTCGCTGAATCTCTTAGCTGGTCTAGAAACAGTCCGCCTCGTCCAGCAGCGCCTGCGCGTAGCGGAGAAGGCGTCGGGCGGTATCGACGGTGACCAGGTTGGGTGAATAGTGCGCGGCATCCTTCTCCGAGAGCAGTCGACGCATTTTCGAGGGCAGGGCGGCGTCGCGCAGGCTGACCTCGCCGAGGAGAGCGATTGCCTCAGCGTGATCTCGACCGCGACTCCAGCTGCCGAGAGCAAAGCCGCAGACGGCATCCGCGGCAGCGATCCCAGCCAGTACCGCCAGTGCGGCGGACACATGGGCCTCCCGCGGGTCTTCGCCGAGGACCAGGCCAGCGACCTCGAGAAAAGCACGTGCTTGCTCGCGTCGGGACCGGCATTCGGCCGACGTACACGGGCGCGTTCTCCCTCGCGTCATCGAGGTCTCCGGAGCAGGTCCGACAGCCGTTGTCCACGCACATGGACCATGTCCGCACGCCAGGAGCCGAGGAGGGGGTCCTTCGCCGCCGCCATGGCAGCCAGGGCCTCTGTCGACACCGCGACAAGTTGAGCACGATTGCCCGTCCACGCTCTGACCCGCGCCTCCAGCTCGCCGAGCTGGGTCGCCCAGGCGTCCTCGGTATCCCGGTTTGCGAGGGCGGGATGGACCAGCAGCACGTCGATGTCGCTGTCGCTGTCGGCTTCCCCCCGAGCGAATGACCCAAACAGGCCCGCGTGGACTGCCGCCACGCTCCACGTGTCCAGTTCGGCACCGATCCGTCGGATGATCTCGCTTCGCACCATGGCGAGCCCCCGAATGTGTTCAGCAGCTACGTGATCGCGGTTGAATCGATAGAGCGGGTGACGACTGGGACCCTCCATGACGACCACGCCCTGAGCAACCAATCGGGCAAGAACCTTGCGGACGCCCTGGTCGCTGCCGCGACCGAGCCGACGATGCACTTCACCGGTCGTGATACTCGACCTTGTCGCGGTGAGAACCTGCAGCACGCCCGCATCGAGGGTCGGTGTGACCGTAGCCAACGGAGAGGTGAGATCCACCTGACAGATGATCCAACTATTGTTGGCACTCGTCAACAATAGTTGGTGCTCACGCTGGGTGGGAGCGCAGCTACGAGCACGGGCGCCCCATCGAGGCGGTCAGGTGAATTTGGCCCACATTGGGACCGCCCGGCGTCGGTGACCGACGCCGGATTGGGCGACTTCTGCTCGGGCCGAAGGGGATTGGGCCGATGGGGTCAGTATGACCCGGAACCCTGCGCCAGGCCATGACGTCCTCGCCGTGACGATCGGGCCGGGTGGCGTCCGCGCTCGGCGTACCGGTCGATCCGACGCGGCGGATTCGTTCGTCGAGGTCCCGGACGCACCGGTCGCGCCCGGCGCGGCGTCGGCGGCGGAGCTGGTGGCGGCGGTGCTGGGGTTGACCGAGCGGGACGCGCGGCCGCCGGAGGCCGTCGTGTGGGCGGTGCCGGAGAGTTGGTACGGCGGGCCGGCGGTCGACGTGCTCGCCGCCACCCGGGAGCGCTGTCCTGACGGGCGGATCGCCGTGGTCGCGCACCTGTTCGCCACGCACGTGGGGGCGTTCGGGGCGGTGCGGCCCGGCACCTGCCTCGAGGCCGGCGCCGGGTCCGCCGCGCTGGCCACCGACCTCGACCAGGTGTGGCATCGGGTCGACGGCTGGGGCTTCCCGCTGGGTTCGCGCGGGTCTGGCGCGTGGATCGGCGCCCAGGGGCTCGCGGCGGGGTTGCGCTGGCGCGACGGCGTACCGGCGGGTTCCGAGGCGCTCCTGCACGCGGGCCGCGCGGCGCTGGGCGACGAGGCGACCTGGCCGGCGCTGCTGGCCGGCGCGGATTCGGACATCGCGTTGACGTCGTTCGCGCCGGCCGTCGCGGAGGCCGGGCACGAAGACGTCATCGCACGGGAGATCCTGCGGCACGCCGGCGAGGCGCTGGCCGAGTCCCTCCTGGCCGGGCGGGCGTTGCTTCCCGGCACACCGATCGTTGCCGTGGGCGGGCTGCTCTACCTGGACGCCGTCCGGGTGGCCCTCGCATCCGCGCTGGGCCAGCGCCAGGTCTTTCTCGTTCCCGGCCTGGGCGGCGCCCTGGAGGGCGCGCGGTTGATCGGGGACCACCTCCTGGGCGGCGGGGCGCTGCCGCACCGCCCGCCGTACGTCGTGCTCGATCACCCCCGCGCGATCGGCGGCTGACTCCGGACCCGGGCCGACCTGAGCATTCGTGAGCCGAACGTGAGCTTTCCGCAAGCCTGACGAGAGCGCCGCGCCATATCCCCGGTGGGGCCCTGCCTGGGCTCCCGGCTTGAAGGGGACAGCAGTGACCAGATATCTCCCGACGCCCGGCGGTTCCGGGCAGCGCCGGGTGTCACCGGCGACGGCGTACGGGGTGGGGCGATGATCTCGCCCAGCCGCTGGCGCCACGGCAAGTTGATCGCGACCGCCACGGCGGTCACGCTCGCGACGTTCCTGCCGATGACCGGTGCGCACGCCGCGGTCGTACCGGCCGCGACCACGACCGTCGCGAGCGCGCAGCTCGCGCCCGCCGCGACCCCGCTCTACGACAAGGTGTTGGTCTGCAAGTACTCGGCCAAGCCGTCGTACGGCGAGAAGGCCCAGACGGTCAAAAGCGTCGCCTGGCAGCCGGGATACGACCCGGGCGGCTCCTTCACCCACGCCCAAGGCCTGTCGCTGATCCTCACGTGGGACACCGGCCAGAACAAGCCGACGACCGGCGACTGCCCCACCTACACGGCGCTGCCCCCGGCCCCCACCGTGAACGACCCGTGTGGCCTCAACAATGCGACGTGGAACGTTCCGGCCGACACGAGCACGCTGCGCTGGTACGTCGACAGCAGTGGCCACCTGTGGGTCGAGTCCAAGCTCGGCCCCAACGGCTATCCGCTCGTCATCTTCCCCGACGGCACGAGGCACGACTACGGGCTGCCAACCGACTCCGGCGCCCTGTGCGTGGCGGCCGTTCCGGCCGCTCCCACCCAGACCGTGGTCTGCGGCACGACCGACAACGACACCGTCGCCGTTCCGGCGGATACGGCCGAGATGGCCTACACCAGCTCGGGTTGGGTCAACGGGACCTGGACCGTGACCGTGGCGACGAAGCCGGGCTACGTGTTGCGGGCGGGCGCGACCACGAAGTGGACCTTCACCGACGCGCACACCCCGTGTGTGGCGGCGATGCCCGCGGCGCCGACGTGGACCGAGGTCTGCGGGCTGACGGACAACGACACGGTGACGGTGCCGGCGGACACGGCCGAGGTGGCTTACACCAGCTCGGGTTGGGTGAACGGGACCTGGACCATCACCGTGGCCGCGAAGCCGGGCTTTGTCTTGCCTGCTGACGCGACCGCGACGTGGACGTTCACCGACAAGCACACCCCGTGTGTGGCGGCGATGCCCGCCGCTCCGACGTGGACCGAGGTCTGCGGGCTGACGGACAACGACACGGTGACGGTGCCGGCGGACACGGCCGAGGTGGCCTACACGAGTTCCGGTTGGGTCAATGGGACCTGGACCGTAACGGTGGCTGCGAAGCCGGGCTATGTGTTGCCGGCTGGTGCGACGACGACGTGGACGTTCACCGATAAGCACGCTCCGTGTGCGATTACGACGGCGCCGGCGGCGCCGACGGTGACGGACAAGTGTGGCGTGGCGGACAACGACGAGGTGGTCCTGCCTTCGGACACCGACCAGTACAGCTACGCGAGCACTGGTTGGGTCGATGGCAAGCTCGTGGTGACGGCGACGGCCAAGGATGGTTGGTCGTTCCCGGCGGACATGACGCACGTGTGGACGTTCACAGACGCGCACACCCCGTGTGTGGCGGCGATGCCCGCGGCGCCGACGTGGACTGAGGTCTGCGGGCTGACGGACAACGACACGGTCACGGTTCCGGCGAACACGGCCGAGTACGCGTACACCAGCTCGGGTTGGGTCAATGGGACCTGGACCGTGACGGTGGCGGCCAAGCCGGGCTATGCCCTGCCGGCCGGTGCGACGACGACGTGGACGTTCACGGATAAGCACACGGCGTGCTCGGCGGCGATGCCGGCGGCTCCGACGTGGACCGAGGTCTGCGGGGCCACGGACAACGACACCGTGACCGTTCCGGCGGACACCACGGAGTACGCGTACACCAGCTCGGGTTGGGTCAACGGGACCTGGACCGTGACGGTCGCGGCCAAGGCGGGCTATGCCCTGCCGGCTGGTGCGACGACGACGTGGACGTTCACGGACAAGCACACCCCGTGTGTGACGTGGAACGGACGAACACCCGGCTATTGGAAGAACCACACCGGTGACTGGCCGAAGTTCTCGATCGTCAACTCCGCCGGCAAGTCGGTGGCGATCACCCCGTCGACCACGGTGCGCAGCGTCTTTGACATCCCGAACACGAAGACCTATTCGTGCATCGGCACCAAGGACACGCTCTCGACGGCCCTGAACTACGGCGGCGGCAGTGACCTCTGCAGCGCGGTGAAGAACCTGCTCCGCGCGGCGACGGCGGCGCTGCTCAACGAGGCGTACTACGGCAGCAAGTACCCGGCGTACTCCTCCACCCAAGAGCTCATCAGCGCGGTGAACCAGGCGATCGCCAGCGGCGATCGGGCCACGATCATCGCCCTGCAGACGCAGCTCGACGCGTGGAACAACGGGGACCACTCGGCGGTCTGACCCGACCAGTGCCCTCGTGACAAGGCCCCCGGACCGACCGGTCCGGGGGCCTTGTCCCATGCGGGGTGGCCTGCGGCGCAGCGGATTCGATCCGAGCCGGACGCTCCGGTACCCTGGTCCGCGGAGGATTCGCATAGTGGCCTAGTGCGCACGATTGGAAATCGTGTTGGGGATGAAACCCCTCGCGGGTTCAAATCCCGCATCCTCCGCCAGCCATCGCCCGCACCGTGGGCCGTCCGCTCATCGGTCGGGTCGCGGGGGAGCAGGAAAAGACGCGGTACGCCGAGCCGGCGTACCGCATCTTTTCTGTCCCTCGACGACGCCTTCGCGCGGTCCGTGCGACACCGCAGGGGCGGGTCCGCGGGGCGGGCATGCGAGGACCCCCCGCGTACCTGGAAGAGCTCGCCTACCCTTGCTGCATTCCTGCCCTGGGGGAGTTCGGCGAGGTACCACCACACGGGGGGCCTGGGCACCACTCTAGTGCAGCCGGAGCACCCGCAGCGCGGGGCCCGCACCGGCCGCGACCCGGGGCCTCAGGCCGAGGCGCGCTCGGCGTCCGACAGCTCGATGGGTCCGGCGATCGGCGCGCCGTGATCCCACGGGTCGGTGAGGGCGGTGAGGACGGCGGGCGCCGGCGAGGCGCGGTGCGTCAGCCGATAGCCCACGCCCCGGACGGCCTGCGCGACGACTGGGCCGCCGGCGGCCTGGATCTTGGTCCGGAGCCGGCTGAGGTGCACCTCCAGCAGGTGATCGTCGCCCATCCACTGGCCCCACACGGCCCGGACCAGGTCCGGCCGGGACCACACGACGTACGGCGAGTCCATCAGCAACGCCAACAGGTCGAACTCGGTGCGGGTCAGGTGCACCGCGTGGCCGCCGACGCTGACCTGCCGCGTGCTGCGGACCAGCTCGATCGACTCGTGCCGCACCATGTCGGCTGTCTGCGAACACCGCGGGGATAGCCCCGTCGTACGGCGGGTGGCGACGCGCACCCGCGCCGCGAGCACCCGGGCCGACGTGGGCCAGGCCACGTAGTCCTCGGCGCCCGCCGCGAAGGCCATGAGCTCCTCCGTCTCGTCCGGGCGTGCCGCGAGCATGAGGGTCGGGGTGCCCGCGGCGGACCGCACGTACTGGCACAGCTCATGGGCGCCGTTGCCGGGCAACCCGAGATCGCAGATGAGCGCCGCGGGGGCGTACGCATGAATAGCCGTCCGCGCGGACGAGATATCGGGGCAGCCGACGCACCGAAATCCATTGGCCCGCAACGATTCCATCACTACGGCCCGCATGGCATGATCGCTGGACACGCATAAGACTGTCGGCATTTATCCCCCCACGCCCCAACTAACGACCGGTCCCCACCCCGATCAACCAACTTTAGTGCCAAATTCGGCAATCCTCTACCCTCGAGTCATCGCGAATGACTTGGTCGTGTTAGCGCGCTTTGTGACACGAGTTCTCGCGGGAGGCCAGCCAGGAGGCTGGCCGGGGCAGGTGCCGGCTGTCGGTCTGCCCGATTACCCTCGGGGCGTGACCACCGCCCTGTACCGCCGCTACCGGCCCCAGACGTACGCCGACGTGATCGGGCAGGAGCACGTCACCGAGCCGCTCATGCAGGCGCTCCGCTCCGGGCGGGTGGGCCATGCCTACCTGTTCAGCGGCCCGCGCGGCTGCGGCAAGACCACCAGCGCTCGCATCCTGGCCCGCTGCCTCAACTGCGAGCAGGGTCCGACGCCGACCCCGTGCGGCGAGTGCCCCTCCTGCGTGGCCCTCGCGACCGGAGGGCCCGGCTCGGTCGACGTCATCGAGATCGACGCCGCGAGCCACGGGGGCGTGGACGACGCGCGCGACCTCCGCGAAAAGGCGGCCTACGGTCCGGCGCAAAGCCGGTTCAAGGTCTACATCATCGACGAGGCCCACATGGTCACCCCGCAGGGCTTCAACGCGCTGCTGAAAATCGTCGAAGAACCGCCCGAGCATGTGAAATTCGTGTTTGCCACGACAGAGCCGGAAAAGGTCATCGGGACCATTCGGTCGCGGACCCACCATTATCCGTTCCGTCTCGTGCCGCCGACGCGGCTCAGCGAATATCTTGAATCCCTGTGCGCCCGTGAGGGGGTCGCGGTCGAGCCCGGGGTGCTGTCGTTCGTCGTCCGCGCGGGCGGGGGGTCGGTGCGCGACTCCCTCTCGGTCCTCGACCAGCTGATCGCGGGGTCGGGTCCGGAGGGACTGACGTACGCCGGGGCTGCGGCGCTGCTCGGCTTCACCGAGGCGGAGCTGCTTGACGCCGTCGTGGACGCCCTCGCCGCCGGGGACGGCGGGGCGGTCTTCCGGCAGCTCGACAAGGTCATCGAGACCGGCCACGACCCGCGCCGCTTCGTGGAGGACCTGCTGGAGCGCTTCCGGGACCTCATCATCGTCTCGGCCAGCGAGGACGCCGCCGCCGCGGTGCTGCGCGGCGTCCCGGAGGACCAGCTGACCCGCATGCGGCAGCAGGCGGCGTCGTTCGGTCCGGGGGAGCTGTCGCGCAGCGCGGACATCGTCAACGCCGGCCTCACCGAGCTCAGCGGCGCGACCGCCCCGCGGCTGCAGCTGGAGCTGATCTGTGCCAGGCTGCTGCTGCCGGCGGCCGCGGGTCCGGGTGGGTACGCCGCCCGCCTCGACCGCCTTGAACGTCGCCTCGAGATGGCCGGGCCGACGCCGCCGGACGGTACGTCGAGGCCGGCGCGGCACCCCGACTCCACCCCGGTCGAGGATTCTGCCTTCGCTTCGGGCTCGGCCGGTGCCCCGGCGGGGGGCAGGGAGGCGCTGCGCCAGGCGCACGCCGCCAGCCGGGGCGGTGCGTCGGATCCGGTGGACTCGCCCCCTGCGGCCCGGGCCGAGGCTGCTCCCGCGGGTGCGG
Source organism: Austwickia sp. (assembly GCA_016699675.1). Classification (NCBI taxonomy): domain Bacteria; kingdom Bacillati; phylum Actinomycetota; class Actinomycetes; order Micrococcales; family Dermatophilaceae; genus Austwickia; species Austwickia sp. Next base: position 850,221 of record CP064985.1, on the reverse strand, counting down.
AGTCTCCATTAGCGGAGCCCTCCCCGCAGCGGGTCGCAGAGCCCACGCGGCAGCGGGGCGCCGAGCGGTCGCCGCAGCGGCCCGAGGCCGAGCAGTCGCCGCAGCGTGGTGCCGAGTCGTCGCCGCAGCGCGGCGCCGAGGCCTCGCCGCAGCGTGGCGCAGCGCCGCCCCGCGGGGGTCTCGACACCGACGCCGTACGCCGGAGCTGGCCCGACGTGCTCGCGAAGGTCTTCGGGATCCGGCGCGTGACCTGGACGTTCCTGTCGGAGCATGCGCAGGTGCTGGAGTACGACGGGCGCCGGCTCGTCCTCGGCATCGCCACCGAGGGGCTCGCCCGGACCTTCCACCACGGCCCGCATGGCGAGGTGGTCCGTCAGGCGCTGATCGAGACGCTCGGGGTCGACGTGGCCGTCGAGGGCCGGGTGATGCCCGCCCGCGGCAGCGAGCCCCTGTCGCAGACTGCCCCCCTGTCCGATCCCGGCCCGCCCCGGATGAGCCCCGTCGAGCCGACCGAGCCCACGATGGGTGCGCGCGAGACGAGGCTCGAGCCGCCGGCGTCCCCGCCGTCCACCCCTTCCCCGCCGTCTACCCCGTCCGCGTCGCCCACCCCCTCCATGTCGCCCACCCAGTCCACGTCGCCTGGGGCGAGCACCGCAACGAGATCGGAGGGAGCGGCACCCGGCGTACCGGCCTCCGCGCAGCGGCCGACACCGCTCGACGCCCTCGACGACGACGAGGCCGAGGAGCTCCTGGACGACGACGACACCGAGCTCGCGCCGCCCATGGGGGTGGTCGACGAGACCGCAAGCGCGGCCGGTCTCGACGATGCTGACGACGGAGTCGACGACGGCGACGATGACGATGACGGCGGGCCTACGACGGACGTGTCGCACGTCGGCGAGGCCAATGACGGAAAGGATCCGGTGCCCCAGACCGGGCCGCCCGGCGCCCCCGCCGACCCGGGCTGGCCGGCCGACGACGACCCAGGCGACGGCGCCGGCTACGGCCCCCAGTACGCAGCCGACCCGGATCCGGACGAGGAACCCGACGACGAATGGGCCCCGGTTCCCGGCCCCAAGGGCGACCCGCTCAACGTCTTTGCCACTCCCGAGCCGGCGGCTCCTGCGGCACCGGCCGTCTCCTCGGAACCGGACCGCGCGTCCGAACCCGCCGCGCCTGCCGAACCCCCTGCCCCCGCTCCTGCGGCACCGCCCCCGCCGGCTGCCCCACGACCGGCCGGGGGGCGGGCCCGGATGAGCGCCTACGAGCGCGCCAAGGCGTCCCTCGGCGAGCGCGACCCGGGCGTCGCCGGTGCCTCCAGTGGTTCCCGAGGCGACCGCGGCCGGACCGGCCGTGCCCTCCCGGCGACTCAGGAGGCCGAGGACGCCGAGGTCAGCGTGGATGACGAGAACATCCAGGACTCCGGTGCAATCGGTCAGCCCGTCATCGCGAAGGTGCTCGGTGGGGTCGTGATCGACGAACGTCAGGAGTGACCGTTCGTCGGTCCGCACCCACCCCCCGGCGTGGCCCCGAGTGTCGCCCCGCGCCGACGTACGCCTAGGATCGCCGCCCGTGGAGACGACCAGGTTTTACGCGCTGGCGCGGTCCGTCGCGGCGCCCGTGCTGCGCACGGTGCTGCGCGCCGACGTCCGCGGCGCCGAGCACGTCCCGGCCAGTGGGCCGGTGATCATCGCCAGCAACCACCTGTCGTTCTTCGACAGCATCGTGTTGCCCGCCGTCGCGCCGCGGCCGATCACGTTCCTGGCCAAGGCCGAGTACTTCACCGGCAAGGGCCTGTCCGGCGCCTGGAATCGGGCCTTCTTCACCGCCGCCGGCACCATCCCCGTCGACCGCGACGAGACCGCGGCCGCGTCGCAGTCGCTGCAGGTGGCCCTCGATGTGCTCTCGGCAGGCGGCGCCTTCGGGATCTATCCGGAGGGCACCCGGTCCCGGGACGGGCGGCTCTATCGCGGCCGGACCGGCATCGGACACCTGGTCCTGACGTCGGGCGCGCCCGTGGTCCCGGTGGCGATTCGCGGCACCGAGCGCATCCAGCCGGTGGGCTCCCGGTTCGTCCGCCCCGCCAAAGTGTCCGTCGAGTTCGGGGCGCCCCTCTGGCTGGGGGACCGGTACGGCGTGCTGCCGCCCGGGCGCGCCCGGCGGGAGATCGCCGACGAGGTGATGGCCGCGATCCAGGCGATGAGCGGCCAGGAGCCGGCCGGGATCTACAACGAGCGCCCACCCAGCTGACCCGGCGCCGCGGGCCGACGCCGCTTCGCGGGCCGACGCCGCGTCCCAGGCCGACGCGCGCACTGAATTGTTGACTGAGCGCCCGCCGACATCGCCCGGGTTGGACGCTCGGCCTTGTCGGGGCCGCCGCGTAGGCTGGTCGTCGTGTACGAGGGAGCGGTCCAAGACCTGATCGACGAGCTCGGGCGGTTGCCCGGGGTCGGCCCGAAGGGTGCCCAACGGATCGCGTTCCACATCCTGGCGGCCGACGCCATCGACGTGCAGCGCCTGGCGGACGCGCTGATTGCGGTCAAGGAGAAGGTGCGGTTCTGCGCCACGTGCGGCAATGTCGCCGAGGAAGAGCTGTGCCGCATCTGCGCCGATCCGCGCCGCGAGGAGCGGGCGATCTGTGTGGTCGAGGAGCCCAAGGACGTCCTCGCGATCGAGCGGACGCGCGAGTTCCGGGGCCGCTACCACGTCCTCGGTGGCGCGATCAGCCCGATGGAGGGCGTCGGGCCTGACGATCTGCGGTTCGCCCAACTGTTCACGCGCCTGTCCGACGGGCGGGTCGACGAGGTCATCATCGCGACCGACCCCAACCTGGAGGGCGAGGCCACGGCGGCCTATCTCGCCCGCCTCCTGGTGCCTCTGCAGCTGCGGGTCACGCGGCTGGCCTCCGGCCTTCCGGTCGGCGGCGATCTCGAATACGCCGACGAGGTCACCCTCGGTCGGGCCTTTGAAGGGAGGCGCTTGCTCAATGCCTGACACTCCGTCCACTCCCGATGTCGCCGAGCCGGCGCGTCCCGCCGGTCCTGCGGACGCCGTCGCCGACGCTCAGGCCGACACCGCGGCCGAGCCCCCGATCGCCGAGGCCGACGAGCACGCGGTCGCCGAGCCCATCGACGCCGACCTGGCCCTGCTGGGCGAGGAGACCGCGGCGGAGGCCCGCCAGTTCCTCGCCGTCGTCCGCCGGGTCGGCTCCGGCGAGTCTCCCGAGCAGGCCATCCCCCTGTTGCTGCTGGCCACCTCGCAGATCCTCGTGACCGGGGCCCGCCTCGGGGCGATCATGGACGTGGTCCCGGCGGAGCAGTTCGAGGCGGACCTCGGCGCCGACTTCGACCTGGAGGGCCTGCGCGGGTCGCTGGGTTCGCTGCTGACGGGGCTCGATGACTACTGCGAGGTCGTCGACCCGATGACCACCCCGGAGCTGGGGGCCAGCACGCTGTCGGGCGACCTCACCGAGGTGGCTGCGGCCCTGGTGCACGGGCTGCGGCACTACGCCGACGGCCGGATCAGCGAGGCGCTGTGGTGGTGGCAGTTCAGCTACCTCTCCGACTGGGGCGTCCGGGCCACCGGTGCCCTGCGGGCGCTGCAGTCGATCATGAGCCACATCCGGCTGGACGCCGACGAGGACACCGTCGCCGAGGCCGAATTCGACGCCCTGCACCGCTGAGCAGTCCGGGCTCGGGCGATGCGCGCGGCACGGGCCATGCGCATCCCCCGAGGCGATCTACGCGATGCGCGTCCCGCGCGGGAGCTTGTGGCAGGGCGTGCGAAGGCGCCGAGTCGCGATCGCCAGCGCACCCGCGCCGAGCAGGGCGTACGTCGTGACCCCGAACGGACACCCCGGGTCGTCGAGCCGCCGGGCGCTGTCGTCGCTGCTGCGGGGATCCTCGATAGGGGTCTCGGTGCCGGTCCAGCACTCCACGATGGGCTCGGTGGCCCCGCGCCGGGCAATCCGCACGCCCTCGCGGATGATGCCGAGGGGTTCGCTGGTCCCCGCGCGCAGGGAGCGCGCGCCGGGCGCAGCGTCGGCGACCAGCACAAAGGGGTTGGCTGCCAGCAGCCACCAGGTGCGTTCGGTGTGCACCATGGTGCGCAGCTCGGTCGCCTCGACGCAGGGCGGCGGTTCGGTGGTGCCGGGCGCGGGGCGCCAGTTGCTGGGGCGCCAGTTGCTGGCGTCGTGGCGCAGGACCCGGTAGCTCTCCGTGCTCTGGGTCAGCGGCAGGGTCAGGCCGAACAGCAGCGGGATGCCGATGACGAGGAATCCCAGCACGACGTACGTCAGCGTCGTCGAACTCACCACCCGGGCCGTCAGCGCGGAGATCGCCAGCCCGAGGGCGCAGACGGTCCCGGTGATCAGGATGAGCGACAGCAGCGCCACCAACAGGGTGCCGAGGCTGACCCCGCCGGCGAGCAAGGCCCACAACAACACCGGCGCGGCGATGGCGAGGAAGCCCAGCGCCGCCGCCCACGCGGCGAGGAACTTGCCGAGCACGATCTGGGCGGGACTGAGCAGGGTGACCTGGAGCGAGACCAGCACGCCGTCGGCCCGGTCGCCGCTGATGGCGCTCGCGGACAGGGACGGCGCCACGAGCAGCGCGAGGGTGAGGACGACGAACATCGTCACCCCGTAGAACACCGAGGCCTGACTCTGGATCGTCATCTGGTGGGTGGCCAACCAGGTCAGCCCCACGAATCCGTAGACGGCCACGATCCACGTCAGCAGCACCCATCGGGTGCGCGCGGCGCGCCAGCGTTGGCGAAGATCCAGGCTCGCCACGGTGCGGATCCCCGCCCAGAACGGCACGGCGGCCGGGGTCAGGTGGTCGGCGCGCGGGGTGCTCATCTGCACGGTCATCGCCGTACCTCCTCCAGCTGGGGCGCGGTCGCGCTGAGATAGGCGGCCTCCAGGCCGCCGTCGCCCGCCGGTGCCAGGCCGCAGACGCCCACGCCCGCCCGGCTCAGCTCGGTCGTCAGGGCGGCCGCGGCGCGCTGGTCGCCGATGGCGAGCTCGTACGTCGCGGGCCAGGCGGGGTCGGGCAGACGCCGTACGGCGAGACCATCCGCCCGAGCGGACATCGCCGCCTCGAACGCCGCAGGATCGAGGACCGCGAGACGCCATCGCCCGGCCCGGTCCTGGGCGCGCAAGTCGTACGTCGTGACGGTCCGGCCGTTCGCGACGATCACCGCCCGGTCCGCCATCTCCCGCAGCTCGACGAGGATGTGGCTGCTGACCAGCACGGTCCGGCCGCGCTGGGCCAGCCCGCGCAGCACGTCCCGCAACTCGATCCGGCTGCGCGGGTCAAGCCCTGAGGCCGGCTCGTCGAGGAGCAAGACCTGCGGATCGTGGATCAGGGCTCGAGCCAGGCCCAGCCGCTGCTTCTGGCCCCGCGACAGCACCCGCGCCGGTCGATCCGCGAGCTCCTCCAGGCGAAGCAGCGCGAGCAGCTCGTCGATGCGCTGCGCGGCCGACGCCCGGCCGATCCCGTAGGCCGCCGCCACCATCGCGAGCAGCTCGCGCACGCTCAAGGTGTCCCAGGTGCCGAATCCGTCCGGCATCCAGCCCATGAGCCGACGTACCGCCTGGGGCGACGCGACCGGATCGTGGCCCGCCACGCGCACGTTGCCCGTGTCGGGGGCCAGCAACGTGGCGAGGATGAGCAGGAGGGTGGTTTTGCCCGCCCCGTTTGGGCCCCACCAGGGCCGTCACCTCGCCGGGCGCGGCCCGCAGCACCATGTCGTCGACGGCCTTGACCGTGCCGAAGCTCCGGTGCAAGCCGTCGACTTCGATGCCGGCAAATCCCTGCTCGGTGGCGCCCATAGCGCCAGTCTGCGGGGCGGCGTCGGGTGCGGCGAGGACCGGCGCGGTAGCTCAGCCAAAAGTGGGAACGCAGGGGAGCGACCGCGTCTCGCCGGTCGAGCCTCCCGGACCGCGTTGGGGCACACGATTAGACTCGGCTACCGTTCGTCAGCCCATCGAGTCGTCAGCCCATCGAAGCAGTGCGGGAGTTCGCAGTGTCCCTGGTCGTCCAGAAGTACGGCGGGTCGTCCGTCGCCGACGCCGAAAGCGTCAAGCGCGTCGCCCGGCGCATCGTCGAGACGAAGAAGGCGGGACACTCCGTGGTCGTGGTGGTGTCGGCCATGGGCGACACCACCGACGAGCTCATCGACCTCGCGGCCTCGATCAGCCCCATCCCGCCGCCGCGCGAGCTGGACGTCCTGCTCAGCTCCGGTGAGCGGATCTCGATGGCGGTCCTCGCGATGGCGATCGCGAACCTCGGCTACAAGGCCTTGTCGTTCACCGGCAGCCAAGCCGGCGTGCTCACCGACGAGAACCACGGCGCCGCCCGCGTCATGGGCGTCACGCCCGGCCGGATCGAGGCGTGCCTCGGGGACGGTCACATTGCCATCGTGGCGGGCTTCCAGGGCGTCTCGCAGACCACGAAGAACATCACCACGCTCGGTCGCGGCGGTTCCGACCTCACCGCCGTGGCGCTCGCCGCCGCGTTGAAGGCCGACGTCTGCGAGATCTACACGGACGTCGACGGGGTGTTCACCGCCGACCCGCGGATCGTGCCCACGGCCCGCCGAATTCCGGTGCTCTCGACCGAGGAGACGCTGGAGATGGCGGCCAACGGCGCCAAGATATTGCACTTGCGCTGCGTGGAATACGCCCGGAACTATCAAATCCCCATTCACGTGCGGTCGTCCTTCTCCCATAAGGAAGGCACCCGCATCACAGACCACCCCGAAGGAGAAGCCGTGGAGGCCCCCGTCATCGCGGGCGTCGCGCACGACCGCAGCGAGGCCAAGATCACCGTCGTCGACGTGCCTGACCGGCCCGGTTATGCCGCGAAGATCTTCGAGCTCGTCGCGCAAGCCGACGCCAACATCGACATGATCGTCCAGAACGTCTCGGCCGTGGAGACGGGCAAGACGGACATCTCCTTCACGCTGCCGACCAAGGACGCCGACCGGGTGGTAAAGATGCTCGACCACCACAAGGAGGCGATCGGGTTCAAGAGCCTGATCTTCGACGACGCGATCGGCAAGCTGTCGCTGGTGGGCGCAGGCATGCGCACGCACAAGGGCGTGAGCGCGACGCTGTTCAAGGCGCTCGCGGACGCGGACATCAACATCCAGATGATCTCCACCTCGGAGATCCGCCTGTCGGTGGTCACCAGCGAGGACCAGCTCAACGACGCCGTACGGGCTGTGCACACGGCCTTCCAGCTGGATTCCGCCGAGGGCGAGGCCGTGGTCTACGGAGGGACCGGACGATGAGTGACCTGAACGAGCGTGGCAAGCCGACCCTCGCGGTCGTGGGGGCCACCGGTGCCGTCGGTAGCGTGATGCTGTCGATCCTGTCCAGCCGCCAGGACGTCTGGGGCGAGATCAAGCTCGTCGCCTCGGCCCGGTCCGCGGGCAAGGTGCTGCAGGTCCGCGGGGAGGACGTCACCGTCCAGGAGATCACCCCGGAGGTCTTCGACGGCGTGGACGTCGCGATGTTCGACGTCCCCGACGAGATCTCGGCGGAGTGGGCGCCCATCGCGGCGTCGCGCGGCGCCGTCGTCGTCGACAACTCCGGCGCCTTCCGGATGGACCCCGAGGTGCCGCTGGTCGTCCCCGAGGTCAACCCGGCTCAGGTGAAGAACCGGCCCAAGGGCATCATCAGCAACCCGAACTGCACCACGCTGACGATGATGGACGCCCTCGGCGCCCTGCACGCGGGGTGGGGGCTGACCGGGCTGGTTGTCGCGTCTTACCAAGCGGCGTCGGGCGCGGGTCAGCCGGGTGTCGACCGCCTGTACGCCGAGATCGAGGCGGTCTCCGGCGAGCGGGTGGGCAGCCAGACCGGCGACGTGCGACGGCTCATCGAGAGCAAGCTGGGTTCGGAGTCGCCGTTCCCGGCGCCGCTGGCGATGAACGTGATTCCGTGGGCCGGCTCGCTGAAGGACGACGGGTGGACCAGCGAGGAGCTGAAGGTCCGCAACGAGTCCCGCAAGATCCTCGGCATCCCCGACCTCAAGGTCTCCGCGACCTGCGTGCGGGTGCCCGTGGTCACGACCCACTCGCTGATGGTGCACGCGACGTTCAGCAAACCCATCACCGTCGACGAGGCCCGAGAGGCGCTGGTCACGGCGCCGAGCGTCGTCCTCCTCGACGACCCCGAGAGCGGCGAGTGGCCGACCCCGGCCGACGTGGTGGGGACGGACCCGACCTGGGTGGGCCGGGTCCGCCAGGCCTTGGACTTCCCGCACACCATCGACCTGTTCGTGTGCGGCGACAACCTACGCAAGGGCGCGGCGCTCAACACCGCGCAGATCGCCGAACTGGTCTGCGCGGAGCTCAGCGGCCGCTAGCGGTGCCAGAGCTTTCGTCGCTACAGCAAGCGGCCCGCCAGGTGTTTCCTGGCGGGCCGCTTGGTGGTCTGGGGCCGGAGGCGTCCGAGGCGGTGACCCTGGGTGCTGGGGTGGGCGCGACCGGCGGGAGGGGTGCAGTGGGCGGTTAGACCGGGGCGCTCACTTTGGCAGGCGTGCGGGTGGGACGGGCGCGCTCGACGGTGCTGCCTGGCGGATACTCGTGGCTGCGCGTGCGGCGGTCATCGAGGCGCCGGCGGTCGACCGCTGCCTGAAGGCGGAGTCGTTCGGATTCGTCGATGTACGTCAGGCCTTCTTCCAGCATCTCTGGGTCACCTACCTGGGGATGGGGGTGATCGTTGCCAGATCGCAACGATCGGGGGATTAACACAGAGTTACATAAGTTGATGGCTGCCGCTAGAGGGCGTGAGCGGGATTTACCGCGGCTTTGCCGAGTCGGGGGAGCGCCGAGACGAGCGCCCGCTTGTCAGGCGGCGACGGCCGCGCCCACCTGCAGTGTTGCCGGTCCGAGGGGACGCAGGTACACCGCCGCGCGGGCCCCTCTGGCGCCCGTCGCCACGAGCAGGCCGGGCAGGCTCGGCACGTCGGCCTGGGCGATGTCGACCATCCGGCAGCGGGTGACGCGCTGCACCACCTCGAACTGCGCCTCGCCGATGCCGATGCGCAGGCCGTCGTCGGCCCAGCCGTCCTCGACGTACGGCTCGTCCGTCTCGATGACCAGATTGGCGCGCAGGTGCCGCGGGTCCACCGGCTCGGCCTCGCCGAGCGAGGCGGCGAGCTGTTCGAGCGTGGCCGTCCCGACCAGGCTGATCGGGGCCGCGTCCACGTGCGCGACCTCGCCTTCGTTCGCCAGCCGGACCGGTTCACCGCACGCAGTGCCCAGGGCCGCCTCCGCTCCCGGATCGGCGACGGACAGCCAGGTCCCGTCGGGTCCGCTGACCTCGGGGGTCGCCGTCGGATCCGCGAGCCGGGCCCGCCAGGTGAACAGCGCGTCGAGCCGGCGGAAGCGGCGGCTGTCCTTACCCGAGCCCAGTCGGCCGTTCGAGTCGACGACGGCCCAGCCGCGGTCGCCGGCGAGACGGTACGGCGTCACCGGCCAGGTCGGCACTGACTGACCGGCCATGGATTTCACCGGGAACACGTGGATCTGCTGCAGCCGCATGCGCGCTCCCGCCTCGGTCGGCCGATGGGCAACCAGCCCGTACGCCGGAGCGGCGGCGGGCCTCAGCTACTCAACCACATGCGCAGCACGTCGCCGCCGACGTCGGGCGACTTCGATGCCGGGGCCGCGCGACGCGTCTCCTTCACCGCGGCGATCTGGCAGGTCGCGATGAAGTGTGGGCCGAAGGCTTCCGGCTGGCCGGCCGCCTTGCGGGTGCGGTCGTATTCGGTCATCGCCCCCAGCATGTTCCCGCCGGGGCGGCCGCCGAACACCGTGGACCGGATCGTGGCCACGTGGGTCGCCTGCGCGGGCGTGTCACCGCGCAGCACGGGCCAGGTGACGACGCGACCCAACCCCCTGGCGAGCAGGGCCAGATCCGAGTCGGTGAGCACGAGGCCCCGCGGGTCGATGTGCACCCGGTCGCGGGGGGTGGGGCGGCTGCTGGCTGGGGTGCCGCTTGGTTCGGTCATGGCTCGTCAGGCTCCCGGTCTCGGCCGCTGGGTTGGGCCGTGGATTGAGCCCTGAACGGGCCCCGGATGGGCGCGGCGAATCTTCCCTGCCCTCGACGTACGCATCGGCCGCGAACCGCCCAAGGTGAGCCGGGAACGCACCTCCGGTAGGGGATTTGGTCGGTCCCTCGGGAGGCCCGCCACGGCCATCCGAGGGACACTGAGGTATGTCGGAAGCCCCGCTCGGGAACGACCCCGAGCCGGTCTGTGTGCCGCTGGAGCAGCTGTTGGCGGGCAAGCCGCCCGGAGCCGCGGTCGACCCTCGGGAGGTGGCGCGGCGTGCGGCCTCCGCGGGCCGCGTGCTGGTGGTCCTCGACGACGATCCCACCGGCACCCAATCGGTCGCGGACCTGCCCGTCCTGTTGACGTGGACGGTCGAGGCGTTCGCCTGGGCCTTCGCGCAGGGGACGCCGGCCGTCTACGTGATGACGAACAGCCGCAGCCTCGACGGTCGCCACGCGGAACGGCGCAATCGCGAGGTCGCTCGCGCGGCGTTCGCCGCGGCGGAAAAGGCCGGTGTGACAGTCGACTTCGTCTCGCGGTCCGATTCCACGCTGCGGGGACACTTCCCCGCCGAGCCGGCCACCCTCGCTCAGGAGGTCTCGGCGCACGACGGGCGCCCGGTCGACGGCGTGGTGATCGTGCCGGCGTTCGGCGACGCGGGCCGCATCACGGTGGACGCGGTTCACTACGCGGGCTGCCCGACCGCAGGGTTCACCCCGGTGGGACAGACGGAGTACGCCCGGGACGCCACGTTCGGCTACACCCGCTCCGACCTGCGGGAATGGGTGGCCGAGAAGACCGCGGGCGCGATCCCGGCCGAGCGCGTCGCCTGGATCCCGCTGGCCGTGCTGCGCACCGATCCCACGCAGACGGCGGCCATCCTGGCCGGCCTCGCTCACGCGCGGCCCGTGGTCGTCGACATCGTCGACGAGGACGACCTGCGTCGATTGGCGCTGGCCCTGTACGACGCGGAGGCCGCCGGCCGGCGCTTCATCTACCGGGTCGCGCCGCCCTTCCCGCGCGCCGTCATCGGGCAACCTCCGCGGGCGCCGCTCAGCGCGGCGGAGGTGGCAGCCATCCGAGATGGCGCGGTCGGCGCAGGCTCAGGTGCGGGCGATGCGTCCGGCCGGGCGGCTGGCGGGTTGATCGTGGTCGGCTCGCACGTGTCGACGGCCACCCGGCAGCTGGGCGCCTTGGTCGTGCAGGATCACCCGGAGGTCGTCGAGATCGACGTCGGCACGGTGCTGCTTGGCGGCGTCGGCCATGTCGCGGATGTGGCCCGCCGGGTGGCCGAGGCGCTGCCGCGCGGCAACGTCGTCGTGACGACCAGCCGCTCCCTGGTACGCGGCGACGACGCGGAGGAGTCCCTCGCCATCGCTCGGCAGGTTTCGGCGGCCGTGGTGGAGGTGGTCCGTCGGGTGCTGGCCCGCACGCCGCCCCGGTTCGTGGTCGCCAAGGGCGGCATCACCTCCTCCGACGTCGCCGCGAAGGGGCTGTCGATCGAGCGGGCGATGGTGCGCGGGCCGATGCTGCCGGGGATCGTGTCGCTGTGGGAGCCGGTCGACGGGCCGGCCAAGGGCATCCCGTACGTCGTGTTCGCCGGCAACGTCGGCGGTCCCACGTCGCTGGCCGAAGTGGTGCGTACCCTCTCGGCGTAGCAGGCGAGCCGCCCACCCCACCGAAAGGACCTGACGATGCGCATCGTGATCACCGGCGGCCATGGGTTCATCGGCACCCGGCTCGCCCGAGAGCTGGTGGCCCGGGGCCACCTGTCCGGCCGGACGATCGAGCGGCTGGTCCTGGCCGATCTGGTCGAACCGGAGGGCCACCCGTTTGCGGGGATGCCCGGCGTGCGCACCGTGCCCGGCGATCTCGCGGACACCCTGCCGGAGCTATTCGCCGAGCCCGTGGACGCCGTCTTCCACCTCGCGTCGGCCGTCTCGGCCGAGTGCGAACGCGACCTCGACCTGGGTCTGCGCGTCAACCTGGACGCCCCCCGGGCGGCGCTGGACGCCGCGCGTCGCCAGCACGCCGCGGGCGGCCCGCTGACGACGCTGGTGTTCTCCTCGTCGGTGGCCGTATACGGGTCGGTCCCGGCGTTGCCCCTGCCGGAGGTCGTCTCGGAGGCGACGCTGCCCACGCCCCAGTCGAGCTACGGGGCGCAGAAGTTCGCCTGCGAGCAGCTCATCGCCGACTACACCCGCCGGGGTCACGTCGACGGGCGGATCGCCCGACTCATGACGGTCGCGGTGCGCCCCGGCCGGCCGAACGCCGCGGCCTCCAGCTTCGTCTCGGGCATCATCCGCGAGCCGCTGGCCGGCGTGGTGGCGCCGTGCCCGGTGGGCCCCGACGTACGGTTGGCGATCGCCTCCCCCGGACGGGCCGTCGCGGGGTTGCTCGCCCTCGCGGAGGGCCCGGTCGTTGGCCGCCTGCCCGTCAACCTTCCGGCGCTCACGGTCACCGTCGGCGAGATGATTGCGGCCCTGCGCGCCGTCGGCGGCGAGGCCGCGGCGGCGCTCGTCCGGCCCGAGCCGGATCCGCGGATAGAGGCGATCGTGGCCTCCTGGCCGGCGCGGTTCGACAACGCCAGGGCGGCTGCGCTCGGCCTGGCGCCGGATCCGGACGTGGCCAGCATCATCCGCCAGTACCTGGCCGAGCACCCGGACGCCGTCCACCTGCCGTAACCGCGTTCGCTGCCGGTCCTGGCACCGGCCGGGGGTGTCGTGGCGACGTCCCGATGCTGCTCAGGTTGCCGTCAGGAGACTGAGAGAAACAGCGCCCACCCGTTACGGTGGAGTGCTCCCAGCGTCGGGTCGCTCCGGCGCGCCAGGGTAAGGGAGCTTCTCGGAGGGGGAAGTCATGTCAGCAGTACGTCCTCGCACCGCCGCGCCCATCGCCATCGCGGCCGCCGCCTTGGCCCTGTCCGCGTGCGGCGGATCGGGCAACACCAGCGCCACCCTGCCGGTCGGCACCGGCTCCTCGGGCGACGGCAGCTCGTCATCCTCGCCTTCCTCGCCTTCCTCGCCTTCCTCGGCTTCCTCGTCGTCCAAGTCCACCAGCGTCGACCCCACCGCGCCGATCACGCTGGGCGACCCCAAGGCCGCGATCACCGCGCCCGGCACCGCGCTCAGGGTGGGCCAGCCGGCGACCCTGGTCGCGGAGTCCGGCAAGAAGGGCGACAAGTACTACACCAAGGCCATCTACAAGGTGACCGTGACCGACATCAGGCAGGGCACCAACGCGGACTTCGCCACCTTCAAGAACAAGGACGAATTTGTCGGCGTGACCCCGTGGTACATCGAGTCGACCAACGAGATCGTCTACTGGGAGGGCAGCCCCTACGGGTCACCCAGCCTGTCGTTATCCGGCGTGGTCGCCGACGGTCGCAAGGCCGGCTGGGTGTCGGCCTTCGGCGGGTTCGACAAGTGCAGTGCACCTCGTTCAAGATCCGCGAGGTGGGCGAGAAGTCGAAGCCCTGCACGATCGCCGCGACCAAGGGCGAGGCGGTCACGGGGGCCCGCTACGAGGGCGACAGCACCAGCGACTACTACAAGGCGCCGGTGGTCTGGCAGAAGTAGCTGAGCGGGCGGGTCAGGGCACCAGCCGGGCGGCGCCCTTGTCCGCCGACTGAGCGTATTGGGCGAAGATCCGCAGCGCGGCCGACACCTTCCGATCGCGCTGAGCCGGGCGCCAGCCCGTGGCGTCCTGTTCGGCGCGGCGGCGGGCCAACTCCTCGTCGGACACCTCGACCCGCACGGTGCGGTTCGGGATGTCGAAGGAGATGACGTCGCCGTCGCGGACGAGCCCGATGGCGCCACCCGACGCGGCCTCGGGGGAGACGTGTCCGACAGAAAGGCCGGAGGATCCCCCGGAGAAGCGGCCGTCGGTGATGAGCGCGCACTGCGGCCCGAGACCGACGCCCTTGAGGTAGCTGGTCGGGTACAGCATCTCCTGCATGCCCGGGCCGCCCTTGGGGCCCTCGTAGCGCACGACGACGACGTCGCCGGCCACGATCTTGCCGCCGAGGATCATGTCCACGGCCTCGTCCTGGGACTCGGCGACCTTGGCGGGACCGGAGAAGGTCCACTGGTGCTCGGGGACGCCGGCCGTCTTGACCACGCAGCCGTCGGGGGCCAGGTTGCCGTGCAGGATCGCCAGGCCGCCCTCCGCCGTGTAGGCGTGCTCGACGTCGCGGATGCAGCCGTTCGCGGCGTCGGTGTCCAGGGACTCCCAGCGGTTGGTGGAGGAGAACGGCTCGGTGGTCCGTACGCCGCCCGGGGCGGCCCGGTAGAGCTCGAGTGCCGCGGCGCTCGGCGTACCGCCTCGCACGTCCCACTCGGCCAGCCATTCCCGCAGCGATCGCGCGTGCACCGCGTGGACGGACTCGTCGAGCATACCGCCGCGCGCCAGCTCGCCCATGATGGCGACGATCCCGCCGGCGCGGTGGACGTCTTCCATGTAGTAGTCGTGGGTGTTGGGCGCGACTTTGCACAAGCACGGCGTACGCCGGGAGAGGGCGTCGATGTCCGTCTGGTTGAAGTCGACGCCGGCCTCCTGGGCGGCGGCCAGCAGGTGCAGCACCGTGTTGGTCGAGCCGCCCATCGCGCAGTCGACGCGCATGGCGTTCTCGAAGGCGGCCTTGCTCGCGATCGCCCGGGGCAGGGCCGAGGCGTCGTCCTCGTCGTAGTAGCGGCGGCACAGGTCCACGGCGAGGGCGCCGGCCCGCTCGAACAGTCCCCGGCGGGCCGCGGAGGTCGCAAGGGTCGAGCCATTGCCCGGCAGGCCAAGGCCGATGACTTCGACGAGGCAGTTCATCGAGTTGGCGGTGAACATGCCCGAACAGGACCCACAGGTCGGGCAGGCCGAGCGCTCGACCGTCTCGATGGTGGCGTCGGAGACGTTCTTGTCGACGGCCTGGATCATCGCGTCGATGAGGTCGAGGCGGGTCGGCTTGCTGGCGACGCCGTCGGTGATGACGGCCTTGCCGGCCTCCATGGGGCCGCCGGAGACGAAGACCGCGGGGATGTTGAGGCGCAGCGCGGCGAGCAGCATTCCGGGCGTGATCTTGTCGCAGTTGGAGATGCAGACCAGGGCGTCGGCCTGGTGGGCGTTGACCATGTATTCGACGCTGTCCGCGATGATCTCGCGGCTCGGCAGGCTGTAGAGCATCCCGTCGTGGCCCATCGCGATGCCGTCGTCGATGGCGATCGTGTCGAACTCGCGGCCCACGCCGCCGGCCGCCGCGATGGCCTCGGAGACGATGGCGCCCATGTCCTTGAGGTGCACGTGGCCCGGGACGAACTGGGTGTAGCTGTTGACGACGGCGATGATCGGCTTGTCGAAGTCGTCCTCGCCCATGCCGGTCGCGCGCCACAGGGCGCGGGCGCCGGCCATGTTGCGACCTTGGGTGGTGGTGCGGGAGCGCAGCTGCGGCATGACGCGACCTCGTCAGGGGAGGGGACCGGAACAGGCCCCCAGGCTAGCCCGAGCCGTAGCCACCTGCCCGGGCGGGTTTGGATCCCGCCCCTCGCGCCTCCACTCGGTGCCACCCCCGCCACCACTCGTTGCCTCCCCGCCCGCTCCACCGCGGCTTTGCCGCCCCGCCCGTTGCCGCGCCGCCTCTTGTCGCGCCGCCCGTTGCCACCGTGCCGTTGCGGCCGCGGCCACTCCACCCCGGCTTTGCCGCCCCGCCCGTTTCCGCGCCGCCGGGGCCGCCGGGGCCGTTGCCGCGCCGCCTTTTGCCGCCGGGGCCGTTGCCAAAATGGGACCCGCCCTGCCGGCCAGCAGAGGAGAGACGCCGTGGCCGCGCGCTTGTTGCGCCTCGCCCGCACGTTGACCTGCGCCCTGACGCCCAGAGCAGCGCTGGTAGCTCAACGTCGTCAGGCCAACGGCAACTCGCTCCGTAGGCCTCAACGAGGAGGTCATTAGCGTCGAAAAAAGTTGCTATAAGAGATGGCAGGAGTCGTACAGCAGTGCTGTTCTAGACGCATGGCGGCCACCTCGATACGGGAGACCCCGCCGGGAGTGGCCTGCCCTGAGTCCGTTTGCTTAGAGGCGGAGTCGCGCGCGGCACAGCTCGCCGGCGAACTGAATCGTTGGCATGCGCAGCTCGTTGGACTGACGGCCGACGCGATCTCCAGCAAAGCGTGGTTCGGCGTGGGTATCAAGTCCGTCGAGCATTGGCTGATGCTGCGCGTGGGACTCGATCGGGGCCGGGCTCGGCAGGTCACACTGGTGGCTCGTCGGCGTGACGAACTGCCCGCGACGATGAGGCACTTCGGTGCCGGCCAGCTGTCGATGGAGCAGGTCCTGGCGATTGCCAGGCGGGTTCCTTCAGCCTACGAAGAGGCCGTGGCTTCGCTGGCGCTCCACGCGACCGTGCCCCAGATCGTGCGCGCCACGGCGCGCTACCCGTTCCCTGCAGACGAAGCGCCCTGCCCGCCCGGTGCGAGCGACACGGGATCACACTCCGGCGCCGCCATGGGGTTGCGCTCCGAGGCCACCGCCCCGCCGGTGCGCACGCAGCCGGACACCCAGGGGGCGGCCAGTGAAGCAAAGGGGGCCACTGATGCGAGCGAAGCGACTGAAGCAATTGAAGCCAGCGAGCCACTCGCGGCACCGACCGATCGCATAGATATGGAAAATCGGGAGAGAGATACGGTTGGTGCTGACGCGGTGGGGTCGTCCGAGGCAGCAGCATCACCGGCGACGTTCGCGCACGGCGAGGGCGCCGGGGCGGGATCCCGCGAGCCGGACGCACCTCCTCGGCTTCAGATGGGCCTGGACGAGGATGGTCGCTTCCGGTTGCGCTACGACGCGCCGGCCCACATCGGCGCGCTGGTGGAGGCCGCCCTGCGCGAGGGCAAGGACCGGCTCTTCCATCTTCGCCCCGATCATGCCGACCATGCCGACGAGGCCGACCAGATCCACGGTGGCCAGCAGGCCCACAAGACCGATCGCGCTCGCGGCACCGGTGGTTTCGGCTCTTGCGCGCGGGTCGACGAGACCCAGTGCGCCTGCGGCGCCGGCGAATTCGGCCCTGGCGCGCGTGTTGGGCGTGCCGACCTTGGCGCGAACCTCGCCACGTCAGCGCGTTCCGGGAGTGAGCCGACCGCGGACGGCCCCCCAACGCACGGGGATGTCGGTGACCACGGCGCCTCAGATGCTGGTGTCGGCGACGTCTGCGCGGGCAAGATTGACGACGATTCGGCCGATCGGACGGGGAGTCCGGCTCCAGGAGAGTGGCCCGCCGAAGGTGCTGGCCGAGTGCGAGCCCAGCGCGCGAACGAGGCAGGAAGCCCAGCATGGGCCGAGTGGTGCCCCGAGGTCCCACGTCCAGGCTTCTGCGGGGGCGATGATCTGACGGCGTCGCTGCGACATGTTGAGGGGATGCCCTATCAACCCACCCTCGCCGACGCGCTGACGGCCCTGTGCGTCGAAGCTGTCGCGGGGCGATCCTCCGCCAGTCGGCGCGACCGATACCGGGTGCTCGTGCACCTCGACACGGAAGGCGCGTGGCTGAACGCTGGGCCACGCCTGCCCGGTCCGGCGCGAGACGCGCTCACCTGCGACGGGGTTCTGACGCCCGTCTGGGAGACCCAAGGCGCCCCGACCAACCTGGGCCGGAGTCAGCGCATCGTGCCCCACCGGGTCAAGGCCCTCATTGCCGACCGGGACCGCGGCTGCCGCGCCCCCGGCTGCCCGCAGGCCGACTCCAGCAGCGGTCACGTGGAGGCACATCACATCGTCCACTGGCTCGACGGCGGCCGCACCGACCTCGACAACCTCGTCTCGCTGTGTCCGTTCCACCACGACCGGCACCACGAAGGACACTTCGCGATCTCCGGCAACCCCAACCTGCCCGACGGCGGCCCAGGCGGTCTGCAGTTCCTGACCCGCGGAGGCTGCCCCATCACCGCCAGCCCGCCGGCCCCCGCGCCTTCGCCGCTGGGCCTGACCGGGCTGACCGGCGTCCCTGTCCTCCCCGGCGCCCTCGGCGTCGCCGGCGTCGCCGGCGTTCCAGGCTTCAACGGAGTCAGGGGCGCCGACGTCGATCTCGCCGGCGTCCCCTATGACGGCCCGAGTGGCTACCCCCTGGATCGCTCGGCCGTGTACTTCTGGCCGCGTCATGACCCGGACACCGACACGGCGGCCTGATCGGCTCTGATGACGCGTTTCAGATGGGCCCGGTCTTGGCGCCATTGCGGGAGGCCGGGCGCCCGTCACCTGTGTAGGCGCCCAGCTGCGGGTGCGCACGCTGAGAAAGCGCATCTGCTGCAAGCGCGCACCTGCCTAGAGGCGTGCACCTGCTACAGGCAGTGGGGCAGCGCGCGGAAGGCAAATCCGCGGCCCGCCAGCGTGGAAAGGATCGTGCGGAGCGCGGCGACGCTCTGAGAGCGATCGCCGCCCCCGTCGTGCATGAGCACGATGCTGCCGTCTCGGGTGTTCGCGAGGACGGTCGACGCGATGGCCCCGGCGCCTGGCCGGCGCCAGTCCTGCGGATCGACGCTCCACATCACCACGCTCTGGCCCTGTTGCGCCGCGACGGACCGCACCCGGCCGTCGATGAAGCCGCCCGGCGGCCGCAGGCATCGGGTTCCCCCGAGCGCGGTCGAGGCGGAGCTGATCTCGCCGGCGATGGCGGTGTTGGACAGGCCCGTGAGCCACGGGTGGGAGTAGGTGTGGTTGCCGACGGCGTGGCCGCCGGCCCGCACGGCGGCGACGAGGCCGGGGTTGGCCTGTGCCTGCCGTCCGATCATGAAGAACGTGGCCTGCGCGTGGTATTCCGCCAGGGCGGCGAGCACCTGAGCCGTGAACGAGGGTCCGGGACCGTGGTCGAACGTCAGGTACACGGTGGCCGTCGTCGCCGGGGGTGGCTCCGGGGGCACCGGCAGCGGGGCGCGATGCCCGGGCCGGTTGGCTTCGGCGTCGGTGGGCGCGCGGTCCACGCGGGCGGGTGGCTGGGTCGGGCGCGTGGTGCCGCCGGAACCCGGAGTGCTCGCCACGGCGGGGGTGACGGTCGCGGCGAGCGTGGCGTTCGCAGTAGCGGCGGCGGGCGTGGTGGTCGCGGCGGTGGCAGTGGCGGCGCCTGTCGCGACGCACGCGACGGTGGCGAGCGCGCTCAGGAGCGCGCGCAGGTGGAGCTGGTAACGAGGCATGACTGTCCCCCGAACGAGCCGCAGCGTCCGTGCCGCGCACCAGCCCCTTGATCGGCGTCTTGGACGCTCGTTCGAGGATTTCCAGCCCGCGATTCCCGAGCGCGACCTCAGACCGCCTCGCTCAAGACGACGCGCTGGGCGAGGACGCCTGCCGAGGAATCCGGGTGCCCGCCACGAGCGCCCCGACGAGCGCGACCGCGCCGACGGCGATGCAGGTGAGCTGGGGGTGGACCTGGTACGCCGGGACGGCCACGGGGAACACCGCCCCGCCGAGGAACTGCATCGACAGAGCGAAGCTCGTGGCGCCGGCGGGGTTGGCCGGCGTGGAGCGCACCGCCAACGACTGGGCGGTCACCCGGGAGCCGGTGTTCCCGATGCCGGCGAGGAAGGTGACCAGCACCAGCAGCCACAGCCACGGGGCCACCGCGGCGGTCGCGATGCCGAGTCCCAGCAGCGCCATGGCTCCCGCTCCCACGACGCGCAGCCCGTACCGGTCGGCCAGCCGGCCGGTGAGCGTGCCCGTCAGCAGCCCCGCCACCCCGAATCCGGCCGTGACCAGGCCGCGTTGCGCGGCGTCGAGCCCGAACCGGTCGTGCGCGAGGAGCGCGACCAGGATGCCCACGCCCGTGGCCGTGAACTGGAGGCAGAACCCGATGACGCAGGTCCGCGCGAGCTCGCGGTTGCGCAGCGCGGCCCACTTCTCGCGTTCGGTCGCCGCGCCGGACGCCGGTACGGCGTGCGTGGTCGGCATCAGCGCCGCCAGGGCCAGCGCGACCGCCGCGGCGGCGCCGAAGGCCAACCGATAGTCGACGGCCGCGGCCGCGCCACCGATGACGGGCGCGAAAGCCGTGCCGCTGGCCTGCATGCTTGCGAAGATGCCCATCGCGCGGCCGCGCCGCTCCGGCGGAGTCAGGGCCGCCAGCATGGCGATGAGCAGCGGTGTCGTGAAGGCGTTGGATAGGCCCTGGAAGGCCCGACCGGCGAGGAACGGGGGCAGCGCCGTCGCGAAGACGCCCACCAGGGACGATGCCGCGTAGGCCACGAACGCCGTACGCACCACGCGCGCCTGCCCCCAGCGCGAGGCGAGGGTCCCCGAGAAGAGGAGCGCCGCCGCGAACGGGACCATGAACCAGCTCACCGCCAGCGACGCCCCCGAGATCGTCGTGCCGAGCCCGTCGGCGAGCTCCGGCAGCATCACCCCGGTCATCGCGCCGGCGAAGGGCCCGAGGAACCCACCAGCGTACAGGGGCCACAATCGCGGCGCGGCGCCCCGCCCGGCATCCCCAGCATCTCCGACCGGGTCGGCCGGGTGGACCGGGTCCCCGGGCTCGGCCGGCTGGGCAGGTTCGGCCGGCGGCACTACCGCCTCACGGGACGTCGGGCGCGATGAGCTCGCAGCGCTGCTGCCCGAGCCCGTCGATGAACATCTCCATCACGTCGCCGGCCTGGAGGTAGGGGTACTTGCCCGACATGGCCACGCCCTGCGGCGTACCGGTGCTGACCACGTCGCCGGGCGAGAGCGTCATGACCTGGGACAGGTCCCGGATCAGGGTCGCCACCGAGAAGATCATGTCGGCGGTCGATGAGTCCTGGCGGGTCTCTCCGTTGACGGTGCTGCGCAGGTGCAGGTCTTGGGGGTCGGCGATCTCGTCGACCGCGAGCCACGGGCCGAGCGGGAAGAAGTCGGGGCAGCACTTGCCCTTGCTCCACTGCCCGCCCGAGATCTTGCGTTGGAAGTCGCGCTCGGACACGTCGTTGGCCAGGGCATAACCGGCCACGCACGCCAGCGCGGCCTCGTCGCTGTCGAGGTAGCTGGCCCCGCGGCCGATGACCACGGCCAGCTCTACCTCCCAGTCGACGGACTGCGCGCCGCGGGGGACGCGCACGTCGTCGTGGGGCCCGCGCAGCGTATTCGGGTGCTTGAGGAAGACGATCGGGTGCTGCGGCGGTGCGCTGCCGGACTCGGCGGCGTGCGCGGCGTAATTCTGACCGATGCAGATGATCGCCTGCGGGGTCGCGATCGGGGCGCCGATGCGCTGACCAGCGATGTCCCGCTGCTGCAGCCGCCGTGCGCCGAGGTCCGCGCGCAGCCGCTCCAGGCCGTCGGCGCCGAAGAAGGTGGGGTCGAAGTCGCCGTACGCCGAGGCGTCGTACCAGGTCTGCCCGTCCTCGCTGACCACGGGCTGTTCCTCGCCGACCGCCCCGACCCGCATCAGCCGCATGAGCTCGCCCCTCCGTCGCTGCGCGGCGCCCCCCGGTGGGCCACCTGCGCGTCCGAGACTAGCGAGTCGACCCCGGACCTGCGCGGCCGACGCTCTGCTAGCGTCGCCGCCGTGCCCGTCTCGCCCCTGCTCAGCCGCGCCGCAGGGGTGGCGCTGGGCGTGGCGGCCGACGCCGTGTTCGCGGATCCGCGGCGATGGCACCCGGTGGCGGGCTTCGGGCGGTACGCCGCGTGGGTGGAGCGTCGTACGTACGGCGACTCGCGCTCCGCGGGCGCGGTTCACCTCGCCGTCTGTGTGGCTCCGGTGGTGCTGCTGGGCACGGCCGCGGAGCTGACCACCCGGGACCGGCCGGTCGCGCACGCGGCCGCGACGGCCCTGGCCACCTGGGCGGTCGTGGGCGCGGCGAGCCTGACGCGGGAGGGGGAGGCGATGGCCACGGCGCTGGCGGCCGGTGACCTCGCGGCGGCGCGGGATCGCTTGCCGCACCTGTGCGGTCGCGCACCCGACGGGCTCGGCGAACCCGAGCTGGCCCGCGCCACGGTGGAGTCGCTCGCCGAGAACGCCTCCGACGCGGTGGCCTGCCCCCTGGTGTGGGGGGCGGCGCTCGGCGTCCCCGGGCTGCTCGCGCACCGGGCGGTCAACACCCTCGATGCGATGGTGGGGCACCGGTCGCCGCGGTACGCGCGCTTCGGTACGGCGTCCGCCCGCTGCGACGACTTCATGGGGCTGCTGCCCGCCCGGTTGACCGGGGTCCTCGGGTGTGCGGCCGCGCCGCTGGTGGGTGGGGACGCCCGCGCCGCCGGGCGGGTGATGCTCCGGGACCACGCCGCCCACCCCAGCCCGAACGGGGGCTGGCCAGAGTCGGCCTGGGCCGGCGCCCTGGGGGTGCGGTTGGGCGGGGTCAACGTGTACGCCGGGCGGGTCGAGGAGCGGCCCAGGCTGGGATCGGGTGGGCCGACGGCCGCGCCCGACGTACGGCGGGCCGCCCAGCTGGTGACCATCGTGACGTGGCTGGGGACGGCGGCGGCGGTGGCGTGGTGCGCGGCCCGCGGAACGCGTCGTGGAGCTGGCCGCAAGCGGACCGCCGAATCTGGCTTCAAGCGACCTGGAGGTTCCCGGTGAGCGGCGTTTTGGTGTGCGGCACCTCGTCCGATGCGGGCAAGTCGCTCGTCGTAACCGGGCTGTGCCGGGCGGCGCGGCGGCGGGGGATCGACGTGGCGCCATACAAGGCCCAGAACATGTCGAACAACTCGATGGTCTGCGCAGACGGCGCCGAGATCGGGCGCGCGCAGTACCTGCAGGCGCTCGCGGCGCGGGTGGAGCCGACGTCGGCGATGAATCCCGTGCTGCTCAAGCCGGGGACGGACCGGCGGTCCTTCGTCGTACTGCGCGGCCGGCCGGGCGGGACGCTGGAGGCGGGGGAGTACGCGACTGGGCGACGGCATCTCGCGGAGGCGGCGTTCACGGCGTACGACGAGCTGGCGGCGGCCCACGAGCTGGTCGTGTGCGAGGGTGCCGGGTCGCCGGCGGAGATCAACCTGCGGGCCGGTGATTACGTCAATCTCGGTCTGGCGCAAGCGAAGTCGCTGCCCGTGGTGCTGGTGGGCGACATCGACCGAGGCGGTCAGCTGGCCTCCATCTACGGGCACTGGGCGATCCTGGACGACGCCGACCGAGCCCGCCTCGCAGGCTACGTCATCAACAAGTTCCGCGGCGACGTCGAGGTGTTGCGGCCTGGGCTGACCGAGCTCACCCGGCGCACTGGATTGCCCTGCCTGGGCGTGCTGCCCTGGGTCGACGGGGTCTGGCTCGACGGGGAGGACGCCCTCGAACTGGCGCGGTGGCGGGCGCACGGGGCGGGGCGGGCCGACGACGCCGAGAACCCCGAGGCCGAGGGCGTGCTGCGGGTCGCCGTCGTGGGGTTCCCGCGGACCTCGAACGCCACCGACGTGGACGCCCTGGCGCACGAGGCCGGGGTGGACGTGGTGGTGACCCGCGACGCGGACCGGGTTCGGGAAGCCGACCTCGTGGTGCTGCCGGGCTCGCGGTCCACGCTGGACGACCTGGCCTGGCTGCGGGCCAGCGGGATCGCCGACGCGGTGCTGGCGCGGGCCGCGGCGGGGCGGCCGGTGCTGGGGATCTGCGGCGGCTACCAGATGCTCGCCCGCGAGATCGGCGACGAGGGCGGGGTCGAGTCGGCGCGGGCGGCGGGGGCCGACGAGCCCACGCCGGGACTCGGGCTGCTGCCGGTCCACGTCGAGTTCGGGGCCGCCAAGATCCTGGGTCGACCCCGCGGCGCCTGGCGCGGACATGAGGTGGTCGGGTACGAGATCCACCACGGCATCTGCACGGTCGACGGGTCTCCTGATCGCGAGCCTGAGCCGTTCCTCGACGGCTGCCGCGTCGGCGCCGTCTGGGGAACGTTGTGGCACGGGGCGATGGAGAACGACGCCTTTCGACGGGCGTGGCTCACTGAGATCGCCCGCGCCTCGGGGAGCGGATGGCGGCCCCGCGACGGCGTACCGGGGTTCGCCGACCGCCGGGAGGCCATGATCGACGCGCTCGCGGACGCGGTGGAGACCCACCTCGACGTGCCGGCACTGCTCGCGCTGGCCCGGTGATCGCGAGTGAGCGTCACGCGGCGTTGGGTGGGGCGGGGATTCGAGGAGGTGGGCAGGCCGGGAGAGGGGTCTCTCAAGCGGGAAAAGCGTCTTTAGCTTGTTCGACCCCTCTCCCGGCCTGCCCTTCGGGTCGCCCTCCGGTCTTCGTGAGACTTCGGTGGGGGTTGGTTGCTTTCGACCCCACGCCCGGCCTGCGCTGGGATTGCCTCCGCCCGCCGTGGGGTGGCGGTGTGGCAGGATGACGGACGCGCCAGGAGCGGAGGAACACCGGTGAGCACGTCAGTGCGAGTCCGGGGCGGTCCCGCCACTGTGAGGGCGTACGTCGTGAGCTGCGGGGACCCAAGGTGCTTGCGACGTACTACCCGAGCCAGGAACTCCACCTGACGTCGGCGATTCGTTCGGGCGGTAGACCTGAGGAGGCCACGTGGACGCCACGACCCCACCCACGCCGGGAGCTGACCGAGCTGAACCTGCCGGCCCCGCAGCGCCATTCGCGCGCCGGCTGGTCGGCGTCGGCGTCGGCCCCGGAGACCCCGAGCTGGTGACGGTCAAGGCGGTCCGGGCTCTGGAGGCCGCCGACGTCGTGCTGGTCCCGGAGACCGAACGGTCCACCGCCCACGGACCGGGCAGTGCGAACGGGACGGGCGGGGCGGGTCGCGCCGAGCGGATCGTGCTGGGGTGCTGCCCGCAGGCCGCGCCGGCGCTGCGGCGGGTGCCGTTCAGCATGGCCGACCGCAGCGGGGTCACCGACCGCCGCCGCGAGGCCTGGGAGACGTCCGCGGCGGCGGCGCTCACGGCGTACGAATCCGGCGCCCACACCGTCGCCTTCGCCACCGTCGGCGACCCCAGCGTCTACTCGACGTTCTCCTATCTGGCGGCCACCGTGACCCGCGAGCTGCCGGACGTGCGCGTCGAAGTGATCCCGGGGATCACGGCCATGCAGGCGCTCGCGGCGGCGAGCCGGACCCCGCTGGTCGAAGGCACCGAGGTGCTCGCTCTGGTGCCCGTCACCGCGGGGCTAACGGCGCTCGACGACGCGCTGTCGAGCGCCGACACGGTGGTCGCATACAAGTCGGGGCGACGCATGCCCGAGGTCATCCGTCGACTCCGGGCGGCGGGCCGCGCGGACACGACGGTGGTCGGGACCGACGTCTCGCTGCCCGAAGAACGCCTGATCAACGTGGGCGAACTGGGCGAGGACGAGGCCGCGCCGTACTTCTGCACGGTCCTCTCCGCGCCCCTGCGCGAGCGGATCGGGGGACGGCTGTGACGGCCAGGGGGAGTGGGGCGGCTGGGGCGGCCGGGACGACGAGACCGGAGGGCAAGGTCGTCTTCGTCGGCGCCGGGCCGGGGGCCGCGGACCTGGTGACGGTGCGCGGGGCGCGGGTGATCGCCGAGGCGGACATCGTGATCTGGGCCTCCAGCCTGGTCCATCCCGGGATCGTCGCCGGCGCCCGGCCGGATGCTGAGGTCATCGACTCGGCCAGCGCGTCGCTGGAGGACCTGGAGCCGGTGCTCGTGCGGGCCCGCGACGAGGGGCTGCTCGTGGCGCGCGTGCACACCGGCGACCCCTCCATCTACGGCGCCACCGCCGAGCAGCGCGACCAGTGTGACCGGCTGGGGCTGGCGTACGAGACGGTGCCGGGCATCTCGGCGTACGCAGCCACCGCCGCCCGCTGCGACGTCGAGATCACCGTGCCCGAGGTCAGCCAGAGCTTCGTCCTGACCCGGTTGGAGGGCGGGCGAACGCCGATGCCGCCGCGCGAGAGCGTGGCGGGCTTCGCCGCGCACGGGACGACGATGGCGATCTACCTCTCGGCGGCGCGGCACCGGCAACTCCAGCAAGCGCTGCTGGACGGGGGGTACCCGCCGGACACGCCGTGCCTCGTCGGCTACCGGGTGACCTGGGAGGACGAGATGATCCTCCGGTGTCCGCTGGCGGAGCTGTCGACCACCATGCGGGACCGCAAGCTCTGGAAGCACACGATCGTCATGGTCGGGCCGGCCCTGGCCGAGGGCCCGATCGACGCCCGCAGCCACCTCTATCACCCCGGCTTCCGGCACGAGTACCGCCGGGCCGACCCCGCCGCCCAGGCCGACCTGCGGGCGCGGGGCGCGGTCGGGGTGGCTTCCGAGCACGGGGCGGGACCGGCGTGATCGAGGTCTACGGCTACCTGGGGTCGCCGGACGAGGGCGTACGTCGTGCCGTCGCGGCCGCCGGACGCGTCGTGGCGGGGACGCGCGCGCTGGAGGCGCTAAGCGTGCCCGCCGAACGCCGGATCGTGCTCGGCGGCGTGACGGCCGCGATCGAGGCGCTCACGGCGTACGAGGCGGCAGGCCGCCCGGACGGACCCGCGGCGGTCTTGGCCAGCGGCGACCCGCTGCTGTACGGCGTCGTGCGGCGGTTCCGGGCCGGCGGCCTGAGCTGCCGGGTCCACCCCGGGGTGTCGTCCATCGCGGCAGCCTTCGCGGCGGTCGGCCTGCCCTGGGACGACGCCCAGGTGGTGAGCGCCCACGGCCACGGCATGGCGCCGACCTGGGCCGCCTGCCGGGCGCTGGCGAAGGTGGGCATCCTCACCGCGCCCGGCCACGGGGTCCGCGAGATCGCCGGGGCGCTGGCGGACCTCACGCGCTGGTACGTCGTGGCCGAGCGACTCGGCGAGAGCGACGAACTCGTCCGGATCCTCGACGGACCCACCGCCCGGGACATCACCGACGTCGCCGAGCCGAACGTGGTCCTGGTGCTCGCCCACGAGCCGGGCTCGCCTGACGCGCTGGGCCAGGTCGGGCCGTACGCTGGGGGCCCGCGCGTGATCGCGCGAGAGCGAGGCGGGACGGATTCGGGGTCGGACTCAGGGGCGCCTGGGCGCCCGTCGATTCGCGGGGCGGCCGGGCGACAGAGCCCGGCGCTCGCGCAGGTGCTCGGCCGCTGGGTTCCTATCCTGGGAGACACGGTGTGGACCGCGGGGGAGCCGGCCGAACAGGTGGCCGCCTGGTGTGCCCGCACCGGAGCGGCGGTCGTCGACCTGGACGTGCTGCCCGCGGATGATGCGGACGGGTGGGAAGGCAGGGCCACTTCACGAGGCCCCGAGGGGCCGGGAGGGTCGGGCCGCCGCCTCGTCCCGGCGTACCTTCCCGATCCCGACCTGGTGATCCTCGACGACCCGTCCTGGTTGGGTGCGGTCACCGCTCGGCGGCCGCGCCGCATCGTGCTGATCTGCGGGGACGAGGATGCCGAGCGGACCGCCGACGCCGTGGACGCCGCCGGCGACGACGGCGCCACGGTGACCGTCGAGCACCTCGCGCTGACCGACGCGGACGGCGCGACCGCCACGACGTACCTGACGACGATCGAGCGCCCCCGGGAGGACGCGTGACGACGACGACCGGAGTAGCCACCCCGACCGAGCGCATCGGCCAGGTGGTCGGGTCGAGCCCCGCCGCCCGGCGCCGAGCAGACCACCTCGACGAGGCGCTCGGCGGGACCACGATCTACGCCGGGCCCGCCGCCGAGAACCTGCCCCGCGCGTGGGCGGAGTGCGACCTCATCGTCAGCCACCTCGCGCTCGGGGCGACCACCCGGATCATCGCGCCGCTGCTGGCGGGCAAGAAGGTCGATCCCGGCGTCGTCGTGCTCGACGAGGCCGCCCGCTTCGCCGTACCGCTCGTCGGCGGGCACGCCGGCGGCGCGAACGACCTGGCCCGCCGCGTCGCGGAGGCGACCGGCGCAACCGCCGTGGTCACGACGGCGACCGACTCGCTCGGCGTCCCGGCGCTGGACACGCTCGGCTGGCCGTACCGCGGCGACGTCGCCGGCACGACCCGGGCGCTGCTCGACGGGCGACCGGTGCGGCTGGTCCGCGAGTACCGTTGCCCGCTGCCGCCGCTCCCGGACAACGTGGCCGAGGGCCCCGCCGCCGCCGCCGACCAAGCCGAGACCGCCGACGCCGTTGACGAGAGCGTTGGGGAGCGGGCGCCGGCCGCGCGGATCGTCGTGACCGACCGGGCCAGCGCCGCCGTCCTCGCCGAGTCGGAGCTACCGACCGTGGTACTGCAGCCGCGCAGCCTCGTCGTCGGGATGGGCTGCAACTCGGGCACCGACGTCGACCATCTCCACGAGCTGCTGCGGGCCACGCTGGCGGAAGCCGGCCTCGCCGAGGAATCGATCGCCGCGCTGTCGACGATCGACGCCAAGGCCGGCGAGATCGGCCTGCTGCAGCTCGCCGCGCGGCTGGGCCTGCACCTGCTGCCCTTCCCGGCCCAAACGCTGGCCGAACTGGACGTCCCGACCCCCAGCGAGCGCGTGGCCGGTTTCGTCGGGAGTCCCAGCGTGGCCGAGGCGTCGGTGCTCGCGCGCGGTGGCGTCCTCGTCGTGCCGAAGCGCAAGTCCACCGACGCGACCTGTGCGATAGGTCGGCTGCCCGCCCGCGGTCGGCTGTCGGTGGTCGGGCTCGGCCCGGGCGCGCGGGACCTGCTCACGCCGCGGGCGGTGCGGGCCATCCAGGAGGCGCGCTATGTGGTGGGCTACGGACCCTACGTGCGCCAGATCCGCGATCTGGCCCGCCCCGGGGCCGAGGTCGAGGCGAGCACGATGGGCTCCGAGCACGACCGGATCGCCAAGGCCGTGGCGCGGGCCCGCCGCGGTGACGGGGTGGCGCTGGTCTGCGGGGGAGACCCCGCGATCTATGCAATGGCTAGCCCGGTGCTGGAGTACGGCACCGACGGCGTCGACGTCGTGATCGTCCCCGGGGTCACCGCGAGCCTCGCCGCGTCGGCGATCCTCGGCGCCCCGCTCGGCCACGACCACGCGACGATCTCACTGTCCGACCTGCACACGACGTGGGAGGCCATCGAGCGGCGCCTCGTCGCGGCGGCCGAGGGTGACCTGGTGACGGTCCTGTACAACCCGAGCAGCCGGACCCGGACCTGGCAGCTGCCGCGGGCGCTCGAGCTCTTCGCCGGGCACCGGCCGCCGCAGACCCCGGTGGGGGTGGTGATGCAGGCGGAGCGCCGCCGCCAGGGCGTCGTGTTGGCCACGCTGGCCGACTTCGACCCGGCGGTGGTGGACATGAATTCGCTGGTGATCATCGGTTCGAGCAGTACGACGTTCGTGCCCAGCGAGGGGCGCCCGCCGTACGTCGTGACCCCGCGCGACTACACCTGGATGGGGGACGAGCATGACGAACATGCCGACGCAGCCCGGGCCTGAGCCCCTGCCGGGGGTCCCCGCCTGCGTGGTCGCCGCGCACGGCACGCGGGACCGCGACGGGGTGGCGGCCTGCCGCGCGCTGATCGACCGGGTGCGCGGCCTGCTGCCGGGCGTGGCGGTGCACGAGGGGTACGTCGAGCTCGTCGAGCCGCCGATTGCCGATGCGGTGCGGGCGGCGTTCGCGGGGGGCGCCGATCAAGCGGTGGTCGTGCCGCTGATGCTGGGTACGGGCACCCATGTGCGCGAGGACATCCCGGAGGCCATCGCGGCCGGCCTCGACGGCCCGGCGCTGCTGACCCGGGTGCGCTATACCCGGCCGCTCGGGGCCGACCCGCGCCTGCTTGCTGCAGTTCACGCCCGCGCGGCCGCTGCCGCCGCGGCTGCGGGGGACTGGCCGCTGCGCGACG
Organism: Austwickia sp.; assembly: GCA_016699675.1. Taxonomy (NCBI): domain Bacteria; kingdom Bacillati; phylum Actinomycetota; class Actinomycetes; order Micrococcales; family Dermatophilaceae; genus Austwickia; species Austwickia sp. Next base: position 820,537 of record CP064985.1, on the reverse strand, counting down.
TCGGGGTGGTCTTCCTCGGCCGCGGCGCGAAGGTGCCCGAGGCGAATGCCGATCACGCCCGCCTCGCGCGGCTGTTCGCGGAGCGGACGGGTGCCGCGGTGGAGGCGGCGTTCATCCAGGTGAGCAGGCCCTCGCTGCCCGAGGCGCTGGGCCGGCTCGCGACGCTGGGGCATCGTCGGATCGTCGTGGCCCCGAACTTCCTGCTGCCCGGACTGCTGCGGACCTGGATGCGCGAGCAGGCCCAGGCGTGGGCGGCGACCCACCCCGAGGTCGAGGTGGCCGTCGCCGACGTCATCGGCGACTGCGACGAGCTCGCGGCCGTCGTCGCCGACCGGTACCGCGAGTCCGCGGACGACCTGGCGCCGGGCGCAGGGTCCGCTGCCGCTCGCGTGTTGGGGGGGACGGCCGGGTCGGCCGAGCCCGGGGGGATCAGCGCGACGGAGGGGGCGGGCGCGGGAGAGGACGGCGCGCCGGTCTACCTGTCGGGGCTGCGCCTCGCGGGGCGCGAGGTGCTCGTCGTCGGCGCCGGCCACGTCGCCGACCGGCGGGTGCCGCGGCTGCTGGAGTCGGGCGCGCGGGTCCGGCTGATCTCGCCGACGCTGAGCGTGCGGCTGCGCGGGTTGGTCCGATCGGGCGCCGAGATCGCCTGGGAGCAAAGGCCGTACGCCGACGGCGACGTGGGCTCGGCGTGGTACGTGCTGGCCTGCACGAACGACCCGGAGGTCAACGCGCGGGTGGCGGCCGAGGCGGAGGCGGCCCGGGTGTTCTGCGTGCGGGCCGACGCGGCGCGGCTCGGCACGGCGTACACGCCCGCGGTCGAACGCGCCGCGGGCCTGACCGTCGCGGTGGTCGGCGACCGCGACCCGCGGCGCTCGGTGCGGGTGCGGGACGCCCTGCTGCAGGTGCTGCACGACTGACGAGACGATTGGCGCGACGACTCACGACAGCGACACGACAATGACCGGCCCGACCGCCCGCGACGGGCGGGACGGGCGGGACCGGCCGACGCGGACGACTCAGGCGCGGCCGACGATCGTCCCCGCGCGGTCGATGCAGATCACGTCGACGTCCACGTGCGCCCCGCCGAGGACGCGCAGCGCCTCGTCGCGGGCCGCGGCGGCGACGAGGTCGCCGAGGGGTACGCCGTGCGCGGTGGCGACCTGGAGCGCGCCCAAGGCCGTCGTGGCCTCGCCGATCGCGGGGAGCCCGGCGAGACGCGCCAGGTAGCCGACGTCGACGCTGGAGCGGCCGGAATGCAGGTCCAGGTGGCCGTCCGCCAGCTTGCTCAGCTTCGCGAACCCTCCGCAGATCGTGAGCCGCTCGACCGGCCGATCCCGCAGGTACTTCAGCACGGCCCCGACGAAATCCCCCATGTCCAGCAGGGCCAGGTCGGGCAGGGCGTGCACCTCGCGCGCCACGCGCTCCGACGTCGAGCCCGTGCAGCCCGCCACGTGCCGCAGCCCCGCCGCCCGGGCGACGTCGACCCCGCGGCGGATGCTGTCGATCCAGGCCGAACACGAGTACGGCACGACGACGCCCGTCGTGCCCAGCACGGACAGGCCGCCGATGATGCCGAGGCGGGGGTTGAGGGTGTGCCGGGCGATGTCTTCGCCGCGGTCGATGCCGATCCGGACGAGCACATCGGTCACGTCAAGCCCGTCGAGCGCGGCCGCTGCGCGCAGGTTGTCCTCGATCATCCGGCGAGGCATCGGGTTGATGGCCGGCTCGCCGACGGCCAGGGGCAGTCCCGGGAGGGTGACGGTGCCGACGCCGGGGCCCGCGGCGTACGTGATTCCCGAGCCCGGCGCACCCGGGCTCAGCCACGCGCGGACCACCGCTCCGTGCGTCACGTCCGGATCGTCCCCGGCGTCTTTGGTGACCGCGACCATCGCCGCACCGTCCCGGAATTCGCTTGCGGTTAAAGCGAATTCGGGAGATCCGCCCGGAAGTTCGACGCGAACCGGATCGGGAAACGCCCCGGTGCGCAGCGCGACGAACGCCGCCCGGGACGCCGCCACGGCACACGCCCCGGTCGTCCACCCCGGGCGCAGGCCGGACGCCGAGAGTTGGCCGGCCCGACCACCGCTCACTCGGCCGCCGAGGCGGTCGCGTTCACGGCGGCAACCGTCACGGCGGAACCGCCCCGCCGGCCGCGGACGACGAGGTAGTCCAGGCCCAACCCGCTGTCCACCAGGGCCTGCTTGGATTCGGCCGCCCCGACGAAGCCCACCGGGATCCCGAACACCGCGGCTGGGCGGTCGGATCCCGCCGCCACCAGCTCCAACAGCCGGAACAGCGCCGTCGGCGCATTCCCGATCGCGACGACCGCCCCGGCCAGAAGCCCGCGTTCCGCCCACAGCTCCACGGCGGCCGCCGTCTTCGTGGTGCCTCGCTCGCGGGCGAGGTCGGCCAGCCCGGGCTCCGGCAGGAGGCAGACCACGTCGTTGGCGCGCGGCAGCCGGGCGCGGATGATGCCCGTCGCGACCATCGTCGAGTCGCACAGGATCGGGGCGCCCCCGGCCAGGGCGGCCTCCGCGGCCGCCACCACGTGCGGGCTGAACTCCACCTCGTCGGCGATCGTCACGTCCCCGGCCGCGTGGCACATGCGCACGACGACCCGCTCGACGTCGGCCGGGAACCGGCTCAGATCCGCCTCGGCGCGGATGATCCGGAACGACTCGGTGTAAATGTCCGCGCCGGACTTGCGGTACTCGTACCCGTCGGTGCCGGCCGCCGTTTCCGCCGTACCCGCCGTCTCGCCGCCCATCGGACTCCTCCTCGGCTCGTCTCCCGAATCGCGCGCGGCGCTTCGGCGTGCGGGCCCACGGTAGCGCCGTCGCGCGACGATCCGCTCGAGTCGGGACGTTGGTCTGCGGATTCGCGGAGCGCCCCTGTGCCAGGATGGGCGCACCACCCCGCGGGGGCCCGAGGAAGCCGGGAAGAGCCGGCACGGTCGCGCCACTGTGTACGACGCCCGGGCCATGCCCCGAGCGCCGGAAGTCAGGAACTCCACCTCCGCGGGCCTGTCGATCGAGACGCGTCATCTCGAGCAAGGAGTGCCGATGCACATCGCCGAAGGATTCCTCCCGCCTGCGCACTGCGCGCTCTGGTTCGCGGCGGCTACCCCGTTCGTCGTCCACGGCGCCCGCGCCGCGGCCCGTGAGGCCCGCGCGGACCCGGAGAACCGGTTACTGCTCGCCGCGGCGGGCGCCTTCACGCTGGTCCTGTCCGCGATCAAGCTGCCGTCGGCGACGGGAAGCTCTTCGCACCCCACCGGGACCGGGCTGGGGGCGGTGCTCTTCAAACCGCCGGTGATGGCGTTCCTCGGCACGGTCGTCCTGCTGTTCCAGGCGCTCCTGCTCGCGCACGGCGGCCTCACCACCCTCGGCGCCAACGTCTTCTCGATGGCCGTCGCGGGGCCTTGGGCCGGGTACGCCGCGTTCCGCGCCCTGCAGTCTCTCCGGCTGCCCGCCGAGGCGGGCGTGTTCGCAGCGATGTTCGTGGCCGACCTCTCGACGTACGTCGTGACCGCCCTCCAACTGGCGATCGCCTACCCGGACCCGGCCAGCGGACTCGCCGGCGCCGCCGCGAAGTTCCTGGGGGTCTTCGCCCTCACCCAGATCCCGCTCGCCCTCGCCGAGGGCTTCCTCGGCGTGGTGGTCTACCGCTTCCTGCGCCGTGTCGCGGGCAGCGACTTGGCGCGGACCCCGCTGGCCAGGGGCCGGTCCGGCCTGTCCGGGCGGACCCGCGAGGAGACCAGCCATGTCTGAGCACGCCCGGCCCCCGCGCCGCTGGATCAGCGCGCTGTGCGTCCTCGCGACGGTCGTGCTGCTCGTCGCCTGCTGGGTCCTCGCCCCGCGGCCCTCCGGCGAGGGGGAGGCCTTCGCCGGCACCGACGCGACGGCCTCGGCCACGCTGGAGGAGGCCGGGGTCACGCCCTGGTTCCAGCCCCTGTTCGCCCCGGGCAGCGGCGAGATCGAGTCCGGGCTGTTCGCGCTGCAGGCGGCGGCGGGGGCGGGGCTGTTCGGGTACGCCGTGGGCCGCCTGCACGGTCGTCGCCGCGGCCAGCGCGAGGCCGACTCGGGAGCAAGCTCGCCCGCGAGCGAGCCGACCGGCTCCGGGGTCTGACGCGTGCACCTGACCGCCCTGGACGACGCCGCCTGGACCAGCCCCTGGCGGCGTCGACCCGTCGCGGACAAGGCGCTGTTGAGCCTCGCCCTGGTGCTCACCGCCCTGTTCGCGCCGCCGTTCCCGGGCGGCGTGCTGGTGGGGCTGCTCGCCGCGGGGTGCCTGCTCGGACCCGCCCGGGTGCCGGCGCGGCTGCTGGTAGAGGCGGCTGGGCCGCCGCTGGTGTTCGTGCTCGTCGGTGCCCTGTCGGTGGTGATCGCCGTCGGGGACCCGGTCCCCGGGGCGTGGTGGGCTGCCGGCCCGCTGTCGATCGGGCCGGAATCGGCGGCCCGGGCCGCCGGACTGGTCGTGCACGGGCTGGCGGGGGCGCTGGCCGTTCTGGTCCTGGCGACAACCACCCCGATGGTGGACCTGATCACCGCGGCGCGGCGGCTGCGCGTCCCGGCTGCCTGCCTGGACATCGCCGCGCTCGTCTACCGGCTGCTGTTCGTGCTGCTCGACGTCGCGGTCGCCGCGCACGCCGCGCAGGCGGCCCGGCTCGGCGGCGCGGGCGGCACGCGGGACCGGATCCGCGCGGCCGGCGCCACCGCGGGGACGGTGCTGGTGCGCGCGTGGGCCCAGGCGCGGCGGCTGACCGACGGCCTCGCGGGGCGCGGCTACGAGGACGACCTGCGCACCCTCGGGGTGACCCGCCCCAGGTCTGCGCGGTTCGAGGCGGCGGCCCTCGCGGCGGTCGCCGGGGTGTGGCTGGTCTGCCTGGCGCCGTGGCCGGGGCTGGCCTCATGATCCCGCTGCTCGCCGCGGAGGCCGTGACCGCGGGCTATCCCGGGTTGGCGCCGGTGCTGCGGGATGCCTCGCTCAGCCTCGCCCCGGGGCGCCGTACCGCCGTCCTCGGCGCCAACGGATCCGGCAAGACCACGCTGTTGCGGTGCCTGTCCGGGGCGCACCGTCCGGCCGGCGGGGTGATCCGGTACGGCGGCGGCGCGCTACGCCATGACCGCGCCGGGCTGCGGAAGCATCGCGCCCAGGTGCAGCTCGTCCTCCAGGACCCCGACGACCAGCTGTTCTCTGCGGACGTGGCGCAGGACGTCTCGTTCGGCCCGCTGCATCTGGGGCTGAGCGAGCCCGAGGTCCGCGTCCGCGTCGCCGAGGCGCTCGACCTCGTCGGCGCCGCGCACCTCGCGGAGCGGCCGACGCACCAGCTGTCGTACGGCGAGCGCAAGCGCGTCGCCCTCGCCGGGGCCGTGGCCATGCGCCCGGCCGTCTTGCTGCTCGACGAGCCGACGGCCGGACTGGACCCGGCGGGCTCGGCGGCGCTGCTGGGTGCCCTCGGCCGCTTGGAGGGATGGGGGACCACGGTCGTCATGGCGACCCACGACGTGAACCTGGCGCTGGCCTGGGCCGACGAGGCCGCGGTCGTCGTCGGCGGGGCCGTCCAGACCGGGCCCGCGACGACCGTGCTGGACGACGACGGGTTGCTGCGCCGCGCGGGGCTGGCCCGGCCGTGGCCGCTGGAGCTGGCCCGCCGGCTGGGGCTGGCCGCGGACCCGCGCGGCATGGACGAGGTCGTCGCCGCGCTGGCCGCCGACGCGGCCGACCCGCGGCGCGGTCAGGAGGTGGGCCGGTGAGCCTCGTACGACCACTGCACGACCGCGCGCAGCGGCTTCCAGCCGAAGAGGCCGCCGAGCGGCTCGGCGTACTCGACGGCCAGGCGCGTCAGGGTGCCGCCGTGGGCGCGGAACGCGGCGACGAGCACCTGCTCGGTGTCGATCGTCACCGAGTGGGCGACGAGTCGGCCGCCGGGCTGCAGGGCGGCTCGGCACGCGTCGAGGACCACGGCGCTGCCGCCGCCGCCGACGAACACCGCGTCGGGGCGGGGGAGGCCGGCGAGCACACCGTCGTCGGCGGCGGCGCCCTCGACCACGGTGACCTGCCCGGGGGCGGTCAGCCGCTCGGCGTTGCCGCGGGCGCGGGCGGCGCGGACGGGGTCGCGTTCGACGCCGTACGCCGTCGCTGGCCGGGGCAGTACGCCTCCGGCCCGGCACCACTCCACGGCCACCGACCCGGCGCCGGTGCCGATGTCCCAGAGCACCCGGCCGGGGCCAGGGCGCAACTCCGCGAGCGCGCAGGCGCGCAGCGGCCGCTTCGTGATGAGCCCGTCGTGGTCGAAGACGTCGTCGGGCAGCCCGGGGCTCGTCCCGAGGGCGTCCGCGTCGCCGCCGCGGTCGGTGTCGCCGGGGTCGGTGTCGCCGGGGTCGGCGGCGCCGCGGTCGGCGTCGGGGTCGTCGGCGTCGCGGGTGGCGTGGTCGTGGGCGGCGAGGGGGTCGGGGGTGGGGCCGGAGGTCACCTGGGCAGGGTACCGATGCCCGGGGCCGCCGGCGCCGTTGTCGCCGCCAGGGCCGCCGGCGCCGTTGACGCCAGGGCCGCCGAGCTCGTCAACGACGCGGAATTCACCTGGTCGCTTCCCCGGATCGTCGTGGCCGCGCCCGCCTCGGGGCATGGCAAGACCACGATCGCGATCGGGCTCATGGCCGCGCTGCGGCGTCGGGGTCTCGCGGTCGCCCCGGCCAAGGTCGGGCCCGATTACATCGACCCTGGCTACCACCTGTTGGCGTCCGGTCGGCCGGGTCGCAACCTCGACCCCTTCCTCGTGGGGGAGGACCGGATCGCGCCGCTGCTGGTTCACGGGGCCCGCACCCCGGTCCCGTGTGACGTCGTGGTCATCGAGGGCGTCATGGGGTTGTTCGACGGGCGGCTCGGCACCGATTCGTTCGCGTCCACCGCCCATGTCGCGCGGTTGACCGAGGCGCCGGTCCTGCTGTGCGTCGACGTACGGCATCAGTCCGCGACGGTCGGCGCGGTGGTGCACGGGCTGGCGACGTACGACGAGCGCATTCGCGTCGCGGGCGTCGTGCTCAACCAGGTCGGCTCGGCCCGCCAGGAGGCGGAGGCGCGGCGCGCCATCGAGCGGACCGGGATTCCGGTCGTGGGCGCGCTGCCGCGCAATGCCGCAGTCGAGGCGCCGTCGCGGCACCTGGGGCTGGTCCCCGCGGCCGAGCGGCCCGAGTCGCGGCAGGCGCTCGACGCCCTCGCCGACCTCGTCGCCGAGCGGGTCGACCTGGACGCGGTGCTCGCGCTCGCGGCGTCCGCCCCGCCGATCCGGGCGACGCCGTGGGATCCCGCGGCGGCGCTGGCGGCGGTGCCGGCGGCGACCGCGACGACTCCGACGACCGCGACGACTCCGACGACCGCGACGACTGCGGGGGCGCCGGTCAGGTCTGGCACGGCGCGGCCCGTGGTCGCGGTGGCGGGGGGGCGGGCGTTCACGTTCCGGTACGCCGAGACCGAGGAGCTGCTGCGCGCCGCGGGCTGCGATGTCGTCGTCGTCGACCCGCTGACCGACGCGGAGCTGCCGGCCGGGACGGCCGGCATCTACCTGGGCGGGGGATTCCCGGAGGTACACGCCGCCGAGCTGACCGCGAACGCCCCACTGCGAGACCGGATCCGCGCCGCCGTGTCCCGTGGCCTGCCGACGGTCGCGGAGTGTGCCGGCCTGCTCTACCTGTGCCGCACCGTCGACGACGCCCCAATGGTCGGCGCGCTGCCGCTCACGGCCGCGATGACGCCGAAGCTCGCGATGGGCTACCGGGAGGCCGCCGTGCCGCGGGACACCCTGCTGGCCAGGGTCGGGGAGACGGTTCGGGGCCACGAGTTCCACCGCACCCGCACCACGCCCGTCCCGGCCGGCGCCGTCGACGGCACCGGCAAAGGCCAAGACGCCGGCAACAGCCACGCACCCGGTGCCGTTCCGCCGAGTCCCGCCTGGTGCCTCGGCGAGGCGCCGGACGGGCTGTCCCTCGATCCGGCGGGCACGGGGCGGCCGACGCTGCACGCGGCGTACCTGCACGTGCACTGGGCCGGCCATCCCGAGGCGGCGGCGCGGTTCGCGGCGGCCGTGCACGAGTACGCCGGGGACGTGAACGCTTACGCCGGGCAGGGGCACGGACCCGTCGCGACGGACCCGCTGGCGGAGCAGGCTGGCGCGGCCACGCAGCCCCAGATCGCCCCGGTCGCGCAGCTCGTCCCGGCCGAGTCAGGCGAGTCGGCCAAGCCGGTCGCAGCGGCCGCCCCGGTCGCTGCGGCCGAGCCGGTTGCCCAGGCCGCGACGGTCCCGGCCAACGAGGGAGTTGACCTGGCGCCGGCTCTTGACGAGCCCGACCTGCAGCATCACGGCGACCGCGACATCGCGCCGGGCCTGATCGACCTGGCGGTCAACGTGCGCCCGGCGCGGACGCCGGACTTCCTCGTCGCCGCGGTGACCGACGCCGCCGACTGGTCGGCCTACCCCGACGCGACGCCCCTGCGGGAGGCCCTGGCCGCGCACCACGGCGTACCCGTCGATCACGTCCTGCCGACCGCGGGCGGAGCCGAGGCGTTCACGCTGGTGGCGCGGGCCCTGCGCCCGGCGTACCCGCTCGTCGTCCACCCCCAGTTCACCGAGCCGGAGGCGGCGCTGGCGGCGGCGGGCCACGACGTACGGCGCCACGTGCTCACCGCCGCCGACGGATTCCGCCTGAACGCCGCGGCGGTGGAGGCCGCGCACGCCGCGGCCGACCTGATCGTCGTCGGCAACCCCACCAACCCCACGTCCGTGCTGCACCCGCGGGGCGAGCTGGCGCGACTGCTGCGGCCCGGCCGGGTGCTCGTCGTCGACGAGGCGTTCATGGACCTGGTGCCAGGCGAACCGGAGACGCTGATCGACCCCTGGCTCGACGACCCCGGCGGCCTCCTCGTGCTGCGCTCGCTCACCAAGACCTGGGGCATCGCGGGGCTGCGGCTCGGCTACGTGGTCGGCGATCCCGCCCTGGTGGGCGCCTTGGCGGCGCACCAACCGCCGTGGTCCGTGTCGACGCCGGCGATCGCGGCCGGGTGCGCCGCGCTCACCCCCGCCGCGCAGGACTGGGCCCGCCGTGCGGCGGACGAGATCGCCCCGGCCCGCGCGGACCTGGCCGAGCGTCTGACCCGGCTCGGGCTGCGCTGCGTCGAGCCGGCCCGGGCGCCGTACCTGCTCGTCGACACCAGCCCCCTCGGGCCCGGGTCGGTGCGGGAGGCGCTGGCGGCGCGGGGCTTCGCCGTACGGCGTGGGGAGACCTTCCCCGGCCTCGGCCCCACCTGGATCCGCCTCGCCGTGCGCGACCCCGCGACCCACGCCGCGCTCGCCACCGCGCTGGCCGAGTTGGCCGAGCTGCCCGAGCTCGCCGACCTGGCCAGCCCCCCGTCCAGCCAACCGTCCACTCACCCCGTCCCGAAGGACCGCCGATGACGATGCGTTTTGACCTCGAACCCGGCACCGTCACCCTCGTGGGCGGCGGCCCCGGCGACCCCGGCCTCATCACCGTCCAGGGCCTGCACGCGATCCGGCAGGCGGACGTGCTCGTCTACGACCGGCTCGCGCCGCTGGAGTGCCTCGCGGAGGCGCGGCCGAGCGCCGAGCTGGTCGACGTCGGCAAGATCCCGCGCGGCCGGCAGACCCCGCAGGAGCGCATCAACGAGATCCTCGTGGCCGAGGCCGCCGCCGGGAAACGGGTCGTGCGGCTGAAGGGCGGCGACGCCTTCGTTTTCGGGCGCGGCGGCGAGGAGTGGCAGGCGTGTACGGCGGCGGGCGTGCCGGTGCACGTCGTACCCGGCGTCACCTCGGCGGTCGCGATCCCCGAGCTCGCGGGGATCCCGGTGACGCACCGCTCGCTGACGCAGGGCTTCACCGTGGTCTCCGGGCACGTGCCGCCCGGCGACCCACGCGGAACGGTGGACTGGGCGGCGCTGGCCCGCGCGCGGACGACGCTGGTGATCCTGATGGGGGTCAAGTACCTGCCGGAGATCGTCGCGGCGCTGCGGGAGGCGGGACTGGACGACGGTACGCCGGCCGCGGTGATCGCCAGCCACCTCCAGGCCGGTGGCCACACGGCCGCCGCGGACCAGGTGCTGCGCGGGGAGCTGGCCGACATCGCCGCCCTGAGCGCCGGCGCGGGCATCGAGCCGCCCGCCGTGGTCGTCATCGGGTCCGTGGTGGCCCTGCACCTGGCCGACCACCGCCACCAGGACCTGGGCTTCGCCGCGGCCGTCCCCTCCCAGGTGGGGTGAGCGTCCCGGCTCAGGTGCGGTGAGCGGCCCCGCTCGGACGGGAGGGATCGCTCAGCTCCGTGATCAACGCGTTCAAGTGCGCTGCGACGGCGTCGACGATCGCGGGGAGCGCGGCGCGGACCGCCGGGGTGAGCGTGTCCGCGCCGTCGTCGAAGTCGCGGGCCGCGACCTCCACGAGGGCCACCGGCGGGAGTGGCGCCTCGCCGTCGTCGCCCTCGCCCAGCGTCAGCTCGGCCAACGCCAGCAGCGCCTCGGGGGTGACGTGGTGCGAGGAGATTCCCCCGGCCGCGGCGGAGGGCTCGACCCGCCGATGGGACTGGGTCCCGGGCGGCACGTCGTACGCCTCCCGCGCGTCGACGAGGACGACGGCGCGGGCGCGGGCGACGTCGTACGCCAACTCGGGCAGGAGCTGGAACTCCTGCCGTACGTCGCAGCCGGCGAACCGCGGGTCGGCGGCGAGCAGCCCGGCGACGCGCCACCCCACGCCGTCGTCCTGGCGCAGCGAGTTGCCGTAGCCGACGACGAGGGGCCGCGGGTCCGTCACGACCCGCGCCCGGCGGGGCGGGTGCGCACCGCAGCTAGCGCTTGATCTCGTCGACCACGGTCCCGTCGGGCGCGACCGTCTGGATGTGCAGCGCCATCTGCCCCACGGCGTGCGTCGAGCAGGACAGGCACGGGTCGTAGCAGCGGATCAGGCCCTCGACGCGGTTGAGGAGCGCCTCCTGCAGCGGCTCGCCGGCCTTGATGAAGTGCTTCGCCACGTCGGTGACGCCTCGGTTCATCGCCAGGTTGTTGTGGCCCGTCGCGATGATGAGGTTGGCCCACTTCATGATGCCGTCGTCGTCGACCTCGTAGTGGTGCAGCAAGGTCCCGCGCGGCGCCTCGGAGACCCCGATCCCGGTGTTGGAGTTGATGCCCGCCACGGAGCGGACCCGGTCCGAGAGGATGTCCGGGTCGGTCAGCAGCGCCTCGATCTTCTCCAGGCAGAACAGGGTGTCGATGAGCCGGGAGTAGTGGAAGTGGAAGCTCGACTTGGGGAACCGGCCGAACCGGAACCGATAGTGCTCCAGCTCCTCCTGCGAGCGCGGCAGCCCCGTCTGGTCGCAGGTCGCGATCCGGGCCATGGTGCCGACCCGGTAGACCCCGTCCGGGTAGCCCTTGTCCTTGAAGTAGGTGGACTTCAGGTACGAGAACGGCTCGACGTGCTCCCCGAGGTAGGACGTGTAGTCGTGCGGGTCGCACCGGTCCCGCAGCATCGTGCCGTCCTGGTCGACGATGCGCAGGTCACCGTCGTAGTGCTCCATCCCGCCGTCGTCGGAGATCAGGCTCATGAACGCCGAGGGGAACCCGCCCATCGCGGTCGCCTCGTCCTCGAAGCGGATCATCTCCTTCTTGAACCAGGCGAGGGTGCGGTCCACGATCGCGTACGCCTCGGGCATGCCCGCCAGCATCTGGTCGCGCAGCCCCGGGTCCAGCGGCGACGAGACTCCGCCCGGCACCAGCCAGGCCGGGTGGATCCGCTTCTTGCCGAGCCACTCGATGATCTGCTGGCCGTAGCGGCGCAGCGCGATGCCGTCCCTGGCCAGCTGCGGGTGGGCGCCGAGCATCCCGTAGAGGTTGCGCTGAGCCGGGTCCCCGTCGTACCCGAAGAGCAGGTCGGGGGAGGACAGGTGGAAGAACGACAGCGCGTTCGACTGCACGATCTGGGCGAGGTTCATGATGCGGCGCAGGTTCGCGCCGGTGGGCGGCGGGGTCACCGCCATGATCGCGTCGACGGTCTTGGCCGAGCAGGTCAGGTGCGAGACGGGGCAGATGCCGCAGATGCGCGCCATGAGGGCGGGCATCTCGTGCACCGGCCGGCCCTCGCAGAGCTTCTCGAAACCCCGGAACTGGGTCACGTGGAACTGCGCCTTGTCCACGCTGCCGTCGTCGTGCAGGAAGATCGTGATCTTGGAGTGGCCCTCGATCCGGGTCACCGGGTCGATGACGATGGTGTTGGTCATGGCTTCCTCACCGCTTCCTGGGACGTGCAGAGGTGGTGGCCGGTCATCGGCCGAACCGGGCGGTGCCCGCGGCGTCCGCGACATCGTCGGCCAGCAACGCCGTCACGCAGTGCCAGATGTCGTCCGCCGACGGCGGGCACCCGGGCAGGTAGGCGTCGATCTTGACGTAGTACTGGGCCGGCCGGATCGGGTCCAGCAGCTGCGGCACCACCTCGTCGGGGTGCATGGGGTTCTCGTCGGCGTTCTCGACGTACGCCCGATCCAGCACCGCCTCCTTGCCGAACGGGTTCCGCATGCCCGGCACGTTCGCCGTGATCGCGCAGTCGCCGAACGCCACGACGATCTTGGAGTGGGCCCGCACCTTGCGGAGCTTGGCGAGGTCGTCCGTCGAGGCCACGCCACCCTCGACGAGCGTCACGTCCACCATGTCGGGGAAGTCCTTGCGGTCGACCAGCGGCGAATACACCAGGTCGGCGCGTTCCCCAAGGTCGATGAGCCGCTCGTCCATGTCCAGGAACGACATGTGGCAGCCGGAACAGCCGTCGAGCCACACCGTGGCCAGCTTGATCTTGCTCATCGGGGACGCTTCTCCCAGCTGTCGGCCTGCCCACGCAGGTACGGCATGAACGGACGGTGCTGGCGATCCTCCGAGGAGGGCCGGCCCTTCTCGAACAAGGCGCCCGTCGGGCAGACCTGCACGCACTTGCCGCAGCTCGTGCAGGTGCTGGCCTCGCCCCACGGCTTGCCGAGCTCGGTGACCAGGCGCGCCTCGATGCCGCGGCCCTGGATGTCCCACACGTGGGCGCCCTCGATCTCGTCGCAGACGCGCACGCACCGGGCGCACAGGATGCACCGGTTGTGGTCGATCGCGAACTTGTCGTGGGTGGCGTCGACCTCGAGCCTGGGGTTGAGGTAGGGCAGGTCGAAGTGGGTCACGCCGTGCCGCTCGGCCTGGTCCTGCAGCTCGCAGTGGTTGTTGGCGACGCAGACCGAGCAGACGTGGTTGCGCTCGGTGAAGATGAGTTCGAGGACCTGGCGCCGGTATTCGTGCAGCTTCTCGGAGTTGGCGGTGATGTCCTGGCCCTCTTCGATCTTCGTGGTGCAGGCCGGCACCAGCTTGCCGGTGCTGCGGATCTCCACGACGCACATCCGGCAGGCCCCGAACGGCTTGAGGCCGCCGAGGTGGCACAGCGTGGGGACGCTGATGCCGTTCTCGCGGGCCACGTCCAGGACGGTCTCGCCGGCCACGCCGGCGACGTCCCGTTCGTCGATCCGGAGGGTGTAGACGTCGCTCATACCCCTGCCACCTCCCGCTGCGCGACCGGGCAGACGTTCGCCGGGCACTGTCGGTCTTCGATGTGGGCCAGGTATTCGTGGCGGAAGTAGCGCAGCGTCGAGAACACCGGGTTCGGTGCGGTCTGGCCGAGCCCGCACAGGCTGGTCGCCTTCACCATGCCGGCGAGCCGCTCCAGCGCCGCGAGGTCGTCCATGGTGGCCTCGCCCTCGGCGATCTTGGCCAGCAGGTTGTGCATGTGGGTCGTGCCCACCCGGCACGGGACGCACTTGCCGCAGCTCTCCTCCACGCAGAACTCCATGAAGAACTTGGCCACGTCGACCATGCAGGCCGTGTCGTCCATGATGATCATCCCGCCGGAGCCCATGATCGAGCCCTTCTCGGCGAGCGACTCGTAGTCCAGGGGCATGTCCAGGAACTCGGCCGGGATGCAGCCGCCCGAGGGTCCGCCGGTCTGCACCGCCTTGAACGGGTGGTCGTCGGTGATGCCCCCGCCGATGTCGTAGACCACCTCGCGCAGCGTGATGCCCATCGGCACCTCGACGATGCCGGTGTTCTTCACGCGCCCGGCCAGTGCGAAGACCTTGGTGCCCGTGGACTTCGGCGTACCGATCGAGGCGTACCACGCACCCCCGTTGCGCACGATCGGCGCGATGGCGGCGAAGGTTTCCACGTTGTTCAGCAGGGTGGGGCGGCCGTGCAGCCCGCGAAGGGCCGGGTACGGCGGCCGTGGTCGAGGCGTGCCCCGGCCGCCCTGGATGGAGCGGATGAGCGCCGTCTCCTCACCGCAGACGAAGGCGCCCGCGCCGAGCCGCACGTCGACCTCGAAGCTGAACCGGGTGTCGAAGATGTTCTTGCCGAGGATGCCCTCGCGTTCCCCCTGCCGGATCGCGTGCCGCAGGCGCTTGACCGCCAGCGGGTATTCGGCCCGGCAGTAGATGTAGCCCTCGCTGGCCCCGACGGCGTACGCCGCGATCGCCATCCCCTCGATGACCCGGTGCGGATCGGACTCCAGCAGGGTGCGGTCCATGAACGCCCCGGGGTCGCCCTCGTCGGCGTTGCAGATGACGTACTTGCCGTCCGGGCCTGCGGCCTTGGCCACGGTGGTCCACTTGAGCCCCGTCGGGAAGCCGCCGCCGCCGCGGCCGCGCAGCCCGGAGGTCGACACCTCCGCGATCACCTGGCCGGGGGTCATCTCGTGCAGCGCCTTCTGCAGGGCGTCGTAGCCGCCGCGCGCGAGGTAATCGTTGAGGTCCTCGGGGTCAAGCAGCCCGAAGTTCTCCATGGCCACCCGCAGCTGGCGGGAGGCGAACTCCGAGGTCTCGCCGGTGGGCTGCTGGCCGGGTTCGACGGCGGCGAGCGCGTCGATCGCGCCCTGCAGGTTGTCGGCGGTGAGTTCCTCGAAGTACTCGCCCGATTCGTCGATGCGGGCCAGCGGTCCGCGGGCGCAGAGCCCCACGCCCAGGCAGCCCGTGCGCTTCACGGCGACGTCGGTCACGCCCGCCTCCGTGAGGCGCTCCGCGAGGGCGTCGACGGCCTGCTCGGAGTTCAGCGAGCGGCAGCCCGACGCCTCGCAGACGTGGATGCTGGCCCGGGTGGGGCCGAGGGGAACCAGGCCGTGGGTGCGGACGCGGCGCTTCGTGGGCCGGCCCCCGGTGCTCAGGCCTTTCGTGCTGATCTCCTGGCTCACTGGTCCGCCCCCTTCGGCAGCGCCATGAGCAGCTGCACGACCTCGTCCGGCGAGAGCTTGCCGACGAGCTCACCGTCGACCACGATGACGGGCGCGATCGAGCACGCGCCGACGCAGCGCGCCGTGAGCGTCGAGACGCGGTTGTCCGCCGTCGTCTCCCCGGACTTGATGCCCAGCTCCTGCTCGATGCGCTTGCGGATGGCGCCGGCCCCGTTGATGTAGCACGCGGTCCCCGTGCACACCACGCAGGTGTGCTCGCCCTGGGGCTTGAGCGTGAAGTAGGAGTAGAACGTCGCCACCGCGAACACCCGCGAGCGGGGCACGCCGAGGTAGTCGCTGATGAACAGCATGGCCTCGTCGTCGAGGTAACCGAACGCCTCCTGGGCGGCGTGCAACGACTCGATGAGCGCGTCGTACGAGCCGCCGAGGCGACGCATTCGTGCCTCGACGATCTTCCAGCGCTTGTCCTCGCTCGGCGCCTTCGGCAGGGTCTTCACCACCGCGTCAAACCTCCTGGATGGGGGGTGTGTCTGGGAATTCGGGTGGAGCGCACGCCGACCGAAGCATCGCCAGGGGGCTGGTGGGGGAGCGGGCCGCGCTCATGCTATGGGCGACCCAGCGGTAAGAAAGGAGTTCGCCGGAAAATCACATTTCGTCGGGACGCGGTGCCGGATTCCTTGCGCCGAGCCGTCTTCGGCTTCCCGCGGGAGCGCGGAATTCCCTGGTCAGGCGGGTCGGGACGCGCGTCAGCGTCCCGCCGCGCGCTCAAGCCGCGCGTTGGTGAGGAGAACTTGGTACGTCGTGCGCCGGCGCAGCGCGGTGGCCTCTGGGCCCGTGAGCAGATCGCAGGCGAAGTCCCAGTGCACGGCGACCTCCGCGTCGGGGCCCAGCGCGGCGAGCGCGTCGACGTCGATGAACGTCCCGTCCGGGGTGCGGTAGGCCACGGTGCGCGGGGCCGGATCGGTGCGGCGGAGCCGGGGTCCGTCGAGGGTCAGCGTGTCGAGGCTGACGCGCAGCGCGGTGTCGTCGGCGTCGAGCACCCGCCCGGACCGGATGCGGCAGGAATCCAGGACCATCAGGGGCTCGGGGAGGCCGGTCGGCAGCAGTCTCGACCAGGGGTAGATGCCGAACACGTGGAACGCGTGGGTCGGGGTGACCTCGGGCAGCAGGGCCTCGTCGAGGTGGGCCCAGTAGTGCCCGGCCTGCGCGGCGAATCTTGTCAGCAGCGCGTGGCCGAACCGGGCCCGGTCGACGAGGTCGGTCAGGTCGTTGCCGGTCCAGTACGCGCGGCCGACCTGCTCGCTCAACGGGTCCGCGCCGTCGGTCTGCTCCGCGATGAGGCACTGGTAGGGCCAGGCGCCCGAGAACTGCCGGGCGGCGCCGCGGGCCCGGGCCGCATCGGTCGGATCTGTCGACCCGCAGGCCACCCGCTGATAGGCGCCGCCGACGTCCGGGCCGCAGTAGCCGCGGGCGTTCGGGGCGTGCGCGTAGCGCGCGAACAGCCGCAGCCCGGGATCGGTCGCGCGGGGCTCGGCCACGCCGGGATCGGCCGCCCCCGGGTCGGTCACGCCGGGGCCCGGGTCAGCCGCATCCGGCCGAAGGTGTAGTACGCGGCGCAGGCGCCCTCGGGGGAGACCATGCAGGTCCCGATGGGGGTCTCCGGCGTACAGGCCGTGCCGAACACCCCGCACTCCCACGGCTTGATGACGCCGCGCAGGACGTCGCCGCACTGGCACGCGGGCGGATCGGCGACCCGGCGGCCGGGGATGGCGAAGCGCGCCTCGGCGTCCCAGTCGGCGAAGTCGGGATGTACGGCGAGCGCACTGCCCGGGATCTCGCCGAGCCCGCGCCACTCGAAGGTCTCCCGCGGCACCATCGTCTGCGCGACCAGGGCCTGCGCCGCGAGGTTGCCCTCCGGTCGGACGACGCGGGAGTACTGGTTCTCGACCTCGCAGCGGCCCTCCACCAGCTGCGCGACCAGCATCTGCACGGCCTGCAGGATGTCCAGCGGCTCAAACCCGGCGATGACCAGCGGCTTTCCGTAGTCGCGGGGGCAGAACTCGTAGATCCGGGTGCCCGCGATCGTCGAGACGTGGCCCGGGCCGATGAAGCCGTCGAGCCGCAGCGCGGGGTCGTCGAGGATCGCGCGCATCGGCGGCTCGATGGTGACGTGGTTGGCGAAGACGCAGAAGTTCCGCACCCCGGCCTCCCGCGCCCGCAGCAGGGTCACCGCGGTGGACGGCGTGGTCGTCTCGAAGCCGACCGCGAAGAACACCACGAGCCGGTCGGGGTTGGCCTCCGCGATGGCGAGGGCGTCCAGCGGTGAGTACACGAAGCGGCAGTCGGCGCCGCGGGCCTTGGCCTCCAGCAGCGAGCCGCGCGACCCCGGCACGCGCATCATGTCGCCGAACGTCGTGAAGATGACGTTGTCCTGCTCGGCGAGCCAGATCGCGTCGTCCACGCGGCCCATCGGGATGACGCACACCGGGCAGCCGGGGCCGTGCACCAGCTCGACCCCGGGGGGGAGGATCTGCTCCAGCCCGTGCCGGTAGATCGTGTGGGTGTGCCCGCCGCACACCTCCATGAGCGCGATTCGTCGGTCGCCGATGAGGTCGGTGATTGAGCGCACCAGCGCGCGGGCCATCGCGGGGTCGCGGAACTCCTGCGTGCCGGTCATGGGGCCGGTCATGGCGCGATGCTCCCCGAGAACGCGGCCAGCTCCTCGGCGTACCGTTCGTCCAGCCGCCGCAGCGCGGCGAGCGTCTCGGCGGCCTCCTGTTCGTCGACCTTCGCCAGGGCGAAGCCGACGTGCACCAGGACCCAGTCGCCGATGGCGACGCCGGGTGCGCCGGGCTCGTCGCGGCCCTCGCGGGCGTCGCGCGCGTCGGCGAGGAGGCGGACGCTGACCGTACGGCGTACGCCGGAGACGTCCACCGTCGCCAGGTGCTGCTGCTCATCGACCAGGTCGACGACCTGACCGGGAATCCCGAGGCACATGGGGGTGTCCTTTCGTCCGGCGCGCGGGAGCGCGGGGAGGTCAGCAGATTCTCGGTAGGGGGTCGCCGACCAGCATGTCGACGACGCGGGTGCCGCCGAAGAGGGTCTCGATGAGGACCAGCCCCGGGGGGTCGGCGGCGATCCGGCCGACGGCCACGGCCTCCTCGCCGCCAGGGAGGGACCGCAGCGCGGCGAGGCCCGCGTCGGCCTCGTCGGGTGGCACGACGGCGACGAAGAGGCCCTCGTTCGCGACGTACAGGGGGTCGATCCCGAGCAGCTCGCACGCCCCCGCGACCACCGGCGCGACGGGCAGACTCGCCTCGTCGAGGACCACGGCGAGGTCGGTGGCCGCCGCGAGTTCGTTGACGACGGTGGCCACCCCGCCGCGGGTGGCGTCCCGCAGCCAGCGGGTGCCGGGCGCTGCCTCCAGCAAGCGGGCCACGAGGGCGTGCAGCGGGCGGGTGTCGGAGCGGATGTCGGCGTCCAACGCCAGGTCGCCGCGGGCGAGGAGCACGGCCATGCCGTGCGCGCCCATCGGGCCCGACAACAGCACGCGGTCGCCCGGTTGGACCAGCTCGGGCCCGAGCCCCCGGCCGGTCGGGATCAGGCCCACGCCGGCGGTCGTGATGAACAGGCCGTCGGCCGCGCCCTTGGCGACGACCTTCGTGTCGCCGGTGACGATCGCGACGCCGCTGGCGCGGGCGGCGTCGGCCATGTCGGCCACGATGCCGCGCAATTCGTCGATCGGCAGGCCCTCCTCGATGACGAAGGCCGCGGAGAGCCAGGCGGGGACGGCGCCGCTGACGGCCAGGTCGTTGACGGTGCCGTGCACGGCGAGATGGCCGATGGAGCCCCCGGGGAAGCGCAGCGGCTGCACGACGTAGCTGTCCGCGGAGAGGGCGAGCCGGCCCCCGTGTGGCAGCTCCGGCAGCGTCATCACGGCGGCGTCGCCGAGCTGCTCCAGGGTGGGGTTGCGGAAGGCGTCGAGGAAGACGGCATCGGTCAGCGCGGCCGAGGACTTGCCGCCGGCGCCATGCGCCAGGGTGACGACGTCCTCGAGGAGGCGGGGGCGGCGCCGCCGCACCTGCTCGATCCGGGCGGCGACCTCCTCGGCGCTGCGGGTCGGCCTGGTCACGCGGGCGTCCCGACCGGGCGCTCGGCCGCCGGCAGAACCGCGATCGCCAACCCGGCGTGAATGAGGACGACGTCGCCCGTTCGTACGCCGTCGACCAGGCACAGGTCGACCCGCTCCTCGCCGCGATCCGTGCGGACCAGGGCCGGTTCGCCGGGTCGGGCGTCGGCGGGAAGCGCGAGAATGACGCCCGGGCGCCCCTCGTCGGAGCACGTGACGCAGGTGGTCTCGCCTGCCTCGTCGCGGCCGTCCCCGGTCATCGGTCCGCCCCGGCGAGGTCGTCGGACGCGAGGGCACCCGCCGTACGTAGGGCTTCAAGGGTGAGGCGCGCCTCCTCCTCGTCGAGGCGCTGCAGGGCGAACCCGGCGTGCAGGAGCGTCCAGTCCCCGGCCTGCAGTTCCGGCACGAGGTCGAGCCGGATGACGCGGTGGTCCCCGGCGAAATCGGCCTCGCCCAGGCGCGCCTCGCCGTCCTGCCAGGTGCGCAGGATCTTGCCGGGCAGTCCGAGGCACATGTCGGGGATCCTCACGTCGGGTGGTGTCGGGCCGCGGCGACGGCGCATTGGCCCAGCGACAGGCCGCCGTCATTGGGTGGTACGACGCGGTGGGTCAGGGTGGTCAGGCCCCGGGTGGCCAACTGGCGTCGGGTGGCGGACAGCAGGAGGCGGTTCTGAAAGCAGCCGCCGGTCAGGCCGACGGTGGCGATACCGTATCGGCTGGCCGCCCGGGCCGCTAGCTCCGCGAGGCCGGCCGCCATCCACTCGTGGAAGCCCAGGGCCCACGCGGCATACCGTTCGGCGGCGTAGCTGCCGGCCGCGGCCGATCCCGGGTCAGCGACCCAGCCGTCGGCGGCCGTGCGCCGGGAGACGTCGGCGAGGACGGCCAACGCGGGCCGGGGATCGAGCATGAGGTGGCCGTCGGCCTCGCTCGTGTGGGGGGCACTGTCGCTGTCGCTGGTGTCGCCGGTATCGCTGGTGATCAGGGGGCGGGGAAACGGCGCCGGCTCGGTGGCCGTGCGCGCGAGGGCCTCCAGCTCGATGGCGGCCTGGGCCTCATAGGTAACGTCCTGGCGGACCCCGAGCAGCGCTGCCGCCACGTCGAACAGCCGCCCGGCCGAGGACGTCGCCACCCAGCCTCGGGAGCCGGTGACCAGCGCGGCCAGCGTCGCCGCCGAGGCCCCCGCGGCGATGTGCGGGACGGTTCCCGCGGCGTCGATGCCGGCGGCGGCCAGGGCCCCGACGGCCTGTCGACTCGGGTGCCGGACGCCGGAGTCACCGCCCGGCAGGGGCCACGGCCGCAGATGTCCCAGGCGCTTCGCCGTCGCGCCGCCGTCGGTCAGCAACAGGAGCTCGCCGCCCCAGATGGTCTCGTCGCAGCCGTACCCCGTGCCGTCGGCCACGATGCCCAGCACCGGCTCCCCGCCGAGCAGGCCGTGCTCGGCGGCCAGCGCCGCCAGGTGCGCGTGGTGGTGCTGGACGGCGACCAGCGGGACGCCGTACGCCTCCGCGGCGGCGACGGCCCACGCCCGGCTCGCGTACCCGGGGTGGGCGTCCGCGGCGACGACGTCGGGCGCCCTGCGATGGAAGGCGACCAGGGCGGCGGCGGTCGCCTCGTAGTGCCGCCGCGCCGACAGGGTCTCCAGGTCGCCGACGTGCCCGGATACGAACGCCCAGCCGTCCCGCGCCAGCGCGACGGTGTTCTTGACCTCGGCGCCGGCGGCGAGCACGACCGGTGCGTCGACGGGTGGAGTCTCGGGGCCCGCGCGGAGGACGACGGGCAGCGGGGCGTACCCACGCGAGCGGCGCACGGGCAGCGGCTCGTCCCCGTCGAGCATCCACACCGAGTCCTCGCAGGGCACGACGATCTCCCGGTCGTGGGCGAGGATCAGGTCGGCGATCCCGCCCAGCCGAGCCAGGGCCTCGTCGTCGCGGGTGACCAGCGGTTCGCCGCTGACGTTCCCGGAGGTCAGCACGAGCAGCGGGAGCTCGTCGTCGAGGAGCAGGTGGTGCACCGGGGCGTAGGGCAGCATGACGCCCAGCTCGGCCAGGCCGGGGGCCACGCCGGGCGCGACGCGGGGCGCCAGGCCAGGCGCGACGCGGGGCGCCGCACCGGGTGCGTCCGGCCGGGCGTGCAGGATGACGATCGGGCGCGCCGGATCGGTGAGCAGCGCCTCCGCGGCCGGGTTCAGCTCGGCGATCGCGCCGACCGTCGCCAGGTCGCAGGCCATCAGCGCGAACGGCTGGTGCGGCCGATGCTTGCGATGCCGCAGCCGCGCCACCGCGTCCTCGCGGCGGGCGTCGACGGCGAGGTGATAGCCCCCGATGCCCTTGATCGCGACGATCTGCCCGGCCAGCAGGGCGGCGCGCACCCGGCCGAGCAGGCGCGCCGCGTCCGCGGCATCCCGGCCGGCGTCGAGGGGCTCCCCGGCCGGGTCGGTGTCGGAGGGGCGGCTGAGCACCAGCCTCGGGCCGCAGCCCGGGCAGGCGATGGGTTGGGCGTGGTAGCGGCGGTCGGCCGGGTCGGCGTACTCGCGCGCGCACGCCGCGCACATCGGGAAGCGCGCCATCGAGGTGGCCGGCCGGTCGTACGGGACGTCGGTGATGATCGTCAGTCGCGGGCCGCAGTTGGTGCAGGTGATGAAGGGGTGCCCGAACCGACGATCGTTCGGGTCGCGCAGCTCGGCCAGGCAGTCGTCGCAGGTCGCGACGTCGGGGGGGACGAGGGTGCGGCCGCCGGGCGCGTCGTCGCTGGCCAGGATCGCGAACGCGGCCGGTCCCGTCGCGTCGGCGGTGTCGTCGGTGCCGTCGGGGTTGTCGGGTGCGAGAAGGACGGGCCGTACGTCGTGGCGGACGGTCAGGATCTTCGCCAGCGGCGGGGCCTGCTCGACGAGCTCCGCGCGGAACGCCTCCACGGCGGCCTCAGCGCCCTGGACCTCGACGGTCACCGCCGTGCTGGAGTTGCGGCACCAGCCGGTGAGCCCGTGCCGCGCCGCCAGGCGGGCGACGTGCGGGCGGAAGCCGACGCCCTGGACGACTCCGGTGACGACGATGCGGTGCCGGACCACGAGCGCGACGATAGCGGCGACCCTTGCGGGTTCGGGCGGGGACCACGATAGTGACGCACGCGGGCGTCGGCTGGCCGCCGTCGCAACCCCCGCATACGTCGAGGTCGCGGAGGTCGAACATGCACGAGCTGTCGCTGTGCGAGTCGATCCGCGACGTGGTCCTGACGGCCGCTCAGGGTCGGCCGGTCACCGGGGTGACGGTGCGCATCGGTCGGCTCCGCCAGGTCGTGCCGGAAAGCCTGCTGTTCTGCTGGGACGCCATCCGGCACGAGTCGGCGCGCGGCGACGGGCTTCTCGCCGACGCGGAAATGGCCATCGAGGAGGTCCCCGTGACCCTGGCCTGCGCGAACTGCGGCAAGCAGACCCTCGTCGAGGACGACCTCGCCATGCTGTGCCCCGGCTGCTTCGCCACCGCGGTCGAGCCGGTCACCGGTACGGAATGCCTCGTCCTGACGGTCGACGTCCGCGAGGCCGGCGCCGACCGTGCCGGGATCGCCGACCACGCGGCGGCGGGCGCCGGGATGGGGAGCTGAGGATGGGCCGGTTCCACCGCCACGCGGACGGCACGACCCACGCGCACGACGATCACGAGCATGACCACGAAGATCACGACCACGTCGATCACGAGCACGTCGATCGGCACCACGACCACGACCCCGGCGGTCACAAGCACGGCCTGGGGCCGGCGCCCCGCCGGGGCGGTGCCAGTCCCGAACACCCCGAAGCGCGGGAACGGGAGGTCGGGGACCACTCGGCGTACGAGACCGGCACCACCCGCGTCGCCGTACTGACGAGCATTTTCGCGGAGAACGATCGCGCCGCGGACGGGAACCGGGCGGCGTTCGACGCGGCCGGCGTCGTCGTGATCAACGTGATGAGTTCCCCGGGCGCCGGCAAGACCACCGTGCTGGCGGCCACGCTGGCGTGGTGCCGGGACGCCGGCATCCGGGCCGGCGTGATCGAGGGCGACATCGAGACGAGCCTGGACGCGGAGCGGCTGGCGGGGTACGGGGCGCAGGTCTCGCTGCTCAACACCGGTGCGGGCTTCGGCGGGGAGTGCCACCTGGACGCGCCGATGGTGGCGCACGCGCTCCGCCGGCTCGACCTCGACAGCCTCGACGTGGTCTTCGTCGAGAACGTCGGCAATCTGGTCTGTCCGGCGGAGTTCGACGTGGGGGCGCACCACAGCGTGATGGTCTATGCGATCACGGAGGGCGAGGAGAAGCCGCTGAAGTACCCGGTGATGTTCCGGGCGTGCGAGTTGGTCCTGCTCAACAAGATGGACCTGGTGCCCTACCTCGACGCGGACCCGGAGGACTTCCGCGCCCACCTGGCCCGGGTCAATCCGGCGGCGACCGTGCTGCCGGTGACGAGCCGGGACCTCACGTCGTACGAGCCGTGGTTTGCGTGGCTCTCGGCGCGGCTCCCGACTCGCGGCTAGCAGCGGTCGTCGGTCGCCGGAACGTCAGCTCCCGATGATGATGATGGCCGGCTTGACCCACACGTGGGCGAGGCCGACCGCGGCCAGAGCGAAGGACATGATCTTGAGCGTGCGACCGGTCATCGTTGCCTCCTGAAGTTGGTGCTGTTCCAGTCGGCTCCGGTGGGCCGGTGCTGACGCCGCCTGGCTCACCCCAGGCCCGCCCATGGGTTCGGCTCGGCTCGGCTTCGGCCCAGCGCCTGCGGCTTCGACTCAGCGTCCCGGGGCGCCCCGGAGCCCGGCGCACCAGCGGCGCGCGGCGGCGGCATCCCCGACCTCGGCGGCGACACCGGGGGGCGTGGGCGGCCGGCGCACCATCACGACGGCTGCGCCCGTCTCCGCGGCGACGTCCAGCTTCGCCGCGGTGGCCGCGCCGCCTGAGTCCTTGCTGACGACCAGGCGGATGCGCTCGCGGGCGAACAGCTCCCGCTCGCCGTCGGCCGAGAACGGCCCCCGGGACTGCAGCAGTCGCCAGCCGGGCGGCACGCGCAGGTCGCCGGCCTCGGCGACCCGGGCCACGACGGGACGGTCAACGAGGGCGGGCACATACCGCGGGGTGGCCTGCCGCCCGACGGCGAGGAGGACGGCGCCGCCGACGTCGGAGTTGAGGGCGCGGGCCCGGGCGGCGGCGTCCGCGTGGTCGGCGGCCCAGGTCCACCCGGCGGCATCGGGATGGGTCTGGGCCCAGCTGGGGCGCCGCAGGTGGAGGAGCGGGACGCCGGCGTCGGCGCAGGCGGGCGCGGCGTTCGCGGAGATGCCGGTGGCGAACGGGTGGGTGGCGTCGACGACACAGGCCGGCCGGTGGGCGGCCAGCCAGTCGCGCAGGCCCGCCGGGCCCCCGAAGCCGCCGGTGCGGACCCGACCCGCCGGCCGGACGGGCGCCGCGGTGCGTCCGGCCAGCGACGTGACGACGTCCCAGCCGTCCGCGGCGAGGGCCTCGGCCAGCTCGCGGCCCTCGGTGGTCCCGCCGAGGATCAGCACCGACGGAGCTGATGGCGGCTGGGAGACGGCATCGGCGGGGGACACGGCGGTCAGTTTAGGGACCAGCGACGATGCCGAGCGGTCCCGGCCCGGGACATGTGACTGGGGCGTTATGCGCTCCGGGGATCGCATAACGCCCCAGTCAGAAGGGGTGGAGGAGCCGATGCCACGGCCTAGAGGCGGCCGAACGTCCCCGCGTTGAAGTCCTGGACCGCCTGGACGATCTCCGCTTCGGTGTTCATGACGAACGGGCCGTACGAGACGGTGGGCTCGCCGATCGGTTCCCCGCCCAGCAGCAGCGCCCGGGCCCCCAGCTCGCCGGCGCGCAGTCGCAGCTCGTCGCCGGACCGTTCGAACAGCCCCAACTGCTGCGTGTCGAGCCGACCACCGTCGGTCGCCACCTCGCCGTCGACGACGAAGAGCATCGTGGTGTGGCCGTCGGGGACGGCCAGGGTCGTGTCCTCGCCCGGCCCCAGGTGGATGTCCCAGAGGTTGATCGGGGTCGCGGTGCGCGCCGGGCCGTGCTCGCCGTCCAGCTCCCCGGCGTACAGGTTGACCTGCCCGCCGTCGGTGAGCTTGACCTTGCCGAGCGACTCGGCCGTGAGCGCCTGGTAGCGAGGGGCGTCCATCTTGTGCGCGGCGGGGAGGTTCACCCACAGCTGCATCATGTGGAACCGGCCGCCGGTCTGGGCCCACTGCGTCTCGTGGTACTCCTTGTGCAGGATCCCGCGCGCCGCCGTCATCCACTGGCAGTCACCCGGGTAGATGACCCCGCCGGCGCCGGTCGAGTCGTGGTGCTGCACGGCGCCTTCGAACGCGATAGTGACGGTCTCGAACCCGCGGTGCGGGTGTGCGCCGACGCCGCGGGGCCGGTCGGTGGGCGGGTACTCCTTCACCGGGTGGTAGTCCATCAGCAGGAACGGGTCGGCGAGCTCGGCCAGCTCGGCGGTGCCGGGCAGCACCTGGGTGACGTAGAAGCCGTCACCGACCCAGTGGTAGCCGTCGCCGGAATGGACGCTGCGCAGGGTGCGGATGGTCATGGGGTCGTCTCCTCGTGGTCCATAGGGGTCAACGGTGAAGTGGTCTCGGTGGGTTCGGGCTTATCGCTACTAGAGGCCAGGACCCCGAGTGCCTCGGCCCGACGGTGCCAGCCGCGGGCCTCGTCGGGCCGGCCCAGCCGGGTCAGCGTGCGGGCGAGGAGCAACGCCGCGTAGGCATCGGTCTCGTCCCGCGCGACCAGCCCACGCGCGGCCTCCTCGGCGCGGTGCAGCTGCGCGGAGTGGTAGTAGGCGCGGGCCAGCAACAACGGCGCGTCGCCCACGCCGTACGGCGGAGCGTCCGCACCCAGGAGGGCGGTCAGCTCGCGCGCCGCGTCGGCGTACCGGCGCTGCGAGAACAGCAGCTCGGCGGTGCGGTAGCGGTCGAGGTCGGTCATCATGACGGGCTCCGGGTTCGGTCGGGAGGCAACGCCCTCATGGGGGGCTATGCTTGGCGATGTAGCTATTAACGTCATAGCTACTCGATTATTCCGAGCCCAGGGAGCGCACCCGATGACCGACGTGGCGGGCGACTGCGCGGGGGTCGAGCGCGTCCTGGCCGTGCTGGGGCGGGCCTGGGCGGGCGCCGTGGTCCTGGCGCTGTTGGGCGGGGCCGAGCGGTTCAGCGACATTGCCCGGGCCGTGCCCGGGGTGACCGACGCGGTGCTGTCCGCCCGGCTGAAGGAGCTGTGCGCCCGCGGGTTGGCCGTCCGGGAGGTGGCGCCGGGGCCGCCGGTGGCGGTGCGGTACCGGCCGACGGACGCCGGTCGGGCGCTCGCTCCGATGCTGCGGGAGATGGAGGCGTACGGGCGGCGGTACGCCGAGCTGGTGGCGACGTGGCCCGGCCGGTCGTGAGGCCGGAGGATCTGGGCGCGCGGCGTGGGCGCGCCGATGACGTCTCCTGGCTCGCCGCCCTGGTCGGTGCACGGCCCGACCAGGCCGAGCCGATCCGCGGCGGCCCGGCGTCGACGCGGGAACGGACGCCCACCGAGCGGTCCGGAAGTTCCGAGCGGGCCGAGGTGTGGGGCTTCGGCGAGCTCGTCGCCAAGATCCACGCCGCAGGGACGGACGCGACCCTGCTGACGCGCCGGCTCGGAGTCGCGGCCGACCCCGCCCTGGCAGGGATCCTGCTGGCCCCGCTCGCCGCGCGCCCGGAGGTCGCGCCGTCCGGGCGGCTGGTGAGCCTGTGGCCCCGGGTCGAGGTCGTCGATCCGTACGACGTGGCGGCTTATCCCTGGTCCGACCTCGGGGACCTGCTGGCGCGGCTGCACGGGACGCCGCCCGCGGGGTTGCCGCCGGCGCGCCCCGACGTACGCGCTCTGCGCGCCCTGGCCCGCCTCCCGCAGTCCGCCGAGAAGACCCTGCTGTCAGCCGTGCTCGACACCGTGCTCGACACGGGCCTCCAAACAGCCCCCGCGGGAAGCGGCCTCTCGGGCTTTTCCGGGTCGAACGCCGGCGCCGTGGTGCACGGCGACGTCCATCTCGGCCAGCTCGGGCGGCGCGCCGGCGCGTGGGTGCTGCTGGACGTCGACGACCTGGCGACCGGCGACCCGGTCCTCGACCTGGCCCGACCGGGCGCGCTGTGGGCTGCCGGGGTGCTGCCGACCCCCGACTGGCAGGCCCTGCTGGCGGGCTATCGGGCCCGGCGCCCCACGGGGGATCCGGCCGGGATCCCCGCGGACCCGCAGCTGTGGTGGCGGCTCGACGGGCCGGCCCGGATCGCCCTGGTCACCGTGACCGCCCGGGCCCTGGCGGCACCCCCGAAGGAGCGCGAGGACGAGGATGCCATCGGGCTTTTGCTGGGCGCCTGCCGGGGCATCGCTCAGCCGAGCGAGAGATGATGTGGCGATGACGATCCCGCCGTACCAGCCACCCACCGGGCCCCTGCAGGACGGGCCCACGACGCTCACCTGCCCCAAGTGCCGCGGCACCATGCGCACCTACGAACGCAACGGCATTCACCTCGAGCAGTGCGAAAGCTGCCGCGGGGTCTTCCTCGACATGGGCGAGCTCGAGGCGTTGACGCGGCTCGAGGCGCAGATGAGCCAGATGACGCAGTACCAGTCGGCGCCGCCGCCGCAGGCCCATGGCAACTACGGCCCGGGCTGGGGCAACCACCACGGCAAGCCCTACCGCAAGCGCGGTTTCGGGGGCCTGTTCTTCTCCAGCTGACCCGCCGTCCCGCGGCCGACGCCCGACGGCAAACCCCACGCTGGCGCTGCTCACGGCAGCGCCGGCTAGCCGCGGCCACCCCCGGACGGTCAGCGTGGGCCCATGACACAGACCGCCATCGATCCGGGCCAGTGGCTCGACGAGGAGCTGCGGCGGCGCCTGCTGGAGCACCGGACGCTCCTGCTGGGCGAGCCGCTGGAGGAGCGCAACGGGAACCGGATCATCGCCGGGCTGCTGCTCCTGGCCGCCGACGATCCGCACGCAGACATCCGCCTGTTCATCAACTCCCCGGGCGGCTCGGTGCCGGCCATGCTTGCCATCCGGGACGCCATGCGGGCCATCCCGAACGACGTACCCACCGTCAACCTCGGGATGGCCTACAGCGCAGGGCAATTCCTGCTCAGCGCCGGGACGAAGGGAAAGCGGTTCGCCCTGCCGCACGCCAAGGTGCTGCTGCATCAGGGCTCCGCCGGGATCGGCGGCAGCGCGATGGACATCGCGATCCAGGCCGACGACCTGCGGCACACCCGCGACGTCGTGCTGGCCCTCGTCGCGCAGGACACCGGGCAGGACGTGGCGACCATCGAGGCGGACTCGACCCGGGACCGCTGGTTCACGGCCGAGCAGGCCCGCGACTACGGGTTCGTCGACGAGATCGTCACCGATGCCGCGCTCATCCTGCCGGGGCGGGCTCGCGCGATCGGGCTCGGCGACGGCATCCCATCGGGCGGGCGGCGGGAGGGTACGTCGTGAGCGGGTACCCCATCCCCTATGTGACCACCCGGACCCCGGCGGGGGAGCGCACCACCGACATCTACAGCCGGCTGCTGGCCGACCGGATCGTCTACCTGGGCACGGCCATCGACGACGGCGTCGCGAACGCGGTCATCGCGCAGCTGCTGCACCTGCAGTACGAGAACCCGGACATCCCGATCGGCCTCTACCTCAACAGCCCCGGCGGGTCGATCCCGGCCATGCTGGCGATCTACGACGCGATGCAATACGTCCGGCCGCGGGTCGAGACCACCTGCGTCGGGCAGGCGGTCTCGACGGCGGCGGTGCTGCTGGCGGGCGGGGCGCCCGGGTTCCGCCAGATCCTGCCGCACGGCCGAGTCGTCATCCACGCGCCCGCCGCGGAGGGGCGCGGCGCGATCCCGGACCTGATCCTGGAGGCCGACGAGGTGGAGCGGGTGCGGACGTTGCTGGAGGGGCTGCTGGCCGAGCACACCGGGCGCTCGCCGGCGCAGGTGCGCGACGACACCGAGCGGGACCTCATCCTGACGGCGGACGCGGCGGTGGCGTACGGCGTGGTCGACCACGTGGTCAACCGGTCGCTCTGATCGGACCTGATCGGATCAGGGTTCCAGGTAGCGGTCCAGCAGTCCCGGCGTCGCGTCGCGGACGATCTCCAGCGCCCGCGCGCGGGGCACGTCGAGGATGCGGATCTTGCCGCGGGACGTCGCCACCGTGGCCTCCAGCGTGACCAGCCCGGCGCGGCGCTGGAAGAACGTCTCCCGCAGCACCCAGCCGATCACCGCGCGGGAGCGCAGGCAGCTTCGGTCCTGCGGGAACGCCCCCGAGCGGCCCACCAGGTAGCCCGCGTCGGGCCCGAGCAGCACGCGCGGGTCGCCCAGCACGGCATGCCCCAGCGAACGGGCGCGCAGGGTCGCCAGGACGGGGGCCAGGGCCAGGACGAGCACTGCGACGACGTACGTTCCCCGCGGCCAGTGCCACCACCACGCGGCCCCCGCCACCGTGGCCGCGACCGGCGCGAGCCCGAGCAGGGCCCGGGTGTGCCGCCGCCTGACCGCGCGCGGCCCGTGCCCGAGCAGCGGGGCCGTCAGCGGCGTCGCCGTACCGAGGACGTCCCCGGCCGCCGCCCGCACGAGCGCCGCCGGCGCCGGCGGGACCAGCAGATGGGTCGCGCGCGCCCCCTCCTCGGACCGCCGCTTGCCCCCGGTGACCAGCGCCTTGGCGCGCGCGCCCCGGGGGATCCGCAGGAGGAGCGGCCGTTCCAGCACGACGCCCCGCAGCCGGCGTTCCTCGATCGTCATGGCCCGCGAGGTGAGCAGCCCGCGGCGTACGTACAGGGTCGCGTCGCCGCGGCGGGTGAGGCGGTAGCCCCAGTTCGCGAGCGAGTACGCCGCGACCGAGAGCACCGACACCAGCACCAGGCCGCCGATCAGGACGGTGAGGACGAGCACGAGCAGGCTCAGCTGCGCGGTGGCGTCGCGCAGCCGGTCCACCCAGGGGGTCACGGTGTCGCCCAGCTGGAACTCGTTGACGATTCGGCCGCCGATCGCCCAGGCCGTCAGCACGGTCGCGACGCCGCTCATCGTGAACGGGGCGAAGCGCAGCCACGCGGGGGAGAAGGCGGCGATGGTGCGTTCGGGTGCGGTGTTCTCCTCGGTGAAGTCGCCGTCCGCGGCGCCGGGACCGTACGCCGGGTGCTCGGGCGACCCCTCGGAGGGTAGGTGCGGTAGATCCGGCCGGTGCGGCTGGGCGTGCCGGCGGCGTGCCAGCAGGCCGCAGTGCAGAGCGGCGGCTTCGGTGGCGTCGATGCCGTGGACCGAGACAGCCTCGTGCGCGCCGGTGCCCACGTGGAGGTCCACGATGTGCAGCGCGCGCCGCAGCAGCGAGGCCTCCTCATCGACCGTGCGGATCCGGTCGAGTTGGGCGGTCAGCAGGTGCTTGCGCACGATCCCGTGCCGCACCTGGAACTGGTCGCCGGCGATCCGGTAGCCGGTGTTCCACCAGCGCAGCACCGCGATGAGCACGGGGACCACGACGAGGAGCAGGAGCAGCCAATACGCCTGACCCCCCTGCGAGACCGCCAGCACCACGACCGGGGCCAGGGAGGGGATCAGCTCTTTGGCGGTGCGCAGCGGCGTGACGAGCAGGGACCGGGCCGCGGGGCGGCGCCAATCGGTCTGCGGGGCGCCGTCGATCACGTGGGCCGGCGCGCCGTCGGGCACCTGGTGCGGCGCGGCGGCGGCCATGGGGTTCGGCGCACCGTCGGCCGCAGCGCGCGGGGCGCCGTCGGTCACGTCGCGTCCCCCTCGTCGCGGGAGGTCACGGCGGTCAGGCGGGCGACGAGCTCCTCGACCTGGGCGCGGGGCAGGCCGGCGACCTCCACGGCGCCATGCGCGGACGCGGTGGTGACTTTGAGCGTGCCCAGCCCGAAGGCGCGCTGGATCGGGCCGTAATGGCTGTCCACGGTCTGCACCCGGCTGATCGGGGCCACCCGGGAGGTCTGCGTGATCCACCCGGTGAGCGTGTAGACGGCCTCGTCGGTGACCTCCCAGCGGTGCACCCGATAGCGCCATTCCGGCATGACCATGCAGACGACGACCGCGATCACCGCCAGGGCAATGGTGGCCATCCCCAGCTCAGCCGGGGCGTCGTCGGGCAGCCAGGCGAGCAGCCCGAGCGGGACGAGCAGCAGGAGCCAGCTGAACAGCGCGGTCAGCCCCCACACCCAGCGGGCGCGGGGATCGACGCGGTGGGCGGGCCGGCGCAACGCCCCCGGCGGCGTCATTGCTGGTCCCGGCGGTGGCGGCGCGGTTGGCATCGCCGATGCAGCCGGTGGCGCCGGCGCGGTTGGCGCGGCCGGTGGTGCTGGTGCGGATGGCTCGGTCGCTGTCGTCGGTGCTTCGTCTGCCGTCGGTACCGCGGTGGCCGCAGGCTCCGGATTCCCCCGAATCGTCATGGCGCGCTACGCCGCCAGGCGGACCTGGCCGCGGCCGCGCGGGTCGGCCAGCCGGCGCGTCGCGCCGCCGGTGAGGTCGATGAGCCGCAGCCCCAGCGACCCGGCCACCGCGGCGAGCATCTCCGAGGAGGCGTCCTTGCGGCCGCGTTCGATCTCGGACAGGTACTGCGGCGCGATCCCCGCCCGCCCCGCCACGTCGGCGATGCGCTCGCCGCGGGCCTGCCGGACCGCGCGGAGCTGCTCGCCGATGGCCTCCCGCCACAGCGGCTCGGGCCCGCTCGCCAGTGGCCCCCGCTTCCTCGGCTCCGCCGGCCCCGCTGGCGCCGCCGGCGCCGCCGGCGCCGGGGTGGGCCGGTCCTCGCGTCGGCGCAGTTCGCGCACGTTGTCCATACCCCGAGGGTACGTCGTGCGCCGTCGGCCGACGGTGCGGTCGGCACGTCCTGGCGGGTCCAGCACCCCGGACGCGTGCTGCGCCCCCGTCGTTGACGGATGCGCCTAGCACTCACGGTCGCGGTTGTCGTCGCTACCGTGAGCGCCACCCGCCACCGGAGCGCCACCCGCCACCGTGAGCGCTAACGGCCACCGTCTGTGCCACCCCGCGCCGTGACCCGCCACCCGCCACCCGCCAACCTGAGTGAGTCGAACCACGACCGTTCGTGACCTGCGGAAAGGGTGCCATGGCACCAAACGGGCAGGTCGTGAGCGGTCATTGCGGGCGGGCCGCTCGGATCTGCCCTGCACGGAGTGCGCGCGAGGCGGTTTGTCGCTCGTCGCTGCCCGGGTGGGAAAGCGCCTGGGCCCGGCGCTTCGCTACGGCTTGCTCAGGGCGGCTGCGGCCCGGGCTGCCGTCGTGATGGCGGCCCAGTCGGACCGCGCGATGTCAGCCCGGCGGGCCACCCAGGTGCCGCCGACGCAGGGGACCTGGGGGAGTGTCAGGTACTCCGGCGCGCTGGTCGCGGTGATCCCGCCCGTGGGGCAGACGCGCACGTCCGCGACGGGGCCGACCAGGGAGCGCAGGAAGGCCACCCCGCCGAGCGCCGCCGCGGGAAACACCTTGACCGCGGTGAACCCGGCGTCCAGGAGCTCCAGGACCTCGGTCACGGTCGAGGCGCCCGGCAGGCAGGGGACGCCCGACGCCCCCGGCGCGGATCGCACGGCCGCGAACGCCTCCCGCAGTCGGCCCGGGGTGCCGGGGGAGACCAGGAAGCGCGCCCCCGCGGCCAGGGCGATGTCCACGTCCGCCGGGCGGCGCAGCGTGCCGGCGCCGACGACGACCACGGGCACCTCGGCCGCGATCGCGGCGATGGCGGCCGGCGCCGCCGGCGTACGAAGGGTCACCTCCAGCACCGGCAGCCCGCCGGCGAGCAGGGCCCGCGCGAGCGGTACGGCGTGTGCCGCGTCGTCGATCTCCACGACCGGCAGCACGGGCGCCAGCGCCAGCGGGTCCAGCGACTCGGTTCGACCCTGGCCAACGCCAGAAGCGCCCTCGGGAGCGGACCCAGAAGAGGACCCAGCGGTCCCGGTGGCCCCGGCCGTCATGCCGGTTCCCCGGTGGCGGTGAAGCTGGCCGAGATCCGGTCCGCGCAGGCGACGACGAGCGGCGCGATGTCCGCCGCGTCCGCCCCGCTGAGGTCGAACGCGAGCGAGGAGACGCTGACGCCCGCGACGGGTTCGCCGCGGTGATCGAGGACGGCCGCGCCGACGCACCGGGTGTGCGGTTCGTTCTCCTCGTCGTCCACCGCGTACCGGCGCGCCCGCACCTTCTGCAGGTGGCGTAGGAGCTCGCCGGTGTCCGTGAACGTGCGGGGCGTGGCCGCGGGCAGGCCGGTGCGGGCGGCGAGCGCCCGCACGTCCGTGTCGGACATGGCGGCCAGCACCGCCTTCCCGATCGAGGTGCAGTGCATCGGGATCGCCATCCCCACCCGCGACTTCATGGCGTAGGAGCCGCGGCCCTCGATCTTGTCCAGGTAGACGAGCTGGTCGCCGTCGGTCATCGCGAAGTGCACGGTTCGGCCGGTCTGGGCGGCGAGATCGCGCAGCGCCGGCCGCGCCAGCCGGGCCAGCTCGGCGCCGCCGGTGGAGCGGGACGACAGCGCGAGCACCCGCGCCCCGAGGGAGTACCGCCCGCCGGCCTCCCGCGCCCATCCCAGCGCGACCAGCTCCTGCAGGATCCGGTGCGTGGTCGAGACGGGCAGCGCGGTGACCCGCGCGATGTCGCTGAGGTGGCGCTGTACGCCGCGCTGGGCGGCGGCCCCGAGGCCCTTGCTGGAGGCGACCCGGGCGCGCTCGCCGCGCTCCCCGAAATCGCCGAGGGCGGCTCGATCGCCTGGCCGGCGGCGTTCCCCGACCGCGGCGCGGGCCCACGGACCGGGCGGTGGCGGCGGCGCCATCTGCCCTGGGACGGGCTCGTCGACGAGAGCGTGTTCTGCTACGTCCCGACCTACCGGGAGTTCCTCGCCGGCTGCGTCCTCGAGGTGGACCAGCCCGAGGTTCGTCGCCTCCAGGTGCGGTGCACCGGGCCGGCCCGGCTGTACGTCGGGGGCGAGCTGCTGCTGGACCACGCCGAGTTCGGCTACATGCAGCCGTGGACCCGCGAGGTCGAGGTGCTGCTGCAATCGGGCACCACCGAGGTGGTGCTCTGGTCCTGGAACGTGGCGCTGCGCGAGGTGCGCCAGGTGCTGGGGCTGCGCGTCCTCGGCCTGCCGGTCCGCGTCGTGCTGCCCGCCGACGGCGCCGACGAGGTCGCCGACCTGGCCGCCCAGCAGCTGCTCGACGCGGTCGAGGTGCGCCGCTGGGAGTGCGACGAGGGCCGCGGCAGGCTGCACGGGCCGGCGGGGCTGCGGCTGCGGGTCGCCGTCGACGACGGCCCGCCGCGACCCGTCGCGATCGGCGCGGACGGCTCGGTCCTGGTCCCGCTCGCCGACGCCAATGCCCACCGCGATGTCCACGGCGAGGCCGACTCTGCTGCTGACGCGGACGATGAAGACGTGTCGATGCTGGCCAGCGGCGAGGCGACGCTGACCGTGGCCGTCGACGACGACGCCTGCCCGGCGCGGCGCGAGCTCGTGGTGGGCCACCTGACGCACCCCACCCGTGAGGCGGCCACCGGCGAGGCGCCGCAGTGGCGCCGCGAGGTGCTGGGGCACGTGGCGACGTACACCGGCTCGGCGGCCTGCCTGGCCCGGCAGGCCCTCGCCGGCGGGGCCGGCGGGGCCCGCGCGGTCGGGGAGCCCGACACCGTCGTGACCCTCGCCCAGGTGCGGCAGGCGCTGGACTTCCTGCTCGAGCGGCGCGACTGCCCCGACTTCGAGGCGGTCGGGCTGCTGCTGCTGTGGCACCGCGTGCCGGAGCAGTGCTGGGAGCCGGCCGCTCGAACGGCCGTGCGGGATGCGCTGGTGGGGATGAAGTACTGGATCGACCAGCCCGGCCTCGACGCCAGGTGCTACTTCACGGAGAACCATCAACTCGCCTGGCACACGCCGGAGACCCTCGCCGGGGAGGCGCTCCCGGACGCCGACTTCGGCAACACCGGCTGGCGCGGAGGCCGGCACGCCGAGCACGGCCGGAGCATGGCCCGGGCCTGGATCGCCCGCAAGCTGACCGACGGTTTCAGCGAGTTCGACTCCAACGCCTACCTCGCCATCGACGTCCTGGCCCTCGTGGCGCTGGTCGACCACGCGGCGGACGCGGACCTGCGGGCGGCCGCAGAGGCGCTGCTCGACAAGATCCTGCTGGCCCTGGCGACGAACTCCTGGCGCGGGGTGCACGGCAGCGCCCACGGCCGGTCCTACACCCCCACCCTGCGGGCCTCCTGCCTGGAGGAGACCGCCCCACTGATGTGGCTGTGCTGGGGCGTCGGCGCCCTCAACGACGCGGTGCTCCCGGCGACGGCGTTGGCGACGACCACGACGTACCGCCTGCCCGAGGTCATCCGCGCCATCGGCGGCGCGGGCGACGTGGACTGGGCCGGGGAGCAGACCTACCGGGGCAGCTACGCGGTGGAGCGGGACCTGCTCGCTCGACCGTACGCCTCGCGCGTGCTGCTGCGCCGCGGGCCCGGGGGCATGGTGTCGTCCGTGCAGGACTACCGCCCCGGCCTGCCGGGCTCCAGGAACACGTGTGGGGGGTGACCCTGCCCGGGCAGGTCCAGGTGTGGGCGACGAATCCGGCCGCCTCGGGGCACAACAGCTCGACCCGGCCGAACGCCTGGGTCGGGCACCGCGTGCTGCCGCGAGTTCGCCAGCACGACCGGACGGTGATCGCGCTGCACCCGCTGGTCGGGGGCGCAGCGGGGGCAACCGCGGGGACCCACCTGTGTGGTTCCCGGCGGCGCGGTTCGACGAGTGGGTCCAGCACGACGGATGGCTGGTCGGGCGGCGCGGCGAGGGGTACGTCGCCGTCGCCTGCGCCGGCGGCTGGGAGCCGCAGCGCGGCGGCGACGAGGCGTGGCAGCGGTGGCTGCCCCGCGGGGACGGCGCGGCGATCGTGGCGCTCCATCGCGACACCCGCGACACCGCCGGCCGCCCCGACCTCGACGCCCTGATCGCGACGATGCCAGCCCTGACGTTCCACCGCGGGTCGCCGGGGGTCGCCGTGGCTGCGGTCGGCGAGATCGGCGGGTCGCCGGCGCTGGAGCTGCGCTGGACCGGACCCCTGCTCGTGGCGGGGGAGCCGGCGGACGTGGCGGAGGCGTCGGCGGGCGACGCCGGGACCGTACGCCGTGCCCCGCACCTGGCCAACCCCGCCTGCCGGGCGGCAGACGGCCGCGCCGACCTCACCGTCGAATGGGCGGGGCACCGGCTGCGCCTCGACCCGCGGGCCGGCCGGCGGCTGGAACCGGCGAGCACGGTCCCCGCGCCGACCGCCGGCCCATCCGACGACAGCGCAGGCGCAGGGGACGGCTGATGGCCTCCGCCGATACCGACAACGCCCGACTCGCGGCCCCGCCGCGACCGCCGGTGGCGGCCGAGCGGCTGAGTCGCGCCGCGCTGACGGCGCAAGCGGACGAGGTCGCGGCCGCCACGTGGGGCCTGGGCCTGCGGCGCTGGTTCTGGGGGGAGGGGGTCTGCCTGCTGGGGCTCGTCCAGGCGGCGCGGGCCGCGGGTCGGCCGGTGCCGGGGGAGGTGCTGCGCTGGTACGACGAGCGGCTCGGCAGCCCGGGGGCCGACCCCTCGCGCACCCTGGACCACGTCAACGAGGTCGCCCCGGGGACGGTCGCGGTCGCGCTGGTCGAGGATGCGGCGGCCGCGCGTACGGCGTACCTTCCGGCCCTGCGCCGCCTCGTGGACTGGACCCGCGGGCCGGGCGTGACCCGCGACGCGACCGGCGCGATCGAGCATTGGCCGGGGGGCGTGTGGGCCGACACGATGTATATGTGCGGCGTGTTCGTGGCCCGCCTCGGCGCCCACCTCGAGGACGCCGACCTGGCCGCGGAAGGGGTGCGCCAGGTGACCAGCCACGCCCGGGTCCTGCAGGCCGAAAACGGGTTGTTCGCGCACGGGTCGCACCGGGGGGAGACGATCCCGTGTTTTTGGGGGCGCGCGAATGCCTGGGCCGCCCTCGCGCACGTGGAGGTGCTGGAGGCGGCCGCGGCGCATCCCGGGCTGGGCCTGGACGTGGGCGCGGTCGCCGACGGGTTGCGGCGCCAACTGGCGGCGTTGGCCGCCCACCAGCCCGAGCACGGCGTGTGGGACGTCCTCGTGGACGGCCAGGAGGAGAACCGGGGGGTCCTCGAGACGTCCGCCGCCGCGGGGCTGGTGGCCGCGTTCCTGCGCGGCGCCGACCTGCTGGCCGAGCCCGCCCTGGCCGAGCCGGGCTGGCGGGCGGTGCGGGGGGTGTTGGCGTACGTCGACGCGGGCCTGCTCACTCGAGTAAGCGCCGGGACCGTGCTGCAGCTCGTGCCGTTCGGCTACTCGGTGATCCGCGACGACCGCCCGCAACCCTGGGGCCAGGGACTGCTGCTGACCGCCCTGGCGGCGGCGATCGAGCGGGCCGGGCCATGACCCAGACCGGGGCTGAGACCCGAACGGAGACCGGCACTGGGACCTGGGCTGTAGCCGGGAGCGTGGCCTGCGTCGGGGAGGCGCTGGTCGTGCTGGCCCCGCCCCCGGGTCGGACGCTGCAGGACGCGGACCGGCTGGACGTGGGCGTCGCCGGCGCCGAGCTGAACGTCGCCATTCACCTGGCCCGGCTAGGGCAACCGACGCGCTTCGTGGGCGTCGTCGGCGACGACGCGTTCGGCCGGCGGGTCGTCGCGGCCGCGGCGGCCGAGGGGGTCGACACGACGGGCGCCCGGGTGCGCGGCGGGTGGCCCACCGGGTTCTACTTCAAGGAGCAGACCGGGCAGGGACCGGCGGTGACCTACCATCGCGCCGGGTCCGCGGCGGCCACGTTCCCGGCAGCGCCGTCCGAGGTGCTCACCCCCGGCGTCGAGCACGTGCACCTCAGCGGGGTCACGGCCGCGTTGAACCTGGCCAGCCGCCGGGCGTGCCGAACGCTGCTGCGG
This sequence comes from Austwickia sp., assembly GCA_016699675.1. NCBI lineage: Bacteria > Bacillati > Actinomycetota > Actinomycetes > Micrococcales > Dermatophilaceae > Austwickia > Austwickia sp. The sequence continues at coordinate 782,205 of CP064985.1, read as the reverse complement.
CAGGCCGCCGGGACCGCCGGCGTGAGCTTCGACGTCAACTACCGCAGCGCCCTGTGGCACCCCCGCGACGCCGGTCCCGCGCTGGCCGATCTCGCCGTGCTGGCCGACCTCGTCTTCGTGGGCCTCGACGAGGCGCACGCCGTGTGGGGCTGCGCGGACGTGTCCGACGTGCGGCGGCTGCTGCCCGACGTCGCCGAACTCGTCGTCAAGGACGCGAGCCGCCCGGTGACCGTGTTCCGAGGGTCTGACCCGGCCATCCAGGTTGCGCCGCCGCCCGCCACGGTCGTCGAGCCGGTGGGCGCGGGTGACGCGTTCGCCGCGGGTTACCTCGCCGGCCGGCGGCTCGGCGCCCCCATCGAGGCCAGCGCTCGGGCCGGCCACGCCCTGGCGGCGCACGTCATGGCGTCGACGTCGGATCAGGGCCCCGCGGACCCGGCCCGGTATGCCCGGATTGCCGACGACATCCGACACTCTGTCCGGCTCCCGAGACGCCTTCTCGGGGGCTGATCACCCGCCAGGCCGGGATGTACCGCCAGTTCAGGCCCCAGACAAGGGCAACTCGGCTAGAACCGGGCGGTCCCGGCTCAATCGCCGCCGATTTGGTCTTCAGACGGTATCGAACCCGCCCCCACCCGGCGTACGGTGAAGGCGTCTCGACGGGCGTGCAATGGCGCGGTGACCGCGTTGGCGCCCTCGTCATTCTTCGAGGACGTGAATATGGTGGGCGGTCTGCTCAGTGCCGTCATCGTCGCCGCGGTCGTCATCGCGGCGCTGCTCCTGCTGACCTGGGTCGCGGGAGTCCGGCGCATCCCCAGCGACAAGGTGGGAGTCGTCGAGAAGTGGTGGAGCCCGAAGGGCTCCCTCAAGGATTCGATCATCTCGCTGGGTGGGGAGGCCGGCTACCAGCCCTACGTGCTGCGCGGCGGCCTGCACCTGCGCACCCCGCTGATGTACAAGGTGCACGTCATGCCCCTGGTCACCATCGCCAGGGCAAGATCGGCTACGTCTTCCCCCGGGACGGTGCGCCGCTGCCCGCCGGGCAGACCCTCGGTCGGGTCGTGCCGGCCAACACCTTCGAGGACGTCGGGGCGTTCATCGCCGGCGGTGGCCAACGCGGCCCGCAGCGCCAGATCCTGCGGGAAGGCACGTACGCGTTCAACCTGGCCCAGTTCGTCGTGATGACGGCCGGTCAGGTCTACTACCTGCCGATGGGCAGCAAGGCCGAGCAGGAGACCATCGTCTCGATGGCGCAGCACCTCGGCTCGCTCGACGGGTTCCGGCCGGTCGTCATCAAGGGCGCCGACGACTCCACGGGCATCGTCACCGTCAACGACGGCCCGAGCCTGCCCACGGGCGACATCATCGCCCCGGCGGTCGGCGACAAGGCCGACGACCCGGACTATCACAACAACTTCCAGGACCCCGAGGCGTTCCTGCGGGCGGGCGGCTATCGGGGCCGGCAATACCAGGTGCTCACCGAGGGCACGTACTTCATCAACCGCCTCTTCGCCACCATCGAGTTCATCCCCAAGGTCACGGTGCCGGTGGGGTTCGTGGGAGTGGTGGTCAGCTATCACGGTCGCGTCGGCGAGGACCTGTCCGGGCAGGACTACCGGCACGGCGAGCTGGTCGCGGCCGGACACCGGGGCGTGTGGGCCGAGCCGCTGATGCCGGGCAAGTACGCGTTCAACACCTACGCGGGTTCGGTGTCGCTGGTGCCCACCACCAACATCATCCTCAAGTGGATCCAGTCCGAGTCGGGCCGGCACGGCTACGACGAGAGCCTGTCCGAGATCGAGCTGATCACCAAGGACGCCTTCGAGCCGCGGCTGCCGCTGAGCTGCGTCATCCACATCGACTACCGGCAGACGCCGCTGGTGATCCAGCGGTTCGGGGACATCAAGATGCTGGTCAACCAGACCCTGGACCCCATGGTGTCGGCGTACTTCAAGAACATCGGCCAGACCAAGACCCTGATCCAGCTCATCCAGGAGCGCTCCGACATCCAGGAGCGCGCGAGCATCGATATGAAGGAGCGCTTCGACCACTACAACATCGAGCTGGAGGAGGTGCTGATCGGCACCCGCGGTCGGCCACCGGCGACGACCGGATCGAGACGATCCTCACCCAGCTGCGCGACCGGCAGGTGGCGTTCGAGAAGCTGGAAACGTTCGAGCGGCAGAAGATCGCGGCCGACAAGGAGCGCGAACTCAAGCAAGCGATGGCGATCGCCGAGCAGCAGACCTCGCTGACCCAGTCGGAGATCAACATCAAGATCTCCGAGAACAGCGGTCGCGCCGAGCTGCAGAAGGCGCACCAGGACGCCGAGCGCGTCAAGACCCTGGCCGGCGCGGAGGCGGAGCGCACGAAGCGGCTGGCCGACGGTGAGTCCACGAAGGTCAAGCTGCTTGCCGAGGGTGAGGCGCACCGGGTCAAGCTGCTCGCCGACTCCGAGGCGACCAGGATCCGGCTCACCGCCGAGGCGGACGCCGACCGGGAGGCCCGGGTCGGCATCGGCAAGGCCATCGCCATCGAGGAGCAGGTCCGCGCGTACGGCGGCCCGCAGCTCCAGCCGTGCTCGGCCGGCTGGCCTCGGCGATCGAGCACGCCAAGATCCCGATCGTGCCCACGACGTACGTCGACATGGGCGGTTCGCACGCGACCGGCGGTGCCGACGGGACCGGGACCAACGGCGGTACGTCGGGCGGGGGCGCCAACGCGTTCAACCTGCTGATGACGCTCTTGGCGACGGATCGCCTCCAGGCGGCCCCGGCGCAGCTCGCCGAGGCCGACCCCGACCAGGCGGCGGCCGTGCGGGCCATCAAGGCCGAGATCCGCGCCTCAGCGGCCGCCGGCCAGGTCGAGGGCGGCGTTGACGATGCTTGATTCGTCGATGCCGTGCAGCGCGTAGGCGTCATCCAGGGCGGATGACTGCCCCCAGGTGGTGACGCCGAGGCTCCGCGAGGGCACGCCCTGGATGGCGCCGAGGAACGACAGCGCGTGCGGGTGCCCGTCGACCACGCTGACGATCGGGCACCCGCCGCGTCGATCGGCGGCGCGGGGGAACAGGCGGTCGGCGACCCCGCTCGGCGTACCGGTCAGCGGGCTCGGCTCCCCGCGCCAATCCCGGTGCAGCAGATCGGCGCTGGTCAGGCAGATGACGCCGGCGGCGACGCCGTACGTCGTGAGCTTTGGCCGCCGCGACCACCTGCGGGAGGACCGCGCCCATCCCGACCAGGGTGACCTCGTCCTGGCCGGGGGAGCCGGTCAGGCGGTAGCCGCCCTCGACGGCGTGCCGGCGCCGGCGCTCGACCAGCGTCGCGTCGGTGGGCAGGCGGCACAGCTGCTGGTCGATCGAGCGGGTGGAGAGGCGGAAGTACGCCGACGTGCCGCCCGGCACGCCCACCCGCGCCATCGCCGCCAGCAGCGTCCAATCCAGGTCCTTGGCGAAGGCCGGCTCCCAGGCGACGCATTCCGGCAGGCCGATGCCGATCGAGGGGGTGATGATCGACTGGTGCGCGCCGCCCTCGGGGGCCAGGGTGACGCCCGAAGGGGTGGCGATGAGGATGGACTGGCCGCCGGCGTACATGCCGAACCGCCACGGCTCCAGCGCGCGCTCCACGAACGGGTCGTAGATCGTGCCGATCGGGATGAGCCGCTGGCCCCACCGGGACCAGGTGGCGCCGAGCTCGCCCAGCAGCGAGACGAGGTTGACCTCGGCGATGCCCAGCTCGATGTGCTGGCCGTTGGTGCCCTCCGCCCAGCGCAGCAGCCGCTGCCGGTCGTCCTCGAACCAGTCGTGCCGCGCGACCGAGCTCCATACCCCGGTGCGGTTGATCCAGCCGCCGAGGTTGGTCGAGGAGGCGACATCGGGGGAGCAGGTGACGACCCGGCTGGCCGCCTCCGGGCAGTCGTGGGCCAGGTCGCGCAGGAAGCGGCCGAGGACGGCCTGGGTGGAGGTGCGCTCGGCGTACCCGTGCGGCATCGTCGGCGGGATCGGTACGGGCGGCTGGGCGTGGCCATCCGGGCGCTCCAGCGCTCGCGCGACCTCCTGGCAGGCCTGCGCCTGCGGGGAATCGGCCGGGAACGGCACCCAGGGGTCGTCGACGTCCATCCCGAGTCGGTCCGCGAGCAGGTCGACCTGCGCGGGGGTGAGCAGGGCCGAGTGGTTGTTGGGGTGGCCCTCGGTGGGCAGGCCGCGGCCCTTGATCGTGTAGGCGAAGATCACGGTGGGTCGGGCGTCGTCGACGGCCGCGAACGCCTCGCGCAGCACGTCGAAGTCGTGCCCGCCGAGGTCGCGCAGGAGCCGCGGCCAGTCCTGCGCGGGGACGGCGTCGACGGCCTCGCGCAGCCCGGGGGTGGGGTCCTCGCGCAGGAGACGGCGCACCAGCTCGTGCGGGTCGTCGGTGCGCAGGAGCCGCTGGTACTCCTCGTTGGACATTGCCGTCAGCCGCTCGCGCAGGGCATCGCCGCCCGGCGCGGCGAACCGGCGCTGCAGCTCCCGCCCCCAGGTCGTCGTGAGCACCTGCCAGCCGGCGGCGGCGAACATCCGCTCCAGCCGCTGGATCTGGACGTCGGGCACGACTCGGTCGAGCGACTGGCGGTTGAGGTCGACGATCCAGAGCAGCTCGCCGAGCTGGGCGGTCTGCGGGTCGCAGATGGCCTCCCAGACGGCACCCTCGTCGAGTTCCGCGTTGCCAAGCAGGCTGATGAACCGTCCCGCGGGGGGCGTGTCGTCGAACCGGCTGGTGAGGTAGCGGTGCGCGAGGGCGGCCCAGATCGGGGCCGTGGCGCCGATGCCGACCGAACCGGTGGAGAAGTCGACGCGGTCGGGGTCCTTGCGCCGGCTCGGGTAGCTCTGCAAGCCGCCTAGCGCGCAGAAGCCGCCGAGGGCCTCCCGGTCGAGGCCGCCGAGCAGGTAGTTGATCGCGTGCAGGACGGGGGAGGCGTGCGGCTTGACGGCCACCCGGTCCTCGCGCCGCAGCTCGGTGAACCACAGCGCCACCATGATGTCGACCATCGAGGCCGAACTCGCCTGGTGCCCACCGGTCTTGACGCCCGACGGCGGCTTGCCGCCGCGGTTCGCGCCGTCGACGATGGCCGTCGAGAGCCACAACACCCGGTCGGCGATCGTCCTCAGCAGCCCCGATTCCACGGTTCCCGAGCCTAGTGGGGGCGCCCGCCGGGGGCGCGCCGGTTCGCTGCGCTGCGTTGTCGGTGCCCTCGGGCAGGATGAACGTCATGGCCGCGCACCCCCACGATCCTCCGGAGCACCGGAAGGCGCGGGGCGCGTTCTTCACCCCGCCGGCGGTGGCGCGCTACGTCACGCAGTGGGCGGTGCGGACGCCGCGGGACCGGGTCTTCGAGCCGTCGTGCGGGGAGGCGGCCTTCCTGCTGGCCGCGGGGGAGCGGCTGGGCGCACTGGGGGCGTCGGGCGACCTGGCTGCCCAGCTGGCGGGGGTGGAGCTGCACGAGCCGTCGGCCCGGGCCGCCGTGGCGGTTCTCGGGGCTTCCGGGCTGCGCGCCGACGTCGCGGTGGCGGACTTCCTGCGCGGGGAGCCGCGGGCGGCGTACGACGCGGTGATCGGCAATCCGCCGTACGTGCGGTACCAGGCGTTTTCCGGTCCCGCGCGGGCGGCGGCCCAGCGGGCGGCGCTGCGCGCGGGGGTTGCGCTGACGGCCCTGGCGAGCAGCTGGGCGGCCTTCACGGTGCACGCCGCGCTGCACGTGCGGCCCGGAGGGCGGTTGGGGCTGGTGCTGCCCGCGGAGATGCTGACGGTCAACTACGCGGCGCCGGTGCGCGACTTCCTGATGCGCTCCTTCGCGCGGGTGCGGCTCGTCGTGTTCGCGGAGCGGGTCTTCCCGGGGGTCCAGGAGGACGTGCTGCTGGTGCTCGCCGAGGGGCGTGGGCTGGGGCCGAACGACCACTGCGAACTCCTGCAAGCGCGCAACGCCGAGGCCCTGGCCGAGCTGGGTGACCGCGACGTCCGGCGCTGGAGCCCGGTCGGCGACGGGCGCTGGTCGGGGGCCCTGCTGCCGGCGGACGCGGCGCGGGCGTATGGGACGGCGCTCGCCTGCGCGGACGTGGTTCCTCTGCTCGCCTGGGGCGAGACGACGCTGGGGATGGTCACCGGCAACAACCGGTTCTTCGCGATGGCGGGGACGGCGGTACGCCGGGCGGGGTTGGCGCCAGGGGACGTGATCCGGCTGTCGCCCCCCGGGAGCCGACACCTGCGAGGGCTGGCGCTCACCACCGATCGTCTGGCGGAGCTCGACGCCGACGGCAAGGCGACGTGGCTGTTCCGCCCGGGGGCCGAGCCGTCCCGGGCGGCGTGGCGCTACATCGCGGCGGGGGAGGCCACCGGTGTCGACGCCGCCTACAAGTGTCGGGTGCGGACCCCGTGGTGGCGGACGCCGTACTTGCCGCCCGCCGACCTCCTGCTGACGTACATGAACGCCGACACGGCGCGGCTGTGCGAGAACGCCGCGGGGGTGCACCACCTGAACTCGGTGCACGGGGTCTACTTGCGCTCCGGCTTGGGCGTTGAGCTGCGCGCGCTGGGCCGGGAGCTCCTGCCGTTGGCGGCCCTCAACAGCGTGACGCTGTTGGGCGCGGAGGTGGTGGGCCGCGCGTACGGCGGCGGCGTGCTCAAGCTGGAGCCGCGCGAGGCGGACCGGTGGCCGATGCCGGCGCCGGACCTCGTGGCCGCGCGGGCCGGCGCGCTGCGCGCCGTCCGCGGCGAGGTTGCGGGGCTGCTGGGGCGCGGGTCGGTGTTCGCGGCGGCGCAGCTGGTCGATGCGGCCCTGTGGCCGGACGACGGTGGCGGTGCGCGCGTGGGCGCGCCCGGCCCCGAGGACCTGGCGGCCATGCGGCGCGGGCGGGAGGCCCTGCACGGCCGGCGGCGAGCGCGGGCGAGGGCCTCAGCGGGTTAGGGCGAGGGCCTCAGCGGGTTAGGGCGAGGGCCTCAGCGGGTTAGGGCGAGGGCCTCAGCGGGTTAGGGCGAGGGCCTCAGCGGGTTAGGGCGCGGGCGTGCGGGTTAGCCCAGATGTTGCATAGGGGGTCGCTGGTGGGGGTCGGGCCGTCGGTAACGCCTGGATGGGTCTGATTGTGGCGGGTGGGTGTGACAACGGGCCGGGATGTCGTTTCCGGTGGGCGTCGTCTTCCACGGACGATGACGGGCTGTGGGTCGTTGGGGTGGGGGTATGCGCTGGTCAGGGGGGTGCGAGGCCGGTGAGGCGGTCCCAGCCGGTGGTGAATAGCGCGGCCCAGGGCGCGGTGGTCTTGATGTGCAGGAGTCGCTGTCGGGCCGTGCGGGCCAGGGTCGCGGCGATCGTGAAGAGCCGCAGCCGCAGCGTCTTGGGTTCCCACCGGCGGGCCTGGTGCTCGGGGTAGGCCAGCAGAGCGGTCCAGGTGAGCAGGTCGCCTGCGATCTGGACGATCAGGAGCCAGATCCGGTTTTGGTCGAAGCCCTGCAAGGGCAGGTTCGTCAGACCGCAGTCTTTGGCGATGCGGATCCGGTCTTCGCAGCGGGCTCGGCGGCGGTGGCGTAGTTCCAGGTCGGCGAGTTGCCGCGGGTGGTGTTCGTGACAAATGCGGTAAGTCGGTCGGTACGTGTCAAGGTGTTTGGGACATTTAGGCCGCTTCGGAAGTGTGGGAAGCGGAGCTGGTCTGGATGCTGGCTGGCGGCTGGTTGATCCAGGCCTTGGTCGGCACCTTGGGTGCCTGGGGGCGGCCGCCCGGGAAACGGTCGGGACGGGCCCGCCAGGCCGCGTCCAGGGTCTCTTGACGGGTCCGGCGTTGATCGCGCCAGGTCCCGTCATGGACGGAACAAGGGGTGTACAGCCCGATCCCGCAATGCCGGTGATGCTGGTTGTAGTAGCCGGCGAAATCGCGCATGAATATTTGCGCGTCGATCAGCGACCCGAAGTCGTCGGGGAAGGCAGGACAGTACTTGAGGGTTTTAAACGCCGCTTCGGAGTAGGGATTGTCGTTACTGACCTTGGGTCGCGACAACGACCTGGTGATATCCAGCGCCGACAGGAGCTGCGCGACGGTGCCCGAGGTCATCGGGCCGCCATTATCCGAATGAATGTATCGAGGCAGGACGCCGCGGTTCGCGCGGATCGCGGCATCGATGAAGTCGCGGGCCAACACCTTATCCTCACGGGTATGGACTTCGACGTGAATGATTTTCCGGGAGTAGATATCAATCATCACGTACGCGCTGTAGTACACCCCCCTTGCTCGGGCCCTTGAGTTTGGTGATGTCCCAGCTGAACACCTGATCGGGGCCGGTAGCCAGCAGCTGCGGCTTGACCCGCGAGGGGTGGGAAGCGACCGCCCGCCGCTCACGAACTTGCTGGTGAGCACGCAGGATTCGGTACATCGTGGATACCGAGCAGGGCCTGTCAACTTCTCTGTGTAAGCGGGTCGGGCTTTCAGTAGGTCAGGTAGGGGTTGATGCGTTCGGGGTAGGCCACGGCGAGCTGGGCGAGGGCTTGCTTCCAGTTCGTGGTGACCTGGCCCTCGACGAGCCGGCCTGAGGCCTTGCGCTCGTTCGCGGGCTTGCCGCGTTCCTTGGCTCGTTCGCGGGCGCGGCGGTCCTCGATGTTGCAGATCGCCAGCCACAGCAGCTTGCGGGCGGCGTCGTCGGAGGGGAAGTGACCACGGTTCTTGGTCACCTTCCGCAGCTGGTAGTTCAGCGACTCGATCGAGTTCGTCGTGTAGATCACTCGCCGCAGCTCGGGCGGGAACGCCAGGAACGGGGTGAACCGCTCCCAGGCCCCGGTCCAGGTCGCGACCGCGTGGGGGTATCTGCGGCCGAGTTCGCTGGCCTCGAACGCTCCCAGGGCGTCCAGGGCGGCCTCGGCGTTCGCGGCGGTGTAGACCGGCTTCAGGGCGCGGCGACGGCCTTGCGGTCGCCGTAGGAGACGAACCGCATCGCGGCGCGGATCAGGTGGACCACGCAGGTCTGGACCAGTGAGTTCGGCCAGGTCGCCTCGATCGCCTCGGGGAAGCCCTTGAGGCCGTCGCAGCACACGATCAGCACGTCACGGACCCCGCGGTTGGCGAGCTCGGCGCAGACCCCGGCCCAGAACTTCGCGCCCTCGGTGTTCTCGATCCAGATGCCCAGGACGTGCTTGATCCCGTCCATGTCCACGCCCACGGCGATGTGCGCGGCCTTGTTGCGCACGTGCGCGCCGTCGCGGATCTTGACGATGATCGCGTCGAGGTAGATGACCGGGTAGAACGCCTCCAACGGCCGGTTCTGCCAGGCCATCACCTCATCGGCGATCTCGTCCACGATGTTGCTGATCGTCTCGTGGGACAGCTCGGTGCCGATCGTGGCCGCGAGGTGATGGGCGATCTCCCGGACCGTCATCCCACCCGCATACAAGCTGATGATCATGTCGTCGAGGCCGCCGAGGCGCCGCGCACCCTTGGGTACCAGCATCGGGGTGAACGTCCCCGCCCGGTCCCGAGGCACCTCCAGGGCGACGTCGCCGACCTCGGTCGAGACCGTCTTGGGCGTCGTGCCGTTACGCGAGTTCGGGAAGTGTTTCGCCTCCGGGTCGCCCTTGTCGTATCCCAGGTGATCGGTCAGCTCGGCCCGCAGGCCACGCTCGAGCGCAGCCTTGATCATCGCCGGCAGCATCCCGCCCTCACCGGTCAGCTGCACCTCACCGGAATCGATCCGGGAGAACAACCCGTCCAAGGCGCCAGAAGCCACCAGCTCCTCGGCCATCGCCGCCGTCGCCTCCGCGCCGTTCGTCGATGCCGTCATCTCGTCCATCATGCTCACGCGTACTGCGTCCTCTCGTGTCAGGCCCGAAGACCCTTACACAGAAGAGTTGACACCCCCACCGAGCACAGGTACCGGCCCTCGTCCAGCAGCGTGGCCCACACCTGCGCGGGGGCCTTATCGGCGAACCGGTCGCTGTTGAGGACCTCCAGCACAGCAGCCGTCTCAGCGGGGCTCAACGCCGAGGGCATCACCTTGGGTTTGGGCGCCCGAGACGGTCCGAACGGTTTCCTGTCCCGGGCCCGCCACCGATACACACTCGAGCGGGCAATCCCGGTCAACGCCGACGCAGCGCTGGTCCCGGCCAGGGCCTCGATCGCCTCGAACGCGGGCCACAGCACCGCGGTCACTGCTGCTTTCCCGGCGCGCTCTTGGACACCGTCTCCAAGAGCGCGTGTGCTTTCCCATGACCTCCAACATCGATTTCGTCATGTCCAACTCGGCCTGCAACCGCACATTCTCGGCCTCTAACTGGGCCTGCCGCGAACGGTCCCGGCTCGGGGTCAGACCCGCAACCGGGGTATCCCGCAAACGGCCCTCCTCGACCGCTTTGCGCCACTTCTGCACATGAGAGTCATACAAACCCTCACGACGCAAAATCGCGCCCCGCGCCCCCGGACCGTCCGCCGCGTCATACTCCTGGACCACCGCCGCCTTAAACGCCGCCGTGAACCTACGCCGCGAAGACCGCGCCGGCCGATCTGAACCGCCCCGGCATGTCCGGAGACTTCGAACCTTGGGAAGGTTGGAGTCATGCCAGGAGACACACACAAGCGGTACCCGCCTGAGCTGAAGGAGCGGGCGGTGCGGATGGTCGGTGAGATCGCCGAGGATCAGGGCTCGGAGTGGGCGGCGATGTCGCGGGTGGCCGAGTTGCTCGGGGTCGGGACGCCGGAGACGGTCCGCAAGTGGGTCCGTCAGGCGCAGGTCGACGCCGGTGCCCGACCGGGGACCACAACGGAGGAGTCGGAGCAGGTCCGCCGGTTGAAGCGGGAGGTCGCCGAGCTCCGGCGGGCGAACGCGATCTTGAAGGCGGCGTCGGCTTTCTTCGCGGCCGAGCTCGACCGGCCCTGCCGGTGATCGTGGACTTCATCCGCGAGCACGCCGACCGCCGTGAACCCGGTGGCCTGCGCTGGGGTGTCGAGCCCATCTGTGCCGTGCTCACCGAGCACGGTCTACCGGTGGCCCCGTCGACCTACTACGAGCACGTCGGGAAGTCCCCGACTGCCCGCGAGCAGCGCGACCTCTATCTGGTCGGTGAGATCCGGCGGCTGCATGCCGCCAACTACGGGGTGTACGGCGCCCGCAAAGTCTGGCTGCAGCTGAACCGGGAGCAGATCCCGGTCGCGCGGTGCACCGTCGAACGCCTCATGAAGGCCGACGGACTCAGCGGCGCGGTCCGCGGGAAGGTCAAGCGCACCACCATCGCCGACCCCGCTGCGGAGCGGGCGCGCGACCTGGTCGGACGCAATTTCGCCCCCAGCGCGCCGGACCGGCTGTGGGTCGCCGACATCACGTACGTCTCAACCTGGTCAGGGTGGGTGTACGTCGCGTTCGTGACCGACGCCTACGCCCGCCGGATCCTGGGCTGGCGATGCGGGACATCGATGACGGCCCAGCTGGTCCTGGACGCCCTCGAGCAGGCCGTGTGGGCTCGGCAACGCGACGGGCGATCGCTGGATTCCGTTGTGGCACATACCGACCGCGGTTCGCAGTACGTCAGCATCCGCTACACCGAGCGGCTCGCCGAGGCGGGCATCGCCGCTTCGGTCGGGACCGTCGGTGACAGCTTCGACAATGCTCTGGCCGAGACGGTCAACGGCCTGTACAAGACCGAGCTCATCAAGCCGCGCAAGCCGTGGAAGTCCGTCGACGACGTCGAGTACGCGACCGCCGAGTGGATCGACTGGTTCAACCACCGCCGGCTCTACGAGTACTGCGGCGACATCCCGCCCGTCGAGGCAGAGGACCTCTACTACGCTCGAATCCAAGCCCAGCAAGAGCTGGAGCCGTCAAACCAGTAAGTCTCCGGACATGCCGGGGCGGTTCAATCCGCCTGACTCATCGTCACCGATCCATCTGCTCTCTCGCCCCGTCAACCACCACACAACCGGACCCACCGGCTGTCCCACTGCACCTTGACAGACAGGGGGTAGCCTTCGACGTCGCTGAACCGTAGTTGCGCGCCGGGGTGGGGCCGCTCTCGACGCACGATCACCCGCATCCCGGGCGGGTACCCCTTTAGGAGGTTCGTGCTGGTGAGCAGGTCGGTGAACTCCACGACGGCGGCGCCGTCGCGCAGGGCGCCGTCGGCGTCGTAGGGGTCCTGCCACGCGGTGGCGGGTAGGAGGGCATACAGCTCCGGGGTGATCGCGGGCAGGGTGTACCCGATCGAGTACGACAGGCCACGTCGGTGCAGGAACCCCAAGAACTCCCTGCTGCCGCCAGCGCCATCGGTGCGGATCAGGACCTTCTTACCCGGGCGGGTCGGGTTGATCCCCGGGACGGCGGTCAGGGCTTGCTTGGTGAGGGTGACGTGGTCGGTCGCGGTGTTAGAGCCGGCGTTCCCGGGACGCAGCAGCATCGCCAGGGATTCACCGGTGCCGTGTGGGCCGTGGTCGGCGAAGGCGCACAGGGGGTGGAATCCGAAGGTCTTCTTGAACGTCGCCGCGGCGGCCTCCTTGTCCGAGTGGGCCGTGATCAGCGTGGCGTCCAGGTCGATGACCAGCGCATGAGAGGCCGACATCTGCTGGTTGGGGGCGTGCCGACCGGCCAGGGTCCACACGTGCGCCCGTGCCGCGGTACGAGCGGTGGCCACAGCTTTCTCCACGGCGGCCACGTCGCCGGCCAGGGCCGCGATCGTGCGCGAGATCGTGGCATCAGAGGCCACCAGGCCATACAGGCCCGGCTCGGAGCGGATGAGCGCCACATCACGGCAGGCGTCCCCACCCAGGACCAGCGAGATCGCCAGATCGAGCAGCACCTTGGCCGGGTCATGCCGGGCCAGCGACTTACGCCACGGCGTCAGCGCAGCGCTCAACGTCGCGGCCAGCCCCGACACTGTCGCAGTCTGGGCCAGCAGCGCCCCACCGGCCTGGGCAACCGCCGGAACGGTGGCCGCGTCGACCTTGATTCTGGGGTAGATCCGGGTAGTGTGCTTCACCTGAAAGGTGCTCCCTTCGACCCGGCAATATCGACCTCAGCAATCGATATTCTCCCAGGTCAAGAGCACCTTTCAGCGTTTACCGGCCACACTAACCATGAAATCTCCGGGTTAGGGCGCGGGCCTCGGCGTCTTGCGCCGCTCCCTGGCCTGTCGGTGGAAGTTGACCGGGGAGTTGTCGAGCACCCGCGCGCACATGGCCGCGAAGAAGCGCCCGGGGTCCAGCTCCGCGGGCACCCGGTCGCGTAGTAGCCGCACCCGGGGTAGCCGCGCCAGGTCCACGGGTGGCTGGGCGTCGTCGAGGCTCGGCGTCCCGGGTGCGCCGTCGGCGCCGCCGAACAGGTCGTCGGGAAGCTGGAGGGGCAGCAGCGGTTGGCCCGCGTCCCAACCCCATTCGGCCGTCGCGCCGGCCTCGATGGGCCCCGCCGGCTCGTCGGGCGGCTCATCAGCCGCATCGCCTGGCGCCACATCGACCCGCGCGGATGGGCCGTCCCGCCCGTCCAGACCCGCTTGCTCGGCTTGCCCGTCCTGCACGGCCAGTCCGTCCGGCGCGGCCAGCCCACCCGCCGTGGCTTGACCGTCTTGGCCGTCGGGCCCTCCCGGGCTGGCGGCGCGGTCGGGCAGGAGCAGGGCGACGGCGTCGTACGCGTCGTCCTCCCGCCCGAGCTTGATGAGCAGGTCGATCAGCCACTCCGCCGCCTCGGCCTCGGTGCTCAGGGCGAGGGCAGACAGGGCGTACACGAAGCCCAGCGCCGCCTGCGGATGCCGCAGTCGCAGGTTCTTCGCGTCGCCGTAGCTCTCCTCGACGCGGTTGGCGGCGTTCTTGCCGAACGAGGAGTCCATCCGCTTGGTCGAGACCATCAGCTCGGGCCCGGTGGCCCACGAGCTCATCACCACGTCGACCTGCTTGACGTAGTTCTTGCCCAGCAGGTTCGCGGTGCCCGTGCCGCCGTGCCCGCGACCGATGTAGGCCCACAGCGCCGCGCGTTCCCGGCGGGGCAGGCGCTCGACGAACAGGGTGACCTCCGCGGGCAGCACCCGCGGCGGCTCGGCCCGGGGCCAGACCCGGTCGGGGTCGAACCCGGCGCGGCGGAACTCGTACGCCACCCAGACATCGAGGGCCAGAGCGGGCACGCCGGACTGCGAGGTCGCGCCGAGGTGCACGGGCACGCCGAGCAGGAGCTCGAGGGTGTCGTAGTCGGGCTCGTACGTCGGGGGATCGGCCGGATTCCGGCGCGACGCGCGCCAGGGGTTGGCGTCGCGCAGCGGGGCGGCCGCGACGATGGCGTCGAAATGGGCCCAGCCCTGGTCGCGAAGGTTGGCCACGGAAGCCACCTTATGTCGGGGCCAAGGGCTATCGTTCGCGGCATGCGAGCCCGCCTCGACGTACCGCCTTGGGCCAGGTGACGCCCCCACCATGGACGGACTGCTCGACTTCCTCACGTGGGCGCGGCTGCTGCTCGGGGGTTTCGTCACCTCGGCGGGGTTCGGCGGCCTGATGACCGGGCTCGGCGTGCTCGTCGCGGTGCAGAAGAACATCAACGATCGGCGCACGGTCCACGACAGCGCGGAAGCGACCGGTGGTGGAAAACGTTCGACTGGGTGGACAAGAACATCGACGAGCTGGACCCAGACACGTTCGCGGACGTGTACGCCGAGTTGCTCGACGCCTCGACCGTGCAGGGTCAGCGTGCGATCCTGGGAGGGCTGATGGCCAAGTACCAGGCGCACACCGTGACCCGGGCGGAGGCCCGCCGAGAGGCGGCGCTGGGTCGGCGGGGCGCCGTGGCCGCGGCGCGGCGGAGGCAACGGTCCGGATGAGGGCGCGGGAGGAGGCCGGGATGGCGAAGCGGGCGCGAAAGATCAACGGCACGACACCGTACGGCGACGCCGAGGGCGCCACGGAGCCTGTCGTGCGGTCCGCGATCAGCGGTCGGTTCGTGCTCAGCGAGGACCAGGCCAAGAAGCTCGCGGCCCTGAAGGCGGCGGCGCGCCAGCCCACGACCCTGCCGCACGGCTTTTAGTCCGCATCCCGCCCGGTGCTCCTCGAGGCCGGCGCCGCCGCGTGCCTTCAGGCGTCCCGATGCCTCGCCCCGACCGACGAATTCCTCAGACGCCCCAGCCCGGCCGACGAGTTCGCCCCTGTGATCTCCCCGCTGCCGTCGTCGAAGCAGCAGCAATGCGGCCACGACGGGGGCGATCATCGGGTCCGTCTCGGTCTCGGCGCTCACCGAGAGGTCCGGTGGCAAGGGCGACCGCAGCCACCGAACCGAACGCGGCTTCCGTCGGCCGCCGCCGGTCAGGGCTGAGGCTTCTCGTCGGTCGGGTGTAGGTGCTGGTGGTCGCGGGTGCGGAGCTGGGCGCGGCCGTCGACCTCCAGCGCGGGGTGCAGCCGCTCCCCGGGTGGTGGCGGCGGGAAACGGACCCCGAGGTCGTCCAGGTCCACCTCGATGTCGAAGACGCCGTCGGCCGGGTGAATGCGCAGCGTCCCGGCGTGCTTGGCGAGGGCCAGCGAGGCGGCGTTGTCAGTGGAGATCTCGGTCAACAGGTGGGTGACCCCGGCCGGCCGGAGCCCGATCAGGCGCGGTACCAGCTCCGACGCGATGCCGCGTCGCTGCCAGGCGTCCTTCACGGTGATGGCGATGTCGGCGGCGTCGGGGACCGACTCGTGGCGGACGATCCGGCCGATGGCGGCGGGCTCTGGGATCCCGTCGTGGTCGACGAACACGACGAGGGCGACGTGGTCGATGAAGTCGACGTCGTCCACGAGAGCGTCGAGCAGCGCCGGAGTGAGATGCTGGACCCCGCCGAGGAAGCGGTGCCATTTCGAGGTGTAGGACAGGGTCTCGTACTCGCGCTCCAGGTCGGCACGGTCCTTATGCTGCAGCGGTCCGATCCAGGCGGTGGTCCCGTCGCGCAGGACGATCCGGTCGAGGAGTTCCGCGGCCCGGCGCTGGTAGTGCCGGTGCTCGTCCTCGATGCTCAGCATGGTGGTCATCGAGCTCATCCCCTTCGGCTGTGCGTTCGCCGAACGCCGCCCGGATGCCGACCTTGCGCTGCCACGCCGGGTCCCAACCGCGACGTTCCGCAGCTCAAGCCTAGGACTGCGCGCGCCCCGCGGCGTCCGTCTGGTTCCTCACAAGCCCACCGGCCGCGCCACGCCACGGCGCAGAACTCCCGTCACCATGGTTGCGGTTTTCGATGCCAGCACGGGGTCCGTGGTACGGACTGGGTGACGTCACTCACTCAGGGCGATAGTCCGCTGCTGACGTCATCGACGGGGCCGGGCCTGAAGGCCGTAATGGTCGGGGTGACAGGATTTGAACCTGCGGCCTCTTCGTCCCGAACGAAGCGCGCTACCAAGCTGCGCCACACCCCGTGGCATGTCGCCGGGTGAACTCCCGCTGAACGCATCCCGCGGGAACCGGCGACGCCCCATGCTAGCGGATCGTGATCGCAGACTCCGAATCGGTGCCCCCGCGGCGCTAAGGCCCGCGTCGAGATGACCCAAAGCACTACCACAACGCCGTCAGATCGCCGGAGCGCCATATCTCGAACAGGATCTATGTCATAACCTCGGCGCGAGGCGCGGTGAAGTGGTAGAGGTTCGGTCGTTCTCGTCAGCGGTCGCGCGGCGTCAACGTGAGCAGCGTCGCCTCGGGGCGGCAGGCGAACCGGACGGGAGCGTACGGCGACGTGCCCAGCCCCGCCGAGACGTGCAGCCACGCGGCGTCCGCGGGGGCCTGCGCATCGGGCGCGCCGGCAGCGCCGGGCCACCACCGCGACACGCCCTTGGCGCGCCCACGGTCGAGGTCGCAATTCGTCACGAGCGCTCCAAGAGCCGGCAGCGCCACCTGGCCGCCGTGGGTGTGCCCCGCGATGACGAGCCCTGCGCCGTCGCGGGTCATCGCGTCGAGAACCCGCTGGTACGGCGCGTGCACGACCCCGACGGTCAGGTCGGCGGAGGGGTCGGCCGGCCCGGCGACGGCGTCGTACCGGTCCAGCTGGATGTGCGGATCGTCCACCCCGATCAGCTCCAGCTCCAGGCCGCCGACCGACAGCGGGGCGCGGGCGTTGTTGAGATTCAGCCAGCCCTGCGACGCCAGGCCGGCAATCAGCGCCTCGGTGGGCAACCGGGGGCCGTCCGGATGCTCCGAGTTCCGCCACAGGTAGCGGGCCGGGTTCTTCATCGTCGGCGCGTAATAGTCGTTGGAGCCCATCACGAAGGCGCCCGGCAGGTCGAGGAAAGGCGACATGGCCTCCAGCAGCGGCGCGACCGCGTTCGGGTGCGAGATGTTGTCCCCGGTGTTGATGACGGCGTCCGGGCGCAGCCGGGCGAGCTCCTTGATCCAGGCGACCTTGCGCTGCTGGCTGGGCATGAGGTGCACGTCGGCGACCTGGAGGATGCGCAGTGGGCGGGAGCCGCGGGGCAGCACCGGCGCGGCCAGCTCGCGCAGGACGAACGCGTTGCGTTCAACTAAACCTGCGTAGGCGAGGCCGCCGACCGCGGTGCCGACCAGCGTGAGGGCGGACTTGGTGATCGTCTTCATCACGCACCATCGTCCCAGACGCCGCGCGAGGGTCGGATGCCGGTCAGTCCTGCGTCGTGGGTCGGGCGGCCGGAGCGCTTCGCGACGCCGACGGGCGCGGAGCGGTGGTCTGCGCCCGGCTCGGCTGCGGCTGCTGGCGCGGCGCGGGCGGCGGCGTGTAGCGGGCGGCAGCGAGCGTCAGGGTGACGGCGGTCCCGCGATCCACGGTCGTGCCCGCCGCGGGATCGGTCCGAACGACCTGGCCGCCGTCGAGGTTGTTGTCGCTGACCCACTGGCCGGTGCGCACGGTCAGGCCGGCGTCCTCGAGGATCTGCCGCGCCTCGTCCTGGTAGGACCCGCGCAGATCCGGCACGACGACCTTGCCGTCGGCGCTGGTGCGGGCGATGATCCGGAACGACTCGTTGGGCAGGTTGGCGTGCGCGACGTTCATGATGCGGCGCCAGCTCGGCCCGGACACCTGGGACCCGACGGGGTTGCCGTACCAGTTGTTGCCGATGCGCGCGCCGGTCAGCGGCTTGTTGTCCTTGGTCCGGCCGGTCCAGACGGCGGTGGAGCGCTGCGGGGTGTAGCCGATCATCCACAGGTGCGAACCCTGGTCCGCCGTACCGGTCTTCGCCGCCGCGTCGCGGCCGTCGGCGAGCTGGTTGGGCGGAACCACGCCGCGCAGAATCTGCGTGGCGTTGTACGCGATGCGCGGGGAGACGCTGGTGTCGCGGCAGTTGCCGACCTTGAGGTCGAGCTTGCTCCCGTCGTACTGCGTGATCGACTCGACCGGGTAGGGCTCGCAGAACTTGCCCCCGGCGGCGAGGGTCGCGTACGACGCCGCCATGGTCAGCGGCGAGGCGTTGTCCGCGCCGAGGATGATCGAGGGGGAGACGTCGCCGTAGTCGCTGCCGTCGGCCTTGTGCAGACCCATGTCCTTCATGAGGGCCTTCGTGTCGCACACGCCGATCTTGGTGGCCAGGTCGGCGAAGGCGGTGTTCACCGAGTAGACCGTCGCCGACTGAAGGCTCATCGCCCCGCTCTGGGTGCCCTCGAAGTTGCCGACCTTCCACGGCGTACCCGCCGCGTTGCAGTCCCCGGCGCGGAACATGTTCTGGTTGTAGACCGTGCCGCCGGGCGGCGCGTACAGCGTCGTCCACGGGCCGAGGCCCTTCTTGAGCGCCTGGACCACGGCGTACGTCTTCGCCGTCGACCCGATCTGGAAGCCGCCGCCGTGCCCGAGGTCGGAATCGATGGACCAGACCAGCTCGTTGGTGGGCTGCGAGCTCTGCCAGATAGCGAGGACCTTGCCCGTCCCCGGCTCGACGACCGCCGCCGCCGTGCCCACCTCGTTCTCCTGGTCCGGGGGGATCCACTCGGTGAGGATCTGGCGGGTCGACTTGATGAGGTTGACGTCGAGGGTGGTCTTGATCGTCAGCCCGCCGCGCAGCAGCCGCGCGGTGCGCTCGGACTCGGTCTTGCCCAGCGAGGTCGCGTTCTTGACGAGCCAGTTCTGCACGTACAGGCAGACCCACTTGTCCACGGCCGACTGGCAGTTGCCCTTGATCTCGGTCTTGTTCAGCGTGATCGGGGTCTTCTTCGCGGCCGCGACCTCCGCGGCGGTCGCCTTCCCGGTCGCGGCCATCCGGTCCAGGACGTCGTTGCGCCGGTTCACGGCGGCGGTCATGTTGGTCATCGGGTTGTACGTCGTGGGCGCCTGCGCCATCCCGGCGATCATGGCGGCCTGGGGCAGGTTCAGGTCCTTGGCGTGGACCCCGAAATAGCGCATCGCCGCGGCCTCGACGCCGTACGAATTCGCGCCGTAGAACACGAGATTCAGGTAGCCCTCGAGGATCTGGTCCTTGCTCATCCGCTTTTCGAGCTCGATGGCGAACTTGGCCTCCTGCAGCTTGCGGACGATGCCGGGGATGCCGCGCTGCTCCTGGACCCGCTTGGCCCGCTCCTCGTCGTCGTTGAGCAGGGCGTTCGTGATGAGCGACTGCCGGACGTATTGCTGCGTGATCGTCGAGGCGCCCTGCCGATCGCCGCGCATCGTGGAGACGAAGGCCCGCATGAGGCCCCGGGTGTCGATGCCGCCGTGCTCGTAGTAGCGGTCGTCCTCGATCGCGATCTGGGCGTCCTTCATGGCCTTGCTCACGGCCGTCAGCGGGACGATCGTGCGGTTCTCGGTGTAGAGCGTCGCGAGTTCGGTGGCCCCGTCGTTCGCCAGGATCCGCGTTTGCTGGGCGAGCACCGGCATGGTCAGCTCGGTGGGTAGCGCATCGAAGGTGCCCACGGCTGCCTTGGCCGTCGCGCCGCCCGCCCCCACGAAGGGGATGGCGATGCCCGCGGCCAACAGGCCCATGACCATGGAGGCTGCGACGAATGCGGCCATGAGGCGCAGGACGTTCGCGAACCCGGAGGGACGGCTCTGCATGCAAGCAGAGTACGGCGCCGCGCTGTGCGACCGCCTGACGGCGGGCCGTGTGACGGGTTTATCGGTGCGGGCCGAGTTTCGCCCGGGGCGCCGAAGAACTACCGCGCGGCCGAGGATCGAGCAGTCCGAAGCGGCCAGTTGCGCTGTCGCACACCGGAACTCATGCGGGCAATAAGTTCGGACGCGGGTGGTGACTACCTAGTAACTAGTCCATAGTGACCACCGGGTCAGGCCCGCGCGGGGGATGGGCAGCGGGTTGGGGGCGTTTCTACTGTGCAAATTGTTGGCATGTCGGTGGCCCGCCACGAGCAGGGCCGGGACAAGGATGGACATCAGTGAGCAAAGTCGCTCCCATGAACCGCGAGCAGCGGACCACGTGGACCGTCGAGTGGACGCCGCTGGCGGCCTGCCGTACGTCGGCGCCCGACGCTCTGTTCGTCCAGGGCGCCGCCCAGCAGCAGGCCAAGCAGATCTGCCAGCGCTGCCCCGTCGTCGCCGAATGCCTCGCGGACGCCCTCGACAACCGGACCGAGTTCGGGGTGTGGGGCGGCATGACCGAGCGGGAGCGCCGCGCCATGCTGCGGCGCCACCCCAACATCCGGTCCTTCCGGGCGCTCTTCGAGGCCGACCGGCTCGGCGAGACCTCGGCCACCGCCTGATCTGGAGACCGAGCTACGCCCTGGCCCAGCCGGCCAGCTCGGCGCCGATGGTCCGCAGCCCGTCGAGGTCGTGCACGTCGGTGGCCGCCGCCGGCACCTGGGCGACCGGAACCCCGGGGTGGGCGTCGGACAGGCGCTTGGCTGCCGCGCGATGCCGTTCGGCCAGCGCGTCCCGCGTGGCGTGGATGCGCAGCAGCGCCGCCGCGACGTGCTCGGCGGTCGCGCCCCGCGGACCCGCGCCGGCGCTGGCGGCCTCGAGTCGGCTGGCGCCCCGGTCGGCCACGTCGGCGTCGAGCGTGAGCGTCGTCCGCCCCATCCGGTTCACGATCACGCCGGCCAGCGGCATCCGGTCCGCGGCAAGCCGGTCCATGAAGTAGCCCGCCTCGCGCAGGGCGTCGCGCTCCGGCGAGGCGACCACGAGGAACGCCGTGCCGGAGTCCTGCAGCAGCGCATAGGTCTGCGTGGCGCGCTGCCGGAAGCCGCCGAACACGGAGTCGAGCGCGGCCACCAGCGTCTGCAGGTCGCCCAGCAACTGCGAGCCGAGGATCTTGTCCAGCGTCGACGCGGCGAGGTTCATCCCCGCCTGGACGACCTTGACGTAGGCCCGACCGCTCGCCTTCGCCGGCGCGAGCAGCAACCGGATGAACCGCCCGTCGAGGAAGCTGCCCAGCCGCTCGGGGGCGTCGAGGAAGTCCAGCGCCGAGCGGCTCGGCGGGGTGTCGACCACGACCAGGTCCCAGCGCGGCCGGCCGTCCGGGCCGCGCATATCGTGCAGCTGCCCGAGCTTCTCCATCGCCATGTACTCCTGCGTGCCCGCGAACGAGCTGGACAGGGCCACGTAGAAGGGGTTGGCCAGGATCTGCTCCGCCTTCTCGGGGGAGGCGTGCGCCTCGACGATCTCGTCGAAGGTGCGCTTCATGTCGAGCATCATGGCGTCGAGAGAACCGCCGGCCGAGGTGTCAATCCCGGCGACGGCGCGCGGGGTGTTGTCGAGCTCCACCAGGCCGAGGGACTGGGCGAGCCGGCGGGCCGGGTCGATGGTCAGCACCACGACGTGCCGGCCCTGCTCCGCGGCGCGCAGGCCGAGCGCGGCGGCGGTGGTCGTCTTCCCGACCCCGCCGGCGCCGCAGCACACGAGGATGCCGGTGCTGGTGTCGCGTAGCAGCGCGTCCATGTCCAGCGCGGGGGCGGCCGACGACAGGGACCGGCCCGGTTGACCGGGACGTTTGGCGGCGTGCGTGGTCATGGGGCTCACCACCTTCCTTGATCGGCGAGTTCCTGGGCGAGGATGCGAACGCCGTCCGCGTCGACGCCGCCGCGCAGGGGCGGCAGGACGTACACCGGCCGCCCCAGCGACTCGACGACCGCGAACTGCTCGTCCTCCAGCCGCATCCGCTCGGCGTGCGCGCCGCCCTCGGCGAGCAGGGCGTCCAGGCAGGACTCGCTCCAGTCGTCGCGGTCGGTGGCGTGCCCGGACCCGTCGTCGCCGGGGTAGGCGCCCGAGCGGCGCAGCGCCGCCCCGACGCCGGCCCGGTCGACGTGACCGGCGGCGAGGGCCGACAGCTCCTTCGGATCAAGCAGCGGGTCGCGCGCCTGGTTCACGATGATCCCGCCCACCGGCAGCTGCGCCGCGCGGAGCTCCGCCACGGCGTCCACGGTCTCCTGCACGGGCATCTCTTCCAGCAGGGTGACGATGTGCACGGCGCTGGAGCCCGAGCGCAACATGGCGGTGATGGAGTCGGCCTGCGCCCGGATCGGACCGACCTTGGCCAGGTCGGCGACCTCGCGGTTCACCCCGAGGAAGCGGCCCACCCGGCCGGTCGGCGGGGCGTCGAGCACGACCGCGTCGTACTGCCAGTCGATCCCGCCGTCGGGCCGCGGTCGCGCCCCGCGACGGCGTACGGCCTCGTAGACCTTGCCGATGAGCAGCACGTCCCGGACGCCGGGGGCGATCGTCGTGGCGAAGTCGATCGCGCCCACCTTCTCGAGCGCCCGGCCGGCGCGGCCCAGGTGGTAGAAGATCGCGAGGTACTCGATGAGGGCGGCCTTCGCGTCGACCGCCATGCCCCAGACCTCGCCGCCGCCCGACACCTTCATGATCGGGCGTTCCTCGAACGCCAATGGCGGTACGTCGAGGGCCTGCGAGATCCCCTGCCGACCCTCGACCTCGGCCACGAGGACCTTGCGGCCCGTGCTGGCCAGCGTCAGCGCCAGCGCTGCGGCGACCGTCGTCTTGCCGGTGCCGCCCTTGCCGGTCACCACGTGCAACCGCACGTCGGGCCAGTCGGGGGTCGAACTCTCGGCGCTGCCCTCGGGCGCGCCAGAACCGGTCGTGGGGACGTCGTCCGACATGCCTGCCACTCTACGAGCGGGCCCGATGCGCCGCGCACCGAAGCCGTCGCATTTGTCGGTTCGGAGGGTTGCGCTGCTCACGTTTGATCTCCGCGGTCGGCGCCCCGTTCCGAGCGGCCCATTAGGGTGAACGGCATGACGAGGTGGGAGTACGCGACGACGCCGGTCCTCATCCACAACACCCAGGCCATCCTCAACACGTGGGGCGAGGACGGCTGGGAGCTGGTGGCTGTGGTGACGATGCCCGAGGGCAACCTCGTGGCCTACTTCAAGCGGCCGAAGGAGGCCTGAGCCGTGGGCCGGATCGAGGAGCGCCTGGCGGAGCTGGGCCTGACCGTGCCGCCGGTGAATCCGCCCGTCGCGGCGTACGTTCCCGCCCTGCGCGACGGCCGCTACGTGTACGTCTCGGGCCAGCTGCCGCTGGCGGGCGGCGCCATGGCGGCGACCGGACCCGTGGGGGAGGGCCCGGACGCGGTCAGCCCCGAGCAGGCCAAGGAGATGGCCGCCACCTGCGCGCTCAACGCCATCGCCGCCTGCCAGAGCGTGGTCGGCGACCTCGACGCCGTGGAACGGGTGGTCAAGCTCGTCGGGTTCGTCGCGAGCGAGCCCGGGTTCACCGGCCAGCCCGGCGTGATCAACGGCGCCTCCGAACTGATGAAGGACGTCTTCGGCGAGGCGGGCGCCCACGCCCGCAGCGCTGTCGGGGTGCTGGCGCTGCCCCTCGGCGCGTCCGTCGAGGTCGAGGCGATCTTCGCGGTGCGGGACTGACCATGCCGGCCGATCCTGACGGCAGCACCGTCCCCGAGGTCCATTACGCCCTCCCGCCCGCGCTGGCCGAGCACGCGCGGGCCTGGGTCGAGCGCGGCGGCGTCGCCGCGCCGACGAAGGACGCCTCCACCGTCATGCTCGTGCGGGACGGGGAAGCGGGTACGCCGGGTGACCTCGAGGTCTTCGTCCTGCGCCGGGCCGCGACGATGGCGTTCGCCGCGTCGGCGTACGTCTTTCCCGGTGGCGGCGTCGACGACCGCGACGCCGAGGAGGCGCTGCCGTGGGCGGGACCGTCCCCGCAGGAGTGGGCGCGCCGCGTGGCGGCCCCCGGCGAGGCGCAGGCCCGCGAGCTGGTCGCCGCCGCCGCCCGGGAGCTGTTCGAGGAGTGCGGGGTGCTGCTCGCCGGGCCGGACGAGTCGACTGTCGTCGCCGACCTGACCGGTCCGGAATGGGACGAGGCGCGGGTGGCCCTGGTCGGGCGGGAGATCTCCTTCGCGGAGTTCCTCCTGCAGCGCGGGCTGGTGCTGCGCACCGACCTGCTGCGCGCGGTCGACCACTGGATCACCCCGGAGTTCGAGCCGCGGCGCTACGACACCCGCTTCTTCGTGGCCGAGCTGCCCGCCGGCCAGGTTCCCGACGACGACTGCACCGAGGCCGAGCACGTCCGCTGGGTGCGCCCGGCCGACCTGCTCGCCGAACAGCGCGCCGGGCAGGCCCTGCTCCTGCCGCCGACCGAGGTGTCGCTCGGGATGCTCGCCTATGACCGCGACGCCCACGAGGCGGGCGGCTGGGACGGCAGCGCGGCCAGCCTCATGGCGGGGCTCGACGTGTCCGACCCCCTGCCGGTGGTGCTGCCGGTGCCCGTGCTCACCGAGACGGGCGTGGCGGTGGCGCGCCGATGGGCGGTCGCCGAGGGCTCCGCATGAGCGGGGCGCCCGGGTCGGCCCCGACGCCGTGGGTGACGCGCCCGGCGAGCTGGGCGCCCAAGTCCTGGCCGGGCGGGGTGTGGAGCGGGTACGCCGAGTGCGTGCTCTGCCCCAATCCCTCGCCGATGACGCTGGAGGGGACGAACACCTGGCTGCTGGGGGCGCCCGATCAGGACGGCCTGATCGTGGTGGACCCCGGTCCCCTCGACGAGGCGCACCTGCGGCGGGTCCTCGACCGCGTGGGGGAGCGGCGAGTGGTGCAGACGCTGCTGACCCACGGCCACCCCGACCACGCCGAGGGCGCGGCCCGGTTCGCCGAGCTGACCGGCGCCCCGGTCCGGGCCATCGGGGCGGGCCACGACGACCTGGCCGACGGCGACGCGGTTGCCGACGCTGGCGTGGAGCTGGTCGTGGTGGCGACCCCGGGGCACACCTCCGACTCCCTCTCGTTCTGCCTGACCGTCGAGAACGCCCTGCTCACCGGCGACACCGTCCTGGGCTGGGGAACGACGGTGGTCGCCTGGCCCGATGGCGTGCTGGAGGACTACCTCGCCAGCCTCGAACGCATCGCGGGCCTGACCGGCTCGGGTCGCGTGACCGACCTCCTGCCGGGCCACGGCGGGCCGATCGCGGACGCCGCGGGTGTGGTGGGGTACTACCGCGAGCACCGGGCCGAGCGGCTGCAGCAGATCCGCGACGCGCTCGCCGGGGGTGCGCGGGGTGTGGACGAGGTGGTCGAGGTGGTGTACGCCGACGTGGATCGGTCCCTATGGCCGGCGGCCGGCCTCAGCGTGCGGGCACAGCTCGACTATCTGGGTGAGCCGCATGGTTCGCCGCCGCCGCGGATCGACCCGCGACACGACTGAGGCCGGGGACTGCAGCTGACTCGACGCGGTCTGGGACTGAGTCGATGCTCAGCGCGACCGGCGCTGCAGGCGCTCGACGTCCATGAGCAGCACGGCGCGGGCCTCCAGCTTGAGCCAGCCACGCGAGGCGAAGTCGGCCAGGGCCTTGTTCACGGTCTCGCGCGAGGCGCCCACCAGCTGGGCGAGCTCCTCCTGGGTGAGGTCGTGCGCCACCAGGACGCCCTCCTCGCTGGGCCGGCCGAACCGGCTGGCCAGATCGAGGAGGGCCTTGGCGACCCGGCCGGGCACGTCGGTGAAGACCAGGTCCGCGACCGAGTCGTTGGTGCGGCGCAGCCGCCGCGCCAAGGCGCCCAGCAGCGCAAGGGAGACCGCCGGGCGGTCCTTGAGGTATTCGTGCAGCGACTCGTTGCCCATCCCGATGAGCTCGGTGTCGGCGACGGCCGTGGCGGTCGCCGTGCGCGGGCCGGGGTCGAACAGGCTGAGTTCGCCGAACATCTCGCCGGGGCCGAGGATCGCCATCAGGTTCTCGCGGCCGTCCGTGCTCGACCGGCCGAGCTTGATCTTGCCGGTCACGATGACATAGAGCCGATCGCCGCGCTGCCCCTCGCGGAACAGGACCTCGCCGCGCTGCAGGCGCGTGGTCGACATCGTGGAGCGCAACGCGCTGACATCGCCGTCGTCCAGAGCGGCGAAGAGGGCAGCCCGTCTCACCACGTCGTTATCCACGGTCCTACTCTGCCACATATGTGCCCCAGGTCACGTGCGGCACAGGGTGGTCGAAAGTTCCGGCCGGCACTGCGATCCGCAGACCGAAACCGCTTGTCGGCACGGGCGCCTACGCTGGCCGGTGTGGCGAAGCGCGCGAACCCGACGACGGCCGTGCCGGCCGACCCCACGACCGCCTCGCTCAGTGGCGTGGCCACCGTCGCCGAGACGCCGCTGGCGCGTACCCGCCGGGCGCGCCGCATGTATCGGCTGCTGGCGCAGCGCTACCCCGACGCGCACTGCGAACTGGACTTCGCCGACGCCTACCAGCTGCTCGTCGCGACGGTTCTGTCCGCGCAGACCACGGACGTCAACGTCAACAAGGTCACGCCGGGGCTGTTCGCCAGATATCCCGACCCCGCGGCCCTCGCCGCCGCCGATCGCACCGAGCTGGAGACGATCATCCAGTCCACCGGCTTCTATCGGGCCAAGTCGGAGTCGCTGCTGCGGCTGTCGGCTGACCTCGTGGAACGGTACGGCGGCGTGGTGCCGCACCGGCTCAAGGACCTGGTCACGCTGCGCGGGGTCGGCCGCAAGACCGCCAACGTGGTGCTCGGCAATGCGTTCGGAGTGCCCGGCATCACGGTCGACACCCACTTCGGCCGGCTCGCGCGCCGCTTCGGCTGGACGACCAGCGAAGATCCGGTCGTCGTCGAGGCCGAGGTGGGGGCCCTCATCCCGAAGCGGGACTGGACGATGCTCTCGCACACGCTGATCTTCCACGGGCGGCGCACCTGCCATGCGCGCAAGCCCGCCTGTGGCGCCTGCCCCGTGGCGGCGCTCTGCCCGTCGTACGGCATCGGCGAGACCGACCCCGCCAAGGCGGCGCGGCTCGTCAAGGACCCCGAGCGGGAGCCGCGGTGACCGAAGCTGCGGGGTGGCTGGTTCCGCCGGTCGCGCCGGTCTCGCCGCCCCTCCCGCCGGTCCCGCCACCGGCGTGGCTGCCGCACCTCGTGGACCGGCTGCAGGGGTTGGACCCGGCGTACTTCGCGCGGCACCGCCCCGACCCGGCGCGCGGCGGTCGGGCCTCGGCGGTCCTGATGCTCTTCGGCCCGCGGGACGACGGCGGCCAGGACGTCGTCCTCACTCAGCGGACCGCCCACCTGCGCAGCCACGCCGGGCAGGTCTCCTTCCCGGGGGGTCGCGTCGACCCCGACGACGACGGGCCGGTGGGGGCGGCGCTGCGCGAGGCCAACGAGGAGATCGGGCTCGACCCGGCGGGGGTGCGGGTGCTCGGCGCGTTCCCCGAGCTGTTCCTGTCGGCCTCGACGTCGGCGGTCACGCCGGTGCTGGCCTGGTGGGAGCGACCCACCCCGATCTTCGTGCGCAGCCCCGCCGAGGTGGAGCGCGTCGCGCGGGTGGCCCTGGCCGACCTGCTCGAACCCGCGCACCGGTTCATGGCCGTCCACCCCAACGGGTTCACCGCTCCGGCGTTCGAGGTCGACGGGCTGTTCGTGTGGGGCTTCACGGCCGCTTTGCTCACCTCGACCCTGGAACTGGCCGATTTGGACCACACGGAGTGGAACCGGGACCTGAGCCGGGACGTTCCGTTTCAGCGAGGCGGCCCACCGGGTCACCGCCCGCAGGCACCAGGGGAGGCGCGGTGACGCTCGGCACGACACTGGACGTCGTCCTCGTGGTGTTCCTTGCCCTGTGCGCCCTCGCGGGACTGCGGCGCGGGCTGCTGCTCACGGTCGTCGCCGCCGCGGGGTTCATCGCGGGCGCCGCGCTCGGGCTGTGGCTGCTCCCCGACCGGATCGCCGCCCTGATCGCCGGGGGCCCGCCGCTGCTGCGGCCGCTCCTGCTCGTCGCGGGCGTGATGCTGCTGGCCTCGATCGCGCAGGGTCTCGCGGTGCGGCTCGCGAGCGGCGCCGCCCATCGTCTCGGCAAGTCGCCCCTGGGGGCGCTGGATGCCGTCCTGGGGGCGGCGCTGACGCTGGCCGTGGCCGCCGCGACGACCTGGTTCGTCGCCGGCACCATGCGGGTCGTGGTGCCCGGCGAGCTGGCCCGCGGGGTCGGGCAGTCCCGGGTGGTCACGGCCATCGGCACGGTCATGCCCGCGAGCAGCGAGGCCGTCCTCGGCAGCCTGAAGGCCACCCTCGACGAATACGGCTTCCCCCGGGTCTTCTCCTCGATCGACTCCGAGCCCATCCGGCCCGTGCCGGCCGTCGACGACGCCGCGGTCGCGACGCCGCAGATCCGCCAGGCCACCCGGTCGGTGCTGCGGATCGACGCAGACGCCCCGTCCTGCTCGCGCGCCCAGGAGGGGACCGGGTGGGTCTACCAGCAGGGACTGGTCGTCACGAACGCTCACGTCGTCGCGGGGTCGCAGGGAGTCCGGGTGCGTTCCGGCGGCAGCAGCCTGACCGCCCGGGTGGTCGTCTTCGACCCGGCCAAGGACCTGGCGGTGCTCTCGGTCGACGGCCTGGGCGCGGCCCCGCTGGCCCTGGGGCGTCCCCTGGGGCACGGCGACTCCGCCGTCGTCGCCGGCTACCCCCTGGGCGGCCCCCTGAAGGTCGATGCCGCCCGCGTCCGCGAGGTGCTGCAGGCCCGCGGCGACGACATCTACGGCCACGACCGGGTGCAGCGCGAGGTGTATTCGCTCCTCGCGACCGTCCAGCCCGGCAACTCCGGCGGGCCACTGCTAGCCCCCGACGGCACGGTGTCCGGCGTCTTGTTCGCCCGCTCCCTCGACGACGCCCGCACCGGCTACGCCCTCACGCTCGACGAGGCGCGCCCGGTGTTGCAGCAGGCCAGCCGTACGGCGGGCGCGGTGGGCACCGGCCCCTGTACGGCCGCCGCCTGACGAGCGGCGCCTGCACGGCCGCCGCCTGACGAGCGGCGCCTGTACGGCCGCCGCCTGACGAGCGGCGCCTGCACGGCCGCCGCCTGACGAGCGGCGCCTGCACGGCCGCCGCCTGACGAGCGGCCCGTCAGGCCTGCGCGCCCAGCGTGCCGATCCAGTCCACGAGCGCGGCGCTGACCTCGGCCGGGCGCTGTTCGTGCGGGGCGTGGCCCGCCCCCTCGATGGACCGCCATGTGTAGGGGCCCGCGACCCAGCGGCGGCTGCGCTGCGCCAGGGCGGACACCACGATCTGGTCGTGGCTGCCGTGCAGCTGCAGGGTCGGCACCAGCACGGACTGGCGCACCCCGCGCAGATATTCGCGCCCCTGCATGTGCAGGCGCGCCCGGACGAGCCAGCGGTAGCCCTCCGCGGCCGAGTGCGCCACGAACGGGATCGCCATCGCCTCGGCGTACCGACCCGCCTCCTCCGCGGAGGGCCAACTCGCGTCGACGCCGCGCCACGAGACCAACATGCGGTGGACGTACGCCGGCCCGCGCGTCAACTCACGCTCGGGGTGGAACGGGCGGTTGAGGCCCAGCAGGGCCATGGCCCCGCGGGCCTGGGCGGGGATTGGCGGCCCGGAGAGCGCGGCCGCGGGATGGGGGCACCCGATCGTCGCGACGGCGCGGACCACGTCGGGGTGGGACATCGGCAGGGTCCAGGCCAGCCAGCCCCCGATGCCGTGCCCCACCACCACGGCGTCGGCCTCGCCCAGCGACCGGATCACGCCCGCGACGTCGGCGGTGAGGGTGGTGGCGTCGTACCCGGTCGGCGGCTTGTCCGAGGCCCCGTAGCCGCGCAGGTCCATGGCCACGGCGCGGTAGCCGGCGTCCGCGAGCGCGGCGAGCTGGTGCCGCCAGGTCCACCAGAACTGCGGGAAGGCGTGCAGGAAGAGCACTAGCGGGCCGTGGCCGGCGCAGGCGAGGTGGAATCGGGCGCCGTTGGCGGCGACGTACCGGTGCTCCCACGGCCCCGGAACGAGCACGACGGAGGAGTCGACACTCATGACGACTCCTCCGTCATCGCACGCTCCCGGCTGCTCGCCGCTGGCACCCGACTGGGGGTCAGCCCTGCGCCGCCTTCTTGACGACCTCGACGGTCTCCTTCGAGGTGGCGATCGTGCGCTCGGGCTTGCCCTTGACCTTGCTCATGCGGCCCTTGCCCACCATCGCGAGGATGCCGGCGATGAGGAACAGCAGCACGGTGACGATGAGGTAGCCGGCCCACAGCGGCAGGAAGACGCCGATGGCCTGGGCGATGGTGTGGAACAGGAAGGTCAGGCCGAAGACGGCCAACACGCCGGCGACGGCGAAGAATGCGGCCCCCTGGCCGCCCTTCTTGACGTCGGCCGTGATCTCGGTCTTGGCCAGCTGAATCTCGCTGCGGACGAGCGTGGAGACGTCCTGCAGGGCGTCGTGCACGAGCCCGCCGATCGTCGGCTCGTTCTCTCGGGCCGCGACCCGCGCGGCCGCAGTCGCGGCATCCGTCCGGGCGCTGCTGCCCTCTCCGGCGGCGGTTGCCATCGATTCTCCCCTCTGGGCGGGCCTGCAGCCCGATGTTGGTGTCCTCATCGACCTTAGCGACATCCGCGGCGTTCGGCCCCCTCATGTCGCCATAAGCGGCTCCGCGCCGCGCCGCGGCCGGTCCCGGACCGCGCGCTGCGGCAACGGTGTGGAGGCCGGTCGGTGACGTCGCGGTGACGGGCCGGGGGAGTCGCGTGAGCGCCGCCCCACCGCGGCGTGAAGGCTACGTGAACAGCGCGTTCGTCCTTCCCGTGGGCCTGGCTCGGGTGGGCGGCCGCAGGTCAGGCTGGGGTCATGCGGTACGTCGAGGCCGGCTGGCCGATCGGTCTGGTTCATCGCGGCGGCGGGATCCTGGCCCCGGAGAACACGCTGGCGGCCTTCGCCTACTCCGTGGCCCTCGGCTACCGATATCTCGAGTCCGACGTGCGGGTCACCGCCGACGGCCACATCGTCCTCTTCCACGACGCGACGCTCGACCGCGTCACCGACGCGACGGGTCCGGTCAGCGAGCGGTCGCTCGCGGAGCTGCGCCAGCTGCAGGTCCGTGGGCCCGCCGGGTGGACCGGTGAGCCGACCCCGGAGACCGCGATCTGCACCCTGGAGGAGGCGCTGGACGCCTTCCCGGACGCCTGCTTCTCGGTCGATCTCAAGGATCCGCGTGGCATCGACCCGCTGATCCGCATCCTGCGCCGGCCGGGCGTCGCCGACCGGATCTGCGTCGCCGGGGCGTGGGACCGCGCCCTGGCCCACGTCCGGGCGGAGGCCCCCGGGGTGGCCACCGCGCTCGGGTGGCGCGCCCTGACCGGACTGATGACGTGCGCGCGGCTGCGGCTGCCCGCGCCGCGGTCGCTCGCCACGGGCGAGTTCGTCCACGTGCCCCTAGCGCTGGGTGCGGTGGGGGTGTGGGACGACGCGGTGGTCGGATGGGCCCACGGGGTGGGCCTGCGGGTGGTGGCCTGGACCGTCGACACACCCGAGGCCGTCGCCCGGCTCCTCAATGCCGGGGTCGACGCCGTCATCACGGACCGCCCGGACGTGGTGCGCGAGGTGCTGCTCGCCCGCGCAGCCTGGCGTCCGATGGCCGGTCCCGAACCCCGCCACGCCAGGGCATGATGGGACCGTTCGTCCGCCTCGACCGAAGGAAGCCCCATGACTGAGCAGACCAGCGCGGCCCAGCCGGTCCGCGCCCGCATCGGCGTCCTGACCAGCGGTGGCGACGCCCAGGGCATGAACGCGGCGGTCCGGGCGGTGGTGCGGACCGGGATCCACGTCGGCGCGGAGGTCTACGCGATCACCGAGGGCTGGCAGGGGGCCGTCGACGGGGGCGCCGCGATCCGGGCGATGGACTGGGACAGCGTGGGCAACATCCTGCACCGCGGCGGCACGGTCATCGGCACCGCACGCAGCAAGGACTTCCGGGAGCGCACCGGCCAGCTGGCGGCGGCGCGCAATCTCCTCCAGCACGGCATCGACCGGCTCGTGGTGATCGGCGGGGACGGCTCGCTCACGGGGACGAACGAGTTCCGCAAGAACTGGGCCGGGCTGCTCGCGGAGCTCGTCGAACGAGGCGAGCTGGAGCAATCGGTCGCCGACCAGCACCCAGCCCTGCTGATCGCAGGCCTGGTCGGCTCCATCGACAACGACATGGTCGGCACGGACATGACGATCGGCGCCGACTCCGCGCTGCACCGCATCGTCGATGCCATCGACGCGATCTCCTCGACGGCGGCGAGCCATCAGCGCAGCTTCGTCATCGAGGTGATGGGGCGGCACTGCGGCTACCTGCCGCTGATGGCCGCGATCGCGGGTGGGTGCGACTACGTGTTCATCCCCGAGCTGCCCCCCGCGGACGGCTGGGAGGACGACCTGTGCGCCAAGCTTCGGGCCGGCCGCGCCGCCGGCCGGCGCGACTCCATGGTCCTGGTCGCCGAGGGGGCCGCGGACCGGCACGGCAACCGCATCTCCGCGGAACAGGTCAAGGACGTGCTGGCCGAACGGCTCGGCGAGGACACCCGCGTCACGATCCTCGGCCACGTGCAACGGGGTGGCTCGCCCAGCGCCTACGACCGGTGGATGTCCACGCTGCTCGGCTACGCCGCGGTCCAGGAGGTCCTGGCCGCCACTCCGGACTCGACGCCCCACGTCCTGGGGGTGCGGCACAACCGCATCGCCCAGATCCCGCTCGTCGAGTCCGTCGCCGCGACGCGCGCCGTCGCCGATCACATCGCGGCAGGGGACTACGAGCAGGCCATGACCGCGCGGGGCGGCAGCTTCCGCCAGATGGTCGACGTGTTCGCGACGATGTCGCGGCCCCCGACCGACGGCGACACGGCGCAGGCCGCCGGCTCCCACCGGGCGCCGCGGGTGGCCATCATGCACGCCGGTGGCCTGGCGCCCGGGATGAACACGGCCGCCCGCGCCGCCGTACGGCTGGGCATCGACGCCGGGCTGCAGATGGTGGGGGTCTACGGCTCGTTCAAGGGCCTGCTCGACGGCGAGGTCTGGCCGCTGAGCTGGGGAGACGTCGAGGGGTGGGTCGGGGATGGGGGCGCCGAGCTGGGCACCCGGCGGGAAGTGCCGGGGGTGGAGCACCTCTACGCGATCGGCCGGGCCATCGAGAAGCAGAACATCGACGCGTTGCTGATCATCGGGGGCTACGACGCCTACGAGGCCGCCGCCCGGCTCGTCACCGAGCGGGAGCGCTACCCGGCCTTCGACATCCCGATCGTGTGCCTCCCGGCGACCATCGACAACAACTGCCCCGGCGCGGAGCTGTCCATCGGGGCGGACACCGCGCTGAACAACATCGTCTGGGCCCTCGACCGGGTCAAGCAGTCCGCCTCGGCGTCGCGCCGGTGCTTCGTCGCCGAGACGATGGGCCGGCGGTGCGGCTATCTCGCGCTCATGGCCGGGCTCGCCGCCGGGGCGGAGCGGGTGTATCTGCACGAAGAGGGCATCACGCTGGCCGACCTGCAGAGCGACGTCGAGCGCATGGTGGGCACCTTCCGGCAGGGCCGCAGGCTGTTCCTGACGGTCCGCAACGAGGAGGCGAGCACGATGTACACCACCGACTTCCTCGCTCGCCTCTTCGAGCAGGAGGGGGCGGAGCTGTTCGACGTCCGGCAGGCGGTGCTGGGGCACCTGCAGCAGGGCGGCAGCCCCTCGCCGTTCGACCGGCTGCTGGCGACCCGCCTGGTCAAGGCCGCCATGGACGACATCGCGCGGCAGCTCGCCGAGGGCGCCGCCGAAGGACGCTACCTCGGCCACGTCGGCGACCGGGTCGAGTCCATGCCGCTCGCTCACTTCGACGAGGAGGTCGACCGCGTCAACCGGCGCCCGCGCCAGCAGTGGTGGCTCAACCTGCGGCCCGCTATCGCGGCCGTCTCCGAAGCCGAGGCCCGGGCGGGCGAAGCCGTCATCCCGGTCCTCGCCGCGGACTAAGCGGCGCCGCTCACCACGAGGACGACCTTGCCCCGGGCGTGCCCGGCCTCGAGGAGCCGGTGCGCTTCTGCGGCCTCCGCCAGCGGCAGCACGGTGGAGACTTCCACGTCGAGCCGGCCGTCGCCCAGGCGCTCGGCGATGGCCGCCAGCCGCTCGGCGTCCGGCGCGACGAGCGGCACGGCCACGTCGATGCCGCGTTCCCGCGCGGGGGCCAGGTCGGCCAGCGTGGGCAGGATGACGAGCTTGCCGCCCTCGACGAGCAGGTCCATGTTCTTCTGATAAGTGCCGAAGTAGACCCCGTCGATGATGACGTCCGGGCGAGGCACCGCGGTCGCGAAGTCGACCCGGGCGTAGTCGACGTGCGTCGCGCCGAGCGCCTCGACGCGCTCGCGGTTGCGGGCGGAGGCGGTGGCGTACACCGTCGCCCCCAGTTCCCGGCACAACTGCAGCACGATCTGGCCCACGCCTCCGCCGCCGCCGTGCACCAGCACGGTCTGCCCCGCCCGCACCTGACCCAGGTCGTGCACCGCCGCCCAGGCCGTGAGGGCCACGAGGGACGCGCCGCCCAGGGCCGCATCGGAGACGTTCGACGGCGCGGGGACGAGGCAGTCGGCCGGCAGGTTGACGAACTCGGCGTAGCAGCCGCCGCGGTGCTTCAGCGGCGCCATCCCGAACACCCGCTGCCCGACGGCGATGTGGTCGACGTCCTCGCCGACCGCCTCTACCGTGCCGCAGCATTCCCGCCCGAGCACCAGCGGGAAGTCGGCGGGGTCGAAGTCCTTGACCAGCCCGGAGCTGCCGTCCCGCATCTTGTAGTCGATGGGGTTCACGCCGGCGGTGTGCACGCGGACCCGTGCGTCGGTCGCGCCGATCGGGGTCAGCGGTACGTCGACGGTGCGCAGCACCTCGGGCGGTCCGAAACGGTCGATGGCTACGGCGCGCATAGCGAGAAGTGTGACATGCGAGGAACTCGGGCGGGCCTCGAGTGCCCGCCCCGGGCGCGAGCGAGGGGCCCGAGCGCTGCGCCCGGGCCCCTCGTCGTACGACGTACGTGTTCTGTCGGCGCTACTTCTTGGCCTGCAGGTTGTTCTTGATGAAGTCCATGACCGAGGAGTCGGCCAGGGTCGTCACGTCGCCGACCTCGCGGTTCTCGGCGACGTCGCGCAGCAGGCGGCGCATGATCTTGCCCGAGCGGGTCTTAGGCAGCTCGGAGACGATCATGACGGACTTCGGCTTGGCGATCGCGCCGATCTCCTTGCCGACGTGGCTGCGCAGCTGCTCGGGCAGCTCGTCCGTGACCTCGGTGCCGCCGCGCAGGATGACGAAGGCGACCGGGGTCTGACCGGTCATCTCGTCGGTGGCGCCGACCACCGCGGCCTCGGCCACCGCGGGGTGGCTGACCAGGGCCGACTCGATCTCCGAGGTGGACAGGCGGTGACCGGAGACGTTCATGACGTCGTCGACGCGGCCCAGCACCCAGATGTTGCCGTCGGTGTCCTTCTTGGCGCCATCACCGGCGAAGTACAGCGACGGCCAGCGGCCCCAGTAGGTCTCCTTGTAGCGCTCCGGGTCGCCCCAGATGCCGCGGAGCATGCCCGGCCACGGCTTGGTGATGACCAGGTAGCCGCCCTGCCCGTTCTCGACCGGCTGGGCATTGTCGTCGACGACCTCGGCCACGACGCCGGGGATGGCGTACTGCGCCGAACCCGGGCACAGCGAGGTCACGCCGGGCAGCGGGGAGATCATGTGGCCGCCGGTCTCGGTCTGCCACCAGGTGTCGACGATGGGGGCCTGCCCGCCGCCGATGGTCTCCCTATACCACATCCAGGCCTCGGGGTTGATGGGCTCGCCCACCGACCCGAGGAGCCGCACCGAGGAGAGGTCGAACTTGTTCGGGACCTCCGCGCCCCACTTCATGAAGGTGCGGATGGCCGTCGGCGCCGTGTAGAGGATCGTGACCTTGTGGTCCTGGATGATCTCCCACCAGCGGCCCTGGTGCGGGGTGTCCGGGGTGCCCTCGTACATGATCTGGGTCGCCCCGAGCGCCATCGGCCCGTAAACGATGTAGGTGTGGCCGGTGACCCAGCCCACGTCCGCGGTGCACCAGTAGACGTCCTCGTCCGGGTGGACGTCGTGGACGACGTGGTTGGTGTAGGCGGCCTGGACCAGGTAGCCCGCGGTGGTGTGCAGGATGCCCTTGGGCTTCCCGGTCGTGCCGGAGGTGTAGAGGATGAACAGCGGGTGCTCGGAGTCCACGTGCTCCGGCGGGCAGTCCGCCGAGGCAGCCTCGAGGGCCTCGTGCCACCACACGTCGCGGTCGGCGTTCCAGGCGACCTCGGCGTCGCACCGGTTGACCACGAGCACGTGGGTGACGGGGCTGCCCTCGACCGAGACCGCGTCGTCGACGGCGGGCTTGAGCGGGAAGGCCGAGCCGCGCCGGTAGCCGGCGTCGGAGGTGATGACGACCTTGGCCTCAGCGTCCGCGATGCGGGACTTCAGCGCGTCGGCGGAGAAGCCGCCGAAGACGACCGAGTGGGGCGCGCCGAGCCGCGCGCAGGCCAGCATGGCGATGGCGGCCTCGGGGATCATCGGCAGGTAGATCATGACCCGGTCGCCCTTGCCGACGCCCAGCGCCTTGAGGGCGTTGGCGGCCTTGGCCACCTGGGTCTGCATCTCGGCGTAGGTGATCTCCCGGATGTCGCCCGGCTCGCCGATGAACTTCAGGGCGACCTTGTCACCCTTGCCGGCCTCGACGTGCCGGTCGACGCAGTTGTACGCCGCGTTGAGCTCGCCACCGACGAACCACTTCGCGAACGGGGCGTCACTCCAGTCGAGCACCTGGGTGAAGTCCTTGTACCAGGTGACGTACTTGTGGGCCTGGTCAGCCCAGAATCCCTCGAAGTCCGCAGCGGCCTGGTCGTACAGCTCCTGCTTGCCGTTGGCGTAGGCCGCGACAGCGTCAGTCGGGGGGAACCGGCGGTCTTCGATCAGCAAGTTGGACAGGGTCTCTTCGGCCACAGCGGAACCTCCAGGCGCGTGCGTCTTTGGACGCGCACACTCTTTCCGGTTTAGACCCGGCGCGGCAAGGGGGCAAATGGACAAACGCGTCAGGCGCAGGCTCAGGCGCGGCGAGCGGACACGACCGTTCGGGTGCCTTGACGTTCACCCCTGCGGGACCCGACACCGGCTTTCCCGGTCGGCGCCGTCGTATTGCGCGAACGAGGCTTCACACCACTTCTGGGCGTCGCTTGACGTGCGCCATTGCGGGTTACTCACGGTGAGGCGCCACGCACTCTTCTCGCCGTCGGCGTGCGCCTGCAGCACCGCGCCCGGCCACGCGCTGGTGCGCTGCCGGTACAGCCACAGGATGTCTTCCGCCTGCCAGGTGGTCGAGCCGGACTCGGTCTTCAGCCGCGGGTTCTCCGCCCCCTCGGTCAGGTCGAAGAGCACGGCGTACACCTGCCCCTGGGGGCGGCGTTCGTGGTCGGCGGCGATCTGCCGCAGCTCCGCGGCGGCGTTCGACGGCTCGGTGCTGCGCGAGGCGCTGGGGGACTGGCTGGCGCTGGTGGCCGTCGTGCTGTCCGACCGGCTGGTGGTCGCGGTGCCGGCGGCCACCGATCCGGGCGAGGTCGCGCTGGGTGGGGCCGCGGCCGCGACGGCCGGCGCGAGCGTGGCCGACGGGGGCAGCGGCGCTCGCAGTGTCGAGATCGCCGTGACGACGGCGACGATCAGGAGGATCCCCGCCGCGCCCAGCACGAGTGGGGCGATGATCCGCGCGGCGCCGGTGCGGCGCCGGGGCGGGGCGCTTGCTACGGCAAGCGTGCCCGGCAGGTCAGCCCACGTCGGGTCGGTGCCCTCGTCGTACCGCTCGTCGTCCATCGTGACCGTCCTTCACGTCGCCAGGGGGGGCGGGCCGGTCCCTTGACGAGGGCGGCCCGAGCGTGCCCTGCGCCCGAATGTACGACGCGAGAACGGATTTGAAGCGCAGGGCGCTCCGAGCGGCGGGTGCGGAAAGCGGTGATCGGGTGCGGTCGGGCCTGCCGCGAGGCTCAGCCCAGGAGGCCGAGCTCGGCCAGGACGGCCGCGTCGCCGACGAGCGCGTCGGCCACAGCCGAAACTCCCGTGTGCACCACGGTGTGGACGACCTTGGTGTGGACGACCCCGGTGTGGACGACCCCGGTGTGGACGACGCCCGTGTGCACGACCTTGGTGTGGACGACCCCGGTGTGGACGACGCCCGTGTGCACGACCTTGGTGTGGACGACCCCCGTGTGGACCACTCCCGTGTGGACGACCTTCGTGTGCACGACGGCCGGGGCGTCGATGGCGGCGTGGGCGGCGGTGGGCACGGCCAGCAGGCCAAGCGAAGCGGCGGCGAGGACGACGGTGTGCAGACGGGACATCTCGAGCTCCTACGGGTGCGGTCGGACTGGATCGCCGGGACGGCGCTGTGGGGTGAGGAGGAAGAGGGGTCATCCTTCGGAATCCACTGGGACCATCGGCTGTCCGGTCGGGCTCGACACCGAACCTTTCGTCAATTCCTCGTAAAGTGCCGTTCCGATCAACGGAACGATTGACGGGCGCAGATTGGCATCGCCGCAGAATAACCGGGGGTTATCGCCTGTATACGCGCCGTACCAGCGCCAATGTGACGAATGCGCTGGCCGCCGCAGGCGATTATGCGCGCGGCGGCGTTGACAGCTGCAGGGATTCGGGCGTATGTAACCGCACTAGCGTCTGCAGCGCGTTCTTCGGGATCTGGCGCGGGGTGAGCAGCGAGACGATCACGGTCAGCCCGAAGGCGAGGGGGACGGTCCAGGCGCCCGGCTGAGCCAGCAGGATGTGGATCCATCCCGTGCCGGTGACCCCGGCGACCGTCGCGACCGTGGCGACGAGGGCCGCCACGGCCCCGGCGGACATGCCCGCGATGGCGCCGGCGGGGGTGAGCCGCCGCCACCACACGCCGAGGATGAGCAGCGGGCAGAACGTCGAGGCCGTCAGCGCGAACACCAGCGCCACCGTGGTGGCCAGCCCCGCGCCGCTAACGCCGAGCAGCAGGAGGCACGGGATGGTCGTGGCGGCGACCGTCGCGATGCGGAAGCTGCCGATGCCGTTGGCGCCCTGGGTGAGGCCGAGCGCGGGGCGCACGACGTCCTGATCCAGGACCCCCGCGACCGCCATCGCCACGCCCGAGGCGGTCGACAGGAAGGCCGCGAAGGCGCCGGCGGCGAGGATCGCGGTGAGGGTGTCGCCCAGCGCGCCGGGGGTGATGAGGTTGGGCAGGAGCAGCACCAGCGTGTCCGCGGCCATCCCCGGGGGCAGCGTCGGGAGATAGGCCCGGCCCAGCGCGGCGTACATCGGCGGGAACAGGTAGAACAGCCCCAGCAGCCCGATGACGACCACGGTGCTGCGGCGCGCCGAGCGCCCGTCCGGGTTGGTGTAGAACCGGACGACCACGTGTGGCAGGCCCATCGTGCCCAGGCAGAGCGCGAGCAGCGTGCTGTATGCGGCGTACAGCGTCATCGCGGACGACTGCGTGGCGTCCAACGGCCGCTCCACGAGGGAGACGCCGTCGGGGATCGGCTGCCCGTTGCGGTTCCAGACCCACACGAGGATGACCGCCGGAATCGCGATGGCGAAGAGTTTCACCCAGAAGTGCGCCGCCTGCACGAGGGTGAGCGAGCGCATGCCGCCCGCGAGGACGTTCGCGGTGACGACGACCGTGACGATGAGGCCGCCGGTCCAGTGCGGCGCCCCGGTCAGGGCGTGGATGGCCAGTCCGGCGCCCTGGAGTTGGGGCAGCAGGTAGAGCCAGCCGGTGACGATGACCAGGGCGGTGCACAGCCCCCGCAGCACCGGACTGCCCAGCCGCGCCTCGGCGAAGTCGGACAGCGTGTAGGCCCCCGATCGGCGCAGCGGGGCCGCCACGAAGATCAGCACCATGACGAAGCCGAGCGTGTACCCCACCGGGTACCAGAGCGTGTCGAGGCCCGCGAGGTACACCAGCCCGGCGACCCCGAGGAAGGAGGCCGCGGAGAGGTATTCGCCGCCGATCGCCGAGGCGTTCCACGATGGGGGCACGGCGCGGCTGGCGACGTAGAAGTCGCTCGTCGTCCGCGACCAGCGCAGCCCGAAACCCCCCGCGGCGACGGTCAGGACGCAGACGAGGACGATCGCGCTCACCGAGAGCGTGGCCGTCACGACTCGGCCTCCAACAGGTCGCCGAAGTCCCGCTCGACGCGCTCGGCCGCCCACGTGTAGGACCGGGCCACGAGCAGCAGGAAGGGGTAGAGCATCGACCCCACCAGCACCCAGGTGAGGGGGACCGGGCCGACCCTCAGCTCACTCAGCGCGGGAACCAGGATGAGGAACGCGGGCAGGATGCCCACCGCGACGCCGACGCCACCGGTCACCACGATCGACAGCCGCAGCTGGGCCCGGATGAGGGAGGTCACGTAGACCTCACCGAGCTGGGTCTGCTCCCCGATCTCGCTGCTCAGGGGCCGTTGCGGCGGCCGCCTGCGCGCCTGACTGCGCGGCGAGGTGACGCGCACCCGACGGGGCACGTCCCGGCCGCCGCGGGCCGCGCGCGACAGCGCCCCGCCCGTCGAGGACGCGGGAGTGGCCCCCGACTGGTCGCTGCGGCCGCGATCGCCGCGCCGGCGCGGGGGCGTGCCCTCGGCGGGAGGCTGGGTCATCGGGGCCGGGTCTCGTCAGCGCAGGTGCGGCCGGACGGCCTCAGCCGCGCTCCTGACCGGGGAGCCGCAGCAGGCGCTCGCGCAGCTCGCGGGTGTGCCGGCGGCTGACCTGCAACTCGATGCCGTCGAGGACGACCACGCAACGGCCGCGCTCGGTGCGCACCTGGGTGACCGCCGGCAGCGACACCAGCGTGCTGCGGTGGATGCGGACGAAGCCGACGCTGGCCCAGCGCTCCTCGAGCGTGGTGAGGGAGACCCGGATCAGGTGGCTGGCGGTGCGGGTGTGCAGCCGGGCGTAGTCGCCCTGGGCCTGCACGTAGATGATGTCGCTGCGCTGGACGAACGTCGTCACGCCGCCGAGTTCGACCGGGATGGTCTCGTCCTCCGGCGGGGCGGGGGCGGGCGCCGGGCTGGCGGCGTGGTGCGCCGTCACCACTCGGCGTACGGCCTCCGCGAGCCGCTCCTCGCGGATGGGCTTGACCAGGTAGTCCGTGGCCGACACCTCGAAGGCGTCGACGGCATGTTTCTCATGAGCAGTGACGAAGACGATCTGCGGTCGCTCGACGAACCGGCCCAGCACGCGAGCCAGTTCCAGCCCGTCCAGGCCGGGCATGCTGATGTCGCAGAAGACCACGTCGGCGGGCGCGGCGTCCAGGGCGCGCAGCGCGTCGGCCCCGCTGGGGGCGGTGCGCACCTCGGCCACCCGCTCGTCCTGCCGCAGAAGCCACGCCAATTCGTTCAGGGCCGGCGCCTCGTCGTCCACGACCAGCACCGACAGGCCGTCCTTGGGCTGGGCAGCTTCCGTACTCATGCGTTGAGCGTACCCGCGGGTGCGCTCAACGGTCCTGCGCACGGCGTGAGTACTTGGGCACACGGAACGAGACCCGCGACCCGGCGCCGACTGCGGTTTCGACGACGAGTCCATAGTCGTCGCCGTACGTCTGGCGCAGCCGCGCGTCCACATTCGTCAACCCGACGTGATCCCCGCGCTCTCCCGCGAGCATCGCCCGGATCTCGTCGGGATCGGCGCCCACCCCGTCGTCCTCGATGGCGATCTCCGCGTCGGGACCCATGTCCCGGGCGCTGATCGAGATGTGGCCGACCCCGGGGGAGGACTCGATGCCGTGCTTGACGGCGTTCTCCACCAGCGGCTGGATGGTCAGGGTGGGCACCTGCACCGCGAGGACCTCGGGGGCGAGCATGAGGCTGACGACCATGCGGTCCCCGAAGCGGGCCTGCTCCAGCGCGAGGTAGCGCTCGATGTTGGCCAGCTCCTCGGACAGGGTGGCCATCGGCCCGGACTTGCGCAGCGAGTAGCGGGTGAAGTCGGCGAATTCGAGCAGCAACTCGCGCGCCCGCGGCGGATCCGTCCGCACGAAACTGGCGATCGCGGCGAGGGAGTTGTAGATGAAGTGGGGGCTGATCTGGGCCCGCAGCGCGCGCAGCTCGGCCTCCATGACCCGTTCGCGCTGGGTTGCCAGCTCGGCGAGGTCCACCTGCGTGGAGATCCAGTCGGCCACCGCCTCCGTGGCGCGCACGAGGTCGGCGGTGACGGTGTGGTCGTAGCTGCCGAGCACGCCGACCGTCCGGTCCTCGCTGACGATGGGGGCCAGGATGGCTCCGCGGATGGGGCAGTCGATGTTGCCGCAGTGCAGGTCGGTCTCGCCCAGGCGCACAGTCGCCCCGGTCTCCAGCACCGCGCGGGACAGCTCCAGGACCTGCTCGCGGTGATGTCCGCCCGCGCCCTCCCACGCGAGGACGTCCGTGGGGTCGCACATTGAGATCGCGGCCACCTGCAGCAGCGGCCGCAGGTCGCGGGCCGCGCGGGCGGCGGCCTTCGGGGTCAGCCCGTCGCGCAGGTGCCGGCCCGCCTCGGCGGCGACATGCAAGGCCTCGTACGTCGCGCGCGCCTCCGGCGACGAGAGTCGGCCGCGGTGCCGCAGGCCGTAGGTGATGATCACCGCGATGGCGACCGCCCCGGTGATCATCACGGCCAGGACGGCCCACCCCGGTGCGCCCTCCACCGGCTCCAGGGCTGGGTGCCGCAACGCCATCACCCTGCGAACTCTAGGCTGAGGTCGTGACCCGGGCCGACATCCTGCGCGACATGGCCGAGTGGGCAGCCGTCGCCCCGCTCGTCGACGAGGTGCGTGAGGCGTGCACCCAGCTGCGGTGGCACCCGGCGCTGCGCCGCCGCATCCCCGAGGCGGCCGCCGAGTCGCGCGTGCGCGGGGCGCGGGCGAGCGCGGACCTGGACGGGGCGCGGGTGGACGAGGCGACCGTACGCCGGATGCTGTGCGGCGCCGCCGAGCCCGCCACGGGGCAGGACGCGACCGATGCGGTGGTCCGCGCTGCCGTCCAGGCCACGGCGGAGGCCGAGCACGTGGCCGCCCTCCTGCGCAAGGCGCCCGGGCAGGCGATCACCCGGGTCGCGGTCGCCGCCGGCGCGCCCCTGCTGCCCGCGGACGCGGTGGCCCGCCCCCGGCGCGACGGGGAGGCCGTCTTGGAGCTGACCGACCTGGGGCAGCCGCCC
The DNA here is from genome assembly GCA_016699675.1 of Austwickia sp. NCBI lineage: Bacteria > Bacillati > Actinomycetota > Actinomycetes > Micrococcales > Dermatophilaceae > Austwickia > Austwickia sp. The sequence continues at coordinate 738,894 of CP064985.1, read as the reverse complement.
GCGGCCGGTGACGTCGCGGCCAGGCTGCAGGGGGTCTCGGCGCTGCTCGTCGACACGGGCGCCCCGGCGTACGTCGTGGCCGCCCTCGTCCATGCCGAACTGGCCCACGTCCGCCCGTTCGTGCGCGGGAACGGCCTGGTGGCGCGGGCGGTGGATCGGGCGTACGTCGTCGCCAGCGGCCTCGATCCCACCGGGGTGGCCGTCCCCGAGGTGGGGCTGGGGCACGAGGGCAGCGCCGCGTACGTCGGCTCCCTGGCGGCCTACGCCACCGGTCGTCGCGAGGGCGTCGAGCTGTGGCTCATCCACTGGGGCCGGTCGATGTTGGCGGCGGTCGCCGAGGGGCGCCAGATCGCGGACGCCGTGCTCGCGGGTCGGCTCGGCTGAGCCCGGTGCCTGAGGAAACTCCCGCGAGCCCAGGGTGACCAATACCCGCCCCCCGAGTTGATATTCATCCGGGCGATGTGATATCGGCGACGTGCCGGAAAGCTGGTGGTCACGCGTCATCGGGAGTACACCTGAAGTCAAGACGGCGGGCTTCCGCCGCCGACGTGAGACGAACGAGAACCCACTCGCGGGCAGTCCACTGATGGACGGGACCCAGCGGGTGCCGGTCGGACGGACCCCTCCGGTTCCGACCGTGCCCCGCCGGGCGCGTTAGGTGCACGCTTGTTACCTCGTGAGGCTCACGTCTTCGATGGCATCTCCCGATGCGTCGGGAGGTGCCATCGAGTTGTTCAGCGGGCTGGTTCGCCAGGCGAGTTCGTCGCCGCGCCAACTCAGCTCGCGATGATCGCGCCCCTCGCGGGCGGTGTTCGGGCTGGCCACGGTGGTGCCGCCGAAACACACCGCCCGCCCGGGGCGCGACACGCGTCGCGACACGCAAACTCGGGTTTGCCACGCGGGCTTCCGAGAGGCAGACTGTCCTTGGCGCTCCCTTCGGGTTGAGCGCGGCGCACCGACTCCTCCCCCCCGGAGTTAGGCGCGTTGGCGGCCCCCGTTGTCCCCCCAACGGGGGCCGCCCCGTTTCTCCGTGGGTTTCTCCTGGCCGCGAGCCGTTCAGGCGCCCAGCCATCGCATCCCTCCGTGCTATCCACACCCCCGGGTGGTGCCACTCGCCGTCCACAGTCACCGCCGGCGAGCCGTCGCCCGCCGCCCGGAACGGCGAGGGTGAGGCGCATGTCGCGACGCAGGAAGTGGGAAGGGCACGACACGCGCGGCGGGCAGGCCCGGGGCCGCCCTCGCGTCGTGGGAGTGGTGGGCGGATCGGGCGGCGTCGGTACGTCGTGTCTGGCGGCGGCGCTCGCGACGAGGGCCCGGTCGGACGGCTGGAGCGTCGTGTGCGCCGACGCTGGCGCCTGGGGCGGCGGCATCGACGCGCTGTTCGACCTGGAGTCTCGGCCCGGGGTGCGCTGGCCCGACCTCGCCGAGGCCAGCGGGCGTCTGGACGGGGCCGTGCTCCTGCGCCACCTGCCCGAGTCGGCCGGCGGCGTACGTGTCTTGTCTGCGGCCACGACCACCCCGGACGAGCCGGGCCACGATCCTGGTCGCGGGACCCCCGCGGCGGCCGCGGCCGCCGTCTTCGAGGCGCTGACGCGCGTGGTCGACGTCCTGGTGCTTGACCTGGGCACGGTCCCGGCGGCGGGGCTCGCGACCGCCTGGGGCGAGGTGGGCTGCACCGACCTGCTGCTGGTGGTCGGCACGGGGGTGCCGGCGCTGGCCCGGGCGGGGCGAGCCGCCGAGGCCCTCACGACCGGGGCCTGCGAGCAGGTCTGGCTGGTGCAACGGTGCCCGCGGGGGAGGGCGGACCTCGCCGAGCTTGTCGCGGAACGGCTCGGGCTGCCGCTGCTCGGCGTCGTCCCCGACGACCCCCGGCTGGACGACGCGCTGGCCCGGGGCGAGGCGCCGGGCAGCGGCCGGAGCCGGCTCGGCGCCGTCGCGCACGAGCTGTGGACCGGCCTGACCCGCGAGGAGCGGGTCGCATGAGAGCGGGACCCGCGTGAGCGGGTGGCGGCGGGGCGAGGAGTTCCGAGCTGCGGGGCTGGCCCGGGCGGGTCAGTCGCCCTCCGCGGCGGGGGTCGACGCGGTGCTCGGCCCCCAGGCCGAGCTGCTCGGCACGGACGGGCTGCGGGCCGCCCGGGCCGATCTCGCCGCGCGGGTGCTGGGTGCGGGCCCCTTGCAGGGACTCCTCGACCTGCCGGGGGTCACCGACGTCCTGGTCAACGGATCGGGTGGCGTGTGGGTCGATGACGGCACCGGGCTGCGCCGGGTCGACTGCCCGGTGGGCGACGGGGAGGACGTCCGACGACTCGCCACCCGGCTTGCCGGGTTGGCCGGGCGCCGACTCGACGATGCCAGCCCGTTCGTCGACGGGTGCCTGCCGGGCGGGGTGCGGCTGCACGCGATCCTGCCCCCGCTCGTGCCCGCCGGCGCGCACATCAGCCTGCGGGTGCCGCGGCGGCAGGCCCCGACGGTCGCCGACCTGGCCGCGTGGGGCTCGGTGCCGCCGCAGGCCGAGGCCCTGCTACGCGCGATCGTGGCGGCCAAGGCGTCGTACGTCGTGACCGGCGGCACCGGCAGCGGGAAGACGACCCTGCTCGCCGCCCTGCTGGCCGAGGTCCCCGCCGCCGAACGCCTCGTCATCGTCGAGGACGTCCGCGAGCTGGTGGTGCCGCACCCACACGCCGTACGGCTGGAGGCGCGCACCCCCAACGTCCGAGGGCCGCGGCGGCGTGGACCTGACGACCCTCGTCCGGCAGTCGCTGCGGATGCGTCCGGACCGGCTCATCGTCGGCGAGGTACGCGGCGCCGAGGTGCGCGAACTGCTCACCGCGCTCAACACCGGCCACGAGGGCGGCGCGGGCACATTGCACGCTAATCGCGTCGAGGACGTGGTCACCCGGTTCGAGGCCCTGGGCGCCCTGGCGGGCATGGCACCGGCGGCGACCCGGGCCCAACTCGCCAGCGCCGTGCAGGCCGTGGTGCACCTGCGCCGCACGGCCCAGGGCCGTCGGGTCGAGACCATCGGGGTGCTGGCGGGTCGCGGCGCCGCGCTGGCGGTCGTCCCGGCGTGGCGGGCCGACGGGGGGCCTGGTCCGGGCGCGGCCGCCCTCGACGACCGGCTGGCGCCCCGATGAGACTCGCGCTCGCCGTCCTGGGGTGCGTGGCGGCCGTGGTCTGCTGGCCGGGTCGTTCCTCGCCGCGGCGGGGGCGCGCCGCAGGGCGAGGGTTTCCGTGGCCCGGTCGCCGGCGCGCCCAGCGGCGTTGGCGGGGCGACGCGGTCCTTCGGGCCCTCGACGCGCTGGCCGCGGGACTGGAGGTGGGGCTGGCCGCCCGTGACGCACTGCGCGAGGCCGCCGGGACCACCGACGATTTGGCCGTGCGGGAGGGGCTGCTGGCCTCGGCAGCGGGGCCGGAGCCCGGGGGAGAGCCGGCGGGGCTGGGCGCGGCGGGCCCGGGAGAGGACCTCGAGGGGTTGGCGCTCCTGGCCCGCGCGTGGCAGCTCTCCGACCGGCTGGGTACACCGCTGGCCCAGAGCGTCCGCGCCGTCGCGTCCCTGCTCCGCGCCGAGGTCGCGGCGCGGCGGGCGGTGGCCGTCGCCATGTCGGAGGCCCGGGCCACGGTCCTGGTGCTGGTGGCGCTGCCGCTGCTCGGGCCGCTGTTGGCGGCCGCCGTGGGTGTTTCACCCGCGGACCTCTACGGTTCGGCACCGGCCCGCGTCAGCGCCGCGCTCGGGGTGGGGCTCGTCGGCCTGGGGATGTGGTGGATGCGGCGGCTGCTGCGTCGGGTGGCGACCGCGGGAGATGCGCGATGACCGCGTCGTTCGTTGCTGTCGTCGCCATTCTGCTCGGGGTCGCCGTCGCGGGTTGGCCGCGGGGACGGCCGCACCTGGAGTACGTCGTGCGCCCGCGCCGTACCGGAGCCGGTGACGATCCGTCCGGTCTGCCCGCCGCGGTCCCACTCGGGGAGGTGGCGGCGACCTGCGACCTGGTGGCGCTGGCCCTGCGGGCGGGCGCCGCGGTGGACGACACGTTGACGGAGGTGGCTGCGGCCTCCGAGGGGTCGGTCGCGGGCGGGCTCCGGGCGATGGTCGCGGCCCGCCGGTGGGGCATCGATCTTCCCCCGGACGAGATTGGGGGCGCGGCGTGGGCGCCGCTGGTTCGGGCGCTGCGCCTGGCCGATTCCGCCGGCGTCCCACCGGCGGCGTCGATCAGCGCGGTCGCGCAGGACCTGCGGGGCGAACGGCAGCACCGGTTGGAGGTCGCGACCGCTCGGCTGCGCGTCCAAGTGGTCCTCCCGCTCGGCCTGTGCTTTCTGCCGGCCTTCGTGCTGACCACCGTGGTCCCGGTGGTGCTCGCGCTCGCCGGTCGGGTGGCTGGGCCCTGAGTCGCCAGGGCAGGCCCGCGTGGGGCTCGGTTTTGTTGGCGCAGTGATCCACACCCCCCAGCGGCGAGGCCGATACCCACAGGCCCGCGCCGGGCCTCGGCGGCCGGACCGGGCGACCGACGACGCTGACCGGGTGCCGACACACCGTCGGCCGCCAGGAAAGGAGCACACCATGGTCCGTTCGCTCGCTCGGCTGCGCGCCCGTCGGCCCCTGCGCGACAGGGAGGCGGGCATGACGACCGCCGAATACGCCATCGGGACGGTCGCCGCCTGCACGTTCGCCGCCCTCCTCATCGCCGTCGTCCGGTCCCCGGAGATCAAGGCGGCCCTGCTCGGCATCATCACGCGGGCGCTGGGGCTGGGGGCATGAGATGCGCGACCTGCCCGCCCGCGGCGCCGGACCCGGCGGCCGGCGGGCCTCGCAGCAGGGGATGGTGACGGCGGAGACCGCCCTGGTCCTGCCCGTCGTCGTCGTCGTGCTGGCCGTCTCGCTGGCGGCGATGCGGTACGGCGTCGATCAGGTGCGCTGCCTCGACGCGGCCCGGGCCGGCGCTCGGGCGGCGGCGCGCGGGGACAGCCCGGACGCGATCCGCGACGTGGCCCGGCGCGGTGCTCCCCAGGGCGCCGAGGTCGCGGTCACCGCCGGATCGCAGCTCGTCACCGTTCGGGTGCGGGCGCCCGTGCCCGCGCCGATGGGGGCGCTGGCGGGATTGCCGCCGCCGCAGGCCGAGGCGGTGGCCCAGGCCGAACCTGGCATCGCCGGCGTCCCGTGACGCGCGAGTCGGGCGCGGGCACGGTGCTGGCCCTGGCGCTGATCCTGGTGGTGCTGACGCTGACGGCTGGCGGGCTCGCCGTGCTTGCTGCGGTTCACGCCGGACATCGCGCCGCCGCGGCGGCGGACCTGGCCGCCCTGGCGGCCGCGTCGGTGCTCGGCGTCCAGGAGGATGGGTCGCGGGCCTGTCGGGAGGCGGAGCGGGTGGCGACGGCGAACGGCGCCGTCCTGACCGGCTGCCGGGTCCGCGGCGTCGAAGTGGAGGTGTCCGCCCTGGTCACGCCGAGCCTGCGAGGCATGCCCGACGCCACGGCCCGGTCCCGGGCGGGCCCCCGCCGTCGTGATCGGGCGGGCCCTCCGCCGTCGTGTCTTGGCGTGACTCGGCGCGCCCGGCTACGGCGTACCGAGGTGGTGAAGGAGCACGTCGAGGAGGGTGACGGCGCCGCGTTTGTCCAGCGGACGGTTGCCGTTGCCGCACTTGGGGGACTGGACGCAGCCCGGGCAGCCGGTCTCGCAGGCGCAGTCGGCGACGCCGTCGCGCGTGGCGAACAGCCAGCGCGGGGCGACGTCGAAGCCCCGCCGCGCGAACCCGGCACCGCCCGGATGCCCGTCGTAGACGAGGACGGTCGGCAGGCCGGTGTCCGGGTGCAGCGCGGTACTGACTCCGCCGATGTCCCACCGGTCCGCTGTCGCGATCAGCGGCAGCAGGCCGATGGCCGCGTGCTCCGCGGCGTGCGCGGCACCGGGCACAGCCCCCGGGGGGACGCCGGCCTCCCCGAGCGAGTCCGGCGTCAGCGTCCACCACACCCCCTTGGTGCGCAGCGTCCGCTCGGGGAGGTCGAGGGCGTGTTCGCCGATCACCTCGCCGCTCGGCAGCCGGCGCAGGAAGGACGTGATCCGGCGCCGGACCACGACCTCGCCGAAGCTCATCGAGACCGGTCCGGCGTCGCGGCGCGCGGCGACGGCCCCCACGTCGAAAGCGGACACCCCGCGTGCCTGCGTGAACCAGCCCGGATCGCCCGCGGTTACCATCGCCGCGCCGTCGGCCAGGTCGAGGTCGGTGACGACGTACGTCGTGCCCTGGTGGACATGGACCGCTCCCGGATGGACCGCGGCGTCGGCGCGGGCCTCGTCGATCGTGCCGAGCACCCGCCCGGTGCCGTTCTCGACGATGCGCAACTGGGCGCCGGCGTCGCGCAGGCTCACGTGCGCCGTCGGTCGGTCGGGGCGGGTCCAGTACCAGCCGGTGGGCCGGGCCCGCAGCAGCTCGCGGCGCACCAGGTCCTGGGCGAGCGGGACCGTTCCCGCGCCGAAGTACTCGGCGTCGGCCGCCGTCAACGGGAGTTCGGCGGCCGCCGCGGCTAGGTGCCCGGCGAGCACGTGCGGATTGTCGGGGTCGAGGACCGTCGCCTCGACCGGCGCCCCGAAGACGGCCTCGGGATGGCGCACGAGATAGCCGTCGAGGGGGTCGTCGTCCGCGACGTACACGGCCAGCGCGGCGCGACCGGACCGGCCGGCGCGGCCGGCCTGCTGCCACAGGGACGCTCGCGTGCCCGGCCAGCCGGCGATGACCACCGCGTCGAGGCCGCTGATGTCGATCCCCAGCTCCAAGGCCGAGGTCGCGGCGAGGCCCCGGATCGTGCCCGCGCGGAGGGCTGCTTCGAGGAGCCGCCGGTCCTCCGGCAGGTACCCGCCGCGATAGGCGGCGATCCCGGCCGCCAGGTCCGGCCGATCGCGCAGGGCCCGACGCGCCTGCGCGGCCACCGCCTCGGTGCCCGCCCGGGACCGGACGAAGGCGACGGTCTGGGCGCCCTGGCGGACCAGTTCGGCCAGGAGATCGGCCGCCTCGGCCGCGGCCCCGCGCCGCCGTACGGACCCGCCGTCGGTCGCGACCGGCGGCTCCCACAGCGCGAACGTCAGGCCGGCGCGGGGGCCGCCGTCCTGCGTGCTGGCATCCACGGGCAGGCCGGCCAGGGTCCCGGCGTGCCCGGCCGGATCGGCGACGGTGGCCGAGGCGAAGGCGAAGGTGGGCGCGGCGCCGTACTGAGCACAGATCCGCCGCAACCGCCGCAGCACGGCGGCGACGTGCGCGCCGAAGACCCCGCGATAGGCGTGACATTCGTCGACGACCACGTACCGCAGCGCGCGCAGGAAGGGGGTCCAGGCCTGGTGCCCCGGCAGCAGCGCATGATGCAGCATGTCCGGGTTCGTGAGGACGTAGTTGGCGTGGGTCCTGATCCAGCGGCGCTCGTCGAGGGGGGTGTCCCCGTCGTAACTGGCCGCGCGGACGCCCGGGACGGCCAGCGCCGTGACCCGCGCGAGTTGGTCGGCGGCCAGGGCCTTGGTGGGGGCGAGATAGAGCGCGGTCGCCCCGCGGCCAGACACCGCGCGGGCGCCCTGCGCCAGACTCGACAGCACGGGCATGAGGTAGCCGAGCGTCTTGCCCGAGGCGGTGCCGGTGGCCAGAACCGTATGCCGTCCGTGGTGCAGGCCCTCCGCCGCCTCCTGCTGATGACGCCACGGCCAAGCCGCGCCCGCGTCGCGCAGCGCGGCCGCGACGTCGGGTTCGAGCCAGGTCGGCCAGCCGGCGAGTACGGCGGGCCGCGGCGCCAGTTCGTGCACGTGCCGGAGCCGGCCGGGGAAGCGTTCGGCCAGAGCGGGGAGCCAGGCGGCGCCGGCGGCGCACGATCCGGCGGCATCGCTCATGGGCACCCACCGTAATCGGCGGGTGTGCCCAGGGCGCCATCGCTGTAGCGTGGTGGCCTGCTAAGGCATTTCGGCAGGATGGAGGCGCGACCCGTGGCGGATCTCGAGGTATCGGTCACGGAAGAGCGCGGCATCTGGGTGGTCACGGTGGTCGGCGACGTCGACGTGAGCAACGCGGCGAAGCTGCGGGACGCCCTGGACCGGGTCTTGGCCAACGGCGAATCCCGGTTGGTGGTGGACCTGTGCCGGGTGTCCTTCATGGACTCGACGGGCCTGGGCATTCTCGTCGGTCGCCTCAAGGTCGTCCGGGCCCGGCGCGGTTCCATGCGGCTGTTGTGCGTGGCGCCGAGACTGTTGCGGGTGCTCTCGATTACCGGTCTGGACACGGTTTTTCCGCTGCACGAGACCCTCGCGGATGCCGTTGCCGCCCTCTCATCGAGCCCGCTGGGCGAGGGCTGCTGAGGCCGGTTTCCGTCGGCGGTCTGAGGCGGTCGTTCGAGGCGGCCACCCACAGGGGTGAGGTAGGCCGCGACCAGTTCACTTTAGCCTTCTGACACGGGGCAGGACTGAACGTCCCCAGTTGTGAAGCTATTGCGATATGTCGCGTTCGCGGCTTAGCGTTCAAAGCAGTGGCGTGCGCCATCCTCGCGCACCGTGTCGGTCAGAGGGAGGGAGTCGCAATGCCACGCAGCCTGGCGAGCGCCGCCCATGACCTGACGTTATGGCTTGAGGGCCGGCATGTCGGCGAGCTTGACGCCCCCACCCGCGACGAGCACAGCCACGAATTGCTCGCGCTGGCGCACCTTGAAACCGCGCCGCACATCCGGCAGGCCTATCTGGACCAGGTCGTGCTCCTCAACGGACCTATCGCGGAGTCGATCGCCGCTCGTTATCGCCAGCGCGGCATCGAGGCGGACGACCTCGTGCAGGTGGCCTACCTCGGGCTGGTGAAGGCGGTTCAGGGGTACAAGCCGGGCGAGGGTCCGGGCTTCCTGGCCTACGCCGTGCCCACGATTTCGGGCGAGATCAAGCGCCACTTCCGGGACTTCGGGTGGGTCGTCCGGCCGCCCCGGCGTTTGCAGGAGCTGCGCAGCCAGGTGGCGGTCACCCGCTCGGATCTGCAGCAGACCAAGGGACGCCCGCCGACGTCGGCCGAGCTGGCCACCGAGCTCGGGGTTCCCGAGGGTGAGCTGGCCGAGGCCGAGATGGCGGATGGCTGCTACTCCACGCTCAGCCTCGATTCGCCCAGCCGCGCCGGTGGTGCGGCAGTCCTGGCCGACCTCCTCGTGGACGACTCCGACCCGTTCGACCACGTGGAGAACATGGAGGCCCTGCGCCCCGCCCTACAGCGGCTCTCTGAGCGGGACCGGCAGATCCTCCGGCTGCGGTTTGTCCGTGGCTGGACGCAGGAACAGATCGGCAAGGAGATCGGCGTCAGCCAGATGCAGGTGTCCCGCCTGCTGACGCGCATCCTCGCCGAACTGCGGCTGGACCTCGAGGGTGCGGAAACCCCCGCCGAGGCGTGACCCACCCGGGGACCCGACTGATCGGCAATTCAGGCGAAGGGATAAAATGAATTCGCAGGTTTGTCACCCCTGGAAACGAGTTCCGTTGAATCCCAAGGCTTCTGACTTTGCCGACCTGGCCCAGCGCCTACACGCGCAGGGCGATGTCGAGGAGACGCTGCAGAGCATCGCCGAGATGGCCTGCGAAACGATCCGCGCCAACATGTGCGGCGTCATGCTCGTGCACCGCGGCAACAAGGTGGAGACCGCCGCCGTCACGGACGACATCGTGCGCCGGGCCGACGACCTGCAGCTCGAACTGGGCCAAGGCCCCTGCCTCGAAGCGATCGACGACCGCACCACCTTCCTTATCCGCGACACGTGCACCGAGACGCGCTGGCCCGTGTGGTGTCGGCAGGTGGCCGACCTCGGGATCCGCAGTGTGGTGTCCGTGCGGCTGTTCACCCAGGCGGGGACCATCGGCTCGCTCAACGTCTACGGCCACGAGCCCGACCAGTTCGACGCCGACGACGCTGTCCTCGTGGCGATCTTCGCGGGACACGCCTCGGTCGCCCTCGCGGCGGCGCGCACCGAGAGCGGCCTGCGGCAGGCCATGGACGGACGCCATCTCATCGGGCTCGCCCAGGGCATCCTCATGGAACGCTTCGACCTGTCCACCGACAAGGCGTTCGCGGTGCTGCGGCGCTACAGCCAGGACCGCAACATGAAGCTGCGCAACGTCGCGGCGTACGTCGTGGAGTCGCGCGGCCTGCCCGACTGATCAGCCTCCGTATCAGTGTCCGGGTCCGTGTCCGCGCCAGACGCCCGCGCCGACGTCCCGCAGCTCGACCGCGGGCTGATCACGGAGCTGCGTGCCGACCTGCGCGAGGTGGGCTACACCGTGGACGGCGTCGAGCAGCTGCTGGGTCCGCAGGCAGCCACAGCCCTGCACCGCGACAACCCCCTTCCGGCGCGGCGGGTCCTCCAGGTGGAGTGCCAGGGCGAGCTGACGGCGGTGGTCGCGGCCTTCACGCTCGGTTTGCCGGTGGTCCCGGATCGGTTGGAGCGCGCCCTGCCTCGCACCGGCATGGCCGGCCTGGTCGACCTCGGCCTGATCGCCGGTTCGGCCGAGGCCCCACGCCGTGGCGCGGATCTGGTGGCGGCGACCTGCGACCTGCGGCCCTACGCGGCGGATCAGGAGACCTGGTGGGTCGCCTCGGACCTGGGCGAGCTGGCCACCGGCGGGCCGCTGCGCACGGACCACGTCCTGGGCGTGGGCGGGGCCTCGGTGACGCTCGCCTCCTGGACCCCCCGGCCGACGGCGCGGCGCGCCCTCGACCTCGGCACGGGCTGTGGCATTCAGGCCCTGCACCTGAGCGGCCACGCTGACCAGGTGGTGGCCACCGACGTCTCCCGGCGGGCGCTGGCCTTCGCCGCGTTCAACGCGGCGCTCGCCGGCTGTGCCTGTCTCCCCGCGCCGCGCGGGCTTCCCGACGTACGAGTATCGCGACGGCGGCCGCGCCGGCCACGCGATCGTGGCGGAACTGGCGCGAAATGTAGGCGAGCACCTGAACTCCGGCGGCATCGCGCACTTTCTTGGGAACTGGGAACTGGCCGCCGGCCAGGACTGGCGCGAGGTGTGGGAGGGCTGGCTGGAGGGGACTGGCCTGGACGCGTACGTCGTGCAGCGCGAGGTCCAGGACGCGGCCGAGTACGCCGAGACTTGGGCCCGCGATGGCGGCCACCGGCCGGGAACGCGAGCGTACGACGAGCTGGTGGGCGCGTGGCTCGACGACTTTGCCGACCGCGGGGTGGCCCACGTCGGCTTCGGCGTGGCGACCCTGCATCGACCGGTGCGCGAACGCCCGGCGTACCGCGACCTCGTCGACCACCGCGGCGCGGTCGCGGCCCCGATGGGCCCGGCGGTGCTCGCGCGCTTGGAGGCCCGCGACTGGCTGGCCAGCCACGGGCTCGTCGGCGCGCTGGAGCGGGCCTGGGTGGCGCCCGCGGACGTGACCCAGGAGCGGCACTATCGCATCGGCGAGGACGACCCGTGCGTGATTCGCGTCCGGCAGGGCGGGGCGCTGGGCGAGGCGATCAGCGCCGACACGGTCCTGGCCGCGTTTGTGGGGGTCTGCGACGGGGAGCTGACAGCCGGCCAGGCCCTCGGGGGGATCGCCGCGCTGCTGGACCGCCCGGTGGCCGAGGTCATCGCGCAGGCGGCGCCGGACCTGGAGCGCCTCATTGCGTCGGGAATGCTGCTCCCCGCGCGGGATTAGGAGAAGGTCCAGCTCCGCTTGGACAGGCCATACCAGAAGCCGTCGATCTCGCACGTCGCGTCGAACGTGGATGGTGCGTCGGGGGTGTCCTTGGCCCCGGGTCGCAGGGCCGCGCCGACCGCGACGTACAGCGGCGCCCAGTGCTCGCTGCGCGGATGCGCCTGCGCGAAGTCCGGCGCGCGCCGCGGCGCGTCCAGCAGCGCGGCGACGTCCCCGGCGGCCATCGCTTCGGCGGCCCAGGCGTCGAACGCCGCCGAGACGGCCGGGGCCGGCGCGTTCGCGCCGTCCGGCAGGGATCCGGTCGCGGCGAACCAGGCGAGGTTGTGCGTGGTGAATCCCGAGCCCACGATGAGCACGCCCTCCTCCCGCAGCGGTGCCAGCTGGGTCCCGAGGGCGAGCAACCCCGACGGGTCGAGGGTTGGCAGCGAGAGCTGGACCACGGGGATGTCGGCGGCGGGGTACATGGCGACGAGCGGCACGTACGCCCCGTGGTCCAGGCCGCGCGCCTCGTCGCGCCGTACGGCGGTCGCCCGAGCCGACGCAGCACCCGGAACCGGCGCAGCACCCGCAACCGGCCCGTCGGCCAGCAGCTCGGCCACCCGGTCGGCCAGCGCGGGCGCGGGCGGCGCGTCGTACCGCACGGCGTAGTACCGCTGCGGGAAGCCCCAGAAGTCGTAGACCAGCCCGGCGCCGGTCGTCGAGGACAGCGTCGGCGGCCGCTCCTCCCAGTGCGCGGAGACCATCAGGATCGCGGTCGGCCGGGGCAGCCGCCCCGCCCACGCCGCCAGCTGCTGGGGCCAGATCGGGTCGTCGGCCAGCGGGGGAGCACCGTGGGACAGGAACAGGGTGGGCATCGCAGTCACCCACCGAGTATAGATGACACATCAACTAAAGGCGACCCGACATCGGTGGCCGGTGAGCGCGAGGCCCGAGGAGCGGGCGGAGGTTCAATCCGGCGTATGGTGTCGGGGACCTCGCGCGTCAACACGGCGACGAATCCGCCGTACGTGGGGGCAGAACAGGAACAGGGGCGAAGTGGCAGGGAGTGGACGCAGGCTCGTCATCGTCGAGTCGCCGAACAAGGTCAAGAACATCGCCGCCTATCTGGGCGACGGATTCACCGTCGAGGCCTCCTCCGGGCACATCCGTGACCTGCCGAATCCCTCCGAACTGCCTCCCGACATGAAGAAGGGCCCCTACGGCAAGTTTGCCGTGGACGTGGCCAACGGATTCGATCCCTATTACGTCGTCGACGCCGACAAGAAGCGCCGCGTCACCGAACTCAAGCGGGCGCTCAAGGAATCCGACGAGCTGCTGCTCGCCACCGATGAGGACCGCGAGGGCGAGGCCATCGCCTGGCACCTCATGGAGGTGCTCAAGCCCAAGGTGCCGGTCAAGCGGATGGTGTTCCACGAGATCACCAAGGAGGCCATCCAGCGGGCGCTGAACGAGACCCGCGACCTCGACACCCGCCTGGTCGACGCGCAGGAGACCCGCCGCATCCTCGACCGGCTCTACGGCTACGAGGTGTCGCCGGTGCTGTGGCGCAAGGTCCGCCAGGGGCTGTCGGCGGGCCGCGTGCAGTCCGTCGTCACCCGGATGGTCGTGGAGCGCGAGCGGGAGCGGATGGCGTTCGTGCCCGCGTCGTACTGGGACGTCGACGGCACCTTCGCGACGCAGGCCGGCTACGAGGGTACGGCGGGCGGCGGCGAGGCCTTCGACGCCCGGCTGGCGACCCTCGACGGGGCGCGGGTGGCCACCGGACGCGACTTCGACGACCGCGGCGCGCTGCGCTCGGTCAAGCTCGTCCACCTCGATGAGGCGGCCGCGCGGGCGGTCGCAACGGCGGCGCAGGAGTCCACCGCGACGGTCACGGACGTCGCCGAGAAGCCCTACACGCGGCGGCCGTACGCGCCCTTCACCACCTCCACGCTGCAGCAGGAGGCGGGTCGCAAGCTGCGGATGACCTCCCGCACGGCCATGTCCGTGGCGCAGCGGCTCTACGAGGGCGGCTACATCACCTATATGCGGACCGACTCGACCACCCTGTCCGAGTCGGCGCTGACGGCCGCGCGGACGCAGGCGCGGGACATGTACGGCGCCGAGTACGTCCCCGACAAGCCCCGCCGCTACGAGAAGAAGGTCAAGAACGCGCAGGAGGCCCACGAGGCGATCCGGCCCGCGGGGGATCGATTCCGTACGCCGGCGCAGGTGGCGGGGGAGCTGCGCGGTCAGGAGTTCGAGCTCTACGAGCTGATCTGGAAGCGCACGGTCGCCAGCCAGATGGCGGACGCCCGCGGCTCGACGGCGACGGTCCGGCTGGGGGTCGACCTGGGCGGCGCGACGCCGTACGGTCGCGCCGAGTTCAGCGCCAGCGGCACGGTGATCACCTTCCGCGGCTTCCTCGCGGCGTACGACGAGGGCCGCGACGAGGAGGAGGCCGCCCGCGCGGCGGCCCGCGACGAGGAACGGCGGCTGCCGAAGGTCAGCGTCGGACTGGGTCTGGACGTGCGGGAGGTCCGCGCCGACGGGCACGAGACGACCCCGCCGGCGCGCTACACCGAGGCCTCGATGGTCGCCGCGATGGAGGAGAAGGGGATCGGGCGGCCCTCGACGTACGCCGCGACCATCGCCACCATCCAGGACCGCGGCTATGTGCACAAACGCTCCTCGGCGCTCATCCCCACGTGGCTCGCGTTCGCGGTGACCCAGCTGCTGGAGGCCCATTTCCCGCAGCTCGTGGATTACGAATTCACCGCGCGGATGGAGGAGGACCTCGACGAGATCGCGGGCGGCGAGCAGGGCCGTGTCGACTGGCTGACGCGGTTCTACTTCGGCGACGAGGCGACCAACGCCGAGGGGCTGCGCGAGCTCGTCGACGACCTCGGCGAGATCGACGCCCGGGAGATCTCCACGATCCCGCTCGGCGACGGGATGGTCGTGCGGGTGGGGCGCTACGGGCCGTACGTCGAAGAGCTCGCCCCGGCGGGCGTGGACCCGGCGACCGGCGAAGTCGCCGACGACGCGGCGGCGGCCCTCGCCGATGACGCGGCGGCGGCGCTCGCCGACGGGACGGTCAAGGCGCGCCGCGCGACCATCAACGACGACCTCGCGCCCGACGAGATGACCCCGGCCAAGGCCCGGGAACTGCTGGAGATGGCCTCGGACGACGGTCGCGAGCTGGGCCTGAACCCGACCAGCGGCCGGACCGTCGTGGCGAAGGCGGGGCGTTACGGGCCGTACGTCACCGAGGTGCTCACGGCGCAAGAGGACGAGCTGACCGGCAAGAACAAGCCGAAGCCGAAGACGGCGTCGCTGTTCAAGAGCATGGACCTGGCCAGCATCGACCTCGACACGGCGCTGCGGCTCCTGTCGCTGCCCCGCATCGTCGGCGCGGACGCCGAGGGGCAGGAGATCACGGCGCAGAACGGGCGGTACGGGCCGTACCTGAAGCGGGGCACCGACTCGCGGTCGCTGGCCACCGAGGACCAGCTGTTCGACATCACGCTGGACGAGGCGTTGGCGATCTACGCCCAGCCGAAGCAGCGCGGCCGGGCCGCAGCCAAGCCGCCGCTGGCCCAGTTCGACGCCGACCCGGTGAGCGGAAAGCCGGTGCTGGTCAAGGACGGTCGGTTCGGGCCCTACGTGACCGACGGCGAGACCAACGCGACGCTACGCCGCGACGACGACCCGGCCGAGCTGACGGCGCAGCGGGCGTACGAGCTGTTGGCGGACAAGCGCGCCAAGGGCCCCACGACGCGCAAGCGGGCCGCCAAGAAGACGACCGCGAAGAAGTCCACCGCGAAGACGACCGCGGCCAAGACCACGGCGACAAAGACGGCAGCTAAGACGGCCACGAAGTCGGCCACGAAGACCGCGACCAAGACCGCCACGAAGACGGCGGCGAAGGCGACGGCCAAGAAGGCCGCGGCCCGCCCGGCGCCGGCGCCGTCCGACGCCTGACGGGGCCGCCGCAAGGGCGTTGGTGGACAGCGATTCTCGCAGGTCAGCTCAGGTGTTGGCGGGTCGGGTCGATGGGCGTGGTGGACACTGGACCAAGTACTCGAACCCACAGGAGTGGACATGGATGTCCTGGCGATGACGGCCAGCGTGCTCGGCATGCGCTCGGCGGCCGCGGCGCAGGATGCGCAGGTTTCGCTGCTGAAGAAGGCGATGGACACCGAGGGTGCGGCGGCGGCCAAGCTGCTGGACTCCCTCGCGCTGCCGCTGGCGACCGAGGGTGCGCTCGGGCGCAACATCAACACGTACTGCTGAATCCCGCCCAGCTCCGGCCGGGCGTCGGCGTGCTCCGGGACGCGCCGCAGGTGCTTGTCGGCGCCGTGTCCTAGGCTGCGAGTGTGAACGAGGCTGAACGGCGCCGTGGCGAGGGCCAGGCCCGGCCCCGCGGCGTCCTGATCGCGTTCGAGGGCGGCGACGGCGCCGGAAAATCGACGCAGATCGCCCGGCTGACCCGTTGGCTGGCGGCGCGCGGCCGCGACTTCGTGGTGACCCGCGAGCCCGGCGGCACCGATCTCGGTCAGCAGGTTCGCGACCTGCTCCTGCACGGCGGGACGGTCTCGGCCCGGGCGGAGGCGCTGCTCTTCGCCGCGGACCGGGCGCACCACGTCGACACGGTGATCCGCCCGGCCCTGGAGGCCGGCCAGGACGTCATCACGGACCGGTTCATGGACTCTTCGATCGCCTATCAGGGTGCCGGGCGGGACCTGGACGCGGCCGACGTCAAGACGCTGTCCCTGTGGGCCACGGGCGGGCTGCTGCCCGACCTGACCATCCTGTTGGACGTCGACGTCGACGTGGCCCGGGCTCGGCGGCACGGCCTGCACGATCGACTGGAGTCCGAGCCGCACGCCTTCCATGAGCGGGTCCGGGCGCACTTCCTGGCCCTGGCCGAGTCGGCCCCCGAGCGCTATCTCGTCGTCGACGGCGGTGGCACCTCCGATCAGATCGCGGCCACCGTCGCCGATCGGCTGGCTGCCACCGGCTGGTTTGACGCGGATCCGGCGGACCTGCCGCGATGAAGGTGTTCGACGATCTCGTCGGGCAACGGCGTACGGTCGAGACGCTCATGCGCGCCCTGCACGACCCCGCGGCGATGACCCACGCGTGGCTGTTCACGGGGCCGCCCGGCTCGGGCCGCTCGACGGCCGCGCGAGCCTTCGCGGCCGCGCTGGAGTGCCCGAAGGGCGGGTGCGGCGAGTGCCGGGAATGCCGTACGGCGTTGGAGGGCACCCATGCCGACGTGACCGTGCTCGCCACCGAGGGGCTGTCGATCCGGGTGGAGCAGGCGCGGGAGTTGGCCGGGCTGGCGGCGTTGCGCCCGAGCGTGGGGCCGTGGCGGGTCATCATCGTGGAGGACGCGGACCGGCTCACCGAGCGCGCGGCGGACGCGCTGCTCAAGGCGCTGGAGGAGCCGGCGGCGCCGACCGTCTGGATGCTGTGCGCGCCCTCGCTGCAGGACGTCATCGTCACGATCCGGAGCCGGACGCGGCATGTGCGGCTGCGGACGCCGCCGGTCAAGGACGTGGCGGCGCTCGTGCAGCGCCGGGACGGAATCGACGCGGCGATGGCGACGTACGCCGCGCGGGCCGCGCAGTGCCACGTCGGGCTGGCCCGGCGCCTGGCCCGCGACGAGGGGGCGCGGATCCGGCGCCGCGACGTCGTACGGCTGGCGTCCCGCATCGGCGACGTCGCCGACGCGGTGGCGGCCGCCTCGGATCTGGCGGCCATCGCGACGGAGGAGTCCGGGGCGGCTGCGGCGGAGCGGGACGCGCGGGAGAAGGCGCGGCTGCTGGAGACGCTGGGGGCCGATCCCGCCGCGCGGACCCAGCCGCCGCACATCCGCGCGCAGGTCGCCGCGCTGGAGAAGGAGCAGAAGACGCGGGCGACGCGGGCCGCCCGGGACGTGGTGGATCGGTCGCTGACGGACCTGCTGTCGGTCTACCGGGACGCGCTCGTGCTGCGGCTGGGCGGGCCGGTCGAGCTGATCAACGAGGACCTGCGGGTGGAGGTCGAGCCGGTGGCGCGGGCGTTGGGGCCCGAGGCGCTGCTGCGGGCGATGGATGCGATCGGGACGGCGCGGGAGCGCATCGCCGCCAACGTGCCGCCGCTGCTGGCGCTGGAGGCCATGGCGATCTCGCTGCGGCTGCCGCGGCGCTGACGCTGCGCCGTTGTCGACGCTGCACCGGCGCTGACGCCGCACCGGCGTCCTGGGCTGTCGGCGGCCCCAGGTACCCTCGAGACACACGGCGAACGGGAGTGCGGGCGGCATGACGACGGGGCAGGCGCGGGGGACCGGCAGGACGGGCATGGCCCGGGCGCGAAGGGGATTCGCGGGCGGCGTGGTCGCGACGGTGGTGGCCGGGGCGAGCGCGGCGTGCGCCGTGGGGCCGCTCGGCGGCGGGCCGGCGTCGGCGACGCTGGGCCCGGTCGGGTCGAGCAGCGGCACGGCGACGGCGCCGGCGGGGCAAGAGAAGCTCGCTGAATACTACGGACAGAAGCTGTCGTGGCAGGACTGCGACGGCAACCAGTGCGCGTGGCTGACGGTGCCGGTCGACTACGCCAAGCCCGAGGGGGACAAGCTCAAGCTGCGGGTGCTCAAGGTGCCGGCGCGGGGTGAGTCGAAGGGCGTGCTGTTCGTCAACCCGGGCGGGCCGGGCGGGTCGGCGACGGAGTACGCGGCGGTGGCGAACTTCATCGTGACGACGAAGGTGCGCCAGACGTACGACGTGGTGGGGGTCGATCCGCGCGGCGTCGCCCAGTCCAATCCCGTGCGGTGCCTGGACGACCCGGCGATGGACACGATGCTGGGCTTCGACCCGTCGCCCGACGACGCGGCGGAGCGGGCCGAGGCGGAGAAGATCGGCAAGGACTTCGGGGCGGCGTGCGAGGCGAAATACCCGGCGCTGCTGCCGCACCTGGGCACGACCGACGTGGTGCGCGACATGGACATCGCGCGGGCGGCCATGGGCCAGAACAAGTTCATCTACCTGGGCAAGTCCTACGGGACCTATCTCGGCGCCATCTACGCCGACACGTTCCCCGGCACGGTGGGCCGGATGGTGCTCGACGGCGCGATGGCCCCGTCGCTGACCGACAAGGAGCTGTCGCTGGGGCAGGCGCAGGGCTTCGAGACGGCGACGCGCTCCTATGTCGCCGACTGCGTGAAGAAGGGCGGTTGCCCGCTGGGCGGCAGCGTCGACGAGGGCATGAAGGCGATCCGCGACCTGCTCACCAGCTTGGACGCCAAGCCGATTCCGATCAAGGGCGATGCGCGGGTCAAGCAGCTCACCGAGGGGTGGGCGTCGCTCGGGCTGGCGGCGGCGATGTATGCCCAGGAGCGCTGGCCGCAGCTCACGACCGCGCTGCGCGGGGCGAAGGCGGGCGACGGGACGAACCTGTTCGAGTTGGCGAATTCGTACGCCGACCGGGAGAACGGCCGCTACACCAGCAACATCATGCAGGTCATCTCGGCGGTGAACTGCCTGGATCACCCGGTCGAGCGGCTCAGCGAGGAGCAGCAGAAGGCGCAGGTCGAGGAGTTCACCAAGGCGGCGCCGACGTGGGGTCCGTTCATGTCGGGCTCGTCGTACACCTGCCTCAACTGGCCGGCCCAGCCCACCCTGAAGCCCAAGGCGGTCTCGGCGGAGGGCGCGCCGCCGATCATGGTGGTCGGCACCACGCGCGACCCGGCGACGCCGTACGAGTGGGCCCAGAAGATGGCGCGCGAGTTCAAGAACGGGCGCCTCGTGAGCTGGGACGGGGACGGGCACACGGCGTACATGCGGTCCAACCGCTGCGTCAACGACGCGGTCGACAACTACCTGGTGGACGGCAAGGTCCCGGACGGCGACGTCAAGTGTTGAGCTGCAGCTAAGCGCGCCCCGCCAGCCCCGAGAGGGGGTACGTCGTCGCTGGTCGGCGCCCGTTTTGGCTGGTCGCGCGGGGATCCGTATACTGGTGAGCCGCATCGCGGTTCGCTCCCTGGCGGGCGTGATGCACCCGCCGCTTTAGCTCAGTCGGCCAGAGCGATTCACTCGTAATGAATAGGTCGTCGGTTCGATTCCGACAAGCGGCTCAGACAACGCCACCCGGCCCACCGGGTGGCGTTTCTGCTGCTCAGCGTGACTCGCGCGAGCCGGGCTCTCGAGCTCGGCTATGGGCTGGGCGGCTTTGCGTGGCTTGGGGTGAGGGGCAGTTCTACGATGGAAACGTGCGCAAGCCGCCCGTGATGGTTGGGGCCTGGCCCGGTTCGGCCGGGGCGCTGATGGGAGCCTCGTACGCGCTGGGTGAGCCCGTGGTGACCGGGCTCGTGGCAGTCTTCGGCGTCGTCTTGCCCGCACGCTATTGGGATGCTCTCCGGCCGGGGATGCCGGGCTTCCACGTGAAGCTCCGTTTGCTCGGACACGGTGAACTGGGTGCAAGATCGACCGCAGGACTATGTGCCAGAGGATGCGACAGGTCCGCGTCCGCCTAAAGCGTGAGGCCGCCCTCGGCGTACGGTTGGAGAACGTTTACTCCGCCAGACCCAAGCCGCGACGTCCGTTGTCGTTGAGGTCCGCGGGCGCGAAGCGTCCCGTCCAGCCGACCTCGTAATCCTCCTGGGGGAAGTCCTGGGGAGAGCGGCCCGCGACGAAGTCGGCATAGCACTGCCGGGCGAAAGTCAGGTTCTTGTCGCACATCGGCGCGGCGGGGATGTACATGACATTGCCCCAGCCCTTCTGATTCCGGACCGCACCGACGGAATGCACCAGGTCGGCGTGCCACCAGACCGAGTCGCCGGCCTTGAGGTCCGGGATCGGCGTCATCGCGGCGAGGAGCTCCGGATGCCAGCGGTCGAGAACCGGGAGAACCCGCTGCGCCATGGCGCCACACAGCTCGTCCTCGGGCACGTCGGGCAGCAGGGCGCGGAGGAGAATCGCTCCGATGGCCTCCGGGATTGGCAGGACATGCAGTACACCTTGGTCGTTCTCCATGTCGGACAACGCGGTCCAGCCCTGGAACGTCCGGAAGGCCGAGCACATCGTCGTACCACCCTCGTACTCGTTCATCAGCGGCCGGTACGCGGCGTCCCACGGGTCGTAGTCCTGCGGTTTCCCGTCGAACAGCGCCCGGTACACGCGACGGTATTCCGGAAGCAGCCAACGCTCCAGAGAGCCGGAATCGCAGTGGGCGCCCAGGCCGTCGTTGTCGGTCCCCGGCGGCCGGCGGCGGATGCGATCGGGATAGAGCGTATTCACGTCGGGGTTGAACCACACCGTCCCCTCGGACTCGAAGGTCCAGAGACGATTGAGGAAGCTTTGGACTACCGCCATCCGCTCGGACTGACGCGCCTCCATCTGCGTCGGCGACCAGTACACCGGGTAGATGCTCGGCTTGGAGGCCGACGTCGTCCCGAAGAAGTCATCACCGGCCCCGCGGTAGACGGTGGCGAAGTCGTTCGCGTCGACGTAGGCCTCGAGCCGGCGGTCCCAGTCGAGGGCCTGATCATGGGAGAAGTGTCCGCGCACCACGAGGCAGCCGCGCCTACGGACAAGGTCACGGACCTCGTCATCCAGGCCGCTCGCAGCAAGATCGTCGTAGCTGACCTCCGGCCACACCGACCCGCCCGCGTCCCGCCGGGCGACGATTTTCGGCGACCGCGGGGCGGAGATGGTCGAGCACTATCGCGTACGCCGTGCCGACGTCGCCGATGTCGGAGCGCAACTGGACCTTGGCAGTCCGGATTGCCTCTGCCACGTCGGCGGGCGGTATCGATGCCTGGACCTGCATGAAACGAACCTTTCGCTCGGGCCTGACAGCGACGTGTCGGCTAGCTTCGGGGGATGACTACTGCCGACGCGCATAAGTTGCAGCGTCAAAGTTTGTGGTCCGGCGGCGTCGGCTCGGCGCTGGGCTGTTTCCTCGTGGTGTTCGCGACTCGACAACAGTCGGAGTGGGCGCTGGTGGTGGGAGCCATTGTTCTCGGTACCGCCGTCGGGCAATGGTTTTCGTGGGTCTCGTTCACGATGTGGTTGGCCAAACGCGCGGAGGGTCAGGCTATCAAGTCCGCCGAACTGGACGTGCCCACCCGTTGGTTTCGTGCCCTCTCCGTGTTGGCCATGCAGGTCGGGCTCTGTGGGACGGGAGTCGTGCTGTTCGTCGCGGGAAGCGTTACTCACGCTGGCCGGTTGGCGGGCGCCGGGGCTGGCATAGGCATTGCGGGCGCTGTCATATTTGCGGGCACGCTGCTCGTGTTTCGCAGGCGATCCTAGCCAGGTGCGGTGGGGCAGCGCTGCTGACCCGGTGCCCTGCGAATCAGTGTGGATTAGCCTGTCAGGCGTGACGCCCCGCGCGAAGGCCCTAACGTACGTCGTCGTGGCTGTGCTTTTGGGGGCCGCCGTGATCATTGCCGGCTTGATCGGCATAGTCACGGACGCGCAGCCTCCGACGCTCTGGTATGTGCTCTTCTCCTGCGGATTCATGCCGCTCGGGAGTTTGATCGGAGCAATGATCACTCTTCGTCGCCGCCAGGGCAGCAATCAGTGACGCGACGACACGTACGTCCCGGTGGGCCCTTCGGCGGACGCCGAGTCTAACCTGTCGGCGAGGTTCACCACCTGCCGGCTCAATGCCAGGTGACGCTGTGCGTCCCGCCATGCGCGGAAATCCAGGGGCGATGAGGACGGCGCCGGCGTACTGTCGAACCATGTCGCGACAGCCCATCCGCTGGTCCTGGCGTCAACGACTTCTTTTTGTCGGCGGGATGCTTGTCTTCAGTGGAGTGCTGATGCACATCTTTGAAATGGCAATGCGCGGCGAATGGTCCATCTCAAAACTTGCCTGGTTTGCGATCGTGGTTACGTTGACTCTCATGATCGTCGTGAGGGGCATTCGTGCCGAACAGATCCAAGCGGTGGGACCCCGGTAGCCGGATCGAGCACGACGTACGGCTTCGAGCACGACGACGGCGGGTGAGCCGGATCCTCACGACAGGCTTTCCACCGAGGCGCCGTTGCTCCAGGCCTAGGCTGCGCACATGGATGGCCGACATCGGTGGCGTGTCGTTCTGTTGACCGTGCTCGTCCTGGCGTGCCTGGTCGTCGCGGTGCAGGGCATCCGCACCGGTGAGTGGCCCGCCTACATGGGCGGACTGGTCGTCGTCGTCCTGTTCGGGACTTGGGAGACCGTGGCCACCATTCGACGAGTCAAGAAAAAGGCTCATCACGGCGACTCCTGCTCCGAGCGCGGCGGCGACGCTGCCGTTAGCCACGGCGCCAAACCCGGAGATTAGGGTGAGCGGATGGAGCGGCGCGCGTTGGTGCTGGGGGTGGGGGCCTGGTCGGGATCGCCTGGGAGACCGGGTTATTGGTCGGCCTGGCCGACCTGGGGCTCGACCTGCGCGACGCCGACCTGATTATCGGCACCTCCGCGGGCGCCGCCGTCGGGGCGAACCTGCGGTCCGGGCGGACCCTGGAGGACCTGTACGCCGCGCAGGTGGAGGGTCGCTCGCGGGAGCTGCCCGCCCGCAGCGGTCCCGCCGTGATGCTCCCGATCCTGTGGACCGCTTTGGCGGGGCCGGAGGGGTACGGCGCGCTGGCCCGGTTGGGTCGGCGGGCCCGAGCCACGGCCACCGTCAAGCCGCCGGAACGCCGTGCCGTCATCGAACGGCGCCTGGAGCGCACCACCTGGCCGGACTGGCCGGAGCGCGGGTTGTGGCTGACGGCGGTGGACGCCGACTCCGGGCGGCTGCACGTCTTCGGGCGCGACTCCACCCCCGACGTGGTGGACGCGGTGGCGGCCAGCTGCGCCGTTCCGGGGGTGTGGCCGCCGGTACGGATCGGCGATCGCGACTACCTCGACGGCGGGCTGCGGAGCGGCGCCAATGCCGATCTGGCCACCGGGTGCAGCGTCGTCGTGGTGCTCGCCCCCCAGCCGGGCGGCATGCGCGCCGCCGCGAGGACGCCGTACCAGCTGCGGTCCCTCGGGACCGACGTGACCAGCGTGGAAGTCACCCCGGACCGGATCGCGCGCCGCTCGATGCTCGGCAACCCGCTGAATCCCGGTCTGGCCGGCGCCGCCGTACGAGCCGGTCGCGACCAGGCGGCTCGCGTCGCGGAGCGGATCCGCGCGGCCTGGACAGGCTGAAGGCGGGGCGCCCGCTCAGATCTCGAACGGCTGGCCCGTGAGTTCCTCGCACCGCGTCCACAGCGCCGCCGCCAGCTGGGCGTCGTGGGAGCGGGCCGACGAGCCGACCGGACGGGGGTGACCCTGCGCCTCCATGAAGCCGTCCGGCCCGACGTACGTGCCCCCGGCGAGATCCGGCACCGTGGCCGCGAACAGCGTGGGGAGCGCGCCCATCTCGGCCGGCTGGGCGATGAACGGCACCTTGTTGAACAGGCCCATGACCTGGTCCTGCCAGGTGCGGGTGTGCGACTGCAGGTTGGTCGCCGAGTAGCCCGGGTGGGCGGCCATCGACCGCAGCCGCGAGCCGGACCGGGTCAGGCGCCGCTGCATCTCGTAGGCCAGCATCAGGTCGGCGAGCTTGCTCTGCCCGTACGCCTTCCACGGGCTGTACGGCCGCCGCTCCCAGTTGAGGTCGTCGAGGTCGATCTCGCCGTTGCGGTGCACCGCCGAACTCAGCCACACCACGCGGTCCGTCAGCCGCGGCGCGAGCAGCGCCGTCAGCAGGAAGTGGCCGAGCACGTTGGTGCCGAACTGGCTCTCGAAGCCCTGCGCGGTGCGGCCCAGCGGCACGGCCATGATGCCGGCGTTGTTGATGAGCACGTCCACCGGACGGTCGCCGAGGTCGCTCGCGAACGACCGGACCGAGTGCAGGTCGGACAGGTCGAGGAGGCGCACCTCCGACGTACCGGTCGCGGCCTCCCCCTGGACCTCCTCGCGCGCCGCGTCGGCCTTGGCCGCGTCGCGGCAGGCGAGTACGACGTGTGCCCCCTTGGCCACCAGCGCCTTGGCGGTGTGCAGTCCGAGCCCCGAGTTCGCCCCCGTCACGACGAAGGTGCGGCCGCTCTGATCGGGCATGTCTGTCGCTGTCCACCGTGCCATGGCCTCACCGTAGCGGCACCGCGTCCGATCCTCCCGCTGGGGCGGCCGCGCGCGGGGGGAGGGCGAGCATCGCGAGGGCGGCGAGGAGGTACGTCGTGACCTGCCAAGGCATCACCTGCGCCAGGGCGTGGCCGTACGAGGCGGCCCCGCCGGCGGCCCGGGCCGTGCTCGCAGGGGTGAGCGCGGCGAAGAAGACCGTGCCGAGGACGGCCACGCCCACGGCACCCGCGAGCTGCGTGATCGTCGACAGCACGCCGCCCGCGGCCCCGGCGTGGCGGCCGGGAACTCCAGCAAGCACCACGTTGACGAGAATGGGCGCGCCGAGCCCGAGCCCCAGGCCACCGACGAACATCGCCACCGCCAAGGACCAGGACGACGGGGGCGTCGCGCCGTCCCGCACCAGCCACCACAACAGCGCGTGCGCCCCGGCCAGCGTCAGCGAGCTGACGATCAGCAGCGCCCGCCCGGCCCTCGCGGCGAGCGCCACCCCGGCGCCGGAGGTGAGCAGCGAACCCACGGCGTACGGCAGCATCACCAGCCCCGTATCCCATGCCGAGCGGCCGGTGCCGACCTGCAGGTAGACGGAGAACACCAGGAAGAACGGGGCCAGGCCGCCGAAGAAGAGCGCCGCGGCGGCCAGGCCCGCGACGAAGGGCCGGATCGCGAGGAGCGCCGGCTCGAGCATCGGCTGCCCGCCGCGGCGCGCGACGCGTCGCTCGTAGCCGACGAAGGCGACGGCAAGCAGCAGGCCGCCGCCCAGGAGGGCCCACCCGCACGCCGGCCACCCCCAGTCGCGGCCCTGCACCAGCGGCAACAGCACGAAGAACACGACGACGGAGCCCAGGCAGGCGCCGACCGCGTCGAGGCGCGCGCGAGCCCCGGCGAGGGACTCCGGAAGCACCCGGGCGCCCAGGACCAGGGCGACGGCGGCGACGGGCAGGTTGAGCCAGAAGATGGTGCGCCAGTCGAGGCCCCACAGGTTCGCGTCGACGAGCGCGCCACCCAGCAGGGGGCCGGCGACGGAGGCGAGGCCCTGCACGGCGCCGTACGCGCCGAAGGCCTTCGCCCGCGCGGCCGGCGCGAACGACGACCGGATGATCCCGAGAACCTGCGGCACCATGAACCCGCCGGCCAGTCCCTGGACCGCGCGCAGGAGGACCAGACCCGTGGCCGAAGGGGCCAGCGCGCACGCCGCCGAGGCGACGGCGAAGCAGCCCAACGAGACCAGGAAGACCCTCCTGCGGCCGTAGTCGTCGCCGAGCCGGCCGCCGGTGATCAACCCCGACCCGAGGGCCAGCGGGTAGGCGGCGAGTAGCCACTGCAGCTGCGCCGGCGACGCCTGCAGATCGGCGGCGATGTGCGGCGCGGCGACGGTCACGATCGTCACGTCGAGCAGGTCCATGAACGCGGCGAACAGGACGACGAGCAGGGCCATCGCGGCCGGGCGGCCCGACAGGACGGCGGGCTCGGGCGGGGAGCTGGTCAGCGGGTGCGTGGTGGGATCCATGCCCGCACCGTGACAGCGGTGGCGGCCATCGAATGTCCGCCACCGACGGCATGATCGCGGCATGGCCGATACATCTGCGCGCATCCTGCGGCTGTTGTCGCTGCTCCAGGCGCGCTCCGACTGGCCCGGCGCCGCGTTGGCCGACCGGCTGGGGATCTCGGTGCGTACCCTGCGGCGGGACGTCGAGACCCTGCGGGACCTGGGCTATCCCGTCGAGGCGGGCAAGGGCCCCGGCGGGGGCTACCGGCTGGGGCCCGGGGGGAAGCTGCCGCCGCTCGTCCTCGACGACGACCAGGCCATCGCGATCGCCCTCGCTCTGCAGACGGCGCCGGCCACGGTCAGGGGCATCGACGACGCGGTCGCTCGGGCCCTCACCACGCTTCGACAGGTGCTGCCCGCTCGGTTGCGAGCGGCGAGCGAGGCGTTCGAGGTCAGCGCCCTGCGCAATTACTGGGACTTCGCCGCTGCGCCCGTCGACGTGGCGACCCTGCAGGTGGTCGGGTCGGCCATCCGCTTGCGGCGCGTGCTGCGGTTCGACGAGACGACCGCGGAGGGTCACCTCCCCGGACCCGGTGAGCCGGGCTTCCGGCCGCCGCGCGAGGTGCAGCCGCACCACCTCGTCGTGTGGGCGGGCCGGTGGTACGTCGTCGCGCGGGACCACCGCGATCTGATGTGGCACACCTTTCGGGTCGACCGGATCCGGCCGCGCACCGGCGCCGGCGCGCCCTTCCCGGCGCACCCGCTGACCGCCGACGACCTCAGCCGCCTCGTCGTCCAGAACCCGGATCGCGGCGACACCCCAGGCCAATGGCAGTGCGTCGGATCCGCGACCCTGGCCCTCCCCGCGGACGTGGTGGCCCGCTGGGCCCCCGGCGGTTCGGTCGTCGAGGCGATCGACGACGGCCGCTGCCGGCTCACCATCGGGGCCTGGTCGTGGGCCGGCGTGGCCGGCCTGTTCATCACCTTCGATACGGCGCTGGCGGACGTGGAGCCCGCCTCGCTCCGGGAGGCGTTCGGCGTCATCCGGGGCCGCCTCGCGGCGTCGGGCTAGTCCTGGCTCGACCCGCCGGAGCCGTCGGTGATCCACGGCGTACCGATCCGGAACACCCGCGCCAGAGCCGTCGCGAGCAGGCGGCGCTCCTTGCCGTCGCGGCCCTCCCGCCAGCAGTCGATGCGGAAGACGGCGGTCCGCTTCGAGAGGCTGATCTCGACCCCCTCACACGTCAACGTGTCGCCCTCAGCGCCGGCGCTGAGGAACTCCGTGTGCACGTCCTGCGCGACGGCGAGCGTGCCGTGGCTGTTGCTCACCGCGGCGTGGACCACGTCGATCAGGGCCATCATGACGCCGCCGTGGGCGGTGCTCACGGCGTTGAGCATCTCGGCGGTCAGCACCATCGACGCGCGCGCGTAGCCGGGCTGGATCGAGTCGATGCGGATGCCCAGCAGCTTGGCGAAGGGGTCGGCGGCCAGCTTGTCGTACAGGTCCTGGCTGATCTCTTGGTTCGCCGGGGCATCCGCGGTCATCTCGTGGTCCTTTCGCAGGGGCGCAGGGGTCGTCAGCGCCAGGCTAGTGGTCGGTGCGACGCAAACCCGGGTCGTCAGTCGTCGAACTCTGCCTGGTCGTCGTAGGGCTCGTCAGGGACGATTCGCGGCAGGAAGATCGGGGGCGCGGGGGTGCGCGGCGGGGCCAGGGCGGGGGCGGTGGAGTCGTAGCTGTGGCCGGTGGGGGTGCGGGTGCGTACGGCGTGGCGCCCCGCGTCCCGGCCCGCGCCCGGGGCCGCTCGATCGCTTGGGGGGACGACACGAGCCGTCCAGCCGGGAGCGGTCTTGGCCTGATTGCAGCGCTGGCAGAGGCCCTGGCCGTTGGCGAGGCTGGTAGGCCCGCCCGCGGCGTGGGGATGGGCGTGGTCGAGGTCTCGGATCGGGGCGCCGCACCAGGGCGTGCGGCAGTAGCGGTCGCGGGCCACGATCAGCCGCCGCAGCCGCGCGGGGAACGCGCGGCGACGTTCGTCGATGTGGTCGGCGCCGCCGGAGACGGGGTCGGTGAACACCCGGCGTACCCACGCCGTGGCTCCCTCGTCGTTGAGCCAGGACCGGGCCTCCGCTGCGGGGATCGGGCCGTAATCGGGCACGTAGGCGGGGTCCTCGTCGCCGAACAGGGCGCGGTCGGACATGACCAGAGTGACCTCGACGGGGGCGCTGCCCGGCTGGCTCAGCCCGGTGAGCCGGATCACGAGCAGATCGGCCATCAGCTGCGCGCGGGTCCGTGGTTCGGCGGGAGCCTCTGCGCTCGGGGTGTTCCCGGCGGGAGCGGCGGCAGCAGTTGGGTCGGCTGGGCCGGTCTGCGCAGCTTCGGCGCCCGCGGCCAGGGCCGCGTCGGCAGCCTTGGCCAGCGCGGCGTAACAGGCCACCCCGTCACGCAGGGGGAGGAGCGCCGTCAGGTAGGTCATCGATTCCGGGGCCGGTCGCAGCGAGACGTAGCGGCCCTTGGCCGCGTGTGCTCGGCGAGCCAACACGCCGGCCGGGTCCAGCCGGTAGGCGGCCGCGCGGGTCTCGGCGGCCAACTGCCGGTTGGAGAGGGTGGCGGCGGTCGGTGCCATCTCGGCGTCCACGGCCCGGCGCAGCTCGGGATCCAGGCACGCGGTCTCCCGCGCGATCAGGGTGGCCCGCCACTCGCTCAACGTGCCGGCGGCCAGGAGCGCCATCGTCGCGGGCAGCTCGGCCGAGGACCCGCACAGTGCTTTCGCCAACCCGAGGAGCCGACTGCCCTGGCTGGGAGACTCCCGCCGCGCGAGCGCCACCTGCTCGGCGACCCCTCGACCCAGCCGGCTCGCGGCCACGCCCGCGTCTCGCTGCTCGGCCCGCTGGGCCAGGTCGAAAGCCACGGCCGCTCGGGCCTGCGCCGCGCACGCGACGTTCTTCAGGGTCTCCAACTCCCCGAGCAGATCCACCAGCGCCGCCGACGAGAGCCCCCCGCTGTCCAGGCTCGAGATCCATGCGCGCATCGAAGCCAGCGAGCTGAGGGGCTCCGAGGCGAACTCGTCGAGGCGGTCGTCAGCACGGAAGACCACCTGCTCCAGCGCTGCTTCGCGCGATGCGTCGCCGCCTGGCTGGGACGCGCACCTCACATCCCTGAGCGTCGGCGCGGTTACAGCTGAAGTCATACGTATATCCTAACAGAAGCAGCCACTATCTGCTAGAGTAGCGCGAACGAAAATCCGAACAGGTCGGGGCCGGGTGAAGATGCTGTCGGGGGTGAAGACAGGTAGTAGAGGGTGGGGTGAACGGAGAGGGGTCTAATAAACACGAGTTTGCCGTAAAAAAAGGTTCCAGCCGCGTCTTGGCGTCTTGGCGTCTTGGCGTCTTGGCGTCTAAGTGACGAGCCATGAGCGCGAGCGGATACCGCCGTACCGACGGGTAGGATGGCCTCATCGGCGTGGTTCGAGGCGGCCGCGCCGCGTCGAAGGCGAGGGCAGGTATGTACGACGAGACGCCCCAGGTCTCCGGATGCGTGGTGGCCGGGATCGATGGTTCCGAACTCTCCGTGGCTGCGGCGCATTGGGCCGCTCGCTGGGCGCTGGCGCGCCACGACCAACTCGTACTGATCGCCGTCGTCCCGCGCATGCCCGTGCCGAAGCGGACCGGCGCCCTGCGGGCGATGCTCGACGGCGTTGACTTCCCCGCCCGGGTCGCGCAGGCCGGCCGCGCCCACCTTGACGAGGCCCTGGCCGCGCTGCGGGCCGCCTACCCGGAGCTCACCCCGGCAGGCGCCCTCCTCGAGGGCCACCCGGTCGAGGTCCTGGCGCAACTCTCGGCCACCGCCTCGACGACGGTGCTCGGCGCGACCGGCGCGGGCGGCGTGCGCGGAGCCGTCCTCGGCGGCACGGTGGCCGGGGTGCTGCATCAGGCCCAGGGATCCGTGGTCGTGCTGCCCGCCAGCGGGGGAGACCCCGAGGGCCCCGTCGTCGTGGGGCTCGACGGCGCGGACGCCTCGGCACGGGTTGCGCGGGCCGCCATCGACGCCGCCGCGGCCCTGAAGCGCCGGCTCGTGGCCGTCCACGCCTGGCACCTGGAGCCCGCCGCCACGACGTACGGAACCCTCGGGCTCCTCAGCAAGGACGAGCTGGAGATCGAAGCCGAGGCGACGCAGCTGCTCCAGGAGCTCACCTCGACCGCCGCCGCCGCCGGCGTGGCCGTGGACCTCGCCGTTCGATGGGGCCGGCCCGCCCCGGTGCTCGTCGAGTCGGCGGCGTCCGCCGCGCTGCTCGTGGTCGGCAGCCGGGGGATGGGCGGCTTCCCCGGCCTGCTGCTCGGTTCGGTGAGTCGGGCCCTGACGCACCAGCCGCGCTGCCCCACCCTCGTCGTACGGTCCTGAGTCGATCCACCCGCGAACCCGCGGGGCGCCCGTCCGCCAACCCGCGACGACCACGCCCACCGGTTGGGCCAGGGGGAGCCGGATGACCACGGTCGTCCCGGAGTCCTCCACGGACTCCACGCTCACGTGTCCGCCGTGGCCCTCCACAACGGCCTTCGTGATCGACAGGCCGAGCCCGGTGCCGGGCGTCTCGGCCCGGGTCGCGTTGGAGGCGCGGTAGAACCTCGCGAACACGCGGCCGACCTCGGCCGCGGGGATGCCGACGCCCTCGTCGCGGCAGGTGACGACGACGGTGTCCGGCTCCACCTCCGCGCTGACGTGGACGACGTCGCCCGCGTCGGAGAACTTCACCGCGTTGCCGATGACGCAGCGCAGGGCCCGCACGAGCTGGTCGTGGACCCCGTTGACCGTGGCCACGAGGTCGGGAGCGACGCCGTCGTACTCAATGCGTACGCCGTTCGTGCCGCCCTCCTCGCGGACCTCGGCGAGGGCGTCGCGGACCACGCCGTCGATGGGCAGGCGCTCCGGGGTGGTGATCGCCCGACCCGAGTCGAGGCCGCTGAGGATCAACAGGTCGTCGACGAGCGAGCGCAGCCGCCGGACATTGCGTTCCACGACCGCGAGGGCGTGCGCCTGCTCCGGGTCGATCGCGCCGAATTCGCCCTCGGTCAGCAGCTCGAGATAGCCAGAGATCGAGGTCAGCGGCGTGCGCAACTCGTGGCTGGTGGTCGCGAGGAAGGCCGACTTCTGCGCCTCCAGATCGTGCAGGCCGGCCCGCTGCCGCGCGTCCGCGACGGTCTGGGCGGCCGCGAAGCCGCACCGCTCGACGGTGTCCAGCTCGGCCCCGCGCCAGGTGCGGTCGCTCAGGCACCAGACCGACAGCACGCCCACGACGCCGTCGGCCACCCGCAGCGGCTGCAGGATCCAGGCCCGGCCGCCGCGCGCGCGGATCAGGTCGGCCAGCTCGGCCGGGAAGCGCTCCGCGATCTCGTCGGGGCAGCTCGCCACGATGGCCTCGCGCAGCACCCGCGCCGCGCCGCGGCCGTGCACCTCGGTGAGGAAGAAGTCGGCCGGCGGCGTACCGGGAGCGGCCCACGAGCCGAGGGGGACGAAGTGCCCGTCCTCCCAGGTGTTGAGGACGACGCGGTCGGCCCCGAGCGCGGCGCCCAGGTAGGCGCAGGCCGGCGCCCAGTGGCCGTCCTCGCTCGGTGCGATCGCCAGTTCGGAAACGACCTGGGAGGTGGTGGCCAGCATGCGCAGTGACAGTTCGCGCTCCTCGCGGGCCGCGATCTCGGAGGCGGCCAGGCGATTCAACGCGGTGGCGACCTCCACGACCTCGGTCGCGCCGCGGTGCGTGGGCGCGCGGACGCTCCAGTCGCCGGAGTCGTAGGCGCGGACCACCGTCGCGAGTTCGTGCAAGGGCGCGGCCAGCGCGCCCTCGGAAGACCGGAAGACCCGCCAGCCCGCGATGCCGGCCAGTGCGGCGGCCACCAGGCTGATCAGGATGCCCGTCGTCAGAGTGCGGTCGTGGACGGCCGCCCATTCGTCGCGCACCTGGACCGTGTCGGCGGTGGCGGCTCGGGACGCCTCGATGGCGCGGGCGTAGGCCTGGCTGGCGGGGGCGGCGTCCGCCGGGGCCGCAGCACGGACGTCGGCGATGACGCGATCGGCGGCGGCGTACCACGCCGTACCGGCGTCGCGCAGCGACCGCACCCGATCGCGCGACAACGGGCCCGACGCGTCCTGTTGGTCGAGCACCGTGGCGTAGTCCGCGCGGGCCCGATTGAATCCATCGAGCTGCTTGACGTTTCCGCTGGTCAGGAACGCGTCATAGGCCGCCAACGATTCGGTGAGGTCGTCGCGGAGCCGATTCACGCTGTCCCGCATGGGCGCCACGGTGGTGCGGTAGTGGTCCGCCTGCGCGCGTGCCAGCACGGCGGTGCTCAGCCCCGGGAGGGCCAGCAGCAGGGTCACGCCCACGAGCCGGATCAGGTGCCAGCGGACCAGGCTCGCCATGGGCCTGGTCCGGGCCCCGGCGGTCAGTCCCGCCGTCCCCATCGAGGTCCTCCTGCTCCGCACGCCGAAAACCGGCGGTAGCTGCGCCGACATCTCCCCATCGGCCCTGGGTGGACCCACCTGAGCGGCGCGCCGGCCCGGCCTGGCCGCGATGTGACCGACCTCGCAATAACGGCCGAACACATGGGGTAAACAAACGTTCACCACATTTGTTACCGTGAAGTAGGAAAGAAGCGCGGCCGCCATGGGGCGGCCGCAGAGAAAGGAGGGCTCATGCCCAACGACGGGATGCCTTGGTGGTCGAAGAGGACGAGGTGGCCCAGGCCATCGAGTGGATCAGGCGAGCCATGCACGTCGGAGCCCAGATCTGACTGATCTGAGTCGACGCTCCGCGTTGACTGCGGGTCCTGCGAAGTGAACCTCGCGCGGGGGTGAGTGCCGTCACGTCGGCCCGCCTGGGCTGGCATTCCGGCGCCGCTCCCGCGACCATGAAGGACGTGATCGGGACCTTGGTCAGCGCCTGCCTTGCCGGTAGGTCCTGCCTGCCTCCCGGTGAGGAATACAGCGATCCCGACCTCGTCGCGGCCGAACGGCGCGGCGAGGTCGTCGCCGTCTGCCCCGCCCTGGAGGGCGGCATGTGCTTCGCCCGCGATGACGTCTATCTCGACGGCGGCGCGGGCATCGACGTCTTCAAGGGTGCCGCCAGGGTGCGTACCTCGGCCGGTCAGGACATCACCGACCAGGCCGTTCTGGGCGTGGTCAAGGTCATGGCGGAGGTGCGCTCCGAGCGGTTCAGCCACGCCATCCTGCAGGCCGGCAGCGCGCTGTGCGGCGTCGAATCGGCGCCCGACCGGCTGGGCGTGGCCGTGGGCGACGGACTGTTGACGGCTGCCCTGCGCTGCCAGGGGGTCACCGTCCGGGAGGTCAGCGGCCGTCCGGCCGAGCCCCCGTCAGGGGACTGAAACCGGCGATTCCGACGTGGCGGACGGGACCGGCCCGCGCGGCAGCCAGGTCAGCAGGACGGCCGCGGCGGACAGCGCCAGGACCGAGACCGACGCGACCCCGACGGTGAGCGATGCCGCGCCGGCCAGCACCGAGACGAGAGCCGGCCCGCCGGCCGAGCCGATGTCGCCCAGGAACCGCGCGGCACCGAGGAACTGCGGACGTCCCACGTCCGGCGAGGCGTCCGCGGAGATCGTCATGACGATGCCCGAGCCGAACCCGTTGCCCAGCGCGATGAGGACCCCGACCGCGAGCAGCTGCCAGAACCCCGTGGTGAGCGGGAGCAGGGCGAAGCCCAAAGCCATGCCCAGCGTGGTCGGCATCGCGGCGACGCGGCGGCCATAGCGATCCATGATCCAGCCACCCGGGAAGAACAACAGCATGTCCACGCCCCAGGAGATCGCCACGATCAGCGAGGTGGCGGCGTCGGAGAGGCCGAGGTGCTCCGCCCACAACGGCAGCACCACCATCCGGGCGCCCCGCACCGCCATGAGCAGCAGGATCCCCACGCCGAGGGTGCCGAAGAAGCGGCGATGGTCGCGCACCACGTCGGCCATGTGCACCGGGGTGGCCCGACGTACGGTCCGCTCGCCCGGCAGGTCCGGCAGGCGCGCCGCGAGCGCCGCCGCGGCCAGAAGCAGCGCCGCGGCCATCAGGAAGACCGCCGGGCGCCCCCACAGCAGAATGACCCCGGCCCCCGCGAGGGGTCCGGCGAACATGCCGATCCGCAGGACGCCGCCGAGCGTCGACAACGCCCGCGCCCGCATCCGGACCGGGATCGCCTCGGTGAGATAGGTCTGCCGGGCGAGGCCGAAGACGACCTGACCGGCGCCGAGCACGAACGCCGCCACGCCGACCACGACCAGCGACGGTGCCCACGCCATGAGGGCCAGCATCGTCGCGTCGACCAGGGCCGATCCCACCAGCGCCGCGCGCTCGCCAACCTTCGCCGTCAGCACGGAGCCGGGCAGCGAGGCCACCAGCGAGCCGAGCACGATGAGCGTGACGACGAGCCCGGCCTGCGCCGTCGTGGCTCCGAGGCCGAGCGCGACCAGCGGCAGCACCGGGGTGACGGCGCCGACTCCGAAGCCGCCGAGGAGGCTGGGACCGTACGCCGTGAGGGCGATGTCGCGAAGCCGGACGTCCTCCTCGACCGGACCCGTTGGCGCGGCGGTGGGCGGGGCGGTCAAGGAGGACATGACTCAACGGTGGCGCTTCCGGCCGGTTTCCGTCAATCTTGATCAAGTCAACCGTTGATCGGGTCAACGCGGGAGGTACGTCGTGGCCGAGGCGCTGCTGTCCACCGCCCAGGCGGCCCGCTATCTGGGGGTCAAGCCGCAGACCGTGTATGCCTACGTGAGCCGCGGCCGGCTCGTCCCCGCGGCCCGTACGGCGACCGGCGGGCGGCACACCAGCTGGTTCCGTGTCGACGACGTCGAACGCCTGCGAGCCGGGACCCGCCGGGGCGCCGCGGCCGCGCCGGTGATCCGCACCCGCATCACCGCCATCGAGGACGACGACACCCTGCTCTTCCGCGGCCGGCCCGTCGAGGAGCTGGCCGACGAGTCGACCCCGGAAGAGGTGTGCGCCGTGTTGTGGCAGGCGGCGGGCCCGCTCTCGTTCGCGGTGGGGGAGGAGACCCTCGCTCGGCTGCGGTCCGCCCTCGACGTGTTGCCCGACGGCGCCCAGCCCATCGACCGGATGCGCCTGGTCGTCCTCCTTCTCGGGGCCGCCGACCCGCAGCGGCATGACCTGGAGGAGGACTCGGTGCGCCAGCGCGCGGCCACGGTCCTTGGGGCGGTGCCCGCGGCGCTGGCGCCCCCGGCGTACGCGGTGCTGCGCCCCGACGGTGCCGGCCTGGCTCGGCTCTGGTGCGCGGTGGTCGGCGCCAACGCCGACGATCCCGCGGCCGTCGACCTGGTCCGCCGGCTGCTCGTCGTGCACGCCGACCACGACCTGGCGACCTCGACGACGGCCGTGCGGGCGTCGGCCAATGTGCATGCGGACCTGTACGCCTGCCTGCTCACCGGCCTGTCCGCCATCGACTCGCCGCTGCACGGGACGGCGAACGTCGCCGGTCGGCTGGCCTTGGACGCGGCGGTGCTCGACCCCGCCCGGGCCCTGGGTGCGGCGCTGGCGGCGGCCACGCCCCCGGCCGGGTTCGGCCACCCGATCTATCGGGGGCAGGATCCGCGCGCGACGTACCTCCTGCGGCACCTCCGGGCGACCCGACCCGGGCCCGCCGAGCAGGCGGCCGCGCTCCTGGAGGACGGCCTGGCCCGGCGCCGCGGCTGGTTCCCCAACACGGACTGGGCGATGGCGCTGGCGACGTACGAGCTGGGCCTGCCGGCGCAGGCCGCGCCCGTCCTGTTCGCCGCCGGTCGGATGGCCGGGTGGGTGGCGCACACGCTGGAGGAGTACGCCGCCGCCGGTCCCCGTCGCCGCATCACCGGGGTCTACACGGGCCCGAGATGACGGACGCCCGGCGAGCGGCGATGATGCAAGCATGGGCAGGGTGACGGTACGGCGCCGCCTGGTCGCCGTCGAACGGTCCGGTCCAGGCGCGCCCTGCCGCGCGGTGGGCCGCATGGACCGGCTCGCCGTCGAGGAGCCGCTGGAGGTCCGGGTCGGCGGCGCGGCGTACACGACCACGATGCGCACCCCCGGTCACGACGTCGAGCTGGCCCACGGGCTGCTCGCGGCGGAGGGGATCATCGACGCGGCGCAGGACGTGGCGACCGCCCGCTACTGCGCCGGGTCCGTCGTCGACGACGAGGCCGGCGCCCCGCAGAACACCTACAACCTCCTCGATGTCGGCCTCGCCGGGGGCGTCGTGGTCCCGCCCGAGCGGCGCCGGAGCCTGCTGACCACGTCGGCGTGCGGCGTCTGCGGGACGGCGAGCATCGAGCTGCTGACGGCCCGGCGACCCTACGACCTCACCGTCGACGATCTCCCCGTGCCCGCCGAGCTGATCCTCGCCCTGCCGGACCGGCTCCGCACGGCGCAAAAGACGTTCGAGACCACCGGGGGACTGCACGCCGCGGGCCTGTTCACGGCGGCCGGCGAACTGCTCGTCGCCCGCGAGGACGTCGGCCGGCACAACGCTGTCGACAAGGTGGTGGGCTGGGCGATGCTCAACGGCCATCGGCCCGGACGCGGGCTGATCCTGCAGGTCAGCGGGCGCACGTCGTACGAGCTGGCTCAGAAGGCCGTCATGGCGGGCATTCCGGTCCTCGCCGGGGTGTCGGCCCCAAGCTCGCTGGCGGTCGAGGTGGCGGAGGCCACCGGGCTCACGCTCGCCGGGTTCGTGCGCGGCGACCGGATGAACGTGTACGCGGGCGCGCACCGCATCAGCACCGAGGCGGACCCGGGCGGGCCCGCCGACGCCGA
This sequence comes from Austwickia sp., assembly GCA_016699675.1. Taxonomy (NCBI): domain Bacteria; kingdom Bacillati; phylum Actinomycetota; class Actinomycetes; order Micrococcales; family Dermatophilaceae; genus Austwickia; species Austwickia sp. The sequence continues at coordinate 701,897 of CP064985.1, read as the reverse complement.
GGAGGATCGATGAGCGACCGGGACCGGGCGGGCGGCGGCAAGGACAGCCCGCGCGAGATGGAGCGGATGAACGCCTGGCTCGACCAGGCCTGCGCCGCCCTCGCGGTGGACCGCGCCGAGGTCGCCGCGGTCACCCCCGACATGCTGCGGTTGATCGGCGAGGTCGCCCACGGACCGTCCCGGCCCGCCGCGCCGCTGACCGCCTTCGCGCTCGGCGTGGCCGCGGGGCGCGGAGCCGACCTCCCGGCGGGCGTGGCGGCGGGCGCCGTCGCGCTGCGCGCCCTACTCGCGGAGCGGAACTGGACCGACGACGCGCCGTCGTGACCGGACCGTTGCCGCCTCCTCGTTAACGCCGCGGCCGCCCCGCCGATAAGGGTTCGGAAAGGCGGCACGACGCCGCCGCGGGGACACACCGGGCAGGGACCGAGGGGCGGATGGGGATGCGGGTCACCACGAGGCGCGCCGCCGTCGACCTCGGGCTCGGGCTGGTCCTGTCGGCCGTCGCGGTCGCCGTGCCGCATGCCGGCTGCGCCGAACAGCCCCGCGACGACGCCGTGATCCTCAAGGGTCACCCCGGCCAGGCGGTCACCTTCCGGCCGGCGTACGGTGACTTCCCCGTCACAAAGGTGCCGGCCGGCGAACGCTGACCACGCCGGCCGACCGCAACCTCAGGTCTGCGCCGGCCTCAGTGGCCGTGCGGCATCGGCCAGCGGTTGGTGGTCATGCCGTGGTCCTTGGCGCGCTGGATGGCCTCGTTGATGATGCGCTCGGCCGTGACGCGGTCGGCCCAGTGCGCACCCTCCACGGACTTGCCGGGCTCAAGGTCCTTGTAGGTCTCGAAGAAGTGCTGGATCTCCAGCCGGTCGAACTCGCTCACGTCGTCCAGGGCCTGGATGTGGGTGACGCGGGGGTCCTTCGCGGGCACGCACAGGATCTTGTCGTCGCCGCCGGATTCGTCGCGCATGTGGAACATGCCGATCGCGCGGCACAGAATCACCACGCCGGGGAAGGTGGGGGAGTCCAGGAGGACCAGCGCGTCGAGCGGGTCGCCGTCCTCGCCGAGGGTGTCCTCGATGTAGCCGTAGTCGCTCGGGTATTGCGTGCTCGTGAACAGCATCCGGTCCAGGCGGATCCGGCCGGACTCGTGGTCGATCTCGTATTTGTTGCGCTGACCCTTGGGGATCTCCACGGTCACGTCGAAGAACATCGGCGGCGTCGACGGGGTGTCGGGGGTGTCCCCGGTGCCGGGCTGGAGCTCGATGTTGCTCGTCATGTCGTGGCCTCCTGGTCGTGCCGGTGTCGTACGCTCTCTGGGCGCGGGCGCAGCGCGTCAAGCCCCAGTCTGTCGCATTGTGGCTGCTGCTGAGGCCGGAAGAGGAGACTGATGAGAAGGGCTCGGGTGGCCGGCGCGGTGGCCGTCTTGGCCCTCGCCGGGTACGTCGGGCTCGACATCGCCGACGTCGTCCCCGGCGTTCTCACCACCGATCGTCCGGTCGCCGCCCCGACCGGGGCGCCCGCGCCGACGCCGTCCGGCACCCCAGCGACCGGGGCCAGCCCCGCGACCGGCGCCAGCCCCGCGACTCCCACGCCGCCCCGCCTGGGGCTTCGCCCGGCGAGCGAGCTGCCGCTCGCCGCGGTCGCCTCGTCGGCCGCCAGCCCGGACCCGGCGGCCCTCGCCGCGACCCTGGCGCCCCTGGCCGCCGACCCCGCGCTCGGGCCGCGCGTCGGCGCCGTCGTCCGGGACGGCCTGACCGGCCGGGTGCTCTACGCCAAGGACGAGGCCACGCCCCGGACGCCGGCCTCGACGACCAAGCTGGTGACCGCCGCCGCTGTCGCGACTGCCATGCCGATGGCGACGACGCTCGACACCTCGGTGGTCGCCGGCGCCCCCGGGCAGCTCGTTCTGGTCGCCGGGGGCGACACCCTGCTCAGTCCCGGGGCCGGGACCCCTGGCAGCGTCCCCGGGCGGGCCGGACTCGCCGACCTGGCCGACCAGGTCGCCGCCGCCGTACGCGGGGGTTCCGTGACCACCCCGCCCGGCGGCCTGCGGCTCGTGCTCGACGAGGCCGGGCTGGCCGGCCCGCGGATCGACCCGGCCTGGGTGCGCGCCGACGTCGACTACGGGTACGCCGGGCCGGTCGCGCCGCTCGGCCTCACGACGTACCGTCCCGTGCCCGGCACCCGCGCCCCCGACGACCCGGCGCTCGCCACCGGCGGGGCCCTGCACGGCCTGCTCGCGGCGCGCGGTCGCGCTCGCGCCGGGCGTGACCCGCGCCGCCGCCCCGGCGGGGGCCGCCCGGCTGGGCGTCGTGCGGTCCGCCCCGGTGGGGGACCAGCTCGCCCTGGCCCTGGCGGAGTCCGACAACACGCTCTCGTCGGCGCTGGCTCGGGTCGCCGCGGTGCGCACCGGCGTCGCGCCGACGTTCCCGGCGGTCGCCGCCTGGGTCGTCGCCCGGGTCGCCGCGCTCGGCGTGCCCACCGATGGCCTCGTGGTCGCCGACCCCTCCGGGCTGGCCCCGGGCAGCAAGGCCTCGGCGGCGACGCTCGCGGCCCTCCTCGTCAAGGGCACGGACGGCAGCTCGCCGGAGCTGGCGCGGGTCTATGCCGACCTGCCCGCGGCGGGCCTGATCGGGACGCTGGCCGAGCGCTATCTCACCGGGCCCGGCCGGGCGGGCGCGGGCCTCGTGCGGGCGAAGACCGGGACCCTCACGGGCGTGTCGTCGCTGGCCGGCACGGTTGTCGATGCCGACGGGCGCCTGCTGACGTTCGCGGTGCTCGCGGACCAGGTGCCCGCGGACGGCACCGACCCGGCGCGCCAGGCGCTGGACCGGTTCGCGGCCCGGCTGGCGTCCTGCGGTTGTCGCTGACATTTGCCGGTCCGGCGTGCATCGCCGCCGACGCGAAGCTAACGTCCCAGCAGCGGGCCGTTCGGCCCGGCCGACGCGAATGCCCGGCTCGAACAGGGGAAGGTCTTGCCATGACGGACATCCAGTCGCTGTACTCCCAGCTCCCGATCGACCAGATCGCCGAGCAGGTCGGCGCCTCGCCGGAGGAGACGCGCGAGGCGGTCGGCACCCTCCTGCCGGCGCTCCTCGGCGGCCTCCAGGCCAACGCGCAAGACCCCGCGGGCGCGCAGTCCTTGGCGGCGGCGCTCGGCCAGCACGACCCGGCGCTCGCCGACGCGCCGAGCCTGGACCAGGTCGACACCGCCGATGGCGCCAAGATCGTCTCGCACATCTTCGGCGAGCAGGAGCCCGAGGTGGTCAACCGCCTGGGCGGCCAGGGTTCCATGACGCAGGGGCTGGTGCAGAAGCTGCTGCCGATCCTGGCCCCGATCGTCCTGGCCTGGCTCGCCAAGCAGGTGCAGGGCCAGCTGGGCGGTGGCGCGATGTCGCCCGACCCCAGCCAGAGCCAGCCGGAGGGCGCCCAGGGCGGCGTCGGCGACATCCTCGGTCAGATCCTCACCGGTGCGGTGACCCAGCAGACACAGCAGCAGGGCGGTCTCGGCGGCGGCATCCTCGGGTCGATCTTGGGCGGACTGCTCGGCGGCGGCCGCCGCTAGGGCCGAACGACGGGCGGGGACCGGAATGACATCGGTACGGCGCGAGGCGAAGCCATGAGCGCGCAGGCGGCCGGTCCACCCACGGCCAGCGCTGCGGCGAGCCGGCCGCCCCAGGACCCGGCGGGTAACCCGGAAATCGGCGCGTCGGTGACCACCGGCACTCTCCAGACCAACTATCACGACGTCGGGTCGGGCGAGCCGGTGTTGTTGTTCCACGGCTCGGGTCCGGGCGTCAGCGCCTGGGTGAACTGGCGGTTGGTCATCGATCGGCTCGCGCCGACGCATCGCCTGCTGGCGCCGGACTTCGCGGGTTTCGGGTTCACAGCGGTCCCGCCCGGCACGACGTATAACCGGACGTTGTGGCTCGATCAGATGGTCGGCTTCATGGATGCGATCGGTCTGGACAAGGCCAGCATCGTGGGCAACAGCTTCGGTGGGTCCATGGCCTTGGCGATGGCCATCGCGCACCCCGAGCGGGTGGCCAAGCTGATCCTCATGGGCTCGGTGGGGGTGCCGTTCCCGATCACGGAGGGCCTGGATGCGGTGTGGGGCTACGAGCCGTCGCGGGAGAGCATGGCGCGGCTGATGCGGACGACGTTCGCGTACGACGCGAGCCTGGTCACCGACGACATGGTGGAGAGTCGCTACCAGGCCAGCATCCGGCCCGGCGCGCAGGAGGCGTTCTCCGCGATGTTCCCGGCCCCGCGGCAGCGCTGGGTCGACGCGATGGCCCACGCCGAGGCCGACATTCGTGGCATCGCCCACCCCACCCTGCTGGTGCACGGCCGCGACGACCGGGTCATCCCGCTCTCGACCACCCTGACGATGCTGGACTGGATCGACGACGCGCGCGCCCACGTCTTCGGGCGGTGCGGGCACTGGACGCAGATCGAGAAGGTCGACGAATTCTGCCGTCTGGTCGCGGACTTCCTGGCGGACTGACCAGTCGTAGGCCGCCTGACGGGCGACCGTGCGCCCACGATGGTGCGGCGGTGGAGCGCCGGGCCCGGCGGGCTGAGAGGATGCCGCAATGAGCGATATCCAGCCCGCCGGAGTCCGGATGGTCGACTGGTCCCTCGCGGCGCGCGGGGTACGAGTCATCACGCCGCCCGGGCCGAAGCTGCCCGGAGCCCAGGCCCGCGCGGTCGTGGCGGAGCTGCGCGACGCCTCCCAACGCGCGTATGAGCCGGTCGCCGAGACCTCCGGGCTGGTCTCGCCGACCGGCCCGAAGCCGGCGCTGGTGGTCGACCGGCCCACCTGGGCCGAGGTGAACATCACCAGCTTCGCCGCCATGCTCGACCCGGTGGTGAGCAAGCTCGCGAACCGGCCGGGCAAGCCGCTGCCCGGCCCGATCACCCAGAAGATCGGCGGGGTCGCGACCGGCAGCGAGGTGGCCGCCCTGCTGGCGTTCATGTCGACGAAGGTGCTGGGCCAGTACGACCTGGCCTACGCCGAGGGCTCGCAGCCCCGCCTGCTGCTCGTCGCCCCCAACGTGGTGCAGGTCGAGCGCGAGCTGGACCTGTTCCCACCCGACTTCCGGCTCTGGGTGTGCCTGCACGAGGAGACCCACCGGGTGCAGTTCACCGCGGTGCCCTGGCTGCGCGAGCACATGCTCGCCCGCACCCGCCAGATCGCCACCGACCTGGTCCCCGACGCGGACCAGCTCGTGGACCGCCTCAAGCTGGCCGCAAAGAACGCGCCCGAGGTGCTGCGCCCGGGCGGCACGGGGCTGCCGGAGCTGTTCCTCGACGCCGACCAGCGGGCCGAGCTGGCCGCGATCGGCGCCGTGATGGCCCTGTTGGAGGGCCACGCCGATGTGGTCATGGACGAGGTCGGCCCCAAGGTGGTGCCGTCGGTGGCCACGATCCGCGCGCGGTTCGACAAGCGCCGCCAAGGCATCTCGGGCATAGACATCCTCATCCGGCGACTGCTGGGGCTGGAGGCCAAGATGGCCCAGTACCGCGACGGCGCCGCCTTCGTCCGCCACGTCACCGACAAGGTCGGCCGGGACGGCTTCAACGCGGTGTGGACCTCGCCGGACACGCTGCCCCAGGCGGGCGAGATCCACGACCCGGACCGCTGGATCGCCCGCGTCCACGGCTGAGACCGTGACCGGCCCGGATCCCGCCGTGGCCGCCGTGCGGGTCGCCGTTCGCGACCACCTCGCGGACGTCCCACCGGGGGAACTGGTCCTGGTGGCCTGCTCCGGCGGGCCCGATTCGCTGGCCCTGCTGGCGGGCGCGACGTTCGAGGCGCCGAAGGCCGCGGTACGGGTCGGGGCGGTCGTCGTGGACCACGGGTTGCAGGACGATTCCGCGGCCGTCGCCGCGCGGGCCGCGGGGCAGTGCCGGGCGGTGGGGGCGGCGCCGGTGCTGGTACGCCGGGTGACGGTGCCGCCCGCGACGCGCGGCGGTGGCCCCGAGGCGGCCGCGCGGGAGGCCCGGTACGCCGCCCTCGCTCAGGCCGCCACCGAGCTCTCGGCGTACCGCGTCTGGCTCGGCCACACCCTCGACGACCAGGCCGAACAGGTGCTCCTCGCGCTCGCCCGCGGGTCGGGGACGCGCAGCCTGGCGGGCATGCCGCGCCGCCGTACGCCGTACGAGCGGCCGCTCCTGCACCTGCCCAAGGCGACCACGCTGGCGGCCTGCCGGGCCCAGGGGCTGGAGCCCTGGCACGACCCGACCAACACGGACCCGGCGTACCGGCGCAACCGCGTGCGGGTCGCCCTCGCCGATCTCGAACGCGACCTGGGCCCCGGGCTCGCCCGCGCTCTGGCCCGCACGGCGGACCTGGCCCGCGAGGACGCCGACGCGCTGGACGCCCTGGCGGGCCAGGCCCGGGAACGACTCGGCGACCCCCCCTGGCCGGTCGCCGACCTCGCGGCGCACCCGCATGCGATCCGGGGCCGGCTCTGGCGGCTGCTCGCGGCCGAAGCGGGGTGTCCGCAGACCACCGCCGCCCACGTCGGCGCGCTCAACGCGCTGGTGGACGACTGGCGGGGGCAGGGCCCGGTGGCGCTGCCCGGCGGCCTGGTGGCGGTCCGCCACGACGGGGCCATCCGATTTGAGAGGTCCGCCGGGCTCGCGGGCAGGGGCGCCGGCCCCGCGACCGCGGGTGATGGGTGAGAATGGGCGCGTGGACGCCGAACACATGGGTTCTGACCTGGAAGAAGTGCTGCTCACCGAGGACCAGATCCGCGAGCGCCTGCAGGACCTGGCCGATCAGATCTGGGCGGACTACGAGGGCAAGGACCTGATCCTCGTCGGCGTCCTCAAGGGTGCGGTGATGATCATGGCCGACCTGATGCGCGCCATGCCGGGCACCGTGCCGATGGACTGGATGGCGGTGAGCTCCTACGGCTCGGGCACCAAGTCCAGCGGCGTCGTCCGGATCCTCAAGGACCTCGACACCGACGTCACCGACAAGCACGTGCTGATCGTCGAGGACATCGTCGACTCCGGCCTGACGCTGTCCTGGATCCAGGCCAACCTCGCCTCCCGCAGCGCCGCGTCGGTCGAGATCTGCACGCTGCTGCGCAAGCCGGAGGCGGCGAAGGTCGCGGTGCCGGTGAAGTACGTCGGCTTCGACATCCCGAACGAGTTCGTGGTCGGCTACGGCTTGGACTTCGGGGAGCGCTACCGCAACCTGCGGTGCGTCGGGACGCTGGCCCGGCACGTGTACGCCTGAGCCGGGCTGCCCATGGCTGCCCAGGCGACGGGGCTGACCGGCGACGAGGTCGCGGCCCGGGTCGCCGCGGGTCAGATCAACGACCTGCCGCCGCGGTCGGGGCGCACGGTCGGCCAGATCGTCCGGGCCAACGTGTTCACCCGGATCAACGCCATTCTCGCGGTGCTGTTCGCCCTGGTGGCGGTCACCGGATCGTTCAAGAACGGCCTGTTCGCGCTGCTCATCATCATCAACAGCGGCATCGGCATCATCCAGGAGGTCCGGGCCAAGAAGACCCTGGACAGCCTGGCCATCGTGGGGGAGGCCAAGCCCGTCGTACGCCGCGCCGACGGCACCGCGCGCCGGGACCGCCGCGAGATCGTCGTCGACGACGTCATCGAGCTGCGGCCGGGGGACCAGGTCGTCGTCGACGGCGAGGTCGTCGAGGTCGACCACCTGCAGGTCGATGAGTCCCTCCTCACCGGCGAGAACGACCCCATCGACAAGGAGGTCGGCGACCCGGTGCTGTCCGGCAGCTTCGTGGCGGCGGGGGCCGGCGCGTACCGGGCGACGAAGGTGGGGCACGAGGCGTACGCCGCGCAGCTCGCCGCCGAGGCCAGCCGCTACACCCTGACGAACTCCGAGCTGCGCAATGGCGTCAACGCGATCCTGCGGTGGGTCACCTTCCTGCTCATCCCCGTCGGGCTGCTCACCATCTGGGTGCAGGTCAACCTCGTGCACACCACCGGAAAGGAGGCGCTGCTCAACCTCGTCGGAGCGCTCGTGCCGATGGTGCCGGAGGGCCTGGTCCTGCTCATGTCGGTCGCCTTCGCCGTCGGCGTGGTCCGCCTCGGCCAGCGGGGCGCCCTGGTCCAGGAGCTGCCCGCGATCGAGGGGCTCGCCCGCGTCGACACCGTCTGCGTCGACAAGACCGGCACGCTCACCGAGGGCGGGATGGCGTTCGAGCGCATCGTGCCGCTCGCGACGGCGTACGACGAGGCCGGTGCCCGCGCCCTGCTCGCTCAGCTCGCCGCCACCGACGGCCACCCGAACGCCACGATGCGCGTCGTCGCCGAGGCCGTCGGCGCCCCGGCCGACCCTTGGCCGGTGACCGCCACGGCGCCGTTCACCTCGGCGACCAAGTGGTCGGGGGCCAGCTTCGACGCCCCCGACCGCGACCCGGTGAACCTCGTCATCGGCGCCCCCGACGTGCTGGCCGCGCCGGGGAGCTCGGCGGCCGCGGAGGCCGAGCGGCTGGGCGCGGAGGGGTTGCGGGTGCTGCTGCTGGCCGGCGCGGATCGTCGCGTCGACGCGGGCGAGGTGGGGACGATGACCCCGTTGGCCCTGGTCGTCCTGGCCCAGCGCGTACGCGGCGACGCGGCCGACACCGTGGCGTTCTTCCACGAGCAGGACGTCGAGGTCAAGGTCATCTCCGGCGACAACGCCACGTCGGTGGCCGCGGTCGCCCGGTCGGTGGGCATCGGGGGCAGCGCGGCGGGCGGCGAAGGCGCGACGGGAGCTGGCGGCGCCGTGGATGCCCGGGAGCTGCCCGAGGACCCGACGGCGCTGGCGCGCGCGATCGACGACCACGCCGTGTTCGGGCGGGTGACCCCCCAGCAGAAGCGGGCCATGGTCGGGGCCCTGCAGGCCCACGACCACGTCGTGGCCATGACCGGCGACGGGGTCAACGACGTGCTCGCGCTCAAGGACGCCGACGTCGGGGTGGCCATGGGTTCGGGCTCGGAGGCGAGCCGGTCCGCGGCGCAGATCGTGCTGCTCGACGACCGGTTCGCGACCCTGCCCCACGTCGTCGCCGAGGGCCGCCGGGTCATCGGCAACATCGAGCGGGTCGCCGTCCTGTTCCTCACCAAGACCTTCTATTCGGTGGTGCTGGCGCTGCTCGTCGGCCTCGCGCAGCTGCCGTTCCCGTTCGTGCCGCTGCATGTGACGATCACGGCCTGGTTCACGATCGGGATCCCGGCTTTCTTCCTGTCGTTGGCGCCCAACCACGACCGCGCCCGATCCGGCTTCGCGCGCCGCGCACTCATCCGGGCCGCCCCGGCAGGTCTGGTCATCGGGGCGGCGACGTTCGCGGTGTACGCCGTGCTGCGGGCCGACCCCCGCGGGGCCAGCGCCACCCAGATCAGCACGGCGGCGCTCGCGGTGGTCATCGGTATCGCCATGTGGGTCCTCAAGGCGGTCGCCCGGCCCGACGCGCTGTGGAAGTGGGTCCTCATCGTGGGCGGGGCGGTGGCGTACGTCGTCATGTTCGTCACGCCGCCGCTGGCGCGGTTCTTCATGCTCGACGTCGGCAGCGCGTGGGCGATGGGGGTGGCCGCGGTCGCGGTCGTGCTGGGGATCGTCGCCTGCGAGCTCGGCTGGCGGGTCACCGCCCGGGTCACGGCACCGGAGCCAGGAACACCGCGGCACGGCTGACCGTTGCCTCAAGCGGTTGAGGGGTGTTGCGCGGCGCGGTGTACCGTCAAGGGGGCCGTTGACCACGGACACCGTCGTCGAACAACGTGTCGCCCAACGGTATGTCAGTCACGATCAGGAGGTCCGGGGCCGCGCCCCGCTGATGAAAGCCAAATCCATCCTCAAGAACCCGATCCCGGTGATCGTGGTGCTGGCCTGCCTCCTGCTCATCGCCCTGCAGATGATGCCGACCGGCGGCTTCAGCGAGGTCAAGACCTACCAGGCCGAAAAGCTGATCAACGAGGGCCGCGTCGAATCCGCGACCTTTGTCGACGACGACCGCATCGAATTGACGCTCAAGGGCAAGCAGGACGTCGGCGACGCCAAGAACGTCGACAAGGTCTATGCGCTCTATGTTCCCCAGCGCGGCGAATCGCTGATGCAGGAACTGAAGGCCAAGCAGCCGCCGAGCGGCTACAACGACAAGCCCCCGCAGTCCTCGCTGTGGACGGCCTTGCTCGTCAACGTGCTGCCGATGCTGCTGTTCCTCGGCCTGTTCGTCTGGATGCTGAGCCAGGCCCAGGGCGGCGGCGGCAAGATCATGCAGTTCGGCAAGTCCCGCGCCAAGCTCGCGGACAAGAACACCGAGCCGGTGACGTTCGCCGACGTGGCGGGGGCCGACGAGGCCATCGAGGAGCTCACCGAGATCAAGGAGTTCCTCGCCGAGCCGACGAAGTTCCAGGCGGTGGGCGCGAAGATCCCGCGCGGCGTGCTGCTCTACGGCCCGCCCGGCACCGGCAAGACCCTGCTGGCCCGGGCGGTCGCCGGCGAGGCCGGCGTGCCGTTCTATTCGATCTCCGGCTCCGACTTCGTCGAGATGTTCGTCGGCGTCGGCGCCTCCCGGGTCCGGGACCTCTTCGACCAGGCCAAGCAGCACGCGCCCGCGATCGTCTTCGTCGACGAGATCGACGCGGTCGGCCGGCACCGCGGCGCGGGCCTCGGCGGCGGGCACGACGAGCGCGAGCAGACGCTGAACCAGCTCCTTGTCGAGATGGACGGGTTCAACGCCCGGCAGAACGTCATCCTCATCGCGGCCACCAACCGCCCCGACATCCTCGACCCGGCGCTGCTGCGCCCGGGCCGGTTCGACCGGCAGATCGCGGTCGAGGCTCCCGACATGCTCGGGCGCGAGGCCATCCTCAAGGTGCACGGCCGGGGCAAGCCCCTGGCGCCCGGGGTGGACCTTGCCGCCGTCGCACGACGTACGCCCGGGTTCACCGGCGCCGACCTCGCGAACGTGCTGAACGAGGCCGCGCTGCTCACGGCGCGCTCCAACGCCCAGCTCATCGACGACCGCGCCCTGGACGAGGCCATCGACCGCGTGGTCGCCGGGCCGCAGAAGCGCACCCGGCTGATGAGCAACAAGGAGAAGAAGATGACGGCGTACCACGAGGGCGGCCACGCCCTGGTGGCCGCCGCCCTCAACCACACCGACCCGGTGACCAAGGTGACGATCCTGCCCCGCGGGCGGGCCCTCGGTTACACGATGGTGCTGCCGCTGGAGGACAAGTACAGCCAGTCCCGCAACGAGATGCTGGACCAGCTCGCGTATGCGCTCGGCGGGCGGGTCGCCGAGGAGATCATCTACCACGACCCCACGAGCGGCGCCGCCAACGACATCGAGAAGGCCACCGCGATGGCCCGCAAGATGGTCACCCAGTTCGGGATGAGCGAGCGGATCGGCGCGATCCGGCTCGGCCAGGACAGCGGCGAGGTCTTCCTCGGCCGCGACATGGGCCACCAGCGGGACTACTCCGAGGGGCTGGCGACGATCGTCGACGAGGAGATCCGCCGGCTCATCGAGGCGGCCCACGACGAGGCGTGGCGCGTCCTCAACGACAACCGCGACATCCTCGACCGGCTCGTGCTCGAGCTGCTGGAGAAGGAGACGCTGAACGCCGAGCAGCTCAAGACCGTGTTCCAGTCCGTGCGCAAGCAGGAGCCGCGCCCGGTGTGGCTGTCGAGCGACCGCCGCGGCGTCAGCGACCAGCCCCCGGTCCTGACCCCCGCGGAGCGCGCGGCGATCGAGCGCGGCGAGGACCCCAACGCCAAGCGACCCGGCGAGGAGCACCCGCCCGTGGCCGTCATCGAGACCCCGCCCGGGGGAAGCGTCGGTGGCTGACGCCGGGCTGGAGTCGGCACCCAGCCCGGTCGACCTGGTCCGTGCGGAGGCGGCCGTCCGGGAGCTGTTGCTCGCGCTCGGCGAGGACCCCGAACGGGACGGCCTGCGGGACACGCCGGCCCGCGTGGCCCGGGCGTACGGCGAGCTCTTCGCCGGCCTGAGCGAGGACCCGCGCGCCATCCTGGAACGCCGCTTCGACATGGACCACGACGAGCTGATCCTGGTGCGCGACATCGAGGTGTTCAGCCTGTGCGAGCATCACCTGTTGCCGTTCCACGGGGTGGCGCACGTGGGGTACATCCCGGCCAAGGACGGCCAGGTCACCGGGCTGAGCAAGCTCGCCCGGCTGGTCGACTGCTTCGCGCGGCGCCCGCAGGTGCAGGAGCGGCTGACGACGCAGATCGCCGACGCGCTGGTGTCCGAGCTGCATGCCCAGGGCGTCATCGTCGTCGTCGACGCCGAGCACCTGTGCATGTCGATGCGCGGGGTGAAGAAGCCCGGCTCGCGCACGACCACGTCGGCGGTGCGCGGCGTGCTCCGCCGCCCGGCCACCCGGGCCGAGGCGATGAGCCTCATCCTGCGCGGGGCCCGCTGATGACGCCGCCGGGCCGGACCCTGGTGATGGGCATCGTCAACGTGACGCCGGACAGCTTCAGCGACGGCGGGCTGTACCTGTCCGCGGGCGCCGCCGTCGCGCACGGGCTCGAGCTGCTCGCGCAGGGCGCGGACCTGCTCGACGTCGGCGGGGAGTCCACCCGGCCCGGGGCGGAGCGCCCCGACGAGGCCGAGGAACTCGCGCGGGTGCTGCCGGTGGTCGCGCGCCTCGCGGCAGCCGGGGCGCGCGTCTCGATCGACACGATGCGTTCGGGGGTGGCCGCGGCGGCGCTGGACACCGGGGCCCAGATCGTCAACGACGTCAGCGGCGGGCTGGCCGACCCGGCGATGTTCGAGGTCGTGGCCGGGCGCCCCGGCACGCCGTACGTCCTCATGCACTGGCGCGGGCACGGCTCGGTGATGAACGACCGGGCGACGTACGGCGACGTGGTGGCCGACGTCACCGCGGAGCTGGCGGAGCGCGTGGCCGCCGCGCTCGCGGCGGGCGTGGCCCCCGACCAGCTGATCCTCGACCCGGGGCTGGGCTTCGCCAAGGACGCCGAGCACAACTGGGCGCTGCTGCGGGCCCTGCCCGCGCTGCGCGCGATGGGCTACCCGCTGCTCGTCGGCGCCTCCCGCAAGCGGTTCCTGGGGGCGCTGATGGCGGCCCCGGACGGTACGCCGGGAGACCTCGCGGTCCGCGACGCGGCCACGGCGGCGGTCAGTGTGCTGGCGGCCCAGCAGGGGGCCTGGGCCGTGCGCGTGCACGACGTACCGTCCTCCGTCGCCGCCGTCCGGGTGGTCGACCGCGTGGGCGACCGCGTCGTCGACCGGGTGGGGGGTCCGGCGTGAGCGACATCATCAGCCTGCGGGGTCTCGCCGTGGAGGCCTGCCACGGGGTCCTGGCGCCCGAGAAGACCGAGCCGCAGCCGTTCCTGATCGACATCGACCTGGCGGTGGACCTGTCGCGGGCCGGGCGCAGCGACGATCTCGCCGACACGGTCAGCTACGCGGACATCGCCGGGCGCGCCGCGGCGGTCGTGGCGGGGCCGAGCGTCGACCTGATCGAGACGCTGGCGCAGCGGGTCGCCGAGGCGTGCCTTGCCGCCTCGGAGCTGGTGGAGGCCGCGAGCGTGACCGTCCACAAGCCGCGGGCGCCGATCGAGGAGCCGTTCGCCGACGTTGCCGTGACCCGGCGGGTGGCGCGCGCGGCGACGGCGGTGGTCGGGTTGGGCGCGAACCTGTCGGATCCGGCGGGGCGGCTCGCGGACGCGGTACGCCGGATCGCGGCGCTCGACGGCGTGCAGGCGGGCACCCTCAGCCCGCTCGTGGAGACCGACCCGGTCGGTGGGCCGCCCGGCCAGCCGGCCTACCTCAACGCCGTGCTGGTAGTGCAGACCCGCCTCGCGCCGCGCACGCTGCTGGGCCGGCTGCAGGACATCGAGGCGCTGCACGGGCGCACCCGCGACGTGCGCTGGGGTCCCCGCACGCTGGATCTGGACCTGATCTCGTACGTCGACCCGCGCCAGGGCGGCGAGGTGCGCAGCGACGACCCCGAGCTGACCCTGCCGCACCCGCGCGCGGCCGAGCGCGCGTTCGTGCAGGTGCCCTGGGCGATGGCCGACGCGAGCCGGCCGGCGGTGGCCCTGGGCGACGGCGTACGGCGTGGTCCGGACTGGCCCGCGCACCTGGCGGCGGTCGTCATGGTGGCGCCGTGGTGAGCCGGCCGGGCGCCGGCCCGCCGCGCCCCGACAACCGCGGCCTGCGCGCCAGCACGGTGGCCTGGGCGTTCGCGCTGGCCCTCACGGTGGGTTATCTCGTGCAGCGCTATCTCAACGACCACGTCGGGCGGATGCCGTTCCCTGGGTTGATCGGGGCCACGCTGCCGCTCCTGCTCTGCATCGCCCTGATCGCCGTGGCGCTGCCGATCCGGCGCTGGCGGACGGGCAAGCTCGACCGCCGCCTGGACCCGCTGCGGGCGTTCCGGACCCTGATCCTGGCCCGGGCGACGGCGCTCACCGGCGGAATGGTGGCCGGGTGGTACCTGGCCCAGGCCCTGGTCCTTGCGCCGGATGCCGAGTCCGCGACGGTGCTGCGGGGGGTCCAATGGTGCCTGGCGTACGTCGGGTCGGGCGCGCTGATGGTGGGGTGCGGCCTGCTCGTGCAGAGTTGGTGCCGCCTCGATCCGCCGGACGGCGACGACCGGGACGACCGAGACGCGTACGACGACGCCCCGTACGACGTGCGCTGACCACCTGGCCGGCGGCTGCGCATATCGAGTGGACAGGGAATTCGTCGCCGAGCCGGGGGCTGATCGGGGGTAGGCTCGGTTCAATGGCCGAACGGCCGCGCCGGTCCCGAATCTCGGCAATTACGGGCGCAGCCCGGACACAGATGTGCCGAACGCGACAAGGAGGAATCCGTGGAGTCCCTGTGGGCAGTGGTGATCGCGATCGTGCCATCTATTGGGGTGGGCTTCCTCTTCTACAAGGTACTGAAGGCCATCATCGAGGGCGATCGGAAAGAGCGTCTTGCGCACGCCCAGTGGGAAGCACACCAGGAAGCCGAGTCGGTGAACATCCCTAGCGATTCAGGCCCGGCTGCGAGCGGCGCCCCCGACCAGCCCATTCGCCGCTAGCGAGGCGCGCGCGCCGCGATAGTGCGGCGTAAGTGTCGACTTTGCGAATGGGATACGCGTAGTTGACGATTCGCGGAGAGTCCACAGGTTGTGTCGAGAGTCTGCGTGTTGCATTTCCAAAATGCCGTTCGATCAATTAGTATCGCGCCTGGGTAATAAACCCCCTCACCCTACTCGTCAGACATCAGGAAGAGAGCCCCCGATGGCGCAGAAGGTCCAGGTCCTCCTGGTTGACGACATCGATGGAGGCGAGGCCCGGGAGACCGTGTCCTTCGCCCTTGATGGCGTCACGTATGAAATCGATTTGTCCGAGGCGAACGCCGGGAAGATGCGGGACCAGCTCGCCAAGTGGATCGGTCACGCCCGTCGGTCGGGCGGGCGCAAGGTCAGCACTCGCCGGACCGGAACGTCGGGCCGTCGCGACCTGAATGCCGTCCGCGAATGGGGCCGGGCCAACGGTTTCCAGGTCAGTGACCGCGGCCGGGTCTCCGGAGAGTTGCAGGCGGCCTATGACAAGGCCAACGGCTGATCGCCGACGGCTGATCGGGAGCAGGGCCATCCCCCCTACGGATGGCCGGCGAGGAGGGCGGCGCCACGGCGCCGCCCTCCTCGCCTGTCCGGCACGATGGGCCCATGGGCGAGGAGGGGCTGAGCGCGGGCGAACTGGGCCGCATCGCCGACGAGATCACGACGCGGCTCGGCTATGTCGACATCGTGGTGACGGGTGCGGGGATGGGGTCGGCGCTGCCGCACCGCTGCGCCGACGTGCTGACCGCCCAACTGGACGGCGAGGACCCGACCGCCGACTGGCGCCGTCAGGTGGGCGCCAACCAGGCCGCGTACTACGGGGCGGCCGCGCCCCCGCAGGTGGGGGCCGCGTTCGTGCTGCAGTGGTATCTCGGCGTCCTGGCTCTGCCCCTCGCCGGGGCGGCCGTCCTCAGCCCGTGGGTGCTGGCCGGGACCCCCGAGACGTTGTCCTACGACCTCGCCGAGCCGGAGCTGTTCCCGATCGCCATTGGGGTGACGGCGGCCGGCGCAACGGCCGTGTCCGACCCCGCGGCGCGGCTGGACCTGGCCCACGAGCGTTACCTCGCGCACGCCACCGCGTTCGCCGAGGCGTACCACCCGCCGGAGGTGCGGATGGGATCCGGGCAGCGGGGCGGGCTGGTGCACGACGCGTGGACGATGGCTTTCGAGAGCGCCCGCGAGTGGGTCGGCTCGCCCGGCGACCACCCGCCCCGCAGCAGGCGCCGCGGCTGCTGCATGATCTACGCCCTGCCCGGCGCGCAGGAGTGCGCGGCCTGCCCACGCGGGGGGCGGCGCTAATCCGTCAGGGCCGCCATCAGGTCGCCGTCGGCCGCCAGCCGCGCCAGGACCTCCTCCGGGGAGGCCTGCCACAGCTCGCCGTGCTCGGCCGCCGCCTCGATCTCGGCCCAGTCGCGCGGCGCCGCGACGTACGGCGTGTCCCGCTTTCCCCGCAGCGAATAGGGACAGATCGTCGTCTTCGCGGGGGTGTTCTGCGACCAGTCGAAGAGCACCTTGCCGGGGCGCTTCGCCTTGGTCATCGAACTCACGACCAAGCCCGGTTCGCGCCGCTCCAGGGCCTCGGCGATGGCCTTGGCCACCTGGTGGGGGCTGCCCTCGCCCGTCGCGGGGACGGCGCCGGGGGGCACGGCGTACAGCTGCATCCCCTTGCTGCCCGAGGTGACCGGCACCGTCCGCGCATAGCCGGCCTCCCGCAGCGCCTCCCGGGCGAGCAGCGCGACCCGGGCGCACTCGGCGAGGCCGGCTGGGGCGCCCGGGTCCAGGTCGACCACGAGCCGGTCCGGGGGCTGCGGGGTGCCGTCGGCGTCGACCCGCCACTGCGGCACGTGCAGTTCGAGGGCGCCGAGGTTGGTGACCCAGGTCAGCCCGGCGAGGTCGTCGATCAGCGGATAGGTCACCCGCTCGCCCGCGCCGCGCGACCCCCGCGAGCCGGGGGAGTCGAGGGTGACCCGGCGGATCCAGTCCGGCACGCCGTTCGGGATGTTCTTCTCGAAGAAGGACTCCCCGGCAGTGCCGCTCGGCCAGCGCACCCGGGTGAGCGGGCGGTCGGCCAGCTGCCCCAGCAGGGCGGGGGCGACGGCGGCGACGTACGCGAGGACCTCGCCCTTGGTGGTGCCGGTGGCGGGGTACATGATCTTGTCGAGGCTGGACACGCTCATCAGCCGGCCGTCGACGGTCACGCTGACCTTGGCCCCCTCGGCGGGCGGCGTCACGACGGCGGGGCGACGTAGGGGCCCGGATCGGTGGCCTGCGTGTCGGGGATCTCCTCCAGGATCGCCTCGGGGTCCATGTCCGGGCGGAGCCGCTGGTAGGAGGGCTGCTTCAGCAGGCCGTCGGCCCCCAGGCCCACCGCGCGGACGTCCACGACCACCTCCGGGTCGGTCCAGGAGACGTCGCTGTCCGCGGGCGCGTCCAGGAAGGGGCTGGTGGCGCGTCGACGGGGGTGCACCTCGGCCAGGAGGTCGACCTGCGATCGATCGGCCAGGCCGGCGCTCACGCGTCCGATGAACCGCAGCCCGTTCTCGCCCGGCATGCCCAGCCACAGCGAGCCGATGCGGCCGGGGTGCTCGCGGTCCGCCCGCCAGCCGCCGACGACGACCGAGAACAGCGGCCGGTGCGGGGCCTTGATCCAGGTGGGGGACCGAACGCCGGACAGGTACGGCGCGTCGCGGCGCTTGCTCACGACCCCCTCGTGGCCCTGGTCGAGGGTCAGGTCGAAGAGCGCGGCGCCGTCGTCGTACACCGGGGACACCTGCCAGCGGGGGCCGCGCAGGCGCAGGCCGTCCAGGATTCGGCGACGCTCGACCCAGGGACGATCCGTGAGGTCGGTGCCGTTCAGGCGCAGGACGTCGAAGATGACGTACGACACCGGTTGGCCCTGCGCCATCGCGATCGCGGTGGCGCGGTCCTTGACGTGGATCCGGTCCGCGAGGGCGGCGAACTGGCACTGCCCGCGGTTCAGCACGCAGATCTCCCCGTCGAGGAGGAGGTCGTCGTGCTTGACGGCCAGGCCCGCGAGCTCGGGGAAGCGGTCCGTGGCGGACTTGCCCGATCGCGTGGTCAGCTGCAGCCGCCCGGCGCGGACGTCCGCGAGCGCCCGCATGCCGTCCCACTTGATCTCGTGCACCCACTCGGCGCCCACCGGGGGGTAGGTGGCGCGCACCGCGAGCATGGGAAGCATGCCCCTCATCATCGCGCACCCGGACCGGCGGCGTCCTGTCGCGTTCACCTGGCATGTCAGGGCGTCCCGCGGGACGATGGGCTGGTGCGCGCCATGTGGAAGGGGGCCGTGTCGTTCGGCCTCGTGACGGTACCCGTGCGGATGTACTCCGCCACCGAGAGCCATGACCTGCAATTTCGGCAGGTGAGGGCCTCGGACGGATCGCGGATCCGCTATCGCCGCGTGGCCGAGGCGGACGGCGAGGAGGTTCCGTACGACCAGATCGCCAAGGGTTATGAGACCCCCGACGGGCGGATGGTCGTGCTGTCCGAGGAGGACCTGGAGTCGCTGCCGAACAAGAGCAGCAAGGAGATCGAGGTCGACAAGTTCGTCCCGGCCGAGCAGATCGACCCGATCCTGTTCGACAAGGCGTATTACCTGGAGCCGGACAAGGCGTCCGCCAAGTCGTACTCCCTCCTGCGCGAGACCCTGCGCGACTCGGACCGGATGGCCGTCGTGACGATCAGCGTGCGCTCGCGGATGACGATGGCGATTCTGCGGGTCCGCGACGACGTGATCGTGCTGCAGACCCTGTTGTGGCCGGACGAGATCCGCAAGCCCGAATTCGACACGCTGTCCGACGTGCCCGAGCCCTCGGAGCGCGAGGTCAAGATGGCCCACCTGCTGGTGGAGTCGCTGTCGGAGGACTTCGACCCCGGCGAGTACGAGGACGATTACGCCGGGGCCGTCGAGGCCATGGTGCAGGCCAAGATCGCGGGCGGTGCGGTCGAGATGCCGTCGGCGCCGGAGGAGTCTCCCGGCCAGGTCGTCGACCTGCTGGCGGCGCTGCAGCAGTCCGTCGACCGGGCCAAGGCCGCGCGGGCGGCGGCGGGCGGCGGCAAGGCGTCGTCTTCGGCCGGGGAGTCCGGCGCGACGGAGTCTGGCGCGGCGGAGTCTGGCGCGGACGAGGCGGCCGAGGCGAAGACAGAGGCGGCGCCGAGCACGAAGGGCGGCGCGAAGAAGTCGGCCGCCAAGAAGGCCACGGCCGCGAAGGGGGCGGCCAAGAAGACGCCGGCCAAGAAGGCCGGCTGAGGTGCCGGAGGGCCACACGATCCACGCGTTGGCCCGGCGCATCGAGCGGCGGTTCGGGGGCATGCCGGTAGCGGTGACCAGCCCGCAGGGGCGATTCGCCGCGGAGGCGCGGCTGCTCGACGGGCGCGAGCTGGTCGGGGCGTCCGCCGCGGGAAAGCACCTGTTCGTGGAGTTCGCGGGGCAGGACTACCTGCACGTGCACCTGGGGCTGATCGGCAAGTTCGAGGTGCAGCCGTACGGCGTCCCCGGCGGGCCGCCCGAGGCGGTGGCGGTTGGGGCCGCGCATCTCGGGCCCGAGCCGCCGGCGGTGGGCGCCGTCCGGTGCCGGCTGCGCAACGCCACCCACGTCGCCGACCTGCGCGGGCCTAACCTGTGCGCGGTCGCCACCCCGGAGACGGTGGCGGGGGTTCTGGACCGACTAGGGCCCGACCCCCTGCGCCAGGACGCGGACCCCGACCGGGCCTGGGTCAAGATCGCGCGCAGCCGCAAGCCGATCGCCGAGCTGCTCATGGACCAGGCGGTGGTCGCCGGCGTGGGCAACGTCTACCGATGCGAGCTGCTGTTCCGGCATCGGGTCGACCCGCACCGTCCCGGGGTGGAGATCCGGCCGGCGACCTGGCGGGCGCTGTGGTCGGACATGGTGACGCTGTTCCCGCTCGGCGTACGGTTCGGGCAGATCCTCACCCTCCCCGAGCAGGTGACCGCGGCGCTCGCGGCGTACGACACCCCCGCCGCGCTCGCGACCGAGGAGGCCTCGACGGGAGGCGCGCTCGGTACGACGTACGAGCGGGCGTTCGCGGTCTACAAGCGGACGGGGGAGCCGTGCCTGACCTGCGGTTCGCGGGTGCGGTCGGAGGTGCTGGCGGGGCGGACGCTGTACTGGTGCGGGCGGTGCCAGCGGCGGCGCTGAGCCGGGTTACCCTCGCGGGGTGAGCAACCCGACCGTCGCCGGGCCCCGACGCTACCGGCCAGCTCGGATCGCCTGGCTGGTCGGGTCCTGCGTCGTCCTGTCGGCCGGGGTGGCGCTGCTGCTCGGTTCGCGGCAGGGCTCGGACGGCTGGTCGACGATGCTCAACGGCCTGTACCTGCGCACGGGACTGCCGTTCGTCGTGGTGAGCCTGGCGATGTCGGTGCTGTTCATCGGGATCGCGTGGGCCCGGGGGCTGCGGCCAGACCTCGGCACGCTGGTGCAGCCGCTGGTGGTGGGGTCCGCGGTGGGGGCCTTCCTGCCGCTGGCGCCACGCCCGGAGGCGCTCGCCGGGCGCTGGCTGGAGTTCGCGGTGGGGTTCGTGGTGATCTGCGTGGGGGTCGCCGGGTACCTGTCGGCCGACCTCGGGATCGGCCCCACCGAGGCGCCGTCGATCGCGTTCGACCCGCCGGTGCCGTTCCGGTGGAGCTACATGGCGGTGCAGGCGGCGGGGTGCTTGCTGGGGTTCGCATGCGGCGCGGACGTGGGGATGGGGACGCTGCTGGTGGTGTTCGGGATCGGGCCGATCGTGGATCGGCTGCGCGGGGTGCTGCCGCGCTGGGAATGAGGCGGCTCGGCCGGGTGTGCGCTGGTACCGGGGTTGTCGGCGGCGCCGCGTAGGTTGCGCGGCATGTACAGCGTGGTGGCGGTCGCCGGATACCGGTGCCTGCGCGAGGTGATCGTGCCGCTCGGCCGGCTGACCGTCGTGACCGGGCCGAACGGCAGCGGCAAGTCGAGTCTCTACCGGGCGCTGCGGCTGCTCGCCGACTGCGGCCTGGGCCGGGTGGTCGCGTCCCTGGCGCGGGAGGGCGGGCTGCCGTCGGCGTTGTGGGCGGGGCCCGAGACGCTGCAGTCGGCGCGCCGCACGGGCGTGGTGCAGGGAACCGTGCGCAAGGGCCCGATCTCGCTGCGGCTGGGCGTGGCCGGGCCCGAGCTGGGCTATCTCGTGGACCTTGGGCTGCCGCCACAGGCGCCGGGGGCGACGTCGTACTTCCTGCGCGACCCCGACCTCAAGCGCGAGGCGATCTGGCACGGGCCGGTGATGCGGCCGGCGACGCTCGTGGCGCGCCGGCGGCGGCACGTCGTGGAGCTGCGCACCGCGGCGGGACGGTGGGTGCCGGGGGAGGTGGAGCTGCCGGCGCACGCGAGCATGCTGGCTGAGTACGGCGACGCGGGCGCGGCGCCCGCGCTGTGGGCGGTGCGGCGGGAGCTGGCGGCGTGGCGGTTCTACGACGGCTTCCGGGCGGACGCGCAGGCCCCGGCGCGGCGTCCGGCGGTGGGGACCCGGACGGCGGCGCTGGCCGATGACGGGGCCGACCTTGCGGCGGCGCTGGCGACGATCCTGGAGGACGGGCGGGCGCCGTTGGGGCGGTTCGTGGCGGAGGCGTTCGAGGGCGCCGAGGTGAGGGCGCAGGCCGCGGACGGGGTGTTCGACGTGGTGCTGCACCAGCGCGGGATGCTGCGGGGGTTGCGGTCCGCGGAGCTGTCGGACGGGACGCTGCGCTATCTCTTGTGGCTGGCGGCGCTGCTGACGCCGGCCCCGCCGCCGCTGCTGGTGGTCAACGAGCCGGAGACCAGCCTGCACCCGAGTCTGCTCGGTCCGCTGGCGGGTCTGATCGCGGACGCTGCGCGGCGTACGCAGATCGTGGTGGTCACGCACTCGGCCGCATTGCTCGCGGAGCTGGGGCGGGCCTACCCGGGACTCGGCGACGACGCGTCCGACGATCCCACGCGGCCGGGGGAGATCCCAGCGGCGCGGCTGGTGCGGCTGGCCAAGGATCTCGGGGAGACGCGGGTCGAGGGCCAGGGCCTGATGACGACGCCGCTCTGGGAGTGGGGGCATCGCTAGAACGCGTTACCGCTGGCGACGCCGGTAGAGGAAGACGCCTACCCCGGTCAGCAGGAAGACGGCGACCGTCGGGCCCGCCAGCGCCGGGAACGTCACCGCGAGGGCGATCATCGGCAGCACGACGATCGCCACGAGCATCCCGGCCACCAGCTTGGCGTTGCGGGAGGAATCGGCCATACCCCCATCTTGCCTCCTGAACCCCGCCCGCGGTCGGGGCCGATCATCTCCCGCTCGGTGTCAGGCTGAGGACATGGAGGTTCTGGTTCTGGGCAGCGGTGGGGCGGACGGCTGGCCCACGCCGTACTGTCGCTGCTCCTCCTGCCTCGCCGCCCGCGCGACCGGCGAGCTGCGCACCCCGAGCAGCGTCCTCATCGACGGGCGCATTCTCCTCGACGTCGGCCCCGAGGCCGGCCGGCAGGCGCTGCGGGCCGGCGTGGACCTCGCCGACCTGCACACCATCCTCGTGACCCACGTCCACCCCGACCACTGCGACCCCGCCGCGCTGCTCTACCGCGGCTGGGCCACCGACGCGCCCCTCCTCGTCGTCGGCCCCCAGCCGGTCATCGAGGCCTGTCGGCCGTGGCTCGACCCCGCCGGCTCGCGCGTCACCCTGCGCGCGGTGACCGCCGGCGACCGCCTCGTGCTCCCCGCGGCGGACGCCGGCGAGGGGCAGCACGCCCACGACCGCGCCCAGTACGTCGTGCGCGTCCTGCCCGCCGATCACCACGCGCTGGGCGAGGCGGCCCTGTACGACGTCACGGGCCCCGCCGGCGAACGCCTCCTCTACGCCACCGACACCGGGCCCTGGCCCCCCGCCTTCGCGGCGATGCGGGCGGAGCTGACGGCGTACGACCTCGTCCTCCTGGAGGAGACCTTCGGCGACCGGCCCCGCGACCCCGGCCACCACGACCT
This sequence comes from Austwickia sp., assembly GCA_016699675.1. NCBI lineage: Bacteria > Bacillati > Actinomycetota > Actinomycetes > Micrococcales > Dermatophilaceae > Austwickia > Austwickia sp. Next base: position 678,815 of record CP064985.1, on the reverse strand, counting down.
CGCCAGCTTCGCCGCCGCCGTCGCCGACCTGCGCGCCTGGGGGTTGGTCACCGACGCGACCCGCGTCCTGGCCACCCACCTCAGCCACCACAACCCGCCGCCCGATCAGCTCGCCGAACGCCTGGCCGCCCCCGGAGCGGCCCCGGCCCGCGACCTGGCCCGGATCGAGGTGCCGCAGCGGTCGGCCGGCTCCGATCCGCCAAGGCCTCGCCGATAGGGCAGCGATGCGCCGGCCGCAGGAACCGGACAGTCGTCCAGGATTCTGGCACTGTAGGACCGCCGAATCGCCGGGTCGGGTGCGTCCGACCCGGCCCGCACCCGCCGAGGAGCCACGCAGTGAGCAGCGCCGCCGCGCCACCGAGGGCGCGCGCCCGATGGACGCGGGACGCCCTGATCCTCGCGCGCCGCATCGGGCTGCTCCTGCTCGGCGCCCCGGCCAGCCTGATCCTCGCCGGGTGGCTCGTCGTCGCCAACGCCGCGGCCCACCTCGCCCCCGCCGAGACCCGGCAAGCCCTGGACCAGACCCTGCTCCTGCGCGCCGGCGAACTGCCCGCCCGCCCCTGGACCCCCCTCACCGCCCTGCTGCTGCCGGCGAGCCCGGCCGATCCCTGGGTCACCCGCGGCGCGCTCGCCACCGTGGCGGTCGTCCTCACCCTCGGCGTCCTCGCGGAGCGCCGGATCGGAGCCCGGCGCTATCTCGCCGCCCTCGTCGTCGGCCAGCTCGGCGGCGCCGTCGGCACGGCGGCCTTCGCCTGGGCCAGCGCCCCCCTGTTCCCGGACTGGTCCACCCAGATCCGAGAAGCCAGCTTCGCCGGCCCCGCGATGGCGGTCGTCGCCGCGCACGTCGCCGCGAGCGCGAGCCTGCCTCGCCTCTGGCGGCGCCGCATCAGGCTCACCGGGCTCACCGCCGCCGTGACCATGGCGCTGTACCACGGCGGTGCCGTCACCGTGTACCTCCTGGCCGGCGCCCTCGTCGGGCTGATCGTCGGCCGCTGGTCCCGCTCCGGCAGCGCCGACACCCGCCCCGTCGGCACCCTGCGCGAGGCGCGCGTGCTCGTGGCGCTCATCGTCGCGGCGGCCGCCGTCGGACCGTTGGTCGGGGCGCTGCTGGGATTCGCCGACGGGCCCTTCGCCATCCTCGGCGGCTTCATCGCCCGACCCCTGCCGGACAGCGAGGCCGGCGCGGCCATCGCAGCCGGGTGTCCGGTCGAGTACGACGCCCGCAGCTGCGCCATGGACCTGCTGATGGTCGACCCCAACCCGGGGCTGCTCCTACTGACCTGCGTGCCCGCGGTGCTGCTCCTGATCTGCGCGCTCGGGCTGCGCCGCGGCCGCCGCCTCGCCTGGTGGATCGTGATCGCGATCCAGGCCATCCTGGCCGCGTTGCTGGTCACCACGTTCGTCGCGTTGCTCGACCTGATCGGGGACATCTCCGAGACGCCGCTGTCGACCGTCGAGATCGTCGCCACGCTGCTCCCCGTGCTCGCGCCCGTAGGCGTCGTGACCCTCCTGCTGCTCACCCGGCGGCTCTTCCGCGTCGCCAGCGAGCCGGGGGAGCTGGCCGCCCTCGCGGGCTGGGTCATCGCCGCCATGCTCGCCGGTCTCACCGCGTACGTCGTCGGGGGCCTGCTCGTCGCCGACCAGTGGAGCGAGCCCGCCACCCTGCGTCAGCTCGTCATCGACGCCCCGCGCCGGCTCGTGCCGCTCGAATACCTGCTGCCCGCCACCGACGCCTTCCCGACGCTGCTGCCCCTCGGCAGCGCGGCCACGGCGCTCTATTCCTGGGTCGGCGTCGCCACCTGGGTGCCCATCGTCGTGGCCGGCGTCCGGGCCATGCGCCACGCAGCCCCGGACGGCACCAGCTCCGCGCGGGCGCGGGACCTGCTCATCCGGTACGGCGGGGGCTCCCTGGCCTGGATGGGTCTGTGGGACGGCAACCGGCATTGGTTCTCGGCGGACGGCGAGTCGTACGTGCCCTACCGCGTCATCGGCGGCATCGCCGTGACCACCGGCGACCTCATCGGTCCGGCCGACCGGCTCGACGCGGCCCTGCGGGAGTTCCTCACGTTCGCCGACGCGCGCGGCTGGCGGGTGTGCTTCTACTCCGCGACCGCGGACCTGCGGCGCCGCACCGAGGCCTTGGGCTGGGAGAGCACCCAGGTCGCCGAGGAGGCCTACCTGAGCCTGCCCACGCTGGCCTTCACCGGCAAGAAGTTCCAGGACGTGCGCACCGGGCTCAACCACGTCCGCAAGTCCGGGCTGAGCACGACCTGGACGACGTGGCGCGAGACGTCGTTCGAGACCCGGCTGCAGGTCAGAGAGATCTCCCGGGCCTGGGTCGGTGAACAGGCCCTCCCCGAGATGGGCTTCACGCTCGGCGGGATCGCGGAGCTCGCCGACCCCGACGTACGGCTCTTCCTGCTCACCGACGCCGACGGCGTCCTGCAGGGCTGCGCGTCCTGGCTGCCGATCCACCGGGACGGGCGGCTGCTGGGCTGGACCCTGGACTTCATGCGGCGCCGCCCCGACGGGTTCCGGCACACCATGGAGGTCCTCATCGGGCAGGCGGCCCTCGACCTCAAGGAGCAGGGCTTCGAGGAGCTGAGCCTGTCGGGCGCCCCGCTCGCGCGGGTGGGGGAGGGCTCCGGGGCCGCTGGGCAGGATGATCGCCCGTCCCGGCCGGAGGGGTTCCCCGCCGCCGTCGACGCGATCCTCGACCGGGTGGGCCGGCAGCTCGAACCCGTCTACGGCTTCCGCTCGCTGCTGCGGTTCAAGGCGAAGTTCGCGCCGACGTACCGGCCGCTCTACCTCCTGTATCCCGATCCCGCCGCGCTGCCGGCCATCGGTACGGCGATCGCGCGCGCCTACCTGCCCGACACCTCGCTGGGCACGTTGTGGAAGGCCGGCGGCTCGCTGCTCGATGCCCACGCCGAGGCCGCCCGTCAGTCCGAGGCCGCGCGCCAGGCGGAGGCGTCCCGCGCGACGACCGAGGCGCCGTCGTGACCGGGGACTCGACGGTCGACGGGTTCTGGCAACACCCGCTCGTCCTGCAGATCCTGCGCTGGCAGATCGTGGGGACCCAGGCGGAGCTGACCAGCTACGGCATCGTCCTGCTCGCGGTCCTCGTGCTGCTGCTGCGGCGCCGGGCCGACCGACCGGCGAACTGGTGGCGGCGGTCCCTCCTTGCCGCCACGCTCGGCGCCCTCGGGGCCGCGGCGCTGATCCTGATCCTCGACGACGGGCTGCACCAGGTCCCCGGCGGCCTGCCGCGGGGCGGCCGCACCTGGGTGGTGCTGCTCGGCGTGGTCGTCGGCCTGGCGCTGGCCAACCTGCGCCGGACCAGCTGGTGGCGCAAGGCGGCCGCCGTGCTCGTCGTACCGCCCGTGCTCGCGGTCGCGACCGTGGGCGTGAACGCGTCGTACGGGATCATGCACAGCCTCGGCGAGCTGCTCAACAAGCCGGTCGCCGAGATCGTCACGTTGAAGGACCTGCCGACGACCCAGGGGCACAACCCGGCCGCGATTGACTGGCTCGCCCGCGACTGGACCCCACCGCCGGGCATGCCGGGGCAGGGGCGCCGGGTGACCCTCGCCATCCCCGGTCCGGTCTCGGGGTTCGTGGCGCGGCCCGCGAGTGTCTACCTGCCCCCCGCGGCGCTCATCGAGAACCCGCCCAGCCTGCCCGTCCTGGTGCTGATGATGGGCCAGCCGGGCACGCCCGACGTCACCTATGTCGCCGACGCCCTGGACGCCAAGGCCGCCCGGCACGGCGGGCTGGCGCCCATCGTGGTGGTCGCGGACCAGACCAGCAGCCCCTGGAACGACACGCTCTGCATGGACACGGCCAAGTTCGGCAAGGTCGAGACCTACATCAACACCGACGTGGTGACCTGGATCAAGACCCACCTGCGGGTCTCCCATCACCGCTCCGACTGGATCGTGGCGGGCTACTCCAACGGCGGCCTGTGCGCGGCCCGGTTCGCGGCCCTGCACGGCCAGATGTGGGGCAACGTGCTGAACATCTCCGGGGAGGAGTTCCCCGGCTCCGACAACGCCGAGCGGCACCTGGAGGAGATCTTCGGCGGCGACAAGGAGGCCTACGACCAGCACCGCCTGCCCCGTCAGCTGCCCCGGGCCGCCTTCGCCGACACCTGGTTCGTGACCACGGTCAGCGCCGACGACCCGCACCACATGCCGGGGGAGCGCCGCGTCGCCGCCGCCGCCCGCGATGGCGGGGCGCGATCCTATTACCTGGAGTTCGACAGCGGCGGCCACGGCGTGGACACGGTGAAGCAGGCACTCGACCGAGGCCTCGAGCTGCTCTATCCGCGGCTGGGGCTCGACCGGGAGGTCTCGCCGGCCCACGCCGAGTCGATACCCCCGCCGCCGATCCCCGCGCCCTGACGAGTGTCAGGAAGGCGCTCGTCGGGCAGGTGTGTCCGGCGGGTGCGTCAGGCGGATTCCACCGGGCGACCGGACTGCTCCGCGCCCCACTCCGTCCAGCTGCCGTCGTACACGGCCAGCCGCCCGGGGTCGCGGCCGGCGAGCACGCTCGCCAGCGCGGCCACGCAGGCCGTCACGCCGGAGCCGCACGTGAAGATGACCCGGTCCCGGCCGCCCGCGGCCGCCTCGACCAGCGGCGCCAGCCCGTCCGGCGCCATGAGGTGACCGTCGGTCTGGACGTCGAGGTAGGGCAGGTTGCCCGCCCCCGGCATGTGGCCGCTCCGCAGCCCGGGTCGCGGCTCGGACGCCGTCCCCGCGAACCGCGTCGCGCTGCGGGCATCGACCACCGCGACCTCGTCGCCTGCGAGCGCGGCCGCCACCGCGTCGGCGTCCACGATGGCGCCCGGGACGGGTCGCGCCACGAAGTCCCCGCCGTCGTCGCGGGTGGCCTCCGCGGCGTCGATCGGCTCGACCTCGCGCTGGGCCTCCTCCCAGCCTTCGAGGCCGCCGTCGAGCAGCCACACCCGGTCCAGGCCCATCGCGCGGAACATCCACCACGCGCGCGCGGCCGAGTAGACGTCGTGGATGTCGTAGACGACCACCGTGCCCCCGTCGCGCACGCCCAGGCGCCGCGCCTCGGCCTGGAAGGCCTCCGGGGTCGGCATCGTGTGCGGCAGCGGCGCGTCGGGCGCCGAGAACGCGCCCTCCAGGTCGAACCGCCGGGCGCCCGGAATGCGAAGGCCGCCGGGGTCGTTCGGGGGGATGCTCGCGTCGAGGACGACGAGGCCCGCGTCGCCCAGATGGGCGGCGAGCCAGTCGACATCGACGACGGGACGCTGCGGCGAGGGCTCGGCGCTCGCGTACGACGACGTACTCGACTCTGTGCTCACCCGCTCACTCTGCCAGGTACGAAGGCCGTGGATGCCGGATTCGCGTCGTGGTGCAGGTCGCGGCGCGGCGCGGGTCGGCCGCGCTTTCCGCGCGCTTCAGACCGTACGCCGTGGGCGAACGACGCTGTGCCCCAAACGAATCAGTGCCGCATGCTGCTTAGCCCCGGTCTTTCATGACGGTGCCGACGACGGCATCGCTGCGTGGGGTGAGTCGATGACGGTGCGCGGGTACGACGTTGGGCCGGCTGGCGCTGCCGGGCTGCGGTTCTCCGGGTCGTGATGTCGTGGGCGGACGGGGGTCAGGCGGGTTGTGGGATCGCGGCGATGTTGGCGAAGACTGCGACGATCGCGGCCGCCCATGGCCACGACTCGGGTATCCGCAAGCGTCGTCGGCGGGCGCTGTGAGTCAGCCGGGCTGGGACGTGAAGGAAGCGGTAGCGCAGCGCTTTCGGCTCACACGCCGCCAGCGACTTCGCGTCTCCGGTCAGTGCGAGGAGCCGGGTCCATGCGGTCAGGTCGGCAGCGATCTGCACCAGCATCAGCCACACCCGGTTGATCTCGAACTCCCGCGACGGGAACCGCCCCAGCCCCGAGTCCTTGGCGTGCCGGATCCGGTCCTCGACCCGAGCGTGCGCCCGATGCCGGGCCTCGAGGAAAGCCAGTTGTCCGGTCGTGGTGTTGGTGACGAAGGCTTGGTAGCGCCAGCCGTCACGTTCCTCGAACAGCGACAGTTGGGCGCCGGGATGGGGTCGTTCGCGGCGCACGATGACGCGCATTCCGGTCGGCCAGCTGCTCAGGTCCAAGAGCCCGGTGAGCTCGGCGACGTCACCTCCTTCGCGGATCCCACCGTCGGCGTCGAGTGCCGGGGTCCAGACCTTCTTCGGGACCAGGTCGATGGCGTCGCGGATCTTCTCGGTGACCGCGAAACCCACGCTGTACTCCACGCTGCGGCCACGGACCCGGTTCTGCTCGGTAAGCCAGTCCAGCAGCTTGTGCGATGCGCCCGCGCCGTCGGAGCGGATGAGCAGCTTCTTGCGGTGCGTGCCGGGGATCTGCGCGATCGCGTCGGTGAGGACCTCGATGTGGTCGGCGGCGGTGTTCGAGCCGGCATTGCCAGCGCGGAGCTTGGCGGCGAGGAACTCACTCGTGTTGTCGCACCACACCCCGAGTGGGTGGAACCCGAAGGTCCGCTTGAACGTGGCCGCCGCGTTCTCCTTCTCGCTGTGGCTGATCACGATGGTCGCGTCGGTGTCGAGCACGATCAGATCGTCAAGATCGGTCCCGGCGACCTTGCTCGCCGGGACGCCGTCAGGCAGCTGGGACCAGACCTGGCGGCGGACCCGCGCCCGCGCGTTCTGGATCCTCTTCAACCGGCCAGGTGTGACCTCGTCCAGTGCCCGCCACACCGTCGGCGCCGACGCGACACGGCCCAGCACGCTGGACTGGTGGCGCAGCACGTCGATGTCGGCGATCGCCTCCCCGCCGTCGGCGAGCATCACCGCGACGTCGGTCAGCACCCTGCCGCGGTCGTGACCGGGGACGAAGTTGCGGCGGACCATCACCTTGGACAACTCGGACGTGAGGCCGACCCGGTCGGCCAGAAGGCGGGTGGCGACGCTGCCCGCATGGGCCACCACGCCGACACCATCGGAGGTCACGGACAAGCCGGTAGACCACGAAGTACGCTTCACCTACGGAGTGCCTTCCGGTTCGGAGATCTTGAGTCGTCGCAAACCAAGTTTCCCTTGCTGGACAGGCACTTCCGTGCTTCCACGCGCCGATCACACCCGAGTCTCGTGAACGATCCGGGTTAGGGTGGCGACTCGCGCGCCGACCATAAGGGAGATGGGGTGGGGTGGGTTTCCACCGGCGTGGGGCGGAATCACGGCGGGGCCCGCGGCGTTGGAGGGATCAGGGCCGATCGACGTGCTGCTCAAGGGCGTCGAATCGGCCGTCTCAGCAGGGCACCGATAGCATCGAGGTATCTCGATAGCGAGGAGCGAGTGACAATGTTCGAACGGTTCACCGACCGGGCGCGTCGTGTGGTCGTGCTTGCGCAGGAAGAGGCGCGCATGCTCAACCACAACTACATCGGCACGGAGCACATTCTGCTCGGCCTCATCCACGAGGGTGAAGGCGTGGCCGCGAAGGCCCTGGAGAGCCTTGGGATCTCGCTCGACGCCGTGCGTGAGCAGGTGCAGGAGATCATCGGCACCGGCACCCAGGCCCCCAGTGGTCACATTCCGTTCACGCCGCGGGCGAAGAAGGTCCTGGAGCTGAGCCTGCGCGAGGCGCTGCAGCTCGGCCACAACTACATCGGGACCGAGCACATCCTGCTGGGCCTGATCCGCGAGGGCGAGGGCGTCGCCGCCCAGGTGCTGGTCAAGCTCGGCGCCGATCTGTCCCGGGTGCGCCAGACCGTGATCCAGCTGCTCTCCGGCTACCAGGGCAAGGAGGCCGCGACCGCGGGCGTCGGCGGCCAGTCCACCCAGGAGGGCACCCCGGCGGGGAGCCTGGTGCTCGACCAGTTCGGGCGCAACCTGACCCAGGCCGCCCGGGAGGGCAAGCTCGACCCGGTCATCGGGCGCGAGAAGGAAATCGAGCGGGTGATGCAGGTGCTCTCCCGGCGTACGAAGAACAACCCGATCCTCATCGGCGAGCCCGGCGTCGGCAAGACCGCCGTCGTCGAGGGCCTGGCCCAGGACATCGTCAAGGGCGAGGTGCCCGAGACGCTCAAGGACAAGCACATCTACACCCTCGACCTCGGCGCCCTGGTGGCGGGCTCCCGCTACCGCGGTGACTTCGAGGAGCGGCTGAAGAAGGTGCTCAAGGAGATCCGCACCCGCGGCGACATCATCCTGTTCATCGACGAGATCCACACCCTCGTCGGGGCGGGCGCCGCGGAGGGCGCCATCGACGCGGCGAGCATCCTCAAGCCGATGCTGGCCCGCGGTGAGCTGCAGACGATCGGCGCGACGACGCTGGACGAGTACCGCAAGTACATCGAGAAGGACCCCGCGCTGGAGCGCCGGTTCCAGCCGATCCAGGTGGCCGAGCCGACGCTGCCGCACACCATCGAGATCCTCAAGGGACTGCGGGACCGCTACGAGGCGCACCACCGCGTCTCGATCACCGACGCGGCGCTGGTCGGGGCGGCCAACCTCGCGGACCGCTATGTCAACGACCGGTACCTGCCCGACAAGGCCATCGACCTCATCGATGAGGCCGGCGCCCGCCTGCGCATCCGGCGGATGACGGCGCCGCCGGACCTGCGCGAGTTCGACGAGAAGATCGCCCACGTCCGCCGCGAGAAGGAGGCGGCGATCGACGGGCAGGACTTCGAGAAGGCCGCCAAGCTGCGCGACGACGAGAAGCAGCTCATCGACGCCAAGGCCAAGCGCGAGAAGGAGTGGAAGACCGGCGACATGGACGTCGTCGCCGAGGTCGACGAGGAGCTGATCGCCGAGGTCCTCGCCGCGTCCACCGGCATCCCGGTCTTCAAGCTCACCGAGGAGGAGTCGACCCGGCTCCTCAACATGGAGGCCGAGCTGCACAAGCGCATCGTCGGCATGGACGACGCAATCAAGGCACTGTCGCAGTCCATCCGGCGGACCCGCGCCGGCCTGAAGGACCCGCGCCGCCCCGGCGGCTCGTTCATCTTCGCCGGCCCGACCGGCGTCGGTAAGACCGAGCTGGCCAAGGCCCTGGCCGAGTTTCTGTTCGGGGACGAGGACAGCCTGATCACGCTCGACATGTCCGAGTTCGCCGAGAAGCACACCGTGTCGCGGCTGTTCGGCTCCCCGCCCGGTTACGTCGGCTACGAGGAGGGCGGCCAGCTCACCGAGAAGGTGCGCCGCAAGCCGTTCTCGGTGGTGCTCTTCGACGAGGTCGAGAAGGCCCACGCGGACATCTTCAACTCGCTGCTGCAGATCCTGGAGGACGGCCGCCTGACCGACTCCCAGGGCCGCGTGGTCGACTTCAAGAACACCGTCATCATCATGACGACCAACCTCGGCACGCGGGACATCTCCAAGGCCATCGGCGGCCTGGGCTTCGCCCCGGGCAACGACTCCGGCGGCGACTACGAGCGGATGAAGAACAAGGTCCAGGACGAGCTCAAGCAGCACTTCCGGCCCGAGTTCCTCAACCGCGTCGACGACGTGGTGGTCTTCCCGCAGCTGAAGATGGAGGAGATCGTCCAGATCGTCGACCTGATGATCGCGCGCCTGGACGAGCGCCTGCGCGACAAGGACATGGGCATCGAGCTCACCCCTGGCGCGAAGGAGCTGCTGGCCAAGAAGGGCTACGACCCGGTACTCGGCGCCCGCCCGCTGCGCCGCGCGATCCAGCGGGACATCGAGGACGTCCTCTCGGAGAAGATCCTGTACGGCGAGATCGGGGCCGGCGAGCTGGTCACCGTGGACGTCGAGGGTGAGGAGAAGGAGCAGCACTTCACCTTCGTCGGCACCCGCAAGTCGCTCGACCCGGTGCCGGTGCCGGATCACGCCCCGGGCAGCGCCTCCGAGCACGGCCCGGACCACATCGGCAGCGTTTCCGGTGGTGGGGCGGCCGGCGGCAGCGCGCCGACGCCGCCGATGGACCACCCGAGCAGCGGCGTTCAGTGACGCAGTGACTCGCGACGCGGTGTCTCTTTGCGCACTGACCCGAGGCTGAGTCGAACGATGAACCGGCGGCCGGTCACCTCCCCTCGGGGGGTGACCGGCCGCCGGCGTTAGGCTGGCCCGGTCATGGAAGCCCCCCTCGGTCCCGTCCTCGCGCTCGGCGCCGCGCTCTCGTTCGGGATCAGTGACTTCGCGGGCGGCATGGTCTCGCGGCGCCGCCCCGCGATCGCCGTGGTGGGCGTCTCCCAGGCGATCTCCCTCGTCGTCGTGGTGGCGGTCGCGCTGGTCGTCGGGTGGCCCACCGAATGGGGCGCCCTGCCCTGGGCCGCCGCGGCCGGGCTGTGCGGGGCTGCCGCGCTCGTGCTCTTCTACCAGGCGCTCGCCGTCGGCACCGTCGGCGTCGTCTCGCCCATCTCGGCGCTGGGGGCCGTCATCCCGGTCACGCTGGGGCTGCTCGCGGGGGAGCGGCCCGCGCCGGTGACGGTCGCCGGCATCGTCGTCGCGCTCGTCGGGGCCGTGCTGGCCAGCGGGCCGGAGCTGGCCGGGGAACCGCACGTGAAGGGGCGGGCGGTGCTGTACGCCGCGGGGGCGGCCCTCGGCTTCGGCCTGGCCATGTACGGGCTCGCGCGCGGCGCGGGGCACTCCGTCCTGGCGACGCTCGTCGGGATGCGGCTCACCAGCGTGACGGCGTTCGCTGTCGCCGCGGTGGCCTACCGGAGCGTCGGCGGCATACGCCCGCGGGACCTGCCCGTGCTCGGCTTCCTCGGCGTCGCCGACGTCGGCGCCAACCTGCTGCTGGCGGTGGCCACGACCATGGCCCTGATGTCGGTGAGCACGGTGCTCGCCGCGCTCTATCCCGTCGTCACCGTCGCGCTCGCGGCCGCGCTGTTGCACGAGCGAATGCGCCCCGTGCAGATCGCCGGCACGGTTCTCGCACTGATCGGCGTCGCGCTGATCGCGGTGCGCTGAGTCTCGGCTGCGGCGCGTTGCTAGCCTGAAGGCGGCGGTCCGCAGCGGAGGCCGCCCCGGACGAGAGGCCCGCCGTACCCGGACGTGACGACGGCGCGGCACGGGAGTGCGCCATGAGCTGGGTCGTTCTGATCGTCGCCGGGATGTTCGAGACCATGTGGGCGACGGCCCTCGCGCAGGACGGGTGGTGGCGGCGCCCCCCGGTGCTGGCGCTCTTCGTCGCCGGGACGGTCATCTCGCTCGGCGGCCTGTCCTATGCGTTACGGACGATTCCGGTGGGAACGGGGTACGCCGTGTGGACCGGCGTCGGGGCCGTCACGACCGTGGCGTTCGGCGCGATCGTGCTCGGCGAGCCGGTGACCGTCGCGCGGATGGCCTGCATCGGCCTGATCCTGTGCGGCATCGTCGGCCTGAAGCTGGTGTCCTGACGAGGCTCAGGCGCTGCGGACGCAGGCCGCGCAGGTGCCGAAGATCTCCAGTGTGTGCCACACGTCGGTGAAGCCGTGCCGCTGCGCCAGCTCGTGGGCCCAAGCCTCGTCCTGCGGGGCCTCGACCTCCACGGCCTTGCCGCAGTCGCGGCAGACCAGATGGTGGTGGTGGCGGGTCGTCGAGCAGAGCCGGTAGATGGCCTCCCCGTCGTGGCGCCGGATCATGTCGGCCTGGCCGTCCGCGACGAGACCGGCCAGCGCGCGATAGACCGTCGCGAGCCCGATGGACTCGCCGGACTCCCGCAGCCGAGCGTGCAACGCCTGCGCGGACACGAAGTCATCGGACTGGCGCAACGTCGCCTCGACCGCCCGCCGCTGCCGCGTCCCGCGGCGTTCGCCCTCAGCCATGGCCCACCTCGTCGTGGGGTCGCCGCCTCTCGATGGCCAGCGTCCCGTGCCGGTCGACGATCGCGTCGTCGACATGCCCGTGTTCGTCGTAATGCCCGTGATGCGGCGCGTGCCGGTGCCCGTCGTGGAGGTAGTCCACGTGGTCGCCGTGCGGGATCGCCTCGTGGCCGCACCCGGGCCCGTGCTCGTGCTCGTGAGCCAGGGTATGCCGTTCCCGGCGGCTGCGGAGCCGCGCCCAGAGGCCGGCCGTGGCGGCGACCACGGCGTACACGCCGATCGCCCCCACGACGATGGTTCCGCCGGAGGGGGTGTCGAGGTAGTACGACGACGCGACGCCGCCCACCGCGCACGCCATCCCTATCGCCACGGCGATGCCCATCCCCGCGCGGAAGCTGCGCGCCAGGGGCTGCGCGGCGGCGTTCGGCACGATCATCAGCGCGCTGATCAGCAGGAGCCCGACGACCCGCATGGAGACCACGACGGTGACGGCCGTCAGCACGGCCAGCAGCACGTTGATCGCGAGCACGGGGTGGCCGGCCGAGCGGCAGTATTCCTCGTCGTTGGCTACCGCGAACAGCCACGGCCGCAGCCACAGCGTGAGCAGGACGACGAGGCAGGCCAGCGCGACGAAGATCCACAGGTCGCCGGCGCTCGTGGTGGTGATCGCCCCGAACAGGTACGAGTTGAGGCTGGCCCCGCCAGCCGGGGCCCGCGCCATCAGGACCACGCCGAGGGCGATGCCGCCGTAGAACATGATCGCGAGGACGACGTCGCCGCTGGCGCCGCCGCGCAGCCGCACCACCTCGATGGCCACCGCGCACGCCACCGACAGGGCCAGCGCGGTCAGGATCGGCTGCTGGCCGGTGAGGACGCCGATCGCGACGCCCGCCAGCGCCACGTGCCCGATGCCGTCGCCGATGAGGGAGAGCCGGCGCTGCACCAGGAAGACGCCGACGAGGGGCGCCGAGATGCCCACCAGCAGAGCGGCCAGGAGGGCGCGCTGCATGAAGTCGTACTGGAGGAGTTCAGGCATGCCGACGACCGCCCAGCTCGGGGATGACGGGAATGGCGGGAACGATGGCGGCCGGGAACGGCGGCGGCAGGTGGTGATGATGGTGGCCCGCGGCCAGTCCGGCGGTCACCTCGGCGGGTGGGCCGTCCGCCACGACGTGGCCGCCCCGCATCGCGATCGCGCGGCCGATCACCGGGGCGAGGGAGTCCAGCTCGTGGGTCACCGTGATGACCGCGACGCCGTCCTGCGTCAGCCGACGAATGGTCGCCCCCAGGATGCGCTGATTCGCCTCGTCGACCCCGGCGGTCGGCTCGTCCATGACGAGGATGCGGGGCCGGGCGGCCAGGGCGCGCGCCACGAGGACCCGCCGCTGCTGCCCGCCGGACAGGTGGGTCACGTCGGTGCCGGACAGGCCGGTCAGTCCCACCGCGTCCAGGGACTCCTCGACGATCTCGGCGTCCCGTCGGCCGGGCCGCCCCCACCAGCCGAGGTGCGGGAGCCGCCCGATCATCACGACCTCGCCGACCGTGGCCACCACCGACGACGAGAGGGTGTGCCGCTGCGGGACATACCCGATCCGGTCGGTGCGGCCGAGCGTCGCCAGTGGCCGGCCCCGCACCCAGACCTCGCCGGCAATGTGCTCGGTCAGCCCGAGCAGGCCCTTGACCAGCGTCGATTTCCCACACCCGTTGGGCCCGAGGAGGGCGATCGACTCGCCGGCGGTCACCCGCAGGTCGATGTCCGAGACGACGGCACGGCCGGCGTACCCGAAGGCCGCCGACCGTACGTCGAGCACGACGTCCGCGCCGGACGCGTCAGCTTCCGTCACGGGCAGGGCTGACCCTTCTTGAGGGTCGCGAGGTTCGCGCGCATCACCTCAAGGTAGTCCTTGCCGGCAGAACTGTCGGAGAGGCCCTCGATCGGGTCGAGCACGGCCGTCTGCGCCCCGGTCTCCGCCGCGACCGTCTTGGCGATCGTCGGGCTGACCAGCGTCTCGGTGTAGATCGTCCGGACGTTGTTCTTCTTGGCGAACGCCGCGATCTCGGCGAGGCGCGCCGGCTCCGGCTCCTTCTCGGGGGACAGGCCCGAGATGGCCTGCTGCGTCAGCCCGTAGCGCTCGCCCAGGTAACCGAACGCGGCGTGGCTCGTCACCAGGTTCTTGTTCGTGCAGGTCTTGAGCCCGGCCGTGAACTCGCCGTCCAGCGCGGTGAGGTCCTTGGCGAAGCCCTCGGCGTTCTTGTCGTAGTCGGCCTTGCGGCTCGGGTCGAGCTCGCCCAGCTTGGCCGCGATGCCCTTCGCGACCTTGGCGTAGCGCTGCGGGTCGAGCCAGAAGTGCGGATCGGTCGAGCCGTGGTCGTGGCCGTCGCCCGGGGTGTGCTGGTGGTCCGAGCCCGCACCCTCGTCGTGGGCCTCGAGGTCGGCGTCCTTGCTGACGTCGTACGCGCCCTTGGCCGACTGTTCCGTGATGGCCTTGTCGACCGCGGGCTGGAAGCCCTTCGTGTAGACGGCCAGCTTCGCGCCCGTCACCTTCGCCACGTCCTGCGGGGTCAGTTCCAGGTCGTGCGGTTCGGCGCCCGGCTTGGTGAGGTTGGTGACGGCGACGTGGCCCCCGCCGACGCGCTCCACGGCGTACTGCAGCGGATAGAACGCCGCCACGACCTGCACCTTCTCGCCGCCCGAGCCGCCGGAGCCGCCCGCGGCGGCCGTCCCGGACGACGTACCGGCGGTGCTTCCCGTGCCCGACCCGCCGGACCCGCAGGCACTCGCCGCGGCGAGGGTGAGAAGGGTGAGGGCGGCGAGCGGCGCGGTACGGAGTTTCATGCCCACGACACTAACGGGAATGAGAAGCGTTGTCATTTTCGATGGTCGGGGGCGGCCCGCCGCGTCTGGCAGGCTTGGGGGATGACCAGCGCGGAGCCGACGGCGGGTATCGAGGTGGTCCGTCCTCGCACGAGCGACGTCGCGGCGATTCGGGCGCTGGTGGCGCCGTACGCCGAGCGCCGCATCCTCATCGCCAAGGACGCGGTTGCCTATTTCGAGGGGCTGCACGAGTTCCGGGTGGCGCGCGACCTCGCGACCGGCGAGGTCCTCGGCTGTGGCGCCCTCCACGTGATGTGGGAGGACCTCGCCGAGATCCGCACGCTGGCGGTCGCGCCGAGCGCGAGTCACCGCGGGGTGGGCGGGGCGATCGTGGAGCGGCTGCTGGCCGACGCGCGGGACATCGGCGTGGAGCGCGTGTTCTGCCTCACCTTCGAGGTGGATTTCTTCACCAGCCATGGCTTCCGGCCCATCGACGGGCAGGCGGTGGAGCCGGAGGTCTACGCGCAGCTGCTGCGTTCGTACGACGAGGGCGTGGCGGAGTTCCTCGATCTGGAGCGGGTCAAGCCGAACACCCTGGGCAACACCCGGATGCTGCGGATCCTGTGACTCAGGAGGCCAGCAGGTCGGCGTAGTCCGGGTGCTTGTCGATCCACCCCGCGATGAACTCGCACTGCGGCACGACCGAGCGCCCGCCCTCGGACCGGACGTCGTCGAGCGCGCCGCGAGCGAGCGCGCCGCCGACGCCGCGGCCCTCGAACGCGGAGTCCACCTCGGTGTGCGTGAACGTGATGCGGTCGCCGTCGACCCGGTATTCGGCGAAGCCGGCGAGCTTGCCCTCGACGTGGGCCTCGTAGCGGTTCTTGCGGCGGGCATTGGACACGGTGACCTGGGACATGACGACGCCTCGACGAGTGTGATGGGGATTCTTGCTCGGAGGTTATCGCCGCTCAGGGTCCCGCGCAGCCTCTGGGCGCGCCCGGTCCGGGGCCTTCCATAACTTGCGGCGGCCGGCGGCGCGATTGTCAGGGTGGGTCCGGCCGGCCAGCGTGGGGCGGATCAGCGGGAGGCGAGGTACAGCCGCCGTACGACGTCTTCGATGTCCGGCTCCTCGATCGACAGGTCCCGGACCTGCGCGCGCTCGGCGACGGCCGCGAGCACGGCCGCCGCGCTGGTGGCCGCCGCGTCGAAGGCGAGCCGCTGGCGCAGCCCGTCGCCCTGCGAGCCGAGGTGCTCGGTGCCGGCGATCCCCGCGAGGTCGGGCGTCGGGGCGGCCAGGTCGACGACGAGCACGCGCCGCGCGCCGACGGAGGCGGCCAGGCCGGGCAGCGTCCCGTCGTACGCCAGCCGCCCGTGGTCGACCACCAGCACGCGCTCGCAGAGCCGCTCGATGTCGCCCATGTCGTGGGTGGTGAGCAGGAGCGTGCGACCGTACGCCGTGCGCTCGGCCACCAGGAACTCCCGCAGCCGCGCCTTGCTCAACACGTCGAGGCCGATCGTGGGCTCATCGAGGATGAGCAGGTCGGGGGAGTGCAGCAGGGCCGCGGCGATCTCGGCCCGCATCCGCTGCCCCAGCGAGAGCTGCCGCACCGGCGTGCCGAGGAACTCGGCCAGCTCCAGCCGCTCGACCAGCTCGGCGGTGCGGGCGGCGGTGCGCTCCGAGCCGAGCCGGTGGATCGCCCCGAGGATGGCGAACGACTCCCCGGTCGGCAGGTCCCACCACAGCTGGCTGCGCTGCCCGAAGACCACGCCGATCCGCCGGGCCAGGTCGCGCCGGCGCCGCATCGGATCCAGCCCGCAGGTGCGCACCTCGCCCGCGGTGGGGGTGAGGATCCCGGTCAGCATCTTGATGGTGGTGGACTTCCCGGCGCCGTTGGCCCCGATGTAGCCCACGGCCTCACCGGGCGCGATGGCCAGGGTCAGGTCGTCGACGGCGCGGAGCACCTCGCGGCGGATGCCCGGTCGTGCCCGCCGGACGAACTCGCGCGTCAGGCCGCGCGTCGCCACGATCGGTTCTGGCAGCTCTGCCACCTCAGCCACCGCCTCCCTGATAGTGCCGTCCGCCGAGGCGCCACAGCCCGCCCACCACCACCCAGACCCACGCCGCGACCAGCGGCGTCGCCCACGCCAGGCGCGGGTCCAGCCACGGCAGCTCCGCGGGCGCGCCGAGGCCGAGCAGCGCGAGCGTGGGCACGTACCCCACGAACGCCACCGGCACCGCCAGCACGAACGCCCCCACCAGATAGGGCGGGAAGATCGAGGCGGGCTGCTGGCTGGCGTACCGGCCGCCGTAGCTGAACGCGTTCGTCAGCTCCGTCCCGTCGATGAGGAAGAACTGGCAGGCCGCGGCGGCCACGAAGATCCCGCAGAAGATGGCCAGCCCGGCGACCAGACTGATGACCAGCAGCGCGACGGTCGCCGGCGACCAGTCGATGGGGTTGACCGCCAGCCCGTAGCCGAGGGCGGCGATCCCAACGGCCATCCAGCCCAGCCGGCGCAGCGCGATCTCGCTGGTCACGAGCTGGCCCAGGAGGGAGAGCGGGCGCAGGTAGAAGGCCTCCAGGGTGCCGTCGCGCAGGTATGTCGGGAGCGTGTCGACGTGCCCGACGAGGACCTGGCTCAGGGCGTAGGCGCAGTGCGACAGCCCGAACAGCAGGCACACCTGGTCGAAGGTCAGGCCGCCGAGGCTGCGCACGTTGTGGAACACGATCCACACCTCGAAGAACTCGATCACCCCGAACAGCAGGCTCGCGGCCAGGTCGAACGCGAACGAGGTGCGGTAGACCTGCTGGCTGCGTAGGCGGGAGCGCAGGATCGCGGCGTACGGGCTAGCCACCGGCCACCACCAGCCGGCGCGTCCCGGCGCGCAGCGCCACCCGCCCGGCGAGACCCAGCGCGACCACCCAGCCGAGCTGGAGGCCGAGGGTGGCCAGGGCCGACGCGCCGGTAGCCCGCCCCGAGAACAGGTCGGCCGGGGCCTGGATCAGCGCCGGGAAGGGCGTGACCAGCGCGGCGAGGCGCAGCGGCTCGGGCATGATCGCCAGCGGCACGATCAGCCCGGAGAAGATGCCGGCGGCTCCGGCGTACAGGTTGATCACCCCGCGCGTCTCGGTGATCCAGAACGCGGCGGTCTGCACGAGGAACCGGGCCAGGTAGCTGACCACCATCGCGAGGAGCAGGCCCGCGAGCCCGGCGGCCCAGATCAGCGGGTCGACGGGCAGCCGGACGCCGACCACGGCCATGCCGACCAGCAGCGTCGGGATCGAGCGCGGCAGGACCGCGGCGAGCGAATAGCCCAGGTCCTGGGCCAGCAGCGCCCCCTGGACGTCCAGGGGGCGGGCGAGGTCCACGGCAATGTCGCCGGAGCGGATCCGGTCGCGTACGTCGGTGCCACCCCAGATGCTCACGGGGCCGAGCAGCGCCTGCGAGATGAAGGCGTAGGCGAGCAGGCCCGCCTCGTCGTAGCAGCCGAGCGTGCTCCCCGCCGCCCCCGCCCCCGCCGCGAGGGCCACCAGGACGGCGCAGCGGATGAGCCCGAAGGAGGAGTTGGTGACGACGCCGGCGAAGAGCGCCAGCCGGTATGTCGTGCGCCGGCGGAACCCGGCCACGAAGAGGCGGGCGTACGGGAGCAGTGCGGCGCGCACAAACGCCAGAACTTACGCCGTGTCGGCCGCGGAGGCAACCGAATTCCTGGTGATGACCGGGTGAATTCCCGGCCATCGGCGCCGTTGAGGTGGCTCGGACCTGGGACGTCGTGTGAGGGTGGCTCGGTCAGGGGTCCGTCGAGCGGGGGGTGAACGGGTGCTGTCGTGGGCGTGGTGGCTGCCGGAGGAGCGGCGCAGCTGGATGTCGGTCACGGTCGCCACCGGCGTGGTCGTCGTGGCGTTGGCGGGGTGGGCCCGGCCCACGGGCCGGTCGGGGAGCGATCTCATCGCGCACACCACCCGGCTCGTCGTGGGGAGCTGGCTCTCTACCTGCTGTTGTACGTCGTGCTGACGCTGGCGGCCTTCCGGCGCGTGCCCGCGGCGCGGACCCGGGCCTGGGCGGCGGCCACCCGCCCGGGAAGCTGGGTGCGCCGGTACGTGCTGGCCACCGAGCCCGGCGCCGGCCTGGCGACGATGGCCAGCGCGCTGGCGCTGCTCGCGGTCTACCTGCTCCCTCGCGCCGGCGGCGACGCGCCCGCCGAGCTGCCGGTGGTGCTCTCGGTCGTGCTGATCGTCGCGTCCTGGCTGTCGGTGGCGCTCTCGTTCGCCGTCGACTATTTGTGCCGCGACCAGCGCGGGCCGGGGTCGCTGGAGTTCCCGGGCACGCCGGAGCCCGAGTGGACGGACTACCTGTATTTCGCGGTGGGGGTCTCGACCACGTTCGGCACCACCGACACCGGCGTGCGGACCTCCCCGATGCGGCGGACGGTCACCACGCACGCCGTCCTCCCGTTCGTGTTCAACACGGTGATCCTGGCGTAGGTGGTCAGCGTGATGGTGGGCTGAGTCCGCATGGTCGGGCCTGGCCGCCCGCGCGCTGCGCTCGCGGTTGGGGGTAGCGCTCACGGTTGCGGCGACAACCACCACCGTGAGCGATGACCACGACCATGAGCGATAACCACCACCGTCAGCGGTCACATGGTAGCGGCCCTGGTCACCCGGGGCCACCTTCCCGGGGTCGCTCACCGCCCACGACCTGCACTTTTGGTGCTGCGGCACGATACCTGCAGGTGACGAGCGGTTGATCAGCAGAATGGCCGGGCCTAGCCGCCCACGCGCCGTGCTCACGGGTGCGGGTAGCGCTCACGGTTGCGGCGATAACCACCACCATGAGCGATAAGCGCCACCGTGAGGGGTAAGCGCGCGTCCGCCCGGCTCGGTCAGGAGGGGAGTGCGTAGCGGCCGTCGGAGAGCGGCTCGACCAGGCCGTCCTCGATGAGTGAGGCGAGGCAGCGGTCCCGCTGGGCGTCGTCGGCGGGCCAAGCGGCGGCCAGGGTCGCGGCCTCGACCGGCTCCGGGCTCTGGCGCAGCACCGCCAGCAGGGCTCCGCGGACCTGGCGGTCGGTCCCGGCCCAGGCCTGGCCGCGGTGCGGCCGCCCGTCGTACGGCGGCTTCCCTGCGAGCCGCCACGCGCACGAGCCGGCGACCGGGCACGACCCGCAGCGGGGGGACCGGGCCGTGCAGGCGAGCGCGCCGAGCTCCATGACCGCGACGTTCCAGCGGGCGGACGTCGCGGGGTCGGCCGGCAGCAGCGTTGCGGCGAGCGCGGATTCGGCGGCGGTCAGGGTCGGGTGGGGCAGCGCCGAGCCGGTGACGAGGCGGGCCTGCACCCGCCGTACGTTCGTGTCGACCACCGCCGTCCGCGCCCCGAAGGCGAAGGCGGCGACGGCGGCGGCGGTGTACGCGCCCACGCCCGGCAGGGTCCGCAGCGCGGCCTCGGTGGCCGGTACGGCGCCACCGTGCTCGGCCACCATCGCGGCCGCCGCCGCGTGCAGCCGCAGGGCGCGGCGCGGGTAGCCGAGGCGTCCCCAGGCCCGTACGGCGTCGCCCGGCGCGGCCGCGGCCAGGTCGGCGGGCGTGGGCCAACGCTCCAGCCAGTCGCGCCAGGCCGGCTCGACCCGGGCCACCGGGGTCTGCTGCAACATGACCTCGGAGACGAACACGCCCCAGGGGGAGCAGTCGGGACGTCGCCAGGGCAGGTCGCGGGCGGCGACGTCGTACCAGGTCAGGACGCGTTCGTGCAGCGCACGCAGCCTCGGGAGGCCGGGCAGGGCGGAGCGTTGGGGCGGAGCCGGCGGCACGGGCGCGATCAGGCGTAGCGCTCGAGGATGCTGGACTCGGCCAGGCGCGCGACGCCCTCGCGGACCGTCCGGGCGCGCGCCTCGCCGACGCCGTCGACGGCCATGAGGTCCTCCTGGCTCGCCATGAGCAGGGCCTGCAGGCCGCCGAAGTGCTCGACCAGCCGGTCGGCGATGGATCGGGGCAGCCGGGGGATCTTCGCGAGCAAGCGGTGGCCGCGGGGGCTGACCGACTCATCGAGCGCCTCGGCCGTCATGGGGTAGCCGAGCGCGCCCGAGACCTGCACCGCGTCCAGCAGCTCGGAGGAGCTGAGTTTGGCCAGCGTGCCGAGGGTTTCGTCGAGTCGATGCCGGTCGTCGGCCGGGAGGTAATCCCCGACGACGAGGTCCCGTTCCACCCCGACGCCGCCGATGAGCTCCTCCAACTGCAGCGACAGGAGGCGGCCGTCGGTGCCGAGCTCGACCACGAAAGTGGAGACCTCCTCGCTGATCCGGCGCACCATCTCGTGCCGCTGGATCACCAGCGTGACGTCGCGGATCGTGACGAAGTCCTCGACCTCCAGCGCGGACAGCGTCGCGGTGACCTCGTCGAGGCGCGCCTTGTAGCGCTCCAGGGTGGCCAGCGCCTGATTGGCGCGCGACAGCACCACCGCCGAGCCCTCGAGGACGTGGCGGCGTTCGCCGACGTACACGGCGATGGTCTGCATCGACTGGCTGACCGAGATGACCGGGTGGCCGGTCTGCTTGGCGACGCGCTCGGCGGTGCGGTGCCGGGTGCCGGATTCGGTGGTCTCGATGGCGGCGTCCGGGACCAGCTGGGTCGCGGCCCGCACGATGCGGGACAGGTCGTTCTCCACGACCACCGCGCCGTCCATCTTGGCCAGTTCCCGCAGCCGGGTCGCCGAGAACTCGATGTCGATCGGGAAACCGCCCGTGCAGATCTTCTCGACCCCGCGGTCGTAGCCGAGCACGACGAGCGCGCCGGTGCGGCCATGCAGGATGCGTTCGAGGCCCTCGCGAAGCTCGGTCCCCGGGGCCATCGTGGCGAGGGTGACGCGCATCAGTTCCTCGTCGCTGCGCTCCACGGTCCTCCTGTTCGCCACGCCCGCATCACCAGGGATGATAGTGCGCGGGTCTGTGCCGGCCGCTACTCCATCAGTCCGCCATCAGTCCGCCGCGAGAAGCAGGTGGACCGCCTCGGTCACGTCGGCGACCTCCGTGACGGCCATCCCGGCGGGCACCCCGTGGCCCGTGGCGACCGGCCCCACCGGGCGCGGCGAGCGCCCACCCCGCCCGAGGGCGCCCGTCCCGGAGCCGAACGAGCCCGCGGGCACCACCGCCCGCTCGAACCCGATGCGGCGCGCCTCGGCCAGCCGGCGGGGCACGCCGGAGACCTGGCGTACTTCCCCAGCCAGCCCCACCTCACCTACCGCGATGGTGCCGGCCGGGATCGGCCGGTCGAGCAGCGCGCTCGCCATGGCCAGCGCGATCGCGAGGTCCGCGGCGGGCTCGGTGACGCGCACCCCGCCGACGGTCGAGACAAACGCGTCGCAGGTGCCCACCGGCAAGCGGCCCCGCCGTTCCAGGACGGCCAACAGCATCGACACGCGGGAGGGGTCCAGCCCGGACGTCGTACGCCGGGGCGCGGGCGCCCGCGTCGGCACCAACAGCGACTGGACCTCGGCGACCAGCGGGCGCTGACCCTCCAACGTCACCATCACGCTCGTGCCCGGCACCACGAGGTCGCGGCTCGACACGAATAGGCCGCTGGGGTCGGCGAGGCCCTCGATGCCGCTCTCCCCGAGGTCGAAGCAGCCCACCTCGTCGGTCGGCCCGTAGCGGTTCTTGATCGCCCGGACCAGCCGCAGCCGGCCGGTCCGTTCGCCCTCGAACTGGATGACGACGTCGACGAGATGCTCCAGGACCCGCGGCCCGGCGATCGAGCCGTCCTTCGTCACGTGCCCGACCAGCAGCGCCGCCATGCCCCGCGCCTTCGCCACCGCGATGAGCGAGGCGGCGACCTCCCGGACCTGGGCGACGTTGCCCGCGGCGCCCTCGACCTCGGCGGACGCGACGGTCTGCACCGAGTCGACCACGAGCAACTCCGGATCGACCGCCTCGACGTGCCCGAGCGTGGCCGCCAGATCGGTCTCGGCGGCGAGGTAGAGCGAGGACGCCATCGCCCCGATGCGCTCGGCCCTGAGCCGCACCTGGGCCGCGGACTCCTCGCCGGTGACGTAGAGCACCGTGCGGCCGGTGCGGGCCGCACGCGCCGCCACGTCGAGCAGCAGCGTGGACTTGCCGATGCCCGGCTCGCCGGCCACGAGCGCCACCGCGCCCGACACCAGGCCCCGGCCGAGCACCCGGTCCAGCTCCGGCACCCCGGTCGGCCACGCCTGCGCCGGCCGCGCGTCGACGTCGGCGATCGGCTGCGCGGGGCGATCGAGCCGGGTCGCGGGCTGCGTGCGGGCGCTGACCTGACCGATCTCCTCGACGCTGCCCCAGGCCTGGCACTCGCCGCACCGACCCACCCACTTCACGGTGGTCCAGCCGCACTCCGCGCAGCGGTAGCCCGTGGTCTGCCGGCCGGGCCGGGTCGCGCGCGCGGTCGCAGTCTTCGCCATGACCGAGACGGTACGGGTGGGGTCCGACAACGCTCGCGGGCACCGGCGATGGCCAGCGATAGGCAGCGGCGCGCCGGCCCGCCGCCCCCGCCGCAGCGGCGCTGCCTGGCCGTGCGGTCGCCTCGTGCCGGGGCACGACGTACCCTCGGCGCCATGGCCCAGAACTCCGCAACCGATTCGCCCGTCGTCGATCCCGACCAGCCGCGCCCCGGCGAGGGGGTCCGCCCGGAGGCCCCGGCCGCCCAAGGCGTCGGGCCGACCTCGCCGGAGACGGCGGAGCGGCCGCTGCCCAGCGCCGCCGAGATCACCGACGACCTGCAGGACGCCTCGGGCGACGCCGTGAGCGCGCAGCCGTTCGACACCGAGCCCGCCGATCTCGCGGACGCCCGCGAGCGGGTCGCCTGGGACGCGGACACCGACCAGAACTGAGGTGCGCCTGGTGGTCAGTAGTGCGACCACCAGAGGTTGACCGCGTAATCCACCTCGCAGCCGGGGTGGGCGGCGAGGAACGCCGCCGCCACCCGCGGCGAGAACTCGATCCGCACGCACGCCTCGAAGTCGGCCCGGCAGTCCATCCGCCAGCGCATCGGGATCGCCTCCCGGGCGAACCCGCGGCGGCGCCAGAACCGCTCGACGGCCGCGGGATCGTACGCCGGGTGCTCGCGCCGGAACCAGCGTCCGAAGGTGCTGGTCGTCGCGTCGTTGTCGATGACGAAGGCCGTGCCGCCGGGCCGCAGCACCCGGGCCAGCTCGGCCAGGCCGGGTTCGCAGCCGGGGCCGAAGAAGTACGCCCACCGCGCATGCACGACGTCGACCGAGGCGTCCGGCAGCGGGATGGCCTCAGCGGAGCCGGACAGCACCCGTACGTCGGGTGCCCGCGCCGACCCGACCCGGCGTACCGCCGCGGCCACCAGCGGTGGGTGCGGTTCCACGCCGGTGACGCTCCCACCCAGCCCCACCAGGCCGGCGAAGACCGGCAGGTGGTAGCCGGTGCCGCAGCCCAGATCCAGCAGGTCGACGCCCGCCAGGGGGTGGATCCGCTGCATCGCCGCCAGCAGCAGCCCGTCCGGGTCGACGGCCCGGTTCTCGATCTCGTAGACCGCGGGGTGGTCCCAGATGTTCGGCGAGGGGATCGCCGCGGCGGAGGCCGCGCGGGCCCGCGCCAGGGGCGCCGCATCCCCATGGTCGGCGGGGTGGGACAGCCACGCGGCGTACGTCGCGGCGTCGTACGGACCCCCCGGCAGCCGCGGCGTCCGCCCGCACCCGCCGGTCACGATCAAGCCTCCCCGCGCGCCACGAGCGTCGCCGGGTGGACCAGCAGCGGCAGCAGGGCGCGCCCCGCCGGAGTGGCGCGTGCGGCCGAGACTCCCGCCAGGTGCGCCGCCGCGAGGTCGGCCAGCACGCCGTACGCCGCGTCCCCCATCAGCTCGCGCAGCTCCACCGCGGAGCTGACATACAGCGGCGCCGTCCCGGTGTGGGCCAGCGGCGATCCGGTGCAGTACCAGTCCAGGTCGTGCCCGCCCGGACCCCAGCCGCGGCGGTCGTACTCGCCGATCGACACCTCCAGGTAGTCCGTCTCGTCCGGGAGCCGCACCGTCCGGTAGGCGCGCCGGATCGGCAGCTGCCAACAGACGTCGGGCTTGGCCGTGTGCGGGGCGGCCCCGGTCGCGAGCGCGTGCCGGTGCAGCGCGCACCCCGCGCCCCCCGTGAAGTCCGCCCGGTTGAGCAGGACGCACGCCCCGTCGACCTGCCGGGTCTTGAGCTCGGGCTCGGCCCCGGGCTCGCCGTCGACATCCTCCCACCAGCCGTCCGCGCCCCCGGCCAGGGCGGCCTCGCGGAGCTGCCACTCGTCCGGACCGAGCGCCTCGACCACCGCGCGCACCCGCGCGAGATCGTCTGCGTCGGTGAAGTGCGCTCCCAGTGTGCAGCAGCCGTCCTCCGGCCGGTCCCGATCGATGCCGCGGCAGCCCGCGCCGAAGATGCACCGGTAATCGGACGTCAGCCACGTCAGATCGCACCGGAAGCGTTGGCCCGGCTCCGCCGGATCGACGAACTCCACCCAGGTCCGCGCGACGTCCAGTGGGGTCTCGGCGGGCTCCGCGGTGCGGTCGCGGGGGGTCCGGTTCGGGCGCTTGCCTGCGGCGGGCATGCGCGGATCGTACGTCGTACGCCGTGCCGCCCGCCCCCGACCACCGGGATAGCCTGGGCGCTATGCGCATGGGTGTCATCGACGTCGGTTCCAACACGGTGCATCTGCTGGCGGTCGATGCCTATTGGGGCGCCCACCCATTCGCGGCGTCGTCGTACAAGATGACGCTGCGGCTCTCCGAGCACACCGAGGCTAACGGCGACATCAGTAAGGCCGGCCGGGACAAGCTGGTCGACTTCGTGCGCGGCTGCACGGTCAAGGCCGAGGACTGGGGCATCGAGAACCTCATGGGGTTCGCGACCAGCGCCATCCGGGAGGCACCCAACGGGGACGAGGTCCTGGCCGCGGTCAAGAAGGAGACCGGCGTCGAGCTGCAGGTGCTCCCGGGCGAGGACGAGTCGCGGCTGACATTCCTCGCCGCGCGCCGGTGGTTCGGCTGGTCCAGCGGTCGGCTCATGCTGGTCGACATCGGCGGCGGCTCCCTGGAGCTGGCCGCGGGCATCGACGAGGACCCCGACGTCGCGCTGTCCCTGCCGCTGGGCGCGGGCCGGGTGACCCGCGAACGGCTCTCCGGCGACCCGCCCAAGCCCGCCCAGGTCAAGACCGTCCGCAAGGAGATCCGCACCGAGATCGCCAGCGTGATGCGGGACCTGAAGAAGGTCGGCGAGCCGGACCGCTACGTCGGCACGTCGAAGACCATCAGGTCGCTGGCGCGGATGTGCGGCGCGGCGCCGAGCGGCGACGGCGCCTACGTTCGGCGGGTCCTGAACCGGGACGACCTGCACGAGCTGGTGCCCAAGCTGGCCAAGCTCTCCGGGGCCCAGCGCTGCGACCTGCCCGGGGTCTCCGAGGAGCGCTGCCACCAGGTGTTGGCGGGCGCGCTGGTGATCGAGGCCGTGATGGACATCGTCGACATCGACAAGCTCGTGGTCTGCCCCTGGGCGCTGCGCGAGGGCGTCATCCTCAACACCCTCGACCAGATCCCGGTCCACATCAGGTGAGCGACCCCGCCGGGGTCGACGCGCTCGCCGACCGGGAGAGCCTCACCGTCCTCGTCCTGTCCGACACCCATGGCCCGGCCCGGTGGCCGGGCATCCCCGCCGCGCTCGCGGAGCCGCTGCGCCGCGCGGACGTCGTGCTGCACGCCGGGGACCTGTGCCGGGCGGGCGTGCTCGACGAGCTGGCCGCGGCCGCCCGGGTGCCGGTGCTGGCCGTGCTGGGCAACAACGACGGCGCGGACGTCGCCGCCTGGGGGGACGGCGGGGTGCCGGAGCGGCGCGAGTTCGTGCTCGCCGGCGTGCGGTTCGCGATGGTGCACGACTCGGGCGCCCGGGTCGGCCGCGCCCGCCGGAT
The DNA here is from genome assembly GCA_016699675.1 of Austwickia sp. Lineage (NCBI taxonomy): Bacteria > Bacillati > Actinomycetota > Actinomycetes > Micrococcales > Dermatophilaceae > Austwickia > Austwickia sp. The sequence continues at coordinate 652,318 of CP064985.1, read as the reverse complement.
GCGGGCCTGGTTCCCCGGCGCCGACGTTGTCGTCTACGGGCACAGTCACGTCCCGTACGACGCCGTCGAGGACGGCCTGCACCTCTTCAACCCCGGCTCGGCGGGGGACCGGCGGGCGCAACCGACCACGACGTACGGCGTCCTGCAACTCACCCGCGGGCGCCGGGTCGCCGCGCGAATCCTGCCGCTCGCCTGACCGGCGGGGGCCCCGGACACCACGCGGCGAGGCCACCCCCGCGCCGGTCGCTAGGCTGTGGTTATGACCTCCGTCACGCCACAGAGCGCCATCGCGGTGACGCTGTCGACGTCGTCGGTCTACCCGCTGGGCCCCGAGGCGGCGTTCGAGACGGCCGCGCGGCTCGGCTATGACGGGGTCGAGGTCATGGTCCTCGGCGATCCCCTGACGTACGACCTCGGGCTGCTGCGCCGCTGGTCGGACGAGTACGGCATACCCGTCCTGTCCATCCACGCGCCCTGCCTGCTGGTCACCCAGCGGGTCTGGGGCACCAGCGAACCGTGGGTCAAGCTGGACCGGTCCATCGAGCTGGCGCACGAGCTGGATGCCGAGGTGGTCGTGGTCCATCCGCCGTTTCGGTGGCAGCGGGACTACGCGGCGGCGTTCATCGACGGGATCGCGCAGCGGGAGGACGCGGACGGCGGCCTGCTGCGCATCGCCGTGGAGAACATGTTCCCCTGGCGGGCGCGCAACACCGACGTCCAGGCGTACCTGCCCGCCTGGGATCCCGTGCCCCAGCCGTTCGACAGCGTGACCCTCGACCTGTCCCACACCGCCACCGCGGGCAGCGATGCGCTCGCCATGCAGGCGGCCCTGGGGGACCGGCTCGCGCACGTGCACCTGGCGGACGGCAGCGGGTCGTTCATGGACGAGCACCTCGTCCCGGGTCGGGGAGGCCAGCCGTGCGACGAGTTCCTCGCGCGGCTGCCGGAGATGGGCTACGGCGGGCTGGTCTGTCTCGAGGTGGGCACCCGCAAGCTCTCCCCGCAGGACCGCGAGCTCGACCTGGTCGAGGCGCTGGCCTTCGCGCGGCTGCACCTGGGGCACCCGCCGCTGGGCCACGCCCCGGAGCATCATCCGCACCGGCGCGTCACGACCATGCGGGCCGGGGCCGCGCGCCGCCGCGAGCGTCGCCTGGACCGGCGGTCGCGCCGCAAGGCCCGCCGAAACCTGCGCGGCTGAGGCGGCCCGATGGCATCGCTGCTGCGCACCGTGGTCGCCGGTCCCCGGGACCGGGGCGGGGACCTGCCGCAATACGCGGACGTCTTCGGTCAGGTCAGCGTCGGCGGCACCGGGATGTGGTCGTTCCGGTCCGTGACGGAGAAGGGTCGCGACGCCGGCAAGCCCGCCCCCGTGTGGCACCTGCGCCGCGGGTTCGGGTCGACGGAGCCGGGCCTGATCCAGGTGGGCCTCACGCTCGCGCTCGCCCACCGGCCGGGGGCCGCCTCCGACCTGGGGCAGGCCGTGATCCGCCGGCGCCGCCTCGACCCGGGCCAGGACGTCGTCGTGGTCCCCGAGCTCATGGACGCCTGCCGGGGTCTCAAGGAGCTGCCGTTGGCCCTCGTGGTGACCAGCGCGGAGGAGTGCGACACGATGCTCACCGAGCTGGCGGCCGCGACCGGCTGGAGCGTCACGGCCGCGGTGATCTCGCGTCGCTGAGCGGCGCCGCCGGACGCGCGGGCGAGAATGAGCGGATGAGCCCCCGTGGGCGCCGGCCCGGGTCGGCCGAGCAGACGCGCGAGTCGATCCTCGCCGCCGCGCGGGCGGAGTTCGCGGACAAGGGGTACGACGGAGCAAGCCTGCGCGGCATCGCCCGGGCGGCCGGCGTGGATTCGGCCCTCGTGCACCACTACTTCGCCGGCAAGGCGGACGTCTTCGCCCAGGCCCTGAGCATCCCCGTGAACATCCCCGAGCGACTGGCGGGGGTGCTGGCCGGCCCGCGGGACCGCCTGGGCGAGAACATGGTCCGCGCCTTCCTGACCGCCTGGGAGGAGCCCCGGGCGAGCGTGGCACTGCAGGCGATGGTGCGTGGGGCGATCGCCGTACCGGAGGCCGGCCGCCAGCTGCGCGAGTTCATCCTGCACGAGGTCCTGGAGCCCGCGGCCCGGCACACCGGCGTCCCGGACCCGGAGCTGCGCGCAGCCGCGGCCGCCGCGCAGTTGGTCGGGCTCGGTCTGCTGCGGTTCCTCGTCCCGCACCCGCCGGTCGTGCAGGCCTCGGTCGAGGAACTCGCGGCCCTGGTGGGCCCGACGCTGCAGCGCTACCTGGTGGAGCCTTAGCGAGCTGGACGGGGCTTGCGCTGCGGGGGTCGAGGGCGCAGAATTCATCACATGATGAATGAAGCGGCGGTGACCGTGCGCGGGCTGCGCGTCCGACGCGGCGGTCGGGACGTCCTGCCCGGCATTGATCTTGACGTTCCTTCTGGTCAGGTCGTCGGGCTCCTCGGCCCCAGCGGGGGCGGCAAGTCCACCCTGCTGCGGGCCATCGTGGGGGTCCAGAAGATCGCCGGCGGCCAGATCACCGTCCTCGGCCGCCCGGCGGGGTCGCGCGAGTTGCGCCATCGCGTGGCGTACACGACGCAGTCCCCGAGCGTGTATCGCGACCTCACGGTGCGCGACAACCTGCGCTACCTCGCGGGGCTCTACGGGGCGAGCGCGGACGACGTCCAGCGGGCGATCGAGGGCGTGGACCTCGCCGACCACGCCAATGCCCGCGCCGACGCGCTCTCGGGGGGCCAGCGCAGCCGCGCCTCCCTCGCCGGCGCGCTGGTGGCCCGCCCGGAGCTCCTGGTCCTGGACGAGCCCACGGTGGGCCTCGACCCCGTGCTTCGGCGGGACCTGTGGGACCTCTTTCACCGCCTCGCCGGCGACGGCGCCACCCTGCTCGTCTCGAGCCACGTGATGGACGAGGCCGCGCGCTGCGACCGGCTGCTGCTGTTGCGGGCCGGCCGGATCCTGGCTGACGAGACCCCGGATGCGCTGCTGGCCCGCACCGGAGCGCGCGATGCGGAGGGTGCCTTCCTCGCCCTCATCGACGCGGAAGCCGACGCCCATCCCGACGCGCGGGGGAGGGCGTCGTGACCGCGCGCGGCTTGTTCGGCACCGCGGCCCGCGTGCTCCGTCAGCTCCGCGGCGACCACCGCACGATCGCCCTGATCCTGGTCGTGCCGTGCGTCATGCTCGGCCTGCTGGCCTGGATCTACGACGGCACTCGGGTCTTCGACCGCATCGGTCCGGCCCTGCTCGGGATCTTCCCGTTCACGGTGATGTTCGTCGTGACCAGCGTCAGCACCTTGCGGGAGCGCACCGACGGCACCCTCGAGCGCCTCATGACGACCCCGCTGCGCCGCGCCGACCTCGTCGGCGGCTACGCCCTCGCCTTCGGGGCGGTGGCGGTGGTCCAGGCCGTGGTGGCCACCGCCTGGTCGGTCGGGGTGTGCGGCCTGGACGTGGCCGGGCCGCTGCCGGCCCTCGGCCTCGTCGCCTTGGTGGATGCCATCGCCGGTACGGCGTTCGGGCTGCTCGCCAGCGCCTTCGCCCGCACCGAGTTCCAGGCCGTGCAGTTCATGCCCGCCTTCGTGCTGCCGCAGTTCCTGCTGGCCGGGCTGCTGCAGCCCCGCGACGCCCTACCGACCGCCCTGCGGTATCTCTCCGATGTTCTGCCCCTGTCGTACGCCGTCGACGCGATCGAGCACGTCGCCCGGCTCGCCGACCCCTGGTCGGAGATGGCCGCCCCGTTCGGCATCCTCGTCGCCTTCTGCCTCGCCGCGCTGGCGCTGGCGGCGCTCACCCTGCCCCGCCGTACGCCCTGATCCACCGCACCCGCGCGCCCGGGACGCCGGGCACCGGGCCCTGTGCGCTCTCGCCGCATCGCGGCTAGCCTGACCCCCGACACCTGGCGGGCCTGCCGGCCCGCGAGCCGCACCACCGCAGGGGGAACCGTGCCCGACGCCAAGGCCGTGCTGTCGGCATCGCTGCGCCGGGTCGCCCGGGAGGGCCGCCTGCGCCGCTTCGTCGAGGCCCCGACCATGAGCCACGAGATCGTGAGCCGCTTCGTGGCGGGGGAGAGCGTGAGCTCGGCCGTCGACGTGGCGGGGGACCTGATCGCCAAGCGGCGCGCGGTCTGCCTCACCTCCCTGCAGCCCTGTCCCGAGGACGAGGAGGCGGCCCGGTCTGCGGCCAAGCGGTATCGCAAGGTGCTGCGCCGCCTCAGCGAGGCGGGGCTCGCCTCCGACGGCCGATGCGAGGTCAGCTTCACCCTGGACGCCCTCGGGCTGGGACTGGGGCTGGGGGGCCCGGTGCTGGCCCTCGGCCACGCCCGCCGCATCTGCCAGGCGGCGGCCAACGTCGGCGCGCTCGTCACGGTCGAGACCGGCGACCCGGCCGCCGTGGACGCCACCTTGGAGACCGTGGCCGACCTGCGCGAGGACTTCCCGTTCGTCGGGGTGGCGGTGCAGGCCGCGCTGCGCCGTACGGAATCCGACGTCCGCGACCAACTCGGCCACCGCGTCCGCATCGCCAAGGGGCCGGCCGGGGCCCGCGACGAGCGCTACGGCTCCGCGGCCGAGGTCGACAAGGCCTTCGCCCGGATCGTCAAGCTGCTGATGAGCCACCCGGGGACGCCGGTCGTCGCGACGCACGACCTGCGGCTCGTCGAGATCACCGAGGGCCTCGCCCGCTACCTGGGCCGCCCCAGCGACTCCTACGAATACCAATTCCGCTACGGCGTGCGCCCCGAGACCCAGGCGATGATCGGCGACCGGGGCGACCAGTGCCGGGTCTACGTGCCGTTCGGGCAGGACTGGTACGCCTACCTGATCTCCCGCGTGGCCGACGACCCCACCAACGTCGGCGACCTGCTCAAGGCCGCCTTCGCGCGCTGACGCGACCACCCACCGTTTCCGGGAAAGGACTCACGCATGGCTCGACTCGCGGTGCTGGGCGCCGGGGTGATGGGGACCGCGATCCTGTCGGCGTGGCTCGACGCGGGCGCCTTCGGGCGCGAGGACGTGCGTGCCTCGACGCTCGACGACGACTCGCGGCGGCACCTGTCCGACGACCTCGGCGTCCGGGTCGTCGACAGCCGCAAGGCCGTGGCCGGCGCGGACGTGGTGGTCGTCGCCGTGAAACCCGATGCGGTCGTCGCCCTGCTGCAGCAGGTTCGCGACGAGCTCGACGAGGGCGCGCTGGTCATCAGCGTCGCCGCGGGTGTGACCCTGGACACCCTCGAGACGCATCTGCCCGAGGGGACCGCGGTCGTCCGGGTCATGCCCAACACCCCCGCGCTGATCCGCGAGGGCATGCTGGCGATGTCGCCGGGCAAGGAGTGTCGCCGCGACCAGGTCGGAAGGGCCGAGGAGCTGCTGGGGCACCTCGGCTCCGTGGTCACCGTCCCCGAGAAGCAGCAGGACGCCGTCACCGGCCTGTCGGGCTCCGGCCCGGCGTACGTCTTCGCGCTCGCCGACGCCCTCGTCGAGGCGGGGGTCGTGCAGGGGCTCGCGCGCCCGGTGGCGACGGAGCTCGCCGTACAGACGCTGTACGGGGCCGCCGCGCTGCTGCGTCGCAGCGGCGACCACCCGGCGATCCTGCGGGAACGCGTGACCAGCCCGGGCGGGACGACCGCGGCCGGACTGCGCGTGCTCGACGCGGCCGGACTGCGCTCGGCCGTCGTGGACGCAGTCGAGGCGGCCACCCGCAGATCGGCCGAACTGGGGGCCTGACCTGGCCGCCCACCGCCCGGCGGAGGCGCCCATCAGGCCGCCCACCAGCGCTGTTACCGTGTGTTCATCGCGTTCTGGGACGCTCGCCCCAACGGGGCCTGGGCCCAGGAAGAAGATCTGAAAGGTTGGCCAATGACCGAAACCACCGTGCGCCGCCTCGCCGTCGGAGAGTGGAAGAAGTACCGCGACCTGCGGCTGAAGTCGCTTCAGGAATCGCCGGAGGCGTTCGTGAAGACCTACGCCGAGGAGAAGGACTTCGACGAGTCGGTGTGGCATGACCGGATGGAGCGCGCCGACCGGCTCATCGCCACGCAGGGCGGCTCGGACGTCGGCGTTCTGTCCATGCGCCCGGCGGACGAGGACTTCGAGGACTCCGCCGAGATCTTCGGTCTGTGGGTGACCCCCGAGCTGCGCGGCAAGGGCGTCGCGGTCGCCCTGTTCCAGGAGGCGGTGAGCGAGGCGCTCAAGGACGGGCACGACCACCTCGTCTACTGGGTCGGCACGGACAACGGTGCCGGGGTGGCGTTTGCGAGCGCCCGCGGCTTCCGGCCCAGCGAGGCGCGCCGGCCCATGGAGGGCGCGCACGAGGGGGAGCAGGAGATCGCGATGGTGCTCAGCCTCAGCTGAGACACGCGGGTGAACGGGTGAACGCTCGCCTTCACTCGCGGCCCGCGGGCCGATAGCGTTGCCAGCATGTCGCGGACCGGGATCGTGTGGCACGAAAGCTTCACGGGCTACAACTTCGGAGCAGAACACCCCATGAACCCGGTGCGGTTGGACCTGACCGCACGACTGTGTCGCGAATTCGGTCTGCTCGACGGCGAGGGCGTCGAGGTGCTCAACCCCGACATCCCGAGCGACGAGACGCTGCTGACCGTGCACTCGCCGCAGTACGTGGCGGCCGTGCGCCAGGCCTCGGAGAACCCGGCGGCGGCGCAGACCCGCTTCGGCCTGGGCACCGACGACGACCCGGCCTTCTTCGGGATCCACGACGTCAGCGCGCGGATCGTCGCCGGCACCCTCGCGGTGACCAAGGGCGTGTGGGAGGGCACCTACCGGCACGGCGTGAACTTCTGCGGGGGCATGCACCACGCCATGCCGGACGCCGCGTCGGGCTTCTGCATCTACAACGACGCGGGCGTGGCGATCCAGTGGCTCCTCGACCAAGGGGCGCAGCGGGTCGCGTACGTCGACGTCGACGCGCACCACGGCGACGGCGTCGAGCGGGTCTTCTGGGACGACCCGCGGGTGCTGACCATCTCGATCCACGAGACCGGTGCCGTCCTGTTCCCGGGCACCGGCTTCCCGGGCGACACGGGCGGCCCGAACGCCCGCGGCACCGCGGTCAACATCGCCCTGCCGCCTGGGGTGGGCGACTCGCCGTGGCTGCGCGCCTACCACGCGATCGTCCCCGGGGTGCTGCGCGCCTTCCGGCCTGAGTTCATCGTGAGCCAGCACGGCGCCGACAGCCACGCCCACGACCCCCTCGCGCACCTGGCGCTGTCCGTGGACGCCCAGCGGCTCACGATCGAGTCGATCCGCGACCTCGCCTTCGAGCTGTGCGGCGGCAAGTGGGTGGGCCTGGGCGGTGGCGGGTACGACGTGCTCAACGTCGTCCCCCGCACCTGGACCCACCTCGTCGCCGCCGCCCGGCACCGCGACATCTCCGTCGACGCCGACGTCCCGCAGGCGTGGCTCGACTACGTCAAGGACCGGTTCGGCGCCGACGCGCCGCCGCAGATGGGCGATGGGGCCTCGGAGAACGGGCGGATCTGGTGGCGGTCCTGGAACGCCGGCTTCGACCCCGAGAACAGCGTGGACCGGTCGGTCATGGCCACCCGGGAAGCCATCTTCCCGTCGCACGGTCTGGACCTCTGGTTCGACTAGCTGGGCTGTCGCACAGGCCAGTTCGCGTGTCATGATCTTGCTCGCCCGCGGCGTGTCGGCTGGACGGCGACGCGCTCGTCGGGCACGTCATCCCTGTTGTGTCCCCCCGCCTCGGGTGGGCGCGAACCCTGGCCCCGGAGGTTCCCCATGCCTGACCTCATGCGCATCGACGCGTCCAACCTGCTCACCGTCGCCGAGGTGGCCCATCGCATGCGCGTGTCGAAGATGACGGTCTATCGCCTCATCCACTCCGGTGAGCTGCCCGCGTTGCGGGTGGGCCGCAGCTTCCGGGTGCCCGGCAAGGCCGCGACGGACTACCTCGCGTCGGCGTACGTCGAGACGGCCTGAGCCGCCCCGCGCCTGGCGCCGCGCGGCACGCAGGAGATCGGCGAGAGCCGACGGGCCCTCGGGGAGCCGGCCGGTGCTGGCGTGCCTGGGCGGGTCGCGACCTGCGGGACGATTTCCGCGGCGTGGCGCCCGCGCAGTAGGCTTTGCCGGATCGTTCTGGAAAGGACCACACATGGGCTCAGTCATCAAGAAGCGCCGCAAGCGGATGGCCAAGAAGAAGCACCGCAAGCTGCTGCGCAAGACGCGTCACCAGCGTCGTAACAAGAAGTAGCCGGGTCGGCGCGCCGTCGCGCGCGCCGACGCTGGTGGGCCCGCACCTCGGACCAGGGGCTGCGGGCCTCGTCGTGTGCTCCACCGCCTAGGATCGGGCCAAACGACCAGGAGGCGAGGCATGCCCCGAACGGTGCTCGTGACCGGCGTGAGCCGGCACTTGGGCGCGCGCGTGGCCCGGGCCCTCGCCCTGCATCACGACGTCGGCCGGGTGATCGGCCTGGACGTCATCACGCCCGCGGAGGAGCTCGGCCGCGCCGAGTTCGTCCGGGCCGACGTGCGCAATCCCGTGGTCGGGCGGCTGCTCAACCAGGCCCGCGTCGACACGGTCGTGCACCTGGCGTTGTCGACGTTTCACGCCCAGGGCCGGGCCAGGTCCTCCCAGAAGGAGGACAACGTCATCGGGACGATGCAGCTGTTCGCCGCCTGTCAGCAGGCGACCAGCCTGCAGCGGATCGTCCTGAAGTCGACGAGCGCGGTGTACGGGTCCTCGCCCCGGGATCCGGCCCTGTTCACCGAGGACCAGACCGCCCCGCGGTCTCGGGCGCGCGGCCCGGTGCGGGACGCCCTGGAGGTGGAGGGTTACCTCCGCGCGACCCGGCGGCGGCGGCCCGAGCTGGAGTACACGACGCTGCGGCTCACCCACGTGGTGGGGCCGCACATGTCCTCGCCGCTGCTGGACTACCTGGCGCTGCCGATCGTGCCGATCCCGCTCGGGTTCGACGCCCGCCTGCAGCTGCTGCACGAGGACGACGCCATCGCCGCGATCGTGTCGTCGGTCCTCGGCCCCGCGGTCGGCGTCGTCAACGTCGCCGACCCCGGGGTGCTCAAGTTATCGCAGGCGGTCGCGCTGGCCGGGCGCCCGTTCGTGCTCGTGCCGACCACCACCGGGCTGAGCGTCGGGCGCCTCACCCGCCTGGGCAAGCTCGGCACGCTGGGCGGCCCGGATCTGGACTACCTGCGCTTCGGCCGGGTCCTCGACACCACCCGCGCGACCGAGATGCTGGGCTTCCGCCCGAAGTATTCGACCCGCTCGGCGTTCCTCGACGCCGCGGCCTCCTTCCCGCCGCCGGTCCCCGGGGTGTCCGCCGTGCGCGGGTGGGCGGGGGCGCTGGCGGCCGCGCTGCTGCCCGGCGACGGCTCCGCCCCTGCCGACCCCGAGCCGCCGTACGACGTGGCGTCCCTCGCCGAGCCGGTCGACGCGCTCGAGCCGGTCCACGCGCCCGAGCCAGCCGACGCACCCGGGCCGGTCGACGCGCTCGAGCCGGTCCGCGCGCCCGGGCCGCCGCGCCGGCGCCGCCGACCGGCCCGACACCTGCCCCCGGCGCAACCGGGCGCCACGACTGAGGAGGAGGTGACCGACGGTGCTCTCTGAGCCGCACGACCGCGCGCCGGGCGAGGAGCCGGTGGACCTGGGGGAGGCCGGCGCGCCCGGCGTCGACGAGATCGCCGAGGCCGTCCAGACGCTGATCAGCGCGCTGCGGTGGGCCGCCCGACAGGTCGGCATCCCCGATTCGGACGTCGAGGAGCGGGTGGCGCTCACGCTGGCGTTCCTGCGGCGCCGCCTCACCGGGGATTACACCGTCGACGAGTTCGGTTTCGACCCGGACTTCGCCGACAACGTGTTGTTGCCGCTGCTGCGCCCCCTGTATCAGCGCTGGTTCCGCGTCGAGGTGCGCGGCGTCCACCACCTGCCCGACACCGGCGGTGCGCTGATCGTGTCGAACCATTCCGGGGCCGTCGCGGTCGACGCCCTCATGGTGCAGCTCGCGGTCCACGACGAGCACCCGGCCCGTCGGCACCTGCGGATGCTCGGTGCCGACTTCCTGTTCGCCTCGCCGGTCGCGGGGGAGTGGTCCCGTCGCTGCGGCAGCACGCTGGCCACCCCCGCCGACGCGGAGCGGTTGCTGTCGGCCGGTGAGATCGTCGGCGTCTGGCCGGAGGGGTTCAAGGGGGTCGGCAAGCCGTTCAAGGAGCGCTACCGGCTGCAGCGGTTCGGCCGCGGCGGGTTCGTGGCGTCCGCGCTGCGCGCCGGCGTACCGATCATTCCCTGCAGCGTGGTCGGCGCGGAGGAGGCGTATCCCATCCTTGGCTACCTTCCCGGCGCCGCGAAGGCGCTCGGCGTGCCGTACTTCCCGGTGACGCCCCTGTTCCCGCACTTCGGGCTGCTCGGGATGATGCCGCTGCCGAGCAAGTGGATCATCGAGTTCGGGCGGCCGCTGCGCACGGCGCACTACGGCCCGGACGCCGCCGACGACCCGGTGCTTGTCTTCGACCTCACCGACCGGGTGCGCGAGACGATCCAGCGCACCCTCTACAGCCTGCTCGCCCAGCGCGGCTCCGCGTTCCTGTAGGCCGGGTCGGGTGAGCCCTATGACGGATGGGGACGGCACGCAGCCGCGCGCCGAGTCGAGCCTGCGGCTCGAGATCGTCACCATCCCCGACTGCCACCTGTGCGACCAGGCCCGCGCCGCGCTCGCGGACCTGGCGCGGCGGCGCGGCGAGGCGTGGGTCGAGCGCGACCTGACCGAGCAGCCGGCGCGTGAGGAGATCTGGTGGGAGCAGGTGCCGCTGGTCCTCGTGGACGGCCAGGTCGTCTGCTATTGGCGCTTCGACGAGGCCGCGGTGGCCGCCGCGCTGGACCGCCGGTGAGGGGATAACCCGCTGGTCAGCGCTGCGCCCGCGTGTCGAAGAGCGTGCCGCCCGGGCCGCGGACCTGGGCCGCCGGCGTGCCGCGCAGGTCGAGGGTGACCTCCAGCCAAGTGCCCTCGTCGTTCGGGGGCGTGACCCGGTAGACGAAGCGCTCGTTGTCGAGCGAGATCTTGCGGCTGCGGGCGCCGACGACCCACGGGTGCCGGCGGCGCAGCCCGATGAGGTCCTGGTGCAGCCGGTAGGTCGGCCAGCCGAATGGCGCGAGGTCCGCCGGCGTCGCCGGGAACGCCGGGCGCACCGCGTCGTCGCCGCCGGGCCGGTCCGCCTTGACGCCGCGGAAGGCCTGCTCGTCCCCGTAGTAGATCGACGGCGTCCCGCCCAGCGTCATCAGCAGCGTGATCGCCAGGGGCACCGCGTCGGGGCCGATCTTCTCGGCGAGGCGCGTCACGTCATGGTTCCCGGTGAAGGTCCAGGGGGTGAACTGGGTGAGCAGCTCGTTGTGCCGCTCCAGCGCCCAGGCCAGTTCGTAGAAGTTGCGGTCGTTGATGGCGCTCCAGATGGCCTTCCACAGCTCGTACTGGGTCACCGAGTCCAGCCCGCCCTCGCGCACGTAGGCCGCGTAGTCGCCGTGGATCACCTCGCCGAGGAAGAGCGCGTCGGGGCGTCGCTCGCGGACGGCGCCGATGATCGGCGCCCAGTCCTGCGGCGCCACGCGGTACGCCGCGTCCAGGCGCCACCCGTCCGCTCCGCGCTCCAGCCAGTACGTCATGGCGTCGGCGACGAGGCGCTGGGCTGGCTCGCGCTCGAGGGCCAGCTCGACCAGGTCGAAGTGCCCCTCGAAGACATACGGCTCCGGGCGCCCGTCGCGCCAGGACAGCCGGAACACCTCGCCCGCAGGTGCGCCCGGGCCGTCCGCCACCGCCTTCAGGTACGCCGGGTGCTGCGCGGACACGTGGTTGAAGACGCCGTCGAGGACGACGGCCATACCCCGCTCGTGCGCGGCGGTCACCAGCCGGTCGAACGCGGCGTCGTCGCCGAGGCGCGGGTCGATGCGTGTGTGGTCGAGGGTGTCGTAGCCATGCGTGGCGGAGGCGAACAGCGGGCCGACCACCAGGCCGTTGATGCCGAGGTCACGGGCGTAGTCCAGCCAACCCGTGAGGCGGTCCAGGCGCGGCCCAGGGGTGGGGTCCGCCTCCCGGATCGGCGCCCCGCAGAAGCCCAGAGGGTAGACGTGCCACCAGATCGCGTGCTCCAGCCGGTTCATGGTCATCCTTCGAGGGTATTCGGGTGCTCCGACATCGCCTTCGGGGAGAGTTCGGAGGTTTGGGGGCGCTAGTGAGTTACGCTCACTTACCTAACTGAGACTAACTCACTAAGGGGTAGAGTGTCCACCATGACTCGACGTACCGATCGCGCCCCGCGCCAGCGGCTCGACGAAGCGACCCGGCGGGCGGCCATCCTCGCGGCGGCGGGGCAGGCGTTCGCCGACACGCCGTACGAGCAGGTCCGCCTCGCGGAGGTGGCCCGGGACGCGGGGGCGAGCGAGGCGCTGGTCTTTCGGTATTTCGGCAGCAAGGCCGACCTGTACGCCGCGGTCGTCGCCGCGGCGATGGACCGGCTCCGGGCGCGGCAGGAGGAGGCCGACGGGCGGCTGGGGGCCGGCGCGTCGACGCGGGACCGGGTGCGCAGCTCGCTGCTGGTCTACCTCGATCACATCGCCGAGGGCGCGGTGGGCTGGGCGGCGCCGTTCCTCGCGCCCGGGGCAGAGCCCGTGACCGCGGTGGCGGCGCGGCGGGCGGAGCGGGAGCGGTACGTCGGGCTGCTCGTCGACCTGCTCGGCGTGAAGGAGTGGCCGCGCCATCGGTACGCCGTGTGGGGCTACTTCGGCTTCCTCGACGGCGCCTGCCTGGCCTGGGTCACGCGGGGCTGCCCCGAGGCGGAGCGGCACGCCCTGGTCGAGGCGGCGCTCGGCGCCCTGGAGGGCGCGCTCGGCGACTGGGCGGTGTAGTTTTGTCGCCCTCCGATGCGAGCGCCTAAGGTGAAGTACCTCGGACGCGTGTTCTGCACGGGCCGGCCCGAGCCGATCCGGGACAGGGCGGGAAACGCCAGGCCCGCGGGGTGAAAAAGGAGTAGGTGACGTTGGTCGAGGACCGCAGCGCCCGTCGTGGGCTGCCGCAGGCGACCGTGGGTCGACTCCCGGAATACCTGCACGTCCTCGAACGCCTGGTCGCCGAGGGCACCCGCTCGGTGAGTTCGGCCGAGTTGGCCGCCTCCGCCGGGGTCTCGCCGGCGCAGCTGCGCAAGGACCTGTCGCAACTCGGTTCGTACGGCGTGCGCGGGGTCGGCTACGACACCGAGCATCTGGCCGGCCGCATCGCCCACGCGCTCGGGTTGACACGGGCCTGGCCGGTCATCATCGTCGGGATCGGCCGGCTGGGGCAGGCGCTGGCGCGCTACCCGGGGCTGACGGAACGCGGCTTCGAGATCGCCGCGCTGTTCGACATCGACCCCACCCTGGTGGCGCAGCCGGTCGCGGGCTTGCCGATTCGCCCGATGCTCGAGCTGCCTCGCGTCGTGGCCGAGAAGTCCCCGGTCATCGGCGTGATCGCCACGCCGGAGCAGGCCGCGGCGGGCGTGTGCCGCTTCCTCGCCGACGCCGGCGTGACGGCGATCCTCAACTTCGCCCCGGCCGTGCTCACCGAGCCGCCGGGGGTCCACCTGCGGCAGGTCGACGTGGCCAACGAGCTGCAGATCCTGGCGTTCCACGTGCAGACGTCCCAGGCCCAGGCGGCCGAGCTGGAGATGGCCGAGGGTGCGGCCGAGGCTCGGCTCGTTGATGGGGGCCTGGCGCAGGACCCGGCGCAGCCGCAGGCGGTGCCCGCGAGCCCGACGGGTCTGGCGGGTTCGGCGGGGGTGGGCGGATGAGCCTGCTCGCCGTCGGGTTGTCGCATCGCAGCGCGCCGATGGCCGTGTTGGAGGAGGCTGCGGTCGACGCCGCGGGCGTCGAGGCGCTCGCCCAGGCCCTCGCCGCGTGCGAGAACGTCCGCGAGGTGCTCGTGCTCGGCACCTGCAACCGGCTCGAGGTCTATGCCGAGTGCGGCACCTTCCACGGCGCCCTCGCGGAGATCGGGCAGTGTCTCGTCGCCGCCACCGGGATCGAGCGGGAGCGGCTGACCGAGCACCTGTACGTCCATTACGAGGAGCGCGCGATCGCGCACCTGTTCACCGTCGCCTGCGGGCTGGATTCGATGGCCCTGGGGGAGGGCCAGATCCTCGGGCAGCTCCGCACCAGCCTGCGGCGGGCCCAGCGGGCCGGCCGGGCCGGGCCGGTGCTCAACGCGCTGGTCCAGCAGGCGCTGCGGGTCGCCAAGCGGGCGCACACCGAGACGGGCCTGGACCGGGCCGGACTCTCCCTGGTGGAGACCGCCCTCGGGGCCGCGGCCGACCACGTCGGTCCGCTGACCGGGGCCTGCGTGCTGGTGCTGGGCGCGGGCTCGATGAGCAGCCTCGCCGCCACCACCATCGCCCGGTCGGGCTGCCGGGACCTGGTGATCGTCAACCGCACGTACGAGCGGGCCGTCCTCCTCGCCGAGGCGACCGCCGGCCGGGCCGTCCGGGTCACCCGGATGGCGCAGGCGCTCACGGAGGCCGACGTGGTCGTGTCCTGCACGGGCGCGGTGGGGTACGTCGTCAGCGCGGACCAGGTCGGCGAGGCCGCGGCCGCCCGCCAGCACCGCCCCCAGGTCTACCTCGACCTCGCGCTGCCCCGGGACGTGCAACCCAGCGCGGGCCAGACCCCCGGGATCACCCTGCTCGGGCTCGCCGAACTCGGCGACCTGCTGGCCGGTAGGGACGGGGACACCGCCGCCGACGAGCTGGGGGCCGCGCGGGACCTCGTCACGGCCGAGGTCGCGGCCTACCTGGCGCACCGCCGCACCCTGCAGGTCGCGCCGACCGTGGCCGCGCTGCGCAGCCGCGCCCAGCAGGTGCTGGAGGCCGAACTCGACCGGCTGGCGGCACGCGTGCCCGACCTCGCCGAGCGGGAGCAGGCCGAGGTCCGCCTCGCCATGCACCGCGTCGTCGAGAAGCTGCTGCACACCCCGACCGTGCGCGTGAAGGAGCTGGCCGGCTCGGCCGAGCCCGGCGACTACGCGCATGCGCTGCGGGAACTGTTCGGACTCGATCCGTACGACGTCGCGGCCGTGTCCACGCCCGTCGAACCCGGGGGGCGGCCATGACGGCGCCCGCGCAGCCGTTGCGGCTGGCGACCCGCCGCAGCGAGCTGGCGACGACGCAGGCCGGCTGGGTCGCCGACCTGCTGCGCTCCGCCGGCCACGACGTGGACCTCGTCACGATCGTCACCGAGGGCGACGTCTCGGCCGCCCCGCTGACCCAGATCGGCGGCACCGGGGTGTTCGCCTCGGCCATCCGGCGGGCGCTGCACGACGGCCGCGCGGATCTGGCCGTCCATTCGTTGAAGGACCTTCCCTCGGCGCCCGAACCCGGCCTCGTCATCGCCGCGGTCCCCGAGCGGGAGGACCCCCGCGACGCGCTCGTCGCCCGCGACGGGCTCACGCTGTGGACGCTGCCGCCGGGCGCGCGGGTCGGGACCGGGTCGCCGCGCCGGGCCGCCCAGCTGCTCGCGGCCCGGGAGGACCTCGTGGTGGTGCCGATCCGCGGCAATGTGCCGACCCGGTTGGCGCAGGTCAGCTCGGGGGCGCTGGACGCTGTCGTGCTCGCCCGGGCCGGCCTGGCCCGCCTGGGTCGCCTCGAGGCCGTCACCGAGGTCCTCGACCTCGCCGACATGCTGCCCGCCGCGGGGCAGGGGGCGCTTGCGATCGAGTGCCGCGCGGACCGGAGCGACGTCCTCGGTGTCGTCCAGCCCGTGGCCGACCCGGCCGCCGACGCCGCCGTGCGCGCGGAGCGGGCACTCCTGGCCGCCCTGGAGGCCGGCTGCACCGCACCCGTCGGGGCGCACGCCCAGATAGCCCAATCGCCGACGGGAATTATTCTTCAGCTCTCCGCGTTCGTCGGTACGGCGGACGGGCGTGAGCACCTCCGGCGCAGTCACGCCGGATCCCCCCTCGACCCTGAGGGGATCGGCGCCGAACTCGCTCGCCGACTGCTGGACGAGGGCGCCGCGCGCTTCACGGGCGGCTAGCTCGGCCGGCTCACGACCGCACGCCCCACGCGCCACCCGAGTCAAACGTCCCACCTGACCAGCCTTACCCGCAGGGAGCCCGTCCGTGACCAGCCCACGCCTCGAACTGGACACGTCGTCGAACGCGTCCGACGCGTCTGACGCGTCCAGGCAGGGCGACGCCCTCGCCAGCGTTGCCTTCGTGGGCACCGGCCCCGGCGCCCCCGGCCTGCTCACGGTGCGCGGCGCCGACCTGGTGGCGCACGCGGACGTCATCGTCCTCGACCACGACACCCCGGCCTCGATCGTCGAACGGCACGCGCGCGCGGGCGTGCGTCTCGTCGAGGCGCAGGAGGTCTCCAAGCAGGGGGCGGGCACGCTGCTGACGGGGCTCGTCCGCGAGGCGGCCCGCAAGCCGACGGACGAGCAGGGCTCCCCGCTCGTCGTACGGCTCATGGACGGCGCCGGCGGCCTCACCGACACGCTCCGCGCCGAACTCGCCGCCTGCCTCGACGCCGGTCTCGCCGTCGAGGTGGTGCCCGGGGTCAGCTACGCCACGGCGGTCCCCACGTACGCGGGCATTCCTTGGGCCAGCGCCGACACCCCGGCCTGCCTCGTCATCGCCCAGGTCGACGCGGTCGACTCGTGGGGGCCGGCGGCCT
Source organism: Austwickia sp. (assembly GCA_016699675.1). Classification (NCBI taxonomy): domain Bacteria; kingdom Bacillati; phylum Actinomycetota; class Actinomycetes; order Micrococcales; family Dermatophilaceae; genus Austwickia; species Austwickia sp. The sequence goes on along the minus strand of CP064985.1, from coordinate 635,624 downwards.
CCTCGGACCTGCCCGTCACCGTGATGGGGCCGACGTCGGATGTCACCGCCGGGCTCGAGCGGATCCTCGCCGAGGGCCGCGACCCACACACCGACGTCGCCCTGGTCGCCCACGGCAGCACCACCGAGCAGCGCACCACGGTCGTCGCGCTCGGCGAGGCGCCCCGGCTGCTGCGGGCCGGCCGCGTTCCCGATGTCCGGGTCGCGATCGTCGGCGGCGGCGTCGCGGGCCGGGAGGCGTTCAGCTGGTTCGAATCGCTGCCGCTGTTCGGCTGGCGGGTCCTCGTGCCGCGCACGAAGGAGCAGGCCAGCTCGATGATGGCGGAGCTGGAACGGTACGGCGCGGTCGGCGAGGTCGTCCCCACGATCAGCGTCGAGCCGCCCCGCACCCCGGCGCAGATGGACAAGGCGATCGAGGGGATGGTGACGGGCCGGTACGAGTGGGTCGGCTTCACCTCGGTCAACGCGGTGCGCGCCGTGCGGGAGAAGTTCGCCGAGCGGGGGCTCGACAGCCGGGCGTTCGCCGGGCTGAAGATCGCCGCGGTCGGCGGGGTCACCGCCGAGGCGCTGCGCGGCATGGGCCTGGTGCCCGACCTGGTGCCGAGCGGGGAACAGTCCGCGCGCGGGCTGCTGGAGGAATGGCCCTCGTACGACCGGGATCTCGACCCGATCAACGGCGTCTTCCTGCCGCGGGCCGACATCGCCACCGACATCCTCGTGGCCGGGCTGCAGGAGCTGGGCTGGGCCGTCGACGACGTCACGGCGTACCGCACCGTCCGCGCCGCCCCGCCGCCCGCGCCCGTCCGCGACGCGATCAAGAAGGGCGACTTCGACGCGGTGCTGTTCACGAGCTCCTCGACGGTGCGCAACCTGGTGGGCATCGCCGGCAAGCCGCATGCGAACACCGTCGTGGCCTGCATCGGGCCCGCCACCGCCGAGACCGCCCGCGAACACGGCTTGACCGTCAGCGTGGTCGCGCCGGAACCGAGCGCGGCGGCCCTGGTGGCGGCCCTGGCGGCGTACGGCGACGAACGCGCCCGCGACGCTCGCGCGGCGGGCGAGCGCCCCACCCGGCCCAGCGAGAAGTCGGCCCGGCGCCGCAAGAAGGCCTGAGATGACCCCCGAGACGGATGTGGGCGCCACGAAGGGACCGACGATCCGGCCGCGGCGGCTGCGGCAGACGCCCGCCGTACGCCGGCTCGTGGCGCAGACCCGGCTGCACCCCGCGGACCTGATCCTGCCCGTGTTCGTGCGGGAGGGGGCCACGGAACCGGTGCCGATCACCTCGATGCCCGGCGTGCAGCAGCACTCGATGGATTCGCTCGTCGAGGAGGCGCGGCGGGTGGTGGCTGCGGGGCTGGGCGGGATCATGATCTTCGGCGTGCCGACCCGCCGCGACGCCACCGGCACCGGCGCCGACGACCCCGACGGGATCCTCAACGTCGCGCTGCGGGCGGTCCGCGACGCCGTCGGCGACGACACCGTCGTCATGGCCGACCTGTGCCTCGACGAGTTCACCGACCACGGCCACTGCGGGGTGCTGACGGAGCGGACGCTGCCGGGCGGGTCGCGTCGCACGGTCCCCGTCGTCGACAACGACGCGACGCTGGAGCGGTACGCCGCGATGGGCCTCGCCCAGGCCCAGGCGGGCGCCCACGTCCTGGGCCTGTCCGGGATGATGGACGGCCAGGTCGGCTACGTGCGGGCCGCTCTGGATGCGGCGGGTTTCCCGGACACGATCCTGTTGGCGTACGCGGCGAAGTACGCCTCCGGCTTCTACGGCCCCTTCCGCGAGGCCGTCGAGTCGACGCTGACCGGGGACCGGACGACGTACCAGCAGGACCCCGCCAATCTCACCGAGTCCCTGCGCGAGGTGCGCCTCGACATAGAAGAGGGCGCCGACCTGGTCATGGTCAAGCCCGCCCTGCCCTATCTCGACGTGCTGCGCGCCGTGGCCGCCGAGTCGCCGGTGCCGGTGAGCGCCTATCAGGTGTCGGGGGAGTACGCCCAGATCGAGGCCGCCGCCGCCAACGGGTGGATCGATCGCGACCGGGTCATGCTGGAGTCGCTGACCTCGATCCGGCGCGCCGGAGCGGGGCAGATCCTGACGTACTACGCGCTGCGCGCCGCCGAGCTCCTGAGCTGAGCCGCGCCCTCGTGGGACGATGGGTCGACCATGACCGATCCGACCCCGCTCGAGCAGACCCGCTGGCTTGACCCCGAGGAGCAGCGCGCCTGGCGCGCCTACCTGCGTGGCGCCGCCCTCGCCATAGACGCGCTCGACCGGGACCTGCAGGCGCACGGGGTGTCGCTGTCGGAGTACGAGATCTTAACGCTGGTCTCCGAGTCGCCGGACGGTCGGCAACGCATGTCGGTGCTGGCGGACGCCGTTGTGCAGTCCCGCAGCCGGCTGACCCACACGGCCGCCCGGCTGGAGCGCCGCGGGTGGGTGCAGCGCCGCCAGAGCCCGCACGATCGGCGCGGCGTGGAGTTGTGCCTGACGGCCGCCGGGCACGAGGTCCTCGCGGCGTTGGCTCCCGTGCACGTCGAGGGGGTCCGGCGGATCCTGCTCGATCCCCTCGGGCGCGAGGCGTTTCTGCAGCTGGGCGAGACGATGGCCACGGTGGCCGAGGCGGCCGTCGAGTCGTGAGCCAGGCGTCGTCACTGGTGGTCCACCCGGGCGTTGCGCGCGCTTCAGGCTTTTCCATGGGCATGGCACGGACGGCGGCCGGCCGGCCGGCCGGGACGAGCGTCCGGGAAACGTCCAGGAGCCGCCCAGTCGCCACGGGTAGGCTCGTCGGGTGTCCACCCCCACCCGCCGTACCGTCAAGAAGCACCATTTCGTCGAGTTCATCCAGTTCGGGCTCGTCGGCGGCTCCGGGTTCGTGGTCAACATGGTGGCGTTCATCGTGCTCAGCAAGGTGTTCACGGGCGACGACCCGGCGCGCGCCCACGAGGTGCTGTTCCCGCTGTTCCTGTTCGACAAGAACTTCCGCGTCTACCACCTGCTGTCGACGATCGCGTTCGTCATCGCCAACATCTGGAACTTCGAGCTCAACCGCGCCTGGACCTTCCGCAAGGGCGGCAAGTCCAGCCGGCGACGGTTCAGCCGCTACTTCCTCGTCGGCGCTGCAGCCCAGGTCGTCGGCCTGGTCATCATGTCCTTCCTGCTGCACCCCGCCTCGCCGATCGCCCTGCCGCGCGACGTCTTCGACGACTCCAGCGGGTTCCGCAACGCGAAGTACTGGGCCCAGCTGATCCAGATCATCGCAACCATGCCCGTCTCGTTCGTGCTGCAGAAGCTGTGGACGTTCGCGGCGCACGAGACGCCGGACGATGCGCCGAGTCCTGGTGGCCCGGTAGGGCCTCGTAGGGTCGGCACGACGCGATAGGCCAGGATGGGGGCCATGGCTGAACCTGGTGCCCCCGCCGTCCCCGAACGCACGGGATATCCCTACGACGCCCCGGCCTCGGCCGCCCTGATGGCGCGCGCGGAGCGCGTCACGCCCGGCGGGGTGAACTCGCCCGTACGCGCGTACCGGGCCGTCGGCGGGACGCCGCGGTTCATGGCGAGCGCGAAGGGCGCCTGGCTGACCGACGCCGACGGGCGACGGTATGTCGACATGGTCGGCAGCTGGGGACCGATGATCCTGGGCCACGCGGACGAGCGGGTGCTGGCCGCCGTCCGTGATGCCGCGGCCAGCGGATTCAGCTTCGGCATGCCCAGCGAGAACGAGGTGGCCCTCGCCGAGGAGATCGTCGGGCGGGTGGGCCCGGTCGAGCAGGTGCGGCTGGTCAGCTCGGGCACCGAGGCGACCATGTCCGCGGTGCGGCTCGCGCGGGGGGCGACCGGACGGCCGGCGATCGTCAAGTTCGCCGGGTGCTACCACGGCCACGTCGACGCCCTGCTGGCGCACGCGGGATCGGGGGTGGCGACGTTCGCGCTGCCGGACTCCGCGGGCGTGCCCGCAAGCGCGGCGGGCGAGACGATCGTGCTGCCGTTCAACAACGTCGCGGCGCTGGAGGCGGCCTTCGCCGAGCACGGCCCGCGGATCGCGGCCGTCATCACCGAGGCCGCACCCGGCAACATGGGCGTCGTCCCGCCCGCGCCCGGCTGGACCGCGGCGCTGCGGCGGGTCACCCGGGCGCACGGCGCGCTCCTGATCAGCGACGAGGTGATGACGGGGTTCCGGTGCTCGCGGGCGGGCTGGTACGGGCTGGAGGGTCCGTACGCCGTCGCTGATGGCGCCGGGTCCCGCGACGTGGGCGCTCCCGACCTGTTCACGTTCGGCAAGGTGATGGGCGGCGGCTTCCCGGCCGCGGCCTTCGGCGGCCGCGCCGACCTCATGGAGCTGCTCGCGCCGACCGGCCCGGTCTACCAGGCCGGCACCCTGTCGGGAAACCCCGTCGCGACGGCCGCGGGGCTCGCGACCCTGCGGGCCTGCGACGACGCCGTCTACGCGAGGCTCGACCGGGCGGCGCACTCCATCGCGGACGGAGCCTCGGCGGCGCTGTCCGCCGCGGGCGTGCCGCACGTGGTCCAGTGGGCGGGCAGCATGTTCTCGGTGTTCTTCACCGAGGGCCCCGTCGTCGACTACGACGGCGCCCGGGCCCAGGACCTGGACGCCTTCCGGGCCTTCTTCCACGCCATGCTCGCCGCCGGGGTGCACCTGCCGCCGAGTGCGTTCGAGGTGTGGTTTGTCTCCGCGGCCCACGACGACGCCGCGGTGGAACTCGTGCTGGGTGCCCTGCCCGCAGCGGCGCGGGCGGCGGCGGCAAAGGCCGACCCCGCGCATGGCAGCATGGGCGCATGAGCGGCTCGGCGAGCGCGGGCCCATGGGGCGAAGGCAGGGCATGAGCGGGCGGACCGTTATCCATCTCGTACGACACGGCGAGGTCGAGAACCCGGAGGGCATCCTCTACGGTCGGCTGCCCGGTTATCACCTGTCCCAGCGCGGCCGCGCGATGGCCGACCTGGCCGCGCACCACCTGGCCGATCGGGACGTCACCGTCGTGGCGTCCTCGCCGATGGAGCGCGCGCTGGAGACGGCAGAACCGCTGGTCGCCCAGTTCGGGGTGCCGCTGCGGATCGAGGAGCGGCTCATTGAGGCGAAGAACGCCTTCGAGGGGCAGAAGTTCCACGCCAGCAGGGTGCTGGCGCCCGCGGTGTGGCCGCGCCTGGTGAACCCGCTGCGGCCCAGCTGGGGGGAGCCGTACGTGCAGATCGCCGCCCGAATGCGCGCCGTCGTCGAGGCGGCGCTGGTGGCGGCGGACGGCCACGAGGCCGTGCTCGTGTCGCACCAGCTCCCCATCGAGATCCTGCGCCGCGCCGTCGAGGGCGAGCGGCTGTGGCACGACCCGCGGCACCGCAAGTGCCAGCTCGCGTCGATGACCTCGCTGGAGTACCACGACGGGCTGTTGTCCTCCGTCACGTACGCCGAGCCCGCCTTCACCCTCTACCCCGGCGCCAGCGAGGTGCCCGGCGCATGACTCGCTTGCTGGCTGCGGCCCTCCTGGCCGGCGTCGGCCTCCTGGGTGGGGCGAGCGGCTGCGCCAGCCCGCCCGCGACCGGCCCGGCGGTCATGGAGACCGGCGGCATCGAGCGCATCGCGCCCCCCAAGCGGGCCGAGCCGGTGAAGCTGGACGGCAAGCTGCTGGACGGTACGCCGTGGCGGCTGGCCGACCAGGGCGGCAAGGTCGTGGTGGCCAACGTCTGGTACAGCACCTGCGGCCCGTGCGAGGCGGAGATGCCCTTGCTGGAGAAGACCTGGAAGCAGATGCAGGCCAAGCAGCCCGACGTCCGGTTCATCGGCATCGACTTCGGCGAATCCCCGGAGAGCGGGAAGAGCGCGCTGGCGCGCTACGGCACGACGTACCCGAGCCTGTCCGACGAGAGCCGCATGCTGACCCTTGGCCTACAGGGCAAGGCCAACGCGACCCCGACCACACTGATCCTGGACCGGCAGGGCCGCATCGCCGCCCGGATCACCGGGGCCGTGACCAGCGAGTCCACGCTCGTCGGGCTCATCGAGGACGTCGTGAAGGAGTCCTGAGATGGGACTCGCGGCCGCCGCCGGACCCATGGCGGCCCTCGCCGCCGCCTCGACGCTCGTCGACGGGAACCTCCTGCTGGCCGCGCTGATCGCGGTGGCCGCAGGGGTGGTGTCGTTCGCGAGCCCGTGCGTGCTGCCGCTGGTGCCGGGGTTCCTAGGGTACGTGACGGGGCTGTCGGGGCAGGCGCGGCAGGAGGAGTACGCCGGGCCGCGGCGCTCCCGGGTGCTGGCCGGGGCGGGGCTGTTCGTGCTGGGCTTCTCGATCGTGTTCCTGGCGGGGGTGGTGCTGGCGACGGCGGCCGGCACCGCGCTGCGGGCCCACGAGCGCACCGTCTCGATCGTCGGGGGGGTGCTGGTGATCGTGCTGGCGCTGGCGTTCCTCGGGGTGGGCTCCCAGGCGAGCTGGGCACCGCGGTGGCGGCCGGTGGCCGGGCTGGCCGGCGCGCCGCTGCTGGGGATGGTGTTCGCGGTGAGCTGGTCGCCCTGCATCGGTCCCACGCTGGGCGTCATCATGACGCTCGCCACGACCACGGGCGGCGGCTCGGTGGGGCGGGGGGCCGCGCTGGGAGCGGCGTACTGCCTCGGCCTCGGCGTACCGTTTTTGCTGGTGGCGGCAGGGTTCTCGTGGGCGTCCTCGGCCTCGGCCTGGCTGCGCCGGCACCACCGCGGGCTGCAGCTGGTCGGCGGGGCGATGCTGCTGGCGGTGGGGGTGCTGCTGCTCACCGGGGCGTGGAGCGCTGTGGTTCAGTGGCTGCAGGTGCACCTGATCGGCGGCTTCGTCCCGGCGCTCTGACGCTCGCCGCGGCGGCGGTCTTGGCCGGGGCAGGGCTCGGTGGACTAGCCCTTATCGACCGCGGGCACGGTGTCGAGGTCCACGCCGGCCACTGCGGCGATGCGGTCCATGTCCTTGTCGGCGTGCAGGACGGCGGCTCGGGTGCGCCAGGCCACGGCCATGATGAGGCAGTCGAGGAGCCCGCGGGGCGTGACCCCGGACCGCCGGCAGCGCCGATACAGGGCGGCCGCGGCGGCGAAGTCGGCCGCGGGTTCCAAGGGCAGCAGGGTGAACCGGGTCAGGAGACGGCGGAGATCCCGCTCGCGCGCATCGCTGCGCGCGCCGGCGAGCACCCCCATCACCACCGGTTCGGTGATCGCCACCGGGCCATCGGCCCTGATGAGGGCGGTGAGGCGTCGGTCGACGGGGCTGTCGGTGGCGCGGTCGTACTCCACCCAGGCCGACGTATCGACCAGGATCATCCGCGGGCCGGCGCCGACCCGGGCGCGGGGGTGCCCGCGGGCTCCTCGAGGTCGAGGGCGAGGTCGTGGGTGTCGTTGACGAGGTCGAACGCGTGGGCGCCCCGCATGCCGAGGGCCTCCTCGCGCGACATCGGCTGCCCCGCGAGCGACCGCAGCGCGAGATCGACCGCGTCGGTCTTGGTGCGCAGCCCGTAGCGAGCCATGATGACGCGCACGTGATCGTCGTCGATTTCGATGTTGGTGCGGGTGCGCATACACCAATCGTACACGTCGCGCCCCACCGTGGTCGCGCCCACCGTCGCCGCGCCCACCGTCGCCGCGCCCGGCGCAGTCAGGACCGGTCATGAGCCGGGCACCGTGGGGGCCCGGGGCCGTGTGGCAGGCTGGGCCGGTCATGAGCAAACGCCAGGATCCGCCGCCCGCCGACGTCGCCGAGGACCCCGCCGCACCCGACGTACCCGCCGCAGTTCCGGCCGGGCACGTTCCCGCCGCGGGCGACGCGGCCTTCGTCGACCTGGACGCGTCGGCGGCGCCGAGGATGCCGCGGCTGGGGCCGGTGGGCTGGGCCCGCTGGGCGTGGCGGCAGCTCACCAGCATGCGGACCGCGCTGTTCCTGCTATTGCTCGTGGCCGTCGCGGCCGTGCCGGGGTCGATCTTCCCGCAGCGCAGCCTGGACCCGAACCGGGCCGCCGACTGGATCGCGGACCACCCCGGCGTGGGGCCGGTACTCGACCGCATCGGCATGTTCGACGTGTTCACCTCGCCGTGGTTCTCGGCGATCTACCTGCTCCTGATGCTCTCCCTGGTCGGCTGCGTCATCCCGCGGACCCGGCTGCACCTGCGCGAACTGCGGGGTCAGCCGCCGCGCGCCCCGCGTCGGCTGGATCGGTTGCCGAGCCACGCGGAGACGGTCGTGGCGGGTACGCCGGAGGAGGCGCTGGCCCGGGCCCGTGCCGCCCTGCGCCGGGGCTACCGCATCCGCCGTGACGACCAGGCCGCCTCGGCCGATGGCTCCGCCGAGCGCGTGCTGTCCGCCGAGTGCGGCCACCTGCGGGAGACCGGCAACCTGCTCTTCCACGTCGCCCTGCTCGCCTTGATCGGGGCACTCGCCTGGGGGCATCTCGTGGGGTGGCGCGGCGACCGGATCATCCCGGTGGGGCAGTCGTTCGCGAACACGGTCGCCGGCTACGACACCTTCAACCCCGGCCCGTGGGTGGACACCGCTGCGCTGCAGCCGTTCACGGTGCGGGTGGATTCGCTCGACGTACGGTTCGAGACCGATCCCCGCGCCGCGCAGCAGGTCGGCGCCCCGCGCGACTTCCGCGCGCAGACCACCGTGACCACCGGCCCGGGCGCGGAGCCGGAGCGGCGCGAGTTCGCGGTCAACAAGCCGCTGGGCTTCGGCGGCGCGCAGGTCTACCTGCTCGGGAACGGCTACGCCCCGACGATCACCGTGCGCGATGCGGCCGGCCAGGTGACCTTCCGCGGGCAGGTGCCGTTCCTGCCGCAGGACAACATGTACACCTCGCTGGGCGCGGTGAAGGTGCCCGCGGCGACCCCGAAGCAGCTCGGCTTCGTGGGGTTGTTCCTGCCGACGGCCGGTACGTCGAGTGACGGCGGCCTGGTCTCGACCTTCCCCGACCTGACGAATCCGGCGCTGGTGCTCGCGGCGTACGAGGGGGAGCTCTTCCCCGGCGGCCGCCCCCAGAACGTTTACACGCTGGACACCGCGCGGATGGCCCAGGTCAAGGACGATGCGGGCAACCCGGTGCGGCTCACGCTGGCGCCCGGGCAGAGCGCGCAGCTGCCCGGGGGGCGGGGGAGCGTGACGTACGAGGGGACGCAGCGCTGGGCGGGGGTCTCGACGCGGTACGACCCTGCGCGACCCCTGGCGCTCGGATCGGCGCTGGTCAGCGCGCTGGGCCTGGTGGCCTCGCTGGTGGTCCGGCGGCGTCGGGTGTTCGTCCGGGTGCGGCCCGCGGACCCGGGTCCGGATGGGGCGCCGCGCAGCCACGTGCAGGTGGGGGCGCTGGCCAAGAGCGAGGACGCCGGCTTGGACGAGGCCGTCCGGCGACTCGTTCGCCGGATCGGCGGGCCGGGCGGCGAGGGGGATGCTCTTGGCCGCAGCGTTGTCGGTGGACCGGGATAGTCTGGCCGAAACCTTCCAGTACCCCACCTCGCGGACGGTCCCATGCCGAATCTCCAGCTGTCCAACCTCGCCAACCTCGCCCTGTACGGCGCCATGGTCGCCCTCGCGCTCGCGATGCTCGCGTTCGCGGTGTACGTCGCGTTCGCCGATCGGCCTCGGCTGCGGGGCGCCCGGGAGGCGGGCTCGGAGGGCGCGGCGAACCTGATCGCCGGGCAGGCGGAATCCGCGCCGGCGGAAGCCGCGCTGGTGGGCGCGGGCTCGGCGCGATCCGCGGGGGAGTCGGCGGCGTCGGCCGGGTTGGGCCGCCGCCTGGTTCCCGCCGGGGACGACGGTGCGGGCGCGGGCGCCGATGGCGTCGTGGCGGCGGACTCCGGCGCGGGGGAGTCGCGGGCCCGGGGCGCGCGCGGCGCGAGGGCGGGCCAATTCGGGATGACCCTGACCTGGCTCACCCTGATGTTGCTGGTCGTGTCGGTGGTCGCGCGCGGAATCGCCGTACGTCGGGTGCCCGTGGCGAACATGTTCGAGTTCGCCGTGTTCGGGGCCATGATGGCGCTGGGGCTCTACCTGCTGCTGGCGATGCGGCGGCCGCTGCGCTGGCTGGGGCTGTTCGTGGTCACGCCGGTGCTGCTGGTGCTCGGGCTCGCCCTCTCCGTCTGGTATTCGCCCGCGGCGGAGCTGCTGCCCTCGCTGCAGAGCCTGTGGCTGGCCATCCACGTGCCGATCGCAGTGCTGTCGGTGGCGTTCTTCACGGTGGCGTTCAGCGTGCTGCTGCTTCAGCTCGCCCGCGAACGCCACGACGCACGCGTCGCCGACGGGCGGGCGCAGGAGAGCTTCCTCGACACCCTGCCGAGCGCGCGCACGCTCGACCGGATCGCCTACAGCCTGCACATCGTCGCGTTCCCGCTGTGGACCTTCTCGGTGATCGCGGGGGCGATCTGGGCGCAGCAGGCGTGGGGTGCGTACTGGAACTGGGATCCCAAGGAGACCTGGACCTTCGTGATCTGGGTGATCTACGCGGCATACCTGCACGCCCGGGCGACCAGCGGCTGGAGCCGCCGCACGGCCAACATCCTCGCCGCCCTGGGCTACCTCGCGATCATCGTCAACTTCGCGATCGTCAACGTCTACTTCGTCGGCCAACACTCCTACTCGGGACTGTGAGATAGATGCTCTCGCCCTTCGTTCGCTACACCATCCTGCGGCTGCTCGCGTTCTTCGCCTGCCTGCTGCTGCTGTTCGCGATCCCGTGGATGCGGGAGAACCCGCTGATCCTGCTCATCTCTGCGGCCCTGCTGTCCGCGGTGCTGTCGCTGTTCTTCTTCCGGGGCCCGCGCGACGAGATGAGCGGCAAGCTCGCCGAGCGCATCGAGCACCGGATGGAGCACAAGCAGGCCGCCCACGCCCGGCGCGCCGACGGCCGCGTCCGCGACGAGGACACCGAAGAGGCGGAGCTCGCCGCCGATCAGGAGCGCTACCGCTGACGCAGGGTGCGTCCAGCCGTAACGTTCGCGGACCCGCCGGCACTATCAGGGTGTGAGCGGACGCAGCGGGCAGGGCGGTCGGGACGAGGCCTGGTTCGAAGCCTTCTTCCGCGCCCATCACGCAGCGGTGCGCGCCTACGCGCTTCGCCGGGTCGGCGCAGATGACGCCGACGACGTGGTCGTCGACGTCTTCGCCACGGCCTGGGCCTGCCGAGACCAGCTGCCCGACGAGGCGCGGCCCTGGCTGTATCGCTGCGCCTGGCATCGCGTCGCCGCGCGCCAGCGCGCCGATGCCCGACGGGCGCGGCTCATCGCGCGGGTCGCGGCCCAGCCCGGCGGCGTGAGCGGGGGAGGGGGCGGCGGGCCCGTCGGGCACGCGGGGTTGGCCGGGGTCGCGGGGGTCGCGTTCGGGGGCGAGCCGGCCGGCGCCGGCGGCGGCGAGTTGGCCTGGGTTAACGACGTGCTCGACGCGCTGCCGCCCGACGAGGAGGAGCTGTTGCGGCTGGCCGCCTGGGAAGGGCTCGCGCCGCGGGAGATCGCGGGGGTGCTGGGCTGTACGCCGGGCGCCGCCCGCGTCCGCCTCCATCGGGCGCGCCGCAAGGCCGAGGCGCTGTGCCCACCCGGCGTACGGCGTGCGGGCTCGAGCGCCTCCGGCACCTTGCGCGCCGTCCGCCACCCGGCACCGCAACCCGCGCCCGAGACCGCACCCGAGACCGAGAGGAGCAAGCCATGACGTTCGTGGACGACCTGGCCGCGGCGAACCCGGTGCGGGACGAGACGCCGTACGGCGACGCGCGCGCCGCCGCCCTCATCGCCGACATCACCGCCGGTCGCGTGACCGCGCCGCCACCGCCGCCGGCGCCGACCCGGCGGCCGTGGCTGGTCGGCGGCATCGCCGTCGCGGCCGCCGCGACCCTGGCCGGGGTGCTCATCATCCCGCCGGTCCTGCGCCACGACGCCCAGGTCAGCCCGGGCCTCCCGGTCGCCACCTCCTCCGTGACCCCCCGGCCGGTCACCCCGACCTCCGCGTCGCAGTACTGGAAGACCGTGCTGCACGGAACGACGTTGGTCGGAGAGGGTTATGGGCCGTCGGTGAAAGCGACCGAGCAACGCGGCGTCTGGCTAGTGCCCGCCTCGATCGTCCGGTACGACTCGGTGGACCCCGGCCGGCCGGGCTGGAGCGTTGCCGAGACCGGACTCGGAGCCGCCACGTTGGTCGGCGGCGACGGGTCGGGAGGGCCGCCGGCGCGAGTCCGTTCGGTGGACCGCGAACCGGAGATCACGCGTGGATCGTGGGCGCGACCGGACGCCGACTGGGCTGCGGCACGGCCCCGGGATCCCCAGCTGCTCCGCCAGGATCTCTACGCCTCCGTCGAGGAAGAGATCCGCCGCACCCGGATGGTGTCGACGCCGGATGCGCTCGCTCGGGGGCACGCGATCGAGGCGCTGGAGAGCCTGCGCCTGCCCGCTGATCTACGGCACGCCATGACGATGCTCCTGCCGACGTTGCCCGGGATCACGGTGCAGCCAGCGGTGCTCGAGGGGCGGGCCGGGACGGCGTACGGCTATGACGATGCCGACTGTCGGCGGCCACGAGAAACTGCCCGGAGACGGCCACGAAGCTGCCCGCTGGCGGACGTGAGAACTGCCCACTGACGGTCATGGGATCTGCCCGACACGACGTCGTCTGCCTCGCCGACCTGCGCGGTTGAGGCCCCTTCCTCGGGTGCGATGAGCGGTGCTGATGCGCCCTATCGCTCCCGAGGAAGGGATGAGTTGAAGTCTGCCGAGGAGATCATGGAAATGTTGGATGCCTACGACCTAACAGGTTCGTTGCGCGATGCCGGCGAGCTGGCTGGCTGCTCCCACCACACGGTGGAAGCGGTACGTGGATCGCCGTGCTGGCGGCGGGAGTTGCCGGCGGCGGCGGTGCGGCCGATGTTGATCGATGAGTATCTGCCCAAGGTCGAGGAGTGGGTCGAGCGGTCGGTCGGGAAGGTCCGTGCCGATGTGGCGCACGAGAAGCTGCTCGCCCTGGGCTACGGAGGGTCGGAGCGCACCACCCGCCGTGCGGTCGCGAAGGTCAAGAAGTCCTACCGGGCCGGACACGTGCGGGTGCACCGTCCCTGGGTGACTGAGCCGGGGATGTGGTTGCAGTACGACTACGGCGATGGCCCCGTCGTCGACGGCGTCAAGACCGTGCTGTTCGTCGCCTGGCTGGCTTGGTCGCGGTTCCGGGTCGTGTTGCCGATCCGCGACAAGACGATGCCCTCGGTGTTCGCTGCCCTGGACGTGACGTTCCGGCGGCTGGGTGGGGTGCCGACCTATGTGTTGACCGACAACGAGAAGACCGTCACGGTCGAGCACATCGCCGGAATTCCGGTGCGGAATCCGCAGCTGGTGGCGTTCGCCGAGCACTACTCGATGGTCGTGCACACCTGCGTCCCGGCCGATCCGGCGTCCAAGGGCGGCACCGAGTCGTCGGTGAAGATCAGCAAGGCCGACCTGGTCCCCAAGGACACCAACCTGCGCGAGGGGTACGCCTCGTTCGCCGAGCTCGAGGCGGCGTGCGTGGAGTTCTGCGAGAAGGTCAACACCCGAGCGCACCGGGTCACTCGTCGGCCACCGATCGAGATGCTCGCCGAGGAACGGGTCCGGCTGCACCCGGTCCCGATGACCCCGCACACGGTCGCGTTCGGCACCACGCGGGTGGTGCCGGGCAACACACCGATGGTGATGTTCGAGTCCGGCCAGTACTCGGTCCCGCATGCCCTGCTGGGTGCGACGGTGTGGGTCCGTGCCCATGGTGTCGGCGAGGACGAGTGGGTCGTCATCGTCCACGTCGGCCAGGACGGTCCCCTCGAAGTCGCCCGCCACCGCCGGGCCACACCCGGCACCCCGAAGATCGATGACGAGCACTTCCCAGCCCAGCCGTCCGGGCCACTGGACCGCCAGCCCCGTGCGAAGAACCCGGCCGAGTCCGACTTCCTCGACCTGGGCGAGGGCGCGAGGTTGTGGCTGATCGAGGCCGCCGCCGCAGGCACACCACGGATGCGCGTCAAGATGGCCGAAGCCCTCAGCTTGGCCAAGCTGTTCGACCCCGTCGAGGTCGACTGGGCACTGGGCCACGCCGCCGTGCACGGCCGGTTCGCCGAAGCAGACCTGTCCTCGATCCTGGACCACCACGCCCGAGCACCGAAAGCCGGTGAGCACCGGGCCAGCGAGGACTCCTCGCTGACCCAGGGCACCAGCGCATGGGCACGGCTCGGTGAACAGGTCGGCCAGCACGACGGCCGCGACGGGAACGAGGTGGCCCGATGACGACGAGAAGCACGGCGTCAGCACCGCCGCTGCCAGCCGAACTGGAGGAGCTGTTGCGCCGGTTGCGGCTGCCGCACATCCGTCGTCACGCACCCGAGGTCGTCGCAACCGCGAAAGCCCAACGCTGGGAGCCCGCCGAGGTGTTGAAGGCGCTGTTCGCCGAGGAGGTCGCCGGCCGGGAGCGTTCCGCACTTGTCACCCGGCGAGCGTCGGCGGGCTTCCCCACCGGGAAGACCTTCGACGCGTGGCAGCCCGAGGCATCCTCGATCCCAGTCCCGACCCAGCAGGCGCTCCGCACCCTGGAATGGGTCCACCGCCGCGAGAACCTCGTGGTCTGCGGCCCGTCGGGCACCGGGAAGACGTTCCTGCTGGAGGCCCTTGGCCAGCAAGCCGTCGAGGCCGGGTTGAAGGTCGCCTGGTTCACCCTGGAAGACCTCGGCGTCCTACTCCGAAGGCACCGTGCGGACGACACTGTCACCAAGGCCATCGCCCGGGTCCTGCGCGCCGACCTGGTCATCGTCGATGACATCGGCCTGCTGCCGGTCGCCGCGGACGCCGCCGAGGGGCTCTACAGACTCGTCGACGCCGCCTATGAGAAGCGGTCAGTCGCGATCAGCTCGAACCTCCACCCCTCTGGGTTCGACGAGCTGATGCCCAAGACGCTGGCCACCGCCACGGTGGACCGACTGCTCCACCACGCCCACGTCTGCCAGACCAGCGGCGACAGCGTCCGGCTCACCCAAGCACTCGCCGGTCAAGGGGTGAGCCCGTTGAACTGACCACCCTGGTCGGTGGTGGCCACAACCCCCTTGGGTAGATCCCGTGGCCACCACCGGGCAGATCTCGTGACCGTCAGCGGGCAGCTTTCATGTCCGCCACTGGGCAGTTCCGACTGTCCCTTGACAGCCGACAACGGGATGCGCGTGGAGCTGATGCTCGATTCGGCGTCGACGGACGTCATCGGTTGGCGCGGGACGACTTTGGGTCCACGTGTCGGCGCCGCACCGGTACCGGTCCGAAGCGGTGTGTCGATGACCATCGTGGTGGAGTCGCGGCAACTGGTGGACGCGATATCGGCCGAGGATCTGGAGGAGGTCGTCGCCCAGTGCGCCTTGATGCGCGAGGGACCTGCCTGCGTGACCACTCCGCACACGCCCAGGCCCACGCCCCCCACGTCCTGACGACGAGGTGGCCCTGCCGTCCGGGCGCCTCGGGCCTCCCGGCGGCCTGTCGACGCGCCCGCCGATCACCCTGCTGTGTCTAGGCTCGGGTCATGCAGAGCAACCTCTTCGACCAGGCCAACTTGGAAGTGCAGACGAACCAGCGGTTCGCGTTGCAGAACAGTCAGCTGCTGCGGGTCAGCCTCGGACCCGACGTCCTGGCCGTGAAGGGCTCGATGGTCGCCTACCAGGGGCAGATCGAGTTCCAGCACGAGGGCGCCGGCTCGGTGGGCAAGCTGCTGAAGAAGATGATCGCCCAGGACGACGTACCGCTCATGCGCGTGCGCGGCCAGGGCGAGGTCTTCTTCGCGGCGTCCGGCGGGTACGTCTACCTCATCGACCTCGGCGGCGACGGCATCTCGATCAACGGCCGCAACCTGCTGGCCTTCGACGCGGCCCTGAACTGGGACATCCACCGCGTGCAGGGCGCCGGCATGATGTCCGGCGGGATGTTCAACACCCTCGTGCACGGCCAGGGCACCGTCGCGCTCGCCTCCGTCGGCAAGCCGGTGGTGCTGGACTGCGCGCAGCAACCGACGTACGTCGACATGAACGCCTGCGTCGGCTGGTCGGCCAACCTCGTGCCCCAGGTGGTCAACTCCATGAACGTCCGCAGCCTGCTGCGGGGCGGGACGGGAGAGGCGTTCCAATACGCGTTCCACGGCCCGGGTTTCGTCATCGTGCAGGCATTCGAGTGGACCCCGCCGCCGTCGTCCGGGGGCGGGGGCGGCCTGTTCGGCTAAGTGCCCAACCGGCCTCCGGGTGGGTGACCGCCCTAGGCTGCCGCCATGAGCCTGCACCCCGTCGCAGCTCAGCACCTCCTGCCCGGCATCCAGGCGGCCGACGTCGCCACCGACCGGCTGCGCCTGCGCGTGCTGACCAGGGCCGACGAACCGGACCCCGGCGCACGTCCACTCCTGCTCGTGCACGGCAACGCGTCGAGTTCGCTGTTCTGGCAGCGGCTGATGCTGGCGCTGCCGGACGACGTACGGCCTCTGGCCGTCGACCTGCGCGGCTTCGGCGAGACCGAGCCGCGCCCGATCGACGCGACCCGCGGCCTGCGGGACCACGCCGAGGACCTGGTGGCCCTGCTGGACGCGCTCCGCCTGGATCGGGCCGACTTCGTCGGCTGGTCGATGGGCGGCGGGGTGGTGGCGCGGCTGGCCGCGGACGCGCCGCAGCGGGTGCGGACGCTGACGCTGCAGGCGCCGATCTCGCCGTACGGGTTCGGCTGCACGGTCGACGCGGCTGGACGGCTGGCGTTCGAGGACGGGGCGGGCACCGGCGGCGGGGGCGGCAACCCGCGGCTCGTGGAGCTGATCGCGGCCGGCGACGGCGAGGGGACGGGCACGAAGGCGGAGCCGGAGCTCGCCTCGCCGCGCGCGACCGTGCGGGGGTTCTACGTGGCGCCGCGCGAGGAGCCGTGGCCGGACGAGGATCTGTGGGTCGCCTCGGTCTGTACGACGCGTACCGGGCCCGATTTCTACCCCGGCGACGCGACGACCTCGCCGAACTGGCCGGGCTTCGCTCCCGGGACGCGGGGCGTGCTGAACTCGATGTCCCCGCTGTACTGCCGCTGGGACGACCTCGCCGACCTGCCCAGCCGGGCCCCCGACGCGCCCCGGCCGCCGGTGCTGTGGATCCGCGGCGAGGTGGACCGGATCGTCAACGAGCCCTCCGGCCTGGACCTGGCGCTGCTCGGGCAGCTGGGGTTGTTCCCGGGCTGGCCGGGCGCGGATGTCCTGCCGCCCCAGCCGATGCTGGCTCAGACGCGGGCGGTGCTGGAGCGGTACGCCGCCGCCGGTGGCCGCTACCGCGAGCTGGCCCTGCCCGGCGTGGGCCACGGCCCGCACCTGGAGGCGCAAGACGAGGTCGTCGCGGCGCTGCTGGAACACCTGGCCCAGGCCTGACCGCACCTGGCCCACGCCTGACCGCACCGGGACAGAAATGTTGTTGCCTGGAAACGTGCGCTATAGACATAACCTGTCACCATGGTGATGGGTTATGTCTGTATCCCCGTCACCATGGTGACGGAAAACGGCCGCAGATCGGGGTGCGTGGTACGCGTCAGCCGCGGGGTGTAGTCATCGTCAGCCGCCGAAGCGGTCCCGCGCCGCCTGGGCTGCCAGTTCGCGCAGCAGCCGGTCGGCGTCGCGTATGCACACCGCCGGGTCGGGTTCGAGGTCCACGAGCTGGTAGATCGCGTCGAGCCCGGTCTGCGCGACCTCCTCGTCGCTCAGCAACGCCCGCCCGCACAGGGCGATGACGGGTACGCCGGCCTCGCCCGCCGCCCGCGCCACCCCCGCCGGGGCCTTCCCGAGCAACGTCTGCAGATCCAGCGCCCCCTCCCCGGTCACCACGAGGTCGGATCCCGGCAGCAGCGAGGTGAACTCGCCCAGCTCCAGCACCACGTCGATGCCGGGCCGCATCCGGGCGCCGAGCACGGCCAGCGCCGCGTACCCCACCCCGCCCGCCGCTCCCGCCCCCGGCAGCTCGGTGTCGTCGCGACCCATCGCCGCGGTGACCTGCGCCGCGTAGTGTGTCAGCGCAGCCTCCAGTTCCGCCCGCATCGCCTCGTCGGCGCCCTTCTGCGGCGCGAAGATCGCCACGCAGCCGCGCTCGCCCAGCAGCGGGTTGTTGACGTCGCTGGCCAGCGTGATCGTGCTGTCGGCGAGCGCCGGGTGCAGCGTGCTCAGATCCAGGGTGGCCAGCCGGGCCAGGGCCGCGCCCCCGGGCGGCAGCTCGGCCCCGGACGCGTCGAGGAGCCGGGCCCCCAGCGCCTGCAGCATCCCGGCGCCGCCGTCCGTCGAGGCGCTGCCGCCGATGCCCAGCACCAGATCGCGTACCCCCGCGTCCAGCGCCGCCCGCATGACGTCGCCGACCCCGCGGCTGGTCGCGCCGAGCGCGTCACGTCGGTCGCCCGCCCGGACGATGCCGCAGGCGTCGGCCATCTCGATGACAGCCTGCGCACCGCGTACGGCGTACGACGTCTGCCCCGGCTCCCCGAACGGACCCGCCGCGGTCACGGGGACCCGCGTGAACCCACACGACTCGGCCGCGTCGAGCGTGCCGTCGCCGCCGTCGGCGATGAGCGTGCTCGAGACCTCGAGATCCGGCACGGCCGAACGCATCCCGGCGGTGATCGCCGCCAGCACCTCGGACCCGGTGAGGGAACCCTTGAATTTGTCGCAGGCGATCAGGACGCGGGGCATGGCACTCCTTGGGAGGACGAGGTACGCCGCCGATTCTCCCGCGGTCCGGCGAGCATAGGGGAGACTTTGGGCAGAGTTTCCCGCGTGGTGTCCTCAGCCCAGCAGCGGCTGGGACAGGATCGCCATGCCGAGGCCGGTGAGCAGCCCGTACGCCAGCGTCAGCCGGCCAGTCTCCGCCAGCACCGGAATCAGCTCCTTGCCCTTCGCCCCGCTGCGCGTCGTCCGCACCGGGGCCACGGCCAGCGCGAACGCGAGCAGCCCGGCGAGCGCGCCGCGGTGGTACAGGGCGGCGAGCACCGTCGCGAGGACGGCCCCGGCGAGATAGAGCTGGTACGTCGCGCGCGCCGCCTTGTCGCCCAGCCAGACGGCGAACGTCTTCTTCCCGCTGGCCCAGTCGCCGGGGATGTCCCGGATGTTGTTGATCATGAGGATCGCGCAGCTCAGCAGGCCCACCGCGATCGCCGCGAACCACGCCCCGCCGGTCAGCCGTAGCGCCTGGGTGAACTGCGTGCCCAGCACCGCGACCAGCCCGAAGAAGACGAACACGAACAGCTCGCCGAGGCCGTGATAGCCGTACGGCTTCTTGCCCCCCGTGTAGAACCACGCCGCTGCGATCGCCGCCGCGCCGATGATGAGGATCCAGAACGTGTTCGCCAGGGCGCACAGCCCGAGCCCGCACATGCCGGCGAACGCGAAGCAGCAGTACGCCGCCGCCTTGACGTCCGCGGGCTTCGCCAGGCCCTGGCCGACCAGCCGCACCGGACCCACCCGGCGGGTGTCCGTGCCGCGGACCCCGTCCGAGTAGTCGTTGGCATAGTTGGCCCCCACCTGCAGCGACACGGCGACGAGGAGCGCGAGGAGGGCGCCGGCGGCGGAGGCCTGGCCGGCGGCGTAGGCGGCCCCGGTCCCGATCACCACCGGGGCGACGGCGGCGGGGAGCGTGCGCGGGCGCGCCCCCTCGACCCATTGCGCGAGGGTGGCCATCAGAGCTTCTTCAGGAAATCGGGGTCGTCATCCGGTCCGCGCGGCCCGGTCGGCCCGGATCCGCCGCCGCGGCCGCCCCAGCCTCCCGGCCCGCGAGGGCGGTCCTGGGGACCACCGCCGAACGGGCCGACGCCGGGGCCGATCCGGGGGAAGCCCCCGGCGTCCGTCGGGCGCCCGGCGATGAACCAGGCGATGCCGCCGGCCGGGGTGAAGAGCAGGACCAGCGCCACCCAGGCGAGCTTGGGCAGATTCCGGACGCGCTCGTCCTCGGTCTGGATGCAGTCGACGACGGCGTACACGGTGAAGCCCAGCAGGGCAAGGGTCAGCAGGACCCGCAGCACGGGTGTTCCTCTTCGCTCGATCCGGTGGGGGTGCGGCCCATTCTGTCAAGCCCGCGCCGCGAATGCCGCTCGCACCGCCGCGCGGTCGGGTTTCCCGATCCCGAGCAGCGGCAATGCGGGCAGAACGAGGAGCGCGCGGGGGAGCGCGTACGCCGGGAGCGCGGGCCGTACGGCGTCGCGCAGCTGCTCCAGGGTCGGCGGGGTGCGCGGCTGATGTTCTGGGTCGGCGGGGGCTAAGGCGGCCGCGACGACGTGGCCCCAATCGGGGTCGGGGACGCCGACGACCGTGACGTCCCAGCCGGGGAGGGCGGCGCGGATCGCGTCCTCGACCTGGCCGGGCAGGACCTTCAGCGCGCCCGTGACGATGACGTCGTCGGCGCGACCGAGCACCGTGACCTGGGTGCTGATCCGGCCGAGGTCGTCGGTGCGGAAGACGCGGCGGCCGTCGTACGTGGGGAAGGCCGCGGCGCTGCGGGCGGGGTCGCCGAGGTACCCCGCCGCCAGCATCGGCCCGCCCAGCAGCAGGCGCCCGATGCCGGTCTCATCGGGGCGCTCCACGACGACGTCGGCGCAGTCGAGCGGCACGCCGTCGTACACGCACCCGCCGCAGGTCTCGCTGGACCCATAGGTGGTGACGACCCGGACGCCCGCCGCGGCGGCCCTGGTCAGCAGCTCGGGCGGGCAGGCGGCCCCGCCGACGAGCACGGCGGCGAAGCGGCTCAGCTCGGCCGTTGCCGGGGCGTCGTCGAGGAGGCGACCCAGCTGGGTGGGGACGAGCGAGACATAGCCGGGCGCGCTGGAGCCTGCAGCCGGCGTCTCGTCGTGCAGGGCCGCGGCCGCCGCGGTGAACGCCTCGGCGCGGAACGGGCCGGCCGGTAGGACGCGGACGCGGGTGTCCCACGCGGCCGCGCGCAGCAGGACCTGCAGCCCGGCGATGTGGTGCGCGGGCAGGGCGAGCAGCCAATCGCCTCGCCCGCCCAGTCGAGCCGCAGTGGCGTCCGCGCTGGCGGCGAGCGCGGCGGCGCCGAGCAGCGCCAGCTTGGGCGGCCCGGTCGACCCCGACGTCCCGACCACCACGGCGAGGTCGTCGGGCAGGTCCGACTCGACGTACGGGGGGAGGACCAGCGGGGCGCCCTCCGCGGCGTACGGCGCGACCGCGGGGCCCGACCCGGCCAGCGCCGCCCGCAGCGCGGGCACGATGCGCAGGCACGACGGACCCGCGGGCACGGGAAGCGGGACCAGGCGCGGCACGGCCTCACTGTAAGAGGTCCCGCGGAGGATCAAGCGCGCGGGACCGCAGGTGTCTCGCCGCGAGCACGGTGGCGCAGAATGACCGCCATGACGAACCGTGGAGTGGCAGTGGTGACGGGCGCGAGCAGCGGCATCGGCAAGGCGACGGCCCGGCGGCTGGCCCGCGACGGGTTCGAGGTGGTGGCGGCCGCGAGGCGGCTGGACCGCCTGGAGGAGCTGGCCCGGGAGACGGGGTGCCGGGCCGTGGCGTGCGACGTCACGGACCCCGCGGACGTGGCGAAGCTGGCCGAGTCAGCCGGGAAGAGCGTGACGCTGCTGGTCAACAACGCCGGCGGCGCGCTCGGCACGGACCGGATCGACGCCGCGGACCTGGACCGGTACCGGGCGATGTTCGAGACCAACGTGCTCGGCACGGTCGCGGTCACCAAGGCGCTGCTGCCCGCGCTGATCGCCTCCGGCCAGGGGACGATCATCACGATCACGAGCATCGCCGGGCAGATCGCGTACGAGGGTGGGGGCGGCTACAACGCGGCCAAGTTCGCCGAGGTGGCGATCAACGACGCGCTGCGGCTGGAGCTCAACGGCAAGCCCGTCCGGGTCTGCGACATCGCCCCGGGGATGGTCGAGTCGGACGAGTTCTCGCTGGTGCGCTTCGACGGGGACGCGGACAAGGCGAAGAAGGTGTACGAGGGCGTCGACCGGCCCCTGACCCAGGACGACGTCGCCGAGTGCGTCGCCTGGGTGGCCGAGCTGCCGCACCACGTGAACATCGACAAGATGACGGTGAAGCCGGTGGCCCAGGCGGCGCCGTACAAGCTGCACCGCGGCCCGATCTACCGCTGAGTCAACCCGAGGGGGTTAGCGTGGGCAGGGACGCTGGCAATCGGCGCGATCATGACGTACTGGTTCGGACGCCGGCCCGGCGACCCCCGCCGCGCCGCCAGCGGTTGGGGTGGGCTCCTCGTCGCCGCGGTCGCGACGGGCGCGGTGTGCGTTCCGTCGGTGTCGACCGAGCGGCTCTTCCCGCCCGACCTGCCCCAGCTCAGCGCGGCTCGCGTGGCGCTGCCCACCGGCAGCAATGTCACCCTGTACCACTACCCGGCCCTAGGTCTCCTGCGTTATCCGCTGCCCGTCGTGTACCTCCACGGCGGACCGGTCCGAGGCATCGCGCTGCTCGACCACCGGTTCTTCGCCGAGCTTGCCGAGCGCGGTTATGACGTTTACCTGTACGAGCAGGCCGGGGCAGGCCGCAGTGGCCTGCTTCCCCTCGGCGACTACTCCATCGACCGGCAGGGGCGCGACTTCGACGCTGTGCTCGACGTCCTGGGTGCCGAGCAGGTCGACGTCGTTGGGTTCTCGGCGGGCGGAACGCTGCTCACGCGGGCCCTCGCCACGCCTCACAGAACCCGACGCATTCACGCCGCGGTCATCGCCGAGCCCGGTCCCATGGACGGGCCGACGGCGGCGCTCGATGGCCCGCCATCGGTTCCAACCGCCGCCACGCTCGCGCCTGCGCCGACGGGACCGCGATCAACGACGACACCGCGGTACGCCGTCGCCTTCGGCCTCATGCGCCTGGGCTTCGTGGCGGCCGGAGACGGGCTGGTCGGCCAGGCGGAAGCCCTCAACGCGTTCACTCCTGCGGATCTTGGCTCGGACACGGCGAACTCCTACTGCGCAGCCGACGCCTGGCGCATCCCGATCGAGGACTCGCCCGCCAAACTTCTCCTTCAATCCGGCCGCGTCGTTACAGGTCATGGCGAGCATCAGGCAGTCGCCCTCGATCGGCGCAGAGCTGGGGCGCAGCCAGACTCGGGCGATGCTGCTCACCGGGGAGTGTTCGGCGCAGATGCCCGGGTGGAACTCGGCGATTCTGGGGGCGGACCCGCGGATGCGCCGGGTGATCCTCCCCGGCGTCGACCATCACCTGTGGAACGGTCTGGACGATCACAACGCCCGAGCCGCAGACGCCATTGCCTCCTTTCTGGCGGAACGGCCGCCATCGCGTCCCGGAAACCGGGTACCTCCCCGGCCCCCGGGCGTGGTGCACTGGCGCTCGTGAGCACTGAGATCCGGCAGGCGCTGCGCGCCGAGTTGACCGCCGCGATGAAGCGACGCGACCGCGTCGCCATGGGGGCGTGCCGCAGTGCGCTCGGGGCGATCGACAACGCCGAGTCGGAGGGGGTGGCGGCGCCGCGGGCCGGGGCCATCGAGACCTCCGCCGTGGGAATCGGGGCCGCGGAGGCCGCACGTCGGGTGCTCACCGAACCCGACCTGCGGGCCGTCGTGGCTGCGGAGGTGGCCGAACGTCGCTCCGCCGCGGCCGAGCTACCCGCCTCCGTCGCCGACCGCGCGGCTGAGCTGCGCGCCGAGGCCGCGGTCTTGGAGCACCTCCTCGAGGAGGTTTAGAAGTACCAGGGGAACGGGCTCCAGTCGGGGTTCCGCTTCTCCAGGAACTGGTCGCGGCCCTCGACGGCCTCGTCGGTCATGTACGCCAGCCGCGTCGCCTCGCCCGCGAATACCTGCTGCCCGACCAGCCCGTCGTCCACCAGGTTGAACGCGAACTTCAGCATCCGCTGCGCCTGCGGGGACTTGCCCATGATCTCGCGGGCGACCTCGATGGCCTGCGCCTCCAGCTCGGCGTGGGGCACGACCAGGTTCACCGCGCCCATCCGGTGCATGTCGTCCGCCCCATAGGTGCGGCCGAGGAAGAAGATCTCGCGGGCGAACTTCTGGCCGACCATCCGCGCCAGATAGGCGCTGCCGTAACCGGCATCGAAGCTGCCCACGTCCGCGTCGGTCTGCTTGAACCGCGCGTGTTCGGCGCTCGCCATCGTCAGGTCGCACACCACGTGCAGGGAGTGGCCACCCCCCGCGGCCCAGCCGTTGACCAGCGCGATCACCACCTTGGGCATGGTGCGGATGAGGCGCTGCACCTCCAGGATGTGCAGCCGCCCACCCTCGGCCTTGACGCGGGCCTCGTCCACCGAGCTGGCACCCTCGTCGCCGGCGGCGGTGGCGTCCTCCGAGGCGTACTGGTAGCCCGACCGCCCCCGGATCCGCTGGTCGCCGCCGGTGCAGAAGGCCCACTTGCCCGCGCTGCCGGTGCCCTCCGGCCCCGGCCCGTTCCCGGTCAGCAGGACCACCCCGACGTCGGGGGACATCCGGGCGTGATCCAGCGCCCGGTAGAGCTCGTCGACCGTGTGCGGCCGGAACGCGTTCAGCACCTCGGGGCGGTCGAATGCGATCCGCACCGCCCCCAGCGTCCGGGCGGGCACGGGCCCGGGCAGGACGCAGCGGTGGTACGTGATGTCCGTGAACGCGAACCCTGGCACCTCGGCCCAGGCGGCCGGGTCGAAGGTCTGCGAGACGGCGAGGGAATCGGCGGGGGAGGCGGTACGCCGGGAGCGGTCGTCGGCATCTTCGGTGCTGGTCACGTCCGCGATCCTAGGGGCCGAGCCGGCGGGCCGCGGGCGCAAAAGCCTCCCGAGCGCCGCGCGCCCGCCGATAGGGCACACGAAAGTCTCGCGCGTTGCGCGCCCGGCCCCGCCGGCCTCGCCATGCGCGGCACCCGCCAGTCATATGCCAGCCAGTCATATGCCAGCAACGAAAAAGGGAGCCCCCTCATGGCCCGCAGCATCCTCGTCGTCCCGGTGAACCACGGCGCCGGCGTTACCGTCGCCTGCCTCGGGCTCGTGCATGCGCTGAGCGAGCGACACGTCGCGGTCGCGTTCTGCAAGCCGTTCGCGCAGGCCGGGGGCTTCGGCCAGGACCAGTCCACCGAGCTGTTCCGGCTGGCCACGTCGCTGCGCCCGCCGCAGCCGATCTCCGTCGAGGAGCTGGACCGGCGGCTCGCCGGGGGCCGCCTCATCGGCGCGATGTCCCGTATCATCGAGCGCACCGCCGACCTCGACGCCGAGAACCGCGTCCTGGTCCTGGAGGGACTGGCGGCGACGGCCAACCAGCCGTACGCCGACCGCATCAACATCGAGACCGCCCAGGCCCTCGACGCCGAGGTGGTCCTCGTCGCGGCCGCGGGCGCGTTGGAGCCCGAGCGGTTCGCCGACCTGGTGGCGACGGCCGAGCAGATGTACCGGACCCGCGGCCAGTCCCGCGTCATCGGCGTCGTCGCCAACCGGATTCCCCCCGAGGCCGACCACCAGGCGTACGTCGACGCCGTCGCCGGCCGCCACCTGAGCTGCGTCGGGACCGTCGGCGATCACCCCGAGTTCGTTCAGCCGCGGGTATCGGACGTCGTCCGGGCCCTCGGCGTCCAGGTCATCTCGGGCCACGACCTCGGCCGCCGCGTCGCCCGGACGGTCATCGCCGCCCAGGCGGTCCTCGGGTTCATCCCCTCCCTGGAGGAGGGCTCGCTGATCGTGGCGCCGGGCGACCGGCACGACGTCCTGCTCTCCGTCGCGCTCGCGGAGGCCGGCGGCACCCGCCTGGCGGGCCTGCTGCTCACGGCGGGGATCGCGCCGCACCCCGACGTACTCCGTCTCGTCGAGCCCGCGCTGGAAGCCGGCCTGCCGCTCCTGCTCACCGACGAGAAGACCTTCCCGACGGCGCAGCAGATCGTCGGGATCGACCAGGACATCCCCGCGGACGACGAGGACCGGGCCCGTCGGGTCATGCGCGTCGTCGCCGCGGGCTTCGACGAGGACTTCCTCGCGTCGCTGCCCACCGCCGAAAGCTCGGTGAGGGTGACGCCGGCGCAGTTCGAGTACCACCTGCGCGCCGAGATGAGCAAGGGTCGGGTCCGTCTCGCGCTCACCGACGGGGACGACAGCCGGGTGCTGCAGGCGGTCTCCCACCTGCACCGGTTCGGCGCGCTGCAGTTCACGCTGATCGGCGACCCGGCGGCCATCGACGCCCAGCTGGACCGCTTGCACCTGCAGCTGCCGCTGGGCACCCAGGTCGTCAACCCCGCCCAGCAGACCCCGGAGACCATGGCCATCCGCGACGCCCTGGTGGCGGCGGGCACGTTCTTCGAGCCGGGCGACCCGCTGATCCGTGCCCTGGCGCTGCTGCGGGAGGGCGAGGTCGACGGCCTGGTCGGCGGCATCGGCGAGGACCGCGACCGCTTCCTGGCGGCGGTCCGCTCGGCCGTGGCGCTCGGCTCGAACGTGCGCACGCTGTCGAGTTCGTCGGCGACGATGCTGCCCGACGAGGTGGTCTTCTTCGCGGACGCGCTGATCAACCCGCATCCGAACGCCGAGCAGCTCGCCTGCATCGCCGACCAGACCGCGGCGACAGCCCGGCTCGCCGGGCTCGTCCCGCACATCGCGTTCGTCGCGCCGACGTCCTGGTCGCCGACCGCGCACCACGACCGCCAGACCATCGCGGCGGCCCGCCAGATGCTCGCCGAACGACGCCCGGACCTGCGCACGGAGGGCCCCGAAGCCTTCCAGGACGCGGCGCGCCGGCACCGCTCGCCCGACGGCGACGCGACGGTGTTCGTCTTCCCGGACATCGCCTCCGCCGCGGTCACCGCGAAGGCGATCGGGCAGTCCGGCCGCGCCCAGGTGCACCCGCCGGTGCTGCAGGGGCTCTCGAAGGCCGTGAACATGCTGCCCATGGACGCCACCGTGGAGGGCGTCATGGACCTCATCGTGGCCACCGCGGTCAAGGCCGCCGAACTGGGCTGACGCTAGCGTGGGCGGGTGAGCTCCGCGGACGACGTACCCGTTCCCGCGCTGGATGACCTGCTCGCCGCCGCGCGGGTGGTGGCCATCCCGCTGCGCGTGCGGTTTCGCGGAGTGACGGCGCGCGAGGCGCTGCTGCTGCGCGGCCCCGCGGGGTGGGGGGAGTTCGCGCCGTTCGTGGAGTACGGCGATGCCGAGGCCGCCCGCTGGCTCGCCGCGGCGATCGAGGCGGCGTGGGTCGGCTTTCCGCCGCCGGTGCGCACGTCGGTGCCGGTCAACGCGACGGTCCCGGCCGTGGTGGCTGACGATGTGGCCGCGGTGTTGGCGCGGTACGACGGGTGCTGCACCGCCAAGGTGAAGGTCGCCGAGGCCGGGCAGTCGCTCGCCGACGACGTGGCCCGGGTGGCGCGGGTGCGCGAGGTCATGGGTCCGGCGGCGCGGCTGCGGGTCGACGCCAACGGCGGGTGGTCGGTGGACGAGGCGCGGGAGGCGGTACGGCGGCTCGCGGCGTACGGCCTGGAGTACGTCGAGCAGCCCTGCCGCGCCGTCGAAGAACTCGCCGAGCTGCGCGGGGTGCTGGCCCGCGACCGGCTGCCGGTCCCGATCGCGGCCGACGAGTCGATCCGCAAGGCCGCCGACCCGCTGCGGGTGCGCGACCTGGGCGCGGCGGACCTGGTCGTCGTCAAGGTGGCGCCGCTGGGCGGGGTGCGGGCGGCGCTGCGCGTCGTCGCGGACTGCGGGCTGCCCGCGGTGGTGAGCAGCGCGCTGGACACCTCGGTGGGGATCGCGGCGGGCGTCGCCTTGGCGGCCGCCTTGCCGTCGCTGGAGCACGCCTGCGGGCTGGGCACGGTGGAGCTGCTGGCCGGCGACGTCGCGGCGGAGCCGATGGTGCCGGTGGCGGGGGAGTTGACGGTACGTCGGGTGTCGGCCGACCCGAAGCTCTTGGCGGGCTGGGCCGTCCCGCCGGCGCGAGATCTGTGGTGGCGGGCCCGCCTGACCCGATGTCACGCTCTGCTGGCTGCGACCAAACTACTGCCATAAGACTCGGCCGCCACCAGCGCCAAGCGTAGCCAAGAGCCGGTGGTCTGCGCCTTTGTCATACTGCCATCGACTCTGCGTTTCGTTGTGGTAGCAGTTCGGTCGTGCTGCGCCCCATCAGAACGTTGCCACCAGCAGCAGCACGCAGGCCGCGACCTCGACGAGGGCGCCCAGCACGTCACCGGTGATGCCGCCCAGCCGGCTGCGGACGAAGGTCAAGGCCGCTTCGACGGCGCTTGCCGCAGCAAGCACCCCGACGACCGCGACCGGCACGGATCTCGCCCCCGCAACGGCGGCCAACGCCACCATCAGCAGGGTCGCGGCCCAGCACCCGAGCCAGCGCCACCACGACACGGATCCGGCGACCGCCTCGCCCAGCCCCTCGGGTCGGGCCGACGGCACCCCCACTCGGGTGCCCGTCGCCAGCGCGGCCCGCGACGCCGCCAGCAGTGCTGCGGCACAGACCCAGCTGCCCCACCCCGCCCGCGACCCCGGGCCCGTCAGCACGGCACCGAGGCAGGCCGCCTGCAGCCCCACCGCGACGATCAGCGCGGTGGCGCCCATCGGGCCGACGTCGCCCCGCCGCATGACGTCGAGCGCGCGGTCCCGATCCCAGGCGACGCCGAGGCCGTCGATCGTGTCGGCCAGGCCGTCGGCGTGGATCGCGCGGGTCCCGGCCAGCACCAGCCCGAGCGTGAGCATCCCCACCGCCAGGGAGGGGGCGCCGGCCCGGCCCGCCAGCCATCCGACCAGCGCGGCGACTAGCGTGATCGGCAGCAGCACGACCGGGCCGAGCACCATCGCCCAGCCCGCCACGCGGCGGTTCACGGCCGTCGGTACCGGCGTCGGCAGCACCGTCAACGTGCCGGCCGCCAGCGCGAACGCGTCCCGCGGCAGAATCCCCGGCCCCTGCCCCGGCCGGCTCTTGGAGTGCGGGCCCGCGTTCACGCCGTTCGGTCGCCCGCGCCGGCCCCGCCACCGGCGCCCGCCCCGCCACCAGCGCCGGCGTCGTCCCCGGCCGGGCCGGCCCCGACGATGTCGGCGAGCAGAGCCACGTCGCGCAGGGCGGCCACGGCTGAGCGCACCACGGGGACAGCGGCGACGGCGCCGGACCCCTCGCCCAGCCGCATCCCCAGGTCGAGGATCGGCGCCAGACCCAAATGCTGCAGCGCCAGCGCGCACGCGGGTTCGGGGGACAGGTGCCCGCCCCGGAGCCATGCCGCCGTACCCGGGTAGAGCCCCTCCGCGAGCAGCGCCTCCGCGGCGGCGATCACGCCGTCGACCAGGACCGGGACGCCCCGGGTCGCCGCGCCCGCGATGAAGCCCACGGCGGCCGCCATGTCCGCGGAGCCCAGAGCCGCCAGCCGCTCGAACGGGTCGGCGGCCCGGCCCCCCACCCGCTCCAGCGCCGCCGCGATCACCTCCGTCTTGGCGGCCAGGCCCGCGTCGTCCAGCCCGGTGCCGCGGCCGGTCACGACCCGGGCGGTCAGGCCGCACGTGGCCGCGATGAGGCACGCGGCGGGGGTGGTGTTCCCGATGCCGATGTCGCCGGCGATGAGCAGCTGCGCACCGTCGGCGATCTCCTCCGCGGCCACGAGGTCGCCCGCCGCCAGCGCCGCCGCGCACTCCTGGTGCGTCAGGGCGTCGCGCAGGTGCAGCGGCGCGCTGCCGGTGTTGATCTTGTGGGCGGTGAGCTCGGGGGGCGCGTCCGGCACGTCGTGCGCGCAGGCGATGTCGAGTACCCGCACACGCAGCCCGTGCGCCGCGGCCAGCGCCGAGACCCCGGCGCGGCCGGAAAGCGCGGCGTTCACCACCGCGGTGGTGACCTCGGGCGGGTACGCCGAGACGCCGTACTGCGCGACGCCGTGATCCCCCGCGAACACCACCACGCGGACGTCGTCCAGCGGGTCGGGCGGGCACTTGCCCTGGCAGGACGCGACCCAGGCGCCGAGCTCCTCCAGCTGCCCGAGCGCGCCGAGCGGCTTGGCCTGGGCGTCGCTGCGGGCCCGCGCGGCGGCGTAGATGTCGGCGTCCGGCGGGGCGATCGACGTACCGGTGGTGGTCACGCTTCCCTGCGGTGTCACGGATCCTCCTGGGTGGGTGGGTCGATGCTTGCCCCGGCCGGTGTCACGGCCTCCACGGCGATGAACGCGAGTCGCTGCCCCACCCGGCTGAGGACGCAGGTCAGCTCCGCCCCGGAGCCGTCCAGCCGAAGGTCGTGGCGCAGCCGGTCCACGTCGAGCGCGACGCCGCGTTTCTTGATCACCAGGCGGCCGACGCCGCGGGCGCGCAGCCAGGCGCGGAGGGGTTTGACCTGCAGCGGGAGGGCCTCCACCACGCGATAGCGCCGCGCGTAGCCGAGGTCAGGCGCCGCGCCGGGGCCGCCGGCGTCGGCCGCCACGACGTACCCCGCTCCCGGCGCCAGCTCGGCACCCCCCGTCGCCGCGGTGACCGCCCCGACCAGCCCGGCGCGCAGGACGGCGCGGTCGGGGTCGTAGAGCCAGTCGCCGGGCGCTGGCAGGCCGCTGGCCAGGGCGTGGCCGCCGTCCGGGGCCGGGTCGGTGTCGGCCTCGGCGACGACGTACTCCGTTGCCGCCCGCCCACCGGACGCGGGCCGCAGCACCCGCGCGCTGCGGCCCGGCCGCTCGACGAGCGGCCCCCACCAGAGGGCGCACTCGAGCACCTCGCCGGCGTACGACGTCCACTGCGCCTCGCACCCCGCCGGCACCGCGGCGTGCGGCAGCGACGGGGAGAGCTTCGCGCCGGTGGCGGGCACGCGGGCGGCGGTGGCGAGCACCGTGTCGAAGCTGGGGGAGATGTCGTCGAGGCGGAAGGTACGGCGGGTGCGGCCGCGCGCGTCCGTGACCCCGGGCAGCCGGCGCGCCGGGTCGAACCAGGCGCCGTCGCCGGTGGGCACCTGCGCCGCGGTGGACTCGGCATCCCCGACGCGGCTGGTCGCCTCAGGGAAGTGGCGCAGATTCACGCCGGCGATGGCCGCGGTGGCGGGGTGGGCGTCGAGGGCGGTGACCCGTACGCCGAGCGCCGCCAGCGCCATCGCGTCCGCCCCGATCCCGCAGCCGAGGTCCCACACGTGCGCAATGCCGGCGGACCGGAAGCGCCCGGCATGCCGGGCCGCGAGTTCGAGCCGGGTGGCCTGCTCCAGGCCGTCCGGGGTGAAGAGCATCCCCGACGCGAAGTCGCCGAGCTTGTCGGCCGCTCGGGCGCGCAGCCGGGACTGGGTCAGCGCGGCGGCGACGAGGCCGGCGTCGTACCCCGCGTCGCGCAGCGCCGCGCCGAGGGCCAGGGCGGTCGCCTCGTCGTACGGCGGGAGGGACTCCAGCAGCGCCCACCCCTGCGGGGACAGCAGCTGCTCCAGGGCCCCGATCTCCACGGGGTTCATCCTGCCGTACGCCGTCCGGCCATCGCGGCTCCCGGCCCAGCCATGGCGCCAGTGAGCGGCGCGGCCATCGGTTGGCACTCAAGTTGACCGAGTGCTAACCGCCGACTTAGATTCGACTTAGCACTCCCGGTGAGCAAGTGCTAACGAGTTCGCCGGCGCGTGACCGCTCCCGACGTACGCACGGTGACCCCCGCGACGGCGCCGTACGGACCAGGGCGCGACTCCCAAGTCCATCCGCGTCCGTCTCCGGGCGCGACTTCAAGCGAAAGGTGCCGACCGTGTCGGTTTCCATCAAGCCGCTCGAGGACCGCATCGTCGTCAAGTCCAGCGAGGCCGAGCAGACCACCGCGTCCGGGCTCGTGATCCCGGACACCGCGAAGGAGAAGCCCCAGGAGGGCGAGGTCCTGGCGGTGGGTCCGGGTCGTATCGACGACAACGGCAACCGGGTTCCGCTCGACGTCAAGGTCGGCGACAAGGTGATCTACAGCAAGTACGGCGGCACGGAAGTAAAGTTCTCCGGCGAGGAGTACCTGATCCTCTCGGCCCGCGACGTGCTCGCGATCGTCGAGCGCTGAGGATCGAGCGAGTGCAGCGAGCGTTGCCGAAGCGCTCCCAAAGCTTCGAGCGCTGACCCGATGAGCCACGACGCGCCCCGGCTGCACCCGACGGTGCGCCGGGGCGTCGTCGGTACTGACCGAATCTGACGTACCGAGAGAAGGATTGACATGGCCAAGGAGCTGGAGTTCAACGACTCCGCCCGCAAGGCGCTGGAGCGCGGCGTCGACGCGCTCGCGAACACGGTCAAGGTGACCCTCGGCCCCAAGGGCCGCAACGTGGTCATCGACAAGTCGTGGGGCGCCCCCACGATCACGAATGACGGCGTCACGATCGCCCGGGAGATCGAGCTGGAGGACGCGTACGAGAACCTCGGCGCCCAGCTCGCCAAGGAGGTCGCGACCAAGACGAACGACGTCGCCGGTGATGGCACGACCACCGCGACCGTCCTGGCGCAGGCGATGGTGAAGGAGGGCCTGCGCAATGTGGCCGCCGGTGCCGCCCCCGCCGCGCTGAAGAAGGGCATGGACGCCGCCGTCGAGGCGGTCTCGAACAAGCTCCTGGCCAACGCCAAGGAGGTCGAGGGCAAGACCGAGATCGCGCAGGTCGCGGCGCTGTCGGCGCAGGACACCGAGATCGGCGAGCTCATCGCCGAGGCGTTCGACAAGGTCGGCAAGGACGGCGTCATCACCGTTGAGGAGTCCCAGACGGCCTCCACGGAGCTGGAGTTCACCGAGGGGATGCAGTTCGACAAGGGCTACCTCTCGCCGTACTTCGTCACCGACGCCGACCGCATGGAGGGCGTGCTGGAGGACTGCTACGTCCTCATCAACTCGGGCAAGATCAGCTCGGTCCAGGACGTGCTGCCGCTGCTGGAGAAGGTCGCCACCGCGAAGAAGCCGCTGCTGGTCATCGCGGAGGACGTCGACGGCGAGGCGCTCTCGACGCTGGTCCTCAACCGGATGCGCGAGGTCCTCAAGGTCATCGCGGTGAAGGCCCCCGGCTTCGGCGACCGCCGCAAGGCGATGCTGCAGGACATGGCGATCCTGACGGGCGCCACGGTCATTTCCGAGGAGGTCGGCCTCAAGCTCGACGGCGCCGGGCTCGACGTGCTCGGCACCGCGCGCCGCGTGGTGGCCAGCAAGGACAACACCACGATCGTCGAGGGTGGCGGCCAGCAGGGCGAGGTCGACGCCCGGATCGCGCAGATCAAGCAGGAGATCGAGCGCACCGACTCCGACTGGGACCGCGAGAAGCTCCAGGAGCGCCTCGCGAAGCTGGCCGGCGGCGTCTGCGTCATCAAGGTCGGCGCGCACACCGAGGTGGAGCTCAAGGAGAAGAAGCACCGCATCGAGGACGCCATCTCGGCGACCCGCGCGGCCATCGAGGAGGGCATCGTCGCCGGTGGCGGCACCGCCCTCGTGCACGCCGCGGAGGCGGTCGACGGTCTGAACCTGACCGGCGACGAGGCCACCGGTGCGGCGATCATCCGCAAGGCGACGGCCGAGCCGCTGCGCTGGATCGCGGAGAACGCGGGCATGGAGGGGTACGTCGCGGTCGCCAAGGTTCGGGAGCTGCCCGTCGGGCAGGGACTGAACGCGGCGACGGGACAGTACGGCGACCTGTACGGCGCCGGTGTCATCGACCCCGTCAAGGTGACCCGGTCGGCGCTGCGCAACGCGGCCTCGATCGCGTCCATGGTGCTGACGACCGACACCCTGGTGGTGGAGAAGAAGGTCGAGGAGCCCGCCGCGGCGGGCGGTGGCCACGGGCACGGCCACGGGCACTGATCGCCCGCAGGCTCAGCTAGGCACGTCGAAGGGCCCGGTCCAGGCGGACCGGGCCCTTCGGGCGTCAGGTGCCGACCTCAGCAGGCGGCGGGAATGTGCCGCTGCGCGACGTACAGCGCCTCGCGCTCGTCCTCGGTGAGGGCGCCCCACACGCCGTACGGCTCACGCACCGTCAGGGCGTGCTGGCGGCACTGCACGAGGACGGGGCAGGCGCGGCAGATCGCCTTCGCCGACTCGTCGCGACGGCGCCGGGCGGCTCCGCGCTCGCCCTCCGGGTGGAAGAACATGTCGGGGCTGGACGTGCGACAGGAGCCCTCGAACTGCCACTCCCACTGGTCGGCACGGGGGCCCGGCAGCCTTGAGATCTCGGCCACGAACGCCTCCTTCGGCGGTCGGAGTCTGGTTGCGATTTCGGAGCGGGTCCGGCAGAGTCGAAGTTCGGAATACGCTCGTCCCAATGCCGGACTGGTTCTCGGACGGGCGCCCGACCCGGGCACCCTGGACTCTGGGGTACCCGCCCGGGGACGGATCAAACCTGGCGATGCCACCGGGTCCGTCCGGCGACTGGAGAGGGGGAGGCCGATGGCGATGGCGTGCGCAGCGGTTCTCCCCGCTTCCGCCGGGACCCCGCGAAGGTGAGCCCCAGGCCCCGAGGCCCGGTTCAGGTGGTGCGGGACACCATGACCGACCAGGGCGCCGAGAGGCCGAGTGATCTGCGTCACACTCAGTCGGCGGTAACGTCCGGACCCGCGGCGGCGATGGACACCACGTCGGGCCGGTCGGAGATGACCGTCCTGGCTTTGCGGGCGCAGGAAGGAGATGCCCAGGCGCGGGAGCTTCTCTTGGCCGCAGTCCACGATCGAGCCTTCCGCTACGCGCGCGCGAGACTCCAGAGATTTTCGCAGGCGGCCGGTGCCGCCGAGGACGCAGCGCAGGAGGTGTGTGTCGCCGTGTTGATCGCCTTGCCCAAGTACGACGACCGCGGCCTGCCCTTCGAGGCGTTCGTCTACTCCATCAGCGCCCGCAAGATCGCGGACGTCCAGCGTTCCGTGATCCGCTCGCCGCAGCCCACCGAGGAACTCCCGGAGCCGTCCGAGCACGTCAACAGCCCGGAGGATCAGGTCGTCGGCGCGGACGAAGCCGCCCGGGCCTGGGCCATGCTGGATCGCCTCCCGGAACATCAGCGGGAGCTGTTGACGTTGCGTATCGCAGTCGGCCTGTCCGCCGAGGAGACGGGCCGGTCGCTCGGGATGACGGCGGGGTCCGTCCGGGTTGCGCAGCACCGCGCGCTCACGAAGCTTCGCCAGCTCCTCGCGGCGCAAGGGGGTGAGAGCGAATGAACGGCGACGTGTACGACGTCGACGATCAATTCCTCGACGCCCTGGGCCGCGGCCAGGCCCCAGCGGGTGACCCGCTCGGGCAGCTCCTGTCCAGCTGGGCGGCGCCCATCCAGGCCGATGCTGCGCAGGTCGCCGGTGCGTTCAGCCTCGCCGCGCTCGAGGCCAAGGCCGCCGCGGCGGCGCTGGCCGGCACGGGGACGTCGAGCGCCGCCGGTACGTCGGGCGCGGCGGGCACCGCATCCACCACCTCGACCACCTCCACCGCCGCGGGCTCCACCACGACGGGCACGACAGCCGCGGGCGGCGGCGCCGGGACGTCCGGCGCGTCGGGTTCCGGGGTGACCGGCCTCACCGGGATGGGCTCCGGCACGGCCGGGGGCACCGCCGGGGGCGTGTCGGGCACCCTCATCGCCGGCGGCGGGGTCGCGGCCGGCGTGGTCCTGTCGGTCGGGCTGACGCTGAGCGGGATGGACCTGCCGGTCATCTCACCCACCCCTGGGCCGTCGTCGGCTGCCCCTGTGGCGCCCGCGCCACAATCCACGAGCACCAGTTCGTCGAGCCCCGCGGCCCCGCCCCCCGCCAGCTCGCCCTCGGACATCCCGACCATCCCCGCTCCGGTGCCGCCCGCTGAGCCGGCGCCGCAACCGCAGCCCCCTGTCGTGCCCGTGCCGCTACCCCCGAACGAGCCGGTGCCGGTTCCGGTTCCGCCGGCGCCGAGCGTGCCCGCGCCCAGCAGCACGGTCCCACCGGAGCCCAGCCCGAGTGCTCCGCCGGCGCCCCCCACCGTCGTACCGTCGCCGCCGCGACCCACCCGCACGCCGGCGCCGCCGACGTTCGTGCCGACCACGCCGCCGCCCTCGCCCAGCTCGACGCCCTGCTGGCCGCCCGGCCACTGCAAGGGATCGACCGGTCCCGGCAACTCGACCTGGACGGCGGTGCCCCCCGGCCAGTCGCGCAAGTCCAACCGACCGCGGGAGGCTCCCGCGACGGCCTCGGCGGCTGCGCTCCCCGCGACGCCGGCAGCACCGGCGGTGACCGTCTCCCTCGCGAACTGGACCGTGCGCATCCTCCTGCCAGCCCTGGGCGGGGCACCCCTGGGCGGACCGCTGCCCTAGCGGCGGAGCACTCTAGACTCACGAAGGTGAGCGATGCGACGGCCGGACCCCAGGACCCGTTTGCGACGATCGGCCTGACGTACGACGACGTCCTCCTCCTGCCCGGGGACACCGACGTCATTCCCAGCGAGGTCGACACCACGGCGCGCCTGACCCGCGGGCTGTCGATGCGGCTGCCCCTGATCTCCGCGGCCATGGACACGGTCACCGAGGCGCGCATGGCGATCGCGATGGCCCGCGAGGGCGGCATCGGCGTGCTGCACCGCAACCTGTCGATCGAGGATCAGGCCTACCAGGTCGACCTGGTCAAGCGGACCCAGACGGGTCGGATCAGCAACCCGATCACCATCGGTCCGGACGCCACCCTGGAAGACCTGGACACGATCTGCGGGCAGTACCGCGTCTCGGGGCTGCCGGTCGTGGCCGCCGACACCACCCTCCTCGGCATCTGCACCAACCGGGACCTGCGTTTCACGCCCGTCGCGGAGTGGGGCCGGACCCTGGTGCGCGACGTGATGACGCCGATGCCCCTGATCACCGCGCCGGAGGGGATCTCGCGCGAGGACGCGACCCTGCTGCTGCGCCAGCACAAGAAGGAGCGGCTGCCCCTCGTCGACGAGGCCGGCCGCCTCGCGGGCCTGATCACGGTGAAGGACTTCGTCAAGGGCGAGCAGTACCCCCTCGCCAGCAAGGACAAGGACGGCCGCCTTATGGTGGCCGCCGCGATCGGCTACTTCGGCGACGCCTGGGAGCGGGCGACCGCGCTGGTGGAGGCGGGCGTCGACGTGCTCGTCCCGGACGTCGCCAACGGCCACGCCCGCCTCATGCTGGAGATGATCGCCCGACTCAAGAGCGACCCGGCGACCCGGCACGCGCAGGTGATCGGCGGCAACGTCGCCACCCGGGCGGGCGCGCAGGCGCTGGTGGACGCCGGCGCGGACGCGGTGAAGGTCGGCGTGGGGCCGGGCTCGATCTGTACGACGCGGGTGGTCGCCGGCGTCGGCGTACCGCAGATCACCGCCGTCTACGAGGCGTCGAAGGCGTGCCGGCCGGCGGGGGTTCCGCTGATCGCCGACGGCGGCCTGCAGTATTCGGGCGACATCGCCAAGGCCCTGGTGGCCGGCGCGGACACCGTGATGATCGGCTCGCTCCTCGCCGGCTGCGACGAGAGCCCCGGCGACCTGGTGTTCATCAACGGCAAGCAGTTCAAGAAGTACCGCGGCATGGGCTCGCTCGGGGCGATGGCCTCCCGGGGCAAGAAGTCCTATTCCAAGGACCGCTACTTCCAGGCCGACGTCGTCAGCGACGACAAGATCATCCCCGAGGGCATCGAGGGGCAGGTCGCCTACCGCGGCCCGGTGTCGGCGGTCGTCCACCAGTTGATCGGCGGCCTGCACCAGTCGCTGTTCTACGTCGGCGCCTGGGACATCCCGCAGCTGCAGGCCAAGGGGAAGTTCGTGCGCATCACGAGCGCCGGCCTCAAAGAGTCTCACCCGCACGACATCCAGATGACCGTGGAGGCCCCGAACTACTCGGGGACCATCCGATAGCCCCCGGCTGGCCGTAGCCGGCGGGCCCGGCCGCGCGTCGCCCGCCGATAGGGTTGCCGGGTGAGCGAATTGGGGACCGGCCAGCGGCGGATCGCGCTGGCCCTCGGGGGACTGGCGGGCAGCAACGCCTTCGGGGCGGGGGTGTTGGAGGCGGCGTACGACCTGGGGGTCCGGCCGCACCTGATCTCGGCGACGTCCGGCCAGATCGGCTGGGTGCATGCCTACCTTGCCCGGGCGGCTGGCGGCCGGCCCCTGCGCGAGGTGCTCGTCGAGACGATCAAGCAGGTCGAGAAGACCGGCCTGCGCGACATCGACGCGACGATCCTCGCCGTGGCGGGGGTGCGCGGGGCGTTCCGGCCGGCGTGGTTCGAGCTGCCGAAGGACCTGCTGGACAACTGGGCGACGACGTGGCAGCGGCTCTCCAGCGCCTCGCGGCCGCACCCCTCGGTGATCGAGGCCCTCGCGAGGCTGGCGCCGGCCCGCCTGCTGGTGCCGGAGTTCCCGCCGGAGTTCTTCGCCGGGATCGCGCAGGCCTTCGCCGGCTCCGACGTACCGGTCCTCTTCAACAGCTACAGCCCCGCGGAGGGGACCGAACACGTGCACCTCAACCCGGCCGCGCGGCGCGTGCTGGAGGAGGCGCGGGCGGGCGCGGGGGCCTACGCGCCCGGCACGCCGAGCGGGCACCGGGACAACACGATCTACCAGGACGTCACCGCCGAGTCGGTGCGGGCGGGGCTGTGGCTCTACGAGTACGGATTCACGGACAGCAACGCGTACGTCGACGGCGCGTACTACCGGCAGATGATGCTCTCCGAGCTCTGGCCGGCGACCGACATCGTGGCGGTGCGGCCGCTGGCGAACGCGTGGGCGGGGGCGTTGCCGCGCAGCTACGTCGGGGTCCAGGACCTGAAGACACAGGTGTACTTCGACGGCGCCTACGACGCCGAGCGCTCGCAGATTCAGCTGGTGAACACCCTGGTCGAGGCAGGCGAGCTGCCGCCGGACCGGTACCACCCGATCGCGTTCCACGAGGTGCAGCTCGCCGAGCGGCGCGGCTTCCTCGACTACGTCTTCGAGGACGAGGAGGTCTTCGACATGGGTTACGCGAAGGGCACCGAGGTGCTGGGCGCCCTCCGCGTGGGGTGAGGCGCCTCTCCTGAGGTCGGGTGAGCACGCGTGCGTACGTGTGCTCACCCGACCTGGGATGAGTCGGCTCACCCCAGGTTGGGGCGGGTAGATTGACCCGGTGACCGAGATCGAGATCGGCCGCGGCAAGCGCGGTCGCAGGGCCTACAGCTTCGACGACATCGCGATCGTCCCGTCCCGGCGGACCCGCGCCCCGCAGGACGTGTCGCTGAGCTGGCAGATCGACGCCTACCAGTTCGAGCTGCCGTTCGTGGCCGCGCCGATGGACTCGGTGATGTCGCCCGAGACCGCCATCGCGTTCGGGCGGCTCGGCGGGCTGGGGGTGCTCGACCTGGAGGGGCTCTGGACCCGCTACGAGGACCCCGCGCCGCTGCTCGCGGAGATCGCCGCGATCGACGGCGCCGCGGCGACCGCGCGGATGCAGGCCATCTACGCCGAGCCGATCAAGCCCGAGCTCATCACCGCCCGACTGCGGCACATGCGCGAGTCCGGCGTCGTCGTCGCGGGTGCGCTGTCGCCGCAGCTCACGCAGCAGCACTGGAAGACCGTCGTCGACGCGGGCGTCGACCTCTTCGTCATCCGCGGCACCACCGTCTCGGCGGAGCACGTCAGCTCGGAGGCCGAGCCGCTCAACCTCAAGCGGTTCATCTACGAGCTCGACGTCCCGGTGATCGTCGGTGGCGCCGCGACGTACACCGCCGCCCTGCACCTGATGCGCACCGGCGCGGCCGGCGTGCTCGTCGGCTTCGGCGGCGGCGCGGCGCACACGACCCGGGAGACCCTGGGCATCCACGCGCCGATGGCCTCGGCGATCGCCGACGTGGCGGCGGCTCGGCGCGACTATCTGGACGAGTCCGGCGGCCGCTACGTGCACGTCATCGCCGACGGCGGGATGGGCAAGTCCGGCGACGTCGTCAAGGCGGTGGCCTGCGGCGCCGACGCGGTCATGCTGGGCGCGGCGCTGGCCCGCGCGCAGGACGCCCCCGGCCGCGGGTTCCACTGGGGCCCCGAGGCGCACCACGAGGAGCTGCCCCGCGGCGAGCGCGTCCAGGTCGGAGTCTGCGCCAGCCTGCAGGAGATCATCCACGGGCCCAGCCGCTCCGCGGACGGGACGACGAACTTCGCCGGGGCGCTGCGTCGCTCGATGGCCACGACGGGCTACAGCGACCTCAAGGAGTTCCAGCGGGTCGAGGTCATCGTCGCGCCGTACACCCTGAGCTGACCGGGGCTGCCCGCCGGCACCGGCCGGACGGCCGGCGCCTCCCGGGCCGCGCGGGTCAGCCCGGGACCTGGCCGGAGCCGTCGAGTGTTACCCGGAGGTAGCGTGGCGCGCGGCGACACGACGTACCGTGGGAGCCATGACGACCGGAACCCTGTCGAGTACGACGTCCGTCGCTGCCGCCGCACAGACCCGCGCGGTGCTGCACCCGGCGTGGGTACGCCGCTTGACCGCCCTGGCCGTGACCTCCCCGCGCGCCCAGACGCTGACCGCGGTGACCCCGATGACGGGGCTGCCGCTCGCCGAGATCCCGCTGTCGACCCCGGACGACGTACGCACCGCAGTCGCCGGCGCCCGCGCCGCCCAACCCGACTGGGCCGCCCTGCCCGTGCAGTCCCGCGCGCAGATCCTGCTGCGGTTCCACGATCTGGTCCTCGCCCACCAGGTGGAGATGCTGGACCTCATCCAGCTGGAGAGCGGCAAGTCGCGGATCCACGCCTTCGAGGAGATCGTGGACGTGGCGCAGGTGTCCCGCTATTACGCCCGCACCGCCGCGCGGCACCTGCGGCCGCGCCGGCACGTGGGGCTGGTGCCCGGGCTCACCGAGGTGACCGAGCTGCGGCACCCCAAGGGTGTGGTCGGCATCGTCGCGCCGTGGAACTACCCGCTGTCAATGGGCATCACCGACGTGATTCCGGCGCTGATGGCGGGCAACGCCGTCGTGGTCCGACCGGATACCCAGACCTCGCTCACTCTGCTGTTCTGCGCCGAGCTGCTGCGCCGCGCCGGGCTGCCGCAGCGCGTCGTGCAGGTGGTGCTCGGCCGGGGCAGCGTGGTGGGCAACGCGCTGTTCGAGCAGGTGGACTACGTGGGGTTCACCGGGTCGACCGCGACGGGCCGGACCGTCGCCGCCAAGGCCGCGGAGCGGCTCGTCGCGTGTTCGCTGGAGCTGGGCGGGAAGAACCCGCTGTACGTCGCGGCCGACGCCGACCTCGAGCGCGCCGCGGAGGGCGCCGTTCGAGCCTGCTTCGCCTCGGCGGGTCAGCTGTGCGTGAGCATCGAGCGGCTGATCCTGCACGAGGCGATCGCCGAGCCGTTCTTGGCCGCGTTCCTGCCCCGGGTGCGGGCGCTGAAGCTCGGCCCGCAGCTCACCTACGACGCCGACATGGGCAGCCTCGTCTCCGCCGATCAGCTGGCCACCGTGGAGCGGCACGTCGAGGACGCCCGCGCCAAGGGAGCCGTGGTGCTTGCTGGCGGCAAGCACCGCCCCGACCTGGGGCCGTGGTTCTACGAGCCGACGGTGCTCGACGGGGTCACCGAGGACATGGCGGCCTGCCGCGAGGAGACGTTCGGGCCGGTCGTCTCGGTCTACCGGGTCGCCAGCGACGACGAGGCGGTCCGGGTGGCCAACGACACGGCGTACGGCCTGAACGCCTCCCTGTGGACCCGCGACCTGCGCCGCGGGCGGGCGCTCGCAGCGCGCATCGAGGCGGGCACGGTGAACGTGAACGAGGGGTACGCCGCGGCGTACGCGTCCACGGCGTCCCCGATGGGCGGGTTCAAGGACTCCGGGCTGGGGCGTCGGCACGGGGCGGAGGGGATCCTGAAGTACACGGAGTCCCAGACCGTGGCCGTGCAGCGGCTCCTGGGGCTGGGCGTGCCGCCGCAGCTGACGCCCGAGAAGTTCAGCGACGTGATGACCGGCTTCTTCAAGGTGATGAAGGGGATCGGCCGGCCGTAGGGTCGGGGACATGAGCGAGCCCACGCAGCAGGCCGGCCGTGAGCCGATCACCTATGTCCTCGTCGACGGCGAGAACATCGACGCGACGCTGGGGCTCTCGATCCTGGAGCGGCGGCCCGACCGGGACGAGCGGCCGCGCTGGGACCGCGTGCTGACCTTCGCCGAGCGGCGCTGGGAACAGCCGGTGCGCGGCCTGTTCTTCATCGCCATTCACGAGGGCTTCGACATGCCGTTCGCCTTCGTCCAGGCCATGCGCAGCATCGGGTTCCGGCCGATCCCCGTCACGGGGCGGCGCGACCAGAAGGTGGTGGACATCGCCATCAAGCGCACGCTGGGGGCCATCGCCGAGCGCTCCGGCGACGTGATGCTGGCGAGCCACGACGGCGACTTCCTGCCCGAGCTGCAGGCGCTGATGGACGGTCGGCGGATCGGCGTGCTCGGGTTCAACGAGTTCCGCAACGTCGGCTACGCGGACCTGGCCGACGACATCGAGCTGTTCGACCTGGAGTTCGACGTGGGGGCCTTCACGCAACCGCTGCCGCGACTGCGGGTCATCCCGATCGACGAGTTCGACCCGGTCCCCTTCCTCTGATCGGGGGTGGACTAGCCTGGCAAGCGTGCTGCGAACCGCGCTGTCTCCCAAGTGGCTGGGGCTTCTCGCCCTGGTCATCGCGGTGATGGTCGGGTTCGCCGTGCTGGGACGCTGGCAGCTCGACGTCGCCCAGGAGAAGGGGCTCGCCGAAGCCACCCGGGAGGCCGCCGCGCGGCCCACCGCCCCGCTGACCGAGGTCATCAAGCCGGGCGCGCCCTTCCCCGCCGACGGGCTGGACCGGAAGGTCACGGTGGCGGGGGAGTACGTCGCGAGCCAGCAAGTCCTGGTCAGCGGCCGCAAGCTGGGCGACCGGACCGGCTATTGGGTCGTGACGCCGCTGCGGGTCGAGGGCTCCCACGCCCCCGGCGCCGAGCCCGCCGCCATCCCGATCCTGCGCGGCTTCATCACCGATGCCGGGGCACCCGCCGCCCCGCCGGCCGGCCGCGTAAGCATCACCGGCACCCTCGCGCAGAGCGAGCCGTCGCCCGACCAGTTCCGGCCGATGCCCGCGGGGCAGATCCAGACCCTCAACATCCCGGTGCTACTGAACCGGTGGGGCGGCGAGCTGTACGCCGCCTTCGTCTTCCTCGCCAGCCAAGACCCGCCCGCCGCGGCGGACGCGCCAGGTGCGGCCGCTGCCCTGACCGTGGTGCCCCCGCCCGAGTCCGGCGTGGGCCAGCTCAACTGGCGCAACCTGGGCTATGCGCTGCAGTGGTTCTTCTTCGCGGCGTTCGCCCTCTACA
The DNA here is from genome assembly GCA_016699675.1 of Austwickia sp. Taxonomy (NCBI): domain Bacteria; kingdom Bacillati; phylum Actinomycetota; class Actinomycetes; order Micrococcales; family Dermatophilaceae; genus Austwickia; species Austwickia sp. The sequence continues at coordinate 592,485 of CP064985.1, read as the reverse complement.
TGTGGTGGCGGATGGTCCGCGAGGACGCCCACGCCCGCGCGCTGCTCGGCACCGACCCGACGCCGCCATCGCCCGCCGGCTCCGACGTACCCGCGGGCGGTCCCGCAGACTCCGACGTACCCTCCCAGCCCGACGTGCCCACCCCCGAAGGAGAACCCTCCCGATGACCACCCAGCCACGCGCGGCCCGACCGGAGCTCCTCGCGAGCAACGACGAGATCCGCAAGGCGCTGACGTTCTTCAAGGTCATGGCGTTCGTCGTCGGCGTGGGCCTGCTGCTGCTTGTCGTGGAGATGGTCCTGGCCTACGGCGTGGGGCTCAAGGGCAAGGACAACCCGCTGTGGTGGTGGCCGCAGCCGCACGGGTTCCTCTACATGATCTACGCCGTCGCCACGTTCTACCTCTCGCTCAAGGTGCGCTGGCCGCTCGGCCGCCTGGTCGTCATCCTGCTCGCGGGGTGCGTCCCGTTCCTGTCGTTCGTCGCCGAACGCAAGGTGGAGCACGAGGTCCGCGGCATCCTCGCGGCGCGCGGGGATGGCGCACGCGGCGACTAGGCTTTTGCGGGTGAGCACCGACCCGCACGCCCATCCCGTCCTCGTCGTGGACTTCGGGGCGCAGTACGCGCAACTCATCGCCCGGCGGGTCCGCGAGGCGGGCGTCTACAGCGAGGTCGTCCCGCACACCGCCGGCGCGTCGATCCTGGACCGCGAGCCCGCGGCGATCGTGCTGTCCGGGGGGCCGAGCAGCGTGTACGCCGACGGCGCCCCCGCCCTCGACCCGGCGCTGCTCACGGCCGGCGTACCGGTCTTCGGCCTCTGCTACGGCTTCCAGGCGATGGTGCGCGCGCTCGGGGGCGAGGTGCAACGCACGGGCCTGTCGGAGTACGGCGCCACGCCCATGCAGGTCGCCGGAGCCTCTTCGACGCTGTTCACCGGCCAGCCCGAGGGCCAGTCGGTGTGGATGAGCCACGGCGACTCCGTCACCACGGCGCCGGAGGGGCTGCGGGTCACCGCCTCGACGCCGGGCGCGCCGGTGGCGGCGTTCGAGGACGACGACCGCAAGCTGTACGGCGTGCAATGGCACCCCGAGGTGTTGCACACGACGTTCGGTCAGCGCCAGCTGGAGAACTTCCTGCACCGCGGCGCCGGACTGGCCGCCGACTGGAACGCCGGGTCGATCGTGGAGGAGCAGATCCGCCGGATCCGCGACCAGGTCGGCGAGGACCGGGTGCTGTGCGGGCTGTCCGGCGGGGTGGATTCCTCGGTGGCTGCCGCGCTGGTGCACCGTGCGGTTGGCAGCCAGCTGACCTGCGTGTTCGTCGACCACGGGCTGCTGCGGGCCGGGGAGGCGGAGCAGGTCGAGAAGGACTTCGTCGAGGCGACCGGGGTCGACCTGGTCGTCGTGGACGCCGCGGACACGTTCCTGGCCGCGCTCGCCGGGGTGAGCGAGCCGGAGGAGAAGCGCAAGATCATCGGGCGCGAGTTCATCCGGGCGTTCGAGCGGGCCGCGCGGGACGTGGTCGCGGGGCACGCCGGGGGGGCGAATGACGTCGACCATCCCGTGAAGTACCTGGTCCAGGGCACCCTCTATCCCGACGTGGTCGAGTCCGGCGGGGGCACCGGGGCCGCGAACATCAAGAGCCACCACAACGTCGGCGGCCTGCCCGCGGACCTGCAGTTCAGCCTCGTCGAGCCGCTGCGCGACCTGTTCAAGGACGAGGTCCGCCAGGTGGGGCTCGAGCTCGGCGTACCGGAGGCCATCGTCTGGCGCCAGCCCTTCCCAGGGCCGGGCCTCGGCATCCGTGTCATCGGCGAGGTCACCCGCGAGCGGCTCGAGATCCTGCGCGCCGCGGACGCCATCGCCCGCGAAGAGCTCACCAAGGCGGGGCTCGACCGGGACATCTGGCAGTGCCCGGTCGTGCTGCTGGCCGACATCCGCTCGGTGGGGGTGCAGGGCGACGGCCGCACGTACGGCCATCCCGTCGTGCTGCGCCCGGTCAGCAGCGAGGACGCCATGACGGCGGACTGGACCCGGGTGCCGTACGACGTGCTCGCCACCATCTCCACCCGCATCACCAACGAGGTCGCGGAGGTCAACCGGGTGGTCCTCGACGTGACGAGCAAGCCGCCCGGCACGATCGAGTGGGAGTGAGCGTGCAGACCGGGCGCCGGGGCGAGCTGTTCGCCTACCTCGCGATCATCGCGGTGAACCTGCTCGTGCTGCCGAACTGGTTCTCGCCCGGCCGGTTCGCGCTGGCGGCGCGGCTGGGCTTCATCGCGCTCAGCGTGCTGGTCATCGCCTTCTGCGCGTGGCGGATCACGGGCATCCTCGGGGTCAGCCCGTTCACCAAGCGCAAGCACCCGCAGTACGCGCCGTACGGCGTCGATGACGAGGACGACGGCGCGGAGGACGCGGGCCCGTTCGCGGCCGCCCGGCGGCGCCGGCAGGAGGCGCGGAGCTGGGGCCAGTCGGAGGACTTCGAGGAATACGACCCGTACGACGACGCTCCCGACGCCTCCCATGAGCACGATCGCCGCGAGGCCCGCGAGGCCCGCGAGGCCCCTGACGACCCCGGCGACCGCGACACCCGAGGGCGGCGCCCATGAGCCTGGTGGGGCAGGCCGCCCTGCTCGTGTCGTTCCCCGTCGCAGCCTCCGCGGTCGGGGCGATCGTCGCGGCCGTCCGGCCGCCCGGCCCCCGGGTCGTCAGCGGCGTCCAACACTTCGCGGCCGGCGTGGTCACCGCGGCGCTGGTCGGCGAGATCATGCCCGAACTCGCCCGCGAGGGGCGGCTCGGCTGGACCGTGGTGGGGTTCGTCGCCGGGGCCGTCCTCGTGCTGCTGCTGGGGGCCTACGGCCGTCGGCAGGAAGAGGCCGCCGCCCTCGACGCGGAGGCACCTCGCGCCGCGGCCGGACACCTGCGTCGACGGGCGGTCGCCGCGGCGACGGCCGCGACCCTGCCGATCGGCATGCTCGGCGCGATGGCCGTCGACCTGCTGCTCGACGGGGTACTCGTCGGTCTCGGGGTCCGGCTCGGCTCCACGCAAGGCCTGATCCTGACCATCGCCCTCACCCTGGAGATCCTCTTCCTGGGCCTGTCGGTGGTCGCCGAGTTGACCGAGGCGGGCCTGAGCAAGGCGCGGTCGGTGCTGGTCTGCCTGGCGTTGGGCCTGATGACGGCGGTCGGGGCCATCGGTGGCGCCCTCTTACTGGCGGACGCGAGCGAGTCGGTCATGTCGGCGGTGCTGGCGTTCGGCGCCGCGGCGCTGCTCTACCTCGTCGTCGAGGAACTGCTCGTCGAGGCCCACGAGGAGCGCGAATCGGTGGCGCTGGGGGCGATGTATTTCCTCGGCTTCCTTGTCATCTACGTGCTGGCCTCGATCGGAGCCTGAACGCTCGACGGCGGGCGACTCGTTCGCCGGGCGACCTGGTGGGCGGCCCCCGCTCGCCGTACGGTAACCCCATGAGCAGCCAACGCACCCCCGACGACCCGCGCAAGACCGTCCAGCGCTACTACGACGCCCTCGACCGCGACGACCTGGAGGCGGTGCTGGAGCTGTTCTCCGGCGACGTGCTCTACCGGCGGCCGGGGTACGAGGTCATCGCGGGGATGGACCGCCTGCGCGACTACTACAGCGGCGACCGCAAGCTCGCCGCCGGCCGCCACCTGGTGCGGGACGTGCTGGTGGAGGGGCAGAAGGCGGCGGCGCACGGCATGTACGAGGGCCAGCTTAAGGACGGCGACCGCACCGCCATGGGCTTCGCGGCGTTCTTCAGTTTCGACATGAACGGCCGGATCGCCGAGCACACGACGTACTTCTTCACCCCCGCCGTCTAACGACGCCTGCGACGACGCGTCCGGCGTCCTGGGATGCGTCCCGCCGCGCGCGGAGCTGGGCGGTCGTCCTATCGTGAAGCGCATGCGGAGAGACGGTGGGGACGGCGCGGGGGGCGGCGCGCTGGTGACGCGGGTGGTCGAGACGCGGCTGCCGACGAGGCACGGCACGTTCCGAATCCTGGGCTACCGCGACGAGGGCGGTACGCCGGGCATGGTCGAGCACGTCGCGATGGTCATGGGGCTCGGCGACGGCCAGCCCCGGTCCGAGGCTCCGCTGGTGCGGGTGCATTCGGAGTGCCTGACCGGCGACGTGCTCGGGTCGCGGCGCTGCGACTGCGGCGAGCAGCTCGACGCCGCGCTGGCCCGGGTCGCCGCCGAGCGCGAGGGCGTCGTCATCTACGTGCGCGGGCACGAGGGCCGCGGGATCGGCCTGGTCGAGAAGCTGCGCGCCTACCGGCTTCAGGATGACGGCGTCGACACCCTCGACGCCAACCTGCAGCTGGGGCACGTCGCGGACGCCCGGGACTACCGGCAGTCCGCCGCGATCCTGCGCGACCTCGGGCTGCGCCGGATCCGGCTGATGTCGTCCAACCCGAGCAAGGAGAAGGCGCTCGCCGGGCTCGGGATCGAGGTCGTCGAGCGGACCGGCATGTTCGTGCCGCCCCGCCCCGAGAACGCCGCCTACCTCGACACCAAGCGCGCCCGGATGGGCCACGACCGGCCCGGGCTGGACGCCTGGGCCGCCCTGCTTGCCGGGCACGTGCCGCCGCACCCGGCGGAGGGGGCCGAGCGGGAGCTGGTGGAGCGGTACGGCGACCTGGCCTCCTGCGGGCCGCGCGTGACGATCGCGCAGCTCGGGCAGAGCCTCGACGGTTTCATCGCCAGCCGCACCGGCGACGCCGACTTCGTCACGGGCGAGCTGGACCGGGCGCACCTGCACCGGCTGCGCGCGCTGGTCGACGCGGTGGTGGTCGGGGCGGGCACGGTGGTCGCCGACGACTGCCGCCTCACCGTGCGCGCCGTGCCGGGGGAGCACCCGGTCCGGGTCGTGCTCGATCCCCGGGCTCGGGTGCCGCTGACCTCGCAGGTCCTCTCCGACGGGGTGGCACCGACGTTGTGGCTGGTGGGCGCGGAGGCCCGTACGTCGGGGCGGGTGCCCGAACCCACGTCCCTGCCGGCGCGGGTCGACGTCGCGGTGGTGCCGGTCGGGCCGGACGGGCACGTGGAGCCGGCCGAGGTACTGCGGGTGTTGCGCGGCCGGGGCCTGGGGCGGGTGCTGGTCGAGGGCGGCGGGCTGACCGTGTCGTCGTTCTTCGAGGCCGACGTGCTGGACCGCCTCTACCTCACGGTGGCGCCGGTGCTGATCGGCGACGGCGTCCCGGGCCTGCGCTTCGACGGCGAGGATCGGCTCGCGGACGCGTTGCGCGCCCCCGCCCGGCGGTTCCTGCTGGGCGAGGACACCTGCACGGAGCTGGTGCTGCACACCTGAGAAGCCCAACGCGACCGCCTCCGCTGACGCCGGACCCTTCCGGCGACCCCTGGATCGCGAGTGCCCGTCCCAGCTGACGTACAGAACGCGGTTCGGCCGGGGTGCCGATTTCTATCGCTGCTGATCACAGGCCCGTGCCTGGCGGCTCAGCGGGCTTGCAGGCCGGTACTGTACGTCGCCAGGGACGGACCCGGGGATCACGCGGGCAGGAGCAGCAGGTCCTGGTGGTCCACCTGGAGGATCAGCTCCCCGGCGCTGACCTGGGCCACGCGCCGGGCCCGCCACGCCGCCACCTGCTCCTGGGCCAGCGGCTCGCCGGCGAGCTGTTCGATCGCCGCGTCGGCCCGGTCGGCCAGGTAGCGGCGCAGGAAGTCCTGGGTCGAGGCCGCGGCGGCCACGCGCCAGGGCGTCTGGGCGGTCCGGACGAGGGCGCCGGCCCGAGTGGCGGCGCGGGCGACGTACGTCGATGCCGCCGGGCCGGGCCGGGCGGACCTCGCCTGATGAGCGTCGAATGCCGCGCGGACCAGCTCGTCGGCGGCGTCCGCAGGCTCGATCCTCACGTCGCCGGTCACGGTGAGCGCGAACAACGCCGGGACCCCGGCGGCGACCACGGCATCGACCAGGGCATCCAGCTCGGCGGCCGCAAGGAGGTCGAGCAGGGCCGAGCAGGTGACCAGCCGCGGCCCGGACCCCAGCTCCGCCAGGACCCCCGCCAGCTCAGGGATCCCGCCAAGCACGCGCCGACAGCCTTCGTTGTCCGCCGCCGCCAGCAGCGCGGGATCGTGGTCGATCAGCGTCCAGGACGTGGGGAAGGGCAGGCGGGGCTCCAGGTACGCACGATTGGCCCCGGTCCCCGCGCCCACATCGACGACGTGGACGGACGCGCCGGCGGGGTACGTCGCGGCAAGCTCGCCCAGCAGCCCGACCGACGATTCCCGCGCGGCCTCATCCAACGCCCGCCGCAGCGCCAGCCAGTCCGCGGCGATGGGCCGGTCCGGGCCGCCAGCCTGGCCGCCTCCAATCGGCCGCCCGGCGTCGCTCGGCTGGTCCGGCCCGCAGCCCGGCACGCGGTCGGTCACGCTCCCGGGCCTGCGCTGACGGCCTGGACGAACTCCCACAGCTCGTCCGCGGCAGCCGACCAGGGGCGCAGGTCGGCCCGCCGGGCCAGCGCCCGCGCGCGCCACGTCGTACGGGTCGTCTCCTCATCCAGCCAGCCGCCGAGCACCCGCGCCATGTCCTCGCGGCTGCGCGGATCGATGAGCGCGCCGGCCGGATCGGCAGGGTCGACGCCATCGCACGGCGTACCCGTCAGCGCCTCCACCGCTCCCGTCCCTCGCGAGACGACGGCGGGGATCCCGTGCGCGAGCGCCTCGGTGACGACGAGGCCGTACGTCTCGTGCAGCGACGGCAGGACGAGCAGGTCGAGTCGGGACCAGAACCGTTCGAGGTCGGCATCGTCGAGAACGCCGGGGAGCGCGATCCGGTTGGCGAGGCCGAGGGCGGCGGCGCGGTCGCGGACGGGGGCGGCGTACGCCGGGTCGGGTTGCGGCCCCACGAACTCAGCCGTCCAGGCCCGGTCGGCAAGCACGGCCAGCGCCTCGACCAGGCCGGACTGGTTCTTGCGCGGGGTGACGGAGGCCAGGACGCCGAGCCGCGGGGCATCGCCCGCAGCGTCGGAGCCGTCGAGGGCCCCACCGGGTTCCGGCACCGAGCCCGGGGCGATCGGGCGGGGATCCGCCCCCGGCGGCACCGCACCCACCCGGGGCAGCTCGTGTCGGCGCCGGACGTCCTCGGCCGCGGTCTGGCTCGTGGCGACCACGGCCGTGGCCGCGTGGGCCGCCCAGCGCTCCAGTCCCTCCAGGTCGCGGGCCTGGTCGAGGGCCAGGCCGGTCTCGTCGGCCAGGGGCAGGTGGATGAGCAGGACGACCTGATGCCCGGTGGCGACCGCCTCCTGGATCTGCTGGGGGCAGCACGCGCCGACCAGTCCGTCGACCAGGCTGACCGGATGTTCGCGCAGGGCCGCGGCCAGTCGCTCGCGCGCGGCGTCGTCCGGGTGCGGCCAGCCGCCGCCGACGGTGACGGCCTGGGCCGGGTGCCCTCGCTCGGCCCAGTGCCGCAGGACTCGGTCGTTATAGGTGTGCCCCCCGCTGGGCGTACCGCCCGGTTCCGGAACGACGAAACCGACCCTCACGCCGCGCCCCCCAGCGCCCGGCGGTAGCTGGCCCACGCGTCGGGGTGCTCGCGAAGGACGACCTCCAGCTCGACGAAGTCCGCCACCGGCAGCCCCACCCCCGGCATCCCGGCGGCGACGGCGTCGGCGATGTGCCGGGCCACGGCCTCGGTCGTGGACAGGCGCCCCGCAAAGGCCGGGTGCTCGTCGAGGTTGCGGTAGTTCAGATCCGCCAGGACCTCGCGCAGCAGGGTGCCCGCCGCGCCGATGTCGAGGACCACGCCGTGCGCGTCGAGGTCCGCGCGGCGCCAGGTCACCTCGGCCACCAGCGTGGCGCCGTGCAGACCCTGCGCCGGGCCGAAGAACGGGTCGGGCAGGCTGTGCGCGATCATCACGTGGTCGCGGACGGTGAGCGCGAACATGGGACTCCTGTGTCGAAGGCGGGTCGAGGGGCTGTCGGGGGCTGTTTCGGGGCTGTCGGGCGCGACCGGTCAGGGGTAGGTCACGACATGAGCCAGGCCGGGCCACCGACCCACGGCGATGTCGTCCATCCTGGCAGGTAGCTCGTCGAACGGGCAGGCGCCGGTGAGCAGGACGTCGTACGCCGGGTCGGCCAGCTCGGCGAAGGCGAGGGCGAGGCGGTCCTGGGTCGTACGCCGGGCGCGGCGCGCCGCCGAGACCTGGCCGACCTGCGAGGCCCGCATCGTCAGGCGCCGGGCGTGGAAGGCCTCGCCGAGGGGTACGGCGGGGGACCGCTCGCCGTACCAGCTCAGCTCCACCACCTCCGCCTCCTCGCCCGCCAGACGCAGCGCCGTGGCCAGCCCGGCCTCGGTGGCCGAGGCGTGCAGCACCACGTCGCAGTCACCGGCGGCCCGCTCCGGCGGCACGAGGGACACCCCGAAGGCGTCCGCCACCTCCCGGCGGGCGGGCTCGGGGTCGACGAGCTCCAGTCGGGCGAGCGGGAATTGCCGCAATAGGGCCGCCGCGCACGCGCCGATCATGCCCGCGCCGACGACCGCGACCCGGTCGCCATAGCGCGGCGCCGCGTCCCAGAGCGCGTTGAGCGCGGTCTCGACGGCGCCCGCGAGGACGGCGCGGTCGTCCGGTACGTCGTCCGGGACGGGCGTCAGGGCGGTGGCCGGCACCACGTACCGATCCTGGTGCGGGTAGAGGCAGAACACGCGCCGCCCGATCAGACCCGTCTCGACCTGGTCTCCGACGGCCTCGACGACGCCGACGGACAGGTAGCCGTACTTGACCGGCCCGGGCAGGTCGCCCGCCTGGAACGGCGCGCGCATGAGATCGCGGACGGGCTCGGGGACCCCGCCTCGGTGCACCAGCGACTCGGTGCCCCGGCTGATGCCCGAGCGGGTGGTCCGGACCAAGGCCTCGCCGGCTCCCGGCGAGGGCAGCGGCTCGGTGCGGATCTCGCCGCGGCCGGGCTCAGTGGTCCAGTACGCGCGAGCCTCCATGACCTCGACCCTAGGTGCATCCCGCCGGCCGCGCCGGTTATGCCCGCGCGTGGGTGGGGCGCTCGTGGACCTGCATCGCCGCCGGGACATAGACGCACGTCGGGTCCGAGCCGAGGATGTCGCCCGTCACGGCGTACGTGTGCGAGCGCGAGCCGCCGCACACCTCGTTGTATTCGCAGACCCCGCACTTGCCGTGGTAGTTCTCCGGGTGCCGCAGCGCGACGAGCAGCGGGTTCGTGCGGTAGATCTCTCGGAACCCGGTGTCCTTGACGTTGCCGCAGTGCTCCGGGAAGAAGCCGCTGGGGTAGACGCCGCCGACGTGGGACACGAACGCGAAGCCCCGGCCGGAGTTGACGTCGATGGGCGGCCGCGGCGTTCGGCGTACCAGGTCCGGGTCGTCGAGCAGGGCCGCCACGGCGGCGCGGAGGCGGCCGTAGAGCTCGCCGTGCTCCACCGGCGGCAGTGAGTCCTCCGCCGCGCCGCCGGCGAGCGCCGCCGCCCGGCGGGCCCGCTGGATGGCCACCCGTCGGTAGTGCGGGGCCTCCGTCGTCTTGACGGCGAGCAGGTCGGAGACGTCGTGCAGCCAGTGCAGCACGTCCTCGACCTCGGCCGCCGACAGCGCCTGCAGCGCGCTCCCGCGGCCGGTCGGCACCAGGAAGAAGACGCTCCACAGCGAGGCCCCCAGCCGCAGCACCAGCCGCAGCAGGTCGGGCAGCTCATCGACGGTGTCCCGAGTGACCGTGGAGTTCACCTGCAGCCGGTAGCCCAGCTCCTTGCACCAGCCCGCCGCGCGCACGGTCGCGTCGAAGACGCCGTCGACCCCGCGGAACCCGTCGTGCACCTCGGCCCGGGCGCCGTCGATGGACAGCGAGATGGCGTGTACGCCGGAGTCGCGGAAGACGCCCAGCGACTCCCGGCTCATCTTCGGGGTGACCGACGGCGACAGCGCCATGTGCAGGCCGAGCCCGGCGCCGTACCGCACCAGCTCCGGCAAATCCGTCCGCTCGAACGGGTCCCCGCCGGTCAGCACGACGATCGGGAACGGCCGCCCGAACCCGGCGATCTCGTCGAGCAGCGCCTTGCCCTGCGCGGTCGTCAGCTGGTCGGGGTGCGGTGCCTTCTGGGCGTCGGCGCGGCAGTGCCGGCAGACCAGCTGGCAGGCGCGGGTGGTCTCCCAGATGACGATCATCGGCCGGTCGCCGACGTCGTGGTGCAGGTGGCGGACGGCCCGATCGCTGTTCGGGTGCGCCGCGTGGGGGTGCCCCTGCTGCGGGTGCGAGTGGCCGGCGTTCGTGGTCATGCGCTGGTCTCCTTCGTGAGCTGCCGGACGGCGTCCTCCGCCGAGGCGATACAGGCGCCGAGGCCGATGCCGTCGTACGCCGCGCCCGCCAGCGCGACGCCGGGAAGTGCGTGCGCCAGTTCGCGGCGCACGTACGTCGTACGGTCCACGTGCCCCACCGTGAGCTGTGGCAGCCCACGCGGCCACCGCTGCACGAGCACGACCGTCGGTGCGACGTCGAGGCCGGTGAGCTGCCGCAGGTCCCGGCGGAGGTGGTCGACCAGCGTGTCGTCGGTCATGCCGGCCACCAGGTCCTGGCCGTCCCGGCCCGCGGACAGGCGCATCAAGAAGAGGTCGCCGCCGTCCGGGCCCGCCGCGTACTGGGGCCACTTCGCCGTCAGGTTCGTCACGGCCTTGAGTAGGGTGCCCGTCGTCGACGGAACCAGCAGGCGGTTGCCCTGCAGCGCCGGGACGCCCGCAACGCCCGCGCGCGGGAAGCCCAGCAGGACGCTGACCGTCGAGGCCGTCCGGGTCTGAGCCAGCGTGTCCGCCGCCCGCGACGCGTGGGGGCGCACGAGGTCCGCCGCGGCCCACGCGGGCACGGCGAGGACGACGACGTCCGCGGGGAGGTCGCCCGTCGGGGTGCGGACCAGGTAGCCGCCGCCGTCGGCCAGTGCGATGCCCGTGGCGGGGGAGCCCAGCCGTACGTCGACGGCCACGTCGGCCAGCACGGCCTCAAGCACGGCTGCCAGCCCGCCGGGCCAGGACAGGAAGTCCATCGTCGGCCGCTTCCGCGCCGGCAGGTTGCGTGCCGGCTGGGGTAGCGGCATCAGCGAGCGCCCGGTCGTGGCGGCCGGCACCAGCGTCGGGGTCGTGGCGCGCAGGCTCAGCCGCCGCACGTCGCCCGAGTGCAGGCCGCCGAGCAGCGGGTCGACGAAGCGGTCGACCACCTGGCGGCCGAACCGGCCCGCCACGAACTCGCCCACCGCCACGTCGTGCCCGGGGCCCAGCTCGGGGGCGCGCCGGAGCCGGGCCGCGAGCGGCTCCAACCCGGCCCGCACCAGCCCGGCCGGGGACATCACACCGCTGGCCAGCACGGGTCGCAGCCGGGTGGGTCCCGCCGGGCCCACCCCGGCCGGGAGCCGCCGCCGGCCGCGCGGGGTCCACAGGTAGCTCTGGCCGGTCCGGGCGGTGACCATCGATGCGCGCAGGCCCAGCTCGTCGATCAGCGCCAGGGCCCGCGGGGCCATGGTGTGCATGGCCTCGGCGCCCATGTCGACGACGTACGTCCGGCCGCCCCCGTCGACCGAGCCGACGGGCACCGTCCGGATCTGGCCGCCCAGCCGGTCCGAGGCCTCGAGGATCGTCGTCGCGTACCCCGCCTGGGCCAACCGCCGCGCGGCCACCAGTCCCGTGATCCCGCCCCCGACCACGACGGCACGCCGTCCGGCCTCACCCATGAAATCGAGCCTCCTCGTCGCCGGTGGCGACCGCCCGCCGCGGGCGGTGCGGCCGCGCCCTCACTGTAACGCGTCGGCAACCTGAGCCGGCGACCATCCAGGTCACAAGGCTTCGCGGGGGCCGCAAGGCGACGAGGTGTCGGCTTCCTCCGCCCCACCTGTGCGGCAGGCGCGGCGCGCCCAGCACCCGTGCAGGTCGCTCGCAGTCGGTTCGGAGACGATAGGGAGTATGCACAGCACCGGACTCGACCGAGGGGCGCGCCGCGGTCCCGCCCTGGAGCCGGGCCGCCGTCGCTCGCGGGCGATCGGCGTCGGCCTCTTCCTCGCGGCCCTGACGGCTCTTGCCGTCCCGGCGCTCGTCGCCGTCTTCGTCAACTCCGCGCGGGGCCAATCGGTGGAGGAGGTGGTCATGGCGGCCATGTCCACCGACCCCCGCACCGATCACGTGTTCCTCAGCGGGCTCCAGCTGGTCAGCGAGGGCGCCGTGGCGCTTGCCATCGTCGCCGTCCTGGCGCTGGGGGCGGCCCGGCGTCGGTTGGATCTGGGGCTCGGCGCCGCCCTCCTCATCGGGGGCGCGAACGTCACGACCCAGCTGTTGAAGTACGCCGTGATCGAGCGGCCCGACTTCGGGGACGGCGGCGGCAACACCCTGCCGAGTGGCCACGTCACGGTCATCACGTCGATCCTCGTGGCCGGGTTGCTCGTGCTGCCTGCGCGGATCCGGCCGGTCCTGGTCCCGGTGGTGGCCTTCCTCGCCACCTGCGCGGGAGTCGGGACGATCATCCTGAACTGGCACCGGCCGAGCGACGTGGTGGCCGCCTATGCCGTGGTCCTCGGGGCGACCGGCCTGACCGTGGCGGGGCTCGGCGCGGCCGGTCGCGTGCGCCCGCGGGTTCCCGGCGGGGCGGCGCGGGTCGCGCGGTACGCCGGGTGGGCCGCGCTCGCCGTGACGGCGGTCGGCGTGCTGATCCTCGTGGCCGGGGTGTCCCCGACGTACGGGCGACGAGACATGCTGGTGGCGGTCCTAGCCCTCGCCGCGACGGCCGCGGCCTGCGCGGCGGCGATCGCGGCGGCGTCGTACGCCGTTGACCTCCTCGGCGACGGCGAGCCCGCGCCCCCTCGGCCGCGGCCCGCGCGGGCGCACTAGGGCCGATTCCTCGTCGCGAACACCCGCACCGCGCGGCGCGGCGGCACCGACTCCGGCGGCGTCGCTCGGCGGCCGGGCGTAGGCCAACGCGGGGGTGAATCCGCGGATGGCGAGGTCCCGCACGAGGTTCACGATGACGATCCACATCCCGAAGAGCATGGCCCAGGCGCCCGCGACCTGCTCCGGGCCGACCTGCGCCAGCGCCCAGGTGAGGGGGTCGACGCGGCCGGGGTCGGGATAGCCCACCGCGGCCTGCAGGTCCGCGCGGCTCTGGTCGGCGCCGGGGGCGACCGCCTGCGGTGCCGCCGCCAACGGCAGCCCCGGCGGCAGGAACCGGTGGTCCACCAGCCAGGCCCGCGCGGTTTTGGCAAGGCTGGCGTGCCCCCGCGCGTTCGGATGCAGGCTGTTATGGAACCAATTCGCGGGGTTGATCTGTTGCTCGAGCTCCCCGCTGACCGAGACGCGGGTCAGCGCGTTGACCCCACCGGAGCCCGCCGGCCCGTCGTACAGCCGCAGCCCCTCGGCGGCGAACGCCTCGGGCACCGTATCCATCAGCATCAGGCGGCCGGCGGTGCCGGGTTCGGCTGCCACGCGGGCCATGGCGCCCGCGATCTGGGCGTTCAGGCCCTTGACCAGGCGGTAGATGAAGACGCGTTCGGCGTTGGTGAAGAGCGGCGGCCCCGCGTCGGCACCCGTGCCGGGCCCCTGGTCCCGGCCCGCTTCCTCCCGCGCGACGCAGGCGCTCGGCCCGGTGTCCGTCGCGCCCTGGTCAGCGCCGCAGATCGGCGGCGCCACCGGGATGGGATAGGGCACGACCACCACCACGGCGGCATCGGCGGCTTCGCGGAGCACGCCGCGGTACAGGTCCGCGAGGCTGTCGGTGAGGCCGGGCAGGATGCGCCGAGTCCAGTACCCGCCGATCGCGGAGCACTCCCCAGGGGCGAGGCAGGTGGTGCCGATCTGGCTGAACTGCAGGTCGTTTCCCCCGCCGTCGACCAGCACGATGCTGTCCTTGACGCGGTTCGTCCCCTCCCGGGCCCGGCGCAGCAGCTCCAGCTGGTTCGGCTGGCTGACGTGGTTCGTCGGGCTGCTGCCCGCGATCTCCGGCACGGTGGCCCCCGAGCACGCCAGCAGGGTGAGTTCCTTGCCGGTCTGGTCCGCCAGCAGCGCCGCGTAGGCACTCGGTGCCCGGTGGCACGACGCCTCGTCGGGGGCCCGCTCGCGGTAGAACTCGCGAGCCCCCTCGCCGGACATGTAGGAATCTCCGAGCGCGATGATTCCGCCGCCGTCGGTCGCCCGTGGGCTCGCCGCGTCGGTCGTCCCGGGGACCGTGGTGAACAGCAGCATGCCGGCCAGCACGCCGGCCATCGTGTCGGCGGAACTGCGGGCGCAGACCGCGAGCCCGACCACGAACGCGATCACGACCACGCTGCCGATCACCCGGCCGTCCAATCGCCCCAGCGCCCAGGCGAGGAACGGAATGCCCACCGCTGCAAGCCCTCCCATCAGCACCGCGGGCGCCCGGACGAGCCGTCGAGGCACGATTCGCGGCGGGTCGGCGAGCAGGGCGATCTCCGACATGAGCGAACAGCCCACCGTGCCGCTCGCCACCCCGGCGAGGAGGAGCGCGCCTATCGCGGGGCTTGGCGTCCCGGGGGCGGCCCGGGCGAGCAGCATCGCGGCGACGATCAGGACCGCCCCGGCGACGGCCCACCGCACGCCGGCGGACGGCGCGGTGCGGCGGCCGATGCGGTACGCCGTCGCGGCGCCCCCGATGCCCGCGGCCGCGATGGCCAGGAGCGGCGCGTACCCGACGCCCGGGACGGGTCCCACCAGCAGGCCGGCGAGGAGAGCCACCGCGAGCATGGTCAGGCTTCGATCCGCGCCGGGCGGCCGTCGCCGCCCCCAGAGCGCCCACCCGGCCGTGCCGCCGGCGGCCGCCAGCGCGACCAGCTGCAGCGGGCCCCACGGCAGCCACGGCAGCCACGCCGCGCCCGCCAGGCCGGGCCGCCGGGTCCCCACCCCATCACCGGCGGGGATGCCCTGGCCGCCCACGGCCGCGGCGACGACGAGCAGGCACAGGATGATGATCGCGAGGAAACTCCGACCCATTCGAGGCTGCGCGAGCGCATCGCGGCGGCGCTCCAGGTGTTCGCTCAGGAAGCGGGACCCCGCCATCGCCAGCGGAACGAGCACCGCCGCCGCGACGGGCAGCAGGGCGGGCGACCCCAGCTGCGCCGTGAACCAACAGACGCCCGCGCAGATCAGGAAGGCGAAGCCGGCCCGTTGCAGGGGACTGAGCGCTCCGATGTCCGCCTGCCGCTCGACCCAACGCATCGGTCCTCCTGTGAGACGAATCACATTGTCACGCGGGCGGATTGCGGCCACAAGGGCCTGCCTCGGCCGGTGCGGCGGGTGGCCGCAGTTGGCCCGGCTATGGTGTGCGCGTGGTGAGGACCCTGTTCGCCGTCGCGGCCGGCAAGGCCGCCCGCCTCGCGACCCGGCTGCGCGGGGGCGGCTCCGCCTTCCCCGGGCTGGTCGCCGAGCGGATCGACCCCACGTTCCTGGCGACCGCACTGTCGGACGTCCGCGGCGGCATCGTCGTGGTGAGCGGCACGAACGGCAAGACGACGACGACGAAGATGCTGGCCGAGGTGTTGCGCGCCCACGGCCGCACGGTCTTCAGCAACCCCACCGGGAGCAACTTCACCCGCGGCGTCATCTCGTCGTTGCTCGGTGAGGTCGGCCCCCGCGGCCGGGTCCGCGCCGACATCGCCGTCCTCGAACTCGACGAGGCCCACTCGATCCCGTTCGCGCGCACGGTCCCCCCGACCCATGCGCTGCTGCTCAACGTCGCCCGCGACCAGCTCGACCGGTTCGCCGAGATCGACCACACGGCGGCGCTGCTGGCCCGGCTGGCCGCCCTGACCACCCAGGGGCTCGTCCTCAACCGCGACGACTCGTTCATCGCCCGCATCGGGGACGGACCCACCGCGGCCGAGGGCGCGGCCCCGTCCGCCCGGCCGGTCCGCTACTTCGGCGTCCATCCCTCCATCGCCGACCGCCTCCCCGAGCTCCTGGAGGCCGACCTGCGCGCCGATCACGACGCGCCCCCGCCCGACCTCGGCGGCGCCGACGGGCTGCTCAGGCCCCTGGACGACCGCTCGTTCGAGGTGGTCTTCGCCGACGGGGCCACCGTCGGCCCGGTCGCGCTGCGTCAGCGGGGACTGGCCGCGATGATCAACGCCACGGCGGCGACGACGACCGCACGGATGGTCCTGGGCGAGGCCTTCGACGCGGGCGTGACGGCGACGACGCTGGCGGCGGTCGCGCCGCCGTTCGGCCGGGGCGAAGTCGTGGACGTCGACGGCCAGCCCCTGGAGCTGGTGCTCGTCAAGAACCCCGCGGGCTTCACCGTCGCCCTCGGCACGTACGGCGCCTCACACGTCGCCACGATGATCGCCATCAACGACGACTATGCGGACGGCCGGGACGTCTCCTGGCTGTACGACGTCTCCTTCGACTCTCTCGCCGACCGTGGGGTCGCCGTGACCAGCGGCGTCCGCGCGTACGACATGGCCCTGCGGCTGAGCTACGACGACATCGACACGGCGCTGGTCGAGCCGGACCTGGAGCGGGCGCTGACCGGTTTCCTCGCGGCGCACCGCGGCGAGCCGACGCGCATCTTCTGCACGTACACGGCCATGCTCGCGCTGCGCAAGATGCTCGCCGCGCGCTACGGGCTGGCGGCGATGGGGGAGGAGCGGTCCTGATGCCGACAGCGAACGACGGACCACGACGTACGGCGCCGGTGGCGAGCGTCGCGGGGATCACCGAGCCCACCGGCCCCAGCAAAGGGACGATCGTGCTGGTGCACATCTACCCGCGCGAGATGAGCATCTACGGCGACCTCGGCAACACGCGGGTCATGCAGCATCGGCTGAACTGGCACGGCTACACCTGCGACCTGCGCCGGCACCACCCGGGCGACGAGTTCCCGCGCGATGCGCACCTCGTCCTCGGCGGCGGCGGCCAGGACAGCGGGCAGGCGCACGTGGAGGCCGACCTGGAGCGCAACGCCGACGTCCTGCGCGGGCTGGCCGCCGACGGCACGCCGATGGTGATGGTCTGCGGCATGTACCAGCTGTTCGGCAACGCCTTCATCACCGTCGAGGGTGCCCGCCTGCCGGGCCTGGGGATCCTCGACGTCACGACGACGGGGGGCGCGGACCGCATGATCGGCCCGGTGGCGCTCGACACGCCGTACGGTCGCGTCGTCGGCTACGAGAACCATTCCGGCCGTACGACGCTCGGGGCGGGCCAACAGCCCTTCGGGCGCGTCCTGCACGGCCACGGGAACAATCCCGATGACGGCCTCGAGGGCGCGGTGACCCACCGGGTGATCGGCACGTACCTGCACGGCCCGATCCTGCCCGCGAACCCCGCGCTCGCCGACGCCCTCATCAAGGACGCGGTGGAGCGCGGGCTGGGTCGAGCGTTCGAGCCCGAAGCCATCGACGACCACCTGGCCGACCAGGCCCGCGAGCGGCAGATCGCCCGGCTCCTGTCGGGTCGCGAGCGGCGCGACCGCGCGAGCGGCCAGGCGCGCGGCGCCTGACTGGGTGCGGCGTCCGCCGCCGCCCGCCGACACCGGATTCCGGATAAATCGCCTAAATGCCCACCTAACGGTACCCTTATCTTTGGCGCAAACGACCTCCGCGGCCGAACGCCTTGGAAACGCCGGTTTGCCGACGATGCCTTCAGGGAACCCAGCGGCCCATTCCAGCCCGACCGCGCGTGCGGTCGGGTGGTCCGCACCCAGCCGTGGAAAGGTCAATTGTGGCTCCTGCATCTGGTCAGCGTCGTTCGGCGCGCGCGCTCGGACTGCGCGCCAAGATCCTGCTCGTCGGTGGCATCGGGCTAGCCGGCGCCCTCGCCCTCGGCGGGGTCAACGTCTGGTCGCAGTCGCGACTGACGGCGGCGGCCCACGAGATCGAGTCTGCCGCGAGGGCCCAGCAGGCCGCGCTCAACGCCGCCATCACGATGAACACCTACAACGGCGCGCAGACCGAGTACGTGCTCGCGGTCAACGAGGACGGGACCAAGGCCATCGATCCCGGCAACAGCCACCGCAAGTCGTTCCTGGATGCGGGGGCCTCGCTCAAGCAGCAGCTGGCGGACTTCCCCACGCTGAAGACCGACGCCGGCAAGGCCGCGCTCGCCAAGTTCAAGACCGACCTGCTGGAGTTCAACGCCCTCGACGAGAAGATCGTGGCCCTCATCGCCACGGGCGACCCGGCCAAGGCGGCCCAGGCGCAGTCGCTCACGCTGAAGGAAGAGGTCGCCGTCACCGCCCAGGCGACCCAGGCTATCAATGCCCTGGTCAAGACGACCGAGGGCCGCATCGCCGCCGCGTCGCAGAGCCAGGACGACACCGCCCGGGCCGCCAACATCGTCACGATCGTGACGCTCCTGGTGGTGCTGGGCGCGGTCGCCGCGGTGGCGCTGCTGGTGAGCAGGGCGGTCCTGGCGGCCGTCAGCGGGGTCCGCGCCAGCATGGAGGCCATGGGCCGCGGCGACCTGACCGTCGCGGCGCAGGTCAACACCAACGACGAGGTCGGTCAGATGGCGAAGGCGGCCGAGGCCACTCGGCAGTCCATGCAGGACGTGCTGAGCCAGGTGGGCCAGGCGTCGTCGACCGTCGCGGCCGCCGCGGAAGAGCTGACCGCGGTGGCGACCCAGGTGGGTGCGTCCTCGACGGCGGCGACCGAACAGCTCACCGAGGTCACTGGGTCGGCGGAAGAGGTGTCCCGCAACGTCCAGACGGTGGCGGCCGGCACCGAGGAGATGACCGCGTCGATCCGCGAGATCGCGAAGAACGCCTCCGACGCGGCCGGCGTGGCCGCCCGCGCGGTCGGGGTGGCCACCGCCACGAACGCCACGGTCGCCAAGCTCGGCGAGTCCTCGGCGGAGATCGGCAATGTCATCAAGGTGATCACGAGCATTGCGGAACAGACCAACCTGCTGGCGCTCAACGCCACCATTGAGGCCGCCCGGGCCGGCGAGGCGGGCAAGGGCTTCGCGGTCGTCGCCAACGAGGTCAAGGACCTGGCCCAGGAGACCTCCCGGGCCACCGAGGACATCGCCCGCCGGGTGGAGGCCATCCAGGTCGACACCGACGCGGCCGTGGCCGCCATCAGCCAGATCAGCGGCATCATCGCGCAGATCAACGACACGCAGTCGACGATCGCCTCCGCGGTGGAGGAGCAGACCGCGACCACGAACGAGATGGGTCGCAATGTCACCGAGGCCGCCGGAGGGTCGCACGCCATCGCCACCACGGTGAGCGAGGCCGCCCGCGGCGCCGCGGAGTCGACCGAGGCCGCCAAGAGCGCGGCGCAGGCGGCGGGCGAGCTCTCGCATCGCGCGGCGGATCTTCAGGCGCTCGTCGGCCGGTTTACCTACTGAGCGACCCCCGCGTCAGGGGGTCGCTCAGAAGGGGGGCGCTGGCAGGGCGTCGTTTGGCAGGGAGTCGTTCAGGGGATCAGCGTCAGTGGAACGCCGGCAGGCCGTGTTCCGGGCCGTCGTCCGGACCGTCGACCTGCCCGACGAAGTAGCGCTCCTTCGTCGCCCGCCAGGCCACGAACGCGAGCATCCCCAGCGGGATCTCCAGGATGTGGCTGTAGATCGCGAAGAGGACGACGGCTGCGGCGGCCTGGTGCCCACCGGCGCCGAACGCCACCATCAGCCCGGCGGCCAGCTCGGTGACGCCGATCCCGCCGGGCGTCAGCGGCACCATCGTCAGCATTCGGGACAGGGCGTAGCAGGCGAACGCCTGGGCCCACGGCAGGTCGATCCCGAACGCGAGCATGCACTCGCGGAAGAGGAAGAAGTAGATCCCGAGGAAGCCCACGATCCCGAACGTGAGACGCAGCCACCCCGGCCGCACCACGCCGATCACGCGGGACCGCATGTCCAGGGCGATGGCCTCGACGTCGACCTGGTCGTTCTTCTTGAGCAGCCGCAGCACCGGGCGGACCACCTTGTTGAGCAGTTTGCCGATCGCGTGGGCGCTCTTGTCGGAGGCGAGGATCGCGACGGCCAGCCCGACCATCACCGCGGCGACCACGACGGCGCCGCCGACCCCGATGACGATGAGGTGCGGCAGGTCCGTGGTCCCGCTCACCAGCAGCCAGATCACCGCGATCATCGGCAGGATCGCGCGGACCAGCAGGTTCCAGATCGAGGTGATGATCAGCGACGTGCCGATGTTGCGGTGGCTGAAGCCCCAGGACCGGAAGATCGCGTACTGCGCGGCGACGCCCACCGCGCCACCGCCGGGCATCGAGTTCGACACCCCGGACCCGCACAGGTTCACGATGAGCGCCGGCGCGTGCTTCAAGCCGGGCAGCGAGGCCGACAGCGTGAAGGTGTAGCAGTACAGGCCGGCCATCATGAAGCCGAAGAGCATGAGCGCCTTGCCCCAGCCGAGCCGGCGCAGCTCCCAGCCGATCTGATGCCAGGACGTGTGGGTCAGCCAGGGCAGGACCCATCCGAGCAGGACGACGGCGACCCCGAGGCCGACCACCACCTGGAGGGTCTTCTTGACGACGTCGGCCGTGCTGCGTGCCGGCTTGCCCGCGCCGGGCCCGGGCGCGGGCGCGTTGGTCTCGCGGGTGGTCTCGTCGGTGGCCACGGGTCCCCTTGGTGGTGTGCTGTCGGTCGGCACGGGCGCAACGATCTCGCCGCGTCGTCCCGGGTTGGGCGGTCGGCCGGTCACAGGCCTGCGAAGACGTCGTTCTTGAGGGTACCTGGTGGGCGGTGAGGCGCCGGCGTACCCGGTTCGAGGCCCGTCGCGTCGACGTACCATTCCCGCCCGAAGACCAGCGCGAACAGCGGCCGCGGGATCCGCAGGAAGGCGGCCAGCGTGCGGTCGGCCCCGTCGTCCGCGGCGGCCTGCGAGGTGTGCGCCGCCATCGCGGCGCGCTTGGCGCGGGCGAACGCGCGTACGTCGACGCGGTGCGTGATCTGATCCCGGGGCGAGAACGACCGCCGAAACGAGGTGGGGTCGAAGTCCGGTGGGAAGCGGTAGACCTTGCCGACCAGCTCCACGGCCCGGGCGATGAGGTCCCGCGGGATCGTGGCCTCCAGGAGCCGCGGGGTGTCGGCCAGCAGCGTCGCCCGGCGGACGACCTCGTGCAGCCGCACGTGGTCGCGATGGCCGTAGCCGCCGTTGGCGTCGTACCCGATCACCACGTCCGCCCGCTCCGCGCGCAGCACCTCGGCGACGCGCTCGGCCGCCTCGGCTGGGTCGGCGGCGAGGAACCGCGTCCGTCCCGGCGGGTCGGGGAACAGCTCCGGGCCCATCCCCGAGTCGGCATAGCCCAGGTGCACGACCCGCGCGGCGCCGAGGGCGTCGGCGCTGGCCTGCAGCTCGGCGAGCCGGCGGTGGCCCAGCGAGGCCCCGCTGCCCAGGCCCAGCTCGGTCGAGGTCAGCCCCAGCTCACCGTCCGTGGCCACGACCAGCACCACGCGATGTCCGGCGGCGGCGGCCTTGGCCAGCGTCCCCGCCATGAGCAGGGCCTCGTCGTCGGGGTGGGCATTGACGGCGACGATCGTGCGGCTCATGCACCGATCATCGCCGAGAAACCACCCGAACCCACGGAGCTGGACATTCGACCCGATCTTGCGCGGCGTGGGGGTGCGCCGCCCGCGACTGTGTGATCCTTGGGCCTTGTGAAGATCGCGTTGCTGTCCGACTGCTACCTGCCCCGCCTCGGGGGGATCGAGGTGCAGGCCCGCGATCTGGCGTACCGGCTGATGGCCGCGGGGCACGACGTCGAGGTGTTCACGGCGACGCTGGGGGAGAGCGACGAACGGGCCGGCGTCGTGGAGATCGTCGACGGCCTGCCCATCCACCGGATGGGCGCGGACCTGCCCGGGCGGCTGCCGATCAACCCGCTGGCCAAGTCCGAGGTGAAGCGTCGGCTCGCGGCCGGCGGCTTCGACGTGGCGCACGTCCAGATGGGGATCACGAGCCCGTTCACGGTCGACTGCACCCGGGTCGCCCTGCAGCTGGGGCTGCCGGTGGCGATGACTTGGCATTGCATGCTCGGCCCGGCCGAGCCGCTGTTCCACCTGAGCCAGATCGCCCGGCTGTGGGCCCGCTCCGGGGTGGCGATGAGCGCGGTCTCCCGGGCGGCCGCCGAGCCCGTGCAGCGGGCCCTGGCCGGCCGCGGGACGGTCAAGGTCGTCCCCAACGGCATCGACATCGACCACTGGTGGCACGAGGCCGCGGCCACCCCGCTCGATCCGCCCGGCCGGGACGGCGAGCTGCAGGTCGTCTCGGCGATGCGGCTGGCCACCCGCAAGCGGCCGCTGCCGTTCCTCGCGCTGATGCGCCGGGTCCGCGAGATGGTGCCGGAGGTGCCGTTCCGGGTCACCATCCTCGGGGAGGGTCGCCTCGAGCCGTTGGTGCGGGCGTACGTCGAGCGCCGCCACATGACCGACTGGGTGGACCTGCCCGGCCGCGTCAGCCGCGCCGAGCTGCTGAGCCTCTACCAGCGCAGCCATGTCTACGTCTCGCCCGCGAAGCTGGAGTCCTTCGGCATCGCCGCCCTGGAGGCCCGGTGCGTCGGGCTGCCGGTGGTCGGGTTGGACTCCAGCGGCTGCGTCGAGTTCATCGACAACGGGGTCAACGGGATGCTCGCCGAGGACGACGAGGGCATGGCGCGGGCGATCGCCCGGCTGCTCTCGGACCACGAGTGGCGCGAGGCCATGTGGCGCCACAACGTCACGACCCCGCCGGTGCAGGACTGGTCGTACGTCGTCGACGTGACCCTGGCCGAGTACCGGCGCGCCGCCGCGCTGCGCGGCCTGACCCTCGCCAGTTCATGACGTCGCCGGCGGTCCCGGCGGACCCGGCGTACGGCGTGCTCCTGCGCGCCCGCAGCGGCTCCGACGTGGTCGTCGACCTCCCGCTGGGCCACGGCCAGGATCCCGAGCTGCTGCTGAACCGGGCGGGCTGGCGGATCGAACGGCCGGTGTCCGCGGTTCGCGAGGGGAACGGGGCGGTCTCGATCGAGTACGCCGTGCGAGCCGCCTCCCCGTGTTCCCCGCCGCAGCGGCTGATCGGGCCGGAGCCGGTGGTACTGCGCCGCCGCGGGGTCGTGGGTCGCGACGACGGGCTGGAGCTCGCCGAGGGGGAAGAGCCGGTACGCCGGCAGCGGGTCTCCGCCGCGGTCCTCGTGGTGGCGGAGGTCCCGGCGGGGGTGCGGGACTCGCTGGGCCGGGCGGGGCCGGGGGGCCGGTGCGTGCTGGCGACGCGCTACTCGGGTGCGGCGTTGCGCTGGGACGGCACCTGGGGACTGCCGGGTGGCGGCCTCAATGAGGCGGAACACCCCGCCGTCGCAGCGCGGCGCGAGGCCCTGGAGGAGACCGGGCAGGACGTGATCGTGGGCGAGCTGGCGTTCGTGCAGAGCGCACATTGGGTGGGTCGCTCTCCTCGTGGGGTTGCGGAGGACTTTCACGCGGTGCGGCTGGTCTACCGCGGCGAGTGCGCCGCGCCGGCCGACGTGGTCGTGCACGACCTGGGCGGGACGACGTCCGAGGCCGCCTGGGTGCGCGTGGACCGGGCCGCCCAGGTGGACTGGGCGCCCGGTCCGGCCGAGCAACTGCGGGCACTCGGCGTGCTTGCTGACTGACCGGCGTGCTCGCGGATCGATCGGCGCGGCGGTCAGGTCCGGCGCCGGCGCCGGCCGATCCCGAAGGCGCCGATCACGACGAACAGCACCCCGAGGCCGGTGAACACCCCCGGCCCCACGTGGGACCAGTCGATGACCAGGCCGGCCGTCACCTGCACGATGGTGAGCGCGCCGGCGACGACGCACACCAGGCCGAGGACGATGGCGGCGAAGTTCGGGCCGGTGACGTACGTCGGGGCGGTGGTCTGCGGTGGCGCTGGCGGCTGCGGGCTCAGCGGCTGGAGGTTCGACGGCTGCGGGTCCAGGTGCTGTGGGGCCAGCGGCTGCGGGTCGAATGGTTCGGGGCCGACAGGCTGCTGCGCGCTCATCGCCGGGTCCTTTCTACGAGGGCCTCGCCCATGCCGACCTGGAGGTCGATGACGACGGTCGGGCCGTCGCCGAGGCTGGCGGTGCCGTTGACCCCGGCGCCGTCGCGCGTGACCGTGGTGCCGTCCACGTCAGCGGTCTTGACCTGGCCGAGGCCGACCTTGTGCCGGACCTCGACGCGCACGTCCGAGGGCACGAGGATCCGCAGCTCGCCGAAGCCCACCTTGGCGCGCACGGTTCGGTTCGCCAGGTCGGTCGCGGCGAGCCCGGTGAGGTCCAGCTGGCCCTCGCCCGCGCCTACCTCGAATCGTCGGTCAAGTTCGCTCGCGGCGACCGGGCGCCAGCTCACCTCGCCCATGCCGGCGTCCGGGCCCACGTAGCTGCTCGCGGAGGGTGCCAGCAGGGCCAGCGACGCGACGATGGCGGCGGTCGGCGCCACCCCGCTGGTCCGATAGCCCCGCGCGCCGATGACGAGGATCGCGACGCCGACCACGACGCCCGCGACGCCCATCGCGAGGCTGGCCGCCGGGCCCTGGCCGAGTCCCTGGGCCAGCGCGATCTGGTGGGCCAGGGAGTAGGACCCGAGGGCGAGGCCCCCGCAGAGCAACCAGGCGCGCCAGCCAAGCCGCCGCCGTCGCGTCCGCGGGGGGACGGGCGGGGTGACCACGCGCGCCGCCTGCGGGGCGGCCGCGTGCGCGCTCGGGTGGGCGTCGGCGCCGTACGTCGTGATGTGCTCGCCGTCCCTCCCACCCCACGGGGTGATGACCGGCATCTCCGCGGGTCGGCCGGGTCCCGCGCCGGCGGGAGCCTCGGTGGGCTGCGCGGTCGTGGCCGGCATCGGGCTCGCTGCGGTAGGCGTGTCAGCGGCGTCGGCCGAGGGGACCGGGCGGGTGACGACCCGGCCGGTGGCGTCCGAGCCGCCGTCCACGGAGCTTGCCGTGCCCCGGTCGGCCGCGGGGCTTGACGTGGCCGACCCGGCCATACGCGAGCCGGTCGCCTGGCTAGCGGCGCCGCCGGTGTGCCGAGACTCGCCCTTGCGCCAGATCAGCACCGCGATGCCGATCAGGACCAGGAGTCCGACGAACCGGCCGCCGCGATCGCCGAATCCCACGGCGAACCCCAGGATGCTCAGCGCAGCGACGACGACCAGGGCGATCGAGGCCCCGGCCCGCTCGCGGGCCGCAGTCAGCAGCGGCGTGTGCCCCCGGTCGTCGGGAAGGAGGACCCACGCGAGCAGGTACGCCGCGATGCCGAGGCTGCCGAGGAAGGCGGTGACGATGAAGCCGACGCGCACGACCACCGGGTCGACGTCGTAGCGGGCCCCGATGCCGCGGGCCACCCCGGCGATCATGCGCCGGTCGTGCCAACGCACGATGCCCGTGGCCGCCGAGCGCTGCGCGATCTGGTCGAGGGCGGTGTTGTCGGTCATGACTCCATCGTGGTGTTCGCGGGCCCGGCGGCCCATGCGGGCCGACCCTGAGCCGACCCTGAGCGGCCCCCCATTGTGGTCCGGGACCCTTCTGCCCGGCCCGCCGGCTGAGTCAGGATAGGAACGTGAGCTCCGCAGCGACGATCCTGACGCCGCCCGAGGTGCGCCGGATGTACCGGCCGCAGTCGGGTCGAGTGCTCGTGGGCGTCTGCGCCGGGCTCGCCACGCACCTGCGGGTGCCGCTGGCCTGGACGCGCGGCGGCTTCGTGATGGCGACGTTGTTCGGCGGCATCGGCGTACCGGTCTATCTCCTGCTCTGGGTTTTCACCCCCGCGGGCTACCTGGTGGACCCCCGCACGGGCGAGGTGCAGGGGGCCGACGGTGGGTCCCTCGGGGAGCGGCTCGGGCGGGTCGACCCCGCCTGGCGGGTGCTGATCGCCGGCGCGGGGATGCTGGCCATCGGCGGCCCGCTGCTGGCCGGGATGTTCGGCACCGACCTGCCGTTGACCAGCGTGCTCGCCATCCTCGCCGTGGTCGGCGGGGCCGTCATCGCCTGGTCCCATCTCGACACCGAGGAGCGCCGGCACTGGCTCGGGGTCCCCTCCAGGGGACGGGATCGCAGCAGCCTCGCGCGGATCATCGCGGGCGCCGCGCTGGCGGTGTCCGGATCCATCGTGCTCGCGACGCGCGGGTCGGGCCCGACGATCCTGTGGGACGTGCTCATCGCCACGGTGGCGGTGCTGTGCGGGCTCGGACTCGTGCTGGCGCCGTGGGGGATCCGGTTCTGGAAGCGGCTCCAGGCCGAGCAGGCCAGCCGAATCCGCGAGACCGAGCGGGCCGACATCGCCGCCCACCTGCACGATTCGGTGCTGCAGACGCTCGCGTTGATCCAACGCACCGACGACCCGGCCCGCATCGCGCAGCTGGCCCGCGCGCAGGAGCGCGAGTTGCGCACCTGGCTGTACGGCGGGGGCAAGGCCGCGACGGACTCCCTGGCGACAGCGGCCACCGACGTCGCCGCGGAGGTCGAGGAGCTGCACGGCGTACCGATTGACCTCGTCGTCACCGGCGACCGGCCCCTGGACGAGGGCGCCGAGGCGCTGGTGCGGGCGTTGCGGGAGGCGCTGCTGAACGCCGTACGGCACGGTGCGCCGCCCGTCACGGCGTACGTCGAGGCCGGCCGCGACCGCGTGGAGGCGTTCGTGCGGGACCGCGGCGCCGGCTTCGACCTCGACGACATCCCCGAGGACCGGCTGGGCGTCCGGGAGTCCATTCTTGGCCGGATGGAGCGACACGGCGGCACTGCCAAGATTCGACGCCTGGAGGGCGGCACCGAGGTCGAGCTCTGCCTGCCCGTCGCAGCGCCGGAGGCCCCCGAGCCGGCCGAGCCCAGCGCGCGCCCCGAGCCGAAGGCCACCCCCGAGGCACCAGCGCCGACCTCGCACCCCGAGCCGAAGGACGCCGACGAGCCGGCCGAGCCATCAGAGCCGGCCGTGGCGCCAGAAGCGCCCGAACGCGTCTCGACGGAACCGGTGCGATCACCATGACCACCGGTCGCCACCGCCAAGCCATCACCGCCGTCACCACGGGCGTCCCCGTGGCCCTAGTTTCCGCAACCATGGTGACGGTTATTGGCTCCCGGGAGCCGCGCGTGGTGACCGGTCCCACGGCCGAGGAGGCCCCCGCATGAGCAACGCCCAGATCCGCCTCGTCCTCGTCGACGACCACCGCATGTTCCGCAGCGGGGTCCGGTCCGAACTCGCCCAGGTCGGCGCCGGGCTGACCGTGGTCGGCGAGGGGGCGGACGTCGAGGAGTCCGCCGAGGTCATCGCGCGGGAACGCCCGGACGTCGTACTCCTCGATGTTCACCTCCCCGGCGGCAACGGCCACGGCGGCGCGGACGTCATCGCGGCCTGCCGCGAGGTCACCACGGCCTCGGGCGGCCCGGTCCGCTTCCTCGCGCTGTCGGTGTCGGACGCGGCCGAGGATGTGATCTCGGTGATCCGGGCCGGGGCCCGCGGGTACGTCACCAAGACCATCTCGCCCTCCGATCTGATCACGGCCGTACGTCGGGTGGCCGACGGCGACGCCGTGTTCAGCCCGCGGCTGGCCGGCTTCGTGCTGGATGCCTTCGGCGCCGCCGCCGGCGAGGTCGCGGAGGTCGACGAGGAGCTGGACCGGCTCTCGGCCCGCGAGCGGGAGGTGATGCGGCTCATCGCGCGCGGCTACCAGTACAAGGAGGTCGCCAAGGAACTGTTCATCTCGGTGAAGACCGTCGAGACGCACGTGTCCAGCGTGCTGCGCAAGCTGCAGCTGTCCAGCCGCCACGAGCTGACGGCCTGGGCGATGCACCGGCACCTGCTCTGACCGAGACGCTCACGGTCGCGGGTAGCGCTGACGGTGGCGGCCACAACCGCAACCGTGAGCGCTACCCACCACCGTCAGCGCCAACGCGATCCGCTCCGCGCCAACGCGATCCGTTCCGCGCCAACGCGGGCAGGCCGCAGCGTGGTTCGCCACCTGGGTCGCGGGCCCTCACCCGCGCCCCGTTAGAGTGGACGGATGGTCCAGGCCTTTCAGATCCTCGGAATCGTCCACATCGGCGTCGCCGCGCTCATCGTCGCGGGGTACGTGCTGACGCTGTCCAGCAGCCGGATGCATCCTCTGATGACCTGGTCGGCGCGGGCGCAGCTGCTTCTCGGCCTGATCCTCGTGGGCCTCGCCGAGGGGGGCCACGTCATGACCCTCAATCACCTCTGGGTGGGGCTGAAGCTGCTCGTCGCCCTCGGGGTGGTGGCCTGCTGCGAGATCGCCTCCTCGCGGGACCGCAAGGGGACGCCGGCGCCGATGTTCGCGCACGTCGCGCTCACCCTGACGCTCATCAACATCCTGCTCGCCTACTCGCCGCTGCACTGACCCCATCCGGCCGGCCCTGGGCCAGCGTGCGCAGGGCCGCCCCGGTGACCCGATGGGTGGTCCAGTCGGCCAGCGGCTCCGCACCGAGACCGCGGTAGAAACCGAGCGCCGGCTCGTTCCAGTCCAGCACCGTCCACTCCAGTCGCGGCCAGCCACGCCGTACGCACTCCGCCGCCAGCTCCGCCAACAAGGCCCGCCCGAGCCCGGCGCCCCGGTGCGCGGGGTCGACGTACAGGTCCTCCAGCCACATCCCCTGCCGCCCGGTCCAGGTGGAGAACGTTGGGAACCACAGCGCCATCCCGGCCGGCGCCCCCGCGACCTCGGCGACATGGGCAGAGGCGACCGGTCCGCCAACGGTCGGGAAGAGTGCCGCCGTGAAGTCGTCCTCCGTGGCGGCCACGCTGTCGGGCTCCCGCTCGTAGGTGGCCAGATCGCGGACGAACCGCAGCAGGTCCGGTACGTCGTCCGGGCGGGCGGGTCGGATGGCGGCGCGCACCCGGTCGACGTTAGCCCAGCTCGATCCAGTAGCGCCGCTTGCCCTCGACGACGTTCTCCAGCACGCCGCCGTTGCGCTCGATCGTGCCCCGAGACGCGATGTTGTCGTCGTCGCAGGTCACCAGGGCGCGCTCGATGCCGAGGCCGGCGGTCAGGCCGAGGGACTGTCGCAGCGCCTCGCTGGCGATGCCGCGGCGGCGGGCCGACGGGCGCACCGAGTAGCCGATGTGACCGCCCTCGCGCAGCAGCCAGTCGTTGAGCTCGTGCCGCAGCGAGAGCGAGCCGAGGAACCGGCCGCCGGCCACGATCCACAGCTTGCTGTCCGGGACGAACCCGAGCGGCTCCGCCACGGCCCGGTCGCGCCGGGCGTGCATGGCCGCCACGAAGGCGGCGAACCGGTCCGGGTCGGCGAGCTGGGTCGGGCGGAAGATCTCGCCGCGGACCTGCTCGTCGGGCATGTCGTCGGGGGCAAGCCCGGAGCCGTGCTGGTATTCGCCGCGCTCCGCGAACTCAGCCGCCGCCTCCAGCCAGGTCAGGTGATACCGGACGTGCGGGGCGATCAGGGCAATCTTCGCGGGTGCCGCGGGGGTCATCGGCGAGCTCCATGGGCGCGTGCGGGCTGAACCGGGGTGGGGGCGGGGCAGGGGACGGCCCGTGGGCTCCCGCGTACGGCGTACGGATCGGTTCCCGTACGTCGCAGCGGGGTGCGCGCTGGACGAGGCGCGCTCCCACGGGCCGCGGTGGTCGCGGTGGATTGCCCACGGCCACCCGTCCGCTGCGCTCGCAGGACGAGTGGCGCCTAAGCGGCGACCACCTCACGCGTCCGATAGTCAATCACTATGCGGATCACCTCCTTTCCCGTGTAGAGGGACGGTACGTCGACGCGGCCGCATGGGGCAACGGATTTTTCCGCGCCGATCGATCGCTCCTCGACCGGCGACCGGCGACCCGTTCCACTGGATTCCACTGGACAGCTGTCAGGACCGGCTATCTGCCGCGATCACGACCCGCCGGCTGTCCGCACGGCTGCCCACACCCCGCTCGGGACCTCGTCGGCACCTCAGCCCCGCTCCGGGCACGGGTCGTGCGGCCAGGTGGCCCCCGCCGCTGTCAGTGCTCCCGCCTAGGATGGGCCGCGCGATGAGCCTCTTCGATCTCGACAACGACGTACCTGTTCCCGGTCTCACATCCGCCCAGGCCAGCGGGGCCGTGGACGCCTCCGGAGTGCCCCTGTGGGCGCGGGCGGAGCCGCCGCCGGACGACGAGGGCGCGGGAGCGGACCCGTACGACGGGAGGGCGCCGGGCTGGGGCGAGGACCAACCGTCGCGGCCCCGCTACGAGAGCGCCGACCCGGACGCCCTGCTGGAGGGGCTCAACCCGCAGCAGCGCCAGGCCGTGGTGCACGAGGGCAGTCCGCTGCTCATCGTGGCGGGCGCCGGGTCGGGCAAGACCCGGGTGCTGACGCACCGCATCGCCTACTTGCTGGCCGCGCGCAACGTCCAGCCCGGGCAGGTCCTCGCGATCACGTTCACCAACAAGGCCGCCGCGGAGATGCGCGAGCGCGTCGAGGCGCTCGTCGGGCCGCGCGCCAAGGCCATGTGGGTGAGCACCTTCCACAGCGCCTGCGTGCGGATCCTGCGCCGCGAGGCCAGCCACGTGGGCCTGAAGTCGAGCTTCTCGATCTACGACGCCGCCGACAGCCAGCGCCTCATGGGGCTGGTCATGCGCGACCTCGACCTGGATCCCAAGCGTTACCCCCCGCGCAGCTTCTCCGCGCAGGTCTCCAACCTCAAGAACGAGCTGATCGACGAGGAGACCTTCGCGTCCCGGGTGGAGGAGGGCAATCACGCCGACCGGATGCTGGCGGAGGCCTACACCGGCTACCAGCGGCGTCTCCGCCAGGCCAACGCCCTCGACTTCGACGACCTCATCATGACGACGGTCAACATCCTGCAGGCGTTTCCCGACGTCGCGGAGCACTATCGGCGCCGCTTCCGGCACGTGCTCGTCGACGAATACCAGGACACCAACCACGCCCAATACGTGCTGGTCAAGGAGCTGGTCGGCACGGGCATCGCCAAGCCGGACCAGCCCGCGGTGCCGCCGGCCGAGCTGTGCGTCGTCGGCGACGCCGACCAGTCCATCTACGCGTTCCGCGGGGCGACGATCCGCAACATCGTCGAGTTCGAGGAGGACTACCCGCACGCCACGACGATCCTGCTCGAGCAGAACTACCGCTCGACCCAGACCATCCTGCAGGCCGCCAACGCGGTCATCGCCAAGAACTCGGCCCGCCGCCCCAAGAACCTGTGGACCGACTCCGGGGACGGCGCCAAGATCGTCGGGTACGTCGCGGACAGCGAGCACGACGAGGCCGCCTTCGTGGCCCGGCAGATCGACGTCCTGGGCGACCGCCACGGCGTACGACCCGGCGACGTCGCCGTCTTCTACCGCACCAACGCGATGTCCCGCGCCCTGGAGGAGGTGTTGGTCCGGGTCGGGCTGCCCTACAAGGTCGTCGGGGGCACCCGGTTCTACGAGCGTCGGGAGGTCAAGGACGCGCTGGCCTATTTGCGGGTGATCGCCAACCCCGCCGACACCGTCAACCTGCGCCGGATCCTCAACGTGCCCAAGCGCGGCATCGGCGACCGCGCCGAGGCGGCCATCGCCCAGCTGGCCGAGCGGGAGCGGATCACGTTCGTGCAGGCCCTGGCCATGCCGGAGGACGCCCCGGGCATCGCCTCGCGCTCGGTGGCGGCCATCAAGCGGTTCACCGATCTCCTGGAGGCCCTGCGGACCGTCCACGAGGGCGGCGGGGGGATCGCCGAACTCCTGGAGGCGATCGTCGTCCAGACGGGCTACCTCGACGAGCTGCGCGCCTCCCAAGATCCTCAGGACGAGACTCGCGTCGACAACCTCGCCGAGCTCGTCGCCGTCGCCAAGCAGTTCGACGACGCCCGCGCCGACGCGCTCAGCGCGGGCGGGGTCGGCGCCGACGCGGAAACCGGCGCTGCGGCCGCCGACGCCGCGACCGCCGACCCAGCGGCCGCCGACCCGGTCGCGGACCCCGCGGCCACCGATCCCGCAGCTGCCCTGAACGACTTCCTCGAGCAGGTCTCGCTGGTCGCGGACGCGGACGAGATCCCCGACGACGCGGCCGAGGGGGCGGACGGCGAGGGGGACACGCGCGGGGTGGTCACCCTGATGACGCTGCACACCGCGAAGGGCCTGGAGTTTCCGGTGGTCTTCCTCGTCGGGATGGAGGACGGAACGTTCCCACACCAACGCTCCCTCGGTGACCCGAAGGAGCTGGAGGAGGAGCGTCGGCTCGCGTACGTCGGGATCACCCGCGCCCGCGAACGCCTCCACATCTCCCGGGCCGCGGTGCGCTCCGCGTGGGGTCAGCCGCAATACAACCCGGCGTCGCGGTTCCTCGGGGAGATCCCGACCGGGCTCATCGAGTGGCAACGGGAACAGCCCACGTCGTACGGCGGGGGCGGCGTCACCACGAGCCGCCGCGAACCGGCGGTCGCCACCCTCGCGGGCCGCCCCGGCGTCCGCTCACCCGGAAACCGGCCGGTGCCTGCGCTCAAGGAGGGGGACCGCGTCAGCCACGACTCGTTCGGGCTCGGCAAGGTGGTGCGCGTCGAGGGGGAGGGCGACCGGGCGATGGCGCACGTCGACTTCGGCGGGCCGCAGGTCAAGCGGCTGCTGCTGCGGTACGCCCCGCTGGAGAAGCTGTAGCAGCGGTCAGCTCACGGCCAGGCCGTGCGCCTTGATCCAGGGCAGCGGGTCCACGTCGGCGCCGCCGCCGGGGTGGATCTCCAGGTGCAGATGCGGACCGGTGCTCTCGCCGCTGTTGCCCAGCTGGCCGACGGTCTGGCCGGGGGCGACCGCGTCGCCGACCTTGACCGCGATGGCGTTCATGTGCCCGTAGTAGGAGACGGTGCCATCCCAGTACTTGATCTGCACGATGTTGCCGTAGCCGCTCTGCTGCCCGGCGAACGTGACGACGCCGCTGCTCAGGGCCTTCAGGGGAAGGCCCACGGGCCCGGCGAGGTCGATGCCGCGGTGCATGGTGCCCCAGCGGGGACCGTACGTCGAGCTGAGCGAGGTCCCGGTGACCGGAACGACCCACACCTTCAGGGGGTCGATCGTGGGTGTCGGCGGCGCCGGCTCGGGCCGCGGGTTCGCGGCCCGATACCCCGACAGGCTCATCGTGTCGGCGACGGGGACGGCGCGTGCCGGAGTGGGACTCTGCGCGGCGGGGGTGGTGGTTGACCCCGGAGTCGACCCCGGGGTCGGCGTGGCGGACAGCCCGTCCGCACCCCCGGCTCGGGGGAGCACGACGCTCTCGGCGGGCGCGGATGTGCTCGACATCGTGGCCGGGACAAGGGCATTCGCCCGCGTGGTCTCCCCGAGGCTGGTGGCCGCGTGGATGAGGCCCAGCGTCAGGCTCAGGCTCACCGCGGAGACGGACAGGGGCCGTACGGCCGCTCGGACGGCTCGGGCGCGGCGCGGCGGGTGGGGCTGGGGCGCGGTGAAGGGCACCGCGCGATGGCGGCCCGTGTAGGGATGGGGCACGAAGGGGTTCCTCGACGGTCGGGGTCGCGGGGTGGGCGACTGGACAAGTCTTTATCAAGTTGCGACCCGAACGTTATCTCAACGCGCCCCTCCGGTCGATGACGTGAGCGGCATCGCCGTGCTAAGCAGAAGCAATCCCGCGTCCGTGCCAAGACGTCCCGGCCCGCATCGATGCAGGTCAAGGGCGTGGCGGCGGGCCTTGCGAGTTTTATGTCGGATTTTTCCGAGGTTCCGGGGCCTCAGCGGCGCGGTGGATCGCCCGCACGGCGGCCCTCCGCGGTGAAAAAGCCCTGCTGACGAGGCGATTCGCCCCGCTGGTGGGACGCGGCGCAACGCTTCGGCGCGCCATGCGCCGCGGCGCTGTGATATCGGTCGCAGTCACGGCGTTATCGGCCGCCCACCCGGCGCTCGGGATGCGTGCGCAGCGCTGCTGGGCCCCCGCGGGGACCGCGATTCGCGCAGAACCCCCCTGGCCCATCGGGGCCGATAGGCTGACGCCATGAGTGAATCTCCGTTGCGCATCGTGGTGGCCAAGCCCGGTTTGGACGGGCACGACCGCGGCGCCAAGGTCATCGCCCGGGCCCTGCGAGACGCGGGGATGGAGGTCGTTTACACCGGCCTGCACCAGACGCCCGAGCAGATCGTGGAAGCCGCCATTCAGGAAGACGCCGACGGCGTCGGCCTGTCCGTACTCTCCGGCGCCCACATGACGCTGTTCGCCCGGACGATCGAGCTACTCAAGGAGCGCGACGCCAGCGACATCGTCGTCTTCGGCGGGGGCATCATCCCCGAGGACGACATCCCCCAGCTCGAGGCGTTGGGGGTGGCCAAGGTCTTCACGCCCGGCGCGACGACCACCGAGATCGTCGACTGGGTCAAGGAGAAGGTCACCTCGGCCTGACGCGAGGCACGCAGCGGGGGCGACACCGGTCGGGTGTCGCCCCCGCTGCGTGTCGGGTGCGGTCGCGCGGATGGCCTCAGGCGTTGCGGCGGGAGACGACGATCAGCGTGCCGCCGCCGCCGAAGAGCAGGCCGCCGTACAGGATCATGGCCGCCAGCTGGGCGCCCGTCTCGGGTAGGCCCCCCGAGGTGCGGGTTTCGCTGGACTGTCGCGACGCGGCCGGAAGGGCGGCGGCGGCCGGTCCCGTGGACCCCGGTCGTACGGCGTCCGGGGTCGACGCCTCGGCGCCGTTGGCCGGCGACGTCCCCTCAGCCACGGCGTGCCGCGCGATCACGTCGGCGATCCCCGCGTTCAGGCGGCCCTCGCCATGACCCACGCCGGCTGTCGGCGCGGCCGCCGACGGCACGGCGGTTGACGGCGCGGTCGACGGGGAGGAAACGGGGGCCTCGGCGGTTTCCGGAGTCGGCTGGACCGGCGATGGGATCGGGACCACGAAACCGCCGGTGGCGTCGCCGGTTGAGGGCGCCGGGGGCGTTGTGGGCTGCGTCGGCGTGGCCGTCGGGGGCACGACGGTGGGCACCGGAGTCGGCGCCGGAGCAGGTGCCGGGGCGGGCGCGGGAGCGTACGGCGGCGCCGGGATGGGCAGGGGCGTCGGCGTGGGCACCATGATCGGCGACGGCGCGACCCAGGGGGCTTCGACCGGGGTCGGGGCGGGGGCGGGCGGGGCCGTGGTGGTCGGCGCCGGGGTCGATTCCGGCCGGGGGAGTGTCTCCACGGGTGGCGCGGGCGCGGGCTCCTGACCGTCGCTCGGGCCCGCGGTCGTGGATCCGTCCGTCTGGTCCGCGGGTGCCGGGTTCTCGGCCGGGGCGCCGTCGCTCGGCTCCGCCGGCGTCGGCTCGGCGGGCGTCGGCTCGGCGGGCGTCGGCTCGGCTGTGGTCGGGACGGCAGTGGTCGGGTCGGTAGGCGCTGGCTCCGGGCCATCGGCCGGGCCTGCGGGGTCCGGGCTCGACGGCTCCCCCGGAGTGGCGGGGGCCTGATCCTGATCCGCGACCGGTGCGGCGCCTTCGCCGGCGAGTACCGGGGGCAGGGGCTGGTCGGGAGCCGGGGTGGCTTCGCGCTCGGGCGGGAGCGGGACCTCCTGCTCGGGCTGCGGCGCCGACGTCGGGGCCGGTGCGTCGGGGGCGGTGGCCACCGGAGCCGGGACGGCGCCCGCATCAGGGGCGGTCGCGATGGGCTGTGGGTCGGTCCCCGGGGCCGGCGTCGGGGCGGTGGCGACGGGCGCCGTGATCGCCTCCGGAGCGGGCTGACCGCTCAGCTCCGCAGCGCTCGCCACACCCACTCCGGTCATGGGCAACACCAGCCCGGCGACGACGGTCGCCAGGCGGATGTGGCTACGGCGCAGGACGGTCATGAGGGACGACTCCTGGATGGGGGGCTCCACTTGCCGGCCTCATCGGCCCTGGGGGCGCCATCCTAAGGAGTTCTGTCCCAAGCCATCTGGGCGCGCATCGCGCTCGGCGGGGCCGCTGGATCGAAAAGGTTCGCGCGCGGACACCAGGCTGCGAGGCCCGCTCTGGATGCTCCGGGTGACGTGCTCGCGGCGTCGCGTCACATGGAACTGAGCCGCTCAACGCGGGTGAGAAAGCTCACGCGCACCCCCGGTCGGGGTCGCTCAAAGAACGGCTGCTCAGGAGCCTATTCCGACCGTCTGGTTGGGTAGGATCGGCCGCGGATCTGACCATCGATGACGAGGGAAGCTGCCGTGGATCTTTTTGAGTACCAAGCTCGGGACATCTTCGAGAAGCACGGCGTACCCGTGCTCGCAGGCAAGATCGCCGAGACGGCCGCCGAGGCGAAGGCCGCGGCCGAGGAGATCGGCGCGAAGAGCGGCGGGGTGACCGTCGTCAAGGCCCAGGTGAAGACCGGCGGGCGCGGCAAGGCCGGCGGCGTCAAGGTCGCCAAGTCCGCGGAGGAGGCCGAGCAGCACGCGCAGCAGATCCTCGGCATGGACATCAAGGGTCACAAGGTCCGCGTCGTGATGATCGCCCAAGGCGCTCAGATCGAAGAGGAATACTACTTCTCCATCCTGCTGGACCGCGCCAACCGCAACTACCTTGCGATGTGCAGCAAGGAGGGCGGCATGGAGATTGAGCAGCTCGCCGTCGAGCGGCCCGAGGCCCTGGCGCGCATCGCGGTCGACCCCAACGTCGGCATCGACGAGGCCAAGGCCAAGGAGATCGTCGAGGCGGCCAAGTTCGACCCCGAGACGGCCGCCAAGGTCGCCCCCGTGCTGATGAAGCTGTGGGACGTCTACCACGGTGAGGATGCCACGCTGGTCGAGGTCAACCCCCTGGTCAAGGTCGCCAGCGGCGAGATCATCGCCCTCGACGGCAAGGTCACCTTGGACGGCAACGCCGACTTCCGCCACCCCGACCACGCCGACCTCGTCGACGAGGCGGCGGAGGACCCGCTGGAGGCCAAGGCCAAGGCGATGGACCTCAACTACGTCAAGCTCGACGGCAACGTCGGGATCATCGGCAACGGCGCGGGCCTGGTCATGAGCACCCTCGACGTGGTCGCCTACGCCGGGCAGGACCACACCGGTGGCGTGAGCAAGCCGGCCAACTTCCTCGACATCGGCGGTGGCGCCTCGGCCGAGGTCATGGCCAACGGACTGGACGTCATCCTCAACGACCCACAGGTCAAGGCCGTCTTCGTCAACGTCTTCGGCGGCATCACGGCGTGTGACGCGGTCGCCAACGGCATCGTCGG
The DNA here is from genome assembly GCA_016699675.1 of Austwickia sp. Taxonomy (NCBI): domain Bacteria; kingdom Bacillati; phylum Actinomycetota; class Actinomycetes; order Micrococcales; family Dermatophilaceae; genus Austwickia; species Austwickia sp. The sequence goes on along the minus strand of CP064985.1, from coordinate 555,466 downwards.
CGCCCTGAAGACCCTGGGCGACGAGGCGAACAAGCCCCTCGTCGTCCGCCTGGACGGCAACAACGTCGAGGAGGGCCGCCGCATCCTGGCCGAGTTCAACCACCCGCTGGTGACCATCGACGAAACCATGGACGGTGCGGCCAAGGACGTCGCCATCCAGGCCGCGAAGTAAGGAACGAGACAGATCATGGCAATCTTCCTCAACAGCGACAGCAAGATCATCGTCCAGGGCATGACCGGCAGCGAGGGCATGAAGCACACCCAGCGCATGCTGGCGTGCGGGTCCAAGATCGTCGGCGGCGTCAACCCCAAGAAGGCCGGCACCGAGGTCGACTTCGACGGCGGCGTCAAGGTCCCCGTCTTCGGCACGGTCAAGGAGGCCATGGACGCCACCGGCGCCAACGTCTCCGTGGTGTTCGTCCCGCCGAAGTTCGCCAAGGACGCCGTCATCGAGGCCGTCGACGCCGAAATCCCGCTCCTGGTCGTCATCACCGAGGGCATTGCGGTGCGCGACACCGCCGAGTTCTTCAACTACTGCAAGGCCAAGGGTAAGACGCGCATCATCGGCCCGAACTGCCCCGGCATCATCAGCCCCGGACAGTCGAACGCCGGCATCACCCCCGCCGACGTCTCCGGCCCGGGCAAGCTCGGCCTGGTCTCCAAGTCGGGCACGCTGACCTACCAGATGATGTACGAGCTGCGCGACATCGGCTTCACCACCGGCCTCGGCATCGGCGGCGACCCGATCATCGGCACGACCCACATCGACGCCCTCGAGGCGTTCGAGAAGGACCCCGACACCGTCGGCATCGTCATGATCGGCGAGATCGGCGGCGACGCCGAGGAGCGCGCGGCCGCTTACATCAAGGACCACGTCACGAAGCCGGTCGTCGGCTACGTGGCCGGGTTCATGGCGCCCGAGGGCAAGACCATGGGTCACGCCGGCGCCATCGTCTCCGGCGGCTCCGGCACCGCGGACGCCAAGAAGGTGGCCCTTGAGGCCGCCGGGGTCAAGGTCGGCAAGACGCCGACGGAGACCGCGAACCTCATGCGGGAGATCATCAAGAACATGTGAGTCGCGGCGGTCGCGCAGCGACCGCACTCGACGTACGGCGGCGCCGGTCACCCTTCGAAGGTGACCGGCGCCTTCGCGTCCGGCCCGTCGCGGCCTGGTTCCGGCCCGCGAATTCGCACGTACGTCGCGAAAGAACCGGACCCGGGCTCTCCATTCGCTGGTCCGCAGCTATGTACCTGACCACTTATTCGGGCAACCTGGCGCGATACCCGACCGCTTGGCGCGGTGGGACCTTCGACCCCAGGGTCCGGGGGTGACCGGGACAAACCCGTGGACATAAGTTGGCCGCCACTGAACGACACCACTTGCAATGGCGCAGGAAGGTAGGTGATCCGAGTGGCCGATCTGTTTGGCGCTTCTGGTCCGACGATCGTGGAGCCCAAAGAACCGCGCAAGGACAGGACCCACTGGCTCTACATCATGGTGATCGCGGCGGTCATCCTGGGCATCCTCATGGGCCTGTTCATGCCGGACACCGTCAAGTCGCACAACCTGGCGATTCTCGGGACCTACTGTCAAGGGACAGTCGGAACTGCCCAGTGGCGGACATGAAAGCTGCCCGCTGACGGTCACGAGATCTGCCCGGTGGTGGCCACGGGATCTACCCAAGGGGGTTGTGGCCACCACCGACCAGGGTGGTCAGTTCAACGGGCTCACCCCTTGACCGGCGAGTGCTTGGGTGAGCCGGACGCTGTCGCCGCTGGTCTGGCAGACGTGGGCGTGGTGGAGCAGTCGGTCCACCGTGGCGGTGGCCAGCGTCTTGGGCATCAGCTCGTCGAACCCAGAGGGGTGGAGGTTCGAGCTGATCGCGACTGACCGCTTCTCATAGGCGGCGTCGACGAGTCTGTAGAGCCCCTCGGCGGCGTCCGCGGCGACCGGCAGCAGGCCGATGTCATCGACGATGACCAGGTCGGCGCGCAGGACCCGGGCGATGGCCTTGGTGACAGTGTCGTCCGCACGGTGCCTTCGGAGTAGGACGCCGAGGTCTTCCAGGGTGAACCAGGCGACCTTCAACCCGGCCTCGACGGCTTGCTGGCCAAGGGCCTCCAGCAGGAACGTCTTCCCGGTGCCCGACGGGCCGCAGACCACGAGGTTCTCGCGGCGGTGGACCCATTCCAGGGTGCGGAGCGCCTGCTGGGTCGGGACTGGGATCGAGGATGCCTCGGGCTGCCACGCGTCGAAGGTCTTCCCGGTGGGGAAGCCCGCCGACGCTCGCCGGGTGACAAGTGCGGAACGCTCCCGGCCGGCGACCTCCTCGGCGAACAGCGCCTTCAACACCTCGGCGGGCTCCCAGCGTTGGGCTTTCGCGGTTGCGACGACCTCGGGTGCGTGACGACGGATGTGCGGCAGCCGCAACCGGCGCAACAGCTCCTCCAGTTCGGCTGGCAGCGGCGGTGCTGACGCCGTGCTTCTCGTCGTCATCGGGCCACCTCGTTCCCGTCGCGGCCGTCGTGCTGGCCGACCTGTTCACCGAGCCGTGCCCATGCGCTGGTGCCCTGGGTCAGCGAGGAGTCCTCGCTGGCCCGGTGCTCACCGGCTTTCGGTGCTCGGGCGTGGTGGTCCAGGATCGAGGACAGGTCTGCTTCGGCGAACCGGCCGTGCACGGCGGCGTGGCCCAGTGCCCAGTCGACCTCGACGGGGTCGAACAGCTTGGCCAAGCTGAGGGCTTCGGCCATCTTGACGCGCATCCGTGGTGTGCCTGCGGCGGCGGCCTCGATCAGCCACAACCTCGCGCCCTCGCCCAGGTCGAGGAAGTCGGACTCGGCCGGGTTCTTCGCACGGGGCTGGCGGTCCAGTGGCCCGGACGGCTGGGCTGGGAAGTGCTCGTCATCGATCTTCGGGGTGCCGGGTGTGGCCCGGCGGTGGCGGGCGACTTCGAGGGGACCGTCCTGGCCGACGTGGACGATGACGACCCACTCGTCCTCGCCGACACCATGGGCACGGACCCACACCGTCGCACCCAGCAGGGCATGCGGGACCGAGTACTGGCCGGACTCGAACATCACCATCGGTGTGTTGCCCGGCACCACCCGCGTGGTGCCGAACGCGACCGTGTGCGGGGTCATCGGGACCGGGTGCAGCCGGACCCGTTCCTCGGCGAGCATCTCGATCGGTGGCCGACGAGTGACCCGGTGCGCTCGGGTGTTGACCTTCTCGCAGAACTCCACGCACGCCGCCTCGAGCTCGGCGAACGAGGCGTACCCCTCGCGCAGGTTGGTGTCCTTGGGGACCAGGTCGGCCTTGCTGATCTTCACCGACGACTCGGTGCCGCCCTTGGACGCCGGATCGGCCGGGACGCAGGTGTGCACGACCATCGAGTAGTGCTCGGCGAACGCCACCAGCTGCGGATTCCGCACCGGAATTCCGGCGATGTGCTCGACCGTGACGGTCTTCTCGTTGTCGGTCAACACATAGGTCGGCACCCCACCCAGCCGCCGGAACGTCACGTCCAGGGCAGCGAACACCGAGGGCATCGTCTTGTCGCGGATCGGCAACACGACCCGGAACCGCGACCAAGCCAGCCAGGCGACGAACAGCACGGTCTTGACGCCGTCGACGACGGGGCCATCGCCGTAGTCGTACTGCAACCACATCCCCGGCTCAGTCACCCAGGGACGGTGCACCCGCACGTGTCCGGCCCGGTAGGACTTCTTGACCTTCGCGACCGCACGGCGGGTGGTGCGCTCCGACCCTCCGTAGCCCAGGGCGAGCAGCTTCTCGTGCGCCACATCGGCACGGACCTTCCCGACCGACCGCTCGACCCACTCCTCGACCTTGGGCAGATACTCATCGATCAACATCGGCCGCACCGCCGCCGCCGGCAACTCCCCGCCGCCAGCACGGCGATCCACGTACCGCTTCCACCGTGTGGTGGGAACAGCCAGCCAGCTCGCCGGCATCGCGCAACGAACCTGTTAGGTCGTAGGCATCCAACATTTCCATGATCTCCTCGGCAGACTTCAACTCATCCCTTCCTCGGGAGCGATAGGGCGCATCAGCACCGCTCATCGCACCCGAGGAAGGGGCCTCAACCGCGCAGGTCGGCGAGGCAGACGACGTCGTGTCGGGCAGATCCCATGACCGTCAGTGGGCAGTTCTCACGTCCGCCAGCGGGCAGCTTCGTGGCCGTCTCCGGGCAGTTTCTCGTGGCCGCCGACAACCTACTTCGTCAACCTCATCAAGATGATGATCAGCCCGGTCATCTTCTGCACCATCGTGCTCGGCATCGGCTCGGTCGCGGCGGCATCGAGCGTCGGCAAGGCCGGCGGCATCGCCCTGGGCTACTTCCTCACAATGTCGACGTTCGCTCTCGCCATCGGCCTTGTGGTCGGCAACCTGATCCACCCGGGCGGTGGCCTCAAGGTGACCAAGGGCGCGGCGGATCAATACGCCAAGCAGGCCGAAGCCAGCGGTGACTTCATCCTCAACATCATTCCCACCACGATGTTCTCCGCGGTGACCTCGGGCGCGGTCCTGCAGACGCTGTTCGTCGCGCTGCTCGTGGGGTTCGCGTTGCAGCGGATGGGCAAGCAGGGTGAGCCCATCCTGCGCGGCATCGGCCACCTGCAGAAGCTCGTCTTCCGGGTGCTGATCATGGTGCTGTGGGTCGCCCCCATCGGCGCCTTCGGCGCCATCGCCGGCGTCGTCGCGAACACCGGGGTCGAGGCCCTGAAGCAGTTGGCGCTCCTCATGGGCGGCTTCTACCTGACCTGTGTGCTCTTCATCGTGGGCGTGCTGGGGACGCTGCTGTTCCTCGTCGCCCGGGTCAGCATCATCAAGCTGCTCGCTTACCTCGGCCGGGAATACCTGCTGATCGTCGCGACGTCGTCGTCGGAATCGGCGCTGCCGAACCTCATGGCCAAGATGGAGCACGTCGGCGTGCACAAGTCGACGGTCGGCATCGTGGTCCCGACCGGCTACTCCTTCAACCTGGACGGCACCGCCATCTACCTGACCATGGCGTCCCTGTTCGTCGCCAACGCCATGGGCAAGCCGTTCTCCCTCCCGGAGCAGATCGGGCTGCTGCTGTTCATGATCGTCGCCTCCAAGGGCGCCGCCGGCGTCTCCGGCGCCGGCCTGGCCACCCTCGCGGGCGGCATCCAGGCGCACCGTCCCGACCTGCTCGACGGCGTCGGCATCGTCGTCGGCGTCGACCGGTTCATGTCCGAGGCCCGCGCGCTGACGAACTTCACGGGCAACGCCGTCGCCACGATCCTCGTGGGCAAGTGGACGAACAGCGTGGACCTGAACCGGGTCCGCTTCGTCCTGGACGGGAACGACAAGTTCGACTACACCTCGATGGTCGGCCACGGCGAAGAGCCGGAAGACCTCGCCGACATCGGGCATGGGACCCTCAACCCGGCAGACCGGCTGCAGCCCACGCCGTACCCGGTCGTTCCGACCGGTGGCGCGCACCTACCGGACGACCGGAAGAGCTGAATCCGCAGGCTGAGGCCCGGCGTGACGCCGGGCCTCAGCTTTGCGTTCGTACCAGAGCACCCGGGCCTGGGGGTGCGCAGCGGCCATGTCGCCCAGGGAGCCCAGGGCGTAGCCCTGCTGCCGCGCGGCCGCGATGAGCCGGCGGGTCAGTTCGCCCCGGTGGAACGTCGGTTCCGGGGTGGGCGGCCCCTCGGTCGTCGGCAGCCCTGAGGTCGCGTCGTGCAGCAACAGGACGCCACCCGGGTGCAGGGCCGACGCGGCGCGGCCCACCAGGACGTCCACGGTCGCGTTCTCCCAGTCCCGCGCCCACGCCGTCCAGACCGGCACGTCGAGCCCTAGGGCATGCACGGCGAGCAGCTGGGGGAGCCGGATCGCGCCGTACGCCGGCCGGTACCAGCGCGGCCGCTGCCCGGTCAGGGCCTGCAGCCGGCGGCGGGCCGCCAGCAGCCCGATGACGAAACTGCCCACCGAGTCGGTGGAGACGCGGCGGTGGTCGGCGCCGTGCAGCCCGACCTCGTGGCCTTGGGCGACCATCCGGCGAATCAGGTCGGGGTGCGCCTCCGCGCGTTCCAGCAGCACGAAGAAGGTGGCGCGCGTCCCGGTCTGCGCCAACGCGTCCAGGACCCCCGGGGTGTGCCGCGGATCCGGCCCATCGTCGTAGGTGAGCGCGACGAGAGGTTCGTCGGTCACGGCCGAGCAGTATGCCGTCGCGGGATGGAACAACCCATCGGCCGGGACGAAGGGTGGCAGCAGGGGAACGACAGGGCGCGGCCCGGCCTCGTAGGCGCAGGCATAGCGGCGGCGAACGAGCACACTACTCACGTGAATTGCTCCGTGGTGTAAGGCGGTTCGGTGACGCCGAGGCCGACGTTGCCGACTTCGACGGCGTGCGCTCGCTCCACGTACCAGCCGAGCCGCCACGCCAGGCCCCGGACATTGTGCGACTCGAACACGCCGCGGAACGCGGCGGCGAGCTTGGCAGAACGGGAGTCGGAATGCTGGCCAGCGCGGGCGCACGTGCCGGGAGTCAGCGGCCCGTAACGCCGTTCGAGTCCAGACTGCCCTCTCGCGTAGCTGCGGCCCTGGGCAAAGTTCCCCCGCAGCGTGGACCGGAGCCGGGTATGCAGCAGCAGGTCCCGGTCGAACACCAACGGGGTGCCGGCCAGCTGGACCCGCCAGCACAGGTCGGTGTCCTCCAGGCACCGGAGCCCCTCGTCGAAGCCGCCGACGCGGCGGAAGACCTCGCGGTGGATGGCCATGTTGCCCGCCCCGGCGTGCGGCAGCCCGAGCCGGTTCCCGCTGGCCGGCTGCAGGCCCTCCTGCTGCTCCATGGCCCGGGACAGCCAGAGGGAGGGGGGATTGAGCAGCTGCACGTCGACGCGGCCGGCGACGAACGCGTGGCGTGACATCGCGGCACACACCCGCGCCAGCCAGTCGGGTGCCACGACGTCGTCGGCGTCACAGAAGGCGATCCACGCTCCGTGGGCCGCGTCGACGCCGACGTTGCGGGCGTGCGCGGGGCCCCGGCGGGTCGAGGCGTCGACGACGCGAAGAGGCAGTCGCCCGGCGAAGGACCGAGCAAGCGCCGCCGACCCATCGGTGGAGCCGTTGTCGGCGACGATCAGTTCCCACGGGACGGGGCAGGGCTGGTTGGCCAACGCCTCGAGCTGATCCCCCAGGGTTTCCGACGAGTTGTAGCAGGCGATGACCACGCTGAGGCGCGGTGTAGTTTCGACGTTCACGAGTTCCCCCTGTAGTGCCGCATCATGACAGGCCCTACACCACGAAAGCCTAGCATAGGGGCGGTCGTCCGGGTCGAGCGCCCTCCTGCCGAAGGGCCCGCGCGACCTGCGAAGATTGTCCAGTTCGGGCAGCCTCCGTTGCCGTCGCCTGGTCCGCCGGACGTTCGGGTAGGGTTTTCCCCGGCGGCCCACCTGGACTTCTCCGGGAGTCGCGTCCCGGGGGAACACCTGTCGTATCGGCCCCCTAGTCGGTCCCACTGGGGCCACGGAAGCGGAGTCGCTGATCCATGAAACGGTTCGCCGGTACGGCGTTCTGGACGTTCTTCGACCAGGCGGTCTGCAGCCTGACCACGGCCGTCCTGAGCATCGTCGTCGGCCGAAGTGTCTCGCCGCACGAGTTCGGTGCCTTCGGCATCGCCTTCCTCGTGTTCACGCTCCTCGTGGGGCTGTCGCGAGCCATGGTCACGGATCCGATGGTCGTGGTCTATTCCGGCGGTGACGACCCCGCCCGCGCCGATGCGACGAGCAAGGCGACGGCGCTCTCGACCGCCTTCGGACTCGGCACGGGCCTGGTGACGGTGCTGGTCGGCCTGGCCTTCGGCTACACCTCGACGCTCGGCGCCTCTCTGATCACGTTGGGCGTGAGCCTGCCCGGGCTGCTGCAGCAGGACGCCTGGCGCTACGCCTTCTTCATGGCTCGCCGGGCCCGCCCGGTGGCCGTCAACGACACCGTCCGGGCGATCGTGATGTTTGCCCTGCTGGCCGCGCTGTTCGCCCGCGACCGCGTCACGGTGCCGGTGATGATCCTGACCTGGGGCCTGTCGGCGTACGTCGCGGCGTTCCTCGGCGTCCTGCAGTCGCGGATCATCCCCCGGGCGAGGGGTGCCCTCGCCTGGTGGCAGGGGCACCGCGAGCTGTCGCTGCGGTTGGGCGCGGACTTCGGGATCAACCAAGGGGCAGCGAACGGGGCCACCATGGCCGTCGGGCCGGTGAGCTCACTGGCGGCCGTGGGTGCTCTCAACGCGTCCCGCACGCTGATGGGGCCGCTGACGCTGCTCTTCAGCGGGATGACCGCGCTGGTGCTGCCCGCCATGTCGGCGCGCATCCGGGAGTCCCTGACCCGGATCGCCGGGATCGTAGCGATCGCCCTCGGCAGTCTCGCGGCCGTGTGGATGCTGTTTCTCATGGTCATGCCGGAGGCCTGGGGCCTGTGGCTGCTCAAGGAGAACTGGGCGGGCGCCAAGGGCACCATCCTTCCGACGGGCGTCGGAATGGTGTGCATCTCGATGGCCATCGGACCCAACCTGGGCCTGAAGGCGCGGGCCCTGGGCAACGCCGTGCTGCGGGTCACGGTCGTGCAGGCGCCGCTGCTGGTCGTTCTCGGCACCGGCGGCGCCGCCCTGGCCGACGCCCCGGGCGCAGCCTGGGGGTTCGCCGCCGCGCAGGCGGTCGGCCTGGCCCTGACCTGGCGCGAGTTCCTCGCAGCGGAACGGCACCACGCCCCCGAGGTCGACGAGACCGTCGAGCTACCTCGCCCCGCGCAGCTCCCGCAACTCTCTGAGGTCTCGGAGCTCGGCGGGGCTCAGACGCGTGGCGCGCACCAGCGCCCACCACGCCAGCAGGGCGCCGTCAACCGGCGCGTGTCGTAGCGACCGTCCGCCCACGACGCCCAGCGGCGGAAGCGCCGCCGCCGTCAGCGCGGCCCACCAGCCAACCGGGGCCATTCGGCGGGTTGCGACCCCCGCCACCGCTGTGCCCACGCCCACGACCGCCCAAGACGCCGCGCCCAGCACGAGGAGTTGGCTCTTCGGGCCCATGGACGCGAACCAGCCGCGCGTCGACGTGTGCCACCGTTCCCGCCGGGCGAACGCGCGCAGCGTCGGCGCGAAGCCTCGGTGAATCGCCACCATGGCCGGGGCCCGCCCGACGCGATACCCGGCGTCGATCAGCCGCTGGGACAGGTCGCTGTCCTCCCGGGTGGCCAACCGCTCGTCGAAGCCGCCGACCGCGGCGAACGCCTCGGACCTGACCGCGAGATCCTGGGTCCACAACAGCGTGCCCCCGTGCGTGTCCTCCAGCACGGCCCAACGCCGCGCCACCCACGGGTCCGTCTCGGGGGCCAGGCAGCGCTCCCCGGCCGCGTCCAGGCCGCCCGAGATGGCGTCGAGCATCCCGCGGGCCCACCCGGGCGTCACGACGCAGTCGGCGTCGACGAAGGCGATCACGTCCACGGCGTCGAGCCGGGCCGCGCCGGCATTGCGCAGCGCGCCGATGCCCCGGATCGCAGCGGCGTCGACCACCTCGGCGTACGGCGCCGCGAGCGCCTGACTGCCGTCCGTCGAACCGTTGTCCATGAGGATGATCCGCTGCGGCGCCGGCGTCTGGGCGGCCAGTGCGGCGACGCAGTCGGCGATGTCCGCGGCCTCGTTCTTGCACGGAATGACCACGCCGTACGTCGACGCGGTGCGCGGCGTCATCGGACGGCCACCGAGCCCCTGGCGGCGTCCGGAACGAGCGGCGCCGGCGCCCGCCCCACCCGCTGGCCCAGCACCTCCCGCCGGCGAGCCTGGGCGACTTCCTTCCCGCCGACGGTCGCGGTCTGCGTCAGGAGCCCGGCGAGATAGGCCGCGTATCCGCGCGCCCGAGGACGATCGAGGACGGCCGCGTGGACCATGCGCAGCACCGTCCCGGCGGCCGACGCGGCCACGACCGACCGGGCGCGGGCGGCCGGGTGGTAGGCACGCATGTAGCCGCTGAACGACGCCCCACGCAGCCGGCTCATCTCGACCGACGGGGCCCCGGAGTTGCCCTCGGCGTGCCTGATGGTCAGATCCGGCACCAGCACCTGGCGGTAACCGTGTGCGCGCGCCACCCGGCCCAGCGACATGTCCTCGGAGTAGACGTAGAACTGTTCGTCGTAGCCGCCGACCTCGCGGAACTTGGCCATGTCGACCACGAGGCAGGCCCCGCTGGTCCAATCCACGAGGCAGCGCTCGGCGGGCCGCGGCTTGGCGTAGATCCCCCGCCGATGCGCCAGCTTGTGGAGGCCGGTGGCGTAGACCAGGGCCCGAGCGGTGGTCGGTTCCCAGCCGGCCGTCCCGATCTCGGTGCCGCCCTCGTGATCGAGCATGGTGGCCGAGTAGGAGATGGCGCCCGGGTCGGCCGCGAGTCGGCGGGACAGCTCGCGGATGTCCGCGACCGAGGGCCGCGAATCCGGATTGACGAAGGCGACGTGCGTCGCGGTGGAGCTGAGCGCGCCGAGGTTGGCCGCCCGCGCGTAGCCCTGGCCGCCCCCGTCGAGGAACCGCCAGCCCGGCGCGTCGTCGACGACCTCGCGGACGCCGTCGGCGTTGCCCGAGTTGTCCACGACGACCACCTGCAGGCTGGCGCCCCACGTCGTCCGGAGGGCCTCGATGTGGGGCCTGCTCCGATAGGTCACGATGACGACCTCTAGGTCCGGGGTGTTGCCGTCATCCATGGTGATCTCGTCTCCTGTCGGGGCCCGGTGCCGGATCGCGGCCGGGCGTCGTTGTGGCGACTAACGGTTTCGCCAGAGCTCACGGTACTTCTGCGCGGATCGCGGATTCTGATCCTTCTCGAAGATCCCGGATCCCAAGTCTGTGCCGGACTCGCTGAAGTAGTTCTCGAACAGGATGTCCTCGGCGTGCTTGTCGAGGAAGGCGCGCATCGTCTCGATGAACTCCGGGTGGTCGCCTGGGCCCAGCTGCTGATGCAGACCCCATTCGGGAATCGCCATGGGCTTGCCGTGCCGCTTGGCGAAGTCCAGCACCTCGCCGACGTTGGGTCCCTTCTCCGTGCCGCCGAGGTGCTCGGGGACGCCGTCGAAGCGCATCTCGTTCTCGTCGTACACGTCGCACCCCACGACGTCGACCACGTCGTCCCCGGGGTACAACCGCTCCAGCGGGGCCATCCGGTTGGTGTCGCCCACGACCTCGGCACCGCAGCTGATGTCGAAGACGAACCGCAGCTTCGGCTCGGCCGCCCGCATGACGGCGACCACGCGACGGAAGGCCGCCTTGTAGTCCTCGGCGGTCTTGGCGTCGGCGCCCCAGGAGGACCAACGGCTCCCGTTGGCCTCCGGGGCGACCCGGACCAGCGTGTCCGCGCGGCCGTTCTTCTGCAGGTTGGCGACGATCTGCCGCCAGGTGTCGTCGTGTTTTCCGTCGGCTACTGCCGCGAGGGATGAATTCCCGCCCTTGGCGGGGAGCACCGGGACGCCGAAGATCAGCGTGCCCTCGAAACCGGCCATCGCCTTGATGGTCCAGTCGTCGCGCATCACGTCCCAGCTCTCGTACGACGTGTAGCTGGTGGCGGTTTCGACGGGTGCGCCGCGCCAAGCTCCGAATCGCGCCAGCGGCTGCGGGGTGAACCCACCAAGCCAGATCCCCGACAGGTAGCGCCGCTTGGCGGTCGGGTCCTTGCGCAGATTAAAGGTGGGCTCCGTGGCCGTCAGCACAGCCGGGGCCGCCGTGGCCGGTGCGGGCACCTTGGCGTTCGGGGTCTGCACGGGGGGGGCCGGCGGCCGAGAGGACGTCGGCGATTGCGTCTCCGACGGGGGCGGTGGCTCCGGCGAGCTGCAGGCACTGACCGCCAGCAGGGCGGCGGTGAACGCCAGTGCGGGGCGGAGGCGACGCCTGCTCATGACGGCTGGTAGGTCGCGGTCTTCGCCGACCAGTTCAGGTGGGTGCGATAGGACGGCGAGCCGCCGGTCAGCGCCTCGCTCAGCGTGTCGGCCTGCAGCCCCGCGGCGGCGTAGGTAGCCAAGATCCGTTCGGTCAACGTGCTCCTAATGTCGAGCACCTCGTCGAGAGAGCAGCCAGGGTCGGCCTCGTTGGGGGCATCGTGCAACAGGATGATGTTCCCGCGGCGCACTCCCATCGTGGCCACGGTGGCGCGGCGTTCCTCGGAGGTGGCGTTCCAGTCCCACCCGGTGCGGTTCCAGTGCACGGGGGTCATGCCCAGGTCGCGGACGACGCGATGCCCGACCCGGTTGACGAGGCCGTGCGGCGGCCGGTACCAGATGACGGGTCGACCCGTGAGATCCGCCAGGCGGTCTCGCCCCTCGCGCAGGCGCGTGGTCAGCTGTGCGGCGGAGGCACCCAGGATGTGCCGATGATCCATGCCGTGCAGCCCCACCTCGTGCCCCGCGGCGCACACGGCCTCAAGCGTCGCGGGGTGCGCCAGCGCGTTGCCGACCAGGACGAAGAACACGGCCTTGGCGTCCCAGCGCGCGAGGACCTCCAGGATGCGGGGGGTGATCAGCGGGTGCGGACCGTCGTCGTACGTCATGGCGAACCGCGGGCGAGTCGTCCGCACCGAGGCGAGCACGCCCAGGGCGGCGGGGCTCACCGACTCCATGATGTCGCCGGCCTCCAGCTTGGCGCGGTGGAGCAGCAGGCCGCGGTCGACGGAGGCCAGCGAGGCGCGCAGGCCCTGCGCTCGGGCGCTCATCGCGCCGCCCCCGCCGGGGTCGGGCCCGCAGCGGTCGTTCCGGACGCGGCGGCGGCGGGACCGCCGGCGCTGGCGGGACCGCCGGCGCTGGCGAGGGCCGGCGGGGCGCCCAGCAGCAGGCCCTCCAGAAAGCCGAGGCCCCAGCCGTAGTGCATGGCGGCGAAGGCCGCGGGTAGCGCGGCCGCGTTGGTCGACCCGTCGGTGCCACGGGAGCGCCACGCGGCCGCCGAGGCGGCGGTCACGCCGAGCGCGTACGGCGTGAGCAGGGCCAAGGCCTGAGGTCGGCGGGGGGACAGCAGCACGCAGCAGGCGGTGCCGACCACGGCCGCCGGCGCGGCCAGGTGTCGCGGCCGCACGGCGCCACGGCCGTTCTTGCGGACCATGGCCGCCTTGCCTCGGCCATAGCGACGGTACTGGGCGAAGAAGGCCGGAATGGTGGGCCGGACCTCCCAACGAATCACCATCTCGGGGTCGAAGCCGATCCGGCCGCCGGCGGCCATGAGGCGCAGGTCGAAGTCGACGTCCTCGTTGACGAGCAACGTCTCGTCCCAGCCGCCCACGGCGCGCGCCTGCTCGATCCGGTAGACGCCGAAGGAGGCGTGGTCGGTCTCCTGGTAGCTCGTCGCGTAATGGTTGATGCTGTCGCCCACGCCGAAGCGGCTGGACAGGGCGAGCGCCACCGCGCGCCCGGTCGACGTGCTCGAGACCCCGCGGCGAAGCCCGCCCACGGCGACCAGCCCGGGGTCGTCGCTCAGGCGCCGCAGGGCGCGGGCCAGGTAGTCCGGGGTCACGGTGGCGTGGGCGTCCACCCGGGCGATGAAGTCGCCGGTGGCATGGGCCAAGCCGAGGTTGAGTGCGGCGGGGATGGTGACGGCGGGGTTGTGCAACAGCCGGATGCGGGGATCGTCCTGCGCGAGGGCGGCCACGATCTGCGGCGTACGGTCCGTGGACGCGCCGTCAACGACCAGCAACTCGATGGAGACGTCTTGCTGCGCCAGAACCGAGGCGACCGCGTCGGCGACGCAGGCTTCCTCGTTCAGCGTCGGCATGACGACGCTGACTACGTGTGCGTGCATGACCCCCCCGGGCGATGCTGGTGTCTCGAATGGCCCTGGGTCAGCTTACTGCAGGGTGTAGGACGACCGTCCAATCGGGTGGGCCCGGCCGGGCTAGTAGGCCCCGGACCCCGCCAGGACGGCCCGGAACGTCCGCAGCATGATGCGCAGGTCGAACGTGGGGGACCAGTTGTCCACATAGCGCAGGTCCAGCCGGATCGAGTCCTCCCAGCTCAGGTCGCTGCGGCCGCTGACCTGCCACAGCCCCGTCATGCCCGGACGGACATGCAGGCGACGCAGGTCATCGGGGGCGTAGCGGTCCACCTCGGCCTGGCTCTGCGGGCGCGGGCCGACGAGCGACATGGTGCCGAGCAGGACGTTGAACAGCTGCGGCAGCTCATCCACCGAGTAGGTCCGCAGGAACTGGCCGACCGAGGTGACGCGTGGATCGCGCTTCATCTTGAACTGCACCGTGTTGCCCTCGTTGTTGGCCATGAGCTTGGCCAACTGCTTGTCCGCGTCGACCACCATGGTGCGGAACTTGAAGATGCGGAACGGGCGGCCCTGCCGTCCGATTCGGGTCTGGGTGTAGAACACCGGACCCTTCGAGTCCAGCTTGATGGCCAATGCCGCCCCGAGGAGCAGCGGGCTGCACAAGATGATCAGCAGGAAGGACAGGACGCGATCCATCAGCGCCTTGCCGATGTGGTGCAGCCGGCTCGCCGCGGGACGCTCGATGTGCAGCAGGGAGGTGTCCTCCGAGGGCCGGATGCTCAGGCGCGGCCCCGCGACATCGATGAGTCCGGTCGACACCAACAGCTCGACGTCGAGGGAGTCCAGGCGCCAGGCGAGCCGACGCAGGCCGGCTCCGGAGAGCCGCGGCTCGCTCGTGACGATGACCACATCGGCGCGGCTCTGCTCGACGACCTCGGACGCCCTCCGCGGGTCCCCGAGGATGGGCAGGCCGGCGACGCGGTGCGGCGACTGCCCCGCGGCCTCGGTGCAGGCCGCGATCGGGAGCAGGCCCTCTCGGGAGCAGCGGCGCAGGCTCAGCGCGAGGCTCTCCACAGCGTCCCGGTTGCCTACCAGGAGCGCGCGCTGCATCATCAAACCCTTGGCGCGCTGCCGGTGCAGCCAGCCGCGCAGGCCGACGCGCAGCAGGGTGCTCAAGGCGTAGAGCGACGGCAGCCAGATGAGCAGGAAGGCCCGGCTGACGGTCTCGTTGATGACGACCGAGACGGCGCCCACCAGGCCGAACAGGATGAGGGCCGCGCGGTTGACGGCGCGGTATTCGTCCACCGTGACGGCCAGGTGGCGGTGCTCGTAACCGCGGGCCAGCCAGATCAGGAAGGGCCAGATCACGAGCCCCAGGGCGGCGACCGTCCAGTAGTGCTGCTGGACGAAGGCCTGCGGCCCCCACTGGGCGCCGAGCGCGCCGGCGATCGCGGCGACGAGGATGTCGCCCGCCACGATGCGGCGCAGGTAGGGCTCGTGCCACCCGCGACGCCGTACGGCGTAGTCGCGGAGCCCGTCGATCTGTCGGCCCGGGATCTCCCACGGGCCGGCAGTGGTGGCGCCGGTGGCCGGTCGGATCGTGTGTCGGGCCGCCGTCGTGGCAGCCTCGCGTGGCCTGCTGGTCGTGGTCACTTGCCCAAACCCCCTGGTTCCCAGCCCCCAAGCGTGCTCTTCATTGCCCCCACCCGCTGTCCTCGCCTGCGACGACCCGCTCCCACGGGTGCCTGGCGCAGCCGCATCTCACGCGGCTGAATCCCCTCTGCCGCTTCTGCGTCGGACGTTCGTCACACTAGGCGACCGGCACGGGGGGCGCAACCTGCCCGGGCCGGCCCAGGCCGCTCGAATTCCAATGATTCTTAAGGGATTCCGGGGCGGCGAGAGTGCTGTACGGCGCCCGTCCCGGAGGTCGACTCCTGCCAGTCGGGCACTCGGTCCGGCTCCGGTGTGGCTATTTTCCACGGACCTTTCCCTCAAGTTGTCGGGGGGGATGCCGAACAAGCGTCGAGAAGAGTGCGGCCCACCCAAGGAATGTTGACATAATCTATTCCTTGTGCCGCCATTGATCGCTTCCTCTGGGGGAGTGCCCATGGAACGCTCATGTGCCTAAGTGGGTGGACGAAGGGTTAGGCGTCCCCTGCTGATTGAGGTTTAGCTGATGCCCTCGAAATCACCCCTACGCCGCCGCCCCATGGCAATGGCACTGTCTTTCCTGGCCCTTCCCGCCCTTGCGGGAGGCGCCTCCATTGCAGCCTCCACCAGTGCAGAAGCCGCTGGTGTCTCCATCTTCCGGATGACCGCCGGAACGTCTGTCGTGACGGACTCGCAAGGCCGCGCATGGCAGGCCGCGAGCGGATTCAATCAAGGTGACCGCAGCCAGGATTATTGGCGTGCCGGTGATGTAAAGAATACCGCTGATGGCCAGCTGTATTTCTCCGAGATGGTCCGAATGTCCCGCTGGGACAAGCCCATTGCTAATGGCAATTATCGGGTTACCCTCAAGATGCGCGAGAGCTGGTGGACCCAGCCCGGGCAGCGCGTCTTCTCGGTGTCCGCCGAAGGTAAACCTGCGCTCACGGACTTGGACATTGTTGCGGCCGCGGGTAAAGACACCGCTTACGACCGCAGCTTCGACGTCACCGTCGCCGACGGCCAGCTGAACCTCGGCTTCACGGCCACGAAGGACAGCGCCCTGGTATCAGGGATCGAGATCACGTCGCTCGGCGGCAGCACGGCGCCGACCACCACCGCCCCCACGTTCAACCCCACGACGCGCACTGAGGTCGTCGCCCGGGTATCGATGGGCAACGGCGCGGTCAAGGACACCGCCGGCAACACCTGGGAGGCCCGCAACGGCATCCGGGGCGGCTGGCTCGGCAACAACCCGTACGGCGCCACCGGCGATGTCCGTGGCACCAGCGACGACGCGATCTACCGCGACGGCTGGGTCTTCCCGACCAGCTGGAGCCGCAGCGTGCCCAACGGCACCTACGAGGTCACGCTGAAGATGCGGGAGTCCTACTTCAGCGCCGCCGGACAGCGCGTCTTCGACGTCACCGCGGAGGGCCAGACGAAGCTGTCGGGCATCGACATCGTCAAGGCCGTCGGCGCCAACACGGCGTACGACCGGACCTTCACGACCACGGTGAGCGATGGCCAGCTCGACCTCGGCTTCCCCCGTAAGGTGGACGGCGCGGTCGTCTCCGCGATCCAACTGGCCAAGGTGTCCGTGATCTCACCGCAGTCTCCCGCTCCGAGTTCGCCGTCCAGCGCGCCCACGACGGCGCCGACCAGCGCGCCCACGACTGCTCCCACCACTGCGCCGACGAGTGCCCCCACGACATCGGCGCCCGCGCCCAAGCCCACCACGAGCACGACGACGCCCCCGACCACCCCGGCGCCGACTGGCTCCACCAAGGGCACCCGCAGCGGCATGCTGTTCGACTCGGGCGGCTTCACCATGCACGAGGCCTCGCGCGTCTCCCAGCTGGAGGCGCTGCGCGGCCGCAAGGTCGACATCATCTCCGTCGCGCCCTCGCGGGAGAACTGGTCGGAGATGCAGAACCCCTGGTTCATGGACTCCGAGCGGCTCCCGGCCGGTTACACGGGCAACCTGGAGGTCGCCGTGCCGCTGTGGCCCGAGGACGGCAACCTCGGCACCGCGGCTGCCGGCGGCTACAACCAGCAGTGGCAGGCCATGGCCTCGATGATCTCCGCGCGGTTCCCGAAGGCGTACATCCGCCTGGGCTGGGAGATGAACCTCAACGGCTGGCCGCACAGCGCCTACCCGGCGTCCGCGGAGCAGTGGAAGGCGGCCTACCGCCAGGCCGTCACCGCGATCCGTCGCGGCGGCTCCCAGCTGCGCATCTCCTGGGTCCCCAACGAGGGACGCGGCCAGACCGGCACCGAGGACGCGGGCGTCTTCTACCCCGGTGACGCCTATGTCGACTTCATCGGCATGGACGCCTACGACTGGTGGCCCGGCTACACCAACGAGGCCAACATCGCCGAGCACCGCGACAGCAAGTACGGCTGGAACTACTGGCTGAACTTCGCCAAGGCGCACAACAAGCGGTTCGTGCTGCCCGAGTGGGGGATCGCCCCGGCCAACGACGCCAGTGGCGGCGACAACCCGACGTACATCAACTTCGTGTACTCATGGCTGAAGGCCAACGCGGAGTGGGTGCAGTACGAGAGCTACTTCCACGAGACCGGTTCCTACATCCGTTCGGACCTGATCTCGGGGCAGAACCCGCGGGCGCTGGCCGAGTACAAGCGGTGGATGCCGCTGATGGGCAAGAGCTGAGCACGGCGCTGCGCGACTAACGATCCCGCCGGCTCTCCTGGACTTCAGGGGTGCCGGCGGGTTCCGTTGCGTCCGGGGTGGGCGCTGCCGCCGTACGCCGTGGCCGCCGCTCCATGGCCCGCTCGTGCTCGAGGAATTTCACCCAGGTCAGCGCGCACCCCACGGACTGGGCCAGGGCGAGGCCCACCGCGCCGCCGACGGCCCCGTACTTGCTGGCCCCGACGGCGCCCAACACCACGAACAGCGGAGCCTGCAGCAGCGTCACGGTCAGCAGCTGACCGGCGCGCTCGCGTGCCTTGAGGCCGAGGATCGCCCCCATGGCAAACCCGACCATGGCGACGGTCCACCCCATCGCCGGGAGCACCGACCTGGCCCCCGGCCAGTTGTCGCCCAGCAGCCATACCCCCCCCAGGACGTCGGCATCGCCAGGAGGAAGATCGTCACGCCGACCGTGCTGGCCCCCAACGCGACACCGACGACGACGGCCAACCGGCGCGGTGACTCGGTGGCGAGCCGCCGCGCCATCGTCGGCAGCACGAAGGAGGCGGCCGCCGAGGACAGCAGCTGCATAGGGCCGAGCAGCGTGCGCGCCGCGCTCAGTGCTCCCACGGCTTCGAGCCGGTCCACCTTGCCGATGAGCAGGAGGGATCCGTTGTAGGACCCTTGGTTCAGCGCGAACTCGGGACCGAGCCGGCTCGTGAGGTCACGGTGCTGGGCCAGCCAGCCGGCGGCGGCGCTGACCTTCGGTACGGTGCGCATCTGGACCAGGCCCACGAGCGAGCCGACGGCGGCGCCCGCCACCCAACAGGCCATGAGCAGGCCGACCCGGTGCTCCTCCTCCCGCAGGGCCACCGCGAGCCCGCCCAACTGCACCACCGCCCAAGTCATGTCGTTGACGAAGGCCTTGGCCGGGGCCTCGCGCGACAGGAAGACGTAGCGCCACGCGTCCTGCAGCAAGAAGAAGGGCAGGCCCAGGGCGGTGAGGCGCATCGCTACCGTCAGATCGGGCGGAAACACCGGCAGGAGGGAGACCCCCGCGACGATCAGGCCGCATCCGCACCCCGAGGCCAGCGCGGCGCCCGTGGCCCGTCGCGCGGCGTCCCGGTGTGCCTCCTGCGCAGCCGCGGCGTAGCGGATCACCAAGGGATCGGAGACCACCGCGCGGGCGAGGCCGACGAGGAAGTTGTAGATCAGCAGCCCGACGCCGTACGCCCCGAACTCGCTCTCGGTGACGGAGCGCGCAATGACGATGGACAGGGCTGCCGTGGACAGGCTGGAGACCGCCTGGTCGGCAAACGTCCACAGCGCGCCGCGCGTTGCCACCAAGAATCCCTTCGTGGATGCCCGCTCCGCGTCACCGGTGCGGCGGGGCGGAAAGCATTGGCATCGTAGCGTGCTCGTCCGTGGGCCAGTCCTGCGGGAGGGGCGCCGGGGCACGCTTGCGCAGCGCGGGGGCACACCACGTGATGCAGGCCAGGCTGCAGGTCACCAGCGGCTGGGAGGCAGGCTGAATCACCAGGAAGGACACCAGCACGCTGATGCCGAGGGCCGGGTAGGCAGACCTCGTGTGCGCCACCACGATCACGGCGACGAGGACGAGCCCGGCCAGGAGCCCGTACTCGAAGAGCATCTTGGCGACATTGGGCACCACGAGGCCGGGTTGGCCCAGGTCGTCGATGTACAGGCGGGCCGAGCCGGCCCCGTAGCCGAACAGGACGCCGGGCGGATCCGCCAACCAGCGGGGAACGAGCACGGCGTACGGTTCCACGGCCCGCAACGAGGACGAGGAGTTGGTCTGCGAGACCTCGCCGAAGCGGCCGAAGACGTAGGCCCCGATCGGGGTGAAGGCGCTGGCGACGAGCAGAGCTAGCCCGACCGTCAGGTGCCGACGCAGCCCGGCCGCCTCCGGCGTGAACGGCAGGATCACAATCGCGATCGCGAGGACGGCCAGGCCGGAGCCGGCGAACGTCGACAGCATGCCCGCCAGCAGCAGCGCCGTCCGCCAGACGGAGACCCTGGCGACGAGGGCACACACGACGGCGATCCCGAGCATGAACGACAGGAACGAGGGTTCCAGGGCGAGCCAGCCGTTGGAGCGGTAGATGGGGCTGCCGTACGTGATCGGATAGGTGATCACGAAGCCGTCCACCAGGTAGGGGGAGGGGACGACCGCGGCCAGGTGGTCCCGGTAGGGCAGCCCGGCCAGCTGGCTGCCGAGGAACACGAGCGACACGGCGCTGATGCCGCAGCTCACATTGGCGATGGCCGCCGCCACCCGACGGGTCGTGTCTGCGGAGGTGTCGCGGAAGCGGACCGCGATCCCGACCCAGATCACCAGCCAGAAGGCCCAGCTGGGCACGCTGATGTTGAGGGCCGTGTGGAAGCGCATCTGAAGCAGCGTCGCCACCGCGGTGGTCGCCACCGCCCACCCGAAGAGCTGGGCGCGCCGCGGCTCGATGACCAGCACGCCCTTCACCAGGCCGAGGCCGATGACCAGCAGGGTCAGCGGGGTCGAGGCCGAGATGGACAGCCCAGGCAGCGCTGAGATGCGTTGCAGGAGAAAGTTGCCCAGGAAGAGCGCGCCGGCCCAGGTGGCTGGGTCGGCCGCCCACCGGTGGCTGGACTGGCTAGGCCGTGGCATGGGCCCGCTGGCGAGCCGATGCCACGTCGGGCGATCCCGCGGGGTCCACGACGAGCAGGGCCGACCGGCCTCGGGCGTCCGCAACGGCCCGGTCGAGATCCTGGATCTTGGTCCGCCGCAGATGCACCGGCCAGAGCACCAGCGAGGAGGCGCGCTGCCGGCGGCGGGCATCCTGGGGGGTCGTCGACACGAGGGTGACGTCGCCGGGACCGCCGGCGAAGTCGGCGAGCGGGGCCCGGGTCAAGACGCCGACCGAGGCCAGGGATTGGACGACCTGGTGCGCCGCGTCGTCCGCGCCGCTGGACGCGGCGCCTGAGCGCTCGTGGTCAACGACGAAGACCGAGTCGACGGACTCATCGACGAGCCGGGGCACCTCGTTGGGCCGCACGGTGTCCAAGTCCGGATAGAGGCCGGCCAACTCCTCCATCGAGGAGACCCGCCCGCGGCGGCGGAAGAACAGCTGGACCGGCAGCAGGCCTAGGACGAGGCCACCGACGGCCCCCAGCAGGGCCAGGCTCGTGAGCGGTGCCCGAGTCGCGGCGGCGGGGTCCGCCTCCTTGAGCACGGACAGGCGCCCGGAGCTCGCGAGGAGGTCGCCTTGGCTGGCCGCGAGGCGTGCGGCGAGGCCATCGGTGCGGGCCTGTTCCGCGGTCGTCGACTTGAGCTGGGGCGTCTCGATCAGCTTCGAGGTGGCCGCCGTCACGGCATCGAGCTCCGCGCGCAGGCGGGCCTCCGACGCGGCGACTGCGGCCTTCGCCACGGCGTTGGCCTGCTGGGCGGCCTCCTCAGCGGTCGGCGCGCTCACCTCGATCTGGACCACCGCGGCATCGCCGGACGTGGCGACGCGGGTGCGCTGGCGCAGGTCGTCCGCCGGCACGCCCGTCTGCTGGGCCGCGACGTCGAAGGCGTTCGAGGCCTGGATCTGCGCCAGCGTGCTGGCGTTGTTGCGGGCGACGGTCTGGGCGTCGTTGTTGGCCCCGCTGGTCACCATCAGGAGTTGGGCCGACGTCTTCGGTTCGATAGAGCGACCGACCCAGCCCATCGCCAGCAACAGCGCGATCGTGGTGATGACGGGGAGCCACCACCACCTCTTCAGCGCGAACTTCATCGCGGTTGTCCCCTCGTCCTCGGTGTCGTCGATTCGCCCCCACCCGGCGGCCCCCGCCGACGCGCGACACTGCTTGCTGCGTGCGCGGCCCTCTAGCACCGGGGTGGCGCTGGTCGAGCGCGCTGGTTGAACGATCGTTCGGCACCAAGATACCGCGCGACCCGTGGCACTCGGGCACGCTCGATCAGCGGGGCAGGGGGATGGGAACGCCGGTGGCGGTCAGGGCGGCGTAGGGATTCGGCCCCGAGTACACGGTGCCCGCGCCGCTGGCGGACCACGCGGCGACGCCGCCGGCGCCTGTCGCGCTCGTCGTGAGCCGCCCCAGGGTGGTCGTCCCGGCCAGGCCGCTCGAAACGAGCTGGGCCACCGTGCCCGTGCCGCCGGCGGGCACCTTGACCAGGACCAGTCGATCGCCGGCGACCACATAGGCCCAGATGCCGTTCGCGGCACCGGGGTTGGCGAGCGTGGCCGCGCTGACCCCCGGGAGGCTGGCGACGACGGCCGGGGCGCCGACGGTCGGTGCCGCGCCGACGCCGACCGCGCCGATGACCAGTCGCGTCACGGTCCCCCCGGCATGAAAGGCCAGCACCGTCACCTGGCGGGCGCCCGCATCGACGGTCGCGACGAGTCCCTGCGCATCGGCCCAGTCGGTCTTGAGGACGCGATCCTCGAGCATCTTGCCGTCAGCGAACAGCGTGAGGTGGGAGGCCCCGTCGGTCCCCACGCCCAACGCCGCCGCGACCGGCTTGTGCACCGGACTGGTCACCGACCCCGCGGCCGCCGTGGCGATTCGATGCTTATAGGGCAGCGTGCCGCTGGGCGCCCCGAAGACCCCGCCGGCGCTCACCCGCTCGCCCACGCGGCCGCCCGCCACGGCGTTGTACAGGGTCACCTGGTACGCCGTCGCCGGAAGCGTCGTCGACCCCGGTGCGGTGCTGGCCCCGCTGGTCGGTGGGCTGCCTGCCGATGGCCCCGTCGTGGGGGACGCGCTGGGCGTCGCGGTGGGTGCCGGAGCACCGGTGGTGCTGGAGGAACTCGGCGGCCCCGCGCTCGAGCTGCTGCTCGCCGAGGGCGTCGGCGTCGTGCTGGCCGCGGAGGACGGTGCCGGCGTCGAGCCGGTCGCGACCGGCGGGCCGCCCGCGGACGGCGTCGCGGAGGATGCGGAGCCCGGAGCCTGCTGGCCCGGTCCCGGGACGGACGTCGGCGCCGGTGCAGGCACCGGAGCGGGCGCCGGCACCACCGAGGCCTGTGGCGCCGTGGGCACCCAGCTGGGCATGGGCTGCAGGTCGACGTCGGTCGGGGAGACCCAGGGCGTCGGGCTGGAGCTCCGGGGAGCGGCGGTGCTGCCGCTGGCGGCCTCGGAGGCGGCGATGAGGCCTGCGCCGCCTCCCTTGGTCATCAGGCCGAACGTGCCGGTCGTGACGAGCACGAGGCCGGCGGCGACGCCAATGCTCTTGGCGAGGCGGCGGTGATCGCCGGAGCGACGCACCGCGACGGCGTCGGCCAGCGTGGCCCGCCGCGCCGCGTCGCGGGCGAGGTCCCGCAGGAGGGGATCGAGGTCGAAGTCAGCCACGCTGAGACTCCTTGGCGTCGGACAGGACCGTCGCGAGTGCGGCGCGGCCCCGAGACAGGCGTGCCTTGACCGTGCCGAGGGGCACGCCGGTCAGGGCGGCGACCTCCTCGACGGGCAGGTCACACAGGTGGTGCAACACGATGGTGTGCCGCTGCGCCTCGGGCAGCTCCCGCAGGGCGGTCACGAGCAAGACGTGGTCGGGCGAGATGGACTCCACCGCCTCGGACTCCGCCCGACGCATCCAGGCGACCGCGGCGTTCTTGGTCTTGCGCCACCGGGAGACGGCCAGGCGGTAGGCCACGGTGCGCAGCCACGCCTCGGGCGAATCGACGAGCGAGAGTTGATCGCGCCGCTCCCAGGCCCGGGTGAAGGCCTCCTGGACGACGTCCTGGGCCTCCGCGAGGTTGCCGCACACGGCGTACATCTGCCCGACGAGGCGCCGCGAATGGGCCGCGTAGAGCTCGTCGAAGGCGGCAGCGTCCATGCGGTCCTCGGCCCCCCTCTCCGCGGACATGACCAGCCAGGCCTCACCTGATCCGGCCAGCCTAGGCCGAACGGAGGGGCGGAGCGTGGTGGTCAGCGCGGGAGGAGCGCTGCGGACTCGGGGTGCGGTCGCCAGGGCGGCCGCACCCCGAGCGGCGGGCGGATGGCCCGGCCGGGTCACCGGATGCACCCGTCGGCGGACGGACCGACGGGACCGATGGCCGATCGGCATGGGGGCAGCCGAAATCGCCGGAAGCACACAAAGCTCCACGGTCGTCATCGCTGGCCCCCACATACCCATGCCGCGTCGGCGGCACATCTTCTCTGTGGGTCATACGCCTGGCTTACGGTCCCGGTTGCGTGTGGTGCAGGGATCGGCCAAAAGTCCAGATGGCGAGACGCCGGCGTCAGCCCGGCCCCGGTGGAACGGCGAGGATCGCGGCGGCCGCGCCGAGCACCATCGCCGGGCCGAAGGCCAGTCGGGTGTGGCGCCCCGCCCGCCGACGGAGCAGCAGCCAGCCGGCCACGACTCCGCCGATCAGAAACATCGCGTAGATCCCGCCGAGGAGGCGTTCCCAGGAGAACCAGCCCAGGAGGGCGCCGAGGGTGCCCGCCAGCTTGACGTCGCCAAGGCCGAGGGCTCGTCGCGAGACGACATGGAGCACGGCGAAGGCCACCAGGGCGACGACACCGGCCAGCACGGCCCGGCGCGCGGCTCCGGGGCCCCCGTCGCCCCGCCACGCGGCCGGGGCGAGCGCGAGGGCCAGCGCCGGGTAGGCGGGCAGCGTCAGCCGGTCCGGGAGCCGATGCACGTCGACGTCCACGGCCGCCAGCACGCCGTACAGCGGGACCGCCGCGACGTACGGCGCCGCGACGGCGGGGCCCGCGGTGGCGAGCCGCACCGCGAGCAGGGCGGCGACGAGCGCGAAGGCCGCCGGGAGGAAGCGGTACGTCGGGAGCGGGCGCTGCCACTCGTCCGCATACCGGCGATGCCGCCCCTGGGCCAATCGGTCGCGGGCCAGGAAGCCCGCGCCGGCCCCGTACGCCGCAGCGACCAGCACCCCGGCCACCAGCGCTCCCGTCAGTTCCACGCTCCCCATGATGCGACCGGGTGGCGACGCCCCGCGGACGCTTTCCACAGCCCCGAAACCTCATCCCGGCGTGGGGGTTTGGGACGCGACGGACGCCGGGGGACGATGGGCGGGCCATGGCTAGACGACCGTCGCACCTGACTCACGCCATCGGTGGCGCCCTCGACACCGCCCCCGGGTGGCTGCGCGCTGCCCTCGCGGCGATGGAGGCGGCCTCGGTGTCGCTGGTGCTCATCGCCCTGCCGGTGTTCCTGGTCTGGTTGGCCAGCCCGAATGTCAGCGTCGGCGGGTGGCGCGCGGTGCAGATGGGGCTCGCCGGCTGGTGCCTCGGGCACGGTGGGGCACTGGCCGTGCGGATTGGGACCGTGTCCCTGGTCCCGCTGCTGTACACGCTCGTCGCCCTCGTCACCGCGACCTGGTCGGCCGGACGACTGGCGGCCGGCTTGGTGCGGCAGGCTCCCGGGCGGCTCGCCTGGGCGAGCGGTCTGCGCCGCGACGTGGCCGTCGAGGGGGGCGTTTTCGTCGGCCTCTACACGCTGTTCGGCCTGCTCGCGGCGCTCCTGGCGCGCACGGCCGACTTCGCCCCCTCGGTGCCTCGGGCCCTGGTCGGCTTCCTCCTCGTGGGTCTCGGCGCCTACGTCCTGGGGCTGCGGTCGGAATTCCGCGCCGACCTGGGGGAGGTGGCCCCGGGCCTGCGCGCGGGGCTCCGGTGGCCCGCGTGGGCCCGCCAGGGCTGGGCGGCGGGCTGGCGCACCCTGGCGTGGCTGTTGCTGCTCGCTCAGATCCTCGTGTTCCTCGTCATCGTCGTGCGGTTCGATCGCATCGCCGGCCTGTACGACGCGCTGAGCCCCGGCGTCTTGGGTGGGGTCGTCCTCACCGGCGTCCAGGCCCTCTACCTGCCCAACCTCGCGGTCTGGGCGCTGAGCTGGCTGGCCGGGCCGGGTTTCGGGATCGGCGTGGACTCCTCGGTCACGCTGACCACGGCGGAGCCCGG
Source organism: Austwickia sp. (assembly GCA_016699675.1). Lineage (NCBI taxonomy): Bacteria > Bacillati > Actinomycetota > Actinomycetes > Micrococcales > Dermatophilaceae > Austwickia > Austwickia sp. Next base: position 529,474 of record CP064985.1, on the reverse strand, counting down.
GCTGCTGCCGCTGATCCCCGTGTTCGGCGCGCTGCCCGAGCCCGGGCCGCTGCCCGCGATCGTGCGGGCGGCGCTGATCGTCCCGGTCGCTGCCGGCGTCTTCCTCGAACGACGCTGCGCGCGCGCCGTCGGCCCCGACCCGCTGGATCGGGCGCTGGCGGCGGCCTCCGGCTGCCTGGTCGCCGGAGCCGGCGCGACCCTGCTCGCCGTCATCGCGGGAGGGGCCCTCGGCTCGGCCCGGCTGGCCACAGTGGGCGCGCCCCCGTTCCTGCTCGGGGCGATGCTCGGCGGTGAGCTGGCGCTGGGGGCGGCGCTCTCCCTCGGCGTCCGATGGGGCCGTCGATCGATGCGCCCAGGCGAGTCGACGGCCACCCCGGCGCCGCAGGCCGTCCCGGCAGGCCCTGCGTCGACCCGACGGTAGGGTGCCGGCGTGAGTCTCCCCGCCTCCGCCTCGGCACCCGGCGTACCGATCGTCGTCCTCGTCTCCGGATCCGGCACCAACCTCCAGGCCTTGCTCGACGCGGCCACGGACCCGGCGTACGGCGTCCGCATCGTCGCCGTCGGCGCCGACCGGGACGGCATCGAGGGGCTGGCGCGGGCGCACCGCGCGGGCGTGCCCACCTTCGTGTGTCGCGTCGGCGACCGCCCGGATCGCGGGGCATGGGACGCGGCCCTGGCGGCGGCCGTTGCCGCCTACGACCCCGCCCTCGTCGTCGGGGCCGGCTTCATGAAGATTCTCGGGCCGGCGTTCCTGGACCGCTTCGGCGGCCGGGTGGTCAACACGCACCCGGCGCTCCTGCCGAGCTTCCCGGGGGCGCACGGGGTGCGGGACGCGATGGCGTACGGCGTGCGGGTGACCGGATGCACCTGCCACCTCGTCGACGCCGGCGTCGACACGGGCCCGATCATCGCGCAGCGCGCCGTGGAGGTCCGTGACGACGACACCGAGGAGTCGCTGCACGAGCGGATCAAGGTGGGGGAGCGGGAGATGCTCGTCGAGTGCGTGGGCCGGATGGCGCGGGAGGGGTACGTCGTGTGCGGGCGCCACGTCCGCCTCGGCGCCGCGGGCGGATAGGCTCGGAGCACACGACTGGCGTAGGTGGGCCACCACCGGGGAGTGACGTCGTGGGCATCGTCCGCCTGGGTGCCCACCCGCCACCGGCGGGTGCTCAGCCGACGCGCTCGCCCTCGGACCCCTCAGGAGTGCTCCATGACCACCCCACCGGCCGCACCCGTCGCCCCTGCCGCCGAGGACCGCCGCCCGATCCGCCGCGCCCTGGTCAGCGTCTACGACAAGTCCGGCCTGGACGAGTTGGCTCGAGCCCTGGACCTCGCGGGCGTTGAGATCGTCTCCACCGGGGGCTCGGCGGCGATGATCGCCGGCCTCGGCATCCCCGTGACGAGAGTGGAGGAACTCACCGGCTTCCCCGAGTGCCTGGAGGGGCGCGTCAAGACGCTGCACCCCAGGGTGCACGCAGGGATCCTCGCCGACACGCGCAAGCCTGACCATCTCGTTCAGCTTGAGGACCTCGGGGTGGCGCCCTTCGAGCTCGTCGTGTGCAACCTGTACCCGTTCGGCGAGACCGTCGCCTCGGGCGCCGGTCCGGATGAGTGCGTCGAGCAGATCGACATCGGCGGGCCCTCGATGGTGCGCGCGGCGGCCAAAAACCACCCGAGCGTGGCGATCCTCACCGCGCCGGCGCAGTACGGCGACGCGGTGGCCGCGTTGGCCGAGGGCGGCTTCACGCTGGCGCAACGCCAGCGGCTCGCGGCGGAGGCGTTCGCGCACACCGCGACGTACGACATCGCGGTCGCCTCCTGGATGGGCAGCGTGCGCACCGACACCTCCGGGGGCGACGGCTTCCCCGCGTGGGTGGGCGGCAGCTACACCAAGCTCACGACCCTGCGCTACGGCGAGAACCCGCATCAGGCGGCGGCCCTGTACGCCGCGGCCAACGGCGCCCCCGGCCTCGGCCAGGCCCGCCAGCTGCACGGCAAGGAGATGAGCTACAACAACTACCTCGACGCGGACGCCGCCGTCCGCGCCGCCTACGACCACGGCGACGCCCCCACCTGCGCGATCATCAAGCACGCCAACCCGTGCGGGATCGCCGTGGCCGGGCGCGGCGAGGACATCGCCGTCGCGCATCGCAAGGCGCACGAATGCGACCCGCTGAGCGCTTTCGGCGGGGTGATCGCCACCAACCGCGAGGTGAGCGTGGCGATGGCCGAGACCGTCAAGGACATCTTCACCGAAGTGGTGGTGGCTCCGTCGTACGAGCCCGCGGCATTGGAGATCCTGTCCGCCAAGAAGAACATCCGCCTGCTCGTCTGCGAGCCGCCGACCCGCGGCGGGGTCGAGACCCGCTCGATCGCCGGCGGGCTGCTCATGCAGCGTCGGGACACCCTGGACGCGGTGGTCCCCGAAAACCCGGACGACAAGCCGACCGCGGGGCACGGGGACGACTTCGCCCGCTGGACGCTCGTGGCCGGGGAGCCCGCCGACGAGGCCACCGCGGCGGACCTGCAGTTCGCGTGGCGGGCGGTGCGCGCGACCAAGTCGAACGCGATCCTGCTGGCCCGCGACGGCGCCTCCGTCGGCGTCGGGATGGGGCAGGTCAACCGGGTCGACTCCTGCAAGCTGGCCGTGGCCCGGGCCGGCGAGGAGCGCGCCCGCGGGGCCGTGGCCAGCTCGGATGCCTTCTTCCCGTTCAGTGACGGACCGCAGATCCTCGTCGACGCGGGGGTCCGCGCGATCGTCGCGCCCGGCGGCTCGATCCGGGACCCGGAGACCATCGAGCTGTGCCAGTTGCGAGGGGTGACCCTCTACTTCACGGGTACCCGCCATTTCGCCCACTGACATGCGGCCGGCCCGGGGATCCGCTCTCGTCGCGGCGCTCGCCGTGTTCGTCGGCGGCATCCTCATGGCCGCCCAGTCCCGCGCGAACGGCACGCTGGCGACGGTGCTCGGCGACCCGGTGGTCACCGGCATCTGGAGCATCGGGTCGGGTTGGCTCCTCATGCTGCCGGCGTTCCTGGCCCCCGGCCCGCGGCGGGTGATGGGCGCGCTTCATGCGGCGTACCGCTCCGGCGTCCTGTCCTGGTGGATGTTCCTCGGCGGCCTGGCGGGGGGTCTCCTGGTGACGATGCAGGGCTACGCCGTACCGCTGGCCGGCGTCGCCCTCGTGCTCGTCTGCCTCGTCGCGGGCCAGACGAGCAGCGCGCTGGCCGTCGACCAGTCCGGCATCGCGCCCGGCGGCGCCAAGCCGATCAGTCGCGCCCGCGTCGCCGCGGCCGCGCTGACCCTCGTCGGCGTGCTCGTGGCGGTCGGCCCGAAGGTCGGCGCGGGCGGGGTGCACTTCGTGCTGCCCGCGCTCGCCGCGCTCGCGGTGGGCACGCTCCTTGCCGTGCAGACGGCGACGAATGGGCGGGTCAACGTCGTGGGCGGAAACCCGCTGGTCACCACGTGGATCAACTTCACTTGGGGACTGGTCGTCGTGGTTGTGGCGTGGCTCGTGCGCGCCGCCGCGGGCAACGCGGCGCTGCCCCGGTCGTACGACGCCCCGTGGTGGGCCTGGACGGGCGGCCTCCTCGGGCTGACCTACGTGGGGATCAACGCGGTCGCCGTACGCCGGGTGGGGGTGCTGCTCGTGATGCTACTGGGGGTCGCCGGCCAGCTCGGCGGTGCGCTCGTCCTCGACCTGGCCAACCCCGTGACCCGGGGCACCGTGACCGCATCCACGGTGCTGGGCGTGCTGGTGACGATGGCCGCGGCGATGGGCTCCGCCCTGGCGGCGCGACGGTCCTGAACGCCCGTTAATCCCGATCTCTCCCGGGCGAAGGTCCCGGTCGTCGCGGCCGATGAGCAGGTGGAGTGAGAGGGGTGAACCTGCCGTGGCCTGGCCCGTACCGGCGACCGCGTCGACCAACGCGGCTCGCCTCGCCGTACCCCTCCTGCCGCGTACCGCCCTCCTGATCCTGCTGGGGGTCGGCACGGCCCTGTTCGGCTGGGTCGGCTTCCTCCTCATCGATCCCAACGACGGCCTGTCCGACTTCTGGGGGGTGGACGGGGCGTTCTACCTCGCCTACGCGATCGGCGTCTCGGCCGGCCCGGGCGGGCGTCGACGCGGGGTGGTGCTCCATGTCGCGTGCGCCGCGGCGGGCTTCCTGGCCGGGGGAACCCTGGCCGGGGTCGAGCCGGGCCGGCTGCTGGCCATGATTCCGGGGAACGTGGCGGCCGGACTCGCCTTCGCGCTGGTCTATCAGCGCGGTGGAGGCACGGCCTCCTGGGTGCCGCGCACGGCGGAGGAGTCCGCCCGGCTCATCGCCGCCATCGCGCCCGGGCCCATCATCGGCGTCCTCCTCGGGGCCTATCCGGCGACCGGGTGGGGCGGCTCGGCCGACATCCACACCAGCTTGTGGGCCTTGGCGCGCCAGTTCAGCTCCCTCGCGGTCGCGGCCCACTGCATGATTCCGCTGCTCTTCCAGGCCCCGACGAGCCTGCTGCGCTTCCCGCGGCTGCGCTGGCTGCCGGTGTACGCCCTCGCCGCCGCCATAGGGCTCCTCGGGCAGCCCTTGCTGATGGACCTGCCCCTGTCCTGGCTGATCATCCTGCCCGCCGCCCTGGCGGGCCTGCTCTTCACGGTCCGCAGCGCCGGTCTCATGGCCTTCGCCCTGATCATGCTGTACGTCGTGATTCCGTACCCGGAGGGGGCGGTGGAGGTCCAGCGCGGCCCGGTCAGCCCCGAGATCCTGGCCGACTTCATGCTGGGGTTCGTCAGCCACGTGGCGGCGACCGTCGCGGTCTTCCGGGAACACTTGGCGCACCTGCGGGCGGAGGCCGCCGCCCGGGTTCGGGCGGAGAGCGCCCAGCACGAGCTCCTTGACGGGGTGATCCAATCGATCACCCACGGGCTGCTGCTCACCGACGGCGACGGGCGCGTGGCTATGTCCAACGCCGCCGTCTCCGCCCTGGTGGGCGAGGCCATTCCCGACCAGGTGACCCAGGAGTGGGCGCGCGGCGCGCAGCTACAGTCGGCCGACGTCCGGCGGATCGTCGGCTCTCCCAATTGGGTCTCGATGCTGCGGCCCCCACCGGGGGAGGCGATCCGCACCGAGGTGGCCGTCGGCTCGGCGGCCACCGAGACCCGCCGGGTCAGCGTCAGCAGCCAGGCCCTGACGATCGGCCCGGACCGCCTCAGCCTCATTCTGATCCGCGACATCACCCGCGCGCACGCGCGGCAACAGGAACTCGAGGCGTTCGCCGGCACGGTCGCCCACGACCTCAAGGGTCCGCTCACGGCCCTGGCGGGCTGGATGGAGGCGGCGGCCGACGAGTTTGAGGAGGGCGACGCGGCGAGCGGCCAGCGCCTGCTCTCCCGGGCCCGCGACGCCGTCTTCCGGATGCAGACCCTCATCGACGACTACCTCGCGTACGCCGTCAGTCGCGGCGGCGTGCTGACCCTCACGGAGGTGCCGCTGGCCGTCGTCGTGCGCGAGATCGTTGACGTGTACGCCGCTGCCGGCGAGCACCTCGGCGCGACCTTCGACATCGACACGCCGCACGTGCTGCATGCCGACGCGGCGCTGACCCGGCAGTTGATGGCCAACATCATCGGCAACGGCGTGAAGTACGCCCGCGACGGGGAGGCCGCCCACCTGCGCATCAGCAGCCTCGACGAGGCGCCGGGCTGGGCCGAGGTGCAGGTGGCCGACCGCGGACGGGGCCTGCAGCCCGGTGACGAGGACCGGATCTTCCTGGCGTTCAGCCGCAGCGACAAGGACGCCACCGCGGTGGCGGGTGTCGGGCTGGGACTCGCCCTCTGTCACGCCATCGTCACCCGCCACGGCGGGCGGATCTCCGCCGAGAACAACGCCTGGGGCGGGGCGACCTTCCGGTTCACGATGCCCACGGTGGGGACGGTCGAGGCATGACCTGGCCGGTCAAGGGGATCCCTGCGGCGCCGGCGGCCCAGGTGGACCGCGCTTCCGTCGTCGCCCTGGCTCTGCTGTACGCCGGGGGCGTCGCCGGCGGCCTGACCGTCGGTCCCGAATCCCCGTTGATCGAGTTTGGGATTCTGCCGGTGGTCGCGGTCGGCGTGCTCAGCCTGCTCTGGCCCGGGCAGGAGGAGGGGCGAGGGCCGGCCGTCGGACGCCGCCCCTTCGCTGCCGCCATCGCCTGGTTGCTGCTCTCGCCGGCGCCGGTCGCGGCGGCCATGCCCGGGTTCAGCGTGTCGGACGGGCTGCGGATCGGCCTCGTCGTCACCGCGGTGACCCTCGCGACCCTCGTGGCCTACCGCCGCCTCGGATCGGGCTGCTGGTTCCCCCGGGAGATCCGCGATGTCCTCCTCCTCGCTTTCCTGCTCGTCCTTGGCGGCGCGGCGTCCATCGCGCTGGGGGGACTGCCGGGCACCTCGTTGGGGGGGACGGGGACCTTCCAACTGGATGTGGCGCTGCTCGTGCGGTACGACGTCAACGCCATCTCCGGCACGCTGGCGGTCCTGTCGTTGTGGCACTACCCCCGGCCCCAGCACAGCACGCGCCGGCTGGCGCAGTTCCTGCCGGTCCTGGTGCCGCTCAGCGTCGGCTGCCTGACGCTGCCCTACCTCTACCCGCACTATCCGATCGCGTGGCTCGTCTTCCTCCCCGCCATGTGGACCGGGCTGACCCTGACGCCCCGCAGCGTGGGCATCGCGGCGATCGTCATCCCGATCGGACCGGCGATCGTCGCCCGAACGGAGTTCTCTCAGCTCTCCAGGGACGACTGGCTGCCCGCCCAGCTGGTCATGGAGCTGCTGCTGGCCGTCTCGATCGTCCTCGCCTTCGTCATCATCGTCCTTCGCGAGGCCACGGCCCGGGTCATCGTGGGCAACGCGGCGGCCGCGGAGGCGGAGGCCGCGCAGAACGCGCTGCTGCACAAGGTCATCGAGTCGATCGAGGACGGCGTCCTGCTGGTCGACGCGGTCGGGCGCATCGTCATGTCCAATCCCGCCGCCCGGACGCTCCTCGGGCCGGGGATGGGCGCGCCGGGCGCCAGCTTGAGTCGCCCCGAGGCCGACCGCGAGATGGCCGAGCTCGTCGCCGCCTCGTTGCGGGAGCTGTTGGCCGCACCGAGCGACGGACCGGTGCGCACCGAACTCCGGATGACCACGGGCGACCGGCAGCACCGCGTATACGCCCTCGCCGCCCGTCCCCTGTCGGACAGCGCCGGGCGGCTGCACATCGTGGTCATCTCGGACATCACCGCCGAGCACGACCGGCGCAGCCAGCTGGAATCGTTCGCCGGGGCGGTGGCCCACGACCTGAAGAATCCGCTGGCGTCGCTCGCGCTGTGGATGGACGTGGCGGACGATGAGGCGCAGGACGACGTCGACCGCGGGCGCGAGGCGCTCGAACAGGCCCGCGAGGTGGGCCTGCGGATGCGGGACCTCATCGACGACTACCTCGCCTACACGGTGACCCGGGAGGGGACCCTGCGTCCCGCGCCGGTCGACCTCGCCGCCCTGGCCGGCGAGGTGGCCATGCTCTTCCGTGCGGACGAGAGCCTGGCGACGGTCCTCATCGACGCCCCGGAGGTCGTTCGCGCCGACCCGGCGCTGGTGCGCCAGCTCCTGTCGAATCTCATCGGGAACAGCGTCAAATACCGTCGGCCGGGCGAGCCCGCCCACGTCGCGCTGTCCGCCGGTCCCGACGACGAGCCCGGTTGGATCCGCGTGTCGGTCGCGGACCGGGGGATCGGGATCGCGCCCGCGGAGCGGGATCGGGTCTTCGAGCCGTTCTCGCGCGGCTCGGTCCGCAGCGCCTCGGGACCCGCCGGGACGGGGCTGGGGCTGGCGCTGTGTCAGGCCATCGTGGTCCGGCACGGCGGGCGCATCGTCGCCACCGGCAACGACTGGGGCGGCACGACAATCACCTTCACCCTGCCCGAGGCGCACGCCACGGTCGCGGCCTAGAGGCCGGCGTCGCGCACGATCGGGGTGAGGATCGAATACCGCTCGACGCCGAGGCTCGCCAACCGGCGCAGCATGACCTCGAGCTCGGCCGGGCTGAAGCGCAGGGCAAGGGCCTCCAGCAGCAGCACCTCGGCGACGGTGGCTCCGGCCACCCAGCCGACCTCCACCCGAGGCCGAGCCCAGGTCACCGGGGCCTCGTCGGGACCGCCGCGCCACACGCCCACCGTGTAGGGCAGCCCGGTCCGCTCCGCGATGGTCCAGGTCCGCTCCCCGATCGTGGCGCGAAGCCGCCGCGGCCCGTGCCCGGCCGTCAGGCCGCCCACCAGGCGCAGGCGCAGGTCGTCCTCGCCGAGGCTGATGCCGCACGGCGCGTCGAGACGGCTGGCGCGGTGGGCGCCGAGCGCGTCCACCGCCCCCAGGAGCCCGCGGCGCGCCCGACGTACCGCCACCTGCCCCACCGGGCGATGGTCCACGGACAGGATCCGGGCGTCGGGGTCGGCCCCCGCGCAGACCTCCACCTCGTGCCGGTGCAGGCGGTAGCGGTGCAGGGTCAGGGTGCCACCGGGGCAGCCGCCGGCGCGCCACCGATCCAACGCCCGGTGGTCGACGAGCTGCCGGCGCGCGGCCTGGCCCCCGCGGCCCAGGCTCGTCTCCAAGATCGGCAGCACGCTGACATCGTAGGGGCGGCCGAGTGCACCGGGTCCCGCCGCGGGCCGCGCCCGGGCACCTCCGCAACGGTGGCAGGATCGGGGTATGAGCGCCCAGATTCTCGACGGCAAGGCCACCCTCGCGACGATCAAACAGGAGCTGGCCGCGCGCGTGGCGGCCCTCGCCGCCGCGGGAGCCACCTCGGGCCTGGGGACGATCCTCGTGGGGGACGACCCGGCGAGTCGCTGGTACGTCGGGGCCAAGCACCGCGACTGCGCCGAGGTCGGCATCACGAGCATCCAGCGGGAGCTGCCCGCCACCGCGACGCAACGCGAGGCCGAGGACGTCATCGACGAGCTCAACGCGGACTCGACCTGCTCGGGCTTCCTCGTCCAGCAGCCCACGGGGCTCGACGAATTCGCGTTGTTGTCGCGGGTCGACCCCGCCAAGGACATCGACGGGCTGCATCCGCACAACCTGGGCTGCCTGGTGTTGGGGAAGCCGGCGCCGCTGCCGTGTACGCCGTACGGGATCGTGGAGCTGCTGCGCCGGTACGACGTGCCGATCAACGGCGCCGACGTGGTCGTGCTGGGCCGCGGGTTGACGGTGGGCCGCCCACTCGGCCTGCTCCTGACCCGCAAGTCGGAGAACGCCACGGTCACGCTGTGCCACACCGGTACTCGCGATCTCGCCGCGCACGTGCGCCGCGCGGACATCGTGGTCGCGGCGGCCGGCGTGCCCGGCATCGTCACCGCCGACATGGTCAAGCCCGGCGCCGCCCTCCTCGACGTCGGGGTCTCCCGCGTCGACGGCAAGGTCGCCGGGGACGTGGCGCCCGACTGCGCCGCGGTCGCCGGCTGGATCGCCCCCAACCCGGGGGGAGTGGGGCCGATGACGCGGGCGATGCTGCTGCGCAATGTGGTCGACGCGGCCGAGCGGCGGGCCGGACTCGCCTGAGGGCGGCCCGGACGCGCGATGAGCACAGGCACGAGCACCGGGCCGGGAGCCGTCGGCCTCGCGGTTCGGCAATCACAGGGGTCGGGGGTCCCTCGGTGACGGGGGAGCGGCCGCACCGGCACGTGCTGGGCGCCTGGTGGGCACCCGCCGGGGTGGTGACGGCGGGGTTTCTCGTCGTGCTCGTCGGCAACCGCGCGCTGGTCGGCGGTCTCGTGATGGGCGCGGGTTTCCTGCTCGCGGCCCTCTTGCGGCTGGTGCTGCCCGAGGACCGGGCCGGGGGGCTGGTGGTCCGCTCGCGGGCGCTGGACCTGCTCGCGCTGCTCGGCCTCGCGGTCGCCGTGGTCGTCGCGTTCGCCCTCGTGGACTGGGCCTCCCGCGGCTAGCCTCAGGCACCCAAGCCCGACGGAAGCGCCGGTTCCCGACGGAAGCGCTCGCTGCAGCGGGTGTTTCCGTCGGCAGCCGGTGCGTACGAAGGCAGCGGGTGCGCTGACGTGGGCGCGCCCCGTCGGGCACGCGTGCGGGGCCGCCACCCGAGCCCGGGTGGCGGCCCCTCTCGAGCCGGGGACGGCGCTTACTTGATGAGCCCGAGCTCCTTGACCGCGTCGCGCTCTTCGACGAGCTCGGCGACGGAGGCGTCGATCTTGCCGCGGCTGAACGGGTCGATCTCCAGGCCCTGGACGATCTCCCAGTCACCGTTCTTGGTGGTGACGGGGAAGGAGCTGATGATGCCCTCGGGTACGCCGTACGAGCCGTCCGACACGACCGCCATCGAGAGCCAGTCGCCCTTGGGGGAGCCCTGCAGCCAGTCGCGGGCCGCGTCGATGGTGGCGCTCGCCGCGGAGGCCGCCGAGGAGGCGCCGCGCGCCTCGATGATCGCCGCGCCGCGCTTGGCGACGGTGGGGATGAAGTCGTTCTCGTACCAGGACTGGTCGCCCACGGCCTCGTAGGCGTTCTTGCCGCCGACCTCGGCGTGGAAGAGGTCCGGGTACTGCGTCGCGGAGTGGTTGCCCCAGATCGTCATCTTGGTGATCTCGGTGACCGGTACGCCGAGCTTAGCGGAGAGCTGGCTGATGGCCCGGTTGTGGTCCAGGCGGGTCAGCGCGGAGAACCGCTCCTTGGGGATGTCGGGGGCGTTGCTCATCGCGATGAGGGCGTTGGTGTTGGCCGGGTTGCCGGTGACGCCGATGCGGATGTCGCTGGCCGCGTGGTCGTTCAGGGCCTTGCCCTGGCCGGTGAAGATCGCGCCGTTCGCGGAGAGCAGGTCGCCGCGCTCCATGCCCTTGGTGCGGGGACGGGCGCCGACGAGGAGGGCGAGGTTCGCGCCGTCGAAGATGACGTTGGGGTCGTCGCCGATCTCGACGCCGGCCAGCGTCGGGAAGGCGCAGTCGTTGAGCTCCATGACGGTGCCCTCGAGCGCCTTGAGGGCCGGCGTGATCTCCAGGAGACGCAGCTCGACGGGCTGGTCGGCCCCGAGCAGCGCGCCACTCGCGATGCGGAACAGGAGGCTGTAGCCGATCTGACCGGCGGCGCCGGTCACGGCGACCTTGACGGGGGACTTGCTCACGGATCTCCGCCCTTCGGATGAGAGAACTCTGGATGCTTGCGAACCTACCAGCGTACGCGGACCGAACGGCCGGGCCGAGCAGGCCAGAACGACGGTCGTACAGCGTGCGCGGCGGGCGGATCGCCAGCGCTCGCGCGCGTGGAACTCGGAGTCAGGTGGGGTCGGCGGTGAGGCGGTTGGTGGCGGTGAGGACGGTCAGGGTGGGGAAGGTCGTGGTCTGGGTGGAGCTGCCGGGCAGGGGCTGCCAGGGGCCGCCGTCGATGCGGTAGTCGGCCGTGATGACGGTGGTGGCTGTCGGGCTCAGGGTGCCGGCGCGGCGGTAGGTGTGGGTGATGTCGCCGGTGGGGTAGGGGCCGCCGGTGCTGGTGGTGGGGCCGTGGGTTGCGCCGTCGCCGTAGTCGTACCGGTGACCTCCGGTCTTGAGGCGCAGGTCGACCGCGTGGCCGAGCATGGTCAGGGATCTGGTCTGGCCCGGGCGGTAGCCCTGGTCCGGCCAGGTCAGGGCGAAGTACGTGGGCAGGTTGACCAGGGTTCGTCCGCCGACGGGTTGGGAGCTGCCGATCGGGGTGGCGAACGGGGTCTCGGCGAACGCCCGTTGGATGTCGGCCAGCGTCAGGGTGGCGACTGGGGTGGTGGCGGCGGGGTAGTCACTAGGGATGCAGGTTTGACCCGTGGGGGTCCATGTGGTGGTCCCGACGGCTCGGGAGTACACGTTCGACAACGGTCCCGGGCCGAGCCCGGCCTTGGTGCAGGCCAGGACCGCGGACTGGCACGAGTTTTCGTCGTTGTTGGGACCACCACCGCCGGGTCCGCACACCGGCACGACGCGATACTCGGTCGTCGGCTGGGCGACGTCTCCTGCACTCTGCGGCCCGGTTGGTCGGGGCGGCGGAGGCTGCGGGCCGCGACTCTGCTCGCCGGTGAGAATGACCGCTCCCGGCGCCACCTGACCTGAGAAGGCCGAGTCCGGGGGAGCTGGCGGCGGTGGGGCGAAGGGGGCGGTTGTGAGAATCGTGGCGGCGAGCCACAGCGCGGTGGTGTTCACCGCGATGCGGTGGGTGCGACTTGGCTCTGGAAATCGGCCACAAGCCATTGGTCGCCGTTCCATGCGAGACCAAACTTGATCAAAACATCGGCACCCTTGGGTCGCGTGGTGGGTGGGGCGCTCCCCGACGTGACGCCTACCGGATTAGTCGTGACCCGGGCTGCCAGAGCAACGTGTTTCTCTGGCCCCGCGCTGGTGCTGTCGAGGTCAGGCATGGTGACGTCGAGGACGCGGTAGTAGAGGTCTTGCCAGCGGATGCGTTGATCCACGCCCTCGTCAATGTGCCGGGCCACCTGGAGGCATTCTTGGCACTCGGGTAGATAGAGCTTGCTGAGCTGCCCTTTGGCAGGATCCATCAACAGCCGCCCGACCGCCTCGATGTAGTAACGCGCGAAGGCCTGGGCGCCGGCGTTCGTGTGCTGCTTGGCGGCGGCCGGTATGTTGGCCAACACGTCGAATCCGGTGGTCGAACCGCTGCTGCTGACCAGCGACGTGGCGTCCGCGGTGGGGAGAACCACGACGGAGGCGGCGCTGGTGGCCGGCCGGGTGGGGGCATCAGCGCCGGGCGCCCCGGAGCAGGCCGCCAGCGGGCTGGCGCCCAGCACGCCGACGGCCAGCGTGGCGGCGAGGCGTCCGGCGTACCGTCGCCCAACCCCGCGCGAATCAACGGTGAACCGTCTCCCGGCGTACCTGCTCATGATCGCCCCCCACGTCCCGCACCAAGGCTCGATTCTGCCGCAGGCAGGCCCGGCTCGGGGACGCTTGGCGATCCCCCTGTGGAGCGCTGACCAGCGCACTTGTGCCGCAACGGGGTTCACGCAGCGCCCCCACACGGGGGCGCGCAACGGCCGCGCCCCCGTGTGGGGACGCGGCCGCTGCGTACGTCGGGTGCGGCGAGGACTCAGGCGTGAACGCGCGCCTCGCCCTCGATGTCGACGGTCTTGCGCTCGCCGGTCAGGGCGGCGTACGCCGCGCCGGCGATCGCCGCGCCGATGATCGGCGCGACCCAGAAGAGCCACTGCTGGGCCACGGCGTCGCCGCCCTGGAAGAAGGCGACGGCGGTACTGCGGGCCGGGTTGACGGAGGTGTTGGTCACCGGGATGGAGATGAGGTGGATCAGCGTCAGGCCGAGGCCGATCGCGATGGGGGCGAAGCCCTTCGGGGCCCGCCCGTCGGTCGAGCCGAGGATGATGAACAGGAAGAACGCGGTGCAGATGACCTCGACGAGGAAGCAGGCCACCAGCCCGTACCCGTTCGGGGATCCGGCGTCGTAACCGTTGGCGGCGAAGCCCTCGGACGCCTTGAAGCCGGGGCGGCCGGAGGCGATGGCATAGAGCGCGCCACCGGCGACGAGACCGGCGATCACCTGGGTGATGATGTACGCCGGGACGTCCTTCATGGGGAAGCGCTTGGCGACCGCGCAGCCGATGGTCACGGCGGGGTTGAAGTGTCCGCCAGAGATGTGGCCGAGGGCGTACGCGGCGGTCAGCACGGTCAGACCGAACGCGAGCGCGACACCGGCGAAGCCGATGCCCATGTTGACGGGGCTCGGGTCCTTGGACAGCACGTGCGCGGCGAAGATCGCCGAGCCGCAGCCGCCGAAGACGAGCCAGAAGGTACCGAGGGCCTCAGCGGCCAACCGGTGGGGCAGTGCAGGAGTCTGCATGAGGGAGGAAGTCCTTCACGTGGTGCGGGTGACCCCCGAGGGCGACGGTGCCGTTCGACTGCGGGGTCCTTAGCCCGGAGATTTCACGGCGGTGAGCGTGCCGTGACGTGAAAAGTGCCCTTGAGCTGCGAGGATGTCGATTGTCTAGGCCGATATCCGCGTGGTTCGAAGGGCACTTCCCAGGTGAGTAAGCGTAGCGGTCCCTATCCCCTTGTCCGAGTCGACACCGCGGCAGTGCCCGCGGTCGCGCACGCGGGGGTGTGCTGCTGACCCGGACCGCGACCACCTCCGGGCTGGTCGGGGCGTTGAGTGCGGCGCTGACGCCGTGGCGTAAGTCGCTGGCCCGGCATGACCCGGCCAAGGTGCTGCTCGATCTGGCGATCTCGCTGGTCCTGGGTGGGGACGCCTGCCGTGATGTGGCGCTCATCCGCTCCGAGCCGGGCCTGTATGGCCTGGTGGCCTCTGATGCCACGATCTCGCGCACGATCGCGGCCCTGGCCGGCGACGTGGCCGCCGTGGAGAAAGCTGTGGCCACCGCTCGTACCGCGGCACGGGCGCACGTGTGGACCCTGGCCGGTCGGCACGCCCCCAACCAGCAGATGTCGGCCTCTCATGCGCTGGTCATCGACCTGGACGCCACGCTGATCACGGCCCACTCGGACAAGGAGGCCGCCGCGGCGACGTTCAAGAAGACCTTCGGATTCCACCCCTGTGCGCCTTCGCCGACCACGGCCCACACGGCACCGGTGAATCCCTGGCGATGCTGCTGCGTCCCGGGAACGCCGGCTCTAACACCGCGACCGACCACGTCACCCTCACCAAGCAAGCCCTGACCGCCGTCCCGGGGATCAACCCGACCCGCCCGGGTAAGAAGGTCCTGATCCGCACCGATGGCGCTGGCGGCAGCAGGGAGTTCTTGGGGTTCCTGCACCGACGTGGCCTGTCGTACTCGATCGGGTACACCCTGCCCGCGATCACCCCGGAGCTGTATGCCCTCCTACCCGCCACCGCGTGGCAGGACCCCTACGACGCCGACGGCGCCCTGCGCGACGGCGCCGCCGTCGTGGAGTTCACCGACCTGCTCACCAGCACGAACCTCCTAAAGGGGTACCCGCCCGGGATGCCGGTGATCGTGCGTCGAGAGCGGCCCCACCCCGGCGCGCAACTACGGTTCAGCGACGTCGAAGGCTACCGACTTACCGCATTTGTCACGAACACCACCCGCGGCACCTCGCCGACCTGGAACTACGCCACCGCCGCCGAGCCCGCTGCGAAGACCGGATCCGCATCGCCAAAGACTGCGGTCTGACGAACCTGCCCTTGCAGGGCTTCGACCAAAACCGGATCTGGCTCCTGATCGTCCAGATCGCAGGCGACCTGCTCACCTCCTGACTTGCACATGTCGGGTGTGATTCTGCGGTCGGGCTCGCGTTTGTCCTGGTCAGGGATGTGCGGGGTTGGGCGTTGACACACTAACCGGGTGGGTAGCGTGCCTTCTCGTGGTGTTCCTGCGGAAGGTGCGGACGGCGTCGGGAGCGACGGCGGTGCAGATCGCTGAGCGTGTTGGCGGGCGGGACAAGGTGATCGAGCATCTTGGGTCGGCGCATTCGGAGGCTGAGCTGGCGGTGTTGATGCAGGCCGGCCGCCAGAAGATGCATGAGGGCCAGGGCGAGCTGGATCTGGGCCTGGGAGAGCGCGGTTCGCGTGAGGCGGTCGTGGTCGGGCAACGCTCGCGGGTCCTGATCGAGGTGGTTGAGGGGAGCTTGGCGACAGCTCGGGTTCGACGTTGTCGGGGACGAGGCGTTCTTCCAGCTGGTGCTCGCGCGCCTGGTGGAGCCGACCAGTAAGGCCGATTCGGTGCGGGTGCTGACCGAACTGGGATTGGCTGCGGCGCACCGCAACACGTTCACCGCGACGTTGAAGCGGTGTGGGCAGCGCGGATACCGCGACCAGATCGCGACCGCCTGCTTCACCCAGGCCGCCACCAGTGGGGACGTGTCCTTGGTGCTGTACGACGTGACGACCCTCTACTTCGAGGCGGAGCACGAGGATGACCTGCGCAAGGTCGGTTTCTCCAAAGAACGCCGGGTCGATCCTCAGATCGTCGTCGGGTTGTTGGTCGACCGGGCCGGGTTTCCCCTAGAGATTGGGTGCTACGAAGGCAACAAGGCAGAGACGACCACGATCGTCCCGATCGTCAAGGGGTTCCAGGCCCGGCACAACCTGAGCGACATGGTGGTCGTCGCTGACGCCGGGATGCTGTCAGCGGGCAACTTGAAGGGCCTCGACGAGGCCGGACTGCGGTTCATCGTCGGGTCCCGGGTCACCAAGGCCCCAGCTGATCTGGCCTCGCATTTCCGGTGGCACGGAGACGCGTTCACCGACGGGCAGCTCATCGACACGATCACCGCGCGCGTGGCCACCGCCGCCGCGCGTTGCGTCAATGACAGCTCCCAGCGGCCCGAGCCGGTGTGGGACCCGGCAGTCCACACCCGCTCATGGCGTGCGGTGTGGGCGTACTCCCGCAAACGAGCCACCCGCGACGGGCACACCATGAGGCTGCAGGAAAACCGCGCCCGGGCCGTCGTCGCCGGCGAGAAGGCCGCGCGCACACCACGATTCGTCACCACGAAGAACGGCACCCAGTCCTTGGACGAGGCGTCCCTGGCTCGAGCCCGACGCCTCGTGGGCTTGAAAGGGTACGTGACGAACATCCCCACCAACGTCATGCCCGCGGCCGAAGTCATCGCCAGCTACCACGACCTGTGGCAGGTCGAAGCCTCGTTCCGGATGAGCAAGGCCGACCTGCGAGCCCGCCCCATCTTCCACCACAACCGCGACGCCATCGAGGCCCACCTGACCATCGTCTTCACCGCCCTGGCAGTGGCCCGCCACCTCCAGAACAGCACAGGGATGAGTATCAAGAAGATCATCCAGACCCTGCGACCCCTGCGCGATGTGACCATCGCCATCGCTGGCCAGACCATCACCGCCCATCCCGCGATCCCCGACGACATCCAAGCCGTCATCCACAAGGCGACCCACTAAACCTGTGCAACTCGGGTCGAAGGCTACCGACTTACCGCATTTGTCACGAACACCACCCGCGGCACCTCGCCGACCTGGAACTACGCCACCGCCGCCGAGCCCGCTGCGAAGACCGGATCCGCATCGCCAAAGACTGCGGTCTGACGAACCTGCCCTTGCAGGGCTTCGACCAAAACCGGATCTGGCTCCTGATCGTCCAGATCGCAGGCGACCTGCTCACCTGGACCGCTCTGCTGGCCTACCCCGAGCACCAGGCCCGCCGGTGGGAACCCAAGACGCTGCGGCTGCAGCTCTTCACGATCGCCGCGACCCTGGCCCGCACGGCCCGACAGCGACTCCTGCACATCAAGACCACCGCGCCCTGGGCGGGACTCTTCACCACCGGCTGGGACCGCCTCGCGATCCTGGCCCCGCCCTGAGCAACGCCACCACCCCGCCCCGACAACCCGCAACACAGCCCTCGTCCGTGGAAGACGACGCCCACCGGAAGCGCCGCCCCGGGACATTGTCATACCCACCGGCCAGAATCAGCCCCACCGAGGCGTTACCGACGGCCCGGCCCCCAACAGCGACCCCCTATGCAACATCTGGGTTAGGTCAGGAAAACCTTACGGGCCGCCCGCAGCGACTCGGACGAGCGACCCGCGATCGCCTATTCCGATTCGGTATCGAATGTGAAAGTGCCAGAAGGAAACACGTAAACCGGGCAATGAGCACCCGCCGCGACGTCCACATCGTGGACGTCGCATCTCACTCCGGGCGACGCCCGAACACCCGCTTGAAGAAGCCCTTCTTCTCCGGCTCCTCGGCGCCGGTGGACGGAGCCTGCCCGGCTCCCTGCCACGGTGCGGCCTCAGCCGGCTGGTCCCCGGCCGTCGCGCCGGGCACCGGGGGCACCGGGGACACCGGCGGCATCGAGGGCACCGCGGGCGGGTAGGGCGTGGCGGGCTCGGCGGGTGCCGAGGTCGAGGCGGCCGGCGACTGCACGGGTTCGGGCGAGACCGCCTCGGGGACATCGACGGGAGGCGCCTGGACGACCCGATCGGGGTCCGGGGCCGCCGGCATCCACACCGTGGTCGGCTCGTCCGGCCCAGGCTCCGGCGCGGGTCGCTCCGGATCGGCCGCGTGCGGGGCGGGTTCGACCACATGGGGCTCGGGTTCCGCGGCCATGGGCGCCTCGACGGGCGCCGGTGGCGTCCACGGCTCGGGCGTCCAGGGCTCCGGCGCTTGCGCGTCGTCGGCGGGCGTGGCGGTCGCGGCGGGTTCGATCGAATGCGGGGCGAACTCGGCGGCCGGGATCTCCTCGGGGGCCGGCACCGCGTCGGATCCCGGCGCGGGGGACGCGGGCCCCCAGGCGGGGATCGTGCCGGGGATCGTCGCGGGTGGCGGCGCACTCGGCGTACCGTCCCCGTAGTCCATCCCCAGGAACCGGCGCGTCTCCTCCGAGAAGACCTCGATGCCGTCCTGTTCCTGCAGCGCCGCCACGATGCGCTGCGCCGTCGCGGCGTGTACCCGCTCGGGGTCCGGCTGGCCGTGCAGGTCGATCATCGACTCGCAGCGGGACAGCCAGCGGCGGCGGGCGCCCTCGGGCAGGTACGTCGCGTAGCGGTCCGCCACGCCCTCGGCTTCCTCCAGCCAGAAGCTGAACAGGTAGCCGCCGAGGGCCATGTCGACCCGAAGCGGCTTGTCGGTGACGTCGGCGTCGGGGAAGAGGCCCTCCAGGAAGACCGCCAGCGACTCCTTGTCCAGCCCGGCGTCGGGTTGCACGAAGACCATGTGCGGGTAGCCGTTGCTCGCCATGGCCCTATCCTTGCGCACCCGCCGGTGGCGGCGAAGCAACCGGTAGGTTGGCCCTGGAGTCCGACCGTAAGCAGCCTCGTTGACCTCGACCCGGGAGTGAGCATGACAAGCGGCAAGATCGTCTGGACCAAGATCGACGAGGCGCCGGCGCTGGCGACGTACTCGTTCCTGCCCATCGTGCAGGCCTTCACCAAGACGGCCGGCGTCGACGTGGAGACCTCCGACATCTCCCTGGCCGGCCGGATCCTCGCCCAGTTCCCGGATCGGCTCGCCGCGGACCAGCAGGTGCCCGACAACCTGGCCAAGCTCGGCGACCTCACCCAGGACGCGACGGCCAACATCATCAAGCTGCCCAACATCTCCGCCTCCGTGCCGCAGCTCAAGGCCGCGATCAAGGAGCTGCAGGACAAGGGCTACCCGATTCCGGACTTCCCCGAGTCGCCCAGCAGCGAAGAGGACAAGGACGTCGCGGCCCGCTACGCCAAGGTGCTCGGCTCGGCCGTGAACCCCGTCCTGCGCGAGGGCAACTCGGACCGCCGCGCCCCCGCGTCGGTGAAGAACTTCGCCAAGAAGCACCCGCACAAGCTCGGCGAGTGGACCCCCGCCAACCACGCCCGGGTCGTTTCGATGAGCGATGGCGACTTCTACGGCAACGAGAAGTCGGTCGTCGTCTCCAAGGGCGACACGCTGCGCATCGAGCTCGTGAACAGCTCCGGGACCACGGTGCTCAAGGATGCCGTCACCGTCCTCGACGGCGAGATCGTCTCCACGACGTTCATGTCGGCCGCGGCGCTCAAGGCGTTCTACGCCGCCCAGATCGAGAAGGCGAAGAACGACAACCTGCTCCTCTCGCTGCACCTCAAGGCGACCATGATGAAGGTCTCCGACCCGGTGATGTTCGGCTACGCCGTGCAGACCTTCTTCAGTGACGTCTTCGACCGGTACGGCGAGCGCCTGGCGGCCCTGGGCGTCAATCCCAACCTGGGCCTCGGCGACCTGCTCGCCCGCCTGGAGAAGCTGCCGCCGGAGGAGAAGGAGGCCATCGAGGCGTCGATCAAGGCGCAGTACGACGCGCGCCCGGCCCTCGCCATGGTCGACTCCGACAAGGGCATCACCAACCTGCATGTCCCCAGCGACGTCATCATCGACGCCTCGATGCCGGTGGTCGTGCGCGACTCCGGCCAGATGTGGAACGCGGCGGGCGCCCAGCAGGAGACCCTCGCGATGGTCCCGGACCGGTGCTACGGCCCGATGTACGCCGCAGTCCTCGACGACTGCCGCGCCCACGGCGCCCTGGACCCGGCCACCATGGGCGACGTCCCCAACGTGGGGCTCATGGCGCAGAAGGCCGAGGAATACGGCAGCCACCCGACGACCTTCATCCTCGAACAGCCCGGCACGGTGCGGGTGCTCATGTCCGACGGCTCCGTATTGTCCGAGCACCACGTCGAGGCCGGCGACATCTGGCGGATGAGCCGGGTGCGGGACATCCCGATCCAGGACTGGGTCAAGCTCGCGGTCACCCGCGCCCGGGCCACCGGCGCCCCGGCGTGCTTCTACCTGGACAAGAACCGCGCCCACGACCGCAACGTCATCGCCAAGGTGCACAAGTACCTGGCCGACCACGACACCGACGGCCTGACCATCGAGATCAAGCCGCCGGTCGAGGCGATGGCTTACTGCCTGCAGCGGATTCGCCGCGGCGAGGACACCATCTCGGTGACCGGCAACGTACTCCGCGACTACCTCACCGACCTGTTCCCGATCCTGGAGCTGGGCACGAGCGCCAAGATGCTCTCGGTCGTTCCGCTGCTCGCGGGCGGCGGGCTCTTCGAGACCGGCGCGGGCGGCTCGGCCCCCAAGCACGTCCAGCAGTTCGTCAAGGAGGACTACCTGCGCTGGGACAGCCTGGGGGAGTTCTCCGCGCTCGGCGCGAGCTTGGAGCACCTGGCCAGCACGCAGGGCAACGCCAAGGCGCAGGTCCTCGCCGACGCGCTCGACGCCGCGATCGGCAAGTTCCTCGACGAGAACAAGTCCCCGGCGCGCAAGGTCGGCCAGATCGACAACCGCGGCAGCCACTTCTACCTGGCGCAGTACTGGGCCCGCGCCCTCGCCGACCAGGACGCCGACGCCGAGTTGAAGGCCCGCTTCGAGCCGGTCGCGGCCGCCCTGGAGAGCAACCAGGACGCGATCGACGCCGAGCTGCTGGGGGTCCAGGGCAAGCCGGTCGACATGGGCGGCTACTACCGGCCGGACGACGCCAAGACCTCGGCCGCGATGCGACCGAGCGGCACGCTCAACGCCATCATCGACGGGATCTGAGCTCGGACTCACGGGTACGTCGTCGCAGCGCGGCACCGGTCGCTTCGACCGGTGCCGCGCTGCCGTCGAAAGCCGCCCTTTCTTGCCTAGATTCTTAGTGCCACAACGAATTTCCTGACCAGGTTGGTGGGTGGTCTGGCGACCGACCCGGTCCGGGTGGCTACGATCTGAGGCGATGACGCCTTGCCCGCCCCCCGCACCCCCGGACGACGCCAACGGCGGCGCCGGCGGGGGCGATGACGCCTGCGGATCGGTCTTCACCCAGGCGCTGCGTGCGGCGATCGCGACCCGGGGAGCCAGCCTCGAATCCCTGCGGCAGGCGCTGGCCGAGCTGGGTTCCAGCGTGAGCGTCGCCACCCTCAGCTATTGGCGCTCGGGGCGCAGCCGGCCCGATCGGGGCGGCTCGATCATCGCCCTGGCCAATCTGGAGGGCGTCCTGAGGCTGCCCGCGGGCTTCCTGACGAGCAAGGTGAACCCGCGCGGACCGGGGAGCGCGGTGGCCAGCGAGCTGCCCACGCACTACTTCATGGCGGAGGTCCCGACCACCGGCCCGGGCGACGGCACCGACGCCGACGTGGTGCGTGCGGGATTCGCGATGCTGGGGATGGAGTCCGACGACGGGCTCGTGCGGGTGACCTACCACGACCGCCTGGAGGTGCGCCCGGACCGCACCGACGGGGCCCACGACGTACGCACGGTCTTCCTGGCGCGGCGCGGCGGCGTGCAACGGTTCCCGATCTGGTACAGCCACTCCGACGCCAAGGCCTTCCCCTTCATCATGGCGCTGTCCAACTGCAGCCTCGGCCGGGTCATCGAGTTCCGGGAGAAGACCGCGGTCGCGGCGGAAATGGTCCTCGACCACCCTCTGGACGAGGGCGAATCGGTGATCGTCGAGCACCGGATGGAGTCGATCGGGCAGACCATCGCCGTGCACAACCTCATGCGCCGGGTGACCCACCCCATCCGAGAGCTCGTGATGGAGGTGCGCTTCCCCGACGAGCAGATCCCCGTGGGGGCGGAGGTGCACACGGTCGTCGACGGCCAGCCGGTGCGGCGGCAGACCACGCTCGTCGGCAGGACCCTGCACCTGCTCGTGATCGACCCGCAGCCTGGGGTGTACGGCTTGACCTGGTCCTGGCCCGGGGGCCCGGCATGACGCTGTCCCCGCACAGCGGCGAGAACGATCCGTTCGCCGCCGCGCTCCGCGCCGCGATCGCGCAGCGTGGCCTGTCGCTGGACCGCATCCGCTACCACCTCATCCAGCGCGGGCACGAGCTGTCCGTGGCGACCATCAGCTATTGGCAGTCCGGGCGTAGCCGTCCCGAGCGCGCCTCGTCGATCGCCGCCATCGCCGCGCTGGAGGACATCCTCGGCCTCGAGAACGGGCACCTGGCCGCGAAACTGCCTGCCCGGCGCCGTGGTTCGGGACCGTCGATGCAGAGTTCGGCGGAGGCGGCGGACGCCTATCTGCCGTGCGCCGACGACCTCATGGGCCGCCTGGGGCTGTCCCGTGACGTGAGCCTCACCCTGGTGTTGGTCCACGACCAGGTGCACATCGACGCCGCCGGTGCGGAGGTCGCCCACCACGTGAAGCAGCTGTTCGTCGCCGAGCGGGACGACGTCGACCACTACTGGGCGTACTACCAGGCGACCTCGCAGCCGTTCATCGAGAGCGTGCACAACTGCACGGTGGCGGACGTCGCGGAACTGCCGGACCAGGGCGTCATGGTCGCCAAGATGGCGCTCTCGCGGACCCTTGCCAAGGGCGAGTCGATCCTCGTCGAGCACCGCGCCGGGCAGCGTGAGCAGGCCATCTCGGACCGCACCATCGAGCGGGCCTTCCTCCATCCGGTCCGCTCGGCGCACACGGAGGTGCGCTTCGATCCGGCCAGGCTGCCGCTGGCCGCGGAGCGATTCACCGTCGTGGACGGCGTGGAGAAGGTGGACCCCATCGTCATCGTGGGCCGCAGCGTGCACGCCCTCGTGCTGGACTTCGGCCCCGGCCTCTACGGGGTGAGATGGGAGTGGTGAGCCGGTGAGCACGTCCGCCGACCCGGTGACGATCGGCGTCGCGATCGCCGTCCCGGAGCCGCACGGCAGCCGGCTGCAAGCGGCCCGCCGCCGCTTCGGCGACCCCCTGGCGGACCTCATCCAGACGCACATCACACTCGTCGGGCCGCGCGCGGTGCCGCGGGCGGCGTTGCCGGAGATCGCCGCCCACCTGGCGGCCGTCGCGGCTCGGCACCCGGCGTACCAGGTCGTTCTCGACGGGACCGGCACCTTCCGCCCGGTCACCCAGGTGACCTTTCTCCGGGTCGGCGACGGCGCGCAGGCGTGCACGCGGCTGGCGGCGGACCTGCAGACCGGACCGCTGGCCTGCGCCGCCGCGTACCCCTATCACCCGCACGTCACCCTCGCCCACGACGTGGCGGAGGGCCGGCTCGACGCCGCCCAGCGGGAACTCGCGGACGAGCGCATCGAGTTCGCCGCGGACGCGCTGGGCCTGTACGTGTGCGGCGAGGACGAGCACTGGCATCCGCACCGCCTGTTCCCGCTGACGGGTGCGCCCTAAGGGGCCGCTCCCGTCAGCGGCGGTCGGTGCCGATCAAGGCCATTCAGCGCCCACCTTCGGTCAGTGGCGCTGATCCAGCCGGTGCACGCCCCAGGAGTCACCCGCGTCGCCCAGGGAGGGGTCGTACGCCGTCGTCCCGTCAGCCGTCATGGCGTACGCCGTCGCCTGGTACGCGCTCGCTGTCTGCGAGTCCACCTGGTAGGCGTCCTCGGCCACGGTCCACTCATCCGAACCGGCAGCGGAGGGGGCCGAGGTCGTCGAGGCCGCCGTGGGCGCCGCAGCGACCCCGGCGAAGGCCGGCACGGCGGCGTGCGCGGCAGCGTGTTGGGGGGCCTTCGCGGGGCGCGGGGCCGGGGCAGCCGTCCGCGTCGTCCGGACCGCTCGCACGGGCCGCCTGGGCCGCTTCGCCGGCGCCTCGGTGGGGTAGGGGGCGCGGGTGCTGGGGTGCTCCGGCCGCACGACGCCCGCCATGCTCGCCTCGAGCCGCTGACGGCGCAGCTCCCGGCGGCGGGCGTCCCGGCGCAGCTTGCGCACCCGCAGGGCGACGACGGCCACGGCCAGGATGGCGACCGTCCACGCCAGGACCTTGAGCACGGTGAGGAAGAAGCCGACGATCGCGGCGAGCAGCCCACCGGCGGGGGCTACCTCGGCGCCGGTGGCCACGTTCGCCGCCGGCGCCGCGACGGGGGCGGCCACGGGGGACGCGGCCCCGGGCAGCTTGCCCACAGCCTTGGCCTTCGACCCGTTGGCGAACGCCCAGTCAAGCAGGCCGGCCATCGGGCGCCAGTCGTTGGACTTGGCGCCCATGAAGGCCACGGCGTACGTCTTGTCCCCGCGGCGCACCGCTCCGACGAAGGTGTGACCCGCCGCGTCGGTGTAGCCGTCCTTGCCGCCGATCGTGCCCTCGTAGTTCCACAGCAGCTTGTTCTGGCTGGCGACCTGCTGAGTTCCGGCGAGCGAGGGCCCGCCGTTGGGCGCCGCGCTCGGCGCACCAGTCTCGGCGCTCGAGGCGGAGGCGGACGAACTCGGCTGCTCCACGGGCTGGTACTTCGGGAACGGATAGGTCTGCGTCGTGAGGATCTCCGCGACCTTGGGCGTGTCCAGCGCCCCACGCAGGATGGCGACTAGGTCGTACGCCGAGGTCTGCTGGCCCTCGGCGTCCAGCCCGTGCGGCGACCTGGGCACGGTGTCCTTGGCGCCGAGCTGCGCGGCGCGGTCGCTCATCTGCTTGAGGCTCTGTTCCAGTCCGCCGTTCGCGCGGGCCAACGCCTCGGCGGCGTCATTGGCCGAGCCCATCAGCAGGGCGTGGAAGAGCTGGTCGGCGGTGTACTCCCGGCCCGGCACCATGCCCACCCGGGTGCCGTCGACGCGGGCGTCGGAGTCGGTGGCGCGGATCTTGAGGTTGCCGTCCAAGCGGGGCAGCAGCGTTTGCGCGGTGAGCAGCTTCATCGTGCTGGCCGGCAGGTGGGCCTCGTGCGCGGCCTTGCCGACGAGCACGTCGCCCGAGCCCAGATCGGCGAGCAGATAGGAGGCGGCGGGGAGCTCCGGGGGGGCCTTCACGTCCGACGGCACGTCGGCGACCACGCCTGGATCGCCCAGCCGGTCCTCCGTGGGCGCGATCCTCGCGGCGGAGCCGGACCCGGCCCGGGCCCCAGACACGGCGGCGGCGGCCGCGTGCGCCGGGAGCGCGCCGTCCCGAGCGGAGGAACTCGCGGGCTGAGCGCCGGCGGGTGCCGCGGAGCACAGGAGGCAGGTGAGCACGGCGACGGAGCCGAGGACGACGCGGCGCCGTCCGGCCGGTGGCCGGAGACCCGCAAGGAGGGGGGCAGGCACGGAACCTCCTGGAGCGAAGCGTTGCTGCGACGCTACCGGCTCAGGCGATGCGCACCCGTGAGCCATGCCGCGACACGGCGACATAGCGCTCGACGAGGGCCTCGGTGAGCGCGTCCCAGGTCCGGCCCGCCACCTTGGCGGCACCCGCCTCACCCATCAGGGCCCGCCGCTCCCAGGCGTCCTCGGCGCACGTCAACTGAGCGACGCAGGAGCGCAGCGAGCCCTCCTCGGACTCCGGCGCGCCGGGCTCGAAGAGCAGCCCGGTCTGGCCGTGCTCGACCAGGTCCAGCGGGCCCCCCGCCGCCGGCGCGACCACCGGCAACCCGGTCGCCGCCGCCTCCTGCAGGGTCTGGCCGAACGTCTCCGAGGTCCCCGTGTGCACGAACACGTCCATGGCCGCGTAGACCCGGGCCAGGTCGTCGCCGTCCCGGCGCCCGAGGAACACGGCCCCGGGCAGGGCCGCTTCCAGCTCCGCGCGGCTTGGCCCGTCCCCGGTGATGGCGAGCCGCACTCCGGGCAGGTCGCGCAGCGCCGCCAGGCGGTGGACCTCCTTCTCCGGGGCGAGCCGACCCACGTAGCCGACGATCGTCTCCTGCCGGGGGGCCAGCCGCCGGCGCAGCGCCCGGCACCCCGCGTCGTCGCGCCAGAGCGGGTGGAAGAGCCGACCGTCGACGCCGCGGCCCCACAGGGCGGTGCGATCGATCCCCTCCCGGGCCAGGTCGGCGAGGGCCGCCGTCGACGGGGCCAGGGTCAGGTCGGCCAGGGCATGCACCTTGCGCAGGTAGGCCCACGTGACGTTCGCGAGCGGCGCGCCCGCCGCGCGGCCGTGCCGGGCGACATAGCTCGCCATGTCCGTCTGGTAGATGGCCACCGACGGGATGCCCAGCGCGCGCGCGACGTACAGGCCCCGCGCACCCAGGAAGAACGGCGAGGCGACGTGGACGACGTCCGGGGCGAACGCCCGCAGGACCGCCTCGATCTGGCGGGTCGGCAGACCCACCTGGAACTGCCGCACGGGCACGCTGGTGAGGCCGATGACGGGAAAACCGCGGTACGTCGAGGGCGCCGGGGATGGGGCGACGATGACGACGTCGTGGCCCAGCGCGGCCAGCGAGTCGACGACGCGACAGACGCTGGTCGTCACGCCGTTCACGGTCGGCAGGAAGGACTCGGTGACGATCGCGATCCGCACAGTCTGTACGGTGGCGCGTCAAGGTTGTGCCCAACCGACCGTTGGGGGAGTGTCGAGTGAGCGGTAGGTGACGCCCCGGCGACGCACCGCCCGCTCCGCGGCGGGGCGGCCTGCGGGTCTGCGACATTGGCGTGGCGGCGTCGACTAGCTTGCGATTATGACCGACGCGAACGAGGCGATCGAGGCGATCGAGGCGATTGAGGCCACGGACCCCACGGACGACTTCTGGTCGGTCATTCCCGCCGGCGGGGCGGGGACACGACTGTGGCCGCTCTCGCGGGCGGCCCGGCCGAAGTTCCTCCTCGATCTCACCGGGGCGGGGCGGTCGCTCCTGCAGGCCACGGCGGACCGGCTCCGCCCGCTGTCGGGGGAGCGGCTCGTCGTGGTCACCGGGGTGGCGCACGAGGACGCCGTCCGCGAGCAGCTGCCGGGCCTACGCCCCGAGCGCCTGATCGCCGAACCTTCGCCGCGCGACTCCATGGCCGCGATCGGCCTGGCGGCGGCGGTGGTGGAGCGGCTCGACCCCGACGCGGTCATCGGCTCGTTCGCGGCCGATCACGTCGTGGGGGAGGAGGCCGCCTTCCGCGATCGGGTGCGCGAAGCCGTCGCCGTCGCGCGCACGGGAATGCTGGTCACGCTCGGGATCGCGCCGACGCACCCGGCGACGGGCTTCGGCTACATCCACGTGGGTGACCCCCTCGAGGTCGAGGGTGCCCCGAACGCGCACCGCGTGGCCGAGTTCGTGGAGAAGCCGGACTTGGTCACCGCGACGGCGTACGTCGAGGGCGGCGCCTACGTCTGGAACGCCGGCATGTTCGTGGTGCGCGCGAGTGTGCTGCTCGACCTGCTGGAGCGCTATCACGTGGACCTGGCCCGGGGGCTACGCGAGATCGCGGCGGACCCGCACCGGCTCGACGAGGTGTGGCCCTCCCTGCAGAAGATCTCGATCGACCACGCCGTGGCCGAGCCCGCGGCGGACGACGGTCACGTGGCGGTGGTGCAGACCGACTTCCCCTGGGACGATGTGGGCGACTTCCAGTCCCTGGCGACGCTGCTGCCCACGCCCCCCGAGCCGCTGCCCGACGGACTGCGCGTGCTCGGCGACGAGGCCTCGGTCGTGGCCCGGGAGGCCACCGGGATCGTCGCGCCGGGAGGCGGCCGGCTGGTCGCGGTCGTCGGGATCAGCGACGTGGTGGTCGTCGACACCCCCGACGCGGTGCTCGTGACCACCCGCGAACACGCCCAGGACGTCAAGAAGATCGTGGACGAGCTCAAGGTGACGGGGCGGACCGAGCTGACCTGAGCGAGTCGATCTCGGCGAGTCGACCTCAGTGGAGTCGCGTCAGCAGCCGCACGGCGGCGTCGGCGCGTCACCCGCGGAGGCGAGGAACACCTCGGCGAACTCCCGGTCGCTGCCGAGGATGTGGCCGCTGAGCCAATCCCGCAGGAAGGTCAGCGTCTCGGTGCTGACGTCGGAGCGGCGCGTGTCGAAGCGCTCCTTGAAGGCCAGCACCTGCTCGGCGAAGAGGTGGTGCTCCTCCTGATGCTCGGCGAGCATCGGCAGGGCGTGGGTCTCCATGCGCCGTTCCTCGAACGTGAAATGGCAGACCGTGTAGCGGACCAGGTCGGTCAGGATCGACCCCAGAATGTGGAAGCTGTAGCTCTTCTTCACCCCGGAATCCAGGGCGTTCAACAGGTCGACGAGTTTGCGGTGTTGGCAGTCGATCTGCGCAATCCCGAGTTCGAGGTCGGGGGACCACAGCAGCAGCGTCATGACGGGGTCCCTCCTTCGCGTCTCGGTGTGGCGTGCTTCCGCCGTACCCATCGACGGCACTGCTCCGCAGATGAGCGGCCGATCACCGGAATCGGCGCAAGCCCGGCGAACGTCCGGCGCCGGCTGACCGAGGCTCCGGGGGCTCGTCGCCCGGGGGCCATTCCGAGTGAGCAGGACCAAGGGCCCGCCGCGCAGTTCCGCACCGTCGCGCCCCGTTCCGGGCGGCGCCCGCGCACTAGGCTGCGTCCATGGGTGAAACGACGGCACGTACCGAGTCCGACCTTCCGATCCAGTCGGTCTACTCCGCCGACGACCTGGCAGCTTTCGATGCTGCCACCAAGCTCGGCGAGCCCGGCAAGTATCCGTTCACGCGCGGTGTGTACCCGACGATGTACACCGGGAAGCCGTGGACCATGCGCCAGTACGCGGGCTTCGGCACCGCGAAGGAGAGCAACGAGCGTTACCGCCAGCTGGTCGCCGCCGGCACCGGCGGCCTCTCGGTCGCGTTCGACCTGCCCACCCAGATGGGCTACGACTCCGACGCGCCGCTGGCCAGCGGTGAGGTCGGCAAGGTCGGCGTCGCGATCGACTCGATCGACGACATGAAGGTGCTGTTCGACGGCCTGCCGCTGGACAAGGTCAGCACCTCGATGACGATCAACGCGCCGGCCTCGACGCTGCTGCTCATGTACGAACTCGTCGCCGCCCAGCAGGGCGTCTCCGCCAACCAGCTGACCGGCACGATTCAGAACGACGTGCTGAAGGAATACATCGCCCGCGGCACCTACATCTACCCGCCGGCCCAGTCGCTGCGGCTGATCTCGGACATCTTCGCCTACTGCTCCAAGGAGATTCCGCGCTGGAACACGATCTCGATCTCGGGCTACCACATGGCCGAGGCCGGGGCGACGCCCGCGCAGGAGGTCGCGTTCACGCTTGCGAACGGCAAGGAATACGTGCGCGCCGCGCAGGCGGCCGGGCTCGAGGTCGACACGTTCGCGCCGCGGCTGAGCTTCTTCTTCGTGGCCCGCACGACGCTGCTCGAAGAGGTCGCCAAGTTCCGCGCGGCCCGTCGCGTCTGGTCGAAGATCATGAAGGACGAGTTCCAGGCCCAGAGCCCGAAATCGCAGATGCTGCGGTTCCACACCCAGACGGCCGGCGTGCAGCTCACCGCCCAGCAGCCCGAGGTCAACCTCATCCGCGTGTCGCTGCAGGGCCTCGCGGCCGTGCTCGGCGGGACCCAGTCGTTGCACACGAACTCCTTCGATGAGGCCATCGCGCTGCCGACGCAGAAGGCGGCCCGCCTCGCGCTGCGCACGCAGCAGGTCATCGCCTACGAGACCGACGTCTGCAAGACCGTCGACCCGTTCGCGGGCTCCTACGTCATGGAGTCGCTGACCGACGAGCTGGAGGCGAAGATCTGGGAGCTGATCCAGGCCGTCGAGGACAAGGGCGGCGCGGTCAAGGCCATCGAGCAGGGCTTCCAGAAGCAGGAGATCGAGCGCTCGGCGTACCGCACGCAGCTCGCCACCGACTCCGGCGAGCGGATCGTCGTGGGCCTCAACAAGTTCCGCATCGACGCCGAGGAGAAGTACGACCCGCTGCGGGTCGACCCGGCCATCGAGGCGGAGCAGTGCGCACGGCTGGAGAAGCTGCGCAAGGACCGCGACAACGGCGCCGTGGACGACGCGCTCACGCGGTTGAAGAAGTCCGCGGAGCAGCCCGGCGGGGAGAACCTGCTCATCCCGATGCGCGAGGCCCTCGCGGCCCGGGCGACCGGTGGCGAGGTCAGCAACGCGCTGCGCGACGTGTGGGGTCAGTACGTCCCGACCGACGCCTTCTGATCGACGACCGTTTCGGGCGACAACGCCGCATTCCGACGGAACCGCTTGCTGCAGTGAGCGCAACCGTCGGAATGCGGCGTTAACGGCGAAAGGGCGCGCATGACCGTCGTGGATTGGGATGCGCTGCACGCGGCCGCGGTGGCCTCGATGCGGTGCGCGTACGCGCCGTACAGCAGTTTTCCCGTCGGCGTCGCCGCGCTGGTTGACGACGGGCGCGTGGTCAGCGGGTGCAACGTCGAGAACGCGTCGTACGGCGTGGGATTGTGCGCCGAATGCGGCCTGGTGTCGGAGCTGGCCCGCACGGGCGGCGGGCGCCTCGTGGCCGTGTGGTGCGTGGACGGGCGGGGCGAGACGTTGATGCCGTGCGGCCGGTGCCGTCAGCTGCTGTACGAGTTCGGCGGGCCCAGCTGCGAAATCCGTACGCCGGAAGGGCTGCGCACCCTCGCCGACATCCTCCCGCAGGCCTTCGGCCCGGCCGACCTCGCCGCGGTCCGCGACGAGGCGTAGGTGGGTTTCGACTCTCACTCGCTCGGTTCCAGCCCCTTAGCCCTGTTCGTTTTGTTCGTTTATGGATACTCTTGTCGAGGAGGTGGCGATCATGACGAGGCAGTCCGCGGCAGTCGACGTACACACATATGTACCCGACGGCGCCCAGGAAGTCCTGATCCAGCGCTTCCTGGACGTCCTCGGCGACGCCGAGTCGACCCCTGAGAGGGGCCAGTCGCAGCTTCTCGGACCAGACGGAGAGCGAGTGCCTATCCCCGAGGCCCTGTTTCCTGTCTTGCGGCAGATCGCCGAGACACTCGCGCAGGGCATGGGCGTCACGGTGGCGCCCATGGGTGCGATGCTCACGACCCAGGAGGCGGCGGACTTCCTGGGCATCTCTCGCCCCACACTGGTCCGCATCCTCGAACGCAACGAGATCCCGTACGAGAAGCCCGGCAGACACCGCTACGTGCGGCTAGTCGACCTCATCGAGTTCCAACGCGTCGAGCGGCAGACACGACGCGCCGCCTTGGCGCGGATGGCACACGACGCAGAAGAGATGGGGCTCTACGAGGCAACCGAGGGCATCCCCCCGAGGATGCGATAGTCGCCGTGCCCTTCCCGGTCACCGCCGAAGCCGTCCGCCGGTATCCGATCGCCACTTGGGAGGCTCTGTCGTAACGGACGCCAGCCGATTCATCGGTAAGCGGTGGTCGCGATGTCCGACACGCCCCAGGCCCACCCCAGCCTGACACCACCGGCAGGGTTCGGGACCGGGGTGGAACCAGCCCCCGTACCACCCGCGGGTTAGCGCTCCTTCTCGTTGAACTTCGCCGAGGCGCGGTTGCCCAGGGCGGTCAGCTTCTCCACCGTGGGTGAGTTGAGCAGCCGCCGGGCGGTGTGGCCGTCGATCGTGCCCGTCGCCGTCGGGTCGCCCGCCGGGGCATCCGGCAGGAAGCGGCCCACCACGCCCAGCGCCGCCCCGGTCAGGCTCGGCGCCAGGCCCGCGACGCGCATTCCCACCTGGGCGGCGGGGGTCAGCACCACGTTCGCGCGGCCAGCCAGGACGCCGTGCGCGATGCGGGCCGCGGCCCGTTCGGCGTCCATCGACAGCACCGGCAACGACGCGCTCGGCGCGAACCAGGCGTACTCCTTCGCCTGATCCCCCGTGAACTGCGCCGCGACGTGCGAGCCGGTGCGCATCAGCCCCGGCACGATCGTGGTGGCCGTGACGCCGGTCCCGGCGAGCTCGGACCGTAACCCGTCGCAGAAGCCGACTGCCCCGAACTTCGCCGTCGAGTACGGCAGCAGGTGCGGCACCGAGACCTTCCCGCCGATCGAGGTGACGATGCCGATCCGCCCGCGACCCCGGGCGCGCATCCCGTCCACGACTCCGAGGGAGAGGTTGATCGGGCCCCACAACATGATGTCGAGGCAGGTCTGGAAGTGCTCCCGGGTCATCGACTCGGCCGGGCCGACCTGGATGACGCCCGCCACGTGAACGGCCACGTCGATCGGCCCCACCTCGGCCTCGATGATCCCCAGCGTCGCGACCAGGCCCGCGTTGTCGGTGACGTCGGCGGGATAGGTCACCAGCTCGTGGCCCCACTCGCGCATCGTGGCCTCGGCCTCGGCCAGCGACTCCGGTGACCGGGCCAGGCCGACGACGCGACAGCCCCGCACCGCCAACTCGCGGCAGACCAGCAGGCCGAGACCTCGGGAGGCCCCCACGACGACGGCGACGGGGTGCTCGGGCAGGGGAGCGGCGCCGGCGATGAGGGCGCTGACGGAGGGGATTCGCGACATGCCGGGAAGGTACCCCGTCGCGGTCCCGATTATCCCCTGTGACGGCTACCGGTCCGCCGCCCGGGATCAACCGTGGGTCAGGCGAATCGATCCGCGACCGCCGCCCACCGGCGCAGCACGCCGGGCAGCGACTGCGGATCGTCCCCCTCCAGGGCCGCACCCACCTCGGCGGCGAAGGTCCGCCACGCGGCCGGGGGCAGCGCGCGCGCCCACGGGGCGACCGTGTCGAGAGGGCTGCGGAGAGTGCGCGGATCCCGACGTACGGCGGTCCCGGCGAGCACCCACGCGAGCTGACTCGCCTCGCTGTCGGGATCGCTGGGGGCCCCCGCGTCACCGGCGCGCCCGGGACCTGTCGACACCTCGTCCGCGGGCCGAGGTTCGGGCCCGCCACACCCGGTCTCGGCATCCCGGGCCGGAGAAACCTGAGCTGCGGAGCTGGTAGGCAGGTCGGCGGAGGGGCTAGTGGGCAACGGGGCCGTCGTGGACGCGACGCGAGGCGTCGTCGAGGTCGGCGTGGGCGTCACGGACCAAGTCTTGCAGGACGGTCGTCCGCGAGGTAGCCGCAGCCGCTATCCGTGAGGCCAGCCACCGGAGGCAATCCGTGAGCGGCGCTAATGGGGCAGCTAATAGGGGAGCGGCACCTTCGGATCGAGCAGGTCGACGTCCCAGGACCACCACACGCCGTACCGACCCGTCCACAGGTCACGGCGCTGCACGATCACCGAATGCTCGTCCTCGAGCCGCAGCCGGGTACGCCGTTCGCGCTCGTCGATGACGTCGACCGCGACGACGTACCGCGGCGGGCGACCCTGGTAGGTGATGACCTGGATCAGTTCGGTGAGGTGCCCGGAGACGGCCCGCTCGCTGCCGAGATCGGGGGTGGTGGCGCCGACGGCACCGTACTCGAACTCCACCCGAATCGCCTTGCCCTCGGTCAGCGGGTGGGGGAAGATCAGCTCCGCGAGGACGCACGGCACGGTGGGATCCTCCAGCACGCGCCCCAGCCGGCACCCCGAGATCGTCGCGACGTAGGGATGGGCGTGCGGGTCGGCCACGGACTGGTACTTCATCAGGCTGGTCGGCCCGTCGCGGTCGGCGATGAGGCCCTCGCGGACGTAGTGACGGCCTTGCGTGCCGTCCTCGTGCACGGTGACGTGATGGTAGGCGCTCACCCGCCGCAACCCGTCGTCCCAGGGCAGGCCGAGCTCCTCGCGCATCCGGTCCACGGACTCGCGCAGCGAGTCGTGCAGGATCTCGCCGTCCTGCCACGTCAATGGCCGCGGCTCGGCGACGAGGCGACGGCCGGGAAGCGCCGCGATCAGGCGGCCGGGGGGCAGTCCGAGCACCTGCTCCAGCGAGACGACCGAGGCGATCGTCGCGGCGCGTTCGGGATGGGTGCGCCCGTTCCGCCACGAGTCGAAGGTGGCCTTGGACAGCGCGTCCCCCTGGGCCCGGAGGCAGCGGATGACCTCCTGGTGCGTGAGGCCGCTGGCTCGTACGGCGTCCGCCAGCAGCCGCGCGAATTCTTCGCGGCTTCCCCGAGCTGCCATGACCAGATTTTATGTCGCGTGGCCCCCGGCCAGCGCAGAAACGCGGATTCCGGTCAGCGGGCTAGGTGCGCGATCAGGCGCTCCAGCATCTGCTCGCAGGCGGCGAGCTGGTCCAACTCGACGTACTCGTTCGGCCCGTGGGCCTGCGCGATGTCGCCGGGGCCGCAGACGATCGCGTCCATTCCCGCCCCGGAGAACTGGCCCGCCTCGGTGCCATAGGTCACCTTGGCGTCGCTGACCTCCAGCCCCAGGTCGTGAGCGAGGCGCGCCGCCGGGCCGTCCGCTGCGGTCTCCAGGCCGGGCACCAGCGACTTCAGCCGCACCTCGACCCGGCCGGCCGGATTGGCCTGGCGCATAACCTGCTCCTGGGCCAGGCCGAAGCCGCGCAGGGTCTCGTAGAACTGGCGCGGGTCGTCGGCGGCGATCGTGCGGAAGTCGGCCTGGATCACGCAGGTGTCGGCGACCGTGTTGGAGGCGATGCCGCCGTGCACGAGGTTGGTGCCGACCGTGGAATAGGGGACCTCGTAGGCGTCGTCGTACGGCCCGTTGGCGGCGAGCTGCTCGCCGTACTCGGCGATGCGCCGGATCACCGCCGCCGCGTGCTCGATCGCGTTGAGGCCGTGCGGCTTGAGGGAGCTGTGGCAGGCCAGGCCGCGGAACTCCATCTCGACCAGGTTGACCGACTTGTGCCCGCGGATCGCCCGCATCATCGACGGCTCGCCGATGATCGCGCAGCGCGGGTTGAGGCCCAGGTCGGCGAAGTCCTTGACGATCTGCTCGCCGCCGATACAGCCGATCTCCTCGTCGTAGCTGAACGCGAGGTGGATCGGCTCGGCGAGGCCCGCCGCCAGCATGTCGGGCAGCAGTGCGAGGACGCAGGCGATGAAGCCCTTCATGTCGCACGCGCCGCGCCCGTAGAGCTTGCCGTCCCGGATCGCCGGGGCGAAGGGCTCGCTGGCCCAGGCCTGGCCGTCCACCGGCACGACATCGGTGTGGCCGGACAGGACCACGCCGCCGTCCGTGGCGCCGTCGCGGGCCGGGATCGTGGCGATGAGGTTCGCCCAGCCGTGGGTCGGGGCGGGCCGGACGTGCGTCGCCAGGCCGCGCTCGTGCAGCTCGGCCGCGACAACGTCGATCAGCGGCAGGTTCGGATCCCGGCTGGTCGTGTCGAGCGAGACGAGCCGCATCGCCCAGTCGAGGGTCTCCTGGCGCGGTTGGCTCATCGGGTGCTCCTGTTCGTACGGCGGGGGACCTGGCCAATGTAGCCCGACCGCCGCGGCGGGTTCTGCCCGTTGCCGCAGATGGGCCACCTCCTAGGGCACGCTAGGGCCATGAGCGAAGCCTTCGACGCCGTCGACGTCATCTGCGCGAAGCGGGACGGGCGCCGGCTCACGGACGCCCAGATCGACTGGGTGGTGGCCGCCTACACCCGCGGCGTCGTCGCCGACGAACAGATGGCCGCACTCGCCATGGCGATCCTGCTCAACGGCATGGACCGCGGCGAGATCGCGCGGTGGACCGGCGCCATGATCGCCAGCGGGGAACGGATGGACTTCGGCGCGCTCTCTCGGCGTACCGCCGACAAGCACTCCACCGGCGGCGTCGGTGACAAGATCACGCTGCCGTTGGCGCCGCTGGTGGCGGCGTACGGCGTCGCGGTGCCGCAGCTCTCGGGACGCGGGCTGGGCCACACCGGCGGCACGCTCGACAAGCTGGAGGCGATCCCCGGCTGGCGGGCCGACCTGTCCAACGCCGAGATGATGGCCCAACTGGAGGACGTCGGCGCGGTGATCTGCGCCGCCGGGTCCGGGCTGGCGCCGGCCGACAAGAAGCTCTACGCCCTGCGCGACGTCACCGGGACCGTCGAGTCGATCCCGCTCATCGCCAGCTCCATCATGAGCAAGAAGGTCGCCGAGGGGACCGGGGCGCTGGTCCTCGACGTCAAGGTGGGCTCCGGCGCGTTCATGAAGACGCCGGATTCGGCACGGGAGCTGGCACAGACCATGGTGGGGCTCGGCCAGGACGCCGGCGTCCACACGGTCGCGCTGCTCACCGACATGGCGACGCCGCTGGGGCGTACGGCGGGCAACGCGCTGGAGGTGCGCGAGTCGGTCGAGGTGCTGGCCGGCGGGGGGCCGGCCGACGTCGTGGAGCTCACGGTGGCCCTGGCCGCCGAGATGCTCGCCGGGGCGGGGATGCCCGGCGTCGACCCGGCCGACGCGTTGCGCGACGGCCGCGCGATGGACGCCTGGCGGCGGATGATCGCGGCCCAGGACGGCGACCCGGACGCGGACCTGCCGGTCGCGCGCGAGAACGAGACCGTGCTTGCTCCCGCAAGCGGGGTGCTGCGGCGGCTGGACGCGTACGCCGTGGGCCTCGCCGCCTGGCGCCTTGGTGCGGGCCGCGCCCGGCAGGGCGAGCCGGTGCAGGCCGGGGCGGGCGTCGAGATCCATGCCAAGCCCGGCGAACGGGTGCAGGAGGGTCACCCGCTGCTGACCCTGCACACGGATACGCCGGAGCGGTTCGGGCGCGCGCGGGAGGCCCTCGCCGGGGCCTGGGACATCGACCCTGTGGGGGACGACGGCCCCGCGGTGGACGGTAGCTTCGCGGGGGACGACGGCCCCGAGGGCGCGGGGCAGCGGCGCGCTCCCGGCGTACGGCTCATCCTCGACCGCATCGCCTGAGCCCCGGATCGACCGGCGGGCTCGGCGCAAAATCGTTGGTGCGGATGGGCGGCGGCCCCGCACGATGGTGAGGTGAGCCGCCTCGACCCGATCCGCGCGATCCGTGCGGAATTCCTGGGCCTGCCGCATCAGGTGCGGCAGGTCTACGTCGGGGTGGCGTTATCGACGCTGGGGTCCGGGCTGACCGTGCCCTTCCTCTACGTCTACCTGTCCCAGATGCGGGGCGTGCCCACCATCGGGGTCGGGCTGCTCCTCGGGGCGATGGGGGCGGTGACGCTCGTGGTGGTCCCCGTGGTCGGGACGCTGATCGACCGGTTCGGGCCGCGCGCCGTGGCCATCGGCGGTCAGCTCGCCATGGTCGTGGCCGTCGCCGTCCTGGCGGTCGCCGACTCCCTGCCACGCATCGTCGCGGCGCTGGCGCTGCTGACGTCCGGGCACGCCGCGACCCACCCGGCGACGATCGTGCTGGCGCAGCTGGTGGCGCTGCGGTACGTCGAGGGCCGGCGCCGCAGCTCGATGCTGTCGCTGACCGGCGCGGTGTGGGCCGTGTCCTGGGCGGTGGTGGCCGCCGCAGCGGTCGTGCCCGGCTCGGCCGCCGCGGCGTGCATCGTCGGCGGCCTGGCTCTGTTCGGATTGGGCGAGACGGTGCTGTCGCCGACGGCCCCCGCGCTGGTCAACGACCTCGCGACGGAGGACCTGCGGGGGCGGTACAACGCGCTGGCCGGGCTGACGTAGACGGTGTCCAATATCGCCGGCCCCGCCATCGGGGCGATTCTGATCGGGACCGGCCACGCCGCCGTCTGGGTGGTGGCGACCGTCGGCGGCGCAACCGTGTCGGCCGTGCTGTTCAGGCGGCTGCGCGGGCACCTGTCGGAGGCTCAGGACGGGGTTGGCCGGGACCTGGTGCCGGCGGCTCACTAGCCTGGGGCCCGTGCCCGAACTCATCCAGAACCCGGTCCGGATCCCCGCCGACGGCAGCAAGGTCATCGCCGAGCACCTCGGGCGGGCCAGCACCGGCCACGAGAGCGTGTCCGTCGCGCACATGAAGGCGCCCGCGGGGTGGAAGGAGCCCTACCAGACACCGGAGTTCGACGAGGTCACGCTCGTCATCTGCGGCACGCTGCTGGTCGACCACGCCGGGGGGCAGGCCCGCGTCAGCGCGGGGCAGTCGATCATCACGCGGGCGGGCGAGCGGGTGCGCTATGCGGTCGGCAACGACGGGGCCGAGTACGTCGCGGTCTGCCTGCCGGCGTTCAGCCCCGACGCGGTGCACCGGGAGGACGACTCCCCGAGGTGAGGCGCGTCAGGGGTGGCCCGTGAGCCGCCGCCGCAGGGCCTCGTCGCGCTGGAGCCGCAACCAGTCGCGGCGCCCCCGCTCCACGAGCAGCGCCTCGAGGAACACCTCGGGCGGGGTGCCCAGCGGGGGACCGGGGGAGACGTACGCCGTCGCCTGCCGGGCCAGCGCGTTCGCGAGCTGGTAGCGCGGCTGCGGCCGGATCTCCGACGCCCTGGCCAGCAGCTCCCGAATCGACAGGGCGAGGTGGTCGGGCAGCGGGGCGATGTCCGCGGTGCCCGCCCACGCCACCAGCGGCGGTGGCACCACGCCGGTCTTCGGCCACGGGGGGCGGATCCGGTCGCGCACGACGTATGTGCCCGCCGCCAAGTCGCCCAGCCGCTTCGACTTCCGGTTCAACAGGCCGCAAACCAGGGCCGGGGCACCCATCAACACGTACACCTCGACGAGCCCCACCAGGTGCCGCGTCAACGCGTGCCGGAAGGACACCGGCCCGCCGTCGTCGCGCAGGGTTCGCAGCCCCAGCATCATCTTCGCGAAGGTCCGGCCCGTGAACGTCTCCATGACCGTCGGTACGCCCACGAACAGCAGCACGCTGAGCACGATCGCCACCCCGGCGGTGGCGGCCGGGTCCAGACTCGAGGCCACCGCGGCCAGCGCGATCGACATGATCGTGCCGCCGATGCTGGCGGTGAGGATCAGGTCGAGGAGCCCCGACATGGCCCGCATGCCGAGCGCCGCCGCCGGCATGTCGAGCGCGACGGCCTCGCCGGTCAGAAGGTCGTCGCCGGCCAGGAGCGGGCCGAGGTTGCCCTCGGCGTACCCCCCGGTCGTCGTACTCACCTGGTCAGGGTAACCGCCGCGCGCCCCGGAACCCGGACGCACTCGACGTACAGTGACGACGTGGACCTGGACGCCTACGTCGCCGCGAAGTCGCCGCAGTGGCGCCGCCTGGAGGAACTGACCGGGCGCAAGCGGCTCTCCGGCGCCGAGGCCGACGAGGTCCTCGACCTCTACCAACGCACCGCGACGCACCTGTCCGTCGTCCGCTCCGCCGCGCCGGAACCGGACCTGGTCGGCTACCTGTCTTGGCTCCTCACGCGAGCCCGCGGCACGGCGGCCCGGCCCGCATCGCGGGACTGGCGCGCCGCCACCCGATTCTTCACCGACACGTTCCCGGCCACGCTCTACCGCACCCGCCGCTGGTGGCTGGCCGTCCTCGCCGCCAATGTCCTGGCCGCGGTCTTCCTCGGCTGGTGGTTCCTCGCCAACCCGCAGGTCGAGCAGAGCCTCATGACGCCGGGCGAGATCGACCAACTCGTCAACCACGACTTCGCGCACTACTACTCCGAGCACGCCGCGAGCAGCTTCGCCTTCCGGGTCTGGACGAACAACGCCTTCGTGGCCGCGCAGTGCATCGCGTTCGGAATCCTCGGCGCGCCGGTCATCTGGGTGCTCTTCAACAACATCCTCAACGTGTCGATCATCGGCGCCCTGATGATCCGCCACGACCGCGCCGACGTCTTCTTCGGCCTGATCTCCCCGCACGGCATCCTCGAACTCACCTGCGTCTTCGTCGCGGCCGGCGTGGGCCTGCGGATCTTCTGGGGCTGGGTCGAGCCCGGCGCGCGGACCCGCGGACAGGCGGTGGCGCAGGAGGCTCGGGCCGCGATGAGCGTCGCTCTCGGCCTCATCGTCGTCCTCCTGATCTGCGGGTTGATCGAGGCGTTCGTGACGCCGTCGCCGCTGCCGACGGCCGCGCGGGTGGGGATCGGGGTGGTCGCCGAGGCGGCCTTCTTCGCCTACGTCTTCACGCTGGGGAAATGGGCCGTACGTCGAGGCGAGACGGGCGACGTGGCGACCGATCAGGCGGGGTACGTCGCGCCGGCGCGCGACTGAGTTCCCGGCGCGGGTCAGGGCTCGAAGCGACAGAGCCCGAACGTCAGAGCAGGCCGCGGGCCTTGAGCGCCAGGTAGTGCTGGCACAGTGCGAGCGGCAGCCGGTCCGGGGGCTCGTCGAGCACGTCGACGCCGAGCCGGCCCAGGACGGCCGCGGTGCGCCCCCGTCGCGCCAGGGTCTGCTCGGCCGCGGCGGCGGCGTACGGGTCCGAGACATCTTCGGGGCCCCAGCGGGCCGACACCGGTGCGTACGGGCGACCATCGATGGCCGTGCCCGGCCCATTGGCGCTGGCCACTTGGGGCGTTGTGGGATGGGCGGCCATCGATGGTCGTGGTTGGTGACGCGGCCCCGTCAGGGTCGCCGCCGCGAGGGCCGGATCCTGCACGGACGCGACCACCACCCGGTGGCGCCCCGTGAGGGTCGGGAGCACCGGGAGCAGGCTCTCCTCGACCGCGGCCGGCTCCAGCGGCGTCAGCAGCACGATCAGCGCCCGGCGGCGCACCCGCGTCGTCACCGCCCCGATCAGCCGCGGCCAGTCCGCCTCGACCAATGCCGGCTCGAGCGGGGCCATGGCGTTGACGAGCCGGTGCAGCAGGTCCCCGCGCCGGTCGGCGCGCACCTGGGCGTGCACCTGCCGATCGCCCATCAGCACCTCGACGCGGTCGCCCGCGCGGGACGCCAGCGCCGCGAGCAGCAACGCCGCGTCCATGGCCGAGTCCAGGCGGGGCATGTCGAGGACCCGGCCTGCGCTGGTCCGGGACGTGTCCAACACGAGCACGACGTGCCGATCGCGCTCCGGCTGCCAGGTGCGCACCACGACGTCCAGGCGGCGGGCGGTCGCGCGCCAGTCGATGCTGCGGACGTCATCGCCCTCGACGTAGTCGCGCAGCGAGTCGAACTCGGTGCCCTGGCCGCGGGTGCGAACGGCGGAGCGCCCGTCGAGCTGCCGCAGCTCCGCGAGCAGGCTCGGCAGGTGTCGCCGGGACGTGAACGGCGGCAGCGCGCGGGCCACGCCGGGGACCTCAAACGACCGTTGCCGCGCCCCCAGTCCCAGCGGGCCGAACACGCGGAGGGTCAGCCGGTCGGCCAACCGATCGCCGCGTCGGGTCGGGGTGAGTGCGACGTCGACCAGCTCCGTGCGGCCGGGGTGCAGCGTGAGGCGGCGACGTTCGCCACGCGACCCTGCCGACGGCTGCCAGGCGTCGCGGACGAGCACGCGGACGGTACGCCGGGTGGGGTTGGTCACGGCGAGCCGGCTGCGGGTGGTCTCACCGAGGCGCACCGGCTCGACCGGCTCGCGACGCGCCGCCAACCGGCCGGGCGCGCTCGCCAGCGCGACGTCGACCGCGACGAGCAGCAGCGCCCCCAGCCACCACAGCCGGACGATCGCCGCCTGCGGCCAGAGCAGCAGGGGGATCAGACCGGCCGCGATGAGCAGCACGAACCGTCCGGTCACCGCCATGTCGGCCCCGTTCCGTCGCTTGCCGCTCGCCTCATCCGCGCGTCCTCTCAGGCCTCACCGACGCCTCACCGACGCCTCACCAGCGCCTCACCGGGGGACCGGCACCGAGGCGATGGCGCTGGCGAGTACCGAGCCGACCGACACCCCGTCCAACTCGGCCTCGGGCCGCAGCCGCAGCCGGTGCGCGAGGGTCGCGTGGGCGAGGGCCTTCACGTCGTCCGGGGTGACGAACCCACGGCCGTTGAGCCACGCCCAGGCGCTCGACGTGGCCAGCAGCGCGGTGGCGCCGCGGGGGCTCACCCCGAGAGACAGCGAGGGGGACTGACGGCTGGCCCGGGCGATGTCGACGATGTACGCCGCGACCTCGGGCGTCACGCTCACCCGGCGTACCGCCTCCGCCGCCGCCAGCAGATCAGCGGGCCCGGCCACGGGACGCAGCCCCGCCGCGGCGAGATCCCGCGGGTCGAACCCGGCCGCGTGGCGCTGCAGCACGGCCACCTCGTCCTGGCGGGGCGGCAGCCCCATCTCGACCTTGAGCAGGAATCGGTCGAGCTGGGCCTCGGGGAGGGGATAGGTGCCCTCGTACTCGACGGGGTTCTGCGTCGCCGCCACCAGGAACGGCGGGGGCAGCTTGTGCGGCTGCCCGTCGACGCTGACCTGGCGTTCCTCCATGGCCTCCAGGAGCGCCGCCTGGGTCTTGGGTGGGGTCCGGTTGATCTCGTCGGCCAGCAGCAGGTTGGTGAAGACCGGGCCGGCCCGGAACGAGAAGTCGCCGGAGTGCGGGTCGTAG
Organism: Austwickia sp.; assembly: GCA_016699675.1. Lineage (NCBI taxonomy): Bacteria > Bacillati > Actinomycetota > Actinomycetes > Micrococcales > Dermatophilaceae > Austwickia > Austwickia sp. The sequence continues at coordinate 487,286 of CP064985.1, read as the reverse complement.
ACCAGCGAGCCCGTGATGTCGCCGGGCATCAGGTCCGGGGTGAACTGGACCCGCTTGGTGTCTACGGCCAGCGCCGCGGCCAGCGACCGGACCAGCAGGGTCTTCGCCGTTCCGGGGACCCCTTCGAGGAGCACGTGACCGCGCGCGATGAGTCCGATGATCAGGCCCATCACGGCGCTCTCCTGGCCCACCACGGCCTTGCCCACCTCGTGCCGGACGGCGAGGAGCTTGCCACGGGCGTGGTCGTCGGGCCCCGCGCCCCGATCACCAGGGGCGCCCTCCGGCGGTCGGTTTCCGTCACCATGGTTGCGGGCTCCGTCACCATGGTTGCGGGCTCCGTCACCATGGTTGCGGGGGTCCGGCGCGGCGGGGGTTGGCGGCGGGTTTTCGCTCATGCGCGGCGTACCTCTCTATCGAGCCGGGCCAGCTCCTGCGTCAGCGTCGCCAGGTCGGCGTCGCCGGCGGGAGACCGAGTCAGCAGGTCATGGATCTCGTGGGGCTCGCGACCGCTGGCGCGGGCCGCCGATTGCGCGAGCTGGTTCGGGTCGGCGGACGGCGGCACGGACAGGGCCGCGGACAGCCGACGACGTACGGCGTCCTGCAGCACCCGCGCCGCGTGCGCGGGGTCCTTGCCGCGGCGGTAGAGCCGCCCACGGGCGAGTGTCGTCTCGTTGGCCTGGACCACGACCGGCAGGGGCTCGATCGCGAGGCGTCCCAGCCGTCGGCCGCGCCACAGCATCAGGGCGACGACCACCCCGGTCAGCCCGAGGGCAAACGGGCCCAGCCAGGCCGGCGGCCAGGGCCGATCCGTCGTCTCCGCGGTCTGGGCGGCGTCCTCGGCACCCCCGACGTACCACGTCACCCGCCCGTCGTGCCCCAGCAGCCGCAACGCGACGGCGGCGTTGTCGACCTCCTGCAACCGGGCGTTGGTGAAGAGGTCGAGGTTGCCGACGGCGACGGTACGGCGACCGCCGGCGCTCACCCAGGCCACCGCGCCGGGCTGCCCGGTACCCCCGCCCACCTGTGTGAAGCAGGACCCGCCCTGCCCGCCGGCGCTCGCTCGGACCCGGTAGAAGTGGGTTTCGCCGCTCGTTTCCATGCCGGTCTCGAGGTCCGGCATCGCGCAATTGGCCCGCAGCACGCCGGAGGTGCGGCCCTGCTCGGTGATCTGCGGGGCGAGCGCCTGAAGCGTGTCCCCGTGCGGGCGGACCAGGACCAGGGTGCTCGCCGACCGCGCCGCGTCCCGCAGCCGCCCGGTGGTCTGCTCCGACAGCTTGCGGGAGGTGGCGACGACCAGGGTGCCACCGCCGACGTCACCCACGTCGCCGACCCGGCGCGCGGTCCGGACGTCGACGCCGCCGCGCTCGCGCAGGATCGTGGCGACCGCGCGGGCGCCGCCGGGGTCGGGGGAGTCCGGGTCGCCCTTGGTGGTGCCGACGGCGCCGCCGCCGAGCCAGTACGTCGCGAGCAGCGCGGCCGCCACGATCCCCACGAGCAGGCCGATCACGCCCAGTGGTCGGGCCGCCGTCCTCATCGCGGGACCGCCAACGGCACGGGGAGATCGGCCGCCTCGAGCGCGCGCGGCGAGGCGCGCTGCAGGTCATCGTCGAGGGCCAGCAGGTCGCGGGCCGCCTGCGGGGTCGCCGGGAGGCGGCCGTACAGGGTGGCGTCGAACGCCCGAGCCGCGGGAGCGAACCGGTCCCCGATCGCGGGGAACCGCGCGCCCGCCGCGGTGGCGAACTCGTGCGCGGTGCGGTCGCGCGCCTCATCGAGGACGTGCCGCTCGAGCAGTTGAGCCGCGATCGCGCGAAACGCCTCGACGACCGCGCGCGAGGCGTCGCCGGCCTCGAGGGCCTCGCGAGCGCGGCGCCGGTAGTCGGCGGCCGCCAGCGCGGGCTCGCTGAAGACCGCGTCCTGCGCCTCGTCCGCGGGGGCCGGGGTGCGCTTGCCGCGGCTCGCCCGCACGAGCCAGAACACGAGGGCGGCGATGAGGAGGATGGCGAGGATCGCGAACAGGTTCGGCATCGGGACGGCGCCGGGTGGCCCGGCGGGTTGGAAGAGCGAGGACAGCAGGTCGGAGAGCCAGGCGCCGAACCGCTCGATGAAGGACTTGCCGTAGGCGGGCTTGGCCAGCTCCTCGGCGGCCCACCGGCGGGCCTCGTCGGGGGAGGGGCGGACCGGGTCCCCGGCGAGCCAGCCCCGGGGGCCGAGTCCGCCCAGCGCGTCGAGTCCGCCCAGCGCGTCGAGTCCGCCCAGCGCGTCGAGTCCGCCCAGCGCGTCGAGTCCGCCCAGCGCGTCGAGTCGGCCCAGCGCCGCTCCGACGGCCGTCCCGCCCGGGCCGCTCACGGTTCGCCCCGCCGGGCGGCGTCGACGAGGAGCACGTCCAGGCCCTCGGCGCGGACCCGCACGTCCACGTAGTACAGCGACCGCAGCGTCGCCTCGAACGGCAGCGTCAGGCAGGCCGTCAGCATGCCGAACAGCGTGGACAGGGCCGGCCCCAGCAGGGTCTCGTCCAGGGAGAAGCCCGACGTCGCGGACGCCACGGCCACGGCGACGGCGAGCGGGGTCGCGAGCGCGGTCGTGACCAGCAGCACGAGGAGGCGCGCGAGGAGGGCCACGGCGAGGGTCCGGCCGAGGTAGCCCCGGACCAGGCGGACGGATCGGCGGATGGCCTGCCAGGGGCCGGCGCCCTCCAGCACCACGGCCGCGGGGGCGGCAAAGAGCGGCAGGCTGACCAGCTCGGCGACGAACCCGAGCACCACCAGCGCCAACAGCAGGTCGCTCTGCTGCGCGGCGCGGCCACCGAGGGCAAACCAGATCAGCAGCGTCGGGACCAGGCAGGCCACGGCGGCGAGGGTGACGTACCCCGCCACCGCGCGGGCCCGCGGCCGAAGCTGGGTCCGCAGCCGCGCGACCGTGGGAGCCCGACCGAGCACGGCCTCCGCGGTCGGCAGGGCGAGCACCGCGCTCAGCAGCGCCGCCATGACCGGGACGAGCGCCAGGCTGGGGGTGATGCGGACCGCCGCCGTGCCGTCCGGGCCCACGATGGTGACGCCCACCAGGGCATCGATGACGGCGCGCAGCACGGTCCCCACCAGGACGGCCAGCGCGCCCACCCCGAGGAACAGACCGGGGCGCAGCCGGATCGTGCGGACCGCGCCATCGAGAAGATCGCCGAGTGAGGCCGGCCGCAGCGTGACGACCCCCGGCCGGAACGTCAACCGCCCGGCCGCCGCGCGGCGGATCCCGGGCGCGCCGATCGCGCCGGCCAGCGACGGCGGCGAACTCGGGCCACCCAGCGGCGCCGAAACCGCGGCGCCGGTGCCGAACCGGGCCTCGTACGCCGGGTCGCCGTACCGCGCGCCGTACAGCGGGCCGCGCTGCGGACTCGGCAGCGGGCCCGGTGCGACGAGGGTGGCCGGCCGGTCCGGGGGCAGCGGCACGTCCCGGCCGGAGCCCGTGACCTGGCTCATCCGCGGGACCTCCCCGATCGACGCCGCTGATCGCGCCCACCGGCGCACGCTCCATCATGCCCCACGGCCCCTCGATATCCTCGGGGCTAAGGATCGTCCGGACGGGGTGAGTCGTGCAGCGTCGCAGTTTCCGGCAGTGGGGTCAGCTGATGGTCGGCACCGTCCTCGGGGCGCTCGCGGTCGGCATCGCCTGGGCCATGGCGGGCGGCTGGCTGGCGCGGTCCGCGACCGGCGTGGCCTGGTGCGTGGTGCTGGTGGTGGTGTCGTACGCCGTGTTCCTCCGGCCCTGCGTCGTGGTGGACGAGCGAGGCGTCGAGGTGCGCAACATCCTGCGGGACGTGGTCGTGCCGTGGCGGGCGGTGGCCGGCGCCGGGTCGTCCTGGAGCCTCGTCGTCGACACCCAGGGTGGCCCGGTGACGTCGTGGGCGATCTCGGGCACGGCGAGTCCCGGCCGCGACGCCCTGCTGCGCCGCCGTCGTGCAGGCGCGGGGGTCGGCGCGGGTGCTGGCCAGCCCCGATTCGGAGCGGGGAATGCGGCCGATCCGCTGGCGGGAGCCACTCACGTCACGACGGTCGATGCGGCCGGCGTCGCGGCCGGGCTGGTCCCGCCGGCGCTGGGCTCCTCCGCGGCGGCCATCGCGGCGCTGATCGAGCGGCTGGCCGGGGATCGGAACGACGGTTCCGGCCGGGACGCCGCGCAGGCGCGCGTCGTCTGGTCGAGTGTGGCGTTGCTGGTGCTCGCCGCGCTCGCCGTACCGCTCGCCGCCCTCCTCTGAGCGGACGCGGTCAGGCCCGCGCCCCCGGCTACACCCGGGTCATCTCCTCGAAGGCCGCCCGCAGCGCCGCCAGGCGCCGATCCGCCTCCGCGCGCGCCGCGGCGAGTCTCGCCGGGTCGGCCGGGGAGGGGGCGATGGCCTCGAGGTACACCTTCAGCTTCGGCTCCGTCCCACTCGGCCGCACGATGACGCGTGAGTCGTCGGCCAAGACGTAGCGGATCCCGTCGGTCGGCGGCAACCCGTCCGTGGGCCGGTCGAGGTCGTCCAGCGCCGCGACGGGGACGCCGGCGATCTCGGTCACCTCGCCCGCGGTGTCGCGCAGTCGCGCCATGATCTGGCCGATCAGCGCGAGGTCGGCGACGCGGACCGAGAAGGCATCGGTGGCGTAGACGCCGTGCGCGAGCGCCAGGTCGTCCAGGACGTCCCGGACCGTGCGGCCCTCGGTCTTCAGCCGCGCCACCAGCGCCGCGACCAGTAGCGCGGCCGAGATCCCGTCCTTGTCCCGAACGACCTCGGGGGCGACGCAGTAGCCGATGGCCTCCTCGTACCCGTACCGCAGCCCCTCCGCACGGGCGATCCACTTGAACCCGGTGAGGGTCTGGGTGTGCCGGCACCCGGCGGCCGCCGCGATGGCGTCGACGAGGCGGCTGGAGACGATCGAGCGCGCGAGCACGTCGCTGGGGGCCACGCCGCGCGAGACCACGTCCCACGCCAGCACCGCACCGAGCTCGTCCCCGCGCAGCATGCGCCAGCCGTCGGGATCCTGCGGACCGGCGGCGAGGGGGTCGGGGATCGCCACCGCGCACCGGTCGGCGTCCGGGTCGTTCGCAATGACCACGTCGGGCCGTTCTGTCCTGGCCAGAGCCAAGGCCAGGTCGATCGCGCCAGGTTCCTCCGGATTGGGGAAGGGCACGGTTTGGAACGCCGGGTCGGGATCGTGCTGCTCGGGCACCACCGTGGGCACGGCGAAACCCGCGGTCTCGAACACCCTCCGCACGGTTTCGCCGCCGACGCCGTGCATCGAGGTCTGGACGACGGACACGCCGCGGGGCGCGTTCGCGGGAACGAGCGCGGCGACCGCCTCGACGTACGCCGTGAGCACCTCCTCCCCGAGCACCTGCCACCCGTCCTGCGCCATCGGTACGTCGTCGACCCGGCGGAGCGCCTCGATGTGCCGCCGAATCTCGACGTCCGCCGGCGGGACGATCTGGCTGCCGTCGCCGAGGTAGACCTTGTAGCCGTTGTCCTGCGGCGGGTTGTGGCTCGCCGTGACCATCACGCCCGCGGCGCAGCCCAGATGCCGAATGGCGAACGCCAGCACCGGAGTCGGCAGCGGACGCGGCAGGAAGAGCGCGGTCCCGCCCGTCCCGACGACGACGGCCGCGGTGTCCGCCGCGAATTGGGCCGACCCGAGCCGGGCGTCGAACCCGATGACCACCCGCGGGCCCCCGCTCGGGCGGGACGCCACCTCGGGTCCGTCGGTGTCGTGCTCGCGCAGGTAGGCCATGAGGCCCGCCGCAGCCCGGATCACGACGGCGCGGTTCATCCGGTTCGGGCCGGCGCCGAGGGCGCCGCGCAGCCCCGCCGTACCGAATTCCAGCAGCCCGGCGCAGCGGTCGCGCAGGTCGCCGAGCGCCGCCGCGTCGCCGTTCTCGGCGGCGTTGAGGACCTCCTCCAGCTCGTGCCGGGTGGCGATGTCGGGATCGTCGGCCGCCCACTCGCGCGCGTAGGCGAACAGGTCGTCGACCCCGTCAGGACTCCCGGCCCCGGCGCGGTTCTCGGCCCCGCCCCCCTGTGCCTCGCGGCGGGCTCGGCGGGTGAGCAGTCCCTCGGTCATGTCGCTCCTGGTGGTTAGCGGGGGATAGCGGCTGGTCGGATCGGCGGCGGTGCGTGCCCGCCCCGGTTCAGAGCCGCGCCACGATGTCGGCGAGCAGCCGGCCGCAGCGGGCCGCGGCGGCGCGCCCGGCCTGGAGGACCTCGTCGTGCGACAGCGGCCCGGCCGCGATGCCCGCGGCGGGATTGGTGACCAGCGAGATGCCGAGCACCTCGAGGCCGGCCTCGCGGGCGGCGATCGTCTCCAGGGAGGTCGACATCCCGACGAGGTCGCCGCCGAGGATGCCCGCCATCCGCACCTCGGCCGGGGTCTCGTAGTGCGGCCCCGGGAACTGCACATAGACCCCCTCGGGGAGCGTGGGGTCGATCTCGCGGGCGAGGGCGCGCAGCCGCGGGGAGTAGGCGTCGGTGAGGTCGACGAAGGTCGCGCCCTCCAGCGGCGACGTGCCGGTGAGGTTGATGTGGTCGCTGATGAGGACCGCCGTGCCCGGGGCCCACTCGGGCCGCAACCCGCCACAGCCGTTGGTCAGGACCAGGGTGCGGCAGCCCGCCGCGGCCGCCGTACGGATCGGATGGGCGACGGCGCGCACGTCCCGGCCGTCGTAATAGTGCCGGCGGGTCCCGAACACCAGGGCGCGTCGCCCCGGGTCGGGGGCGTCGGTGCCGTGGGGGCGGTCGGGGCGGTCGGGGCCCTCGGGGCCACGCAGCAGCACCGACCGGACCGTCGCGGCGTGCCCGGCGACGGTCGCCGCCGGGAAGCCGGGGATCGCCGCGTTGTCAAGGGTGGCGACGGTCTCGCCGATCAGGTCGGCGGCCCCGCCCCACCCCGACCCCAGCACCAGAGCCACGTCGTGGCGCGGGCAACCGGTGCCCTCCGCGATCGCCGCCGCCGCCAGCGCGGCCATCGCGGCCGGGTTGCCGTCGTCCAGCCGCCGTTCAACAGCCATGTGCGGCAGCCTAGTTCCTGAAGTGCGCCGGCCGGGTACGCCGCTCGGGCTCGGCCGTCACCCCCGCGAGGTGCCAGGATGGTCCGGTGAACGAGCGAGCGCAGTCCGTGGTGATCATCGGTGGCGGCCCCGGCGGGTACGAGGCGGCCCTGGTCGCCGCCGCCCTCGGCGCGCAGGTCACCGTGGTCGACGTGGACGGCGTCGGCGGCGCGTGTGTGCTCACCGACTGCGTGCCCAGCAAGGCGCTGATCTCGACGGCCGCCTACGTCGGGCGCGTCGGCCAGGCCGTGTCGATGGGGCTGCGGACGTCGGCCCCGGCCCCGGCCGGCCCGGCGCGCGCGGACAACGCCGCGGTCCTCGACGCCGACCTGGCCGCGGTCAACACCCGCATCGTGGCGCTGGCCGGGAAGCAGAGCGAGGATATCGGTGCCGGCCTGACGGCGCGGGGGGTCACCGTGGTCGCCGGGCGGGCCCGGCTGACCGGCCCGGCGACCGTGCGGGTGGAGCCTGCGGTCGGCCCGGCGTACGACCTCGACGCCGACATGATCCTCCTCGCGACCGGCGCCGCGCCGCGGGTCATGGACACCGCCGTCCCCGACGGCGAACGCATCCTTACCTGGCAGCAGGTGTGGGCCCTCACCGAGCTACCCGAACACCTCGTCGTCGTCGGGTCGGGTGTGACGGGCGCGGAGCTGGCGCAGGCCTACCTGGGGATCGGCGCGCGCGTGACGCTGGTGTCGTCGCGGGATCGGGTCCTGCCGGGCGAGGACGGCGACGCCGCCACGGTCATCGAGGACGTGTTCCGCGAGCGCGGCATGGAAGTGCTGGGTCGGTCGCGGATGACGGCTGTACGCCGAGAGGGCGACCGGGTCATCGTCGCGCTGGAGGACGGCCGGGAGATCACGGGGAGCCACGCCCTGCTCGCCGTGGGGTCGGTGCCCCGGACGGAGGGGCTGGGCCTGGCCGAGGCGGGGGTCGCGCTCACCGAGCGCGGCCACATCGCGGTCGACCGCGTGTCGCGCACCTCCGTCCGCGGGATCTACGCGGCCGGCGACTGCACCGGCGTCCTGCCGCTGGCCTCGGTGGCCGCGATGCAGGGCCGGATCGCGGTCGCGCACGCGCTCGGCGACGCCGTTGCGCCCCTGAACATCAAGGGCGTCGCGTCGAACATCTTCACCGACCCCGAGATCGCCACGGTCGGGATGACGCAGCAGGAGGCCGAGGCGGCCGGGGACATCCGGATGGTGTTGATGCCGCTGGAGACGAACGCCCGGGCGAAGATGGACGGCATCGAGCAGGGCTTCGTCAAGCTCTTCGCGCGCCGGGGCAGCAACCAGCTCGTCGGTGGCGTGGTCGTGGCGCCGCGCGCCAGCGAGCTGATCTTCCCGATCGCGCTCGCGGTGGGGCAGCGGCTTACGTCCGATCAGGTCGCCTCGACGATCACGGTGTACCCCTCGCTGTCGGGTTCCGTCGCCGAGGCGGCCCGGCGGCTGTACGGCGGCCCGGCGGACGACTCCGCGTAACGCAGCAAGGCCGACCTGCCGCTCCGATCGGAGCGCCGGCGCCCCGGCGCACCCCGAAGGCTCCGTTCGGAGCCGGCAGGGCGGGGCGGATGGGGTGGGGGCGGACGGGTTGGGCAGTGGGGGTTGCCGGATGATGGGCTCGACTCACGCCCACGCTCACGAACCAGGAGGCACCCGATGGACGTTAAGGGACTGATCGCCAAGGCGAAGGACCTCGCGCGCAGCAATCCCGACAAGGTGCGCTCGGGGGTGGACAAGGTCGAAGAGGTCGTCAACCGCAAGACGGGCGGCAAGTACGCCGATCAGGTCGCCAAGGGGGCCGCCGCCGCGGAGAACGCGCTGGGCGTGCCCGGCGAGGCCAAGAGGGCGTTCGCGGAGGAGGCCGGCTCCACCTGGAAGCGGCCCGACGCCGTCCGGGCCGACCCCATCGACGCGCCGGCTCCGATCGAGCGCCCCGACAAGATCTGACCGGGCGCCGAACGTCACGCCGACCGCTCATGACGCGAGGCCCCGACCGGGATCACCGGTCGGGGCCTCGGCGGCACAGGGGATGCGCCCGAACTCACTCCTCGGCGGCAGCCTCGCCCTTGATATCGCACAGCACGGACCCGCTGGTCACGGTCTCGCCGACCGCGGCCTTCAGGCCGGAGATCGTGCCGGACTTGTGCGCATTGATGGGCTGCTCCATCTTCATGGCCTCCAGCACGAGGACCAGGTCGCCCTCGTTGACGCTGTCTCCGTCGGCCACGTTGAGCTTGACGATCGTGCCCTGCATCGGGGCGGTGAGGCTGTCGCCGCTGGCCTTCGCGCCGCCCTTGGCGCCGGCGCCGCCACGGCGCGGGGCCTTGCGACGCCCGGCGCCGATGGTGCCACCGCCGCCGCCTCCACCGAACGACATGTCGCCAGGCAGGCTGACCTCGACGCGCTTGCCGCCGACCTCGACGATGACCTTCTGCCGCTCGGGCTCGGGCTCGGCGGCGTCGGCCGACGGACCGCCGTACGGCTCGATCTGGTTGTCGAAGTCCGTCTCCATCCACGTCGTGTACACGGAGAACGGCTCGTCGGCGCCCGCGGGCGCGAACGCGGGGTCGTCGACGACGACGCGGTGGAACGTCAGGGCCGTGGGCATGCCCTCGACCTCGAACTCGGCCAGCGCGCGGCGCGACCGCTCCAGCGCCTGCTGCCGGTCGGCGCCCGTGACGATCAACTTGGCGAGCATCGAGTCGAACTGCCCGGAGATGATGTCGCCCTGTTCGATGCCGGAGTCCAACCGGACGCCGGGGCCCGACGGCGGCCGGAACGTCAGCACGGTGCCCGGCGCGGGCAGGAAGTTGCGGCCCGGGTCTTCGCCGTTGATGCGGAACTCGAACGAGTGCTTGCGGGCGATCAGCGGGGCCAGGTCGGTCTCGTCGTAGCCGAGCTCCTCGCCGTTGGCGATCCGGAACTGCTCGCGGACCAGGTCGATCCCCGTGACCTCCTCGGTGACCGGGTGCTCGACCTGCAGGCGGGTGTTGACCTCGAGGAAGCTGATGAGGCCGTCCTGGCTTACCAGGTATTCGCAGGTGCCCGCCCCGACGTAGCTCGCCTCCTTGAGGATCGCCTTGCTCGCCCGGATCAGCTCCGCGTTCTGCTCGTCGGTGAGGAACGGCGCCGGCGCCTCTTCGACCAGCTTCTGGTGGCGGCGCTGCAGCGAGCAGTCGCGGGTGGACACGACGACGACGTTGCCGTGCTGGTCGGCCAGGCACTGGGTTTCGACGTGCCGCGGCTTGTCGAGGAAGCGCTCCACGAAGCACTCGCCGCGGCCGAACGCCGTGACGGCCTCGCGGGTCGCGGACTCGAACAGCTGGGGGATCTCTTCGATGGTGCGCGCGACCTTCAGGCCGCGACCGCCGCCGCCGTACGCCGCCTTGATCGCGACGGGCACGCCGTATTCCTTGGCGAACGCGACGATCTCGTCGGCGTCCTTGGCGGGGTCCTTCGTGCCGGGCACGAGGGGCGCGTTGGCGCGCGTGGCGATGTGCCGCGCCTTGACCTTGTCACCGAGGGCGTCGATCGCCTCGGGCGACGGCCCGATCCAGATGAGTCCGGCGTCGAGCACCGCCTGGGCGAAGCTGGCGTTCTCGGCGAGGAAGCCGTAGCCGGGGTGCACGGCGTCCGCCCCGGACTGCTTGGCGACGTCGAGGAGCTTTTCCTGCACGAGATAGCTTTCGCCGGGCGTGGAGCCGCCCAGTCCGTATGCCTCGTCGGCCACCTTCACATGCAGCGCGTCACGGTCGGGGTCGGCGTAGACCGCGACCGAAGCGATGCCGGAGTCCTTGCAAGCACGGGCGATGCGGACGGCGATCTCGCCGCGGTTCGCGATCAAGACTTTGGAGATGGCCATGGCCCGGAGCCTAGTAGCCCGTCCGGGGCGAATGGCCGTTCGCGGCCGGGCCATCTGCCCGTGACCTGCCCCACGCCACTTGGTCGTCGCCCTGCGCATCGCGGTCTACTTCGCGGTGCCCGTCGAGGTGGTCTTCTCAACGGAGCCCTTCCCGCTCCTCGGCAGCGGCCGCGCGGGCTGACGCCAACTTCCCGGGCTGCCGGGCGCCACCACTGTTCGGCTCTCAATCGGACGTCCAACTTCTCCCGCGAGAATCCTCACGCCGAGCCCCGCCACGACGATCAATCCGATGGACACGGATGTCCCCGCGCCAGGGCTGGCGCGGCAGTCGTCAAGGAGTGGCGCATGAGAATCGGGACCGACGGCGACCTGTCGCGCCGGATCGCGCTGGAACACTGGCACGCGCAGGTTCACGACATGCAGACGTCGGCGGCCCGGCTCGCCTCCGGGCTGCGGATCAACGCCGCGGTCGACGACGCCGCGGGCCTGGCCATCGCCGAGAGGATGCGCAGTCACGTGCTCGGCGCCCGCCAGGCGCAGCACAACGCCCAGGACGGCATCAGCCTGTTGCGGGTCGCCGACGGCGCGCTTGCCGAGACGGCCGGGCTGCTGCAGCGCATGCGGGTCATCGCCGGGCAGGCCGCGAACGGCACCTGGAGCGATGCCCAGCGGGCCGCCCTGCAGGTGCTCCTCGACGCCTCGCTGCGCGGGATCGACGAGATCGCCCGGACCACGGCGTACCACACCATCCACCTCCTCGACGGCTCCCGCAGCGGGCTGACCCTGCAGGTCGGCTCCACCGCCGGGGACAGCCTCGCGATCGATCTGGGCGGCTCGTGCGCTGCCGAGGGCCTCGGGCTCGGCTCCGCGGCCGTGACCACGACGACCTACCGCACGGTCGCCACCACGGCGCCGGGCCAGACCGTGACCACCACGGCCCCGGACCAGGTCAGCACGACCACGACCACGACGTACGCCGCCAGCGGCTTCACCGGCCGCGCCACCGCACTGACCGGGCACACGGGTGATCTGACCGACGGCACGTACTTCGTGTCGTCGGGCTCCCTGTATGCCGGCGCCACCGCCGCAGGCCCGGTGATCGGCACGTACAACGACGGCACGCGCACCGTCACGTTTGCCAGCGGGGCCACGGCGGTCTTCGACAACACCCTCTACATCAAGACCGGCGGCCTGAAGCACGGCGAGTTCACGCTGACCTCCTCGGTCAGCACCACGACGACCGTCATCCCGGGTGCCACCACGACCACGGTCATGCCCGGGGCCACCACCACCACGCAGGTCGCCGAGACGGTGACCACACCGGGGACGGCGGTGAGCGTCGCCACCGCGGCGGATGCGGGGGCGGCCATCGGCCGCATCGACGCCGCGATCGAGCTCCTGCAGGATCGCCGGGCCGTAATCGGGGCGGCGGAGGGATCGCTGACCCATGCGATCGCCGCCCTCGCGGTCCAGGAGATCAACCTCTCGGCGGCGGAGGGCCGGATCCGGGACGCCGACGTGCCGGCCGAGGTGAACCGCCTCGCCCGGCTCCAGACGGCGGCGGAGGCGAGCGCGCAGGCCGTGAGCCAGGCGATCCTGGCCCAGTTCGCCGCGGTGAACACGCTGCTGGGGACCCTGGACGCCGCGCCGCCGGCAGCGCCGTCCGGTTCCGGTACGACGGGCCCGGCGGGCTCGGCCGGCACGGGTGGTGCCGCCGGCGGATATGCCGGTGCGTCGGCCCCGCCCCGTGGGGCGGCGCACGCCGCCCCCGCCGCCGGCTCGGCCGCGGCACCCCTGGGTCAGGCTTGGGGGGCGGGAGGGTTCAGATAGGCCCCGTCGCGGCCGATGAGGTGGGTAGGGCCCCGTTCGCCGTCCCCCCAGGCGACCGGTGCCGTCCCGCACGGGCGTACGGCGAGGGGAGTCAGCCATGAGGATCGGCACCGAGGGCGACCTGTCCCGGCGCATCGACCTGGAGGCCTGGGCCGCCCAGATCGCGGCGATGCACCTGTCGGTGTCCCGGCTGACGCCGGGGGCGAAGACCACGACCCAGCAGGACGACCAGGGCGTTCCCACGGTGGGGGCGGCCGAGTCGCTGCGCGCCCAGGTGCTGTCCTCGCGCCAGGGCCAGATGACGGCCCAGGACGGCCTGGGCTATCTGCAGGTCGCGGCGGCTGACCTGGGTCGCTCCGGCGAGGTGCTGCGCTGGATGCGGGTGGTCGCCGCGCAGGCGGCGGACGGCACCTTCGATGCGCCGCAGCGCGAGGCGCTGCAGAAGTACGTCGACCGATCCGTCCAGGAGCTTGAGGGCATCGCCGAGCAGGCCAGATACCACACCTTGAAGATGCTCGGCGGCACCGCGTCGACGTGGGCGCTCCCCGAGGGCGCGCCGACGCAGGCGGCGGCGGTCGCCCCGGTCGTGCCGGCCGTCACGCCGCCCAGTCGGCCGGGTCCGGCAGGCCAGGCGGGTTCGGCCGGGCAGCCCAGGGCGGCTGCCGTCGCGCCCGAGGGGCCGGCCTCGCCCCAGGGGTCGCCCGGCGTGGCCCCGGTCTCCACCCCCAGCACCACTGCCGTACCGCCCACCGCCCGCCCCGACGCGGCGCCGTTGGGCGGGTACGAGCAACGCACCCCCGGCGTCTTCGCCGCCAGGGCCGCCCTGGTCGGCACCGAGCCGAGCACCGTCGACGTTGCCGCCGCCGCCGACCTGGCGACTCGCGCGACGCCCGCCGGTCACGCCACGCAGCACACGGGCGCGTTCGCGGGTCGGGCGCCGATCGGCACCGCCGGCGAGGCGCGCGACCTGATGGACCGGCTCGACACCGCCGCGGACCTGCTGTCTCGCGTTGGCGCTGCCGTCGACGCCGCCGAGCAGAGCCTGCTGCGGACCATCGGGGCGCTGGGGCTCGACGAGGTTCGGCTGCCGGGCGATGGCGACGCGCCGGCCGCCCAACAGAGCGCCGCCACCAACGTCCTGCGGCAGCTGACCCTGCAGTCGGCGGCGCAGTCCAGCGCCGCGGTCCTGGTCGAGGCCACCCGTTCGCAGTTCGATGCGGTGACGACCGTGCTCGGCGGCACGGCCGCGGCGGCCGCCGTCGGGGCGTACGCCGGCGTCGCTCCCCGGGACCCGGGGATGGCGGCCCGCCCATCCGTGGAGCCCGTGATGTTGACCTCCCGCTCCTCGCGCGCGGAGACCAGCCGCGAGCGCAGCGACCGCGGCGGTTCCGGCTCTGGCTCCGGCGTCGCCCGGCGTTGACCGGCTCCGGCGCCGCCCGGCCCCGGCGCCGACCTCAGGCGAGCTCGGCGAGCTCCTCCTCGCAGCGGCGCTGGAGCTCGTCCAGCTCATGCAGCAGCAGGTCCAGGTCGGACCGGCGTTGTTCCAGGTCGGCCCGGCGATCCCCGATCTGGGAGAGCAGGTAGCGCAACTGGCCGGCCTCGCCGGGGTGGTCGTCGTACATGTCGACGATCCGCCGAATCTCCTCCAGCGGGAACCCGAGTCGCTTGCCCCTGATGACGAGGGAGAGGCGGATGTGGTCGCGGCGGTGATAGACCCGCGCCGTACCGCGCCGTTCCGGAGCGATGAGCCCCAGGTCCTCGTAATGCCGGATGGTGCGGTGCGTCACCCCGAACTCGTCGGCCATCTCGGCGATCGTCCACGTCGTCGCGCGACTAGCGTCGGAAGTGACCGTCTGGCCACTGTCGGCTACCGCTGGACCCGGTTCCCGCCCCGGTGGACGATCCTGGCTCGGGCGACTTGTCATGATCGAGATGGTCCTTTACGTTTACGTCAACGTCAAGATGTCGAGCCAGCGCCCGGCGTACCGGCCACCGCGAGGCGACCCGAACAGAAGGGTAGTGAGGATGTTCGAGCTCTCCGCCGATCACGAGGAGTTCCGTCAGCACGTCCGCGATTTCGCCGCCGGCGAGGTCGCCCCCCACGTGGCGCAGTGGACCAAGGACCACTACTTCCCCGCGGACCTGATCCCCAAGATGGGCGAGCTCGGGTTGTTCGGGCTGGTCGTGCCCGAGGAGTACGGCGGCTCGGGCATGCCCCACGAGGAGGGTCCGTTCACCTACCTCTGCCTGGCCATCGAGGAACTCGGCCGCGTCGACCAGTCGATCGGCATCACCCTCGAGGCGGGCGTCGGCCTGGGCATCAACCCGATCATGAACTACGGCACGGACGCCCAGAAGCAGCGCTTCCTGCCCGACCTGGCCGCCGGCCGCACGCTTGCCGGGTTCGGCCTCACCGAGCCGGAGGCCGGCTCGGACGCGGGCGGGACCCGCACGAAGGCCACGCTGGAGAACGGGCAGTGGACGGTCAAGGGCGCCAAGGCCTTCATCACGAACTCCGGCACCCCGATCACCTCCGTGGTCACCGCGACCTGCCGCACCGGCACGCGGGACGACGGCAGCCCGGAGATCAGCGCGATCATGATCCCGTCCGGCACGCCCGGCTTCACCGTCGAGCCGCCCTACGACAAGCTGGGCTGGTGGATCAGCGACACCCACGGGCTGACCTTCGACAACTGCACGGTCCCCGAGGAGAACCTGCTCGGCCAGCGGGGCAAGGGCTATGCCCAATTCCTCGCCACGCTCGACGACGGCCGGGTCGCCATCGCGGCGCTGGCCGCCGGCTGTGTGGTGCGGATGCTGGAGGAGTGCGTCGAATACAGCAAGACGCGGCTCTCGTTCGGTAAGCCCATCGCGACCTACCAGGGCGTCAGCTTCCAGATCGCCGACCTGCAGGTGATGGCCGAGGCGAGCCGCCTGCTCACCTACAAGGCCGCCGCCATGAAGGACCAGATGCACCTCGGCAAGGTCTCCGTGGCGCAGTTCAAGCACGCGGCCTCGATCGCCAAGCTCTACACCAGCGAGGCCGCGGTCACCGCGACCCGGATCGCGACGCAGGTGTTCGGCGGCAACGGCTTCATGGAGGAATACCCCGTCGCCCGCTTCTTCCGCGACGCCAAGATCCTGGAGATCGGCGAGGGCACCTCCGAGGTGCAGCGGATGCTCATTGCCCGGGGCCTCGGGCTCCCGAGCTGAGCCGGCGCTCGGCCCCGACGGACGACGGCAAGCGAGGAGGCTGTGATGGATTCCGAGGCGGCGTTTGCGCCGGCGACCCCCGCCGAACAGGGCGGTGACGCCCGGGTCGGGGACGTGCGGGCGCGGCTCAATGCGGCGTACGCGTCGACGGCCAGCCTGCCCCCCAAGGCGAAGACCAAGCTCGACGCCCAGGGCAAGATGTTCGTCCGCGACCGCGTCGCGATGCTCTTCGACGAGGGCGGCTTTGTCGAGGACGGCCGGTACGCCAACGCGATGGCCGGCGGCTCTTTGCCCGCGGACGGCGTGGTGACCGGCCGCGGCACCGTCGACGGCCGCCCCGCCATCGTCGTGGCCAACGACCCATCGGTGAAGGCGGGCTCGTGGGGGGCCCGCACGGTCGAGAAGATCATCCGCGCCACCGAATCTGCCCTGCGCGAGGAGCTGCCGATCTTCTGGTTCGTGGATTCGGCGGGGGCGCGCATCACCGACCAGGTGGACCTGTTCCCGGGCCGCCGCGGGGCGGGGCACATCTTCCACAACGAGGTGGCCCTCTCCGGCCGGGTGCCGCAGATCTGCTGCCTCTTCGGGCCGAGCGCCGCCGGTGGCGCCTACATCCCCGCCTTCACCGACCTGGTGATCATGGTCGACGGCAACGCCTCCATGTACCTCGGCAGCCCCCGCATGGCCGAGATGGTCGTGGGGGAGAAGGTGAGCCTGGAGGAGATGGGCGGCGCGCGGATGCACTGCACCGTCTCCGGCTGCGGGGACGTCCTCGTCGAGACCGACGAGGAGGCGATCGAGGTGGCGAAGCTCTACTTCTCCTATCTGCCCTCGACCTGGCGCGATCAGCCGCCGGTGTTCCACCCGGAGGAGCCCAGCGTTCCGCTGACGCGCGCCACGGTGCCGGAGGTCGAATCGGTGCCCTTCGACATGCACGAGGTCATCGACGGCCTGGTCGACGAGCACAGCTTCTTCGAGATCAAGGCGCTGTTCGCGGCCGAGCTCATCACGGGGTTCGGTCGGCTCGGTGGCCACTCGGTGGGGATCGTGGCGAACAACTCCGCCGTCAAGGGCGGCGTGCTGTTCGTCGACAGCGCCGACAAGGCGGCCCGGTTCGTGCAGCTCTGCGACGCCTTCTCGATCCCGCTGATCTACCTCGCCGACGTGCCCGGCTTCATGATCGGCTCGGACGTCGAACGCGCCGGGATCATCCGGCACGGCGCCAAGATGGTGAGTGCGATCTCGGAGGCGACGGTCCCGCAGGTGTGCGTCGTGGTGCGCAAGGCGTACGGCGCCGGCCTGTACGCCATGGCCGGTCCGGGCTTCGGCCCGGACGCCACGATCGCCCTGCCGACCGCGCGCATCGCCGTGATGGGCCCGGAGGCGGCCGTCAACGCCGTCTACGCGAACAAGATCGCCGAGATCGGCGATCCGGCCGAGCGTGCGGCCTTCATCGCGGCCAAGCGTGAGGAGTACGAGGAGGACGTGGACCTGGAGCGGCTGGCGTCCGACCTGGTGCTCGACGACATCATCGAGGCGGACCGGCTGCGGGACGACCTCATCAAGCGATTGACGTACGCCGGGCGCCGGGAGCGGGCCTTCAGCGAGCGACGACACGGCGTTTCGCCGGTCTGAGCGGTTCACGGGGGCGCCACGGTGGGGCGGGGATTCGCCTGTGCCCCAGCGAGTTGACCCGCATGCGAGCGCGGTGTAGCCTGTGGAGGTTGCCCCAATCAGGGTGGCATCGCGGCGTCGGCCTCTTGGCAAAGGCGTCCACTTCCACAACACGACGATGAAGCCGATTTCGGCATTCTTCGGCATGTCGCGGAAGCAGCGATTTGACTCCGCTGATCGACGGTGGCAAAGTTCCTCGGGCTGTCCGGCTCGGGTAGCGAGTTCGCATTTCGGTGAATGCTTGTCATTCCCCACAAACCGCGGATTTGACACTCGACCGAAAGCCTAGATAACTTAGAGAAGTCGCCAAGGGAAAGGCCGAAAAGGCCCGCCCCAAGGTGTGCAGCCGATTCTTGAGAACTCAACAGCGTGCCGAAAATCGATGCCAATTGTTTGTTGGTTTCAAGTCAATTTTGCACCCTTTTTTGGGGTGTGTGTTGGTTTGGGGTCAGGGTTTTTCCTGGCTTGGCGCCTTTGGGTGTTGGGTTGGGGTTTGTTTATTTATGGAGAGTTTGATCCTGGCTCAGGACGAACGCTGGCGGCGTGCTTAACACATGCAAGTCGAACGATGAAGGCAAGCTTTCGGGGGTGGATTAGTGGCGAACGGGTGAGTAACACGTGAGTAACCTGCCCTTCACTTCTGGATAACTCTCGGAAACGGGGCTAATACAGGATATGACTCAGCCTGCATGGGTTTGGGTGGAAAGATTTTTTGGTGGGGGATGGGCTCGCGGCCTATCAGCTTGTTGGTGGGGTGATGGCCTACCAAGGCGTCGACGGGTAGCCGGCCTGAGAGGGTGACCGGCCACACTGGGACTGAGATACGGCCCAGACTCCTACGGGAGGCAGCAGTGGGGAATATTGCACAATGGGCGCAAGCCTGATGCAGCGACGCCGCGTGAGGGATGGAGGCCTTCGGGTTGTAAACCTTTTTCGCCAGTGATGAAGCCTTTCGGGGGTGACGGTACCTGGAGAAGAAGCACCGGCTAACTACGTGCCAGCAGCCGCGGTAATACGTAGGGTGCGAGCGTTGTCCGGAATTATTGGGCGTAAAGAGCTTGTAGGCGGTTTGTCGCGTCTGCCGTGAAAATCCAAGGGCTTAACTTTGGGCGTGCGGTGGGTACGGGCAGGCTAGAGTGTGGGAGGGGAGACTGGAATTCCGGGGGTAGCGGTGAAATGCGCAGATATCAGGAGGAACACCAATGGCGAAGGCAGGTCACTGGGCCATTACTGACGCTGAGGAGCGAAAGCATGGGGAGCGAACAGGATTAGATACCCTGGTAGTCCATGCCGTAAACGTTGGGCACTAGGTGTGGGGTCCGTTTCCACGGGTTCTGCGCCGTAGCTAACGCATTAAGTGCCCCGCCTGGGGAGTACGGCCGCAAGGCTAAAACTCAAAGGAATTGACGGGGGCCCGCACAAGCGGCGGAGCATGCGGATTAATTCGATGCAACGCGAAGAACCTTACCAAGGCTTGACATACACCGGAAAAGTGCAGAGATGTGCTCCCCTTAAGGTCGGTGTACAGGTGGTGCATGGTTGTCGTCAGCTCGTGTCGTGAGATGTTGGGTTAAGTCCCGCAACGAGCGCAACCCTCGTCCACTGTTGCCAGCACGTTGGGTGGGGACTCATAGGAGACTGCCGGGGTCAACTCGGAGGAAGGTGGGGATGACGTCAAATCATCATGCCCCTTATGTCTTGGGCTTCACGCATGCTACAATGGCCGGTACAAAGGGCGGCGATACCGTGAGGTGGAGCGAATCCCAAAAAACCGGTCTCAGTTCGGATTGGGGTCTGCAACTCGACCCCATGAAGTCGGAGTCGCTAGTAATCGCAGATCAGCAACGCTGCGGTGAATACGTTCCCGGGCCTTGTACACACCGCCCGTCAAGTCATGAAAGTCGGTAACACCCGAAGCCGGTGGCCTAACCCGTTTGGGGGGGAGCTGTCGAAGGTGGGACTGGTAATTAGGACTAAGTCGTAACAAGGTAGCCGTACCGGAAGGTGCGGCTGGATCACCTCCTTTCTAAGGAGTCAACACGTTGGTGCTGCGCCCGTTGGGGGCGTGGGCTGGTGTTGCTGGGTGATATTGTTGGCTGCGCCTGGTTCTGGTGCGCGTGTGAGTGCCTCTGCTGTGGTGGGGGGTGGGAAGCGGTGCGTGTCAGGGGTGGGTGTGGTCGTGGTGCGCTGTTGGGTTTTGAGGGCTCGGCTGCTCTGCCTGCGTCCTCAGGGTCATGGTGGTGGTGGGTCTGGGGTGTGTGGGTGGGTGGTGGGGTGCTTGTGGTGGGGTCTGCCGGTCGTATGCCTGGTCTCTTCCTCCGGTGTGGGGTGGGGGTTGTGTGGTGCGGCGTGGGGTGGGTTTTGCTGGTGGGTGGTGTTTTGAGAACTGTATAGTGGACGCGAGCATTTTTGCTTTTTGTTGCAAGTTTTTAAGGGCATACGGTGGATGCCTTGGCACCAGGAGCCGATGAAGGACGTGGGAGGCTGCGATAAGCCTCGGGGAGCTGATAACCGGGCTGTGATCCGGGGATGTCCGAATGGGGTAACCCGGCCTGGAGGCAAGTACAGTCACCTGCACCTGAATGTATAGGGTGTGTGGAGGGAACGCGGGGAAGTGAAACATCTCAGTACCCGCAGGAAGAGAAAACAAGAGTGATTCCGTGAGTAGTGGCGAGCGAAAGCGGAAGAGGCTAAACCAGGCGTGTGTGATACCTGTCAGGGGTTGCATGTTTGGGGTTGTGGGAGCTTCTCGGTCGATGCTGACACGTCGGCGCGCAGTAAGAAATCCATGCTGTAGGCGAACGGTCTGGGAGGGCCGGCCAGAGAGGGTGGTAGCCCGGTAGCTGAAATGGTGTGGACTGCGTGGGGAATTTCCCGAGTAGCACGGGGCTCGAGGAATCTCGTGTGAATCTGGCGGGACCACCCGTCAAGCCTAAATATTACCTGGTGACCGATAGCGGACGAGTACCGTGAGGGAAAGGTGAAAAGTACCCCGGGAGGGGAGTGAAATAGTTCCTGAAACCGTGTGCCTACAATCCGTCGGAGCCTCTTTGTGGGGTGACGGCGTGCCTTTTGAAGAATGAGCCTGCGAGTTAGTGGCTTCGTGGCGAGGTTAACCCAGGTGGGGTAGCCGTAGCGAAAGCGAGTCTGAATAGGGCGTTTGAGTCGCGTGCTCTAGACCCGAAGCGGAGTGATCTACCCATGGCCAGGTTGAAGCGCCGGTAAGACGGCGTGGAGGACCGAACCCACTTAGGTTGAAAACTGAGGGGATGAGCTGTGGGTAGGGGTGAAAGGCCAATCAAACTCCGTGATAGCTGGTTCTCCCCGAAATGCATTTAGGTGCAGCGTTGCGTGTTTCTTGCCGGAGGTAGAGCTACTGGATGGCTGATGGGCCTTACCGGGTTACTGACGTCAGCCAAACTCCGAATGCCGGTAAGTGTAAGCGTGGCAGTGAGACTGCGGGGGATAAGCTCCGTAGTCGAGAGGGAAACAGCCCAGATCACCAGCTAAGGTCCCTAAGCGTGTGCTAAGTGGAAAAGGATGTGGAGTTGCGATGACAACCAGGAGGTTGGCTTAGAAGCAGCCACCCTTGAAAGAGTGCGTAATAGCTCACTGGTCAAGTGATTCCGCGCCGACAATGTAGCGGGGCTCAAGCACACCACCGAAGCTGTGGCAGTGACATATTTCCCGAGCCTTCGTGGTTCAGGGGTGTTGCTGGGTAGGGGAGCGTCGTGTGGCGGGTGAAGCGCCGGAGTGATCCAGGTGTGGACGCTACACGAGTGAGAATGCAGGCATGAGTAGCGAATGGCGGGTGAGAAACTCGCCCGCCGAATGACCAAGGGGTTCCAGGGTCAAGTTAATCTGCCCTGGGTTAGTCGGGTCCTAAGGCGAGGCCGACAGGCGTAGTCGATGGATAACCAGTTGATATTCTGGTACCGGCGAAGAACCGCCCATATCGAGGCCAGGGATGCTAAGCACCTGAAGCTTGCTTTAACCCCGCTTTCGGGTGGGGAGGGCAGGGGAGCGTGTGACCCGATCTGGTAGTAGGTAAGCGATGGAGTGACGCAGGAAGGTAGCCTCCGCGTGGCGATGGTTGTCCACGTCCAAGCAGGTAGGACGAGGCCTAGGCAAATCCGGGTCTCATAGTGTCTGAGATGTGATGGTGACACCGTTTGGTGGAAGTAGGGTGATCCTATGCTGCCGAGAAAATCCTCTAGCGAGGTTTGAGCCGCCCGTACCCTAAACCGACTCAGGTGGTCAGGTAGAGAATACTAAGGCGATCGAGTGAATCGTGGTTAAGGAATTCGGCAAAATGCCCCCGTAACTTCGGGAGAAGGGGGGCCTTACCCTTGAAGCAGCTTCGCCTGCTAGGGGGGAGGGCCGCAGAGACCAGGGAGAAGCGACTGTTTACTAAAAACACAGGTCCGTGCGAAGAAGTAATTCGATGTATACGGACTGACGCCTGCCCGGTGCTGGAAGGTTAAGCGGACTGGTTAGTGCCCTTTGGGTGCGAAGCTCAGAATTTAAGCCCCAGTAAACGGCGGTGGTAACTATAACCATCCTAAGGTAGCGAAATTCCTTGTCGGGTAAGTTCCGACCTGCACGAATGGCGTAACGATTTCTCCACTGTCTCAACCGCGAACTCGGCGAAATTGCATTACGAGTAAAGATGCTCGTTACGCGCAGCAGGACGGAAAGACCCCGGGACCTTTACTATAGCTTGGTATTGGTGATCGGTACGACTTGTGTAGGATAGGTGGGAGACTTTGAAGCTCATGCGCCAGTCTGGGTGGAGTCAACGTTGAAATACCACTCTGGTTGTACTGGATGTCTAACTTCGGACCATGATCTGGTTCAGGGACAGTGCCTGGTGGGTAGTTTAACTGGGGCGGTTGCCTCCCAAAAGGTAACGGAGGCGCCCAAAGGTTCCCTCAGCCTGGTTGGCAATCAGGTGTTGAGTGTAAGTGCACAAGGGAGCTTGACTGTGAGACAGACATGTCGAGCAGGGACGAAAGTCGGGACTAGTGATCCGGCCATGGCTTGTGGAAGCGTGGTCGCTCAACGGATAAAAGGTACCCCGGGGATAACAGGCTGATCTTGCCCAAGAGTCCATATCGACGGCATGGTTTGGCACCTCGATGTCGGCTCGTCGCATCCTGGGGCTGGAGTAGGTCCCAAGGGTTGGGCTGTTCGCCCATTAAAGCGGTACGCGAGCTGGGTTTAGAACGTCGTGAGACAGTTCGGTCCCTATCCTCTGTGCGCGTTGGAAACTTGAGAAGGGCTGTCCCTAGTACGAGAGGACCGGGACGGACGAACCTCTGGTGTGCCAGTTGTTCTGCCAAGGGCACCGCTGGTTGGCTACGTTCGGAAGGGATAACCGCTGAAAGCATCTAAGCGGGAAGCATGCTTCAAGATGAGGTTTCCGTGACACTTCGAGTGTTGAGAGGCTCCCAGCTAGACGACTGGGTTGATAGGCCAGATGTGGAAGCACAGTAATGTGTGGAGCTGACTGGTACTAATAGGCCGATGACTTGACTAAACCTTCAGCATGTAATGTTCGCGTCCACTGTACGGTTCCCGGAACACCAACCAAACAGTTGTGGTGGTTAGTACGATAAGGTTACGGCGGTCATAGCGAAAGGGAAACGCCCGGTCCCATTCCGAACCCGGAAGCTAAGCCTTTCAGCGCCGATGGTACTGCACTGGTGACGGTGTGGGAGAGTAGGACGCCGCCGGACAACACGTTAAGAAGGGGCCCCATCCACGCGGATGGGGCCCCTTCGGCATGCCCGAGAGACCTGAATGCTCGGGGGATTCGAATGCCTGGGAGAGCTGTCCGGGAGAGCTGAATGCCGGGCAGAGCTGACCATCGTGTGCCACGTCGGCAGGCGCCGCGAGAGCCGTCAGCCGCGCCGACTCCACAACCTCGGCCACGCGACGCCGATCTCCGCGAGCATCGACCGGAGGGCGGGCAGAGAGAGCCCGACGACGTTGTGTGGATCCCCGACGACGCCCGTCACGAATGCCCCGCCGTACCCGTCGATCGTGAACGCCCCCGCACAGGCGAGGGGCTCGCCGGTGGCGACGTACGCCTCGATGTCGTGCTCCGACATCGACGCGAAGGTGACCTCCGTCGTCACCGTCTCCCCGAACGTTCCTCCCGTGCCGCCGGCCTCCGGGGCGCGCGCGTCGATCAGCCAATGCCCGGTGTGCAGGGCTGCGCTCTTGCCGGACATCGTCCGCCACCGGTCCCGCGCCTGCGCCGGGGTGGCCGGCTTGCCGTACGCCGTCCCGTCCAGCTCGAAGATCGAGTCACAGCCGAGCACCAGGTCCGCGCCGCCCCCGGGCACCAAGACGTCGCCCGGGACGTCGCCCGTCGAGAGCCTGCTGGCGACGTCCTCGCACTTCCCTCGGGCGAGCAGGAGCGCCGCGTCGGCGGGGGTGAGGGGTCCGTAGCGGTGCGTCGCCGCGGTCAGCACGGCGTCCTCGTCGACGGCCGAGACGACCACGGCCGGGTCCACCCCGGCGGCCCGCAGCGTCCCCAGCCGCCCCGCCGAGGCGGAGGCCAGGACCAGTCGCACGGGAGCGGTCATCCCGCGAGCACGGCCCGGCGGAGCGTGTCGAGTCCGACCCCGCCCAGGTCCAGGCTGCGCCGGTGGAACGCCTTGAGGTCGAACGCGTCTCCCTCCCGGGCGCGCACCTCCTCGCGCAGCTGCAGCCAGAGTCGCTCGCCCACCTTGTACGACGGAGCCTGCCCGGGCCAGCCCAGGTAGCGGTTGAGCTCGAACCGCAGCACGGGCTCCTCCATGGTGCAGTGGGCGGTGAGAAAGGCCCACGCCTTGTCGTAGGTCCATGCCCCACCGCCGACCTCGGCCGGCGCCTCCAACTCGCAGTGCACGCCGATGTCGAGGACGACGCGCGCGGCCCGCAGCGACTGCGCGTCGAGCAACCCCAGCCGGTTGCCGGGATCGTCCATGAAGCCCAGCTCCTCCATGAGTCGCTCGGCGTACAGCGCCCAGCCCTCCCCATGCCCGGAGGTCCAGGCCAGGAGGCGACGCCACTGGTTGAGGCTGTCGGATCGGTAGACCGTCTGCGCCACCTGCAGGTGATGCCCGGGCACTCCCTCGTGGTAGACCGTGGTCCGCTCGCGCCAGGTGCCGAACGTCGTGACCGCCTTGGGCACCGACCACCACATGCGACCCGGGCGGGAGAAGTCGTCCGACGGCCCCGTGTAGTAGATGCCACCGCTGGTGGTGGGCGCGATCTTGCATTCGATGCGGCGTACCGGATCGGGGATGTCGAAGTGGGTCCCGGCGAGGGTCGCGATGGCCGCGTCCGCGGTCTCTTGCATCCAGGCCTGGAGCGCGTCGACGCCCTCCAGCCGGTACGCCGGGTCCTGGTCGAGGATCTGGGCGGCCTCGGCGACCGTCGCCCCCGGCCGGATCTGGTCGGCGACGGCGCGCATCTCGGCCTCGATGCGGGCCAGCTCGATCTGGCCCCAGGCATAGGTCTCCCCGAGATCGATCGAGGCGCCCAGGAACTCGCGGGAGCACAGCGCGTAGACGTCGCGGCCCACCGGGTCGCGGTCCGGGCTCTCCGGGAGGCGCGCCGCGAGCCGTTCGGCGGCCTGCGCGTAGCCGCGGCGCGCCTCGCGCGCCCCGTCCTCCAGGAGTCCGCGGAGCCGTACGTCGTCGCCCGCGAGGTCCTCGACGCCCCCGAAGTAGCCGTCGTCGCCGGCGAGCTCGCGGGCCTGGGCCAGGCACGCCTCGACCTGTCGGCGGGCCGGCCGGAGTCCGCGTTCCGCGGCGACGGCCAGCGAGGCCTCCCAGCCCGTCAACGCCTCGGGGATGCGGTGCATCCGGCGCGCGATCGTCTCGATCTGCTCGGGAGTGTCGCTCGGCATGAGGTCGAGGACGTCCCGGACGTATTGCAGGGGGCTCGCCAGGTTGTTGAGCTGCGCCATGTCGAGACCGGCGGCGTGGATCTCCTCGGCGAGGCCCAGGCGCTCCCGCATGGCCTCGATCGTCACCTCGTCGATGGCGTCGACGGGGTGGGCCTGGGACAGTGCGGCCAGGGTGGCCCGCCGCAGGTCGGAGACCGCCTGGCAGCCGTCGGGGGAGAAGTCGTCGTAGTCGTCGTGCCGGCCGGGGAGCCCGTAGTGGGTCGCGTCGATCGGGCTCAGTTCCATGGCCTGCGCCACGTAGTCCTCGGCGATGCGGTCGACGTCGGTCTGGGGCCGGGGGCCGCCACCGGCAGCGGTGCTGGGGTCACTCACCGTTCGAACGTACCCCAATGCTCGGGATCGCCACTGGCAGATGGCGCGAGCCGCGATCCCGGGCAAGGGGATCGCGGCTCCCGCCATGGTCAGGGGCTCGTGAACTCCCAGCCGTCAGGGACAGCGCGGGATCAGAGACCACCGCCCCAACCCGCGCCGCGAACAGCGCCCGGATTGAACGTGCGCGCCTTGCGGGTCCAGCCGCCGCGGGCCTGAGGGCCGCCGTCCTCGTCCCCGCCGGCCGCCGCCGCGAAGAGCACCAACAGCGCGGCGATCTCCTCGGGGGTGGCGTTGCCTCGCTCGATCTGGATGCGCGGCAGCGGGGTCGCCTCGGCCTCCGGCTCGGCGGTCGTCGCCTGCTCGCTCATGGGCGTCTCCTCGTGGTCGGGACGTGGTGCGGGGCCCGGTGGCTGCCGCGCGTCAGAGCGGGATGTTGCCGTGCTTCTTCGGCGGCAGCTTCTCGTGCTTGCTGCGGAGCGCACGCAGCGCCTTGATGATCTGCACCCGGGTCTCGGCGGGCTCGATCACCGCGTCGACGTAGCCGCGCTCGGCGGCGATGTAGGGGTTGGCCAGCGTCGTCTCGTACTGCTCGATGAACTCCTTGCGCGCTGCGTCGATGTCCTTGCCCTCCTTCGCCGCGTCAGCCAGCTGCTTGCGGTAGAGGATGTTCACCGCGCCCTGCGCGCCCATGACCGCGATCTGCGCGGTCGGCCAGGCCAGGTTGATGTCGGCGCCGAGGTGCTTGGAGCCCATGACGTCGTACGCGCCGCCGTAGGCCTTGCGGGTGATGATCGTGACGAGCGGGACCGTGGCCTCGGCGTACGCGTAGATGAGCTTCGCGCCGCGGCGGATGATGCCGTTCCACTCCTGGTCGGTGCCGGGCAGGAAGCCCGGGACGTCGACGAAGGTGATCACCGGGATGTGGAAGGCGTCGCAGGTCCGCACGAAGCGGGCGGCCTTCTCGGAGGCGTCGATGTCGAGGGTGCCGGCGAACTGCATCGGCTGGTTGGCCACGATGCCGACGCTGCGGCCCTCGACCCGGCCGAAGCCGCAGATCATGTTGGGCGCGAACAGGGCGTGCACCTCGGTGAACGCGCCGTCGTCCAGCACGGTCTCGATGACCGTGTGCATGTCGTAGGGCATGTTGGCCGAGTCGGGGATGAAGCTGTTGAGCGCCTCGTCCTCCGCGTTGATGTGCGGCTCGTCGTCGTATTCGAAGACGCTCGACTCTTCCAGGTTGTTCTGCGGCAGGTAGCTCAGCAGCTCGCGGACGTATTCGATCGCGTCGTCCTCGTCGGAGGCCGCGTAGTGCGCCACGCCGGACTTGGTGTTGTGCGCCCGGGCCCCGCCCAGGTCCTCGAACTCCACGTCCTCGCCGGTGACCGTCTTGATGACGTCCGGGCCGGTGATGAACATGTGTGAGGTGTTCTCGACCATGACGATGAAGTCGGTGATCGCGGGGGAGTAGACCGCGCCGCCGGCGCACGGGCCCATGATGAGGCTGATCTGCGGGATGACGCCCGAGGCGTGCACATTGCGGCGGAAGATCTCGCCATAGAGGCCGAGGGAGACGACGCCCTCCTGGATGCGCGCGCCGCCGGAGTCGTTGATGCCGACGACCGGGCAACCGATCTTCATCGCCAGGTCCATGACCTTGACGATCTTCTCGCCGAAGACCTCACCCAGCGAGCCGCCGAAGACCGTGAAGTCCTGGGCGAAGACGCACACGGGGCGGTGATCGATGGTGCCGTAGCCGGTGATGACGCCGTCGCCGTAGGGCCGGTTGCGGTCCTGCCCGAAGTTGCTGGAGCGGTGCCGCGCCAGGCCATCGAGCTCGACGAAGCTGTCCTCGTCGAGAAGCTGGAGGATGCGCTCGCGCGCGGTCTTCTTTCCCTTGGCATGCTGCTTCTCGACCGCGCGCTCCGAGCCGGCGTGCAACAACTCGTCGTTGCGGCGGCGGAAATCGGCCAGCTTGCCGGCGGTCGTGTGCAGGTCAGGCGTCGTCGCCCCGGTCGTGGCAGCATCGGTCATGGCCGCAGCCTAGCCTTGTGCGCATGGCGATGGCCCTGAGCGAGACCCCCATCCGTGAGGCCCTCGTCACGGCTGCCGGCCCGTGGCGAGAGGTGCTCTGCCCCGGCGAGATCGA
Source organism: Austwickia sp. (assembly GCA_016699675.1). Classification (NCBI taxonomy): domain Bacteria; kingdom Bacillati; phylum Actinomycetota; class Actinomycetes; order Micrococcales; family Dermatophilaceae; genus Austwickia; species Austwickia sp. Next base: position 459,213 of record CP064985.1, on the reverse strand, counting down.
CTCCACCAATGCCGCCTCGCTGGCCGATCCGAGGCCCTGGCGCGTGCTCACGAGCCGCCATCAGACCTCGGGCCGCGGCCGGCATTCGCGGGCCTGGTCGTCCCCGCCCGGCGCCTCGGTGGCGCTGTCCCTGACCGTGCCCATGGCCCCGGATGCCGGGCGGTGGGGCTGGCTGCCGTTGGTGACCGGGGTCGCGGTGGTGGACGCGCTGGGACGCGTGACCGGCGCCCCCGACCGGTTCGCCCTCAAGTGGCCGAATGACGTTCTGGCCTGCGACGAGGGGGGTCGCTGGGGGAAGCTCTGCGGGATCCTGTGCGAGCTGGCCCCGGCGCGCCGCGGCCCGGGCGCCGACCCGCTGGTCGTCGCCGGGGTCGGCATCAACGTGGCCCTCTCGCGCGAAGAACTGCCGGTGCCGACCGCGACGTCGCTGACCCTGGCGGGCTTCGACCGGCCCGGCGAGGGCGACCTGGTCGTCGCTGTGGCACGGGCGTTCGCCGACTGGCACGATGCCTGGTACGCCGGCCCGGCCGACGCGGTACAGGCGGCGTACCGGTCCCGATGCGACACCCTCGGTCGCGACGTGGAGGTGCACTTGCCTGACTCCTCGACAGTTCGCGGTCGCGCGGTCGACATCGCCCGTGGTGGCGAGCTCGTGGTGGAGGTCGCGACGGCGAACGGCGGGTCGGAGCGCCGCGAGTTCGCGTCCGGCGACGTGATTCACGTGCGGCCCTCCGGAGCTCCCGGACCGATCGGTCAGGAATGATGGGGGCATGAGCGGCGAGCAAGAGCGGGAGCCGGGGCCCGAGCGTCCCGGGTCGCGGTCGAGCATGGCCGACGACCCCCATCCCGCGCTGCTCGGCCACCCGCACGAATACATGCGGCGCGAGGTCAGCGAGGCCGTCGGCGTCTCGCTGCTGTCTGCGCGGCGGTTCTGGCACGCGCTGGGGTTCCCGCGGGTGGGCGACGACGACGTGGTCTTCACCGAGGCCGACGTGCAGGCCCTCGATCGGGTGGTGTCCCTGGTCCGCGCGGGCGTCCTCGACGACGACAGCGCGATGTCGCTCACCCGGGCCATGGCGCGCAGCGCCGACCGACTCGCGGCGTGGCAGACCCAGCTCGTCTGGGAGTTGGTCCAGGAGCGCCGCCAGCGGGCGGCCGACGCCGGCGAAGCCCCCGACGGCGTGGCCCTGGAGACGGCGGCCGCCGAGCTGACGATTCAGCTCGCCGACGAGATCGAGCCGCTGCTGGTCTACGCCTGGCGCCGGCACCTCGCCGCCGCCGTCGCCCGCCTCGCCTCTCAGGCCGAGCCCCTCGGCGCCGAGCACAACGCCGTCGTGGGGTTCGCCGACATGGTGGGGTTCACCCAGACCGTCCGGCACATGTCGGAGCGGCAACTCGGGCGGATGGTGCAGCGGTTCGAGGCCATTGCGGCCGACACCGTGGCGGCGTACGGCGGTCGCCTCGTGAAGACCCTCGGCGACGAGGTCTTGTTCTCCTGCCGCAGCCCCGTCGATGCGGCCGGCATCTCGTTGACCATGGTCGAGGGGGTGCACGCCGTGGGGGACATGCCGCCCCTGCGGGTCGGCCTCGCGCACGGCCCCGTGCTCTCCCGCCTTGGCGATCTCTTCGGTACGACCGTGAACCGTGCCGCCCGGCTCACCAGCCTGGCCCATCCGGACACCGTGCTCGTGGACGCCGCCATCGGGCGCCTGCTCCACGACCGGGCCGATGTGCGCCTGTCGCCGATGCGGCCGCGCGACCTGCGTGGGTTGGGGCCCACCCGCGCGCACGTCCTTCGTCCCGGCCCGGACGGCCCGCCCGTGCCCGCCCCGCTGCGCCGGTGACGGCGGTCCGCCACCTGCCTGATCGACCGACCACCCCCGGACCGCCACCGGCGGTCCCTACCCCGAAAGGCGCGCGATGAGCAGCACGGATGCCATGGTCACGATCAACCGGCACGGGGAGGAGGGCCACGTCGCCGAGCTGGTCCTGGACCGGCCGAGCGCCATGAACGCGGTCTCCACCGCGATGGCGCAGGCGCTCGGCGAGGCCGCGGCGACCCTCGCGGCGGACCGGGACGTGCGCTGCGTGGTGGTCACGAGCAGCCACCCCAAGGCGTTCTGCGTCGGGGCCGACCTCAAGGAGCGCAACAGCTTCACCGACGCCGACCTCGTCCGGCAGCGGCCGCATGCGCGGGCGGCGTACACCGGCGTCCTCGAGCTCCCCGTGCCGAGCATCGCGGCGGTCGAGGGCTTCGCCCTCGGGGGCGGCTGCGAGATCGCCCTGTCCTGCGACATCCTCGTGGCCGGCGAGCAGGCGACGTTGGGCCTGCCCGAGGTCTCGGTCGGCGTGATCCCCGGCGGTGGGGGCACCCAGTTGCTCACGCGTCGGCTGGGCTGGTCCAAGGCCGCCCTGCTGGTGTTCAGCACGAAGCGGCTCACCGGCGTCGAGGCGGCGGAGTACGGCCTCGCCGACGTCCTGGCGCCCGCGGGGACCGCGCGCGAGAAGGCGTTGGAGCTCGCCGCGCAGATCGCGAAGAACTCGCCGGTCGGGCTGCGCAACGCGAAGAAGGCCATGCGGCTCGGCTTCGACGTGGACCTGCGTTCGGGACTGGAGATCGAGGATGCCTGCTGGCGGGCGACTGCGTTCAGCGGCGACCGCGCCGAGGGGGTGGCCGCGTTCAACGAGAAGCGGGCGCCGCGCTGGCCCGGCCAGTGACGGCCGGCGGCGGGCCGCCGGGCCCGCCGCGGGGCCGGTCCCCAGGTCGAAGCGCTCTGCGCCGAAAGGACATTCGACGGCGCGTCCAAGACGCGACCGGGGCGCGCAGACCGCGTCGACCCCTAGGATGACCGCATGATCCGTGTCCTGCTGGCCGAGGACGACCCGGCGATCAGCGAGCCCCTCGCGCGCGCCTTACGGCGCGAGGGGTACGACGTCGGGGTGTCCGACGACGGCCTGCGCGCCCTGGCTGCCGCACAGGACAATCCCGACCTCGTGATCCTCGACCTCGGCCTGCCCTCCATGGATGGGCTGGAGGTTTGCCGGCGCCTGCGGGCCGAGGGGCGCACGGCGCCGATCCTGATCCTCACTGCGCGCGCCGACGAGGTCGACACCGTTGTCGGCCTCGACGCCGGGGCCGACGACTACGTCACCAAGCCGTTCCGCCTCGCCGAGCTCCTGGCCCGGGTGCGCGCGCTGCTGCGCCGTACGCCGACCGCCGCGGGCGAGGAGGACGGCGGGGTGCGCATCGACGCCCAGGCGCGGCGGGCCTACATGAACGACGAGGAGCTGCAGCTCACCGCCAAGGAGTTCGACCTGCTGCGCGTGCTCGTGCGCGAGCAGGGCAAGGTCGTCTCCCGCGAGCAACTCATGCGGGAGGTGTGGGAGACCCAGTGGTTCGGGTCGACCAAGACCCTGGACATGCACGTGTCCGTGCTGCGCCGCAAACTCGGCGACGACGCGACCAGGCCGCGCTACATCACCACCGTGCGCGGCGTGGGGTTCCGCTTCGAGCGGCCCGAGGGACCGAGCTGAGCCGTGCGGCGCCTGCTGATGCGCTCGACCGCCCTGGCGAGTTCGGTCGGGTTGATCGTCTTCTTCGTCCCGCTCGCCGTGCTCGCGGGCCTGATCATCAACCGGCACCTGGCCATCGACGCATCCTGCGACTGCAGTGCCCCGGCGTACAGCCCCTGGTGGGCCCTGGCGATCGCGCTCGGGATGGCGATCGTCGCCTTCGCCGTCGGCCTGTGGGTCAGCGTCCGGCAGGCGGAGCGCTTCGTCGAGCCGATGCAGCGGCTCACCGAGCAGGCCGAGCGTCTCGGCGCGGGCGACGCCCGCTATGAGCGCATCCGCTCCGGCATCGCCGAGATCGATCGCGTCTCGGACGTGCTCTCCAACAGCGCCCAACAGCTGCTCGCCTCGCTGAGCTCGGAGCGGGACTTCGCCTCGGACGCCTCCCATCAGCTGCGGACCCCGCTCACCGCCCTGCTGATGCGGCTGGAGGAGATCTCGCTCACCGAGGAGCTGGAGGTGGCGCACGAGGAGGCCAACATCGCGATCGATCAGGTGGAGCGCCTCAACGCCACGGTCGACGCGCTCCTCGCGCGCTCCCGCACCCATGCGCCGACGGCCACCGCCGCCCCGACCTCGCTTGACGCGGTCCTGGCCCAGCTGCAGCGGGAGTGGATGCCCGCGTTCGAGGCCGCCCAGCGGACGGTGCGGGTCAGCGGCGAGCGGGGGCTGCGGCTCATCACGACGCCGGTGGCGTTGGCCCAGATCCTGTCCACGCTGATCGAGAACTCCCTGGTCCACGGCAAGGGGCTCGTGCGCATCGACGCGCGTCGCTCGGGGCCGTCAGTGGTCGTCGAGGTCTCCGATCAGGGGCCGGGGGTCTCGCCCGAGCTGGCGCCGCACATCTTCGAGCGCAGCGTCTCGACGAAGAGCACCGGCCTCGGCCTGGGCCTCGCCCGCGACCTCGCTGAAAGCCACGGCGGACGCCTCGAACTGGTCCAGGGCTATCCCGTGGTGTTCGCGCTGTTCCTGTCGGCCGCCGAGCCCACGCTGGACGGGCCCGCCCTGTTCGGCTGAGCGCCGTGGTCGTCCGCCTGGAGCGTCGCCCGGGCCGGATAGCCTGGCCCCCGTGAGTGTGCTGCGCGCCCCCGGAGGATTTCCCCTCGTCGGCATCATCGGCGGCGGGCAGCTCGCCCGGATGTGCCAGCCGCCGGCCGTCGGGCTCTGCGTGCAGCTGTCGGTCCTCGCCGAATCCGCGTCGGCCTCCGCCGCGCTCGTCGTACCGTCCGCGCCCGTCGGCGCCCACGACGACCTGGCCGCCGTCCGTGCGTTCGCGGCCGAGTGCGACGTCGTGACGTTCGACCACGAGCACGTGCCCCAGGCCGTCCTCGCCGCGCTGGCCGCCGACGGGATCAATCTGCAGCCGTCGCCGGAGGCGCTGGTCTACGCCCAGGACAAGCTGGCGATGCGCCGGGCGATGGGGGAGCTGGGCATCGGCTGCCCGCGGTGGCGGCAGGTGCGGACGCTGGAGGAACTGGACGCGTTCGCCGCCGAGGTCGGCTGGCCGGTGGTGCTCAAGGCGCCGCGGGGCGGGTACGACGGGAAGGGCGTGCTGGTCGCCGACCAGCCCGACGACGCGCGCGACTGGTGCGAGCTGGTCCGCCGCGACGAGGCCGAGCTGGCCCGCCGCCAGGAGGCGGGGGGCGCCTTCGCGCGGCCCGCCTTCGCCGACGGCATCCTCGCCGAGGAGAAGGTCCCCTTCGCCCGCGAGCTGGCCGCGCTGGTGGCGCGCAGCCCCTCGGGGCAGGCCGCGGCCTGGCCGATCGTCGAGACCGTGCAGACCGACGGCATCTGCACCGAGGTGTTGGCGCCCGCCCCAGATCTCGCGGAGGCCGACGCCGCGCGCCTCACCGAGGCGGCCTTGCGGATCGCGGGGGCGCTCGGGGTGACCGGGGTCCTGGCGGTCGAGCTGTTCGAGATCCCGGCCGATCCGGCGCTCGGGGGGGACGCCCACCCGACGTACGTCGTCAACGAGCTCGCCATGCGCCCGCACAACAGCGGCCACTGGACCATCGACGGGGCCGTGACCAGCCAGTTCGAGCAGCACCTGCGGGCGGTGCTGGACCTGCCGCTCGGGGATCCGCGCGCCCGCGCGCCGTGGACCGTGATGGGCAACGTGCTGGGGGGCGAGGGCTACGAGGAGCTGTACTCGACGTACCGGCACCTCCTCGCCCGCGACCCCGGGCTGCGAATGCACCTGTACGGCAAGGAGGTCCGGGCGGGTCGCAAGATCGGCCACGTGACCGTGTGCGGTGCGGAGCTGGACGAGCTGCGGGGGCGCGCCCGGCACGCCACCGACTACCTGGCGGGAGTGATCGAGGAGTGAGGATGCCATGACGCAGGCGAGCGCGCCCGAGGGCGCCGAGGTGGTCGTCGGGATCGTGATGGGCAGCGACAGCGACTGGCCGGTTCTGCAGGAGGCCGCGCAGGCCCTCGACGAGTTGGGGGTCGGCTACGAGGCGGACGTCGTGTCGGCGCACCGGATGCCGACGGAGATGATCGACTACGGCCGGTCGGCCGCGCAGCGGGGGCTGCGGGTGATCATCGCGGGCGCCGGCGGGGCCGCGCACCTGCCCGGGATGCTGGCGGCGGTCACCCCGCTGCCGGTGATCGGGGTGCCGGTTCCGCTGAAGTACCTCGACGGCATGGATTCCCTGCTCTCGATCGTGCAGATGCCGGCGGGGGTGCCGGTGGCGACGGTCTCGATCGGAGGGGCCCGCAACGCGGGGCTGCTGGCGGCGCGGATCCTCGGATCCGGTACGTCGAGTGCCGACGCGGCCCTGCGCGACCGGATGGTCGCCTTCCAGGCCGAGCTGCGCGACCAGGCGCACGCCAAGGGGGCGGCGCTGCGCGAACGCCGCGGCTGAGTCGGGCCGCCGCCACCGGGCGGGCGGCGCGGGCGCGGGCCGGTTCGTTCGGCTGCGCTTTGCGACCGCCGACGGATGAGTTGGGCAAATGTCCAGATTGCGTCCGGTGTGGGGGCCGCCCCGCCACCGGCAGTGACCTACCCTGTCCGAATCACGGGGGAAGGTTGAGGCGATGCCGCAGATCACGGGTCCAACGGCGCCGGGCGTGAGCCGAAGACAGGTGCTGCGCTGGGGCGGGCTGGCCGCCACGGCGGCCGCGCTGCCGGGGCTGACCTCCTGCTCGTCCCCGTCGTCGGCGTCCGACGGGATCAACACCCAACTGGTCCACGGCGCCACCGGCGGCGGGCTGAAGGACACCCTGGACCCGCACTTCCCGGTCACCATGCCGGACATCGCCCGGGTGCGGAACCTCTACGAGCCGCTGCTGCGGTACACCACCGACTACGAGGTGGAACCCGCGCTGGCCGAGTCGGCCGAGCCCAACGCCGACGGCACCCAGTGGACCTTCCGGCTGCGGCGCGGCGTCACCTTCCACGACGGCCGGCCCCTGCAGGCGCTCGACGTCAAGGCCAGCATCGAGAGGATGGCGAACCCCAAGAAGCCCGCGTCGCTGCTCACCGACGTGGCGCCGCTGATCGACCTGCCGGCCTGTCGCGCGCTGGACGAGCACACCTACCGGATCGTGCTCAAGGAGCCGCACGGGATGCTGGACAAGGTCCTCGCGGCGTACTCCCTCGGCATCGTCCCGCGCGACTTCAACCCGGCGCGACCCATCGGCACCGGGCCGTTCAAGGCGATGACGTTCGTGCCGGGGCGGCGCAGCCTCTTCCGGCGGCACGACGACTACTGGGACCGCAAGGCCTCAGTGGACGCGCTGCTCATCCTCGACTTCGCCGACGACACAGCCAAGGTCAATGCGCTCCTCGCGGGGCAGGTCCACACGATCGACAACCTGCCCGGCTATCTCGCCGAGGGGGTCGAGCGCCAGGGTGCCCACGCGCTGATCTCCGAGACCGGGGGCTGGGTGCCGTTCACGATGCGGGTCGACCGGGCGCCGTTCTCCGACGTACGGGTCCGTCAGGCGATCCGGCTCATCGCCGACCGCAGGCAGATGATCGACCAGGCCCTGTCCGGCTACGGCCGGCTTGCCAACGACCTCTACGGGCCGTTCGATCCCGACTACCTCGGCGCGCAGCTGCCGCAGCGGGAGCAGGACATCGACCAGGCCAAGGCGTTGCTGCGTCAGGCCGGACGCTCCGATCTGCAGATCGAGCTCGTCACCTCCACCGCGGTCGGCGCCGGTGGCGTCGAGTCGGCCAACCTCTTCGTCCAGCACGCAGCGAAGGCCGGGGTGCAGGTGCGCCTCACCAAGGCTGACCCGAACGTGTTCTACGGCGACCAATACCTCTCCTGGGACTTCGCCCAGGACTTCTGGTCGACCCGGCTCTACCTGCCCCAGGCGATCGCGTGCGCGCTCAAGACCTCGCCGTACAACGAGACCCACTTCACCGACCCGGACTTCGCCGACCTCATCGCCGCGGCCCGGCGCAGCCTCGACCCGGCTCGCCGTAGGGTGCTGCTGCAGGACGCGCAGCGGATCGAGTACGAGCGGGGCGGCTACCTCATCTGGGCCTTCGCGAATCAGGTCGACGGCTACACCGATCAGGTCCACGGCCTGGTCCCGGCTCGGGAGCAGCCCTGCTCGGCGTACCGGTTCAACCTCGTCACCCTGGACCGGTCATGAGCGCCGCGACCCAGCGCTCGCCGCGCGCGGCCGGGCGGGCGGCCCTGCGGCAGCGAACCGCCGCGCGCGGGTGGGCCCGCTGGCTGGTCCGGCGGCTGCTCATGGCGCTCGTGACGCTCGGCCTGGTCTCCGTCCTCGTCTTCGTCGCGACCTCCGCGGTCGGCGACCCGGTCCGGGCCATCCTCGGCAAGGACTACGCCGTGAGTCCGGAGCGGGTGGCCCAGATCCGGGACGCGCTGCACCTGGATGAGTCCCTCCCGCAGCGGTACGTCCTGTGGCTGCGCGGCCTGCTCAGCGGCGACCCCGGCACGTCGGTGGCCAACGGGCTGCCCGTGCGGGACCTTCTCGGCGACCAGATCGCCAACAGCGTCGTCCTGGTGCTGATCACGACGCTCGTCATGGTTCCGCTGGCCGTGGGCCTGGCCCTGCTGGCCGGGGCCCGCCGCGGGGGCGCGGTCGATCACGTCATCTCGGGGATCACGCTCGCGCTGGCCGGGGTGCCCGAGTTCGTGACCGGCATCCTCCTCGTCGCGCTGCTGTCGACGAGCGTGCTGCACGTGCTCCCGGCGGTGACCGTGCTGCCGCCCGGGGCCATGATCTGGGACCGGCCGACCTCGCTGATCCTGCCGGTCGCGACGCTGGTCATTGCCGTGGTGCCTTATCTGACCCGGATCCTCCGCGCCAACCTCCTCGAGGTGCTCGACTCGGACTACGTCGAGCTGGCCCGGCTCAAGGGGGTGCCCGAGCGGGAGGTGCTGCTGCGGCACGCCGTACCCAACACCCTCGTCCCCACGATCCAGGTGACCGCGCTGCAGCTCGCGTGGCTGCTCGGCGGGGTGGTGCTGATCGAGTACCTGTTCAACTTCCCGGGCATCGGGGCCGCCCTGGTCGACTCGGTGCGCAACTCCGACTTCCCGATGGTGCAGGCGCTGTGCATGCTCATCGCGGCGGCGTACGTCCTGGTGAACCTCCTCGCCGACGCCGCCTCGATCCTGCTCACCCCGCGCGCGCGGACGGAGATGGCGGCATGACGGCGGCGCTGCGGTCCCCGGGCGGGCCGGGTCGGGTGGGGGGCCGGGTGAGCGGCGCGGTGCGCGGCGCAGTGCGCGACCCGCGGATCGTCATCGGGGCGCTGCTCACGCTGGTCGTCGTGGCCCTCGCGGTCCTCGGGCCGTACGTCGCGCCGTACGGCGAGTACGACATCGTCGGGCGGCCCTTCACCGGCGACGGCTCCCTCTTCGGGACCGACTACCTGGGCCAGGACGTGCTGAGCCGGCTGCTGCACGGCGGCCGCGCCATCCTGCTCACCGCGCTGCTCGCCACGGCCTTGAGCATGGTGGTGGGCGTGACGTACGGCGTGCTGGCGGCCTACCTCGGCGGCTGGACCGACGAGATCCTCATGCGCGCCAACGACGTGCTGCTGGCCTTCCCGCAGATCCTTGTCGCGCTGCTGGTCCTCGCGGCGGTGAAGGACCCGGGTCCGTGGGTGATCGTGGCGTTCGTGGCGCTCGCCTACGCGCCGCGGGTGGCGCGGGTGGCCCGCGGGGTGGCGCTGCCGTACGTCGACCAGGACTTCGTCCAGGCGGCCGAGGCGGTGGGCGAACGACGCTGGCGCATCGTCCTGACCGAGCTGGGTCCCAACCTCACGGTGCCGCTGCTGGCCGAGGCGGGGCTGCGGCTGACGTACGCCATCGGCCTCATCGCCGGCATCAGCTTCCTGGGCTTCGCCACGAACCCCGGCGCGGCGGACTGGGGCCAGATGACCAACGAGAACCGGCTGGGCTTGCTGGTCCAACCGTGGGGGGTGCTCGCCCCGGTGCTCGTGCTCGCCCTGTTCACGATCGGCACCAACCTGCTCGCCGAGGCGGTCGGGGCGCGCGCCGCGAAGGGGGACTCATGAGCGAGCCGATCTGCACCGTCCGGGGTCTGCGCGTCGCGCTGGTCGGCTCGCGTGCTGCCGCCGTCGAGGGCATCGACGTCGTCGACGAGGTCGACCTGCGGCTCGCGCCTGGCGAGATCGTCGGCCTGGTTGGCGAGTCGGGATCGGGGAAGACGACGACGGGCACGGCGCTGCTGGGGTACGCCCGGACCGGTGCCGCGATCACCGGCGGCGAGGTGGTTGTCGCCGGCCACGACGTACGATCGCTGCGGCCCGCCGAGGTGCGCGCGATCCGCGGGGTGGTCGTGGGCTACATCCCGCAGGATCCCAGTTCCGCGCTCAACCCGGCGATCCGGATCGGCGAGCAGCTGCGCGAGCCGCTGGACCTGCACGACGTCGGCACCGAGGCGGATCGGGACCAACGGGTCCGCGAGATCCTGCCCCAGGTGGGCCTGCCCGCCGACGACGAGTTCCTGCGCCGGTTCCCGCACCAGCTCTCCGGGGGGCAGGTGCAGCGGGTGGCGATCGCGATGGCGTTTCTGCCGCGGCCGGAGGTGCTCGTGCTGGACGAGCCGACCACCGGGCTGGACGTCACGACCCAGGCGACGGTGCTGGCGACGTTGGCCGAGCTGTGCGACGAGTTCGAGGTGGCCGCCCTCTACGTCACCCACGACCTCGCGGTGGTCGCGACGATCGCGGACCGGGTGGCGGTCATGTACGCCGGCCGAATCATCGAGGAGGGCCCGACCGAGCGGGTGTTCGCCGATCCGACGCACCCCTACACGCGGGCGTTGCTCCGGGCGATCCCGCATCTGGACCGGCCCTACCACCTCTCCGGCATCCCCGGCCGGGCCCCGAGCCCCGGGCACCGGCCCACGGGGTGCCGGTTCCACGACCGGTGCCCCGAGGCCGTCGCCGGGTGCGCCGCGAAGGACCCGCCGGCGGTCGAGGTCGGCCCGGGCCACCGCGCGCTCTGCCTGCGGGTGGGGCAGCTCGCGCCGTGGGATCCCGCCGGGCGGGTCATGGCCGACACCGACCCCGCGGCGACGCGGGAGGTGCTGCTGTCCGTGGCGGGGCTGAACGTCGCGTACGCCGGGAGGCAGGTCGTGTTCGACGTGGACTTCGACCTGGCCCGCCGGGAGGTCGTGGCGCTGGTGGGGGAGTCCGGTTCGGGCAAGACGACGATCTCGCGCAGTGTCGGCGGCCTGCACCACCAGTGGTCCGGGACCGTCCGGTTGGACGGGGCGGAGCTGGCCCGTTCGGCGCGGCAGCGCACCGGGGAGCAGCGGCGACGGATCCAGTACGTGTTCCAGAATCCCTACGCCTCGCTGAACCCACGACGTACGGTCGAGCAGATCCTCACCCGGCCGCTCGAGCTGTTCGGCCTGGCCCGGGGCCGCGCGGCGCGCGACCGGGCCGCGGAGCTGCTGGAGTCCGTGCAGCTCGGCGAGGGGGTGCTGCGGCTGCGCGCCAACCGGCTCTCCGGTGGGGAGCGGCAGCGCGTCGCCATCGCCCGGGCGCTGGCGGCCGAGCCGGACATCCTCGTCTGCGACGAGATCACCTCGGCGCTGGACGTCTCGATCCAGGGGGCGATCACCGGCCTGCTGACCCGGATCAAGAACGAGCGCGGGATCTCGCTGCTCTTCGTCACCCACAACCTCGCGCTGACCCGAACCATCGCGGACCGGGTACTGGTGCTGCGGCAAGGCCACCTCGTGGAGTCCGGCCTCACGGCGCGCGTGCTCGACCACCCCGAACAGGACTACACGCGCGACCTCGTCGCCCACACCCCTCGGCTGGTTTCGGCCGGCTGAGGTGGTGTCGGCGCCGCCGACCTCCTGCACTGGCGCCACCGACGCCCGCACTGGCGCCCTATTTCCCCCACTGGCGCCCCCCTTGAAGACGGGCGCCAGTAAGGGAAATGGGGCGGCAGTCGCGCCATGGGCGACCAGGGGGCAGACCTGCTCGCACGGACTCAGGAGGAGCCCTGCTGCGCGGCGCGTTGCAGGAGATCCGCCAGCGCGGTGGTGCCCTCGCGCAGGGCGGCCTCGAAGGCGTCGATGTCCGGACGGTCGCGCTCGTCCCAGTTGAGGCAGAACTCGTAGACCTGCCCGTCGGCGGTCGGCAGGGGCACGTAGTAGACCCCGATCCCGCCGGCGCTGGTCGGGTGGAACGCGGCGCGGATGATCGTCGCCTGGTCGCCGAGCGACGTCGTCGACAAGAAGTCCGTGGTGAGCAGCCGATAGCCGGGGTCCGCCACCAGCGGGTTCTCCAGGCCGAGCCGTCGCGCCATCAGGTCCAGCCCCAGCAGGTGCCGGTCGATGCCCTGCCCGGCCTTGCAGCGTTTGACCTGGTCCCGGTGGGCCGCGAGGGCGGCGGCCAGGTGCTCGGGCGTCGCCGTACCCGCCACCATCGCCCGCGCGCAGTCGGCCATCGCCGGGGTGTTCGGCCGCAGGCACTCGGTGCGGCCCCCCTGGAATTCGCGCATGTCCACGGACTCGTACGTGCTGCGCAGCCGCCCGTAGGCGCGCAGCTGCGCGTACGCCAGCACCAGCTGGCAGCCCGCGTCGTGGCTGAGCCGGAACGGCACCGCGGGCACCGGGCCGAGGGTCGTGGGGACGATGCGGAATCGCAGGCGGCGGGCCTGCTCGTCGTACGTCGTGAGCGCCTGCACCAGGCCCGCTTCCTCCGCCGGCGTCAGCTCCCACGCGAGCGCTTCCGGGCTGTCGACGCCCTCGACGGGACCGGTGCCGGCGCCCCGGTCTTCGGCCTCGTCGCCCGCCAGCTCGACCTGCGCACGCGCGATGAGCGCGCCCACGGTGGCCCCGTCCAGCATGCTGTGTTCGAGGTGGATGCCGGTGAACTCGTCGGCCAGGCCGACCTGCAGGGTGAGGGGCTTGAACGGCCAGGCCCGGCCCACGGCGTACGTCGCGGTCTCCAGGTGCGCGGCCACCGCCGCGGCGTCGGGGACGAGGGTGACGACGAAGAGCGCCGCGGCCAGCCGCGCGTAGGTCGCGGCGTTGCCCGGCCGGCGGGTCAGGTCTTCCAGGAGCCGGGCCGCGCCCTCCGCGTCCAGGTAGCCGGGCGCCCCGAAGGGCACGCGGGCTTCCGGCGCGGGCTCGGCGTCGCCCGCGCGGATCCCGGCCAGGGCGTTCTCCACGGCGGCGACCGGGACCGGGTGCCCGGCGGCGTCGCTCACCGGAACCGCGTAGGCCCTTCCTCCACACAGAACGACGACCTCGCGGCTGGCCGGATCCGCGGACCCGGCCAGGAAGGCGTCCGCGCCCGGCCGGGGATCCCGGATGCCGCCGCGCACCGGCAACCACTGCTGGCGATCCAGCGGATCCCCGCGCAGGCTCGTCTCGGCGGGCGCCTCGCCGCGCAGCTCCCGCAGGTACGCCGCGGCGAACGCGCGCACGATCCGGGCCGCCCGGCGCACCCCCGGCGAGCCCGCGGCCATCGCGATCTGGAAGGCGACGTTGCTGACCAGCGGCAGCGGGCCGCGGGTGGAGTGGTACCCGACCAGCCAGGCGTCCCACAGCCAGCTCGTGCCCGCCCGGTGCTCCTGCGCGGCGTACCGCTCCAGCTCGGCCTGGCACGCGGGTCCGGCGCCATCGCGGAACTCGGCCACCGCCGCGCGGGTGAGCGCCCGCTCGGGCTCGTCCTGAAGGACGGCGACCGTGCGTAGGTAGGCCTCCAGGGTCTGCTCGAGGGGTGGAACGGGCAGCGGCTTCATCGGCGGTCCTCCCAGCCAGCATCGATCGTCGAGAACTCTCTAGCATCCCGGCGCAGCGGCGGGGGCCGGGGAGGTCGACGATGTGCCCGCGAGGCGGGCAGGGGCAGGGGCAGCGTCGGCGCGCGAGCCGTCAGGTGGCGCTGGGGGGCGTGACCACGCCGAGCGCCGGCCACTCGGTCATCACCGCGTCGAGGCAGGTCAGCTCCAGGCTGGCCACACGGCCCGCGCGGACGAACAGCACGATGATGCCGCCCGGGCAGCCCGCCGTGATCTCCAGGCTGGCCGCGTCGGCGGCCTGAACGTCGTCCGCAGGGCGCAGCGCCACCGTCGGGCAGCCGCACGCGCAGTCCGGCCGCGCCTGCAGGCCCGTGAGTTGCGGCAGGAGCGCCTCGGTGGGCACGCCCGGCGCGCGCACCAGGTACTCCAGGAGCGCCAGCTCCTGGGCGGTCGCCGCCCGGAATTCTTCCGACATACTCGCAGGATCGCATGGGATCGGCCGAGCATCGAACAGCCACACGGCGATTCGTCGCCGTCCGAGGCTGGTCGCTGGCCTGTCCCAGGCCAGTCCCCAACCGGTCCCGGGTCGGTTCTCGTCCGGTCCCGGGCCGGTTCTGGGCCGACTCAGACGGCGGTCCGGCGCCGGGTTCGGCCGGGTAAGGTCGCTGGTACGGCGGCGCGTTCGACGTACCGCTGCATCCCGTCGCCGTCCGCGCGTCGCGAGCGACGAGAGGGACGAGAACGACGGAGCGACGCTGAGCGAGCCCAGGAGGCCAGGATGCGGTTCGGACTGTTCATTCCGCAGGGTTGGCGGATGGATCTGGTGGGCATCGACCCGCTCCAGCACTGGGGCGTGATGGCCGGCCTGGCCCGGCGCGCCGACTCCAGCGACGACTGGACCAGCGTGTGGGTCTACGACCACTTCCACACCGTGCCGGTGCCGAGCGAGGAGGCCACCCACGAGGCGTGGTCGCTGATGAGCGCGCTGGCCGCGGTCACCGGGCGGGTGCGGCTGGGGCAGATGTGCACGTGCATGGCGTACCGGCCCCCGGCGTACCTTGCGAAGGTCGCCGCCACCGTCGACGTCATCTCCGAGGGACGGCTGGAGATGGGCATCGGGGCGGGCTGGTACGAGCACGAGTGGCGCGCTTACGGCTACGGCTTCCCGGGGATCGCCGATCGGCTCGGGGCGCTGCGTGAGGGGGTCGAGATCTTCCGGCAGGCCTGGACCACGGGCTCGGCGACCCTCGACGGCAGGTACTACCAGGTCGACGGCGCGCTGGTGCACCCGCGGCCGCTGCAGGGCACGTCCGTGGCCGGCTCGCCGCGCAACGGGATCCCGATGTGGATCGCGGGTGGCGGGGAGAAGAAGACGCTGCGGCTGGCGGCGGAGTACGCCGACTACACCAACTTCGACGGCACCCCCGAGGCGTTCGGGCACAAGAGCGAGATCCTCGCCGAACACTGTCGGGTCGTGGGCCGCGACTACGACGAGATCGTGCGCAGCGCCAACTACAACGTCGTCATCGGGCGGGACGAGGCGGAGGTGCGGGCGCGGCTCGACTGGTACCGCGAGCACCTGCTGTCGGCCGGCGTCCCCGAGGCCAAGGCCCTGGAGAGCACCGACAGCCTGATGCGGCAACCGCTGGTCGGGACCGTGGAGCAGATCATCGAGACGCTGCACGGGCTGCGGGCGCAGGGCATGACGTACGCGATCTGTTACTTCGCCGAGGCCGCGTACGACGTCAGCGGCCTGGAGCTGTTCGAGCGGGCCGTGATCCCCGAGCTGCACGGCGCAGGGACCCATCCGGGCGCCGCCCACGAGCGCGGTCAGCACGACGGCGGGATCGGGCACCACGGCCGGCACCACCTGTTCGGCGGGCGGTGACTGCTATGGCGACCCTCGTGCTCACGGTCATCGGCGACGACCAGACCGGCCTCGTCAACGCCCTCGCCAAGGTCGTCTCGGACGGGGGCGGCAACTGGGAGGGCAGCCACCTCGCGGAGCTGGCGGGCAAGTTCGCCGGGATCGTCGTGGTCACCGTGGCCGACGAGCGCGCCGAGGAGCTCACGGCCGCCCTGCGGCCGCTCGCGGGGATGCTCGAGATCGCCGTGCACGCCGGCCAGGAGGGTCGGGCCGGCGGCGGCCCGGTTCGCACCGGTACGTCGGGGGCCGCCGGTGCGTCGGAGGAGGGCGGGTCCACGGTGTCCTTGGAGCTGATCGGCAACGATCGGCCGGGCATCGTGCGCGAGATCTCGGGGGTGTTCGCGCAGCACGGCCTGAGCATCGCCGAGCTGGCGACGGCCACCCGGGAGGCGCCGATGGCCGGGGGCCGGCTGTTCGAGGCCCGGCTGCGCGCGCCCCTGCCGGCCGGCGCGGACCTGGACGCGGTGCGCGCCGACCTGGAGCGGCTGGCCGACGAGATCCTCGTCGACATCGCGGTGGCCACGGACTGAGCCTGGCTGCGTCGCCGCTGACTTCGCCGTGGCGCCGCGTGGCGCCCGCCGAGTTCAGCCCTGGCGTTCGCGGTGGCGGCGGCCGACGTCGGCGAGGAGTTCGCGGCGGCGGAGCGCCGCCGGCAGCGAGATCTCCCGTTTGAACGCGGCGAGCTCGGCCATGCCCCGTGCCTCCAGCGCCGCGATCTGGCCCTCGACGTCGGTCGGGGCCTTGTTCTGGCTCATCTTGGCCTTGCCGACGACCCGCGTGACGCGCAGCTCCAGCCCGATCACGGCGCGCACCATGCGCTCCACGAACTCCGCCGGCGGGTCGTCGACCGACCACGTCGGCGCCTCGTTGCCCGCCCACTGCTCCTCGTGCCGCTGGGTGAGGTCGCGCATGCTGGCCAGGATCCACTCGGGATCGTCGTGGCGGACCAGCTCGCCGTACGCGTGCACGGTGACGTAGTCCCAGGTCGGCACGATCTTGCCGTGCTCGGCGCGGCTCGGCAGATCCATCGGCGAGACGTAGTGATCCCCCGCGTGCGCGATCACCAGCGCCAGCGCGATGGGGGTGCGGGTGGCCTGCGGGTTGTTGCGGGCGACATGTCCGACGAGCGACCCGAGGGGGCCGGGCTGCCCGCCGCCGGGCAGCCTCTCCTCGCTCCCGACGTACGCCAACGGCAGGTACGTCGCGTCCGGGCCGTCCTCGTGCACGGTGACCAGGTCCGCCGCCCCCAGCTGACGCAGGATGGCGAGGCAGTCGGGCGTGGCGAGGGCGAAGTGTCCGGGGACGTACATGGCCGCCAGTATGGCGCGGCCGGGCCCTGCGCCCGCCCCGGGGTGGTCGAGAGGTCACGTTGGTCACACTCTCGACATCAAGCTACTTGCGGGCTCCCCGCGGGGGCCGCCGCGGGGGGAGGATGCGGTTATGGCTGGAAACCCTGACTTCGACCTGTTCAAGACCTCCGAGGACCACGAGGAGCTGCGCCACGCGATCCGCGAGATCGCCGAGGAGCAGATCGCGCCGTACGCCACCGAGGTGGACAAGACCGCCACCTTCCCGCAGCACGCGTACGATGCGCTGCGCCGCGCCGACTTCCATGCGCCGCACGTGCCGGAGGAGTACGGCGGGGTCGGTGCGGACGCCCTCGCGACGTGCATCGTCATCGAGGAGGTGGCGCGCTGCTGCGCCTCGTCCTCGCTGATCCCGGCGGTGAACAAGCTGGGCTCGATGCCGGTAATCCTCGCGGCGAACGAGGACATCAAGCGCAAGTACCTGCCGCCGATGGCGCGCGGCGAGGCCATGTTCAGCTACGGCCTGTCCGAGCGGGAGGCCGGCTCGGACACCGCCGGCATGAAGTGCCGCGCTCGGCGGGACGGCGACGACTGGATCCTCAACGGCCAGAAGAGCTGGATCACCAATGCGGGGGAGTCGGAGTTCTACACGGTGCTCGCCGTCACCGACCCCGACGGCCGCCGCGGCGCGAACGTGTCCGCGTTCGTCGTCGAGAAGTCCGACCCCGGTTTCGGCTTCGGGGCCAAGGAGCGCAAGCTCGGCATCAAGGGTTCGCCGACCCGGGAGCTGCACTTCGACAACTGCCGCATCCCCGGCGACCGCATGATCGGCGGCGAGGGTGAGGGCCTCAAGATCGCCCTGCGCACGCTCGACCACACCCGCGTGACCATCGGTGCCCAGGCCGTCGGCATCGCCCAGGGCGCGCTCGACTACGCCCTGGGGTATGTCAAGGAGCGCAAGCAGTTCGGCAAGGCCATCGCGGAGTTCCAGGGGCTGCAGTTCATGCTCGCCGACATGGCGATGGAGCTGGAGGCGGCGCGGCAGATGGTGTACGTCGCAGCGGCCAAGTCCGAGCGCAACGACCCCGACCTGCCGTTCTTCGGCGCGGCGGCCAAGTGCTTCGCCGCCGACGTGGCGATGAAGGTCACCGTGGACGCCGTACAGCTTCTGGGTGGCGCGGGCTTCGTGGAGGACCACCCGGTCGAGCGCATGATGCGCGACGCGAAGATCACCCAGATCTACGAGGGCACCAACCAGATCCAGCGCATCGTGATGGCGCGCCAGCTGTTGAAGTGACGCGCTGACGAGGCCGTCGGCCTGTCAGCTACGCCGTACGTCGGGTCGCGCGGCGTACGGCGTGCGTCGCGGTGGAGTGGCAGCCGTGGCGGTCGAGGCGTGTCGACGGTCACGCCGCAGTGGGCGAATCGCCCCGCCATCTCCAGGGTTTGGCCAGCAATGACCTTGATACTGGGGACATCATGACTCGGCAACCCGGGATGCCCCCTGCCCGCGACCCCTATCTCCAGGGCAACGAGCGCGGTCGCGATGGCGATGTCGACCGCGACCGCGACGGCAGCCCTCGGCAGCGCGGGCGGCGCATCCTGGCCGACCCGGAGGCGCTGAGCCCGCGGCTGCGGCGGCGGCGCGCCTTGACCCTCGTGGGCCTGACCTACCTGATGCCCGGGTCCGCGCAGGTCGTCGCGGGGAACAAGCCGCTGGGCCGGTTCGGGCTGCGGGTGTGGTTCGCGGGCGTGGCCGTCGTCGTGACGGCCGTCGTCCTGGGACTGGTCAAGCGCAACTGGTTGCTGGGGTTCGCGACCCGGACGTGGGTGCTGTGGGGGCTCGCCGCGCTGTGCGTGCTCCTCGCGGTGGTGTGGCTCGTGGCGTTCGTCGATACGGCCCGCCTGGCCCGGCTGAAGTCCCTGCCGGTCCGCACCCGGCGGGGCGTCCTGCTGCTCACCGTGCTGGGGATGGCGCTCACCGCCGGACCGCTCGGCTGGGCCGCGAATTCCCTGTACGCCGGCGGGAGCGTGCTGCGCTCGGTGTTCGGTGCCGGGGTGAGCCAGCCGCCGTCGCACGGCCGCTACAACATCCTCTTGCTCGGCGGCGACTCCGGTGCCGACCGGCTCGGCACGCGGCCCGACACGATCATGCTGGCCAGCATCGATGCCGACACCGGCAGCACGGTCACGTTCGGCTTCGCCCGCGACACCGAGAACATCAACTTCCGCCCCGGCTCGACCATGGCCCGCCTCATGCCGCAGGGCTGGAACTGCGGCGACGAATGCCTGCTCAACGGCCTGTACATGTGGGCCACCGAGCACAAGGACCAGTTCCCGCCGGACACCCGGGACCCGGGTGCCCTGGCGACCAAAGAGGCGGTCGAGGCGCTGTCGGGGCTGGACATCCAGTACACCGCGCTCGTCGACCTGGCCGGCTTCCAGACCATGATCGACGCGGTCGGCGGCATCGATCTCATCACGCATACCCGGGTGCCGGTCGGCGGCGGCAGCTCCCCGATCCACTACTACATCGAGCCGGGCCGGCTTCACCTCAACGGGGAGAACGCCCTCTGGTACGCGCGGTCTCGGGAGGGGTCGACGAACTACGAGCGGATGGCCCGGCAGAAATGCGTGCTGCACGCCGTGACCAAGCAGGTGGACCCGCAGACAGTCATCCTCAAGTTCCGCGAGCTGGCGGCCGCCGGGCAGGACACCATCCACACCGACGTGCCGCAGAGCGACCTGGGCGGCCTGGCCGAGCTCGTCGTGAAGTCGCGCTCCCAGCCCATGCGCAGCGTGAACTTCACGCCACCCCTCATCAACCCCTGGGATTACGATCCTGCCGTGATCCGCGACACCGTGGCCCGAACGATCGCTACCCCGGCGGGGGCGCCGAGCGCACCCACGACCGGGCGCGCTCCGACCCCGCAGCCCGGCGCGAACCGCAGCACCACCAGCGCCGCCGCCGACCCCTCGGACGGAGACGACGGCGGCCAGGGACGGGCCGGGGGAGGCGCGCAGGACTCCAGCCGCGGCGAGCCGAGCGCGCCGGCGACGCCCGCCGACGAGTCCGCGATCTGCCAGGTGCCATGAGCGACCCGACGAGCGGTCCGGCCCCGTCCTGGCCGAGCATCAGCGTGGTGATGCCGATCCTCAACGAGGAGCGGCATCTCGCCGACGCCGTGGAGCGCGTGCTCGCCCAGGCCTACCCCGGCCCGCTCGAGGTGGTGCTGGCGGTGGGACCGTCCCGAGACGCGACACAACGCCTCGCCGACGGGCTCGCGGCGGCCGACCCGCGGATCCGCGTCGTCGCCAACCCCAGCGGCCGTACCCCCGACGCGCTCAACGCCGCCCTCGCCGCCGCCCGGCACGACGTCATCGTGCGCGTCGACGGGCACGCCGAGCTCAGTGAGGAGTACCTGCGCACCGCGGTCACCGCGCTGGCCGCCACGGGGGCCGTCAACGTGGGCGGCATCATGGACGCCCAAGGCATCACCCCGTTCGAGCGCGCGGTGGCCGCCGCGATGAAGTCCCGGCTCGGGGTCGGCAGCGCCCGGTTCCACGTCGGCGGCGGCGCCGGCCCCGCCGACACCGTCTACCTCGGGGTGTTCCGCCGCGAGACCCTGCTCGCCGCCGGGGGATACGACCCCCACTTCACCCGGGCCCAGGACTGGGAGCTCAACCACCGGCTGCGCGCGGCCGGCTGCCTGGTGTGGTTCACCCCGGACCTGCGGGTCACCTACCGGCCAAGGCCGGACGTACCCGCCCTGGCGCGGCAGTACTTCGAGTACGGCCGGTGGCGGCGGGTCGTTGCCGCCAGGCACGCCACGATCAACCTGCGCTACCTCGCCCCGCCGACCATGGTGATCGCCACCACGGCGGCCACCGCGGTCGGGGTGGCCGGGTGGCGCCTGCCCTGGGCCCGCGCCGCGCTCGCCGTACCGGCCCTGTACGCCGCCGGGGTCACCGCCGGCGGCCTCGCGGTGGGTCGGGACGAAGCCCCCCGGACACGGGCCGCGCTGCCGCTGGTTCTCGCGGTGATGCACTGGTCCTGGGGGATCGGCTTCCTCACCAGCCCGCGGTCCCTGCGCCGCCGGACGGTCGCACGATGAGCCGGGCCGACGCGCGGCCACTGACCGCGCGCGTGGACGTGAGCGTGCTCACGAGCGGCCACAACGTCGCGGACGCGCGGCTGCACCGCGAGGTGGCGGCCCTGCGCGCGCGCAGACTCACCGTCGAGGTGCTCGGCCTGGGCGACGCCGCGGACGCCCCCGCGGGCGTTGCGGCCCGCACCTGGGCCCGGCCGGGCATGGCGGCGCGGGCCGCGCTCGCGGTGCGCCTGCCGCTGCTCGCCCGCGGGCGAGTGCTCCTCGCGCTGGACCCCGACTCGGGCCTCACCGCCTGCCTGATCGGCCGCGCTCGGGGCCGGCGGGTGGTCGTCGACGTCCACGAGGACTACGCGGCGCTGCTGGGCGACCGCGGCTGGGCGCGCCGGTTCGGCGGCGTGCCGGGCCTGCTCGGGCGTCTCCTGGTCGGCCTGGGCCTGCGCGTCTTCCGCGGCGCCGACCTCGTCGTCGTCGCCGACGAGCACGTCCCGCCCGCCGCCGCGCCGCGTCGACTCGTGGTGCGCAACCTGCCCGACACCTCGATGCTGCCGCCGCCCGGTCCCCGCGCGGACGCGCCGCGCGCGCTCTACATCGGTGACCTGCGCGCGTCGCGGGGCCTGTTCGCGATGGTCGAAGCCGTACGCCGGGCGCCCGGCTGGCACCTTGACCTGGTCGGCCCCGTCGCGCCTAGTGACGCGCCCCGCCTGGAGGCGGTGCTTGCTGCAGACAGCGGCCTCGCGGCGCGGGTCCGGCTGCACGGTCGCCAGCCCCCCGCCGAGGCCTGGCGCTGGGGCGCGGGCGCGTGGGCGGGGTTGCTGCTGCTCACCGCGACGCCCGCCTTCCGCGACGCCGTCCCGAGCAAGCTCTACGAATACCTGGCCTGCGGACTGCCGGTCATCACCACCGATCTGCCCCGATCGGCGGAGCTGGTGCGCGCCGCCGACGCCGGCGCCGTCGTGGCCGGCGGTGCCGATGATGCGGTGGCGGAGGAGGTGGCGCGGGTGCTGCGCGACTGGGCCGCCGACCCTGCTGCGTTCGATGCCCTCCGCGACCGGTTGCAGGCGGAAGCGGCGCAGGTCACGCGGCGGCGCACGCCGTACGAGGAGCTCGCGGATGCCATGCTGGAGCTGGCCGATCCCGGCTCCGACCCCGCCGCCGCCCGCACCTCCCGTCCCCCCGACAGCGCCTGACTTCCCCACGAAGGAGACCACGATGGCCGTCCGCATCATCGACAGCGCAGACGTCGCCGACACCGCGACGATCGGCGACGGGAGTTCCATCTGGCATCTCGCCCAGGTCCGTGAGGGCGCCGTCCTCGGCGAGAACTGCATCGTCGGGCGGGGGGCGTACGTCGGCACCGGCGTGGTCATGGGCGACAACTGCAAGGTCCAGAACTACGCCCTGGTCTACGAGCCCGCCAAGCTCGGCAACGGCGTCTTCGTCGGTCCCGCCGCGATCTTCACGAACGACCACTACCCGCGCGCCATCAACGCCGACGGCACCCTCAAGACCGGGGACGACTGGGACCACGTCGGCGTCGTCGTCGCGGACGGCGCCTCCGTCGGGGCCCGGTGCGTCTGCGTCGCCCCGCTGCACATCGGCGCCTGGGCGCTCATCGCCGCCGGCTCCGTGGTCATCCACGACGTGCCGGCCTACGCGCTGGTGGCCGGCAACCCCGCGCGCCGCGTCCGCTGGGTGGGCGAGGCCGGGCTCCCGCTGGTCAGCATGGGCGGCAACATGTACCAGTGCCCCCGCACCGGCCGCACTTACCGCGAGGACCACGACACGCTGACCCCGATGCCGTGACCGAGCCGCCCGCGGGGTCTCGCGTGGGTCGCGTGGCGGTCTCCTACCGCGGGGATCCGCGGGTGCTCACCGTCAACGTGGCCACCGCGCCGACCACCGTGGGTCAGGGACCGCGCACGGCCAGCACCGGCATCGTCAAGAGCCCCGCCGCCGGTGAGGTATGGGCGCGGGCGCCCGGCGACCGACGGACCGGATTAGGCAGCGGGCTGGTCGGCGACACCGTCGTCTCCCGGCGCCACCACGGCGGCGACGACCAGGCCGTCTACGCCTACGCGCGCGAGGAACTGGACCACTTCGCCGGCCTGCTCGGGCGCGACCTCGCCAACGGATCCTTCGGCGAGAACCTCACCACCGCCGGGCTCGACGTCAGCGGCGCGCTCATCGGCGAGCGCTGGCGCATCGGTCCCGACGGGCCCCTCCTCGCCGTCCGCGGTCCGCGCATCCCGTGCGGCAACTTCCGCGCGTGGATCGGCGCCCGGGGCTGGCTGCGGACCTTCGACCGGAGCGGATTGAGCGGCGCCTATCTCGCGGTGCTGGAACCGGGGCCGCTGCGAGCCGCCGCGGCGATCATCGTGACGGATCGACCAGACCACGGCGTGCGCGTCTGCGACGTCTACCGGGCCATGACCAGCGAACCCGACCGGTGGCCCGACGTGCTCGCCGCCGGCGTCGAGCTGTCCGACGAGGCGCGGGAGATGGGACGGGCGGGGCAGACCTATCGCATCGGCTGAGGACGCGACGGCGGCCGGCGCACCCGTCAGGTGCACCGGCCGCCGCCGTACGTCGTGAGCTGAGTTCCAGCCGGAGCCCTCAGGCCTGCTTGGTCTCCTTGAAAATCTTGTCGATCTCGTCGATCTTGGCCAGCAGCTGGTCGGCCTTGGCGACGTCGAACTCACCCTTGGTGCCCGTGGCGCCGGCGAGCTTGGTGGCCTCGTTGAACAGCGTGTGCAGCTGCGGGTACTTCTCGAAGTGCGGGGGCTTGAAGTAGTCGGTCCACAGCACCCACAGGTGCTCCTTGACCAGGTGGCTGCGCTGCTCCTTGATGAGCGTCGCGCGGACGCGGAAGTCGGGGTCCTTGTTGTCCGCGACCTTCTGGCAGATCGCCTTGACCGACTCGGCCTCGATGCGGGCCTGGGCGGGGTCATACACGCCACAGGGGAGGTCGCAGTGGGCGCTGACCTCGACGGTGGGGGCGAACAGGCGGAACATGGTGTCTCCCTTCGGGGCACGGTTTGCCGTACGCGGTCCAACCTACCCATCCGCCCGCCCGGAATCGACCGGAGAACGCGCCAGGCCCACTATCGCCAAGGGTTCGCGATAGTGGGCCTGATCTGCTGCGACGCGAGCGACGCGGGTGACGCCCCGGACAGTCAGCGGTCGTAGCGGTAGAGGTTGTACGTCTTCATGAGGCGGATCACCTTGGCCGCGTAGGCCGGGTCGGTGGCGTAGCCGGCCCGCGCCACCTCGCGGACGAACTGATCCGGCTGGCCCGTGTAGCGGAAGGCGTTGCGGTAGCGGGAGTTCCCCCGGAGGAACCGGGCGTAGTCCGCGAACGAGGCGGCCGCATTCGGGTAGCTGCGGAAGGTCTCCAGCGAGGCGATGGCCTTGCCCTGGCGGTGCTCCTTCGTCGCGTAGTCCACGCAACCGCTGCCGAGCCCGGCGCCACCCCAGCACTTGATGCCGAAGTAATTGTTGTTGTTGCGGGTCAGCGAGGTCTGGCCCCACCCGGACTCCAGGATCGCCTGGGCGATGATGACGGAGGCGGGGATCCCGCTGCTGCGTTGCGTTTGCTGGGCCGCCGGGGCGATCCGCGCGATGAACGCCTGCTGGCTGCTCTGCCCGGCGACGGCGCGCGCCGGCTGGTAGCCCGCTGCCACGGGACTGGCGGCGGCGGCGCCGATCGGCCCTGCCACGGCGAAGGTAGCGACCGCCGCGAGGGTGCTAGCGGCATACCGCGTCCAGCGTCGAGCATCGTGCATGACAAGCTCCTTGGGTCGTCAGGTCGGGGTGGGCGTCCGTTGGCCCCGAGTCGTCGAGGCGCCCACTCCCGGGCGTAAGACTTCCCGCCGCACCCCCGAGAGAGCCACAACGACAGTGCCGTGGGCCCCTCAGGCGGTGAAGCCGCGCCCGGCTGAGCCGAACGGACGACGGGATCCGTTTGAACCGTTGCTCACCCGAGCCATCCCAGCCCCTCGGCGATGAGCAGCAGGCCGAACGCCACGAAGGCCACCGCCGCCCCGATCTTGATGGCGCGATCGGGCAGGCGCCGCCCGAGCACGGCGCCGACCCCGATCGCGAGCGCGTCGGCGGCGACCATCCCGAGGGTGCTGCCGACCCAGGTGCCGAACCACTCCTCCTTGGTGGCGAGCGTGATGGTCGCCAGCATCGTCTTGTCGCCCAACTCCGCCAGGAAGAACGCCACGCCCACGGCCACCAGCGCGGCGCGGCTGTTGCTGCGGGCCTTCTCCGCCTCCGCTTCGGTCAGCTCGTCACCCCGCAGCGTCCACGCCGCGAAGAGGAGGAACGCGACGCCGGCGACGATCGAGACGATCCACTGCCGGTCGGCGAAGGCCGTGCCGACCGCCGATCCGATGCCGACGGACGCCAGATGGACGAGGGCCGTCGCTACGGTGATGCCGAGCAGGACGTCGCGGGCCCGGTAGCGGGCGGCAAAGGTCATCGCC
This sequence comes from Austwickia sp., assembly GCA_016699675.1. Lineage (NCBI taxonomy): Bacteria > Bacillati > Actinomycetota > Actinomycetes > Micrococcales > Dermatophilaceae > Austwickia > Austwickia sp. Next base: position 433,587 of record CP064985.1, on the reverse strand, counting down.
ATGAGTTGGCTTTTGTCGCCGAGCTCCGCGACGAAGATCACCGCGGTGGCGAGCAGGAAAGCGGACATGAGGGCCTCTCATGGGCGGCCGACCGGGCAAGACTCGGCGGCGGCCCGGGGACGATGCGGGACACGGCCGAAAGTCTCGTCCGCCGCCCGCACGTCCGGGCCGAGCCCGACACGACGTACGGCGACCGCCCGCACCGGGCCGAGCGCGTGCTCGGGGCCAGCATGTCGACGCGGGCGCGAAGGACTACTCCCTTTCGCGGCCCCATCGTATCCCGCGGGGGAGGCGCCCCAGCACGACCGCTCGGATCGCGGCGGGGGGCAGCGCCCCCACCAGCCAGGAATCGACGCCCTCGGCCGGGTTGTCACGCTCCACCCACCACCCGGGTCCGGGCAGCCCGAGGTGCTCGGCAGCGCCGGTGAGGCGCTTGACGGACACGGGACGCGGCGAACCATCGGCGTCGGGTGGCAGGTCGCACAGCACGAGGCGGCCCGGTCGTGGGCGGGCGCCGTACGCCACGAGCAGCCGGTCGCCCTCGGATAGCGTGGGCAGCATCGAGCGCCCGCGAACAATGGCGATGCCCAAGCGAAACACGTGCGTGGCTCCTCGTCGGTGGGGCGGCGGCACCGCCCCGGCTTTCGGTCGTCCCCATTCTTCGCGGTCATCAATTTTCGGCAACCGTGAGGAGCCCTCTCATGATGGATCAGCGCCGGTCGACGGGCTTCCCGCAGGTCGAATGGCCCCGAACGCGAAGATTTAGAGGAGCCGTCGTGGTTGCGCTGCGCCCGTCCGCCCTATCCGTGCGAGCCAAGCTCGCCGGGCTGATCGCCGTGCCCCTGGTGATGCTCATCCCGCTCTCCGCGTCGCAGATCGCGGATGCCAGCTCGGCTCGGTCCCGGGCACAGACGCTGGTCGGGCTGGCTCGGTTGTCGACCCTGACCACCAGCCTGGTCCACTCGCTGCAGGCCGAGCGGGGCGCGACGAACACGTTCATCGCCGCCAAGGGTCGCAAGATGACGGACAAGCTTCCCGGGCTGCGCCAGTCCACCACCGAGGCCAAGGTCGCGCTGAAGAACTACCTCGCGGGCGGCCCCGGCATCGACGGCACCGTGCTCGCGGCCTCGACGAGCGCGCTCGGCGCCTTCGACGGCCTGGACACCACCCGCAGCAAGGCCGACGCCTTGAATCTCACCGGGCCGGAGGCCGTGGGCTACTACACCACCGGGATCGGGGGGCTCCTGTGGTCCCTGTCGCCCATGGCCGAATCCGCCGGCGAGGCGCACCTCGCCGCGCAGATCTCCGCCATCCAGTCCTTCGCGCAGGCCAAGGAGCGGATGGGTCAGGAGCGGGCCCAGCTCTCCGGGGTCCTGGCCGCCGGGAGTTACGCGCCCGGGCAACAGGCCAAGATCAACGGCCTCTCGGCCGCCCGGGAGGCATTCCTGACCAGCTACGCCGCCAGTGGCGGCGCGGCCGCCGAGGGCGCGGCGAAGGCGCTGCTGGACACCGAAGCCGCCCAGCGGGTCGCGAAGATGGAGACCGACAACTTCTCCCGGATCACGGGCTTCACGACCACCGCGGAGGACTGGTTCGCTGCGGCGACCGCCCGGATCGACGAGATGCGGGCCATCGAGGTGAAGAGCCTCGACGCGATCGGCTCGCGGGCGAGCGACCTCGCGGCGACGGCCACGCGCAACCTGGCCCTCCTGGTGAGCGGCCTCGTCGCCGCGATCGCGCTGACGGTGGGGCTCGCCGCCTGGCAGATGAAGCGGCTGTGTTGCTCGTTGGCCAACGTGCGCGCGGTTCTGGAGCGGCTGGGCGAGGGACACCTCACCGACCGCATCACCGTCACCAGCCAGGACGAGATCGGGCGCATGGGCCTGGCCGTCAACGGCGCCCTCGATGCGCTGGAGGCCTCGCTGGGCGATGTGCGCTCGCGCGCCGCCGAGGTGAACAGCGGGGCCGGTGCCCTCACCGCGGCGTCCGAAGCCATCTGCAGCGCGGCCACGGACTCCGCCGGCCGCGCGGTCCAGACCGCCTCCTCGGCGCGGCAGGTCTCCGACGCGGTGGGTTCCGTGGCCACGGCCAGCGAGGAGATGGCCGCGTCCATCGCAGAGATCGCCCGGTCCGCCGCGCACGCCCAGGGCATCGCGGCGAACGCCGTCGAGGTGGCTAGCCACGCCCGCGAGACGGTCGCCGAGCTGGGCGTGTCCAGCGAGCGGATCGGCGACGTGCTCAAGGCGGTCGCGGCCATCGCCGAGCAGACCAACCTGCTGGCGCTCAACGCGACGATCGAGGCGGCGCGGGCGGGGGAGGCCGGCAAGGGCTTCGCGGTCGTGGCGAGCGAGGTCAAGGACCTGGCCCGGGAGACCAGCGAGGCGACCGAGGACATCGCCCGCCAGATCGATCAACTCCGGTCGGATTCGCGCGCTGCGGCGCAGACGATCGGGGAGATCACCACCGTGATCGGGCAGATGAGCGAGGTGCAGGCGACCATCTCGGCGGCCGTCGAGGAACAGGACGCGACGACGCGCGAGATCGAGCAGCATGTGCGCAGCGCGGCCGCGCAGAGCACCTCCATCGCCGACATCGTGGACCGGGTCGCCGGGGACGCCACGGGGGCCCAGCAGGCCGCGGGGTCCAACAGCAAGACCGCCTCACGGCTCTCCGGGGTCGCGGGCGAGCTGGACGCCATCGTGGGCCGGTTCCACTTCACCGGCTGACCCGGCGCATTCGGCTGACCCGGCGCCCCGTTCTCCGGGGTCGCATGACCAGGCCACCGCGGTGGCGTGCGCGAGCATCACGCACCACAGGGGCATGGCCAGCGCGGAGCTGACGACGACCCCCGTCACGGCGAACGCGACCAGCAGCGCGCCGATCTCGACCCGCGCCGAGATCCCGCATGTCGCGAGCGCCCGTTCGCGTCGCGCCGGGCGCACGGCGTACCAGCCCAGCACCCCCACCAACAGCGCGAGGGGAACGGTCCCGAGCAGCCCGTACTGGCTCAGGATCTCCACGAACGCGTTGTGCGCGTTGATGGTCGGATCGGGGACGCCGACGGGCCGCCCGGTGGCGAGGTGGTACTCGTACGTCCCCGGCCCGGTGCCCAGCCACGGGCTCTCCCGCCAGTAGCGCAGCCCGGCGCGGATCAGCTCGATCCGTTGGGCATCCGAGGCCTCCTCGCCGGCCTTCGGTGCTCGGAGCAGCGGATTGCGGGCGGCCAGGGCCGGTACGACGAAGCTGGCCAGCAACCCCACCGCCAGCAAGGCGCCGACGACGGTGGCGCCGAGCCGGCCCGCTCGCGAGGCGCGCAACCGGGCGCCGAGGCCCAGCGCGGCGGCGAGCCCCACGGCGGCGACGACGAGCTGGACGGCGATCGCGGCGAACGCACCGCGCGACAGCGTGGCCCAGACCAGCCAGGTGGCGAAGACCGCGGCGGCCAGCAGCAGCGCCGCCCCCCAGCGCGACGCCCGCCCCCACATCCCGGCGAGGGACCAGCCGAGCAGCGCACCGACGACGGCGACCAGCACGCACGCGTAGTTGTTCGGGTTGGTGAACGTGGCGGCGGGCACGTGCGGGGTGAAGTTCCAGACCCCCTCGCCCCACCGGCTCAGGACGATGTGCTGGTCGGTGCGGATCTCCCAAAGGGCGACCGGCGCCGTCGTGACCAGGATCGCGAGCCAGAGCCACCGAAACCCGCGCACCCCCCGACGCTCCCCGCGGGACAGCACCAGCAGGGCCGAGGCGGCGGCCGCGCCCAGCCCGAGCTGCGCGATCTCCTCCCGGGCGGAGACCACCGCGCGCACCTCCCCGAGGACGGGCGTCTCACCGATCGGCAGCGACCGCCAGGTCAGTGTCGCCGCGACGGCCAGGGCGGCCCACCACGCCCACCAGGTCAGCACCACGGGGGAGCGCCACCAGCGCAGCCGCCAGAGGCGGGCGACGGCGACGAGCACGGCCAGCACGCCCAGCGCCAGCACCGCGAGCCGCGCCGGTCCGCTGAGCCGCAGGGAGATTTGGGACTGCCAGGCCAGCAACAGGCCGATCACCACCATGGCCCAGGGCGCGGCGCGCTCGACGGCTTTCTCGGCGGCGGTCTTGGGTGCGGTCTCGGTTGCGGTCCGCGCAACCCGACGCCGCCGCGGGGGCGTCGCCGAGCTCACGACGGTCGGATCCCGGACCACTGTTCGTGGCGGCGATGCGTGGACAGGAGGAACTTCACCGCCCGCTCCGAGCAGTTGTCGATGGCGTAGTCCGCCGGCACCACCGGGTGCACGTCGCCGTGCTCGTCGCGGCCGGCCAGGACGGTGCGCACGCCCTCCACCACGTTGCCGGGGTCGAGGCCGGTCATCACGATGGCGCCGGTGTCCAGCGCCTCCGGCCGCTCGATGGAGTCGCGCAGCGTGACGGCCGGGAACGCCAGGATCGAGGACTCCTCGCTGATCGTGCCGGAGTCGGAGAGCACGGCGAGTGCTTCCTGTTGCAAGCGCACGTAATCGATGAACCCCAGCGGCTTGTGCCAGGTGATGCCGTCGGCCAGGGTGCGCCCCGTGTCGGCCAGGAGCGCGTCCAGCCGCTTGCGGGTGCGCGGGTGGGTGGAGACGAGCATCGGTACGTCGTACGCGGACTGGGCCGCCTCCAGGCAGTCCAGCAGGGCCGACAACCGGGCGGGGGAGTCGACGTTCTCCTCGCGGTGGGCGCTGACCAGCAGGAACTCGCGCCGCCGCAGCCCCAGGTCGGCGAGCACGGTCGACGCCGCGAACTGGCCCGCGTGATGCCGCAAGACCTCCTTCATCGGCGATCCGGTCAGCAGCACCCGGCGCGGGTGCATGCCCTCGGCGAGCAGGTTGCGCCGGGCGTGCTCCGTGTAGACGAGGTTGTAGTCGGAGACGTGATCCACCATCCGGCGGTTCGTCTCCTCCGGGACGTTGAGGTCGAAGCAGCGGTTGCCGGCCTCCATGTGATAGACCGGCACCTTCATCCGGCGGGCCATCAGCGCGGCGATGCAGGAGTTGGTGTCACCCAGGACCAGCAGCGCGTCCGGTCGCTCCGCGAGGATGGCCTCCTCGGTCTTGGCGAGCACGCCGCCCAGCACCGCGCCGAGGGAGCCCGTGTCGACCTCGAGGAACCGGTCCGGCTTCCGGATCCCCAGCTCCTCGAAGAAGATCCCGTTGAGTTCGTAGTCGTAGTTCTGCCCGGTGTGCACGAGCACGTGGTCCACGGTCGCATCGAGGCGGGCCATCACCCGGGACAGCCGGATGATCTCCGGCCGGGTCCCGACGACGGTCATCACCTTCGTCTGGGCGGTGCTCACGACGGGCTGCCTTCCTGCAGAACCTTTTCGGGATGGGTGTCGGCGTCGGCGGGGTCGTAGAGCTCGTTGATCCAGAACAGCGTGAGCATCTCGTCGGTGCCCACGTTGGTGATGGCGTGGGTCCACAGCGTGGGCATGTCGACGGCGGTGGGTGTCTCGCCGTGGACCGGGATCTCGATGATCTCCGCGGGATCCCCGGCGAGCTTGCGGAGCCGGATCAGGCCGGTGCCGCGCACCACCACGAACCGTTCGATCTTGCGGAAGTGCACGTGGTCGCCGCGGGTCACGCCGGGGACCGTGGTGGAGAACGAGCTCTGCCCCTGCCCCCCGTGTTGCCGCAGCACCTCAACGAACGCGCCGCGGTGGTCGGCCTGCGGGGTCAGCGCGAACGAGCGGGCGCCCTGGTCCCACATCGCCGCCCGCAGGACGTTGAACAGCCGGACGTCGACCGCGTCGTGCAGCGCGGGGATCTGGCCGTGGCGATAGACCTCGTGGAACGCCGCCAGCCGCTCGGCCACCCACGAGATGCGCAGCGGGGTCACCGCCGTCGGCCGGATCAGCGGCGGCGGGTCGGGCTCGGCCGCGGCCGCGAGCAGGTCGGCGACGGCGTCCTGCACGTGCAGCAGCGGGATCTCGCGGTCGCCACTCACCTGCGGTTCCTCGCCCGCGGCGATGCGGTGCGCGAACGTCGCGACGAACGAGTTGTACGCCGGGCGCCCGTGCTCCCCATACAGATTCGGCAGCCGCACCTCGGCGCACAGCACGCCCGCCCGCTCGGCGTACGCCGCGAGCTTCTCGGCGGCCAGCCGCTTGCCGACGCCGTACGGCGACTCGGCCGCCCCGGTCATGTCGGCCTGGAGGGACCCGGCGACGACGAGACGGGCGCGGCAGCCGGTGGCCTCGTACGCCGCGATGAGCCGGTCGGCCAGGGCGATGTTGCCGTCCCGCACCTCGCTCTGGTCGTCGCTCGAGGCGCGGTTGATCCCCGCGAGGTGCAGCACCGCGTCGCCGGGACCGAGCTCGCGCAGCGCCTCCTCCACGGCCTGGCCGGCGAACGCCGTACGGTCGATGGGGATCGCCTCGACGCCGTCGAGGGCGGCGACCCTTGCCCGCGTGTGCCAGCCGAGGAACCCCGCCGCCCCCGTCACCACCAGCCGCATCACAGGCCCGCCACGATCTGCTGCATCTCCGGCAGCGTCATGAGCATGGCCTTGGTGCCCGCCACATCGAGCCGCTCGGTGTTCTCGCTGGTGTAGTCGGTCAGCTGGGCCACGGCCTCGGTGCCCTCCTCGAAGTACTGCTCGTACTGCATCGACCGCGCGTCCACCGGAACGCGGTAGTAATCGCCGTGGTCGTCCGCCTTGACCATCTCCTCGCGGGACAGCAGCGTCTCGTGCAGCTTCTCCCCGTGCCGGGACCCGATGACGCGGATCGGGTGGTCCGGGTGGCCGAGCAGGTCGGCCACGGCCCGGGCCAACATCTCCACGGTGGAGGCCGGCGCCTTGCGCACGAACAGGTCGCCCGGCTGCGCGTGCTCGAAGGCGTAGCGCACCAGGTCCACCGACTCCTCCAGGCTCATGAGGAAGCGGGTCATGCTCGGCTCGGTGATCGTCAGCGGCTTGCCCGACATGACCTGCTGCACGAAGAGGGGGATGACGGAGCCGCGGGAATACATGACGTTGCCGTAGCGGGTCACGCTGATCGTGGTTGCGCTGTTGGGCTGCTGCCGCGCGAAGGCCTGGGCGGTCTTCTCCATGAGGGCCTTGGTCATGCCCATGGCGTTGACCGGGTAGACGGCCTTGTCCGTGGATAGGCAGACCACCGAGCGAACGCCCGCTGCTGCGGCGGCCTCGATGACGTGGTGGCTGCCGAGGACGTTGGTCTTGACCGCCTGCTGCGGGAAGAACTCGCAGCTCGGCACCTGCTTGAGGGCCGCCGCGTGGAAGACGTAGTCGGCCCCCACGAACGCCTTCGCCACCGACTCGGCGTCCCGGACGTCGCCGAGGAAGAACCGCAGCCGCGGGTCGCCGAACCGCAACCGCATGTCGTGCTGCTTCGCCTCGTCCCGGGAGAAGACGTGCACCGCGCCGACGCCGTCGGCGAGCAGGTGCCGGGCCATCGTGGCGCCGAACGAGCCCGTCCCCCCGGTGATGGCAACGGTCGCGCCGGACAGGGTGGTCATCGGTCCTCCCGGACTCGGGTCGGGTCGACGGCGTCCTCGCCGCCCTCCAGCGGACTGCCGCTCGCGGCGACCGGGGACACGGCGTTGGCCGGCGTCACCGTGTCCGGTTCCGTGCCCAGCGCGGCGCCGCGCATCCACGCGTAGGCCGAGACCGCGTCGTGCAGGCCGGTCCGGTGCACGAGCGCCGGGGACAGGCCGGGCACGTCGACGGCGTCGATGAGGGGGTGCGCGGTCTCGCGGCGGGGGTCGGCGTCGGAGAACAGGTCCTCGCCCAGCTTCTCGCCCGGGCGCAGGCCGGTGAAGACGATCTTGACGTCCTTCTTGCCGGACGCGCGGATGAGGTTGCGGGCCACCTCGAGGATCTTGACCTGCTCGCCCATCTCCAGCACCATCACCTCGCCGTCGTGGCCGATGGCGCCCGCCTGCAGCACGAGCTGGCAGGCCTCGGGGATCAGCATGAAGTAGCGCTGCACCTCCGGGTGGGTCACCGTGACCGGCCCACCGGCCGCGATCTGGGCGGTGAAGGCGTGCAGCATCGACCCGCGCGAGCCCAGCACATTGCCGAACCGCACGGAGACGTAGCGGCCGGGTTGCGTGTCGGCGAAGTGGGCCGTCAGCCGCTCGGTGCACCGCTTGCTGTAGCCGAGCGTCGACGTCGGGTCGGCCGCCTTGTCGGTGGAGACGTTGACGAAGGCCTCCACGCCCACGGCGGCCGCGGCCTCCAGCACGTTGAGCGTGCCCTGCACGTTGGTCTTCCAGGCCTCCAGCGGGAAGCTCTCCAACAGCGGCAGGTGCTTGAGCGCCGCCGCGTGGAAGACCACCTGCGGGCGGGCCTGTTCGAAGACCAGGCGCAGACCCTCCGGGTCGCGGATGTCCGCGAGCAGTACGTCGTCGCTGGCGAGCAGCCCCTGGCCGGTGAGGCTCATCTGCGTCGACTGCAGGCCCGACTCGTCTCGGTCGAGCAGGTAGATGCGCGCCGGCGCGAACTTGGCGAGCTGGCGGCACAGCTCCGACCCGATGGACCCCCCGGCCCCGGTCACGAGCACCCGGCGGCCCTGGATCTGCGCCGCGATGACCGTTGTGTCGAGGTGCACCGGCGGGCGGCTGAGCAGGTCCGTCAGGTCGAGATCGCGCAGGTCGCGCACCCCACCCGACGTACCGCCTCCGCTGCCGGCCGACTCGTCGAGCACGTCCGACAGGCTGGGCAGGATCTTGACCGTCAGTCCGGCCTGGTTGGCCCCCTCCGAGAGCTCGCGCAGGTCGGCCGAGGTGGCGTGGGGGGCGGCGACGATGAGCATCGTCGCTCCGACCGCCGCGGCGACCGGGGCCACGTCGGCCTTGCCGCCGCGCACGCCGATGCCCTCGATCTTCAGGCGAGCGCGTTCCTTGGTGTCGTCGAGGATGGCCACGGGCAGGATGCCGGCGTCCTGCTCGCGCAGGGCGCTCTTGATGAGTCGGCGGCCGGTGTCGCCCGCGCCGTACACGATCGCGCGTTCGGCCACGTCATTGCGGCCGCGGATCTCGTGGGTGCGGAAGGACCGGAACAGGATCCGCAGGCCGAACGCTCCCAGCAGCGCCCAGCCGCCGCCGATGACGGCGGCGGAACGGGGGTACGGCGCAGGGGGCCAGCCCACGAGCTGGATCGCCGCCGCCACCGCCGTCGTGGCGAGGAACGACCGCATGAGGTCGAAGGTCTCCTCGAAGCTGCCGCGGGCGTGGCTGACCCGGTACGGCCCGAGGAGCGTGCCCGAGACCACCTGCAGCAACCCGCAGAACACACCGAACAGCACCATGTAGCGCTTGACGCCGACCGGGAACGAGAAGTCGTGGCGCAGCCACACGGCCGCGACGACGGCGACCACCCAGACGAGCACATCGATCGCGGCCCACAGCCAGCGGCGGACGCGCGCGCGAGCCGTGGGCGACTGCGTCGACACGAATCCCTCCCTAGGCCTTCGATTGCGCACCCCAGCCTAGCTGGGCTCGCGCGAGGCCCTCGGCGGGCGCGCCCAGTCGGGCGGGTCCCGGACGGTCCCGGCCACTCGAGCCCTTCGGCAAGGCGAGCGCCCCACGCCGCCGCCGCGGGTTGTCGCTGCGTAGGCTGACGACCATGCTCGCCGTCTACTGCGAAAGCCAGTCGAAGACCGATCCGCTCGCGGGGCTCGTCGTGGGGGAGCGGCCTGAGCCGCAGGAGCGCCCCGGATGGACCGTGGTCGACCTGAAAGCGGCCACGCTCAACCACCACGACCTGTGGTCCCTGCAGGGGGTGGGCCTGCCCGCGGACCGTCTGCCGATGACCCTGGGCTGCGACGGCTCCGGCGTCACGCCCGACGGCCGCGAGGTGATCATGCACGCGGTGATCGCGAGCGAGGGCTGGAGCGGCGACGAGACCCTCGACCCGAAGCGGTCGCTGTTCTCCGAGGTGCACCAGGGGACGTTCTCCGAGAAGGTCCTCGTGCCGAACGCCAACCTCATCGACAAGCCGGCCGGGATGAGCTGGGAGGTCGCGGCTGCGCTGCCCACGGCGTGGCTCACGGCGTACCGGATGCTCTTCAGCAACGCCGATGTCACGCCCGGTTCGTTGGTGCTCGTGCAGGGCGCGGGCGGGGGCATCGCCACGGCCACGATCCAGCTCGGCGTCGCGGCGGGCCTGCGGGTCTGGGCGACGACGCGGTCGGAGGCGAAGCGGGCCGCGGCGCTGGAGCTGGGCGCCGAGGCGGTCTTCGAGTCCGGCGAGCGGCTGCCCGAGAAGGTCGACGCGGTGATTGAGTCGGTCGGCGCGGCCACCTGGTCGCACTCCGTCAACGTGCTCCGTCCCGGCGGCACCATCGTGATCACCGGCGCCACCAGCGGCGACAACCCCCCCAAGACGGAGCTGACCAAGATCTTCTTCCGTCAGCTGCGGGTCGTCGGTTCCACGATGGGCAACCGGCACGAACTGGAGCGCCTGACCCGGTTCGTGCAGACCCGCGGGATCGAGCCGCAGATCGAGACGGTCCTGCCGCTGGCGGAGGCACGACGCGGATTCGAGCTCATGCACGCCGGCGAGAACTTCGGCAAGATCGCCTTCACCGCGTGAGCGGCTCGAGTGACGTGGGCGGCGTCGCCGTGAGCGGGGAGACGCGTCCGATCCGGATCGGGCTGCAGCTGCAGCCCCAACACGCCGAGTACGCGGCGCTGAGGGACGCCGTCTCGCGCGCGGAGGACCTCGGCGTGGACGTGATCTTCACCTAGGATCACTTCTTCCCGCTCTCCGGCGATCCCGACGGCGCGCACTTCGAGGCCTGGACGACGCTGGCGGCGTGGGCCGAGCAGACCCACCGCGTCGACATCGGCGTGCTCGTGACCGGCAACTCGTATCGGAATCCCGACCTGCTCGCCGACATGGCGCGCACGGTCGACCACATCAGCGGCGGCCGACTGATCCTGGGGATCGGTTCGGGGTGGTTAGAGCGGGACTATGAGGCCTACGGCTACGACTTCGGCACGGTCGGCTCCCGCCTGGATGACCTCGGCGCGGCTCTGCCCCGCATCGAGGCCCGGTGGGAGGCCATGAACCCGCCGCCCACGCGACCCATCCCCGTGCTGATCGGCGGTGGCGGCGAACGCAAGACGCTTCCGCTCGTCGCGCGGCACGCGCACGTGTGGCATTCGTTCGATCAAGCGGAATTGCCCCGCAAGCTGGAGGTGCTGCGCGGACACTGCGCGGCCATTGGTCGCGACATGGGTGAGATCGAGGTGTCCATCGGCGTCGGCGGCCTCGGCCGCGAGGGTCGCCAACCCGCGGCACCGGAGATCGAGGGGGAGCCCCTGCTCCGGCACGGCGCGACCCTGTTCACGATGGGCGTGGGCGGGCCGCACTACGACCTCGACTTCGTGGCGCCCTGGCTGACCTGGCGCGACGCCCACAACGCCGGCCGTCGGGCCTGATCGCTCCGCGCTCGGCGCCGGGCGCGACCCCGGCCTGACCCCCACGGCGCGACGGTCGCGAAATGGGCCGAGGCTCGGGAAATATCGGGGGGCGTCGGCCCATTTCGCGCGTGTGACCAAGTGATGCCGAGACCAAGGGCTCCGTCAGGGACTGCCGGGCAGCTCGCGGCGCAGGGACACCGACCCGGACCGCGTGCGCGCCTTGATCACCAGCGCCCGGTCACCCTCGCCGCGATGCACCGTTCCGCGCCGACCCTGGGCCGCGCCGGTGCCCTCGTCCCCGCCAGGTTCCGCAGGGCCTTCGCCTGGTACGTCGTGTGCCGGGCCGGACAGGTCGGGTTCTGCGCCGTCTGCGTCGCGTTCCGCGCCGGGTGCGTTGTCTGTCTCGCCGGATAGGTCGGGTTCTGCGCCGGGTACCTCAGGCGCGGCCACGTCCCCCGCGCCCGCGCCGGGGCCAGGGCCAGGGCCAGGGCGCTCGCGAGGATCATCGCCGTCCGGGAGTACCACCGCACCGTCGATGGACACCGCCCCGCGGGGAGCGGACGCCGTGAGGTCATAACCGGCCCCGCGCGGGGCCCGCACGTCCAGGGAACCCCCGGCCGTCGTCGACGTCACCAGGCAGTTCGACACCGCAAGGTCCAGAGACAGCCGCCCGGAAACCGTCGCCAGCCCGGCCGCCCGCAGCTCTGCCCCCTGCACCGCCACCCCGCCCGTGGCCGTCTTGACCTTGAGCTGGCCAGCCAGGTGCGTGGCCTGGACGGCGCCGGCCCCGGTGGTCACGTCCGTCACCCCGCTCACGTCCCGCAGGGTCACCGCGCCGCTCACCGTGGTGATGGCGAGAGCGGCCGTCAGGCCCTCGACGTACACCGCCGCCGTCGCCGTCCGCACTGTCACCGCGGCACCCGCCGGCACCACCAGGGCGAGCCGCGTGGCCGGCAAGGCCAGAGCCGAGACGGCGCGGCGCAGCGCGGCCCAGAGCTGTTCGCCGGGCTCTCGATGTTCGACCCGGAGCGCACCTTCGACCCAGGACACCGACAGCGGCGGCCCGGAGACCTCGTGGACCTCCACGCGGGCGGGCTCGTCGGCGCCGCACGGCAGGACCGCGAGGTCACCGCCGCCCAGCCACACCGTCACCGACGAGATCTTCTGCGGGCAGGTCAGGATTTCCGCGCCGGACACCCGGCGTACGTCGTCCATCCCGCCTCCCGGCGTCACCTCGCCCCCGGCGCCACGCCAGCCTCCTCAGGGCGCGATCTGCAGCCAGTGCTCCCAGCCGCCGTGCAGCACCAGCCAGGCGAGCAGCCCATAGCCGGCCTGGCCGGGATGGCGCTGGTCCGAGGAGGCACCCAACTCCTGGAGCCACTGGTCGTGCTCGAGGAGGGGGTAGTAGCAGTCGACGTAGGGGACGCTGCGCCGCCCGCACACGTCGGATTGGGCCTCGACCAGCGACTCGAGGCGGCGGTTGAACTCCGGGTCCAGCGTCGGCGGGGGGCCGACGACGAACGTCGAGATGCCCCTCGCCGTCGCGTCGTCCAGCATGTTCGCGATGTTGAGCCGCGACCGCGCGATCGTGAGGTCCTGATCGAGGTCGGCCTGGCCGATGCCGACGACGAGCCGCCGCTCGCGCCGCTCGGCCCACCGGGGCATGCCCTCCGAGCGCCACCGGTTCAGCAGGTCGGCGGAGGATTGACCGCGGATGCCCAGGTTGTACGCCGTGAGATCCAGGTCGGGATGGGTGGTGCGGGCCACCACCCGGTTCACCCAGCCGAGCGCCTTGGGATCTCCGTAGCCGGCGACGAAGGAGTCGCCGACGAAGACCAGGCCGACGTCGCGGGGTCCGTCCGCCGCGAGGGCGTCTGCGCTGGCGATGAACTCCATGGGGGGCAGGCCCCCGTCGTTTGCCCTGCCGTTGTCGATGCTCACAGCCCTCTTCAGTCCTCGTCCCAGCTCGTCGCGTCGTCTCGTCGTCTGCCGCTAGTCGTCGTCCTCCAGACGGGCGAGCCAGGTCGCGAGGCGCTCGATCGGGATCTCGAACTCGGGGTTGAGGTCGACGAACGTCCGCAACTGGTCGGCCAGCCAGTCCAGGGTGACTTCCTCTGCCCCGCGGCGGGCCGCCAGTTCCTCGATACCGCGGTCGGTGAAGTACACGGGAAGCATTCTGCCGCACGCGGGAGGCCGCCGGGGACACGGGCTTTCGCCCGGCCTCGGCGGCCTGCCCGCGCACCGATCACCGTCCTGCTCGCGCGGCGATCAGTGTCCTGCTCGGCGGCGATCAGTGTCCTGCTCGCGCCGCGATCAGCGGTCGAAAGCGTCGCGCAAGAGGGTGTCCCGCTCCCGGTCGTGCTGCTTGTGCGAGCCGGTCGACGGGGCCGCCGACTCGGGCCGCGAGACCACCCGGACCGGCCGCTCCTCGCCGGCGTCCGCGAGCAGCCCCGGCAGGTTGACGGCCATGAACGGCCAGGCGCCCTGGTTTTGCGGTTCGTCCTGGCACCAGACCAACTCGGCGTTCGGGTACGCCTTGACCGCCTCGGCGATCTCCCGCGCGGGCACCGGGTAGAGCTGCTCGACGCGCAGGATGGCCGTCGACCCGTCCTGGCGCTTGTCCCGCTCCGCCTCCAGGTCGTAGACGACCCGGGCGGAGGCGAGCAGCACCCGCGTCACCGCGTTGCCGTCGAGCGGGGCCTTGTCGCGCAGCACCGGCTCGAAGCGGCCCGTCGTGAAGTCCTCCACCGCGCTGGTGGCGGCCTTCAGCCGGAGCAGCTGCTTCGGCGTGAAGACGACCAGCGGCTTGCGCGGCCGCGCGTAGGCCTGGCGGCGCAGCAGGTGGAAATGGCTGGCCGGAGTGCTCGGGTAGGTCACGGTCATGTTGTCCTGGGCGCACAGCTGCAAGTAGCGCTCGATGCGGGCCGAGCTGTGGTCCGGGCCTTGGCCCTCATAGCCGTGCGGCAGGAGCAGCACCACCGAGCTGCGCTGGTTCCACTTCTGCTCCGAGCTGGAGATGAACTCATCCACGATGATCTGCGCGCCGTTGGCGAAGTCGCCGAACTGGGCCTCCCAGAGGACCAACGCGTCGGGTCGTTCCACCGAGTAGCCGTATTCGAAGCCCATCGTCGCGTACTCGCTCAGCAGCGAGTCGTACACCCAGAACCGGGCCTGGCCGTCGCCCAGGTAAAGCAGCGGCGTCCACTCCTTGCCGTTGGTCCGGTCGATGAGGACCGCGTGCCGCTGCACGAACGTGCCGCGCCGGGAGTCCTGGCCGGCCAGCCGCACCGGCGTACCCTCGCTCAGCAGCGACCCGAACGCGAGCAGCTCGCCCATGCCCCAGTCGACCCCGCCGTCGCGGGTCATCGCCCTACGCCGTTCGAGCATCTGCCGTAGCTTCTTGTGCGGCTCGAACGTCTCGGGCCAGCTGGTCCACAGGTCGCCGATCTTCTCCAACAGCTCCGTGCTGATGGCGGTCGAGTGGGTGCGGTGCGAGCGGATCTCGTCCTCGATCTGCGCCTCGGGCCGCTCCAGCCCGTCCATGATCGCGGCGTTGCTGGAGACGCTCGCGCTGTGCGTGCGCGTCGCCTCCTTGGTCTCGACGAAGACCTGCTCCAGCCGGCTCTGGTAGTCCTGCAGCGCGGCCTGGGCATCTTCGAGCGTGATGTCGCCACGGCCGACGAGCGACTCCGTGTAGAGCTTGCGAACGCTGCGCTTGGCCTCGATGAGCTTGTACATGAGGGGCTGCGTCATCGAGGGATCGTCGCCCTCGTTGTGGCCGCGGCGCCGGTAACAGATCATGTCGATCACGACGTCCTTGGCGAATTCCTGGCGGAACTCGTAGGCCAGCTCCGCGACCCGCACGCACGCCTCGGGGTCGTCGCCGTTGACGTGGAAGATCGGCGCCTGGATCGTGCGGGCGGGGTCGGTGGAGTACACCGAAGATCGCGAGCTCGACGGGGCGGTGGTGAAGCCGACCTGGTTGTTGACGACGACGTGGATGGTGCCGCCGGTGCGGTAGCCGCGCAGCTGGGACAGCTGCAGGGTCTCCAGGACCACGCCCTGTCCCGCGAACGCCGCGTCGCCGTGCATGAGGATCGGCAGGACGGTGAACTCCTCGCCGGCCTTGTTGATGCGGTCCTGCTTGGCCCGGACGATGCCCTCCAGGACCGGGTTGACGGCCTCCAGGTGACTGGGGTTGGCGGCGAGGTAGACCTTGGTCGTCTGGCCGTCCTCGGAGGAGAAGACTCCCTCCGTGCCCAGGTGGTACTTCACGTCGCCGCTGCCCTGGACGCTGCTGGGGTCCTGGGTGCCCTCGAACTCGCGGAAGATCTGGGCGTAGCTCTTGCCCGCGATGTTGGCCAGCACGTTCAGGCGACCGCGGTGCGGCATCCCGATGCAGACCTCGTCCATGCCGTCGGCCGCCGACCGCACCAGCACCCGGTCCAACAAGGCGATGACCGACTCGCCACCTTCCAGGCTGAACCGCTTCTGCCCGACGTACTTCGTCTGCAGGAACGTCTCGAAGGCCTCCGCCGCGTTCAGGCGCCGCAGGATGCGCATCTGCTCGTCGCGGCTGACCTTGGTCGCCTTGACCTCGACCTTCTCCTGGATCCAGTGCCGCTGCTCCGGGTCCTGGATGTGCATGAACTCCACGCCGATGGTGCGGCAGTAGCTGTCCTGGAGCACGTCCAGGATCTCCTTGAGCGTGGCCCGTTCCTTGCCGCCGAAGCCGCCGGTGGCCACCTCGCGGTCCAGGTCCCACAGGGTCAGGCCGTAGGTCTCCAGGTCGGTGTCCGGGTGCTTGCGCATCCGGTATTCCAGCGGGTCGGTGTCGGCGAGCAGGTGCCCGCGCACGCGGTAGGAGTGGATGATCTGCTGCACGCGGGCGGCCTTGCCCAGGTCGTCCTCGTGGTTGGACAGGACGTCGCGGGCCCAGCGCACCGGCTCGTACGGGATCCGCAGCGAGGTGTAGATGTCGTCGTAGAAGCCGTTCTCGCCGAGCAGCAGCGCGTGCACGATCTTGAGGAACTCGCCGCTGGTGGCGCCCTGGATGATGCGGTGGTCGTACGTGCTGGTCAGCGTGATGATCTTGCTGATGCCGTGCCGGGCGATGGTCTCCATCGAGCTGCCCTGCCACTCGGCCGGGTAGTCCAGCGCGCCCGCCCCGATGATCGCGCCCTGGCCCTGCATGAGCCGCGGTACGGACTGCACGGTGCCGATGCCGCCGGGGTTGGTCAGCGAGATCGTGGTGCCCGCGAAGTCGTCGACGGTGAGCTTGCCGGTGCGGGCCTTGCGCACGAGCTCCTCGTAGCCGTTCCAGAAGTGGAAGAAGTCCGTCTTCTCGGCGGCCTTGACCGACGGGACGACGAGGCTGCGGGTGCCGTCCGGCTTGGGCAGGTCGATCGCGAGCCCGAAGTTGATGTGCGCGGGCTGGATGAGCACCGGCTTGCCGGCGTCGTCGAGCTTGAAGTTGGCGTTCATGTCCGGCAGGACCTTGAGGGCCTGCACGATCGCGTAGCCGATGAGGTGCGTGAAGCTGATCTTGCCGCCGCGGGTGCGGCGCAGGTGCTGGTTGATCGCGGCGCGGTTGTCGATCATCGCCTTCGCCGGTACGGCGCGCACGCTGGTGGCCGTCGGTACGGCGAGCGAGGCGTCCATGTTCGTGACGATGCGAGCGGCCGGTCCCTTGATGGCCTTGACGACGTCCTGGTCGTCGGCCTTGGGGTTCTTCACCTGCGGGGTGTCGCGCGGGGTGGGTGCGGCCTTGGCGCCCGGCGCGGGGGCGGCGGGGCTGGTCTCGTCGCCGCCGGCGCTCGCGGCCTTGGACTCGGCACCGGTCGTGGCGGCGGCGGCGCGGTCGGGCGCGGGCTTGGTGGCGGCCTGGTCGCCCTCGCCGGCCTGCGGGGCGGCGGCGGCGTCGGCCTGCTTCTGCGCGGCGTGCTGCGCCGGGGGGTTGGGCGCGGCCGGCTGGGGCGTGGGGGCGGACCCCGTGCTCGCGGCCGCGGCCGGTGCCGGTGCGGGGGCGGGAGCCCGGCGTGGTCCGGGCTGCTGCCCGGCGGCGGGGGAGCCCTGCTGCGGCGCCGGTGGGGCTGCCGCGCTCGACGTACGAGAACTCGGTGCCGATCCGTTGCCGCCCTGCTTCCCCCGCGCCATGTAGCCGTCGAAGAACGGCCACCAGGCCTCATCGACGGCGTTCTTGTCCTCGAGGTACTGCTCGTACAGCTCATCGACCAGCCACTGATTCGGTCCGAAGCTGGTGGGGTCGCTCTGAGCGGGCAGCTGTGCCACGGCGTACTCGTCTCTCTCGCACGTCGCCGGGATCGGCCATCAACAGCGGCCAGCCGACGACTTCGCTGGTCCGCCGGTGCCAGGCTACCGTGCGAGGGATGCCTAAGGTGGGCTGGGTCACTCCCCGGCCCACCGCCCGAGGCTGCCGCCCGGGCCGGCCCCTTGCGGCCCACAACGGGAGGCGCGCGGCCGGGCGGGCGCGGGCTCTTCGTGGGTTGTCGGTAGGGCTCTCTAGGATGGCTCCACTATGACCGAGTGGCTCCTCGTCGGGGTGGGCGTCCTGCTGACGATCGGCACGGCACTGTTCGTCACCGCGGAATTCTCCCTGGTCGCGCTCGACCGATCGCGCGTGACGAGCGCGGCCGAGGCCGGCGACGCGGGGGCGCGCAGCGTGCTGGGCTCCCTGCGCACGCTGTCGACGCAGCTCTCCGCCGCCCAGGTCGGCATCACGCTGACCACGCTGGCGTTGGGCTACCTGGCGACGCCGTCGGTGGGGCAGTTGCTCGCGGGACCCGTGGCGCGGGCAGGCGTGCCGGCGGAGAGCGCCGCGGCCGTCGCGTCGCTGGTGGCCCTGATCGTGGCGACCCTGTTCTCCATGGTGTTCGGGGAGCTGGTGCCGCAGTTCCTGGGGATCTCCGAGCCGCTGCCGATGGCCAAGATCGTCGCCGCTCCCGTGCGCATGTTCGCGCTGGTGATGCGGCCCCTCATCATCGTGCTCAACGGGTCGGCGAACGCCATCCTGGAGTCGCTGGGCATCGAGCCGCAGGAGGAACTGTCGGCGGCCCGGACTCCGCAGGAGCTCGCCTCGATCGTGCGGCGCAGCGCGCAGGCGGGCACGCTCGATGAGGATCTCGCCGAGCGAATGACGCGCTCCCTGGACTTCGGCTCGCGGACGGCCGCGGACGTGATGACGCCTCGGGTGCGGTGCGTCTCGGTGGACCGTACGGCGACCGTCGCGGACGTCGTCGAGCTGGCGCGCCGCACCGGGCATTCGCGGTTCCCGGTGCTCGGCGACGACTGGGACGACGTCGACGGCATGGTGCACGTGAAGAAGGCGGTGGCCGTGCCGCACGAGCGCCGCGCCCGGGTGCCGGTGTCCGGGCTGATGACGCCGCCGACGTTCGTCCCGGAGACCATCGGGCTGGACCCGCTGTTGGTGTTGTTGCGGCGGGCAGGTCACCAGATCGCGATCGTCGTGGACGAATACGGCGGTACGTCGGGGGTGGTCACGCTCGAGGACGTCGTCGAGGAGCTGGTCGGCGAGGTGGCCGACGAGCACGACCGGACCCGCAGCACGGCCCGGCGGGACGCGCGGGGACGGTGGAGCGTCCCTGGGATGTGGCGGCCGGACGAGGTGCGGGAGAAGTTCGGCGCGGAGGTGCCGGACTCCGGGGCGTACGAGACCGTCGGCGGGTTCGTGATGGCCGTGCTGGGGCGCCTGCCCGCGGTCGGTGACGAGGTGCGCGTCCCGGGCTGGGTCGTTCGGGTCGAGGCCATGGAGGGCCGACGGGTGGATCGGGTGCGGTTCGTGCCGAGCGAGCCCCCGCCGACCGCCGAGAAGGAGCCGTCATGACGCCCGGGCTGGCGCTGGCGTTCTCGGTGCTCCTGCTCCTGGGCAACGCCTTCTTCGTCGCCGCCGAGTTCTCGGTGATGGCCGCCCGGCGCAGCCAGTTGGAGCCGCTGGCGGAGCAGGGTCGGCGCAGCGCGCAGCTCGCGCTGGAAGCCCTGGAGCGGGTGGCGTCACTCCTGGCGTGCGCCCAGCTGGGCATCACGGTGTGCTCGTTGCTGCTCGGCGCCCTGGCGGAGGAGGCCATCCACCACCTCATCGCCGGCCCCATCGACCGGATCGGGTTGCCGCCCGCCGCGGCGCACGCGGTCGGACTGGTGCTGGCGCTGCTCATCGTGGCCTATCTGCACGTGGTCATCGGGGAGATGGTGCCGAAGAACCTGGCCCTCGCCGGACCCGACCGGGCGGCGCTGTGGTTGGCGCCGGCGCTGCTCTATCTGACTCGGGCGTTGCGGCCGGTGATCCGGGTGCTGGAGTGGATCGCCAAGTCGCTCGTGCGGCTCCTGGGGGTGGAGCCCAAGGACGAGGTGACCAGCGCCTTCACCGCGCAGGAGGTCAACGCGATCGTGGCGGAGTCGGCCCGGGAGGGCCTGCTGGAGGAGCAACAGCAGCACCTGGCGCGGCGAGTGCTGGAGTTCAGCGACCGGGTGGCCGGCGACGTCGCCGTACCGCTGTCCGAGCTCGTCACGCTGCCCTTCGGGTGTACGCCGGACGACGTCGAGCGGCTGGTCGCCAAGCGCGGTTTCAGCCGCGTGCCCATCACACACACCTCGGGGGAGGTCGGCGGGTATGTGCACCTCAAGGACGTGCTGTACGCCGCCGATGACGAGCGGCACCTAGCCATCCCCGTCAAGCGGATCCGCCGGTTGGCCACCGTCGCGCCGGGCGACGAGGTCGAGGACGTGCTGGAGACGATGCAGGAGACGGGCTCGCACCTGGCCCGGGTCGTCGAGCCCGGGGGACGAGTGGTGGGCATCGTCTTCCTCGAGGACGTGCTCGAGGAGTTGGTCGGCGAGGTCACGGACTCCACGCAACGCGTCCCGGGGACTCGGCCGCATCGCTGATGCGTTGCGACACAGGCGAAGACGGAGCTTCGGTACTCCTTAGTTAGGGTCTACTATGTGATGTGGGTTACACCACGCAGGCCTCATCCGTCGAAGGAACCGCCATGGCTACGACCGCTACCGCCACCATCCGCATCCACCACGCGGAGCTCGACCGCAAGACGATCCTGGGCCGGGGGATCGGCGTCGACCGGCTGCCCGTGGCCAGCCTTCCGACCTCCGAAGAGGTCACCGAGATCACCGTCCCCGCGGGCACCCACATCCTGCAGATCCGCAACGGCGTGTTCTTCAGCTCGGCGCTGCGCTACTCGGCGGCACCCGGCACGGTGCTCGACTACGAGGCTGTCGCGCACGAGCCCACTTGGGGTGAATCGGTGTTCGGGTCGGGCGTGGCGCTGCGTCGGATCGCGTCGCCCGTCGCTGCCGATGAGGACCCCCGCAACGGGACGCACCTGCACGACTACGTGACCGGGACCGTTTTCGGCTGAGTCCCGGCCGCTCGGGTCCTGCCTCTCTTGCAGCCTGAGCCGGCCGTATGACAAGGTCAATACATGGCTGGTCGGCAGGGAGGAACCAAGGGTGCGCGGGTAACCGCTGCCCGGGCGGGGACCGTGATCATGCAGGCCCGGGTAGACGCCGCCTTCGCTCGCGAATTGACTCAGGAGGACGCGGTGGTCCTCGGCCTGGAGGGTCCCTCGGCGCTCGTGCGTGAGGGCTTGCGGCTCGTGCATGAGCGTGCCCTGGAGGCGGCCATGGTGGCTGCGTACGACGACTTTTATCGGGGTGGGATCGCTCCCCTCCCGGCGGGAGTAGCGAGCGACGACGTCGAGGCCTGAGGTGGACCCACTCCGCGGCGAGGTGTGGGACGCCCGGATACCTCTGGTCGGCGAGCATCCCTGCGTTGTTCTCACCATCAACCCGATGATTGGCCGCCTCGCGGCGGTGACGGTCGCCGTCGTCACCGGTACGCCGGGGCCTGCCCCCACCCACATTCCGGTCGACGCCGAGTCGGGCTTGACCAAGTACGAGATGAGTTTCGTCAACGCCACGGACCTGCACACGATCGCCCGGAGTCGCCTCCGGCGACGGCGCGGGCGGCTACATCCCGCGGAACTCCACCGGCTGGAATCGGCCGTCCGCACGTACCTCGGCCTGTGACGCGCTCCGTCGGTCTGGTGGCGCCCCCGGCAGGATTCGAACCTGCGCTCCCGCCTCCGGAGGGCGGTGCTCTATCCCCTGAGCTACGGGGGCCGATCGCGGCGCTGACCCGAAAAGAGCTGGTCGGCGGCGCAGGAGAAGACCTTACCAGGTGTGGGTGGGGAGCACTGAACCTGCTGGTGGGGCGGGGGCGGCACGGCCATGACGGAGCCGTTCGCGCGCATCCCTAGAATGCCCAGGTGACACCCGACGAGCTCGCCTCCGCCATCACCGCCTGTCTGCGCGACGCCGTCGCCGCCGGCCAGACCTCGCTGCCGGCCGAGGCCGTGCCGACGACCGTCCGGGTGGAACGTCCCAAGAACCGCGACCACGGCGACTGGTCGACCAATGTCGCGATGCAGCTCGCGAAGAAAGCAGGGCAGAACCCCCGCGAGCTGGCGACGGTCCTCGCCGAGCGCCTGGCCGCCACCCCGGGCGTCGCCGGCGCCGACGTCGCCGGTCCGGGCTTCCTCAACATCACCCTCGACGCCGCAAGCGCGGGCGAGCTGGCCCGCACGATCGTCGAGGCCGGCACGGCGTACGGCCGTGGCGACGCCCTCGCCGGGCACACCGTGAACCTTGAATTCATCTCCGCCAACCCCACCGGCCCGCTGCACATCGGCCACACCCGCTGGGCCGCCCTCGGTGACGCGCTGCGCCGGCTGCTCGCGGCGGCCGGGGCCAGCGTCACGAGCGAGTACTACATCAACGACGCCGGCGCCCAGATGGACAAGTTCGGAGCCTCGATCATCGCCAAGCTCACGGGCGAGGAGGTGCCCGAGGGGGGGTACCCGGGGGAGTACGTCGAGGAACTGGCCCGGCAGGCCCTCGCCCGGCGCCCCGACCTGCTCGAGCTGAACGCGACCGACCACGACGCGGCCGTCGCCCTGGCCCGGGACCTGGGCTATGAGCTGCAGCTGGCCCACATCCGCGACACCCTGGTCGACTTCGGGGTGAGCTTCGACGTGTGGTTCAGCGAGAAGACGCTGCACGAGAGCGGCGCGGTGAGCGCGGCCATCGATCGGCTGCGCGAGCAGGGCCACGTCTTCGAGAGCGACGGCGCGATCTGGCTGCGGACCACGACGTTCGGTGACGACAAGGACCGCGTTCTGATCCGCGCCGACGGTGTCCCGACCTACTTCGCCGCGGACGCCGCCTATTACCTGTCCAAGAAGGACCGCGGCTTCCCAGAGAAGGTCTACATGCTCGGGGCGGACCACCACGGGTACGTGAACCGCCTCAAGGCCATCGCCGCCTGCGCGGGGGACGACCCCGAGGTCAACATCGAGGTGCTGATCGGCCAGCTCATCAACATCGCCGGCGTCCGCATGGGCAAGCGCAAGGGCAACGCGCTCTACCTGACCGACCTCATCGAGGACATCGGCACCGATCCGGTGCGCTATTCGATGGCCCGCTACCCCGCCGACTCCCCGCTCTCGCTCGACGGCGAGGAGATGCGGCGCCGGACGAACGACAACCCGGTCTTCTATGTGCAGTACGCGCACGCCCGGACCTGCAATGTCGCCCGGTTGGCCGCGGGCGACGACGTACGGCGTGCGGACGGGTTCGACCCCGCCCTGCTGACCCACGAGACCGAGTCGGCGCTGCTGGCGATCCTCGGCGACTACCCGCGGATCGTCGCCCAGGCGGCGGCGCTGCGCGAGCCGCACCGGGTGGCCCGCTACCTGGAGGACCTCGCGGCGCGCTATCACAAGTGGTACGACGAGTGCCGCGTGCGCCCGGCCCTGGTCGACGACGAGCCCGAGCCGGTCACCGACCTGCACCGGACCCGGCTGTGGCTCAACGACGCCACCCGGCAGGTGCTCGCGAACGGCCTCGACCTGCTGGGCGTCTCGGCGCCCGAGCAGCTGTGAGCCTCGGGACCGGGCGGGAGGGGCACCGATGGGCAAGGTGATGCGCGCGCACGAGGCGGGCGCGCTGCACAGCGACGGCTACGGCGCCGCCCCCCAGTGGCTGCCCCATCCGGAGGACGTCAACGCCCTGCTGCCGGTGCTCTGGGCCCGCAACGTGGCCAAGGGCGCCGACGGCGTGCTCGCCATCGCGGGGGTGCCGGTCACCCGGATCGCGCAGGAGTTCGGGACCCCGGCGTACGTCGTGGACGAGGACGACTTCCGCGCCCGCGCGCGGGCCTTCCGCGACGAATTCGCCGCGCCGTTCGCCGGCCCGGACGGATCAGGGCCGGGCCTGGACGTGTACTACGCCGGCAAGGCCTTCCTCTGCTCGGCCGTCGCGCGCTGGGTGGCGGAGGAGGGCCTGGGCCTCGACGTGTGCAGCGGCGGCGAACTGGCCGTCGCGATGGCGGTGGGCTTCCCCGCGGCGCGGATCGGCATGCACGGGAACAACAAGTCGGTGGCGGAGGTTCGCGCGGCGCTGGAGTACGGCGTAGGGCGCATCGTCCTCGACAGCTACGCCGAGATCGAGCGGGTGGCCGCAGTCGCCGCCGAGCTGGGCGTCGTCGCGCCGGTGATGATCCGGGTCACCGCGGGGGTCGAGGCGCACACCCACGAGTTCATCGCGACCGCCCACGAGGATCAGAAATTCGGGTTCTCGCTGGCGGGAGGCCATGCCGCGAAGGCGGCGGCGCAGGTGCTCGCCCACCCCGACACCCTCGACCTGCGGGGGCTGCACAGCCACATCGGCTCCCAGATCTTCGACACGGCCGGCTTCGAGGTGGCCGCGCGGCGGGTGCTCGGGCTGCACGCGGCTGTCGCCCGCGAGCACGCCGTCGAGCTGCCGGAGCTGGACCTCGGCGGCGGCTTCGGCATCGCGTACACGAGCGAGAACACCCCGCTGGCGACGGCCGACCTGGGCGCCCAGCTCGCGAGCATCGTGACCCGCGAGTGCGCGGCCGAGGGGGTCCCGGCGCCGCGGGTCTCGATCGAACCCGGCCGGGCGATCGCCGGGCCGAGCACGTTCACGCTGTACGAGGTGGGCACCATCAAGAAGGTCGAGCTGGACGGCGGGGCCCGGCGCGCGTACGTCTCGGTCGACGGCGGGATGAGCGACAACGTCCGCACCGCGCTCTACGGGGCGGACTACTCGGTGACGCTCGCCAGCCGGCGCAGCGCCGCTCCGCCCATGATCAGCCGGGTGGTGGGCAAGCACTGCGAGTCGGGCGACATCGTCGTCATGGACGAATACCTGCCGGCCGACCTGCGCGCCGGCGACCTGCTGGCGGTGCCGGGGACGGGGGCGTACTGCCGCGCGCTGTCGAGTCAGTACAACCACGTGCCGCGCCCGCCGGTGGTGGCGGTCCGGGACAGCGCCGCCCGGCTCATCGTCCGCCGCGAGACGATCGACGACATCCTGGCCCTCGACGTGGACTGACCTGAGATCGACTCCGTCGTGCGCCGCGAGTCAGCTCTCCCGAGGGCGGGTGGACTCTCCTGCGCACGGGTGTTCACCCGACCCCAGGAGAGCGGACTCCTCCGCGTCGGGGAGGCGGCATCGCACCCAGCCGCAAGGCGCCAGCGCCGAGCGCCTTCGGCACGGAGGTCTCGTGGTGGGCGCGGCTCGGGCAGCGAGACGGTGCGCTCCAGAGGGTTGGACCGTCGGCAGACTAGGCTTTCGGCGTCATCTGGAGATCGTGAGGAGAACCGCGCGTGAGCGAGAACGCTGGCGGGCCAACGTCCGAGCCGTTGCGGGTCGCTCTGCTCGGCTGCGGGGTGGTGGGTTCGTCCGTGGCCCGGCTGCTGACCGCGACCGCCGCGGACCTCGCCGCGCGGGTGGGGCGGCCGCTGGAGATCGTCGGCGTCGCCGTCCGGCGGACCGGCCGCGACCGCAGCGACACCGGCCTGCCGGCGGAGGCGTTCACCGCCGACGCGGAGGCGCTCGTCGAGCGGGCCGACATCGTGGTCGAGGTGATCGGCGGGATCGAACCCGCCCGCGGGCTCATCCTGCGGGCCATGGAGCACGGCGCGAGCGTCGTCACCGCCAACAAGGCGCTGCTCGCCGAGGACGGTCCGACCCTGTACGCCGCCGCCCGGCAGCACGGCGTCGATCTGTACTACGAGGCCGCGGTCGCCGGGGCGATCCCGCTGCTGCGCCCGCTGCGGGAGTCGCTCGCGGGCGACGACGTACGGCGCGTGCTCGGCATCGTCAACGGCACCACCAACTACGTCCTCGACAAGATGGCGACTACCGGCGCCGGGTTCGCCGAGGCGGTGCAGCAGGCGCAGGCGCTGGGCTACGCCGAGGCCGACCCGACCGCCGATGTGGAGGGTTTCGACGCCGCCGCCAAGGCCGCCATCCTCGCGAGCCTCGCCTTCCACACGCGGGTGAGCAGCCGGGACGTCTACCGCGAGGGCATCACCGAGGTCAGCGCGGCCGACGTCGCCGCGGCCGCGGAGATGGGCTGCGTCGTCAAGCTGCTGGCGATCTGCGAGCGGGTCGCCGCGGGTGCGGCGCCGGGCGGAGCGGCCGGCGTCAGCGTGCGCGTTCACCCCGCGATGATCCCGAACAGCCACCCCCTGGCCGGCGTCCGGGAGGCCTTCAACGCGGTCTTCGTCGAGGCCAGCGCCGCGGGGCAGCTGATGTTCTACGGGCCCGGCGCGGGCGGCGATCCCACCGCGTCCGCGATCCTCGGCGACGTCGTCGCCGTCGCCCGGCACCGGGTGGGCGGCGGGCTGGGGCCGCGCGAGTCCGCCTACGCCGACCTGCCCGTGTTGCCGATGGGGCGGGCCCTGACCAGGTATTACTTCAGTCTCGACGTCCTCGACCGGCCGGGGGTGCTGGCCCAGATCGCCGGGGTCTTCGCCGAGCACGCGGTCTCGATCGAGCAGGTCCGCCAGGAGACCCACGTGGACGACGACGGTGCCCGCGTCGGCGCTCAGCTCGTGATCGTCACCCATACGGCGCCGGACGAGGCCCTGGCGGCCACCGTCGACGCGCTGTCGACCATGGAGATCGTGCGCGGCGTGACCAGCGTCATGCGCGTGGAAGGGGAATGAGATGGCCCACCAGTGGCGCGGGGTGATCCGCGAGTACGCGGACCGACTGCCCATGCTCGCGGGCGCCCCCGTGGTGACCCTCCTCGAGGGCGGCACGCCGCTGATCGAGGTCGAGAAGCTGTCGGAGCGGGTGGGTGCGCGGGTCCTCGTGAAGTTCGAGGGGCTCAACCCGACCGGCTCGTTCAAGGACCGCGGCATGACGACCGCGATCTCGATGGCGGCGGCCGCCGGCGCGAAGGCGGTCATCTGCGCCTCCACGGGCAACACGAGTGCCAGCGCCGCCGCGTACGCCACCAAGGCCGGCATGGCCTGCGGCGTCCTGGTGCCGGACGGCAAGATCGCGATGGGCAAGCTGTCCCAGGCGGTCGCGCACGGCGCCACGCTGCTGCAGGTCGACGGCAACTTCGACGCCTGCCTGGAGGTGGCCCGCAAGCTCGCCGAGTCCTACCCGATCGAGCTGGTCAACTCGGTGAACCCGGCCCGGATCGAGGGCCAGAAGACCGCGAGCTTCGAGATCGTCGACGCCCTCGGCGACGCCCCCGACATCCACTGCCTGCCGGTGGGCAACGCCGGCAACATCACCGCCTACTGGCGGGGCTACCGGGAGTACGTCGAGGGCACGCCGGGCGCCACCGGCCCCGACGCGGCGGCGGCCTCGTCATCCGGCCCGGCCAGCCACACCCCCCAGATGTGGGGCTTCCAGGCGGCCGGCGCCGCGCCCATCGTCCTCGGCCACCCCGTCGACGACCCCGAGACCATCGCCACCGCCATCCGGATCGGCAACCCGGCCAGTTGGAAGCAGGCCGAGGAGGCCCGGGACACCTCCGGCGGGCTGATCGACTTCGTCACGGACGAGGAGATCCTGGCCGCGCACCGGCTGCTGTCCGCCACCGAGGGCGTGTTCGTCGAGCCGGCGTCGGCCGCCAGTGTCGCGGGCCTGCTCAAGATGCACGCCGCGGTCCGCGTGCCCGGCGGGGCGACCATCGTCTGCACCGTCACCGGGCACGGCCTCAAGGACCCTGCCTGGGCGCTGAAGACGGCGGACGGCACGGAGGTCCTGCCGACCCGGATCCCTGTCGACGCCGTCAGCGCCGCGCGGGCGCTGGGCCTCGAGAGCTGACGGGACGACGACGGCGATGGTGCTGGCGAGCCTGCCCGACGGCCTCGCCGTCGCCGTGACCGTGCCCGCGAGCAGCGCCAACCTCGGGCCCGGCTTCGACTCGATCGGGCTCGCGCTGGGCGTGTGGGACGACTACACGGTCCAGGTGGGCGGCGCCGGCCTGCGCATCGACGTCGTGGGCGAGGGCTCGGGGCAGGTGCCCCGCGATGGTCGCCATCTCGTGTACCGGTGCCTCGCGCGCGGGCTGGCCGCGCAGGGGTACGCCCTGCCCGCCGGCCTCGACCTCCGCTGCACGAACCGGGTGCCGCACAGCCGCGGCCTGGGCAGCTCGGCCACGGCGGCCGTGGCCGGGTTCGCGCTGGCCAACGCGCTGGTCGTGGCTGCGGGGTCGGCGGCTCCAGCCTCCGCCACCGCCGAGGCGGCGCCCGGCGACGACGTACCGCTGGATCTGGCCTTCGTCGGCGAGCTGGCCGCCCAGGCCGAGGGGCACCCGGACAACAGCTCGGCGAGCGTGTACGGCGGACTGACCGTGTCGTGGAGCGACGACGTCGCCGCCGTCGCGGGCGTGCACACGGTCCGCATCGAGGTGCACCCGGGCATCGAACCGATCGTGCTCGTTCCCGACATCGAGCTGTCCACGGCCGCGGCCCGGGCGGCGCTGCCGACCGAGGTGCCGTTGAAGTCGGCCTCGCTCAACGCCGGCCGAGCCGCCCTGCTCGTGGAGGCGATGACACGCCGGCCCGACCTGCTGCTCGCCGCGACGCGCGACTGGCTGCATCAGGAGCAGCGGCGCATCGCGTACCCCGCCACGATGCGGGTCGTCGATCGGGTGCGCGCGCGGGGTCTGGCGGCCGTCGTCTCGGGCGCGGGCCCGACGGTGATGCTGCTGGTCACCAGGGAACACGCGGAGCGGGCCCGGTCGATCGTGGCCGAGATCGTGGCCCTGGAGGACGCCCGATGGGAGATCGGCGCGCCCGGCGTGCCCGCCGACGGGGTGCGTGCCCGGCGGGTGGGCGGGACCCTGCCGCCGCAGCCGCCGACTCGGTGACACGCCGCCGGACGTGCTACATTCGTCATGCTCCACGGGGAGCGCAGTTCGACCTCAGGCAGATCGCCGCGGTCGTGGGGCGCACTGGAGCACTCCGACGGTCGATTGAGATCCCGTCGCCGCCCCCCAAAATTCGCCGCCACAGTTCCGGCCAGACAGTGCCGGGCGGCCTCCCGAGTCCCGGGACGGTGGCAAGCACACATCGGCGCCTCCGTGGCTCTCTGCGAGCCCACGGCAAGACGCCGGCCGATGACGGGACCGCCACGATGCGGGCCCGCGTGACGAGGGAAGGACCTTCGTGACCGACACCACCGAGCTCACCCTGCCTGTCGAGGCGCCCAAGCGCCGAGGGCTCACGACCATGCGACTGGCAGAGCTCCAGAGCCTCGCCCAGGGCATGGGCATCTCCGGCACCTCCGGGATGCGCAAGGGCGACCTCATCCTGGCCATCAAGGACCGGCAGGGCGGCTCCTCCCCGCGGTCCGCGTCGCGCGCGGCGGGCACGGACGCGAGCAGTGCTCCGCAGGGCTCCGACGCCGGCCGGTCGGCGGGCGGCGCGGGTGAGGCGGACGCGGCGGGTGTCGACGGTACGGCGGGAGCGGGTGGCCCCACTCGGCGTACGCGTCGTGCGGTCGCCCCGGTCAGCGCGCCGGACCAGCGCGCCGAGCAGCCGGCGCAGGCCGGCGGGCCCGAGCCGACGGGCGGCGACGCTGCGTCGCGTCCCAGTCAGGCGAGCGACGCAGGCGAACGAAGCGAACCGAGCCAGCGGTCCGATCAGTCGGAGGCCGGCCAGCGTCCCGACCAGCAGGGGCAGGGCGACGAGGGGCAGGGCCGGCGCCGGTCGCGCCGGGAGCGGCAGCGGGATTCGCGGTACGGCGACCGTGCGGGCCAGGACGGCTCCGGCGACCAGCGCCGCGACGGCGGCCAGAACCAGGGCCAGCGCGATCAGCAAGGCCAGCGCGACCGGCAGGACGGCGGCCAACAGGGCCAGCGCGATCAGCAACAGCAGAGTCAGCGGGACCAGCAACAGGGCCAGCGCGAGCGGCAGGACGGCGGTCAGCAGGGCTACCGCGACCGTCAGCAGGGCGACAACCGCCAGCAAGGCGATAACCGCCAGCAGTCGGACAACCGGCAGGGCGACAACCGGCGGTTCCGGGACGACGACGACGGCCCGGGCGGGCGTCGTCGCAACCGGCAGCGCAGCCGAGACCGCAAGCGCCGCGGCACCCGCGGCGGCATGGGTGAGGACTACAGCGACCAGCTGGAGACCTTCTCCGAGGACGACGTGCTCGTCCCGATCGCGGGCATCCTCGACGTGCTCGACAACTACGCCTTCGTGCGGACCAGCGGCTACCTGCCGGGACCGAACGACGTGTACGTGCCGCTCGGCATCGTCAAGAAGCACGGGCTGCGCAAGGGCGACGCGGTGACCGGCGCGGTCAAGGCCATGCGGGAGGGCGAGCAGCTGCCGGCGCGGCAGAAGTTCAACGCCCTGGTGCGCCTCGACACGGTGAACGGGACCAACCCGGACGCGGCGCGCAATCGGGTCGAGTTCTCCAAGCTGGTGCCGCTGTATCCGCAGGAGCGGCTGCGGCTGGAGACCGAGTCGAACATCCACACGACCCGAATCATCGACCTGGTCAGCCCGATCGGCAAGGGCCAGCGCGGGCTCATCGTCAGCCCGCCGAAGGCCGGCAAGACGCTGATCCTGCAGGCCATCGCCAACGCGATCACCAAGAACAACCCCGAGGCCCACCTCATGGTCGTGCTCGTCGACGAGCGCCCCGAGGAGGTCACGGACATGCAGCGCACGGTGAAGGGCGAGGTCATCGCCTCGACCTTCGACCGGCCGGCTGACGACCACACGACGGTCGCGGAGCTGGCGATCGAGCGCGCCAAGCGCCTGGTCGAGCTGGGCCACGACGTGGTCGTGCTGCTCGACTCGATCACCCGCCTGGGTCGGGCCTACAACCTCGCGGCGCCCGCCTCTGGTCGCATCCTGTCCGGTGGTGTGGACTCCAGCGCCCTCTACCCGCCGAAGCGATTCTTCGGCGCGGCCCGCAACATCGAGAACGGCGGCTCGCTGACGATCCTCGCCACGGCGCTGGTCGAGACCGGCTCCAAGATGGACGAGGTGATCTTCGAGGAGTTCAAGGGCACCGGCAACATGGAGCTGCGGCTCAGCCGCCAGCTCGCTGACCGGCGCATCTTCCCGGCCGTCGACGTGAACCCGTCGGGGACGCGCCGCGAAGAGATCCTCATGAGCCCCGAGGAGCTCAAGCTCATGTGGAAGCTCCGCCGGATCCTGTCCGCGCTGGAGTCCCAGGCGGCGCTGGAGTTGCTGCTGGCGCAGCTCAAGAAGACCAAACACAACGCCGAGTTCCTCATGATGGTGCAGCGCAACAGCAGCATCAAGCTCGACGACGAGGAGTGACGAAGGCCCCGTCTCGGGTCCTGTCCCGGACCTGAGACGGACGCTTAGATCCCCTGGTGGCCGGTCGATGGGTAGTCGGTCTCCCTGCGATGCTCGCGGGTGGGCCCACGGATTCGCATCACACGCCACGGACGGCGGTCGTTTCGCCGTCTCTGCACTCGGGGGAACGCCATGACCGGACCTAGCCACATCCTCGTGGCCGACGACGACGCAGACATTCGTGACCTGGTCACGTTCAAGCTGACGCAGTCGGGCTACACGGTGGAGGCGTACTCCGATGGCGCCTCCGCGTGGGCCGCGATGACCGAGCGCCCGCCGCGGCTCGCGCTGCTCGACGTGATGATGCCCGGCCTGTCCGGCCTCGACGTCCTGCGCAAGGCGCGCGAATCCGCCGCGACCGCGAACATCCCCGTGATCCTGTTGACGGCGCGCAGCCGCGACGTGGACGTCGAGGACGGGTTCGCGTGCGGCGCGACCGACTACGTCATCAAGCCGTTCAGCCCGCGCGAGCTCGTTCATCGGGTCGCCGCGGTGCTGGGGCGATGACGGGCTCGTCCAGCCTGCTCCTGCTGTCCCTGTCGGCCCTCGCGGTGGTGGCCGTCGCCCTGATCGGGCTGACGGTGCAGGCCCGCGTCAGTCGGCGCCGCCGGGAGCGGGCGCTGGCGCGGGTGCAGGGTCGTTACCGACACCTCCTGCTCGAAGTCGCCTCCGGGGAGGACGAGGACCGCGCGGCGTGGGCGGAGCTCGCCACCTTGTCCCGGCGCGACTGGGCGAGCGTGCGGCCCGCGGTCATCGCCCTGCTGGCGAAGGTCCGCGGCAAGCCCGCCGTCGAGCTCGGGGCGCTGGTCGAGGGCTTCGGCGAGTTGGCTCGGGCCCGAGAGGGCTTGACCTCCCGGTTGGCGGGACGGCGCGCCCGTGCGGCGTACCTCGTCGGTTTGGCCCGGGACGCCCAGGCCGTGCCCGCGCTGTGCCGGCTGCTGCAGGATCCGTCCGGCGACGTGCGCTTCGTCGCGGCGCGGGCCCTCGGGATGGTGGGCGACCCCACCGTGGCGTCGGCGCTCCTGGCCGCGGCCGGTCACCAGCCCGGCGTGCGCGACGGTCACTCCGGTCTGCCCGCGTGGGTGGCCGCCGAGGCCCTGCTGCGGATCGGCCCCGGCTGCCAGGACGCGGTGGCGCAGGCCCTCAGCTCGAAGGACGCGCACGTGCGCGCCGTGGCGGCGCAGGTGGCCCTGCACGGGTCGTTCCCGGCCGCTCTCGCCCCGGCGCGTGTCTGCATGCTCTTCGAACCCGAGGTCGGCACGAAGGAGACGCTGATGGCGCTGCTGGGCACGCTCGGCGACCCCCAGGACGTGTCCGTGCTGGCGGCCTACCTGGATCCGTTGGTCCCGGCCCGGCTGCGCCGCGCGGCGGTGGGTGCGCTCGGTCACCTCGGTACGCCGACCGCGGCGGAGCGCCTCGCCCGCCTGCTGGGCGACGACGACCGGTCGGTGGCGACCGCGGCCGGGGACGCCCTGGCCGCGATGGGGGAGCGGGGCCACGAACTCCTCACCAGTGCCATGAGCGGCGCGGATGCGGCCCGGCGGGTGGCCTCGGCCTGTCTGCACCTGGCCCGCCTGCGCGCGGAGGTGGTCCCGGCATGATGGACGCACTGCGGTACGTCATCGCCGGGGCGCTGCGCCTGTGCGAGACGCCGATCCTGGTCTACTTCCTGCTCATCAACACGTCCTATCTGGTGCTCATGCTGGCCGGGGCGTACGACTTCGGCGCCCACGTGCGGCGCCGCACCTGGGTCGACCGGGACGCGGCGGCGGCCTCGCCGATGGTGCCGGGGGTGAGCCTCATCGTCCCGGCGTACAACGAGGCGGCGGGCATCGTCCCCGCGGTGGAGTCGCTGCTCAGCCTGCGGCACCCGCGCCACGAGGTGATCGTCGTCGACGACGGGTCGACCGACGACACGTTCGCCACCCTGGTGAGGCGGTTCGAGCTGGTGGGCGTGGACCGCGAGATCCCGATGGACGTGCCGGTCCGCGCCGAGATCCTGGGCGTCTACGTGCCCGACGACGGCCGCACCCGCCTGACCGTGGTGCGCAAGGCGAACTCCGGCAAGACCGAGGCCGTCAACACCGGCATCAACGCCGCGACCCAGCACGTCGTGGCCATCGTCGATGCGGACTCGGTGCTCGATCCCGACGCGTTGATCGCCGTCACCGAACCCTTTGTCGTCGACCCGGTGCGCACCGTCGCCACCGGCGGGGTGATCCGCGCCGCGAACGGCTGCACGGTGCAGGACGGCCGCGTCGTCCAGGTCGCCTCGCCCCGCGACTGGCTGGCCCGGATCCAGGTCGTGGAGTACCTGCGCGCGTTCCTCATGGGCCGATCCGGCTGGTCGCGGCTGCAGGGCCTCATCATCATCAGCGGGGCGTTCGGCGTCTTCCGGCGCGACATGCTGGTCGACATCGGCGGCCTGGACCACGGCAGCCTGGGTGAGGACTTCGAGCTGGTCATGCGCATCCACCGGCTGTTCCGGTCGCGGGGCGAGGACTACCGGGTGTTCTTCGTGTCCGAGCCGGTCTGCTGGACGGAGGTGCCGGTCACCCGCCAGGTGCTGCGCCGGCAGCGCACCCGCTGGCATCGCGGCCTGTGGGAGGTGCTCTGGAAGTACCGCGGCATGGTGTTCAACCCCCGCTACGGGCGCATCGGCATGGTCGTGTTGCCGTGGTTCTGGCTGTTCGAGCTCGCCGCTCCGGCGCTGGAACTCGGCGGGTTGCTGCTCATGGCCCTGGGCTTCGTGCTGGGCCTGGTGCAGCCGGCGTACGCGGTGTTGTTCATCGCGGTCGCCTACGGCTACGCGGTCTGCATCAACCTCACCGCGCTCGCCATTGAGGAGCTCACGTTCCATCGCTACCCCCGGTGGCGCGACCTGGCCGTCTGCCTGGTCGCCTCGCTGCTGGAGAACTTCGGCTACCGCCAGCTGACGGCCGTGTGGCGCTGCCGCGGGGCGTGGGACGGGATCCGCCGGTCCCAGCAGGTGTGGGGGACGATGACCCGCACCGGCTTCACCGAGGCCGTCCCGGACTCCGTCACGGCGCCGGCCGGCGCGCGCGTCCTCGAGGGGGACCGAGCCGGATGAACCGAGATCGCGGAGCGCAGGCATCGACCGCGCGAGGGCTGCTGACCGACCGGCAGGTGCTGCCGGCCGTGTCCGTGCGCTCGCGGTTGATGCTGCTCACCGCGGTCTTCGGCGTGCTGGTCATGATCGGTGGGGTGGTGGCGTTGCTCGGCCTGCGCGATTCCCTCGCGAGCACCGAACGGAACACCACGGCGGTGGCGCCCGCCCTCGACGCCAACCGAGACGTGGCGAACACGATGATCACCGCGCAGTCCTCGCTGCGCGGCTATCTCGTCGCCAACCTCTCGCTGCGTTCCGGGGTGGCCAACGGCGCCTTGAACGTCGAGGACTTCCGCAAGCGGTACGCCGACGCCGAGTCGCGCTATCCCTCGGACCTGCAACGGGTGGACGCGCTGCTGTCCCGGGCCGAATACACGAGCGACACGGCCGCACGGGCTGACCTGGAGCGGTTGCGGCAGCGGCAGCGCGACGCCGTCACCGCCTGGTGGGAGTTCGCCCGCACGGTCCAGTCCCGCTTCGACCTCGACCCGGCGTTCATCGCCTCGGGGGACAAGCTGTTCGATGCGTCCAGCCAGGCCAACGACGACGTCAGCCGTCGGATCATCGTCGAACGGGACGCCCTGCGCCAGGACATGAGCGCAACGATCCGCCAGACGCAGCGCCAGGTGTTGATGGCCACCCTGGCCGCGCTCGTGGCGGCCTGGGCCGTCGGGCTCTCGACCACCCGTGGGCTCACCGGCCCCCTCGCTCGGCTGCGCGACACCTGCCGCCACCAGGCCGGCGGAAGCCGAACGGCGTGGGCCGACGAGCGCAGCGGAGCCCGGGAGGTGCGCGACCTGGCGCGGGGACTCAACGCCCTGACCGCGGCCCAGCACGCCCTCCTTGACGAGCAGGCCTACGCCTTGGCGCTGTCGCAGACGACGCGCGAACTGGCCCGGCGCATTCAGGACGCGCAGAGCGTGGAATCCGCGTTCGCGATGGCCGTCGAGGGGGTGAGCGCGGCCCTGTCGGCCGGCCGGGTGGTCTGCGTGATCACGCACGGGTCGGAGGGCGGCAACTGTACGTCGTTCGAGCCGCGGGCCCAGTTGGCTCGTTCGCTCGTCGAGCGGGACGCGCTGGTCGCGATCCAGGACGACGTACGGCGGCTGTGGACCGGCGATCGCTGCCTGGTGGTCGAAGACCTGGCGGCGGACGGGCCCGCGCTCCCGACGCCGTCGGGCGAGCGGCGCCAGCACGGCGCCGCCATCATCGCCGCCTTCGGCACGGCCAGCACCCCCCGCGGGGTCTTGACGGCCACCGAGCCGTCCCCGCGCGCGTGGACCGCGACCGAGACGAGCTTCGTGCAGGCCATCGCGGCGGAGATCGGACTGGCCGTGGAGGCGGCCGAGGTCGGGCGGGCGCGGGCCGAGCACGGGCAGCGGCTGGAGGACCTGGACCGGCAGAAGGACGGCTTCCTGTCCACGGTGTCGCACGAGCTGCGCACCCCCCTGACCTCGATCAACGGCTACCTGGAGCTGCTCGGCGACGGCGACGCGGGCCGGCTCAGCGAGGAACAGGCGCGCATGTTGGCGGTCATCGAACGCAACGCCGTGCGGCTGCGTGGCCTGATTGAGGACCTGCTGTTGATCAACCGGATGCGCGACGGGGTGACCGGCGAGGTCGAGGCCGTCGATCTCGACCGGCTGGTCGCCCACGCCGCCGAGGAGATGGCTCCGCTGGCCGGGGCCAAGGGCGTCATCCTCGACATCGCCTCGATGACCGGGGTTCCCGTCGACGGGGACCGGGCGCAACTGGCGCGGGTGCTCACCAACCTGTTGTCGAATGCCGTGAAGTTCACCCCGGCCGGCGGCCGGGTCCGGGTGCGGACGCTGCGAGCGATCGGCAGCGATTCGGTGCGCATCGTCTGCTCGGACGAGGGCATGGGCATTCCCGCGGCCGAGCAGAGCAAGCTGTTCACCCGGTTCTTCCGGGCGAGCAACGCCACCAAGGCGGAGGTCCCCGGCACCGGGCTCGGCCTCGTCGTGGTGAAGGGCATCGTGCGAAGCGCACGGCGGCCGCCTGCAGCTGTCCTCGACGGAGGGTGCCGGGACGACGGTGGTCGTCGAGCTGCCCGTCGCCGCGCACGCCCCCCAGGGCGCCTGAGGCCCGATTCGCGGCGGCGCGGGCGGGTGAGGGGGGCCGATTTCCGGCCGCATTGAGCCCTCTGGCACACTTGAGGACTGGCTCCGGTTCACGTCGTACCGCCTCCGGCACGACGACCCGGCTCCGATCGCCTCCAAGGAGAGACCCGTGCAGAAGGACATTCACCCCGCCTACGGCGTCACGACCGTGACGTGCACCTGCGGCAATAGCTTCACCACGCGCAGCACCGCCAAGAGCGGCGTCATCAACGCCGACGTGTGCAGCCAGTGCCACCCGTTCTACACGGGCAAGCAGAAGATCCTCGACACCGGTGGCCGCGTGGCCCGGTTCCAGGCTCGTTACGCCAAGAAGGCCGCCAAGTAGCGACCTCGCCGACGCCGGTCTCCGGGCGCCTTCGCGCCGGGACCGGCGTCGCGGCATGTCCGCCCCCGGGTCGGGGCCCGCGCCGAGCGCGGCGACTCGACCGCCCAGCGACGCTCGAAAGGACCGCCGATGCTCGACTCCGCCGCCGCGCTCGCGGACGAGTACGCGCAGCTGGAGGCGCGGCTCGCCGATCCCGAGGTGTTCGGTGACCCGGCGCAGGTCCGCCGGCTCAACAAGCGGTACGCCGCCCTCGCCCCGACGGTGCGCGCCTATGAGCAGGTCCGTTCGCTGACCGACGACCTCGCCGCCGCCCGCGAGCTGGGCCAGGAGGACGCCGCCTTCGCCGCGGAGGTTCCGGAGCTGGCTGCCGAGCTGGACCAGGCGAGCGAGCGCCTGCGCCGGCTGCTCGTTCCGCGCGATCCCGACGACGACCGCGACGCGATCGTCGAGGTGAAGGCGGGGGAGGGCGGCGAGGAGTCCGCGCTGTTCGCGGGCGACCTGCTGCGGATGTACCTGCGGTACGCCGAGCGCCGCGGCTGGACCACGCGCCTGCTGGACGCCACCGAGTCGGACCTGGGCGGCTACAAGGACGCGCGCCTGGCCGTCACCGCGAAGGGCCCGGCCCAGCCGGGCGAGGCCCCCTGGGCGCGGCTGAAGTTCGAGGGCGGCGTGCACCGGGTCCAGCGGGTGCCGGTCACCGAGAGCCAGGGCCGCATCCACACCAGCGCCGCCGGGGTGCTGGTCATGCCGGATGTCGACGACCCCGAAGAGGTCGAGATCGCCGCGAACGACCTGCGGATCGACGTCTACCGCAGCTCCGGGCCCGGCGGGCAGAGCGTCAACACCACCGACTCCGCCGTGCGGATCACGCACCTGCCGACCGGCCTGGTCGTCAGCTGCCAGAACGAGAAGAGCCAGCTGCAGAACAAGGAGTCGGCCCTGCGCGTGCTGCGCGCGCGGCTGCACCGGATGCGCGTGGAGGAGGCGGAGGCCGCCGCCGCCGACGCCCGCCGCAGCCAGGTGCGCACCGTCGACCGCAGCGAGCGGATCCGCACCTACAACTTCCCGGAGAACCGGATCGCCGATCACCGCACCGGGTTCAAGGCGTACAACCTCGACCAGGTCCTCGACGGGGATCTCGATCCGGTGGTGCAGTCCTGCCTGGACGCCGACGAGGCGGAGCGGCTCGCACACCTCGCGGACGGTTCGTGACGCCGCCGATCTCGCCGGTCCCAGCGCCCGAGCCCGTCGAGCCCGTCGGGCCCGTCGACGCCGGGGGACTGGGCGGGAGGCTGGCCGGCGCGCTTCGCGCGGCGACGGCGCGGCTGGAAGCGGCGGGGGTGGCCAGCCCGCAGGCGGATGCGGTCGCGCTCGCGTCGCACCTGCTCGACACGTCGTACGGCGACGTGCGCCGCGCGGCGGTGCTTGGGGCCCCGGTCCCGGCGGGGTACGCCGAGCTCGTGGCGCGCCGCGCCGCGCGCGTGCCGCTGCAGCACCTCACCGGGGTGGCGCACTTTCGTCGGCTCACCCTGTCCGTCGGTCCCGGGGTGTTCATCCCCCGGCCGGAGACCGAGGTGTTGGTCGGGCACGTGGTGGCCGAGCTGACCCGGCTGGCCGCGGTCGACCCGGCGGCGCCCGCCCCGATCGTGGTGGACCTGTGCACCGGTTCGGGAGTGATCGCGCTGGCGGTGGCGGACGAGATTCCGTGCGCCCGGGTCTGGGCCGTGGAGAAATCTCCGCAGGCTGCGACGTACGCGCGGGCCAACGTGACCGCCTCGGGACGGCCAGTGACCCTGGTCGTCGGGGACGCCGCGGACCCGCTGCCCGAGCTGGCGGGCCTGACGGGCGCCGTGGACGTCGTGACGTGCAACCCGCCGTACATCCCCGACGGCATGGTGCCGATCGATCCCGAGGTGCGCGACCACGATCCGGAGCTGGCGCTGTACGGACGCAGCGCCGACGGTCTCGCCGTGCCGCTGCGGATGGCCGCGCGGGCCGCGGCGCTGCTGCGGCCGGGCGGTTTGCTCGCGATGGAGCACGGCGACGCCCAGGGCGAGTCGCTGCCGGCCGCGCTGGCCGCTCAGGGCCATTGGCGGGACGTCCGCGACGAACCCGACCTGGCCGGCCGGCCACGTGTCACCCTCGCGCGGCGCGGGTA
Source organism: Austwickia sp. (assembly GCA_016699675.1). Taxonomy (NCBI): domain Bacteria; kingdom Bacillati; phylum Actinomycetota; class Actinomycetes; order Micrococcales; family Dermatophilaceae; genus Austwickia; species Austwickia sp. The sequence continues at coordinate 394,692 of CP064985.1, read as the reverse complement.
AGGGCCGGGGGCAAGGGCGGGAACGATGCGGCGCGCGACCGCGTTGCCCCGCACGAGAGCGGCCGCTCGGGTCGCCGGCCCCGAAAGGATCGACATGGGCTTCCTCGACCGGCTGTTCGGCCGCGGCCAGCAGCAGGGCAACCAGCGGTACGCCGGGCAGCAGGGTTACGGCCAGCAGGGTTATGGCCAGCAGGGCTATGGGCAGCAGGCGTACGGGCAGCAGGGCTACGGCGCCCCGCAGGACATGCGCTCGCCCCAGCAGCAGGAGAACGACCAGGCGATTCGGCGCTACCAGTACCTCCTCCAGACCGCGCCGCCCGACCAGATCGAGAAGGCCCACGAGGAGGCGTTCGCCAAGCTGACGCCGGACCAGCGTCGCGAGGTGCTCGCGCGCCTGTCGCAGGGCAACCCGATGGATCGGCCCGCGGACGACAGCCCGCAATCGCTGGCCCGGGCGGCCACTCGCCAGGAGATGCGCCAGCCGGGGACGATGACCCGCATGATGGGTGGCGGCATGATGGGCGGCGGCATGGGGATGGGCGGCATGCTGCTCGGCTCCCTCGCGGGCGCGTTCATCGGCACCGCGATCGCCAACGAGTTCTTCGACCACGACGGCTTCATGGACTGGGACACCGGCGGAGGAGACCAGGCGTTCGCCGACGGCGGGGGCGGGGACTTCGGGGCGGGCGACGGCGGCGGCTTCAACGACCAGGCGAGCCTCGACACCAGTCAGGTGGGTGGCGACGCCGCCGGCTTCGGCGGCGACGGCGGCGGTTACGACGCGGGCGGCTTCGACGCGGGAGGTTTCGACGGCGGTGGCTTCGACGGCGGCGGATTCGACGGCGGGTTCGACTTCTAGACTGGCGGCGTGAGCCCAGTTCTGGATTGCACCAGCGAGGACTCCCGCGCGAACGCGGTGGCCCAGGCCGCCGAGGCCGTTCGCGACGGGCGTCTCGTGGTGTTGCCGACCGACACGGTGTACGGCGTGGGGGCCGACGCCTTCGCCCCGGACGCCGTACAAGCGCTGTTGGCCGCAAAGGGCCGCGGCCGCGAGATGCCTCCGCCGGTGCTCATCCCGAACCTGCGCACGGTCGACGGGCTCGCGACGGACGTGCCCGACTACGCTCGGGCGCTCATGGCGCAGTTCTGGCCGGGGCCGCTCACGGTGATCCTGCGCGCCCAGGCCTCGCTCATGTGGGACCTCGGCGACACCAACGGCACGGTCGGGCTGCGGATGCCGGCCGACCCGATCGCGTTGGCGGTGCTCGAGCAGACCGGCCCCATGGCCGTGACCAGCGCGAACGCCACGGGGCAACCGGCGGCGACGACGATCCTCGAGGCCGCGACGATGCTCGGCCCCGCGGTGGACGTCTATCTCGACGGGGGACCCTCGCGCGCCGGTCTCGCGTCGACGATCGTCGACTGCACGGGGACCGAACCACGGGTGCTCCGCCAGGGCGGGGTCAGCGAGGAGGATGTCCGTCGGGTGGCCGGGGCCGGTGGCGCGGAGGCCGCGCCCGCGTCGCGCGAATCAGCCGAGGTGGGCGAGCCGGCCGAGCCAGGCGACTACGCCATCTGATCTGCCGGTCAGCCCTGCCCGGGCCGCCGCCAATTGAGCGCGGAGTAGGCGAACCGGATGTGCTCCTCGACGGCGTCCGCCGCGGCGAGTTCGTCGCCCGCGCCGATGGCCTCGGCGATCTGCCGGTGTCCCGATCGCAGGTCGTCGACGAAGCCGTCCCAGTCGGGCATCTCGTGGAAACTGTCGAGGATCGGCAGGCGCATCGACTCGCGGATGGCGCTGGTCATGTCGCCGACCAGCCGGTTGCCCCCCGCCTCCGCAATGGTCACGTGGAACTCGGTGTCGAGGTCGTTGAACTCGGCCCGGTCCACGTCGGGCGACTCCATGTAGTCGGCGAGCCGCCGCAGCCGGGCGACCTGGGTTTCGGAGCCGGCGCGGGCGGCGAGGCGCGCGCTCCAGCGCTCCAGCATGACCCGCGCCTCGATGACGTCGCCCATGGGGAAGTTCGACAGCGCCACGTGCAGTCGGAGCATGCGGGAGAGGGCCTCGCTCGGCATCGCGCACACCGTGGTGCCGCCGTCGGGCCCCACCCCGACGGCCGCGTGCAGGACCCCCTGCGCCTGCAGCGTGCGGATGGCCTCGCGGACTGCCGCCCGGGAGACGCCGAGCATCGCCGCCAGGTCGCGCTCCGCCGGGAGCCGGTCGCCGACGGCGAGGGTGCCGTGCAGGATCTGCTCCTCGATCTGCGCCACCACCTGCTGATAGGCACGCTGGCGGCGGACCGGACGCCAGGGGCCGGCGGCCGCCTCGCCGGTGGTGGCCTCGCCGGTGATGGCCTGGCCGGTGGTGGCCGCGTTCTCACTCGTGGCGGCGTCGCTCACGGTCACGACGTACCTCCCTTCACCCTCACTCTGCTCCACTTGCGCACAGATCGGGCCGCATTGGTCTGACATTTCGCAAGAAGGCCTTGACCGCGCTCTCGGTGGTCTCTACCTTCAATGGTTAGACCATCAGCGTGCGAGCACAAGGCCCCGCCCGGAGAACCCGCGGCGCGGGACGCCCGCCACCCGACTGGTTGTCCTGACCCCCGAGCCCGGAGTTGTGCTCATGTTCCTGACCGCCTTCAAGCCCGACATCTCGCCCGTGGGGCCCATGTGGCTCTCGGCCCTCATCGGCCTGCTTCCCCTGATCACGATGTTCGTCACCCTCGGCGTCCTGCGCTGGAAGGCCCACCTCGCTGGCCTGACCGCGCTGGCCGTGGCGATCCTCGTGGCCGTGCTCGGCTGGAAGATGCCGATCGTCCCGGCCCTGTCCGGCGCGGTGGAGGGGGCCGTGTTCGGCCTGTTCCCCATCGCGTGGATCGTGTTCATGGCGATCGCCCTCTACGAGGTCACGGTGGCCTCGGGCCGCTTCGAGGACCTCCGCGACGTGTTCGACGCGATCTCGGACGACCCGCGGATTCAGGCCATCCTCATCGCCTTCTGCTTCGGCGGCCTCATGGAGGCGCTGGCCGGCTTCGGCGCGCCCGTCGCGATCACCGGCGTCATGCTTATGGCCTGCGGCTTCTCGGCGATCCGCGCGGCCACCGTCGTGCTGCTGGCCAACACGGCGCCGGTCGCCTTCGGCGCCATCGGCACCCCCATCACGACCGCGGGCGCGCTGACCGGCATCCCCGCGTCGCAGATCGGTGCCTACGTCGGCCACCAGACCCCGATCCTGGCCTTCATGGTGCCGCTGTTCCTGTGCTTCCTCACCGACGGTATGCGCGGGGTCCGGCAGTGCTGGCCGGTGGCCCTCGTCACCGGGCTCACGTTCGGCATCACCCAGTGGATCAGCGCCACCTACCTGTCGATGGAGCTCACCGACATCATCTCCTCGCTGGCCGGCCTCGCCGTCGTCGTCATCATGCTGCGGTTCTGGCACCCCCAGGGCCGCGACGAGGTGCGCGCCGACCTGCGCCGCGCGTACGTCGCCGAGCGCGAGGAGGCCGGGCTGCCGGTCGAGCCCGAGCACGGGCACGCGCACGCCGCGGTCGGCGGCGGCGCCGCCACGGCGACCGCGACGCGTCAGCAGTCGATGGCCAGTGCGGCCGCCGCCGAGCGACTGACCGCCGGCAAGGTCGGCATGGCGCTGTTCCCGTACCTCCTGGTCATCGCCGTCTTCTCCCTGGCCAAGCTGGTCCCCGCCGTGAAGACCTGGCTGGCGAGCACGGACATCAAGGTCAACTGGCCGGGCGTGGCGGGGGAGGTCCTCACCGCCGCCGGCAAGCCGAACAGCTCGGCCGTCTACAACTTCCAGTGGCTGTCGAACCCCGGCACGATGCTGCTGATCTGCTCCGTGATCGTCGCCCTGGTCTACGGCGTGGGACTCGGCGGCCTCGCCAAGGTCATCGGCGCCGTCGCCGTACGGATGAAGTTCTCCTTCCTCACCATCGCCTCGGTGCTCTCGCTGGCCTACGTGATGAACCTGTCCGGCCAGACCGTGACGATCGGCACCTGGATCGCCGGTGCGGGCGCCGCCTTCGCCTTCCTGTCGCCGATCCTCGGCTGGATCGGTACGGCGGTGACCGGCTCGGACACCAGCGCCAACGCGCTGTTCGCCACGCTGCAGCAGACGGCCGCCAAGGAGGCCGGCATCGACCCGACGCTGCTCGTCGCGGCCAACACCGCCGGTGGCGTCGTAGGCAAGATGATCAGCCCGCAGAACCTCACCATCGCGGCCACGGCCGTCGGGCTCCTGGGGCGCGAATCCGACATTCTGCGCCGCGTCATGTGGTGGAGTGTGAGCCTGCTCGTCGTCCTGTGCCTCTTGGTCGGCCTCCAGTCCACGCCGGTGCTGTCCTGGATGCTGCCTCACTTCTGATCGGTCCGATCACTCGACCCTCCCCATGCACCCCACATCCGAAAGGGTGATCTCATGACCATGGTCGACGAGGCGCGCCGGGCCCCCGCGGGCACGCGCGTCGCCCTCTTCGCCACCTGCGCGAACGACGTGATGTTCCCGCAGACCCCCAAGGCCGTCGTGGCCCTGCTGGAGCGGCTGGGCTGCGAGGTGGTGTTCCCGGCCCGGCAGACCTGCTGCGGGCAGGCGTTCACCAACACCGGCTATTTCGACGAGGCCGTCCCTGTCGTGCGCAACTACGTGGAGACATTCCGGGACTACCAGTACGTCGTGGGCCCCTCGGGCAGCTGCGTCGGCTCGGTCCGGCATCAGCACGAGATGCTCGCGAACCACGCCGGCGATGCCGGGCTGGCCCGGGAGGCGGCCGAGGTCGCCGCGCGCACCTACGACATCAGCGAATTCCTCATCGACGTGCTGGGGTTGACCGACGTGGGGGCGTACTTCCCGCACAAGGTCACCTACCACCCCACCTGTCACTCGATGCGTATCGCGCAGGTGGGCGACAAGCCCATGCGCCTGCTGCAGGCGGTGCGGGGCATCACCGTGCTTCCCCTGGTCGACGACGACCGCTGTTGCGGCTTCGGCGGCACCTTCGCCATGAAGAACCCGGACATCTCGACGGCGATGGCCGGCGACAAGGCCCGGCACGTCGCGGACACCGGCGCCGAATACCTCGTGGCCGGCGACAACCTGTGCCTGCTCAACATCTCCGGCGTCCTCAATCGGCAGAACGCCGGGGTCAAGCCCATCCACCTGGTGGAGATCCTGGCGAGCACGGAAGGAGATCGGACATGAGCACGCTCGAATCCGACCCCCGGGTGGCCCCCGTCGCCGGGCATCCGGCCCCGCGCTTCGAGGGCGACCGCAAGACGCCGGCCCCCCCGGCGGGCGAGCTGATCGACGAGCCCCGCTTCCCGGTGGCGGCCCGGCGCGAGCTGGGCCTTCCGGTGCAGCGCGGAAACCTGCACCATGCGATGACGACGATCCGGACGAAGCGCGGCCGGGTGACCGCCGAGCTGGACCACTGGGAGGACCTGCGGCTGGCCGGCGAGGCGATCAAGAACCGCACGCTGCGCCATCTCGACGCCTACCTCGTCCAGTTGGAGGAGAACCTCACCGCCGCGGGCGCCGTGGTGCACTGGGCGCGGGATGCCGCCGAGGCGAACCGCATCGTTGTGGACCTCGTGCGGGAAGCCCTCGTCGACGAAGAGGTGACCTACGACGGCACCGGCCTGGCCGGCGACGAAGTGGTCAAGGTCAAGTCGATGGTGACCCAGGAGATCGGCCTCAACGAGGCCCTCGAAGAGGCCGGGATCGCCGCCTGGGAGACCGACCTCGCGGAGATCATCGTGCAGCTGGGCCACGACCGGCCCAGCCACTTCCTCGTCCCGGCGATCCATCGCAATCGGGCCGAGGTGCGCGAGATCTTCCTCGACGAGATGGGCAACTACGGTAAGCCCGCCCCGGAGGACCTGGACAGCGAGCCCCGCAACCTCGCCGGCGCGGCCCGGTTGCACCTGCGGGAGAAGTTCCTGCGGGCCAAGGTGGGCGTGTCCGGGGCCAACTTCGCCGTGGCCGAATCCGGCACGCTCGTCATCGTCGAGTCCGAGGGCAACGGCCGCATGTGCCTGACCCTGCCGCAGACGTTGATCTCGGTGATCGGCATCGAGAAGGTCCTGCCGACGTTCGACGATCTCGAGGTGTTCCTCCAGCTGCTGCCGCGCAGCAGCACCGCGGAGCGGATGAACCCCTACACCTCGCTGTGGACCGGCCCGCGCGACGGCGATGGCCCGGAGAAGATGCACGTCGTCCTCCTCGACAACGGCCGCACAAGGGTCTTGGCCGATCCGCAGGGGCGCGCCGCGCTGCGGTGCATCCGGTGCTCGGCCTGCCTCAACGTGTGCCCGGTCTACGAGAAGGTCGGCGGGCACGCCTACGGCTCCGTCTATCCCGGCCCCATCGGGTCGATCCTCACCCCGCAACTGCGCGGTACGTCGAGCGCGGTGGACAAGTCGCTGCCGTTCGCGAGCTCGCTGTGTGGGGCGTGCTTCGACGTGTGCCCGGTGCGCATTCCCATCCCGGACCTGCTGGTCTACATGCGCCATCAGGTGGTGCAGGCCAAGAAGGCGGCGGCCAAGAACGCGCACCGGCCGTTCCTCGCCCACGGTGAGCCCGCGGCGATGACCGCGGCCGCCTGGATGATGTCCGACGCCAAGCGGTGGACGCGCGCCACGAAGGGGGCGGGACTCGGCGGCCGGATCCTCGGCCGGGCCGACCACCTCGGGCCGCTGCCGTGGCCGGCGAGCTTGTGGACGAATGCTCGCGACGTGCCGGTTCCGCCGACGGAATCGTTCCGCAGCTGGTGGCAGCGGGAACGGGAAGGGAAGCAGCGATGAGCACGACGAGCGTCGCCGGGCGCGCGGCCGCCAACGCCGCGGCGCGGGCCGAGATCCTGGGCCGGATCCGCGGCTCGCTGGCGGACGTGCCGGCCACCCCGGCCGAGACCGACATCCCGGTCTCGTGGACCTACCACCAGCCGACGCGGACCGAGTTGGACCACGACGGCATCGTCGATCTGTTCGTCGAGCGGGTCGAGGACTACAAGGCGACGGTGGTGCGCTGCCGGCCGGAGGAGGTGCCCGACCGCATCGCCGAGGCGCTGCGCGCGCACGACGTACGCTCCGTCGTCGTCCCCGACGGGCTTGACGCGGCCTGGACGGGCGCGCTGGGGGAGTACGACGTCCGGCGCGACGAACCGCGGCTGTCCCGCGGCGAGCTCAACGCGATCGACGCGGTCGTGACCGCCTCGGCCGTGAGCGCCGCCGAGTCCGGCACCATCGTGCTCGACCATCGGGCCGACCAGGGCCGCCGCGCCCTGACGCTGGTGCCGGACGTGCACGTCTGCGTCGTGCGCGCCGATCAGGTGGTCTCTGACGTCCCGGAAGCCATCGCCCGGCTCGCCGCCTCGGTGCGCGAGGGTCTGCCGCTCACCTGGATCTCCGGGGGCAGCGCCACCAGCGACATCGAGCTGTCCCGGGTCGAGGGCGTGCACGGCCCCCGCACCCTGGTCGTCGTCCTGCCACAAGGCTGAGCAGCCGCCACAACGGCTGAGCAGGCCCCGGCCGGCGCGGGCGCCGTTCGCGCCGGCCGTGGCGCCGGACCTGCCCGGCGCGGCGCGGGCCGGCGCTTAGAGTGGGTCGCGTCGGTGCAAGAGACGTGGCGAGAAGGGCGACGAGGTGCGCGAATACCTGCTCGTGTTCGTCGTCGCCCTCGCCGTGACCTACGCGGCGACGCCGTTGATCAGGCACCTGGCGATCCGGATCGGTGCCATCACCCCCGTGCGGGACCGCGACGTGCACGACACCCCCATCCCGCGACTGGGCGGCGTGGGCATGCTCGTCGGTTTCCTGGCCGCGGTCGCCATCGGCAGCCAGCTGCCGAAGCTGCACTGCATCGTCCGCGGCGACGTCGGCGACGTCACCGCCATGGGGGCCTGCGGCGGCCCCGGTGGTGGGGTGGAGATCCGCGGGATCGTGATCGGCGCGGTGATCGTGGCCTTGGTCGGCGCGATCGACGACGTCCGCGAACTCGACTGGATGACCAAGCTCTCCGGCCAGGTCATCGCCGCGGGCGCGATGGCGTACTCCGGCGTGCAGCTGCTGTCCCTGCCGATCCTCGGCGTGACCGTGCTGCCCGCGCCGCTGCTCATGGCGCTCACCGTCGGCATCGTGCTCGTCACCACCAACGCGGTGAACTTCATCGACGGCCTCGACGGGCTCGCCGCCGGCATCATCGCGATCGCCGCGCTGGCCTTCTTCATCTACGTCTACGGCCTGTCGCGGTCCTACAACCCGCCCAACGTCTTCTCGACCGCGACCTTCGTGACGGCGGCGACCCTGGGCTGCTGCCTGGGTTTCCTGCCGCACAACTTCCATCCCGCGCGGCTCTTCATGGGCGACTCGGGCGCGCTGCTGCTGGGCCTGCTGATGGCCTCGGCGACGATCACGTTCATCGGCAACGTCGACCCCTCCGGCAACATCGATCCGAACAACGCGCAGGTGGCGGGCAACCAGCAGCTCGCGATGTACCTGCCCATCGCCCTCCCGCTCGCGGTGATGATCATCCCGCTGCTGGACATGACGCTCGCCGTCATCCGCCGCACGCGGCGCGGCCAGAACCCGTGGGCGCCCGACGCCCAGCATCTGCAGCACCAGATGCTGCGGATCGGCCACACCCACACCGGCGCCGTGCTCGTGCTCTACGCGTGGGCCGGGGTGGTGGCCTTCGGCGCGGTGTTCCTCGCCTATCACGATGACCCGATCGTTCCCCTCGTCTCCATCGCGGCGGGCGTGCTGGGAGCGTTGTGGCTGACCCGACGGTTGCCAGGTTGGCTCGACCGACGCGCCTTGTGATAGCTTTCACAAGGCGCTCGGCACGGCGCGCGGCCCCTACCGCGCCGCCGTCGCCGCCCCTGTTCGCCGCCTCTTTTCCCCAGTGGCGCCCCTCGTCGAACGGATAGCATGCAGCTCGTGGCCGATGCACCGAAGCCCCTTGGGTCTTCGGGCTCCCGCGACACCGGCCGAGTGACTCCGGGTCTGCGCCCACCCCGCTCGACGTACGGGGCGATGCTGCGCACGGCCGCCGGATGGACCGCGGCGGCGGGGGTGCTTGCTGCAGTTGCCTATGGACTGACGCGCGGGCTCGAGGCCCTCCTGTCGTGCGCGGCCGGCGTCGCCTTCGTCGCGGCCATGTTCGCGTCCGGGATGTGGGGCCTGCGGCTGGTGCTGCGCGGGGCGGCGCACCTCGCGCAGGCCGGCGCGTTCGCGGTGTTCTTCCTTCAGATGTACGTCGGGACGCTCCTCGCCGTCGCCGGCCGATCCGCCGCTTGGCTGGACACATCTGCCCTGGCCGCAGGCGCCATCGGCGCCACGCTGGTGTGGCAGGCTGGCATGGTCACCGGATTTGCCACGGCGCGTCGGCAGGTCTACTCCCGCGAGGACGGCGCGCCCGATCCGGGCGCGCAACCATCGAACACCGCGGGGGAGGGGGGTCGGCCGTGAGTCCCACCGACGGGCCTACTCCGGGACCCACTCCTGGGCCTTCCCGGTCCACCGGCGCTGGAAGTGATGATCGCCACTACGACGGTCTCGGACCGATCGGGGGCGGCGACGACATCTACAGCAACGTCATTTCTCGCCTGCTCGCGGGGCCTTTTGTGTTCGGGCTCCTCGGTTGGCTGGCGGACCGCTGGCTCGGCACATCCTTCCTGCTGCCCATCGGCCTGATCGGGGGGATGGCGTTGGCCATTTACGTGATCTGGCTCCGGTACGGTACAGCCGTGGCGCCCGCGCAGCGGGCTGACCGCACGAAACCCCCCTACGAGGAGACGCAGTGAGCGCGACCGCGTTGAGCACCCTGGCGATCCTGCCGGCCGAGGGAAGCTCGCACTTCCCGCCGAAGCCGGAAGACTTCTGGCTGCCGCTGTGGCAGGTGGGCGGCTTCTGGATCACCCGCCCGATGCTGATTTGCGCCTTCGTGACCCTCGGCCTGGCGATCTGGATGATCACCATGGCGAAGAAGGCGTCGGTGGTGCCCAGCAAGGGCCAGCACTACACCGAACTGATCTACGACTTCGCGCGCAACTCCGTGGCGCGGGACATGATCGGCAGCAAGAAGTTCCGGCCCTACCTGCCGCTGATCTTCGCCCTGTTCGTCTTCATCCTCTTCAACAACCTCGCGGGCATCATTCCCCCGTTCCAGCTGCCGACGATGAGCCGCATCGGCTTCCCGATCGGGCTGGTCCTGGTCGTCTATGTCGTCTACCACTACGTCGGCATCAAGCACATGGGCTTCGGCGGCTACTTCAAGCACATGGTGCCGCCGGGGCTGCCGGCCTGGGTCGTGCCGGTGGTGTTCGTCCTCGAAGTCATGACGTACTTCATCACCCGCCCGCTCACGCTCGCCCTGCGACTCTTCGGCAACATGTTCGCCGGCCACATGGTCCTCGTCGTCTTCATCGTCGGCGGGTGGACGCTCTTCACCAGCGACTCGATCGGCCTGAAGTTCGTCGCCCTCCCCGCGTGGCTGATGGCCTTCGTCATGACGCTCTTCGAGGCCCTGGTCCAGTTCCTGCAGGCCTTCGTCTTCACCCTCCTCACCGCGTCCTACATCGCCGGTGCGCTGGAGGATTCGCACTGACCCCCTGAACCGTCCGGTTGTCCGGCACCCGCCGGGCGCTTGCCCCACCAGAAATAGGAGAACCTGGAAATGACTGGCAGCATCAGCCTTGTCGGCTACGGCCTTTCCGCTATCGGCCCGGCCATCGCCGTCGGCCTGATCTTCGCGGCCTACATCAACGGCGTCGCCCGGCAGCCCGAGGCCCGCGGCATGCTCCAGCCGATCGCCATCCTCGGCTTCGCCCTCGCCGAGGCGCTCGCCATCTTCGGTCTGGTCCTCTTCTTCATCAAGAGCTGACCACCGCCCACGTCATCCACCCGCCCCGACGGGGCATGGCACCGAGGAGAGACACGTGGAGCACGTTCTAGCGGCCGTGGGATGGTTAGCCGCCGAGGGCGAGGGAGAGCACGGCGCGGCCACGCATGAGTCGGCGACGCTGCCGATCCTGCCGTACCTGCCGGAGCTGATCTTCGGCCTCATCTGCTTCGCCATCATCCTGGCGATCGCGTCGAAGATGTTCGTCCCCGCGATGGAGAAGGCGTACGCCGAGCGGCGCGACGCCATCGAGGGCGACATGTCCCGCGCGGAGAATGCGCTCGCTGAGGCCGAGGAGCTCAAGCGCCAGCACCAGGCGCAGCTCACCGAGGCCCGCAGCGACGCGGCGCGGCTGCGCGAGGAGGCTCGCGAGCAGGGGGCCTCGATCATCGCCGAGATGCGCGACCAGGCCCAGGTGGAAGCGGCGCGGATCCTGGAGAACGCCAACAAGCAGATCGAGGCGGAGCGCGGCCAGGCGATGCAGCAGCTCAAGGGCGACGTGGGCCAGCTGTCCACAGACCTCGCGAGCCGGATCGTCGGCGAGTCCCTGCACGACGAGACCCGCCAGCGGGGCATCGTCGAGCGCTTCATCGCCGACCTGGAGGCCGGCCGGATCGCCGGCGGGCGGGACGCGGCCGCGACGGCACCTGTCGCCCGGGAGGTCGACTTCTGATGGAGGGTTCGTCGCACGGCGCCTGGCTGGCCACGCTGGCCAAGAGCCACGAGGTCGAGAAGATCCCCGGCCTGGACCTGCGCGCGGTGGCCGGCGAACTCTTCCTGGTCAGCCAGCTCGTCGCCGCCGAGGCCAAGCTCCGTCGGGCCTTGGCGGACCCGGCCCGGGACGCCTGGCCCAAGCAGGACCTCGCTCGCAAGGTCTTCGGGAGCAAGATCTCGCAGCCCGCGCTGGACCTGGTCCTCGAGGCCGTCGCCGGTCGCTGGGTCAAGGATCACGATCTGACCGATGCCTTCGAGCGGATCGGGATCAACCTGGTCTTCGCCGCGGCCGAGCAGGAAGGCAGGCTGAACAAACTGCAGGACGAGTTGTTCAGCATCCTCGAGGCGGCCACGAAGAACCAGGGCATCCACGATGCCCTCGCTCGGCGTGACGTCGACTCGGGTCCCAAGTTCGAACTGATCCGGCGATTGCTCGAGGGCAAGGTGTCCCAGGACGCGTTGTGGCTGGCCACCCGGCCCGTCATCAACCCGCGGGGACGTCGTTACACGGCCACGATCTGGCGCATGCTCGCCATCGCGGACCTGCGGCGGCGCAACGTCACGGCGGTCGTCACGTCGGCCGCGCCGCTCTCGCCGGATCAGAAGCACCGCATCGAAGCCGCCCTGTCCAAGACCTATGGCCGGGCGGTCAACGCCAACCTCGAAGTGGACCCGTCGGTGCTGGGCGGCGTTCGCGTCCGGGTCGGCGACGACGTCATCGATGGCAGCATCGCCCGACGCCTGCACGACGCCCGACGCGCCGTCAGCGCCACCTGATATCCCACGCCGCGAGCCGGCTGCACCGCAAGTAGACCCTCGGCCATCTCTCAGCGAGTCGAAGAGGCCGGACGCATACGAGGAGAAGAGACAAGACGATGGCTGAGCTGACCATCAGCCCGGACGAGATCCGGGACGCACTGAACACGTTCGTTCAGTCCTACGAGCCCGAAGCGGCCGCCCGGGAAGAGGTCGGTCGGGTCACCGACGCCGGCGACGGCATCGCCCACGTCGAGGGCCTGCCCTCGGCGATGACCAACGAACTCCTGCAGTTCGAGGACGGCACGCTCGGCCTGGCGCTCAACCTCGACGTGCACGAGATCGGTGTCGTCATCCTGGGTGACTTCTCCGGCATCGAGGAAGGCCAGACCGTCAAGCGCACCGGCGAGGTGCTGTCGGTGCCGGTCGGCGACGGCTACCTCGGCCGGGTGGTGGACCCGCTGGGTCACCCGATCGACGGGCTCGGCGACATCCCGAGTGAGGGTCGGCGCGAACTGGAGCTGCAGGCCCCCAACGTCATGCAGCGCAAGAGCGTCCACGAGCCGCTGCAGACCGGCATCAAGGCCATCGACGCGATGATCCCCATCGGCCGCGGCCAGCGCCAGCTCATCATCGGTGACCGCCAGACGGGCAAGACCACGGTCGCCGTCGACACGATCATCAACCAGAAGCAGAACTGGGAGAGCGGCGACGTCGACAAGCAGGTTCGCTGCATCTACGTCGCCATCGGCCAGAAGGGCTCCACGATCGCGTCCGTCAAGGGCACGCTCGAAGAGGCCGGCGCGATGGAATACACCACGATCGTCGCGGCGCCCGCCTCGGACGCGGCCGGCTTCAAGTACCTCGCCCCCTACACCGGCTCGGCCATCGGCCAGCACTGGATGTACCAGGGCAAGCACGTCCTGATCGTCTTCGACGACCTGAGCAAGCAGGCCGAGGCCTACCGCGCCGTGTCGCTGCTGCTGCGCCGTCCGCCGGGTCGCGAGGCCTACCCGGGTGACGTGTTCTACCTGCACAGCCGGCTGCTGGAGCGCTGCGCCAAGCTGTCCGACGACATGGGCCACGGGTCGATGACCGGGCTGCCCGTCATCGAGACCAAGGCGGGCGACGTCTCGGCGTACATCCCGACCAACGTCATCTCGATCACCGACGGCCAGATCTACCTGCAGGCCGACCTCTTCAACGCCAACGTGCGGCCCGCGATCGACGTGGGTGTCTCGGTCTCCCGCGTCGGTGGGTCGGCGCAGATCAAGGCCATGAAGGAGGTCGCCGGCCGGCTCAAGCTCGACCTGGCGCAGTTCCGCGCGATGGAGGCGTTCGCGATGTTCGCATCCGACCTGGACGCGGCGTCCAAGGCCCAGCTGGCCCGCGGCGCCCGCCTGGTCGAGCTGCTCAAGCAGCCGCAGAGCTCGCCGTACCCGGTCGAGGAGGAGGTCGTGGCGGTCTGGGCCGGCACGACGGGACACCTCGACGGCGTCGAGGTCGAGGACGTCAAGCGATTCGAGAGCGAGTTCCTCGACTTCCTGCGGCGCGAGCGCGGCGGAGTGCTCCAGGCCATTCGCGAGACGAAGAAGCTCGACGACGACGCCAAGCAGGGCCTGGATGACGCGATGGCGGCGTTCAAGCAGCAGTTCTCCCCGGGCAAGGGCGGCTCGCTGGTCGGCGAGGCGCAGGACGAGCCCGTCGACAACCTGCAGGACGAGGACGTGGACCAGGAGCGGATCGTCCGGCAGCGATGAGGTCGCCGGCGACGCCGTACGCGGCCTTCGGCCCCCAAGCCGTACGGCGTCGCCCGGGACCAGCCTGAGCCAGACGCCACCCCGACCCATTCCCAGCACCGACAGAGAGGCGGAAAGACATGGGAGCGCAGATCCGGGAGTACCGGCAGCGCATCCGGTCCGTCAAGGCGACGCAGAAGATCACCAAGGCCATGGAGCTCATGGCCGCGTCCCGCGTGATCAAGGCGCGCCAGCGGGTGGAGGACACGACGCCGTACGCCACCGCGATCACGCGTGCCCTCACCGCCCTGGCGAGCCACTCCGACACGGCCCACCCGCTCACCACCGAGCCGGAGAACCCGCGCCGGGCCGCCGTCGTGATCATCGCGAGCAACCAAGGGCTGGCGGGCGGCTACATCTCGTCGGTGCTGAAGGAGAGCGAGGCGCTGGTCGGCAAGCTCCGGGACGAGGGCAAGGAGGTCGTCCCGTTCCTCGTCGGGCGAAAGTCGGTCTCGTTCTATCGCTTCCGGCACCGCGAATACGCGGCGAGCTGGGAGGAGTCCACGGACAACCCGAGCTACGAGACGGCCAAGAAGATCAGCGACCGGGTCATCGAGGAATTCCTCGCCCAAGGCGAGACCGGGGTCGACGAGGTACACGTCGTCTACACCCAGTTCCGGTCGATGGTGACCCAGGTCCCCCGGGCGTTGCGGCTCCTGCCCATGGAGGTCGTCGACGCCGACGAGGGCAACGCCCCGGCGGAGGCCGCCCCCCGCAAGGGACATGACCTGCTGCCCCTGTACGACTTCGAGCCCGGCACCGACGAGGTGCTGGACGCGATCCTGCCGCAGTACGTGACGCACCGGATCTTCAACTGCCTCTTGCAGTCCGCGGCCAGCGAGCTCGCGGCGCGGCAGCGGGCCATGAAGTCGGCCACGGACAACGCGGACGAGCTCATCCGGAAGTACACCCGGCTGGCCAACCAGGCCCGCCAGGCCCAGATCACCCAAGAGATCAGCGAGATCGTGGGCGGCGCAGACGCCCTCGCGGACGCCAAGTAAGAACACGAGGAGCACTTGCCATGAGCACTGCCTATGCCGAGCCGCAGGCCCAGTCGGCGCCGCACCAGGGCGGTCAGGGCCGCCTGTCCCGCATCATCGGCCCGGTCGTCGACGTGGAGTTCCCCGCCGACGCCATGCCCGAGATGTACAACCTGCTGACCGCTGAGGTCGAGGTCTCCGGGGAGACGAAGAAGCTCAACCTGGAGGTCGCCCAGCACATCGGCGACAACATGGTGCGGGCCATCTCGCTGCAGCCCACCGACGGCCTGGTCCGCGGCACCATGGTGCAGGACACCGGCGGTCCGATCTCCGTGCCCGTCGGTGACGTCACGCTCGGCCACGTGTTCAACGCGACCGGGGACTGCCTGGACCTCGCGGGGACCGGCGAGACCCTGGAGATCAACGAGCGCTGGGGCATCCACCGGTCGGCGCCGGCGTTCGACGCGCTGGAGTCCAAGACCCAGATGTTCGAGACCGGCATCAAGGTCATCGACCTGCTCACGCCGTACGTTCAGGGTGGCAAGATCGGCCTGTTCGGCGGCGCGGGCGTCGGCAAGACCGTCCTCATCCAGGAGATGATCGCCCGCGTGGCGCGCGACCACGGTGGTGTGTCGGTGTTCGCCGGCGTCGGCGAGCGCACCCGTGAGGGCAACGACCTCATCGTCGAGATGGAGGAGGCGGGCGTCCTCGGGCAGACGGCGCTGGTCTTCGGCCAGATGGACGAGCCGCCGGGCACCCGCCTGCGGGTCGCGCTGTCCGCGCTGACGATGGCGGAGTACTTCCGCGACGTGCAGAAGCAGGACGTGCTCCTCTTCATCGACAACATCTTCCGGTTCACCCAGGCCGGCTCCGAGGTCTCCACGCTGCTCGGCCGCATGCCGTCTGCCGTGGGTTACCAGCCGACCCTCGCCGACGAGATGGGCGTCCTCCAGGAGCGCATCACCTCGACGCGTGGTCACTCGATCACCTCGATGCAGGCGATCTACGTGCCCGCGGACGACTACACCGACCCGGCGCCGGCGACGACGTTCGCGCACCTCGACGCGACGACCGAACTATCGCGTGAGATCGCCTCGCTGGGTATCTACCCCGCCGTGGACCCGCTGACCTCCACCAGCCGGATCCTCGACCCGCGGTATGTGACGGCGGACCACTACAACACCGCGGTGCGGGTGCGCCAGATCCTGCAGCGCAACAAGGAACTTCAGGACATCATCGCGATCCTCGGCATCGACGAGCTCTCCGAAGAGGACAAGATCCTCGTCAACCGGGCGCGCCGGATCCAGCGGTTCCTGTCCCAGAACACCTACGTGGCCAAGCAGTTCACGGGCATCGAGGGCTCGACGGTCCCGCTCGTCGACACCATCGAGGCGTTCACCAAGATCGCGGACGGTGACTACGACACCGTGCCGGAGCAGGCCTTCTTCATGTGCGGTGGCCTGGACGACGTTGAGCGCCAGGCTCGGGAGATCGAGAAGAACAGCTAGCAGTCGACGGGGGATAGCCCCGGACCAGGAGGGGCGGGCCCGATCGGGCCCGCCCCTCCTGCCGTTCGGGCCTGCCGTTCGGGCCTGCCGTTCGGGCCTTCGGACGGTGGCCGGTAGCCGTTGGGTTGAGGGACCCGGATCAGGCGCCGGCGCGATCGGTCACGGCGTGCGCCGGTACGCCGACGTACGTGCGGTCCGGCTCGGTGTCCTTGACGACGACGGCGCCTGCGCCGATGCGGCAGCCACGCCGTACGGTGATCGGACCCAACACCTGGGCGCCCGAGCCCAGCATCACGTTGTCCTCGATCCGGGGGCCGGGCAACAGGTGCGTCATCCCGATCGTGACGCGGTGGTAGATCACCACGTTGGCGCCGATGACGCAGGTGGGGTGGATGATCACCCCGCGGGCGGCGTGCGGGATGCGCACCCCCGGCCCGCAGACGACCTGCGTCGGGAGCTCCGCGCCGATGAGCCCCCGGATCCAGAGCCCGTCGAGGACCTGGACCACCCGACGACACAGGAACGCGGCGAACCCGCGCCGCCCACACAGCGCCTGACCGGCGCGCCAGATGAGCAGCGTGAGGCGTTGCATCGGGTACGGGTTCTTCGGCCAGTCGGCGGCCAGCAGCGCGCGCGCCTCCGCGACCGCATCGCGCACCGATGCCGACTTCGCGGTGTGCAGGGCGTCCGCCGAATTGGCCCCCCAGGTGATCCGAGCCATCATGCGTGCGGGGTCCTCACGTATCCGTGGAGATGCTGTCGCGACGCCGGTGACTGGAGGCAGCCCGGCGCCGCGCCGCCAGGACGGCGTTGACGGCGCGGGTCGAGGCGCTGGCCTGCGCCCGGGCGGCGGCGGCGACCGGTGGCGTGGTCGCCGTCTCGGCGGCACCCACCTGCGCGGCCGGCGTCGAGCCGGTCGCGGGCAGCGTGCCTGCGGGAAGATCGGCGGCGGGAAGCTCGGCGGCGGGACGCCCGGCCTCAAGGGTCTGCTTGGGGCCGAACCGGTGGTCCCGCCACACTCGGAACAGGAAGAGCGGGTTGCCGATGACGTAGCGCCGCCACATCCGGCCCGGCTCCTGCATCAGCCGCCAGACCCACTCCATGCCGATCTCGCGCACCCACAACGGGGCGCGCGGGATCCGCCCGGAGTAGAAGTCGAAGAGGCCGCCCACCCCCATGAGGACGGCGGGGCGCAGCTGGGGACGCATCCGCTCGAGCCACAGCTCCTGCTGCGGGACGCCCATCGCGACGAGCAGGATCTGGGCGCCTGAGGCGTTGATCGCCGCGACCACCTCGTCCTCCTCGCCGGCGATGTACCCGTGATGGGTGCCGACGATCCGCAAGCCCGGGTAGCGCTTGGTCATGGCCCGCCCGGCCTCCGCCGCCACGCCGTCGCGCGCCCCGAGCAGGTACAGGGGTGTCCCCTCCGCCGCGGCGCGCTCACACAACCGGGGGAACAGGTCGGTGCCGTTGACGTTTTCCCGCAGGCCTACCGCCTGCATTCGGGTCGCCACCTTGATGCCGATGCCGTCGGGCAGGACCAGGCTCGCCCGGTGCAGCACCGCTCGGTAGCCGATGTCCTGCACGGAGATGTTCAGGCAGCTGGGGTTGACGAAGCAGACGAGCCGCCCGGCGCCCACCCGGTCGCCACCGGCGCCGGCGCCGTCGGATGATGCGGCTGCGCCGGTGCGGGTCTGCTCGAACACCCAGTCGATCGCTTCCTGCATGGTCTTGTTGGCGATGCTCACGTCCAGGATGCGCAGATGCTCCGGGGTCACGGCGGACGCCCGGCCCGTCAGGCTCGACGCGATGAACGACCGGGCGACGAGCGCCAGCCCCTCCCGCGTGGTCACCGTCGATCCCTCGGCGAGCGCCCGATCCGCGGCAGCGTCGCCGTCGTAGTCGATGCCCAGCTGTTGTTGGAGGCGCCGGGGTGAGAACAGCCCGGGTACGGCGTGCCGGCGCCAGTCCTCCTGCGGCGGAAGCTGCTCCAGCTCCGCGCCGGTGAGCGGCCGAGGGCCGACTAGGCGCAGATCACCGCGGGCGACCGCCGTGAGGTGGAGCAGGTCCGAAGACCCCTTCTCCCCGGCGAAGCGCAGCAGGCGCAGCGGCTGACCGTCGCGGCCCACCACGGCTTCGCCCTCGACGACGTGTCCGGTCCGCACGAGCGCGCGGACGCTCCGAACAGCCAGGACGGGCGAGGCGGCGGCCAACACGACGTACGCCACGGCTTTGTCCACGATGTCTCCCTTCCGGCCTGTGCCGTCACCGAGACGACAACAGGCGAGCAGGTCGCAGAGGGTGCCCATGAGTCCCCATGTGATCCTGGTCACACATTTCCCGAGAACGCCCCGTCCGCGCGGCTGTGGGCGGGCCAGCCTTATTGTCACCCACCGGGTTTGCGACGGCAGCACCCGGCCCCCGGCGCGTCGGGTCGCTATTCATGTGACCGGGGCCAGGGCCGATGGGGGTGGCGATTGGATTCATGTACTCGCCACGGAAGGCGTCCCCCATGCGTACCATTTCGCGCCGAACGCGCGCGGCGACCGTCGTCGCTTCCCTCGCGATGCTCGCCGGTCTGCCCGCCGCCGCGGAGGCGGCCTCGGTCGCGACCGAGGCCCCGGTCCACCTGACCGCGTCCGACGACGTCAGCTTCACCGGCAAGCGGTCGGGGACGACCGCCCTGCGCGGCCTGGCCCGACGCCCGGCGCCCAAGGCCACGCCCGGCCCTACCAGCCCCACCCCGACGAAGAACCCCGGCGGCACCTCACCCACACCTGAGGCGAGTGGTCGGAGCACGACGGCGCTGGTCAACTTCGCCGCGCGCAGCTTCTTCTACGACGACATCAGCACTGCACCCCTCGATCGCAACAGCCCGGCGATCGCCGCCAACCTGGCCCGGCAGGTGTCGTCCCACTTGGGCGGCGTCGCCGCCCTCAACGCCCACGCCTGGAACACCACCTTCTACCGGGTGGATGCCAAGACCCCGCGCGTGAACGTCAAGTGGTCCAACTGCATGAAGTTCTCGTGGACACCCGACGGGATGTTCAACGGGGCCAAGGTGTTCCTCAACGTCCCGGTCCCCACCCACGCCGTGGCCGCCACCGGCTCGGACGGGGCCATGTCCATCTATGACCCCACGACGGACACGTCCTGGGAGTTCTGGCAGATGAAGAAGGACGCCACCGGGGCCTGGCAGGCGTGCCAGGGTGGCCGCATCGACAAGGTCTCGACGGCCATGGGCCAGTTCCCCGTCGGTTTCGGCGTCAGCGCCTCCGGGCTACACATGGCCGCGGGCACGATCTCCGCGGCCGAGGCCCGGGCCGGGAAGATCGATCACGCCATGTACCTCGCCGTCGTCGAGGCCCGGCACTTCTCCGAGTTCAGTTGGCCGGCAGTGCGATCCGACGGATACACCAAGGACCCGAGCGCGCCTCTGGAGGGCCAGCGGCTGCGGTTGGACCCGACGCTGAACGTCGATGCTCTCCCCATCAGCGCCTTCGCCAAGACCGTCGCGAAGGCCGCCCAGAAGTACGGCTTCATCGTGTGCGACAAGGGCGGGGCCGTCGCGGTCGTCGGCGAAGCCGCCCAATCCCTCAAGGCCACCACCGGAACCGACCCCTGGCCCACCATCCTGGGGGTGTCAACTCTTCTGTGTAAGGGTCTTCGGGCCTGACACGAGAGGACGCAGTACGCGTGAGCATGATGGACGAGATGACGGCATCGACGAACGGCGCGGAGGCGACGGCGGCGATGGCCGAGGAGCTGGTGGCTTCTGGCGCCTTGGACGGGTTGTTCTCCCGGATCGATTCCGGTGAGGTGCAGCTGACCGGTGAGGGCGGGATGCTGCCGGCGATGATCAAGGCTGCGCTCGAGCGTGGCCTGCGGGCCGAGCTGACCGATCACCTGGGATACGACAAGGGCGACCCGGAGGCGAAACACTTCCCGAACTCGCGTAACGGCACGACGCCCAAGACGGTCTCGACCGAGGTCGGCGACGTCGCCCTGGAGGTGCCTCGGGACCGGGCGGGGACGTTCACCCCGATGCTGGTACCCAAGGGTGCGCGGCGCCTCGGCGGCCTCGACGACATGATCATCAGCTTGTATGCGGGTGGGATGACGGTCCGGGAGATCGCCCATCACCTCGCGGCCACGATCGGCACCGAGCTGTCCCACGAGACGATCAGCAACATCGTGGACGAGATCGCCGATGAGGTGATGGCCTGGCAGAACCGGCCGTTGGAGGCGTTCTACCCGGTCATCTACCTCGACGCGATCATCGTCAAGATCCGCGACGGCGCGCACGTGCGCAACAAGGCCGCGCACATCGCCGTGGGCGTGGACATGGACGGGATCAAGCACGTCCTGGGCATCTGGATCGAGAACACCGAGGGCGCGAAGTTCTGGGCCGGGGTCTGCGCCGAGCTCGCCAACCGCGGGGTCCGTGACGTGCTGATCGTGTGCTGCGACGGCCTCAAGGGCTTCCCCGAGGCGATCGAGGCGACCTGGCCGAACTCACTGGTCCAGACCTGCGTGGTCCACCTGATCCGCGCCGCGATGCGGTTCGTCTCCTACGGCGACCGCAAGGCCGTCGCCGCGCCCTGAAGCCGGTCTACACCGCCGCGAACGCCGAGGCCGCCCTGGACGCCCTGGGAGCGTTCGAGGCCAGCGAACTCGGCCGCAGATACCCCCACGCGGTCGCGACCTGGACCGGGGCCTGGGAGCGGTTCACCCCGTTCCTGGCGTTCCCGCCCGAGCTGCGGCGAGTGATCTACACGACGAACTCGATCGAGTCGCTGAACTACCAGCTGCGGAAGGTGACCAAGAACCGTGGTCACTTCCCTCCGACGACGCCGCCCGCAAGCTGCTGTGGCTGGCGATCTGCAACATCGAGGACCGCCGCGCCCGCGAACGAGCCAAGGAACGCGGCAAGCCCGCGAACGAGCGCAAGGCCTCAGGCCGGCTCGTCGAGGGCCAGGTCACCACGAACTGGAAGCAAGCCCTCGCCCAGCTCGCCGTGGCCTACCCCGAACGCATCAACCCCTACCTGACCTACTGAAAGCCCGACCCGCTTACACAGAGAAGTTGACAGGCCCACCATCCTCGGTGGACCCGACCACGAGGCCCTGCGGGGATTCCCGTGGGACCGCATTCAGGCCCTCCCCAAGGACTACGGCAAGCGCTGAGCCCTCCCGACGGAGGCGGCGCGGCCTTCCGCGCCCGCCGCCGACGCCGGTGGCGCATGTCGCCCATCCCTCGGCGCACGCCGTCGCCTGCAGCAACACGCACCGCCTCTCGGCGTGCTCCCGTCCTTCCTCGCTGGCCCTCCTCGCTGGCCCTCCTCGCTGGCCCTTCTCGCCTACCCTTACCCTCCGTGCGCTGCGCCGTGAGGGCGCCATCGCGCCTCCGGTGACCGCCGGCCCCCGCCACACCCCGCGAACCGCGCCGTCGGGTGGGGTCGCGGATCACATCAACCCCAGCAGTCACATCAACCCCACTAGTCACATCAGCCCCACCAGGCACGTCATCCCCACTAGTCACATCAGCCCCACCGCACCTGCTGTTCCCCACTGACCCAGGCGTTCCCCTCCGAAGGCGCCCATTGCCCAAGGAGATGTCATGTTCCACACCCGTCCGGGGGTCGCCTACGCGGCCTTATGCCTCAGCCCCCTGTCGCTCGTCACCGTAGGGTCCGCCCTGGCCGCCGGCCCGGCTCCCGCGCAGGTGGTGGCCCGCACGGTCGCCGCCTTCTCCGATGTCACCGACTCGACCGGGCGGGTGTGGAAGGCTCGCGTGGGACTGGTCGGCGGGACCACCAATTCCAGCGCACTCACCGGCAAAGACGTCCTCGGCACCACCGAGGATGCCCTCTACCAGAGCTCGACGTACACCTCGACCGGCTACACCCTGCCCGTCCCGGCGGGCCGCTACAGCGTCCGGCTCCTCATGGCCGACGGGTATTGGACCAAGGCCGGCCAGCGGGTCTTCGACGTGACGGCGGAAGGCGCCCCGGCGCTGGCCGGGGTCGACATCGTCGGCGCGGTGGGTCGGGCGACGGCGTACGATCGCACGTTCGCGGTCGACGTGACCGACGGCGTGCTGAACCTGGGCTTCGTGAAGGTGGTCGACAATCCCCTGATCGCCGCCGTCGAGGTGAGCCTCGTCGGGTCCGCCGGCGAGCCCAGTGCACCCACGAGCACGACCGGCACACCGACGACGAACGTGCCCACGACGAGCACCACCAGCCCGATCAGCGCGCCGACGACGAGCATCCCCACGACGAGCATCCCCACCACGGGGACGAGCGCCAGCAGCACGACAGCCACCCCCTCGCCCAGCGCCACCAGCTCGACCACGCAGGCTCCGCACGTGGTGGCGCGCTCAATCGCGACCTACGCCAACGTCGTGGACGCCGCGGGCAACGTCTGGCGTTCGCGCGCGGGATTCGTCGGCACCGATCGCAACTCGCGCGCGCTCGTCGGGGTCGACATCAAGGGCACCACCGATGATGTGCTCTACCGCGAGCTCACTTTCGGCACGACCGGATACTCGGTCGCGCTGACCGACGGTCGGTACCGGGTCCGCCTGCTGATGGCCGAGGACTATTACTCCGGCGCCGGCAAGCGGGTCTTCGACGTGACGGCGCAGGGGGCCCCCGCCCTGCAGCGGGTCGACATCGCCGGCGCGGTGGGCCGCGCGGCGGCGTACGACCGCACCTTCGAGGTCGACGTCACCACCGGATCCCTCGCGCTGCGGTTCGTGCCCGTCGTGGACGTGCCGCAGTTCGCGGCCATCGAGGTGGCGCGGGTGGGCGCGGCGGCCACCCCCACGTCGCCGCCGACAACGCCAACGACAACGTCGCCAACAGCAACGACGACAACGACGGGTACGCCGAGCGGGGTGCCGACGACCCCGTCGGAGCCCACGACGACGCCGCCGAGCAGCACGACGACGACCACGACGAGTACGCCGAGCGGGGTTCCGACGACGCCGCCGGACAGCACGACGACGCCGCCGAGCAGCACGACGACGACCACGACGAGTGCGCCGACCGGAGTGCCGACGACCCCGCCGGCGACGACGACCGCCCCGCCGGAGACCCCCACCTCGTCATCTCCGGACTCCTCGACGACAACGCCAACGACGACCCCGACGAGCCCGGCGCCGACCAGCACGACGACGACAGCACCCGACCTGATCTCCGACGGCACCGCGCCCATCCCGGTGGGGGTCGGCAGCCCGTGGATCACCCGCATCGGGGACGCTCCGCTCGATCCGAACTCCGCGGCCATGGCGGCGAACCTGCGCACGGACGTCCTCAACAACTGGGGTGGCATCGCCGCGTTCAACAACACGCACTACAACACCTCGTTCTACCGGGTGCCGGCTGACCAGCCCCGCGTCGACGTCGACTTCGTCGACTGCCAGAACAAGCGTTGGGTCGACCCGAACCTGTTCACTGGGCCGGCGTTCTTCAAGGGGGTGCCGATCCCGGCCGACGCGCAACCGGCCAAGGGCACCGACGGGGAGCTCACCATCCACGACCCGGCGACTGACCAGCTGTGGGAGTTCTGGCAAGCGCGGCGCAACCCGCTGTCGGGGAACTGGGAGGCCTGCTGGGGCGGCCGCATCGACGCGGTGTCCCAGGGCATGGGAATCTTCCCGCGCTACTACGGCGCCACCGGCACGGGCGTGGCCATGGCGGCGGGGATGATCGGCCTCGACGAGGTGCGCCGCGGCTCGATCGACCACGCCATGTACCTCGGCGTCATGAACGCCCAGTCCTACCCCGTCATGTCGTGGCCGGCCCTGCGCACGGACGGCAATCTCACCGATGCCAACGTCGTCCGGGAGGGCCAGCGGCTCCGACTCGACCCGACCCTGGACCTGACCCAGTACGACCTAACCCCGGTGGGCCGGATGGTCGCGCAGGCGGCGCAGCGGTACGGGTTCGTCGTGTCCGACCGCTCCGGCGCGGTCGCGGTCGTGACGGAGTCCGGCCAGCGGGAACGTGCGCTCACCGGCACCGACCCCTGGACGGCGCTGTTGGGACGCTGGCAGCCCTACGAGGTCATGCGCAACTTCCCCTGGGAGGCGATCCAGGTGGTCGAGAGCGATTGGGGTCGGCCCGCCGACGCGACGCTCGCCACCCCCACCCCGACGACGCCGCCGGCGACGCCGACCACCAGCAGCCCCACCGGCGGCACCGGCCCCACCCAGCCCTGACTCGCCGGCGGGCTCACCCGGTCCCGGGCGTCCCGGACGTTGCTGGCGCGGCGGCGGGCACCGCAGCGGGCACGGTCTGCGCCAGGAAGTGGGCTATGGCCGGGCCCGTCGTCGCGGGCGTGAACTCAGCGAGCACGGCGTCCCGGCCCGCCGCGCCCAGGCGGGCGCGCAGAGCGGGGTCGCCGGCCAGCCGCTCCAGCGCGTCCGCGAGCTGGTCCGGTCGGCCCGGCCGCACCAGCAGCCCGTTCGCGCCGTCGACCACCAGCTCGGCCACGCCCGAGATGTTCGTCGCCACGGCGGGCAGCTCGGTCGCCATCGCCTCCATGAGCACTGTCGGCAGTCCCTCCATGAACGACGGCAGGACGTAGACGTCGGCCCAGTGGTAGTACGCCGGCAGATCGTCCTGCCCGACGGCGCCGACCAGCTCGAAGCTGGCCTCGATGCCCTCGGCCGCGACGGTCTCGCGCAGGGCCGCCATGTCCTCGCCGTCCCCGATGACGCGCGTGTGCGTGGCGACTCCCCGGGACGCCAACAGCTGCACCGCCTCGATCAGGGTGGGGATGCCCTTCAGGGCGACGAGCCGGCCGACGGTGACCAGCCGCAGCGGACCGTCGTGGCCGCGTGGCGACGGCGGCGGGGGATAGGCGGCCGGGTCGACGCTCATGTGGACGACCTCGATCTTCGCCCACTGGTCGGTGGTGGTCAGGCGCATCAGCTGGCTGCGGGTGAAGTCGCTGATCGCGGCGATGCCGCGGGCCTCGCGGATCTTCGCCGGCACGTCCCACTGGTCGACCCACTGGAACTCGGCGTAGCCGTGCACGGTCAGCGACCACGACCAGGACCCGGGCCCGTCGATGGCGCTCCCGATCGCGACGACGAGTCGGGCGACGTCGGCGGACACGTTGGCCATGTGCACGTGCAGGTGCCGCAGGCCGAGCTCGGCCATCCAGCCGTGCAGGAGGACAGCCTCGGCGAGGTAGAAGCCCTGCCAGGTCTTGCCGCGCAGGGTGCCGTAGCCGCAGCGGGATGCGTACGCCGCCGCCCGCGCCAGCGCCCCGGGATGGGTGCCCGCCAGCCGGGCGATCCCCGCCGCGACGGCCGCCTTGTCGGACAGGATCACGCGGGTCCGCTCGTGTTCGGCACGCATGGCCGCGGAGCGGAGTTCGTCGGGGGGACAGGGCCGCACGCTGAACGTGTGGACCTGCCACCCCTGGTCGCGCAGCGCGGCGATCTCGCGCTCGATGAAGGTGTGGGACACGGCGGGATATTGGCTGTTGAGGTACGCCACGCGCCGCCCCGGATCGGGCGGCGGCGCGGCCGTCCGGACAGCCGTAGCGACGGGATCGTCCGTCGCTCGGGTGGAGCCGTCGCGGTCCCAGGTGCTGGTCGCGGAGGCCGTACGTCGAGCGCGCAGCCGGGCCGCGGCCGTGACCCCGGTGTAGGCCGCCAGCGCCGGCCACAGCCGTGGCGTGCTGGCCGCCAGCCGCGCCAGCGCCCTCGTCGTACCGGCCGTGCTGGCCGAGAAGTCCGCGGCGCCCGCGTCGGCGACGCCCAGCTCGCCGTGCTCGGCGCTCGCGAGCTGCGCGTTGCCCCGGGCGACCCGGGTGCGCACGGCGATGAGGTCGGGCAGCGTGCGCGGGGCGCGCACGATGGACAGCCCGGCCACGGCGACGTGCTCGTCGGGGGCGAACAGCCGGCCGACGAACTTGTCGTCGTTCTGCACCTGCGGAAACGCGCCCCAGCGCGCTCGCCCGGCCCGCGAGACGCCGTACACCCCCCGCCCGACCAGGGTCTGGGACATGGCGGGCAGGGCCAGGAAGGCCTCGTGGAAGGCGCGCACGGGATAGCTGCAGCCGTCCAGATCGAACGCCAACTGCGGTGCAGCACAGCGGGGCTGGTCCGTCGAGAGCGCGTCGATGAGGGCCCGCAGGGCGCCCTGGCCCAGTTCGATGTCCGCGTCGAGGTAGATCCGCGGGTATGTGCTCGCCACCTCATCCGCCGCGTTGAGCGCGCCGATCTTGCCGGGGGTGGGCAGGTCGAGGACCGTCACGCCGGGGAAGGCGCGGGCCGCGGCCACCGTGTCGTCGGTGCAGCCGTTGGCCGCGACGACGATCTCCAGCGGCCCGACCTCCTCGCTCGCCAGCGCGGCCAGGCAGCGCCCGATGACCTGGCCCTCGTTGTACGCCGGGATGACGACGGACGCGTACGGCGACGCGACATGCGGCGTTGCGGCCCGCGGTGCCTCGCTCACGCGTCGCCCCCCTGCGGGCGACAAGCCCCGGGTACGTCGGGGCCGGGCGGCGCCGCCCCCGCCCCGGCGGGCAACCGCGACCTCAGGACGCGCGCCGGCACGCCGCCGACGATGCTGTACGGCGGAACGTCCCTGGTCACGACGCTGCCGGCGGCCAGGATCGACCCGCGACCCACGCGCACGCGGGCGGTGATGGTGACGTTGGCGCCGATCCACACGTCGTCCTCGATGACGACCGGCCGATCGACCTCGCTCCAGCCCTGCCGGTTCATCGGGACGGTGACGTCATCGAAGCGGTGGTTGGCGCTGATGATCGTGCAGCGCGGACCCATCATCACGTCCTCGCCGATGACGACCGGCCCGAGGATCTCGGCGTCGACGCCCAGCCCGGAGCGGGCGCCCAGGCTGATGCCCTTGCCCGAGCCGAACGTGGCGCCGTGCTCGATGTTGACGTCCGGTCCGGCGTGGTCGAGCAGGCGCTGGCCGGCGCGGGCCCGCAGCCGGGCCGCTGGCCCGCCGCCGGGCGCATAACTGCGGGGAAGGTGGGTGCCGACCGCGTAATACGCGACATAGGCGGCGCCGCGCAGGGCCTGGGACAGCAGGGGTCTGGGCACCGGGGGGCCTTTCTTGCGGTGGGGGCGGCGGTGCGTCGCCAGGCGAGGGATAACTCGGCGCCCGGCCCCGTCATTATCGCCGCCGCCGGGGGGATGGCCCTCGCGGCGCGCCCCGTCGGGGCAGGAACCGGGCACCGATCGCGCGGGCGTCCAGGGCGCGAATCCCGTTGCCGCCGTGCCCTTCCCGGCCGGGTCGCGGCGGGGTCGGGGAGTGCGGCTCCGTACACTGGGGCCAGCGAAGGCCCAGCATCGACTGCGAAGGGGGCCGGATGAGCACTCCGGGGCAGACCGCGGATCCGGCGGCGCGCGAGGAGTCCACCGAGGCGGCACCCGCGCACCGCCGCGGACCGTCGCGCAAGGTCGTGGCGGCGCTGGCGGCCCTCGCGGTGCTGGCGGGCGGCGTCGTGGTGGCCCTGGAGCGGGCGACGCGCCCGGAACCGCCGTCCAGCTCGCCCTCCCCGGGTCCCTCCGAGACCGGTCGCGGGGGGTTGCCGGCGGACTTCGGGCCATACCCGACGTTCGCCCCGGACTCCGTGTTCGCCGCGGACGTCACGTCGGCACCGGTGAACCCGCGCGGTCCCGCCATGACGGCCCTGCTGGCGCGCAATGTCGCCGAGAACTGGGGCGGTGTGGCCGCGCTCAACGTCGCGAAATACGGGGCGGGCTACGCCGTCGCCGACGCGGACACCCCGAAGACCGATGTGAAGTATGTCGACTGCCAGAAGAAGGGGGCGACGCCGCCGGGGCTGTACGACGGGCCCAAGTACTTCTCGCAGGTGCCGATCCCGGCCGACGCCGTGCCCGCCCCCGGCTCCGACGGGCACCTGGCCGTCTACGACCCGGGCCGGGACTCGCTGTGGGAGTTCTGGATCGCCAGCAAGGACGACGCCGGCGCGTGGCAGGCCTGTTGGGGTGGTCGCATCGACGGCGTCCGCTCCGCGAAGGGACAGCACAAGCCGCCGTACGGCGTGGGCGCGGCAGGCCTGGCGACGGCGGGCTACATGGTGCGCCTGGAGGAGGCGAGGGCGGCTCGCATCGACCACGCGATGGGTCTGGTCGTGATGGAGGCGGCGCCAGGCCACGGCTATCCGGCGAATCGTGACGACGGCAACAGCAGCCATCCGGGGGCCGTGCAGGAGGGGATGCGGCTGCGCCTCGACCCCTCGGTCGACGTCGACCGCCTGCCGATGAACACGCTCGGCAAGGCGATCGCGCGGGCGGCGCAGAAGTACGGATTCATCGTGTGCGACAAGGGCGGCGCGGTCGCCGTCATGGCCGAGACCGGCGGCCGCTGGGAGAAGCGCACCGGGACCAACCCGTGGGGCTCGCTCGGCTACGGCGGCGAGGCCTATCAGGCCCTGCGCGGATTCCCGTGGGACAAGATCCAGGTCATCGAGAAGGACTGGGGCAAGCCGGCTCGGTGATCGCGGCGCCGACCCGAGCCGGCCCGGCCGCTCCCGGCGATGCGGTCGTCTCGCCGAGCCCGGCGGCGGTCGGGTCGGCCACCGCCCAGGGGTAGGCGGCCACCCCCGCCAGCAGCCAGGCGACGTAGTTGGGGAACGGCAGCGCGAGCGGACCCAACAGCCCCGTCACCACCCAGGCGACGAACGCGGCGGCGCCGAGCGCCCGCCAGCCGAAGAGGTCGCCGCGCGCCCTGCCGACCATGCTGCGTCCCGGCCCGAAGACCCAGATCAGCAGGTATGCGGCGGCAGCGGGAATGCCGAGCTCCGCGGCCCGGGACAGGAGCACGTTGTGGATCTCGATGACGACGTTGTTCATGGCGAAGTCGTCGGAGATGCGGAACCACTCCGCGCCGTCGGGATAGAACCGGCGCCAGCCGATCCCGGTCCACGGCAGGTCGTGCAGCAGCGCGAGAGCGGCCGCATTGCTGCCGAGCCGGTCGTCCACGGAGTTCTGGTCGCCGAGGCGACTGGCGAAGAGATCGGCGACGCCGGGGATGGCCACCAGGGCCACGACGGCGACGCCCGCGATGGCGGCGAAGGCCGCGGGGATCCAGCGCCGCAGCCGCGGAATGAGCAGGCCCCCGATGAGCAACCCGGCGCCGGCGCCGAACCACGTGGCCCGGGTCAGGCTGAGGGCCGTCGTCGTCAGGCCCGCGCCCGCGGCGACCATCGCGAGGAGCCGCCATCCCGAGGTGCGCACTCGAGCAAGCAGCAGCATCGCCGCGAAGGCGCAGATCGCGGCGGAGAGGCCCATCGCGTCGCTGGCGACGAACGGGCCCCGGGCGCGGCCGTAGCCGAGGCCCACCTCTGGGTCGGTGATGTAGCCCGGGACGACGAAGTCGGGCGCGGCCATCTCGAGGATCCCTGTCAGGCCGAGGTAGACCCCGATCAGCGTCAACGTCTTGAGCAGGAGGTCGCGGTGGCTCGGCCGGTCGAAGAAGAGCGGCGCCGTGACGAAGAGGAGCATCGGGATCACCATGCGATCGGCCAGCGCGAACAGCGGCACCACCTGGAACAGGTTGCCGTGCCACATCATCGACCCGACGGTCCAGGCGACCAGGGCGAGCATGAGCGTGTGCACGCCGTGCCAGCGCAGGCGCCCGCGCCGACCGTCGAGCAGGAGCAGCAGGAAGGCCAGCGGGATGAACAGGCGATCCGGGCTGACCGGCAGCCGGAGCTGTTGGCTGTTGCCGTTGACGAGGTTGCAGGCCAGGCCGATGAGCAGGCACCACACGTAGGCGGGCACGGCCCCTCGGCCGGTCACGGGTGCTGGGCGCTGTCTGCGACCGTCTCGGCCGGCGCCTTGCGGGCCCGGCCCAGGCGGCCGCGCCGGTCGGTGTTCACGGCTCGATCGGGGGCCGGTCCGCCCTCGCGATGCGGGCTCGGCGCGGGCTCCGGGCGGGCCGTCCGCCGACGCCGCCGCCGGTCGAGACCCGAGGCGATGAGCAACGCCAGCAGGGCGCCCGCTCCGAACCCGAGCATGGCCCCACGCTGGAGGGTGCTGGAACGGTCGTTCCCGACGATCTGGGCGCCCTGGCCGGTGGAGCGCAGATCGGCCTCCGTGGAGTTCTGGCTCACCAGGCGGCGGTACTTGTCGAGGCGGGCGTCCTGCTCCGCCTGCAGCTGGGCTCGCACCGTGTCGGTCTTGGCGAACTCCTCCAGGTCGGCCGCGATGACCTCGGCCGACGCCTTGTTGGCCAGGTCGCGGTTGTACTTGCCCAGGTTGCCGGCGGCCCCGGCCTGGGCCTTGGACAGGTCCGGGGCGTGGGCGACGATGTCCTTCATCACCTCGGCCGGGTTGTTCTCGGCGCGCACCTTGTTGACCTCCGCCATCAACGCGTCCGCGGCGGCCTGGCTTGCCGCCGTCGCCACCTCCGGATCGGTCGCCTTCGCCTCGATGCGGATGATCGAGGACTCGGGGATGGGGGAGGCGGACAGCGAGATCGTGCCCGGTGGGGGTTTGATGCCCGAGGTGCCCTGGTCGGTCACCCAGCGCGAGTAGTTCGAGGCCATCTCCTTGGCGGCCGTGGGGTAGCCGGGGATGTTGAGGGCGCTCATAGCGCCCTTGCCGATGGCGAGGCGCGTCTCGCCGGTGTAGACGACCGGGCGCGTCGTCGCCGCGCCGATGCCGAGGATCGTCACGAGCAGGGTGATCAGCAGGGCGGCGAACCAATGGTGCCGTAGGGCGGTCAGCGCCGAGCCCTGATCGGTGTCGGTGGTGGACACGAGTCTCCTAACCGTTGCTAGGGAGGCATGCCAGTTGCCATCCCGTGGCCGATTTCCGGTCACCCGCAAGGAAACTCGGACGTCCGTGCCATCGCTCGGCCATGCTCATTCTGGGTCGCCGAGCCCGCTGTCGCCCAACTGCCGCCCCGGCGCGTCGCGAGCGGTTTGGTGGGTTCGGTCCCCCACCCGACCGTGCGGCGCCGCCTGGTTCCGACGCGGCAGAGGCCCACCTCCGACGCGGCTGCGGCCCACCTCCGGATCGGCGGGCCCGGATCGGCACCGATGTGCACTGGGTCGCATCTCGTCGCGGCGATCTGCGGCGCGACGCTCGGATAGACTCCGGGGGAAACCTGCCCCACAGACCGGAGGACTCCCGTGGCATCTCTGCATGTCGAGCTCGTCGCCGCAGACCGTCAGGTCTGGGAGGGCGAGGCCCGGATGGTCAGCGCCCGTGGCATCGAGGGCGATCTGGGGATCATGCCCGGACATGCGCCGCTCCTCACGGTGCTCGTGGAGGGCGACGTACGGATCGACGCCGAAGGCGGCCGTCAGACCGCCCACGTCGACGGGGGATTCCTCGCCGTCGATGAGAACAACGTGCGGATCGTCGCCGAGACGGTGACCACGGCCTCCACGCCTGCCCGAGGTTGATTCGTGTCGGTGCTGGTCACGGCTGAGATCGTGGCTGGCGCCTGCCTCGCTGCGGCGCTGCTCGCGCTCGCGTTCATCTTTGCCCGGCGCCGCCTCCTCGCTCGCGGGGGCGACCCGATGCTGTGCGACCTGCGTCCCGCGGCCACCGCGCATTGGCGGGCGGGGTTGCTGCGGTTCGACGACGCCTCGATCGCCTGGATCCCGCTGCTCGGCGTGACGCTGCGTCCCGCGTATTGCTGGGATCGGCAGGGCCTCGACCTCGGGAGCTTGGCCGAGCTGGCGCCCGGCCAGCGGCTCGAGGCCGGCACGGTGCACGCCTTCCTGGAGGGGACCCCCGTGAGCCGCGGCCCGCGCAGGGTGGAACTCGCCCTGGGGTCCGATCCCTACACCGCCCTGCGCGCCTGGCTCGAGGCGACACCGCCGGAGCGCCGACCGGTCGACTGGTAACGGCCGGCGCCGCGGCGGTGACCAGCCCTGATCAACCCTGGGGCGCCTGCGTGCGGCCCCCGCCGGGCTGCCAGAGCACGTCTCCGCCCGCGTCGATGTTCGCCACCCGGGCGAGGACGAAGAGCAGGTCGGAGAGCCGGTTGAGGTAGGTGGCGGTGGTCGGGTTGATCCCGCCCGGACGCTCGGATCCCTCCGCCGCCGGCTCGGTGCCGTAGGCCTCGATCGCGGCCCAGGTCGCGCGCTCGCCTCGCCGTACGATCGTGCAGGCCAGATGAAGGTACGCCGATCCGGGCGTGCCGCCGGGGAGGATGAAGCTGCGCAGCTTCTCCGTCATCGCGTTGTAGTGGTCGCAGTCGGCCTCCAGCTCGGCGACCCACTCCTCCTTCACCCGGAGCGGCTCGTACTCGTAGCTGGTCGCCAGGGGATTGCACAGGTCGGCGCCGACGTCGAAGAGGTCGTTCTGGATGCGGATCAACGTGGTCCGCACGTCGTCGCGCAGCCCGCCGGCGGCCACCGCGATGCCGATGGCGGCGTTGGCCTCGTTGCAGTCGGCGTACGCCGCGAGCCGCACGTCGGTCTTCCGGGTTCGGCTGAAGTCCCCCAGCGCCGTGCTCCCGTCGTCGCCCGTCTTCGTGTAGACCCGCGTGATGTTGACCATGCCCTCGATCCTGGCACGGTGCCGACGAGGCCGCGCCGCTGGGCGAAGTTCGGCCCGCTGTGAGCACATTCACCGGCGCTAACGCCGCGGGGAAAGCCCAGGTCGGATACCTTCCGCTCATGGGTGAACGAAGCAAGCCGTGGGTGATGCGCACGTACGCGGGGCACTCCAGCGCCGCCGCGAGCAACGAGCTCTACCGCCGCAATCTCGCCAAGGGCCAGACGGGTCTCTCGGTCGCCTTCGACCTGCCGACACAGACGGGCTACGACCCGGACCATGAGCTGGCGCGCGGCGAGGTGGGCAAGGTCGGCGTCCCGATCAGCCACATCGGGGACATGCGGGCCCTGTTCAAGGACATTCCGCTGGCCGAGATGAACACCTCGATGACGATCAACGCCACCGCTATGTGGCTGCTGAGCCTCTACGAGGTCGTGGCCGAGGAGCAGGCGAAGGAGCGCGGGGCCGGCGCGGAGGACATCGAGGCCGACGTCGCCAAGCTCGCCGGCACGACGCAGAACGACATCATCAAGGAATACCTGTCCCGGGGAACCCACGTGTTCCCGCCGGCGCCGAGCCTGCGGTTGACCGTCGACACGATCGCCTACACCGTCTCGCGCATGCCGAAGTGGAACCCCGTCAACATCTGCAGCTATCACCTGCAGGAGGCGGGCGCGACGCCGGTGCAGGAGGTCGCGTTCGCCATGGCGACCGCGATCCAGGTGCTGGACGCGGTGCGCGACTCCGGACAGGTGTCGCAGGAGAAGTTCGGCGACGTCGTCGCCCGGATCAGTTTCTTCGTCAACGCCGGCGTGCGGTTCGTCGAAGAGATGTGCAAGATGCGCGCGTTCGTGCGGCTGTGGGACGAACTCACGGAGGAGCGGTACGGCGTCGCCGACCCGAAGCACCGGCGGTTCCGCTACGGCGTACAGGTCAACTCGTTGGGCCTCACCGAGAGCCAGCCCGAGAACAACGTCCAGCGCATCGTGTTGGAGATGCTCGCCGTCACGCTGTCCAAGGACGCGCGGGCCCGCGCGGTCCAGCTCCCTGCGTGGAACGAGGCCCTCGGCCTGCCCCGGCCCTGGGACCAGCAGTGGAGCCTGCGGCTGCAGCAGGTGTTGGCGTTCGAGTCCGACCTGCTGGAATACGAGGACATCTTCGATGGCAGCTCGGTCATCGAGGCCAAGGTCGCCGAGATCGTCGCGGGCGCCAAGGCCGAGATGGCCAAGATCGAGGAGATGGGCGGCGCGGTCGTGGCCGTCGAGAACGGCTACATGAAGCAGGCGCTGGTCGCCAGCCACGCGCTGCGGCGCCAGCGCATCGAGTCCGGCGAGGACATCGTGGTGGGCATCAACAAGTTCACGACCACCGAGCCGAGCCCGCTCACGGCCGACCTCGACACCGCGATCCAGACCGTGGACCCGAAGGTGGAGGCGGCGGCCGCCGCGGCCGTGAAGAAGTGGCGCGACGAACGAGACGCCGACCCCGCGGCCAAGGAGAACGCCGAGAAGGCGCTGGCCGCGCTGAAGGCCGACGCGGCCGACCCCGGCAAGAACCTCATGGCGGCCTCGCTGCAGTGCGCCCGCGTCGGCGTCACGACGGGGGAGTGGGCCGCCGCGCTGCGCGAGGTCTTCGGCGAGTTCCGGGCCCCGACCGGGGTCACCGGTTCGGTCGGCGTCGGCGAGGCCCCGGCCGGGTCGGCGCTGGAGCGCGTGCGCGCTCAGGTCCAGCGAACGGGCGACGAGCTCGGCGCGCGGCTGCGCTTCCTCGTCGGCAAGCCGGGCCTGGACGGTCACTCCAACGGCGCCGAGCAGGTCGCCGTGCGCGCCCGGGACTGCGGCTTCGAGGTCGTCTACCAGGGGATTCGCCTGACGCCGGGCGAGATCGTCGCGGCCGCCGTGGCCGAGGACGTGCACGCGGTCGGCATCTCGATCCTCTCCGGATCGCACATGGAGCTGGTCCCGGACATCCTGCGCGGGCTGCAGGAGGCCGGCGCCGCCGACGTCCCGGTCATCGTGGGCGGGATCATCCCGGACAGCGACGCGCGCAAGCTGCGCGACGCCGGGGTGGCCGTCGTGTTCACGCCCAAGGACCACGACCTGACCGAGGCGATGGGCCAGATCGTCGACGCGATCCGGGCCAGCCACGGCCTCGCGAAGCTGGCCGAGGCGACCGTCTGAGTCCTGCGGCGCACGACGGCAGTCGCGCACCGATCCGGCCCGGATGCCCCGTTGACGGGGCGTCCGGGCCGGATCGGTGCGGGGTCAGACGTCCCGCGGGGGGGCCAAGCGAGCGCCGGGGCCACGCCGTCGAGACCGGGCCAGGCCGGTGGCCCGCCCGGCCATGGCCACCGCCTCGATGCCGGTGCGGGTCAGCCGATCGAGGTCCCGGCGGGCCACCCCGGCACACATCTCGCGCGCGAGACGCCGGCCCAGCGGCAGCACGTAGCCCCGTACCGACGGATGCAGGCCGTACTCCGCGTCGACGCCGCCGTTGACGACGTTCGAGTAGAAGGCCCGCTTCAGAATCGACGGGGTCGTCAGCCGGTGACCGGGGGTCGGCTCGTTGATGCACGCGTCGTCGCACCAGATCAGCCGGCCGCCGGCCGCCCCGACGCGGCGGAAGAATTCGTAGTCCTCACTGCCCACGAGGCCCAGGTCAGGGCGGAACCAGGGCGGCCCCAGCCGATCGGCGATGCGCCGCGCGATGACGATGTTCTGGGTGCAGTTGAGACACGACACGGGGCCGGTGGGGAATCGCGGACGGCCGCCGTAGATGCTGTTGCGCGCGAGGCGGGAGCTGCCCGGCGGAAGCTGGCCCAGCACCGGGCCCCCCGCGAGGTCCGCGTCGAAGCGCTCCGCAGTGTCGATCAGCGCGGCGAACCACCCCGGCAGAACCAGGCCGTCGTCGTCCAACATGATCAGCCAGCGCCAGTCGGGCGCGACATCGTACGTCGCCGTCAGCAGCGCATTCCGGACCTGCGACAGCCCACGCTCCGGGACGCCAAGCACCTGCACGGGGGGGAGGCCAACCGCGTCGTCGGCCACGGCCGCGGCCGTCGTGGCGTCGCAATCGTTGTCCGCCACCAAGATGGCTGCCACGCGGTGACTGTTGATCTCGGCGCTCAGGGAGCGCAACAGGGCCCCGAGCTGGAGGTGTCTTCGGAACGTGGGAATTCCGATGACGACGTCCGGTTGACTCATGGCGCCCTCCTCGTGGCGGCAGCGAGGCGGCCCGGTTCGGCCCGCTTCCGTCAACAGCCCCCGCAGTCGGCGAACGCAAGTCTAAGCACGCCACGGGGCGGCGACGGGTCCGCCACCCCGGTCGACGTACGCAGACCTGTTCTATCGCGCGGACGTGGTTCGCCAACCCCAGGTCGAACGTACGACCTATCCAATGAGCGTCGAACTGCCTTGGGCGCGTAGCTGGTTGGCATCCAGGTGCAATGATGGGGCGAGGGTCCTGGTCGGCTCGCCCCGGGGGAGGAAACGGAATCGAATGGGCGCCAAGGTCAGTGTCATCATCGCGGCGTACCAGGCCGAGCGCACGATCGGCGCGGCGCTGGCGAGCGCTCGCGCCCAGACCTATCCCGACCTCGAGATCGTCATGTGCAACGACGGCTGCACCGACGGGACCCGGGCCATCGCGGAGGGCTTCGGTGCGCACGTGCGCATCGTCGACCAGGCGAACGCCGGCCTGCCTGCGGCGCGGAACGCTGCCATCCGGGCCGCCACCGGCGATTATTTCGCCATCCTCGACGCCGACGACCTGCTCCTGCCGAGCTACGTCGAGTCCCTGATGCGGATCCTGACGACGGCCCCGCACGAGCGCGTGTTCGTCTGCGCGAACTCCTATCTCATGTCCAGCCACGGGGTGACCGAGCGGGCGCACTGGACCGGTCGGCATCCCCGCGGGAGCGACCAGCGGCTGCGCCAGTTGGAACACAACATCGGCACGGCCTTCGCGCTCTACCCGCGGGCGATGTGGGAGGAGCTGGGCGGGTACGCCGAGGAGATGCGCGCCTGCGAGGACTACGACTTCTGGAGCCGGGCGATCTTCAGCGGTTGGGAGGTGCTCTACGAGGACCGCCCGCTGGCCCTCTATCGCTACGAGGGCGGCTCGATGTCGTCGAACCCGGAACGCATGAACACCTACGAGAAGAAGATGCGCCATCGGCTGGCCGCGCAGTTCCGCGACCGGATGACGCCGGAGGAGCAGGCCCTCCTGGATCGTTCGCTGCAGGCCGAGACCGTCGACTGGTATCTCGCGCTGGAGGCTCAGGCCCTGGCCGCCGGGGAGGTGGCGCGGGCGGCCGAGATGTGCCGGGCGGCGTCCGACCTGCGGCCGAGCGACCGATCGCTGCGCCTCAAGGCTCAGCTTCTGACCGTCGCCCCCGCGACCGCGAGGGTCTACTCCTGGCGGGCCCGGCGGCGCGCCACCCGCGGTTGACCCGGCGAGCGGCGAAAACACAGCGAGCGAACGATGGGGACGGACGAGATGGCCGGGGCGCTCTTCTGCTACGTGATCATGGCCCACACCGACGCACCCGGGGTGCTGCGTCTCGTCGCCCGGATCCGCGAGCTGTCGCCCGAGGCGGCGATCGTCGTGCGCCACGAGGACCCCGCACTGATCGGGCCCGCCGAGCTGGGGCCGCTGGGAGCGATCGACCTCCGCAGCGACGTGCGGGTGCGGTGGGGGAGCTGGACCATGGTGCGGGCGATGCTCGAGGCCCTTACCGCGGCCGCGGCCCTGACGGCGGCGGACCACATCACGCTGATCTCGGGCCAGGACTACCCGATTCGCGATCTGGCGCGATGGGAGCGCGAACTCGCCGCCACCGGGGCCCAGGCGGTGCTCGCCCCGATGGGCCCGAACCCGCGCGGCTACGCCCGCCACTTCGGCACCTTCCGGCTGCCCGGTCCGCTCTGGGTGCCGAAGCGCGCCGTGCACTGGGGCATGGATCGGATGGGGCGCCGCACGAGGCCGTACGTCGAGCTGTACCGGCTCCAGCAGACCGGCCCGGACGTCTGGTGGTTCTCGGTCCCGCGCCGCGGCGGCGTCGAGCGGCCGCCGTGGTACGTCAAGGCCAGCATGTGGATGACGCTGCGCCGAGACATCGTCCAACGGATCGTCGCGGAGGCCGACGCGGGCGGGTCCGGGCTCCGCCGCGCCCGGACCATGCTCGTCCCGGACGAGGTGGCCGTTCAGAGCCTGGCGAGCGAGCTGGCCGACCGGCTCGTGCACGCCCCCACCTCGGCGTTGCACTTCGGGGCCCGGCGCGTCTAGCCCGCTATGGCTGACCGCCGACCTCGTCGAGCAGCTCAGCGCGACCAGCCCGGCGCCGTTCGCGCGCAAGATGCCCAGCCAGGGTTGGGAGGCGGTCGTGGCGGCGGCCGACGAGGCGGTCCGGCGCGACCGGGCCGCAGCGGCACCCCCGCGGCGCCGCGGCCGCCCGGCGCGGCTCAGCCCCGCGGGCTGGTGAGCCGGCGCCGGCCGGCCCGCGCGATCATGTGGCCGGCATGCCGGGCCCGGTCCGCGTCCACCGCGCGCGGCCGCAGGTCCCGCACGACGCGCAGCACGTCCAGGACGGCGCCCTGTTGGGCGAAGACCTCCATGACGAACTCCTGGCTGGCGGCGACGTCCGCATCGCTCATCTGGGGGTAGTCCTCGCGCAGCCGGTCGTAGACCCGTCGGTGCCCCTCGATCACCGAGGTCTTCCGGGTGGAGATCCGATGCGGGTCGCCCTCGGCGTGCGCGTAGTGCACCAGCACCTCGGGCACGACGCACAGGCCCGTCACGCGGTTGGCGCGGATGACGAGGTCCCAGTCCTGGCAGCTCGGCAGGGACAGGTCGAGGCCCCCGAGCTCGGCGAGGAGGTCGCGCGCGACGAGCATCGTCGAGAACGTGCCGACGATATTGCCCGCCAGCAGCTCGGGTCGATGGAAGCCCTCGACGGAGGTGCCCCGCGGCGGCCGGACGGTGCCGTCGCCGAGGATCACGTCGTACCAGGTGTAACAGAACCGGAAGTCGGCCCCGGCCTGCGCCAACCGGGCGAGCTGCCGGGCGAGCTTGGCCTCGGCCCAGGTGTCGTCGCTGTCGAGGAAGGCCACCCACGTCCCCCGGGCGGCGTCGATGCCGGTCTGCCGGGCGGCATTGCCGCCGCGGTTGGTCTCGTGGACGATGAGCCGGACGCGGGGATCACGGACGGCGCGCACCGCCTCCGGCGTACCGTCCGTGCTCCCATCGTCGACGACGATGACCTCCAGGTCGCCCATGGTCTGGGCCAGGGCGCTGTCGATCGAGGCCCGCACGGACGCGGCGCGCTGGTAGGCCGGGATGACGACGGAGACGAGCGGTGCGTCCATGGGAGTGCCCTTCGGGGAGGGGGTGGCCGGGGGGTCTGCGGGTACGTGGGGTGGCGCGCCGATCCGGTACGACGGGCGCGGTCAGGTTTCGCGGTGCCGCCGGGCCTGGAAGGTCGCCAGGGCGCGGCCGGTCAGCGGTGCCCGCAGGAGGGCGGCCTTGCGGCGCAGGCCGACATTGCTGGGCAGTAGCTCGGCGGCCTTGGCGAACTCCCGGGCGGCCCCCCGCGAGTCGCCGCCCGCCAGCGCCGACTCGCCCCGGGCGATGTGGAGCAGGGGCGAGTCCGAGCCGAGCCGCAGCTCGATCCGGGCGCGTTCCGCGGCACTGAGCTCGACCCCCGGGTCGGTGAGCAGGCGGCGCAGCACGGTGTTCTCGTCGGCGGCCATCTGCTCGACCCCCTGGGACAGGGTCGCTCCGGCGCGCCGATAGAGCGCCTGCGGCTCCATCTGGAAGCACACCTCGTAGCCGGCGTACACGGCGCGCACCCAGAAGTCGTAGTCCTCGGCCGTCCGCAGCGTGACGTCGAAGCCGCCCAGCTCGACGTACATCTCCCGCGGGAAGAGCGCGAAGCCGGTGACGAACGGACCCTCCAGCGCGCGCATCCGCTGCTGCGGCAGGGGCACGGCGTCGTGAATGACCCGGCGCCGGGCGGAGATTCCCGCGTCGGTGAGGAAGTACGCCGTCGCGGTGACCATCCGGCGGTCGGCGCCGGCGTCCCGCCAGGTGGCCACCATGTGGCGCAGGTAGTCGGGCAGCCAGAGGTCGTCGGCGTCGAGGAGCGCGTACAGCTCGCCGGTGGCTGCCGCCATCGCCGTGTTGCGGGCCGCGGCGACCCCGGCGTTGTCCTGGCTGATCACCCGGACGCGGTCGCCGTACGCGCTCGCGATGGCCGCGGTGGCGTCGGTGGAGCCGTCGTCGCACACGACGATCTCGGTGCGGGCGTAGGTCTGGGTGAGCACCGAGCTGAGGGCGGCGCCGAGCGTCCGCTCCGCGCGGTAGGCGGGGATGATGACGCTGACGAGCGGGTCGACGGGCACGACGCAGCTCCTGAGGACGGTCGAGCAAGCGAGATGACCGCGCCAGTTTAACTGCGCCGCAATGCGGCTCGTCCCAGGCTCGTCAGCTCGCGCGGGCCGCGCCGGCCCGGCGCGGGTCCGCGGCGGCGACCAGGCCCCCGTCCGGGAGGTGGAGGGTCGCGCCCACGCCGCCGAAGTACATGTGCAGGGCGTCGTGGGCAACGGTGGCCAGGCCCGACTCCCGCGCGAGGGGGCTGATGGGGTCGGACGCCTCGTAGTGCAGCGTGGCCGCGCCGGCGTCGTCGAGCGCGACGTGCAGCCGCGGCTGGTCGACGGCCTGTTGAAGCGGCAGGTGGTCCAGGCACAGGCCGCCGAGCACCTGGAACAGCGCCGTGGTGATGCGGTCCGCGCCGGGGGACCCGACGGCCAGGGTGGCGCCGTCGTCGCGCCGGGCGGTCGTCGGGGCCATGTTCGAGGCCAGCCGCGTGCCGGGCGCCAGGGCGTGCAGTCCGCGGCGGTTCAGCTCCTCCTCGCCCAGGGCGTTGTTGAGCGCCAGGCCTGTGCCCGGGAGCGTCACCCCGGAGCCGTAGCCGGCGGAGGTCGTGAGCGCGCAGGCCAGCCCGTCGGTGTCGACGGTCGAGACGTGGATCGTGTCCTGCGAGGTCGCGACCGCCGCGAGGCCCTCGGGACCGATCTCCTCCAGGCTCCGGATGAGCTCGTGGCCGGCGAGCTCGAGGTCCTCGGACCGGTCGATGAGCCGGCGGCGATAGTCGAGGACGAGTCGTTCGATCTCCAGGACGTCGCGCGCGTCGGTGGTCCCGCGCTCGGCCCGGCGGCTCTGCAGCAGGCGCAGCATCGCCGTCAGCACCGGGCCGCCGATCGACGGGGCGGGGTTGACGCCGAGGTCCCAGTCGCCGAGCCGGGTGCGCAGCGCCGGCCGGACGCGCGGCTCGTAGGCCTCCAGGTCCGCCAGCGAGAGGAGACCGCCGTTGTCGTCCATGTACGCCGCGAGCGCGTGCCCCAGCTCTCCGGTATAGAGGTCGTCCGCGCCCTTGGCGCCCACGTGGTCCAGGGTGGCGGCCAGGCTGGGGTCGCGCAGGATTGCCCCGGTCGTCGGCGGCTGGCCGCACTGGGCCAGGAAGGCGACGGTCTCCTCGTCCTGGGCGAACAGCTCGGCGGTGGCGTAGCCGAGGTAGTACGCCGAGGAGGCGCCCAGCCGATAGCCCCGCCGCAGCACCTCGGCCGCCGGTGCCAGCAGCTCGGACCAGGGCAGCACGCCGTACCGTTCGGACGCCTCCGCCAGCGCCGCGAACATCCCCGGGGTGCCCACCGAGCCCGGGCCGCCGGACACGTAGATGCCGCCCGAGTACTCCATCCACACCCGCCAGACCCCCGAGCCGAAGCGCTCGCGCTCCCGGCCTCGGCCCGGCATCTCGGCGTAGCCGTCGATGACCATGGGGGACCCACCCGGCTGCCAGACGTTGACGAACGCGCCGCCCATCGGGCTGACGATCCCCGGCTCCGTGCAGGACGCCACGACGATGGCGGCGATCGCGGCGTCGACGGCGTTCCCGCCGGCCGCGCCGATCGCGAGCGCGGCGTCCGCCGCGTCTGGGCCCGGCGCGGCCACGGCCAGTCGCGGCATCTGATGCTCCCTCTCCGGCGGTTCCGAGCTGCTCGCAGCCGCGCTGCTCGGCTCGACGGAGCGAGACTACCGGTCGGTCGACTCACCGGCCCCGTTGCGGACGAGTGATCAGCCCCGCAACGCGGGCAGGGACCATGGCGACACGCGGGGGGCTGCCACGGCCTCCACCAGGGGACCGACCGAGGCCGTCAGGTCGGTGCACGCCCGCTCGATGGCCGCGTCATCGGCGAGGACCGCTCGACGTGAGACCTCCGCCAGCGAGGACAGGTCGGCCAGGTCGACGCCGCGACCGGCGGTGGGACGGGCCACGGTTTCGTGGTCCCAGAACTTGAAATCGTGCCCGTACAGCGGCGTGCTCGTGCGCACCCAGAGCGCCGGGATTCCGAAGGCGTCGGCCATGATCAGGCCGTGCAGCGAGGAGGTGAGGATCGTCCGGCATTCGGCGACGTCCGCGGCGACGGCGAGGGGACGGCGCCGTACGCCGATGAACCGGACGCGACCGGCCCCCTCGCGTGGGATCGCCGTGAGTTCGCCGTCGGCCTCGTGCGAGAAATGCACCACGACGCCGAGGTCGAAGCGCTTTCGCCGGGGCGAGACGAACCGGCGCACCAGCAGGCCGGGGTCGCCGAGGGCGATCACGGCGGGGCCGCCCAGCCGCTCCCGGGTGAGTTCGCCCCGCAGGGCGACGGCCCGCACCCCGGGCAGGTCGAGGGGCTCGTCGGCGATCTGACCGGTGCCCCACAGCACGCCGGAGAACTCCTGGGGGAGCTGCTGCAGGAGGGAGCCCACGCCCACCACCTGCGCCGAGTCGATCTCCGCGCGGACGGCGAGCACCCCCAGCCGACGCAGGATGACGGGGGTCAGCAGGTCGCCGAAGTTCTTCTTCGCCTCCCACCAGTAGGCGCGCACGATGGGCGCCTGCGGGTGCAGGGCGGGCGTGGAGAGGTCGGCGAGCGCCCGCCCCGTCCGCCGGCCGAGGGTGCGGGCCCGCCCGTGATACGAAAACCTGGGGAGTCGGCGGCCCGGGCTGATCATCTTGCTGACTGTAGTCGGGGAGCTCGCCCGGCCCCTACGTGAACACTCTTGTCACGCAAGCGATCTCGCGCAGACTCGGAACGGCGGAGTCTGAACGGGGGAGTCAGAACAGCCGCGAGGCGCTGTCGTCCATCCCGCGCAGGGCCTCGTAGTCGAGGGTGACGCAGCGGATGCCGCGATCGGTCGCCAGGGTGCGCGCCTGCGGCTTGATCTCCTGGGCCGCGAACACCCCCTGCACCGGGCCGGCCGCCACGAGATGCGGGTCGCGGTTCATCAGCTCCAGGTAGCGGGTCAGCTGCTCGACGCCGTCGATCTCGCCGCGCCGCTTGATCTCGACGGCGATGCTGCGCCCGGCGGGGTCGCGGGCGAGGATGTCGACCGGGCCGATGGCCGTCATGTATTCCCGCCGCACCAGCTGATAGCCCTCGCCCAGCGTCGCGATGTGCTCGGCGAGCAGGGCCTGCAGGTGCGCCTCGACGCCGTCCTTCACCAGGCCGGGGTCCGTGCCCAGCTCGTGGGAGCTGTCGTGCAGGACGTCGTACAGGCGGATCCGCAGCGTGTCCGCGGACTTGGCGTGGCGGACCACCCACACCGCCGCGACGCCGGCGGCAGCTTCGTCGGCATCGGGCGCCTGCTCGCTCATCGCGCACGGCGGCGACATCCAGTTCAGCGGCTTGTAGGAGCCGCCGTCGCTGTGCACCAGCACCGATCCGTCCGCCTTGACGAGCAGCAGGCGGGTCGCCAGCGGCAGGTGGGCCGACAGGCGGCCGGCATAGTCGACGCTGCAGTTCGCGATCACCAGGCGCACGGGGCACACCTTCTCACACCGTCCGCGGCCCCTGCCGACATCGCCCGCCGGCGCCTGGAGCGCCTGCCCAGGTCGGGTGGCTGACGTCTCAGTTGCTACGAGACCCGCAGGGCCTTGCGCGCTGGCAAACTCGCGCTCATGACACGTGACATCGCAAAAGTCGGGGTAGTGGGGCTCGGCACCATCGGCGGCGGCATCGTCGAGGTCTTCGCCCGGAGCGGCATCGACGCCATCGGTGTCGAGGTGAGCGACGAGGCGTTGACTCGGGCGCAGACGTTCGTGGAGAACTCCACCCAGAAGGCCGTCGACCGGGAGAAGATGACCGCCGACGAGCGCACCGCGCTGCTCGGAAAGATCTCCTACACCAAGGACCTCGCCGGCCTCGCCGACTGCGACCTGATCATCGAGGCGGTCCCCGAGGACCTCGACCTGAAGCGGAGCATCTTCACTCAGCTCGACGACATCGTCGCGGAGGACGCGATCCTGGCGACGAGTTCGTCGGCGCACTCCATCACCGACGTGGCCATGTCCACCAAGCACCCCCAGCGCGTGCTCGGCATGCACTT
Source organism: Austwickia sp. (assembly GCA_016699675.1). Classification (NCBI taxonomy): domain Bacteria; kingdom Bacillati; phylum Actinomycetota; class Actinomycetes; order Micrococcales; family Dermatophilaceae; genus Austwickia; species Austwickia sp. The sequence goes on along the minus strand of CP064985.1, from coordinate 350,057 downwards.
CTTCGCCCCCGTGCCCGTGCTCAAGCTCGTCGAGGTCATCGACACCGTCGTCACCGACCCGGCGATCGCCCAGCAGATCCAGGCGCTGGCCGAGCGGCTCGGCAAGCAGCCCGTCCGGGTGGGCGACAAGGCCGGCTTCATCGCGAACGCCCTGATCATGGGCTACATCAACCACGCCGTCGGCATGTACGAGAGCAAGTACGCCACGCGCGAGGACATCGACGCCGCGATGATGATGGGCTGCGGCTACCCGATGGGCCCGCTGGCGCTGGCCGACCTCGTCGGCGTCGACACGATCTTCGCGGTCCTGGAGACCATGTACGAGCAGAGCGGCGAGCGCCTGCACGCCCCGGCGCCCATCTTCAAGCAGATGATGTCGGCCGGATGGCTCGGCCGGAAGACCGGCCGGGGCTTCTACAGCTACGAGAAGCCCGGCTCGAGCAAGGTCGTCGCCGACGAGCTGACCCCCGCGAAGGGCGCCGCCGCCGATGCCAACCTGCGTGACGTCAAGACGGTCGGCGTCATCGGCAACGGCACGATGGCGATGGGCATCGTCGAGGTCTTCGTCAAGGCCGGCTACGACACGACCTTCGTCGCCCGCTCCGACGAGAAGGCGCAGAACTCCCTGGGCATGCTCCGCAAGAGCCTGGACCGGGCGCTGTCCAAGGGCAAGATGACGCAGGAGAAGTACGACGCCACGCTGGCGCTCGCGCACCCGTCGAGCAGCTACGACGACCTGAAGGACGTCGACATCGTCGTCGAGGCGATCGCCGAGGACCTTGCGGTGAAGATCGACACGTTCCAGCGCCTCGACCAGGTGTGCAAGCCGGGCTGCATCCTGGCCTCGACCACCTCGTCGTTGCCGGTCGTCAAGATCGCCGCGTCGACGTCGCGGCCCGCGGACGTCATCGGGATGCACTTCTTCAACCCCGCGGCGATCATGAAGCTCGTCGAGATCGTCTCGACCGTCATCACCGCCAAGGACGTGCGCGACACCGTCGACGACCTGTGCGCGAAGATCGGCAAGCGCGCCGTGCACTGCGGCGACCGCTCCGGGTTCATCGTCAACGCGCTGCTCTTCCCCTACCTCAACGACGCGGTGTCGATGCTGGAGGAGCACTACGCGACCGCCGACGACATCGACCTGGCCATGAAGCAGGGCTGCAGCCTGCCGATGGGCCCGTTCGAGCTGCTCGACGTGGTCGGCAACGACGTCTCCCTGGCCATTCAGAAGGAGCTCTTCACCGAGTTCCGCGACCCGCACTTCCGCCCGGCGCCGTTGCTGGAGCACCTGGTCAAGGGCGGCTACATGGGACGCAAGACGGGACACGGGTTCCGCTCGTACGCCAAGAAGTAGCGCCCAGGGCGGGCCGCGCCAGCGTCTGTGTGCGCTGCCGGCGGCCCCCGCTCGCCCAGGGTGCCCACCGCGGCCGCCGTACCTCCTTGCTCGCGTCGGGAGGCACGGCGGCCGTCGGCGTCCGTGCCCGTCTTGGCATGATGAGGGGCGTCCCGCTCGCCCGTCCGCCGAGCCCGCCCCGCGACCCACGAGGTGTCTGCCGATGTCCGTACCGCCCGCCGCCGATCCCACCACGGGCTCGCTGCGCGTCGTCGCCCCGCGGGAGATCCGCGCGAACAGCGTCCTGCCGGCGCACCGCGAGGACATCGAGCTGCACACGGCCGACGGACTGGTGCTGGTGGGGGAGCTGGCCACGCCCCTCGGCAAACCGCCGGTGGCGACGCTGATCACCCTGCACCCGCTGCCCACGCACGGCGGATTCATGGACAGCCACGTCTACCGCAAGGCGGCCTTCCGGCTGCCCGCGCTGGCCGACATCGCGGTGCTCCGGTTCAACACCCGCGGGACCAGCTCGGCGCGGGGGACGAGCGAGGGGGAGTTCGACTACGCGCAGAGCGAGCGGTACGACGTGGCGGCCGCCATCGAGTACGCCGAGTTCCACGACCTGCCCAACCGGTGGCTGGTCGGTTGGAGCTTCGGGACCGACCTGGCCCTCATGCACGGCCACGACCCGGCGATCGAGGGCGCGATCCTGCTGTCGCCCCCGCTGCGCTACAGCCACGAGCAGCACCTGGCGCAGTGGGCCCAGGAGGGCAAGCCCGTCGTCGCGCTCGTGCCCGAGGAGGACGACTACCTGCAGCCGGAGGAGGCGTTCGCGCGGTTCGCGGCGATCCCGCAGGCGCGCGTGGTCCCGATCGAGGGCGGCAAGCACCTGTGGGTGGGGGAGACGTTCGTACGCCGGGCGCTGCAGGAGATCGTCGACGTGGTGGCGCCGGGACACGGCGACCTGCCGACCACCTGGGCGGGCCCGATGGGCGAGGCGGACGCCCCAGACCTGGGCTGACGCGCGCCCCCGACTGTGCAGCCCGAGAGGCCGTGTTCCCCGAGCCGCGATAATCCGCGGTTCGGGGAACACGGCCCAGCAGGCAGCGGTGGCCCGGGGACGAGGGCCACTTTCCTGGACTCCGCTGCGCTGCTCCCGTCGTCAGTGGCCGGTGCCCGGCTCCACCAGCTCGACCAGGATGCCGCCGGCGTCCTTGGGGTGGATGAAGTTGATGCGGCTGCCCGCGGTGCCGCGCTTGGGCTCGGCGTACAGCAGGCGCAGCCCGCGCTCGGTGAGGGTCGCGCAGGCCTCGTCGATGTTCTCGACACGGTACGCCATCTGCTGGATGCCGGGACCCGACTTGGCCAGGAACTTGGCGATCGTGCTGTTCTCGTTGAGCGGGGCGAGGAGCTGGATGCACGAGGTCGAGCCGCCGACCTCCATCATCGCCTCCTGGACGCCCTGCTCCTCGTTGGTCTCCCGGTGCGCCATGCGCATCCCGTATTTCTCCTCGTAGAACGCGATGGCCGCGTCGAGGTCCGGCACCGCGATGCCGACGTGGTCGATGTGGGTGAACAGTCCGGTCATGGCTTCGCTCATGCGGTTCAGCCTAGGGGCCGCGACGCCGCGCCGGTCGGGTCAGGCGCATCGGCTTGAGCGACGCGGACCCGGGGACGGATGCCGCAGCGATGCGAAGGCCGGCCCGCGCGGCGACGAGTTGTCGACCGATCGGCGCATCACTTTCGCAACGGACTGGCGAGTAGCTACGGCGTGGCTAGAGTTGCCGTAACTGAACGCTCATTAGGGAGGTTCCATGTCTGAGTCCACCGTTATCGTCGCCGGCGCACGCACCCCGATGGGTCGGCTGCTCGGTTCCCTCAAGGATCTGTCCGCGATGGAGCTGGGGGGCGTGGCGATCAAGGGTGCCTTGGACCGCGCGGGGGTGGCGCCCGAGCAAGTCGAGTACGTCATCATGGGCCACGTCATCCAGGCCGGCTGCGGCCAGATGACGGCGCGGCAGGCCGCCGCCAAGGCCGGCATCCCGATGACCACCCCGGCCCTCACCATCAACAAGGTCTGCCTCTCCGGCCTGACCGCCATCGCCCTGGCCGACCAGGCGATTCGCGCCGGCCAGTTCGACATCGTCGTGGCGGGCGGCATGGAGTCCATGACCAACGCCCCGCATCTGCTGGAGAAGAGCCGTTCGGGCTACAAGTTCGGCACGGTGGGTCTGCGCGACGCGATGGAGTACGACGGCCTATGGGACGCCTTCACCGACCGCGGCATGGGCAACATCACCGACGAGGCCGGCCACGGGGTGAGCCGCGAGGAGCAGGATGCCCTGGCCGCCCGCAGCCACCGGTTGGCGGCCAAGGCCTGGGCCGACGGCGTCTTCGCCGACGAGGTCGTTCCCGTGGAGATCCCGCAGCGCAAGGGGGAGCCCAAGATCGTCGACCGGGACGAGGGCATCCGCGCGGACACCACGGAGGAGTCGCTGGCCAAGCTGCGGCCGGCCTTCTCCAAGGACGGCACGATCACGGCGGGCTCGGCCAGCCAGATCAGCGACGGCGCCGCCGCCGTCGTCGTGATGCGCAAGAGCAAGGCCGAGGAACTGGGCCTGTCCTGGCTCGCGGAGATCGGCAGCTATGGCACCGTCGCCGGGCCGGACTCGGGCATCGTCTACCAGCCCGCCGGCGCCATCGCCCAGGCGTGTGAGCGCGAGGGGGTCGCGCCGACGGATCTCGACCTGATCGAGATCAACGAGGCCTTCGCCGCCGTGGGGATCGCCAGCGCCAAGCAGCTGGGGCTCGACGCGGACAAGATCAACGTGCACGGCGGCGCGATCGCGATGGGCCACCCGCTCGGCGCCTCCGGGGCCCGGGTCGTGTTGACGCTGGCCCTGGAGCTCAAGCGCCGCGGTGGCGGCGTCGGGGTGGCGGGGCTGTGCGGCGGCGGCGGCCAGGGTGACGCCCTGATCGTGCGGGTGCCCAAGGCCTGACCACAGCGCCTGTAGACAGGGGTCGGGACGCCGGTACGCCGCGTGCGGCGGGCCGGCGTCCTGCCGTTCCCGCACCGCCCATTCGCCCTGTCTCCGCTGGGTAAGGTGAGGTTCATGTCCCGCCGCGCCGTCGATGTCCCCACCCTCGTGTCCCAGGCCCGGGAGGGCTCGCCGCGCGCCGTGGCGCGCCTGATCTCGCTCGTCGAGGACGCCTCGCCGCTGCTTCGCGAGGTGATGGCGGCACTGGCCCCGCACACCGGGCACGCGCACATCATCGGCATCACGGGCAGCCCCGGAGTCGGCAAGTCGACGTCCACCAACGCGCTCGTCACGGCCTTCCGCAAGCAGGGCAAGCGCGTCGGCGTGCTGGCCGTGGACCCGAGTTCGCCGTTCTCGGGCGGGGCCCTGCTCGGCGACCGGGTGCGCATGCAGGACCACGCCCTCGACCGCGAGGTCTACATCCGCTCGATGGCCAGCCGCGGTCACCTGGGCGGCTTGTCCTGGGCCACCCCGCAGGCCCTGCGGGTGCTCGACGCCGCCGGCTGCGACGTGCTGCTCGTCGAGACCGTCGGCGTCGGCCAGTCGGAGGTCGAGGTCGTGGGGCTCGCCGACACCACGATCGTGCTGCTCGCGCCGGGGATGGGCGACGGCATCCAGGCCGCCAAGGCCGGCATCCTGGAGATCGGCGACGTCTTCGTCGTCAACAAGGCCGACCGCGAGGGCGCCGACGCCACCGTCCGCGACATCCGCCACATGATCAGCCTGGGCGAGCGCACCGACGGCCCGCAGTGGCGGCCCCCGGTCCTCAAGACCGTCGCCGCGCAGATGCAGGGTGTCGACGAGGTCGTCGAGGCCATCGATGGACACCACGCGTGGATGTCCGAGCACGGCGAGCTGCACCGCCGCCGGGTGGCCCGGGCCGCCGACGAGATCGAGGCCATCACCCTCGCGGCCCTGCGCGAGCGCATGGGCGACCTGCGAGGCGGCCACAGCATGGAGGAGCTCGCGCACAAGGTCGTCACGGGCGACCTGGACCCGTACGCCGCCGCGGACAGCGTCCTCGACAACATGGGCTGAGCGGCTGGCGGCTCCGACGTACCCGCCGTTGCCGCCGTACGGCGGGGCGGTGTGCCTGTCGGGCCCCGCGCGCGGGCCCGATTACCGTGAGGCGATGGAGCTCGTCGCGCTGGACCTGGCGAATCACGCTGAGGCTGAGCATTATTGGCGCGTCCGCGAGACGGCGCTCAGCGCCGGGCGGCCGCGCTACCAGCCCACGGCGCTGGAGGACTTCATCGAGCTGATGGCCCTCCCGGACGAGCAGCACCGGCGGCACGTCATCGGCGTCACCGCCCGGGGCTCCCTGCTCGGCGCGGCGATCGAGCTGACCCCGACCGCCGCGGACTCGGAGGACGTGTGGGTCTTCCCGTACGTGCCGCCGCACTACCGCGGCGACGGCATCGGCCGGATGCTGATGGAGGAGCTGCTGACTCGAGCGCAGCAGAACGGGCGGACCCGGATGCTCTCGGCGGTCGAGTTCGCGGGGGACAACCTGATGGAGGCGAGCCGACACCCGTACGTCGGGTTCGCCCGGACCCACGGATTCGAGATCGGGCGGCGGATGATCCGCTGGGAGCTGACGCTGCCCTTAAAGCCCGACACCGTGACCTCGTTCGTCCAGGCCGGCTATCCACGGATGGAGGGCTACCGGTTCGCCCTCTTCGAGGGCCTGCCCCCGCAGCACTGGCGCGACGAGTTCCTCGCGCTGCGGGCGACCTCCGACGAGCACGACCTCGCGCGCGGGCTGGCCGTGCAGCCGGAACAGGCCACGGGCGACTTCGAGCGGACGACGACGATGTGGCTCGGCCAGGGTCACCGGGTCGTGACGGCGGTGGCCTTGAGCCCCGAGGATCGCCTCATCGCGTTTTCCACCGTGCGGGTGCCCCCCAAGCCGGAGTTCGCGGCGACGCTGCAGCGCGCGACGTATGTCGACGAGGCCCATCGCCGCAAGCGCCTGGCCCCCATGCTGCTGGTGGCGACCGCGGGTTGGCTGGGCCGGCACGCGCCGGAACGCACCCACGTCCAGACGACGACCGTGGAGATCGACCGCAAGCTGGCCTCGCTGAGCCGGGCGTTGGGGTACGAGCCCATCGAGACGATGCTGCGGGTCACCCGTCGGATCACCGCACCGGACGACGAGAGCCCTGGGCGGTGAAGGTGGGCGGGTGGGGGGTGGGGTGAGTTCGCCGCCGACCGCCCCGCTTCGCGCGGGATGCGGGCGTAGCCTGCCGGTATGACGGCCGGTCGACGGGGGTGGCGCAGCCGGCCCGGGCAGGACCGGGCTGCGCCGGGGGAGCCGGCTTCCCCTCGGATCGCCTCGCGGGCCAGGTCCGCGGTGTCCGCCCGCTGGGTGGTCGCGGCGATGCGGCACCGACCCGGCAGACCGTCGGCGTGCTCGTGTTGGCGTTCCTCGTCGGGGCCTGCGTCGTGCTGATACGGCTCGCCACGCGCTCCCTGGAGCAGGGCGTGGTCAAGCCGGCGGTGACCCTCCGCCCCGCGGTGGCGAGCGCCCTGATCGTCGACGCCGGGTTGCGGGAGGCGCCCGCGTCCGAGGTCGGCCAGGCGGCCGAACTCCTCGGCCCGGTCACCCGCAGGGTCTACCCCCGGGGCGTCGGCAACTGGGCCGCCGACGGGCTGACGCAGGTGTTCCCCGAGCCCGCGCCGCCCAACCCCGCCCAGCTGCTCGTCCGCGACGACGTCTGCGCGCACCTGCGGTTCAGCGCGGGCCGGTGCCCCACGGCCGCCGGAGAGATCGCGGTCAGCGAATCCGACAGCGACGCCTACGGCTGGCGGGTGGGCACGACGCGGCCGTACGCCGCCCCCACGGGTTCCGGCGACCCGCGTCGGGGCACCCGGTCCGTGCCGTCCGGGCCCGGGCAGCCGGCCATGGACATCGTCCAGCTGACCGTGGTGGGGGTGTACGTTCAGGCCCCCGACGACCGCTTCTGGCTGGGCCGCCACCTCGGCGGGAACCGCGCCATCGTCCAGGACCAGGGCGTCAAGCTCGATCCGTGGGTCGCCGCGCCGGCGACCGTGCGGCCCGGGTGGGTGGTGTCGGCCACGCGCGAGTACGCCGTGGACCCGCTCGCCCTGACCATCGACGACCTGCCCGCGGTCCAGCGCGAGATCGGCGCGGCCCAGGAGCGGGCCCCGTCCGGCACCGTCCTGCGCGGTGGGGTGGCGGCGGCCGGCGAGGAGGTCGCCTCGTCCGCCGCGCAGATCCGCCTCATCGTCCCCCTGGTTCTCGGGCAGCTCGCGGCGTTGGTGGTCGCCGTCCTGTACGCCGTCGCCCGGTCCGCAGCCGACGAACGGCGGGGCGAGGCCGCCCTGGCCCGGTTGCGCGGCGGGGGCGCCCGCGGGGCCCGTCGGCTGCTGCTCGGCGAGCTGCTGCCGCCGGTGCTGGTCGGGGTGGTGCTCGGCGGGCTCGGCGCCGTGGGCATCGACGCCGCCCTGCGGGCCCGGATCCTGCCGGCGGGGGTCCCCGCCGAGATCGGCCCGTCCACCGGGGTGGCGGTCCTGGTCGCGGCGGTGGTCGCCGGTGCGGTCGTCGCGCTCGCCGTGTGGCCGATCGTGCGGCTCGACGTCTTCCGGCTGCTGCAGCGGCTGCCCGTCCTGCCCCGCGGCATCGGGGCCGGGACATGGGTCGTGCTCGCGCTCACCGCCGCCGCCGTGCTGGCGCTGCGGACCACGTCCGATCCCACCCCGCTCGCGTTGGCGGCGCCCACCCTGCTGGCGCTCGCGCTGGGACTGCTCGGCGCGGGTCTGCTGGGGCGGCTGGGTCCGGCCGCCGCACGCCGGGCGCGGCGTCGCGGGGCCGCCGGGGCGGCGCTGGGCTGGGCCGCGGCGGCTCGGCGCCCCGTCGGACGGCTCGTCGCCGTGATCGTGGCCGTGGCCACGGCGTCCACCGTGGTCGCCGCCAATGCGGCCGTCGTGGGCGCGCGGAACCGGCAGTTGCGCGCGGAACTGGAGGCCCGGGCGCCGTACGCCGTGCAGGTCGGCACCGCCGATCTGCCCGCCCTCGTCGACCTGGTGCAGCGGGCCGACCCCGCCGGGGAGAAGGCCACCGTGGTCGCGGTGACCCGTCCCGCCGACGGCGAGGCGCCGGCGACGCTCGCGGTGGACCCGCGGCAGCTGGGTCGGGTGGCGTACACGTCGACGCTGCCCGGTGCGGACCTGGACCGCCTCTCCGCCGGGGAACGGCCGCCGTCCCTGCGGGTCGCCGGCTCCGTCCTCGCGCTGACCGGCACCACGGACCTGACGCCGCTGGACTCGACGGCGGCGGGGACCCCGGGCACGACCCCTGGCCCGGCGCCGGGTGAGACCCCTGCCGCCGACGACCCGGTCTGGCGCGCCTGGGGGCTGCGGGTGGGCGCGGTCGTCACGACCCCCGACGGGCGCCGGCTCGATCGTCCGCTGGGCGTGTTTCCGCTGCGTACGACCGCGCCCACCCAGCTCAGCGCGCCCCTGCTGTGCCAGGAGGCGTGCCGCTTCGACCGGTTGACCTTCGCCCTGGCGCCGCTGCCCGGCGGCACGCCCGGGGCGGCGTCGCAGGCTTCGACCGGTTCGACCGGGTCGCAAGGATCCGGGCGGCCCCCTGCGATGGTGCGGGGCCGCGTCACGCTGACCGGCCTGACGGTCGACGGGCGCCGGGTGGGGCTGGGGCCGGCCGGCGCGTGGCGCACCTGGCGGGACCCGGTGAACCCCGCCGCGGCGGCCGTCGAGGTGGTGGATGCGGCTGCGCAGGATTCCCTGGCGCTGTCGGTCACGGTGTCGGGCGGCCCGGTGGCGATGCCGTACGGCGACGTCCCCGACCCCCTTCCCGGTCTCGTCGTCGGCGTCGACGGGACCACGACGGTCGAGGCCAAGGGCTGACGGACACGATGCTGCCGATCCGCCCGATCGGCACGGGCGCCGGGCAACTGCCGCTGCTCGCGGCGCGCGGCATCCTCGGGGACCGCACCGTCCTGGGCCTGCGCGGCGCCCACCTCGGACCGAACGACACCGCCGAGGTGTGGTTCGCCGGCGACTCCGACGGGACCCGCGCCGCCGTACGCGACGCCCTTGCCGCCCGCGGCATGGCCGTGACCGGGGTGCGGGACGCCGAGGTGGTGCGGGCCCGGTACGACGCCTCCGGGTCCGCCTGGGGCCTGTCGCTGGCGCTCGTGGCGGCCGCCCTCTCGATGCTCGTGGCGGTCGCCTTCGTCGTGGTGGCGGCGCTGTTGGGGTGGCGCCGCGCGGCGACCGACGCCGCCGTCCTTCGCATGGCCGGCATGCGCGCTAGGACGGTGCGGGCGGCGGCGGTCCGCGAGCGAGTCATCGTCAGCGGCGCGGGCGTGCTCCCGGGGGTGCTCGGCGCGTTCCTCGTCATGCCCTTGTTCCCGCTGTTCACCCGGCCGGCGGCGCGCCCGCTGCCCGCGCTGCTCCCCGACCCGCCGGCCGTGGCGCTGTCCTGGTGCCTGGTCGCTCTCGCGGTCACGGCGGCGGCGACCGGTTCCGCCCGTCTCGTGGCTCGGCGGGCTCGCGCTCGCCTGGTCGAGGAGGAGCAGTGACCGGCCTGGCGGTCGCGACGCGCGGCCTCGTCCACGTGTACCGCACCGAGGGCCAGGACGTGGCCGCCCTCGCCGGTGTGGACCTGGCGATCCGCCCCGGGGAGACGGTGGGGCTGCTGGGTCCGTCGGGGTCGGGGAAGTCGACGCTGCTGGCGCTGCTGGGTGGCCTCATGCGGCCGAGCGCCGGGCGGATCACGGTGGGCGGGCGCGATCTCGTCGACCTGACCGAGGCGGAGCTGGACGACTACCGGGCCGGCGAGGCCGGCGTCCTGCTGCAGGGCGCGCGCCGCAATCTCGTGCCGTACCTGTCGGCCGCCGACAACGTCGTTTTCGCGCAGGCGGCCGCGCTGCGGCGGGGCCGGTCCTGCCCCGACGTGCTTGACACGTTGGCCCTCGTCGGCGCGGACCAGTTCGCGACCCGTCGACCGGCGGACCTGTCTCCCGGCCAAGCTCAGCTGATCGCGCTCGCCGTCGCGTTGGCCGCCGGTCCCGGCCTGTTGCTCGCCGACGAGCCGTCTTCGGCACTCTCACACGCGGCGCGGGACGACGTGCTGGCGGCGATCGACCACGTCAACCGCGAACGCTCGGCGACCGTGGTCGTCGTGACCCACGACGAGGCGGTGGCGCGGCGCATGCGGCGTACGGTCACCATCCGCGACGGCAGGGTCGGCGGCGAGGGGCGGGACGGCGAGGAGTTCGCGATCGTCGCTGCGGACGGCTCGCTCCCGCTCCCGGTGGGGGCGCTTGCGGATCTGCCGCCGGGCACCGCCGTGCGGGTCCACCGCGAGGGGGCCCGGTGGCTGCTGGTCCCGGACGGGTTGCCGGGCGCGTCTGGCGCCGCTGGCGACGGTACGCCGGGTGGGGCTGGCGACGGTACGCCGGGCGGGGTGCGGCCATGAGCGCGGCGCGGCTGGAGGCCCGGGAGCTGACGGTGACGTACGGCGAGCTGCGGGCCGTGGATGGAGTCTCGCTGCAGGTGCCGGCCGGTCGGCTGGTGGCCGTCACTGGGGAGTCCGGGGCGGGGAAGTCGTCGCAGTTGTGGGCGCTCGCCGGGGCCGTGCGGCCGCAGTCAGGGGTCGTGCTGGTGGACGGCGCGGAGATCGCCGGCCCGGACGCGGCACGGGCGGCCGGGGTGGCGCTGATGCCGCAGTCCTTCGGCCTGGCGACCGTGCTGACCGCGGCGGAGAACATCGTGCTGCCGCTGCTCGACGCCGGGGTGCCCGCCGGTGAGGCCGAGCGTCGGGCCGCGGACGCGTTGGCCGCCGTGGGTCTGGACGACATCGGCTGGCACCTGGTGGATGAGCTCTCCGGCGGCCAGCGGCAGCGGGTGGCCTTCGCGCGAATGCTGGCGGGGCGACCCGGCGTACTGCTTGCGGACGAGCCCACCTCCGCGCTCGACCACCGCAATCGGGAGCGGACGATGGCGCTCCTGCGAGCGGCGGCCGAGGCGGGGGCCGCGGTGCTGGTCGCGACGCACGACCCGGAGGTCGCGGAGCTGGCCGACGCGGAGTTACAGCTGACGCCGGTCGCGCGGCCTGGGTGCGCGGCGAGCCTCGGCCCCAGCCCGCGTCGCCAGGAGATGGGCGGCCGCCCGGTGACGCGGGTGCGGGGTCGGGTGGGTCTGCCTAGGCTGCCCGCATGTTGCTTGCCTTTTCCGTGTCCCCGGCGATCGCCGCCGACGAGTCCGGCTCCGTGCACGAGGCGGTCGCTGCCGCGGTGCGCGTGGTGCGGGAGTCGGGGTTGCCGCACCACACCGACGCGATGTTCACCACGATCGAGGGGGAGTGGGACGAGGTCTTCGCCGTGGTGAAGGCGGCGTGCGATGCGGTTGCGCGATTCGCGCCGCGGGTCTCCCTGGTGCTCAAAGCGGACATCCGGCCCGGCTTCATCGGCGAGCTGACGGGCAAGGTGGAACGGCTAGAGCGGGCGTTGGCCGACGGCGCCTGAGGGGTGGACGGGCCGCGCCGATGGGTGCCGAGCCGGCCTGCGGGTTCGGGGGCGGCGCGTCGGCGGCGGGGGCGGAAGCTGACTCCTCGGTAGTCTCGTGGGGTGCCCGCGCCGTTGTCTCTGCCCTTCGACCCGATCCGTCGGGCCGCGGTGCTCTGGGAGCGGCGGTGGGGGCGGGCCTCGGCCCCGCAGGCGATGGCGGCCGCCACCTCGGTGATGCGGACGCAGCAGTTGCTGCTGGCGACGTACGACGCGGTGCTCGCCCCCTACGAACTGAGCTTCCCGAGGTTCGAGGCGCTGACGCTGTTGGAGTTCTCCCGGGACGGGCGCCTGCCGATGACGAAGCTGAGCCGGCGGTTGATGGTGCACCCGACGAGCGCGACCCACATCATCAAGCGGCTGGCCGAGCAGGGCTTCGTGGCGCGCGTGCCGAATCCGGAGGACGGGCGGGGCACGTTGGCGGCGATCACGCCGGCGGGTCGAGCAGTGGTGGCGGACGCGACGACCGCGCTGGTCGGCGCGGGATTCGCGCTGGATGCCCTGACGGGGGCGGAGCGGGTGGAATTGTTCCGGCTCTTGGAGAAGGTACGCCGTGGGGCGCGCGACTTCGACGATCAAGTGAGCGCCGGCGAGCGTTGAGGAGGAGTCGTCGAGGTCGTGGGCTCGACGATCAAGTGAGCGCCGGCGAGCGTTGGGGAGGGAGACGTCGGGGTCGTGGGCTTCGACGATCAAGCGAGCGCTGGCGAGCGCTGCGGAGATGAGCAGTCCGCGCCGCTTACCCTCGTGGACATGTGTCAGGGCACGTTATCGGTGGTGATCACAGCGCGTAACATGTCCTGAAACCTGTCCACGGAGCTTGTGTAGCGGCCGGTGCACAGAGGTCGCGCACGGCAGGGCTTTGGCGATCAAGCTGGCGCTGGCGAGCGTTGCGGAGCTGCCACAGTTCGTGGCGCCCACCCTCGTGGGCATGTGTCAGGGCACGTTATCGGTGGTGATCACAGCGCGTAACGTGTCCTGAAATCTGTCCACGAAGCTTGTGCGACCGCCGTCGAGCGTTGAGCAGCAGTCGACGGAGTCGTGGGCTTCGACGATCAAGCGAGCTCCGTCGAGCGTTGAGGTCGCCCCCCCAACATCGACTGGCGCCCTCTGTCCCCCGACTGCCGCCCGGTTACCTCGACTGGCGCCCGCCTTGAAGAAGGGCTCCAGTGCGGTCAAGAGGACGGCAGTGCAGTCGCGGTGGGTGACTAGGGCGGCAGTGCGGGAAAGGCCGTCAGATCTGGCGAGCACCAGCCCTGGGTCGACTGCCGCTCTCTTTCCGCAACTGGCGCCCTGTTACCCCGACTGGCGCCCGCCTTGAAGAAGGGCGCCAGTGCGGGAAAGAGGGCGGCAGTTCGCGGAACGGGGCGCCAGTGCGGTCAAGAGGGCGGCAGTGGGGCAAGTAGGGCGGCAGTTCGGGAAACGGGGCGACAGTCGGGGAAAGCGGGCGGCAGTCGAGGCGGTCACCGTTGAAGGCGTCGACGGGCACCCACAATGAGTACGGCGTAACCGTCCGGTGAGTACGGCGTAACCGTCCGGCGCACGGCGCCTCGCCCGCACGTGGCCTGACCTGGAGCTCCGTGGTCCGTCCAGCGCTCGATGGCAGCTCGTCCACCACGCCCTAGCCATTTACTAGGAAGTCCTAGTAAATTGGCGGGCATGACGACGACGGACCGCCCGCAGGCCGACACGGCCGCCGCCCCCACGACCCCTCAGCCCGCGGCCGACGCCGTGGCGCGCACCCTCCCGACGTACACGCTCCCCACCACCGACGGTGCTAACGGCAGGCAGCGGTGGCAGCAGCGGTACCAGACCGCCCTGGCCAAGGGCCAGGTCCGCAACGCGGACTTCACCACGCTGTCCGGCATGGAGGTCGAGCCCGCCTACGGCCCGAGCGACGAGCAGGCCGCCGCCGACCCGAACTTCGACCGGATCGGCTGGCCGGGGGAGTACCCCTTCACGCGCGGCCTCTACAGCACCGGCTACCGCGGCCGCACCTGGACGATCCGGCAGTTCGCGGGCTTCGGCAACGCCAAGCAGACCAACGAGCGCTACAAGATGATCCTCGGCCGCGGCGGCGGCGGCCTGTCCGTCGCCTTCGATATGCCCACCCTCATGGGCCGCGACTCCGATGACCCCATGTCCCTCGGCGAGGTCGGCCACTGCGGCGTCGCCATCGACAGCGCCGCCGACATGGACATCCTCTTCAGCGACATCAAGCTCGACGGTGTCACGACATCGATGACGATCAGCGGCCCCGCCGTACCCGCCTTCTGCATGTACCTGGTCGCCGCCGAGCGCCAGGGCTGCGACATCTCCGCCCTGAACGGCACGCTGCAGACGGACATCTTCAAAGAGTACATCGCCCAGAAGGAGTGGCTCTTCGAGCCCGAGCCGCACCTGCGCCTGATCGGCGACCTGATGGAGTACTGCGACACCAACATCCGCGACTACAAGCCGCTTTCGGTGTCCGGCTACCACATCCGCGAGGCCGGGGCGACGGCCGCGCAGGAGCTCGCGTTCACGCTCGCCGACGGGTTCGGGTACGTCGAGCTCGGTCTGTCCCGCGGCCTAGACGTCGACTCCTTCGCGCCCGGGCTGAGCTTCTTCTTCGACGCCCACGTCGACTTCTTCGAGGAGATCGCCAAGTTCCGCGCCGCGCGCCGGATCTGGGCGCGCTGGCTGCGCGACCGCTACGGCGCCAAGACCGAGAAGGCGCAGTGGCTGCGCTTCCACACCCAGACCGCGGGAGTCAGCCTCACGGCGCAGCAGCCGCTCAACAACGTCGTGCGTACGGCGGTCGAGGCGCTGTCCGCGGTCCTCGGTGGGACCAACTCGCTGCACACCAACGCCCTCGATGAGACCCTGGCCCTGCCGAGCGAGCACGCCGCAGAGGTGGCGCTGCGTACCCAGCAGGTGCTGATGGAGGAGACGGGCGTCGTCAACGTCGCCGACCCGCTGGGCGGGAGCTGGTACGTCGAGGCGCTCACCGACAAGATCGAGGCCGAGGCCGAGCGCATCTTCGCCAAGATCCTGCAGATGGGCGAGCTGGGCAAGAAGCCCGGCCCGGACGGAGCGATCGAGCACAAGATCGGTCCCATCACCTCCGGCCTGCTGCGCGGGATCGAGGAGGGCTGGTTCATGGCCGAGATCGGCGACGCGGCGTTCCACTACCAGGTCGCGCTGGAGCAGGGCAGCAAGAAGGTCGTCGGCGTCAACTGCCTGACCGACTCGATCAGCCACGAGCTGGAGATCCTCCGGGTCAGCCACGAGGTGGAGAAGGTCCAGGTCGCCGAGCTGACCGACCGAAAGTCGGGCCGCGACCAGGCCGCCGTCGACGCCGCCGTGGCGCGGATGGTCGAGGTCTCCCGGACGAGCGAAAACATGATCCCCGCGATGCTCGACGCGGTGCGCGCCGAGGCCACCATGGGCGAGATCTGCAACGCCCTCAAGGCGGAGTGGGGCATCTACCGGGAGCCCGCGCGCTTCTGAGTTCCGGCCCCGCCGGAACCCCATCCTGCGGCGGATCGTTGGGCCTGCGGCCCCGCGATCCGCCGCTGCGCGTTTTGGTGGCCGCTTCGGGAGCGCCCTACTCTTCCGAGGGAGAGGGGACCAGGACCTCGGCCCCGCAGGGGCCGGATCGAACGACGGAAGAAGGACGCGTTGCCAACAGCACGCCGCCCCGCGTGGGTGTCGACGGTGGCCCTCATCGCCGGGGTCACTCTGCTGGTCGTGGGGGCGGTGTTCGCGGTGGCGCTCGGCCCCTCGGGACGGGTCGAGGCGAGCTCGCGGATCGCTTCGCCCGGGGTGGTGGTCCTCGACAAGAACGCCCTGCGCGCCTCCTCGGCGCCGGTCCAGGTCTCGGCGCGCGGCGCCTCCGGCCAGGTGACGGCGGTCCGCATGCTCGACGACGACGCGCTCGCCGCCCTCGACGGCTCGCGCCACACGTTGATCGATGGCGTCTCGTTCCTGCCGCGCGCGCTGCAGGCGACCGAACGACGCGACGGCCCACTCCCGCACGCGTTCAACGCGGACACCTTCCTCGCCCCGCCGGTGACGGGCGAGCAGGTCACGATGGACATCGTTCCGAGTCGGCTCCCGCAGGCCCTGGTCGTCTTCCCCGGCACTGTCTCCGACCCCCGCGACGACGCGGTCGACGTCACCATGTCCTGGGCCAACGCGGCGTGGTGCTGGCAGGCCGTGGCGCTGGCCCTGGCCGGTCTCGGGTTGCTGATCTCCGGAATGCTGGGGAGTCGCCGGCGCCCGCGGCCGGCGCCCGGTCACGATGCGCCCGGTCACGATGCGCGCGTCCACGATGCGCCTGTCCACCCTGCGCCCGAGGAGGAGGCCCGATGAGCCGGCCGCCCGCCCCCGGTCGCGCCGTTCGCCGGCCCCGACGCTCGGGCCTGCTCGCCGTGGGACTGGCGGCCGCGCTCGCCACGAGCCTCGCCGGCTGCGGCGCGCCGGGCATGCCCGGTGCGGGCGGTCCCCAGGACGATCCCGGCGCGGCCGTCACCGAGGACCAAGCCACCAGGGTCCTGCAGCGCGTGTTGGCGGACGATGCGGCGGCCCGGTCCGGCAAGCCCGGCGCGGCGTCGTCGCTGGCGAGCACGTACGCCGGCGAGGGGCTGGTGGCGGCCAAGGCGGCGGTGCAGTTCATCGCGGCCGGCGTGACGAGCCCGGCGTCCGGGGTGCCCACGGACATCAAGGTGCTGTCGACGTCGCGGGGCACCGACTACCCCCGATACATCCTCGGCGCGTCCACCGCACCGAACGCGCAACTGCCGGTGGTGCACCTGTTGGTCGCGACGAAGCCCGACACGCCGTACCGGCTCACCCTCAACGCGCAGATGCTCCCGGGGGCCCAGATCAACGCGTTCCCCGGCCTCGGAGACGGCGCCCGGGTGGTGACCAACGGCGCCGACATGGATCTCAAGCCGGCCGACCTGCTCAAGAGCTACGCCGAGGGCTTGGCCGCGCCGAAGGACGACGCGCCGTACGAGTCGGACACCTTCGCGGAACAGCTCCACTCGCGCGCCGAGGCGGCGAAGAAAGCGGTGGCCAGCCAGGCCGACTTCACCCAAACCTTCCAGGTGCGCCCCGATCCGGTCGTGGCCTTCCGGGAGCTCAACGGGGACACACTGGTGCTCGGTGCCATCGAGCGGGTCAGCGACTACCTCATCAAGCCGGGCCAGCAGATGCAGCCGACGCCGTACTTCTCCGCACTCGTCCCCAACCGCACCGTCCTCGTGCAGCAGGTCCGCACCCAGGTTTCGCAGAGCCTGATCTTCACCGTGCCGAAGCAGGGCAAGGCGCGGCTCGTCGCGGCCACCGAGCAGATCACCGGGGCCTCCGGCTACTGAGCCGGCCAAGGGAGGGCCTCCCGGAGGGCCGGCGAGGCCTTGCCGGCAGGACGGGCACCGGCGGCATCTGACGGCTCCCGCGGGGCCGGTTCCCCGAGTTTCCCGGGCGCATCCTCCTGGGCAAGAATGGCGCCATGAGCTTGCCCGGATCCTCGCCCTCCCTACGCGGCGCCGTCGACCTGTCCGCCCTGGGCCGCCCCGCCCCCACCCCCTCGGCCGCCGGCGCGGCCTCCGGGATCACCCTCGACGTCACGGACGCCAACCTCGAAGAGGCGATCCTGCTCACCCGCGACGTACCGGCCCTCTTCGTCCTGTGGGACGGGCAGGCGGCCCAGACGAAGCAGGCGCTGGACAACGCCGTCGCCGCGGCCGAGCGGGTCGCCGGCCGGCTTCGGGTGTGCTCGGTGGACATCCGCAAGGCGCCGGGCACCGCGCAGGCGTTCCAGGTGCAGCAGGTCCCGGTCACCCTGGCGATCATCGCCGCCCAGCCCGTGCCGCTGTTCCCCGGCGTGCAGCCGGTGGCCCAGCTCGACGCCGTCGTGGCGCAGGTCCTGCAGCTAGCGGCGCAGCACGGCGTCACCGGCCGGTTCGATGCCGGGGTCGCCGAGGGCGACGTCGAGGCGGGCGGACCCGACCTGCCGGTGGCGCATGCGACGGCGTACGACGCCATCGAGCGCGGCGACTACGCGGCGGCGGTCACGGCGTACGAGCAGGCCCTCAAGGACAACCCGGCCGACGCGGACGCGAAGGCCGGTCTCGCGCAGGTGCAGCTCCTGCAGCGCGTGGCCACGGTGGACGCCCCCGCAGCGCGGGCCGCGGCCGCCGCCGACCCACGCGACATCGACGCGCAGCTGTTGGTCGCCGACCTGGACCTGTCCGGCGGCCATGTGGAGGACGCGTTCGCGCGGCTCGTGGACCTGATCCGGGCGACCGTGGACGAGGACCGGGACCGGGTGCGGACCCACCTGCTGGGCCTGTTCGAGGTGGTCGGCACCGCCGACGAGCGGGTGGCCAAGGCCAGGCGGGCCCTGATGAGCGCGCTCTTCTGAGCCTCGCTCGTCGCCCTGGGCTTCAGTCGAGCGCCGGGAGCAGGGACTCCTGCAGGCGGGCCAGCACGGCCACGGCCTGGGCATCGACGTCCTCGGTCGAGAGCAGCCGCAGCCCGAGCGGGTAGGTCTCCTCGGTGCCGTCGAGCACGATGAGGTGGATCTCGTCGGGGCTGCACAGGTCCCGGAAGTCCGCCAGCCGGCGCTCCGGGAGGTCCTCCACGACCAGTACGTCGTAGCCGGCGCGGCGGTAGGTCTCGGCCAGCGCGATCTGGGCGCAATAGCGCAGCAGGGCCGTGCGGATCGTCCCGAGTTCGTCCGCACCCGAGGCGTGTTCCGAGGCGACCATCGCCGCGAGGATGGGCCCGTCGACCACGACGGACTGGTCCAGCCGACGGGCCATGGCCCAGGCGAGCCGATGGCAGCCCGGGCCCATCGGCCCGGTCACGACGATGAGCCGCCCCATGGGCGCGGGGAGGTCTCCCGCGCCCATGGGTTCGTCCGGCTCCGGCAGATCGACCGGCTCGCCGTCCGATCCGGTCACGACGACAGGGCCGCCGAGACGACCTCGCGGGCCTGTTCCTGGACCTGCGCCAGGTGGTCCGGGCCCTTGAAGGACTCGGCGTAGATCTTGTAGACGTCCTCGGTCCCGGACGGCCGAGCGGCGAACCAGGCGCTCTCCGTGGTGACCTTGAGGCCGCCGATCTTCGCCCCGTTGCCCGGGGCCTCGGTGAGCTTGGCCGTGATCGGCTCGCCCGCCAGCTCGCTGGCCGTGACCGCGGCCGGGGTGAGCGCGCCGAGCTTGGCCTTCTCCTCGCGGTTCGCGGGGGCGTCGACCCGCGCGTACGCCGGCTCGCCGTGCTTGGCGACCAGCTCCGCGTAGTGCTCGCTCGGGGACTTGCCGGTCGCCGCGAGGATCTCGCTGGCCAGCAGCGCGAGGATGATGCCGTCCTTGTCGGTGGTCCACACGCTGCCGTCGAAGCGCAGGAAGCTCGCGCCCGCGGACTCCTCGCCACCGAACGGGCCGGACCCGTCGAGCAGGCCGGGCACGAACCACTTGAAGCCCACCGGCACCTCCACGAGCTTGCGGCCGAGGTCGGCGGCGACGCGGTCGATCATCGAGGAGCTGACCAGGGTCTTGCCGATGAAGCCGTCGGCGGGCCAGGCGGGGCGCCCCCCGCCGTACAGGTATTGGATCGCCACCGCCAGGTAGTGGTTCGGGTTCATCAGGCCCGCGTCGGGGGTGACGATGCCGTGCCGGTCGGAGTCGGCGTCGTTGCCGGTGCTGATCTGGAAGGCGGCGCGGTTCTCGATGAGGCTCGCCATCGCCGAGGGGGAGGAGCAGTCCATCCGGATCTTCTCGTCCCAGTCCAGCGTCATGAACCGCCAGGTGGCGTCGACCAGCGGGTTGATGACCGTGAGGTCGATGCCGTGCCGCTCCGCGATGGCGCCCCAGTATTCGACGCTCGCCCCGCCGAGCGGGTCGGCCCCGATGTGCAGCCCGGCCTCCTTGATCTTGGCGATGTCGACCACGTGGGGCAGGTCGTCGACGTAGCGGCCCAGGAAGTCGTACGCCGTCGCCGCGGCCCGGGCCCGCGCGAACGGAATCCGCTTGACCCCCTCGAGGCCCGCCTTGATGTAGGCGTTCGCCGCCGCCGCGATCCACTTCGTGGCGTCGGTGTCGGCGGGCCCGCCGTGCGGCGGGTTGTACTTGAACCCGCCGTCGCTGGGCGGGTTGTGCGAGGGCGTGACCACGATCCCGTCGGCGAGCCCGGCGTTCGCGGGCAGGTCGTCCACGCCGCGGATCTTGCCGCGGTTGGCCACGAGGATCGCGTGGCTCACGGCCGGGGTGGGGGTGTAACCGTCGTGGTCGTCGACCAGCACCGTCACCTCGTTAGCCGCGAGCACCTCCAGCGCGCTGGCCCAGGCCGGCTCGGACAGGCCGTGGGTGTCCCGGCCGATGAACAGGGGACCGTCGAAGCCCTGCTGCCGCCGGTAGTCGACGATGGCCTGCGTCGTCGCGAGGATGTGGTCCTCGTTGAAGGCGGTCTTCAGGCTGGAGCCGCGATGCCCCGAGGTGCCGAACGCCACCTGCTGGTCGATGTTCTCCGGGTCGGGGTGCTGCGTGTAGTACGCCGTGACGAGATGCGCGACGTCAACGAGGTCCTGGGGCTGGGCCACTGTGCCCGCTCGCGATGAGGTCATGCCCCCATCCTGGCAGTCCGGCGGGGGCCGAATCGCCGTGTCGGCGACCGAGGATCGGACCTGCATCGGTCGGGGATCACTATGCTCCAGGAATCCGTGAGCAAGGACTGCGAGCAAGGGAACCTGAGGCGACGTGCTGGACTCTGGCGCCACGATGAAGATCGGCGAGGTAGCCGAACGAACGGGCCTGAGCCTGCGCACGATCCGGCACTACGACGAGACCGGCCTGGTCGTCCCTTCGGCGCGCACGACGGGCGGATTCCGGATGTATACGGCCGCCGAGGTCGCCCGCCTCCTGGTCATTAAGCGGATGAAGCCGCTCGGCTACACGCTGGAGGAGATGGCCGACCTGCTCACGACCCTCGACGAGCTCGGCGGGCCGTGGATGCCGGACAGCGACCGGTCGTACGCCGTGCGGGAGGCGTCGGGGTCCAACCGGGCCGACGACCTGCGTCGCCTGGACGCGTACATCGCCGACGCCGACGAGCGGCTGACGAAGCTGCGGGAGCGGGCCGCGATGGCCGAGGAGTTCGCCCGCACGCTGCGCTACCAGGCCGAGCGGCACCGGCACGAATCGCCGCGGGGCTAATCCCACGCGCCTCCCCCGCCCCACGCGCTCACGCGGCCGCCCCTGCCGGTAACTGTTACGCTGCGTGAGGGTTGAACCTTCACGCGACGTAAGGTTCCCGAGGGGGGTCCCTCGCTCGCGTCGAGGGCCGGGTCGCGACGTCAGGGGGATCTATGACCAGCGCGTCTTCCGTCGGCCTGCCACCGTCGCGGGCGGCCAATGCCTTCGGGTTGCTGCGGCTGGTCATGGCGAGCGCCGTGATCGTCTCGCATGCCTTCCCGATCGGCGGGTTCGGAGCCGACCCGACGTACCGCCTCTTTCGGGGCCAGGCCGACCTCGGGGACCTCGCGGTCCTCGGATTCTTCGCGATCAGCGGTTTTCTCATCACGCGCAGCGGCGCGTCGGGCAGCGTCCGGGCGTTCCTGTGGCGCCGCGCGCTGCGGATCCTGCCGGCCTTCTGGGTGGTCCTGCTGGTCGGCGCGCTGGTCGTGGGGCCGATCTCGTACGCGGCCAGCCACGACGGTCTCGCCGGATACTGGCATCTCGGCGCCCAGGGCCCCGCGGCGTACGTGCTGCGCAATGGCGCCCTCCACATCTCCGATTACGGCATCGACGGCGTCTTCGTCGGCAGCGCGTACGGGCAGGTGCACGGCGTCGACGCGGTGAACGGCAGCCTGTGGAGCCTCTTCTTCGAATGCCTGTGCTACCTCGGCGTAGCCGCGGCGATGGCGCTGGGGCTGCTGCGCTCGCGCGCCCGCCGCGCGTTGCCGGCGCTGCTCGCGGTGGTGCTGGTCGTCGTCCAGCTCGCGCCGTACGTCGGGGTCTGCGCCCGGCTGGTCGAACGGGTGACGATCGGCAGCGGCGGTCCGGAGCTGTACCTGGCGTTCGGTTGCGGGGCCGTGGCCGCGCTCTTCCCGGAGCGGATCCGGTGGTCGGCGCCGGCGGCGACGCTCGCTGTGGGCGCGACGGCCGCGACGTTGCTGGCGGGCGGATTCCTCGGGGTCGGCGTGGTCGCCCTCTCGTACGCCGTGCTGGCGGCGGCGCACCTTGCGCCCTCGTGGGCCTGCCGCATCGGCGCCGTGAACGACGTCTCCTACGGCGTCTACATCTACGCGTGGCCGGTCGCGATGCTGCTGCAGCAGTTCGGCATCGCCGGGGCCGGGCTGCTGCCCTTCCTCGCCGGCACGCTGTTCGGCGCGGTGGCGCTTGCCGCGGGAAGCTGGTTCCTCGTGGAGCGTCCGGCGATGCGGTGGAAGTCCCGCGGTCCGGGCCGGCCGCCCGGGCGGACGTTTTCTGGCCGTGGGGCTCCCGCCCGCGACAAAAGTCCTGTTGGGGCGCGCGATTGCACGGCGTCTCGGGGCGCGAGGGCTGGTGTTACCATGACCAAGGTCGAGCGTCCAAGTCCGGGGCCGGTCTAGGCAGTTCTCGCCGGTCGGCGGACCTGAGGGCACTCGCGGATGGATCTGGGGGAGCTGTACCGGGGGACTTTCGTAGGGGGGAACCTACCGCGCCAGTCGGGCTGCTGCGGGCTGCTCGCGTGGCGTTCGGTGGCGTTCGACGGGCTCCTGCGTGCCCCGGCGGCTCCCGGTGGCTTCGCCGCCCTGACCATGCGGTGTTCCGGTGGCAGGCAACAGGGAGGAAAGACGTTGTGAAGGCCGTCATTCTGGCCGGTGGGTTGGGCACCCGCCTTTCCGAGGAGACCGTGCTCAAGCCGAAACCGATGGTCGAGGTCGGTGAGAGGCCGATCCTCTGGCACATCATGAGCGAGTACGCCGCGCACGGCATCAATGAGTTCGTCGTGTGTTGCGGCTACAAGGGGACCTACATCAAGGAGTGGTTCTCCACCTACGCCATGCGCTATTCGGACATGACGTTCGACCTCGGCACCGGTGACGTGGAGATCCACAAGCGCGACGTCGAGGACTGGCGCGTCACGCTGGTGCACACCGGCGGACGGACGATGACCGGTGGCCGGCTGCGCCGGGTCAAGGACTACATCGGGGACGAGACCTTCTGCTTCACCTACGGCGACGGCGTCTCCGACACCGACATCAGCGCCACCATCGACTTCCACCGCGCCTCGGGCCGGCTCGCGACGATGACCGTCGTGCAGCCCCCGGGGCGCTTCGGCGCGATCTCGCTGGGCAAGAACGACACGACGATCGAACACTTCCAGGAGAAGCCGGACGGCGACGGCGCCTGGGTCAACGGCGGCTACTTCGTCTGCGAGCCCGGCGTCATCGACTACATCACCGGCGACGACACCGTCTGGGAACAGGAGCCGCTGCGCAACCTCGCCCACGACGGGCAGCTCAACGCCTACAAGCACGACGGCTTCTGGCAGCCCATGGACACCCTGAACGACAAGAACAAGCTCGAAAACCTCTGGGAATCGGGCCAAGCCCCGTGGAAGGTGTGGAACTGACATGAAGATCCTGGTCACCGGCACAGACGGCTACATCGGTTGCCTGTTGGCCCCGATGCTGCTCGACGCCGGCCACGAGGTCGTCGCCGTCGACACGGGCTTTTACAAGAACGGCTGGCTCTACAACGGCCTGCCGAGCGCGCCGCTGACGCTCGCCAAGGACATGCGGCACCTCACCGCCGAGGACTTCGCGGGCGTCGACGCGGTGGTCGCCCTCGCCGAGTTGTCCAACGACCCGGTCGGCGACCTGGTCGGCCCGATCACCTACGAGATCAACCACCTCGGCAGCGCGCACGTCGCGAAGGCGGCCAAGGAGGCCGGCGTCGAGCGGTTCGTCTACATGAGCAGCTGCTCGGTGTACGGCGTGGCCGACGGCACCGTCGACGAGACCAGCCCGGTCAACCCGCAAACGGCCTACGGCAAGTGCAAGTACCTCACCGAGCAGGACCTGTGGGCGCTGGCCGACGACAACTTCCACCCGGTGGCGCTGCGCAACGCGACGGCCTTCGGGGCGAGCCCGCGGCAGCGCTTCGACATCGTGCTCAACAACCTCGCCGGCCTCGCGTACACCACCGGCGTCATCGCGATGACCAGCGACGGTACGCCGTGGCGGCCGATGGCCCACGCCCTCGACCTGTGCAAGGGCATCATGCTCATGCTGGATGCGCCGGCCGAGAAGATCCACGGCCAGGCGTTCAACTCGGGCAGCAACGCCAACAACTACACCGTGCGCAAGATCGCCGAGACCGTCGCGGCCGAGTTCACCGGGTGCGAGCTGAGCTTCGGGGCACCCGGCGCGGACAACCGGTCCTACAAGGTGAACTTCGACAAGATCTCCGACCTCGGTTTCACGTGCGACTGGGACCTGGCCGCCGGCGCCAAGCAGCTGCACGAGGTGTTCGACGCGATCCAGCTGGACGAGGCCACCTTCACCGGTCGCGGGCACACCCGCCTGAAGCAGATCGAGTGGCTGCTGAAGACCGGCCAGGTCGACGAGAAGCTGTTCTGGAAGCGGGAGTGGTGAGCATGGAGTTCACCCAGACGGCCGTCGACGGCTGCTGGATCATCGACCTCCAGCCGTTCGAGGACGCCCGCGGCGGCTTCGCCCGCACGTTCTGCGTGGACGAGTTCGCGGCGCACGGCATCCCCACCGAGGTCATGCAGGCCAACATGAGCTGGAACCACAAGTCCGGCACGATGCGCGGCATGCACCGCCAGATCGCGCCCGCCGCCGAGGGCAAGCTCGTCCGCTGCACCCGCGGCACCATCGTCGACTGCTGCCTCGACCTGCGCGAGGACAGCCCGACGTTCGGTCAGAACGTCATGGTCGAGCTCTCCGCCGACAACCACCGCGCGCTGTGGATCCCGCCGTACTGCGGGCACGGCTACCTGACGATGACCGACGACACCGAGGTCACCTATCAGGTCTCCGGCATGTACAGCCCCGAGCACGAGCGCGGTCAACGCTACGACGACCCGGCGTTCGGCCTGGCTTGGCCGGGCGAGGTCGTGGTCATCTCGGACAAGGACAAGGCCTGGCCGGACTGGGACGGGAAGAAGATCAAGTGATCATCGTCGACGAGCTGCTGGCGAAGCGAGCGGCGGACGGCAACCCCGTCCGCGTGGGCATCGCCGGCCCCGGGTTCATGGCCAAGGGCCTGATGAACCACCTCATCAACACCAAGGCGGGCATGGAGGTGGCCTGCGTCTACGCGCGCACCCCGGACAAGGGGGTCGCCGCCCTGGAGCTGGCCGGCCGCTCCGGCGACGCCGTACGGATCGTGGCCGATGCGGCCGACATCGACGCGATCGCCGCCGCGGGCGGCACGGCCGTCACGAGCGACTACGCGGCGATGGCGCGGGCAGCCAGCGTCGAGGTCGTCATCGACTGCACCGGGTCCGTGGAGTTCGGCTGCCAGCTCGCGCTGGAGGTGCTTGCTGCCGGCAAGCACCTCGTGCTCATGAACGCGGAGGTCGACGCGACCGTCGGCACCATCCTGAACGCCAAGTTCGAGGACGCGGGCCTGGTTTACACCGGCTGCGACGGCGACCAGCCGGGCGTGCAGATGAACCTCGTCAGGTTTGTCCGTGGCCTGGGCCTGACGCCGCTGGTGGCCGGCAACGTCAAGGGCCTGCAGGACCCCTACCGCAACCCGACCACGCAGGAGGGTTTCGCGAAGCAGTGGGGCCAGGACCCGCACATGGTGACCTCGTTCGCCGACGGCACCAAGGTCTCGGTCGAGCAGGCGCTGGTCGCGAACGCGGCCGGCCTGTCGGTGACCAAGCGCGGCTGCGAGCAGCGCGACCACCGCGGCCACGTCGACGAGCTGACGGGCATGTACGACGTCGAGGAGCTCAAGGCCATCGGCGGCACCGTGGACTACGTGGTCGGCAGCCAGCCGGGGCCGGGCGTCTACGTGCTGGCCACCCACGACGACCCGAAGCAGCAGCACTACCTCAACCTCTACAAGCTGGGCCAGGGCCCGCTCTACAGCTTCTACACGCCCTACCACCTGTGCCACTTCGAGGTGCCGGACACCGCCGCGCGCGCCGTACTCCTCGGTGACGCGACGATCAAGCCGCTGCGCCAGGCCCCCAAGGTCGAGGTCGTCACCATCGCCAAGAAGGACCTGGTGGCTGGGGAGACGCTCGATGCGCTGGGCGGCTACCTGTACTACGGGGTGTGCGAGAAGGGCGAGGTCACCGCCGCGCAGCGGCTGCTGCCCGTCGGGCTTGCCGAGGGCTGCGTGCTCAAGCGCGACATCGCCAAGGACGAGGCCATCGGCTACGACGACGTCGAGGTGCCGACGGGACGGCTGTGCGACGAGCTGCGGGCCGAGCAGGACCGCGCCTTCCCCCAGCCCGTGGCGCTCGAGGGGGACCGGTGAGCACGGCGACGAGTACGTCGACCGGGGCCGGCCCCGGAGCCCGCCGGGGGGGTGAGCCGCGGGTCTACGACTTCGCCGTCGTCGGCGGCGGCATCGTGGGCCTGGCGACCGCGATGACCCTGCTCAAGGAACGGCCCGGCAGCGATGTCGTCGTCATCGAGAAGGAGGCCGACGTCGCCCGGCACCAGACGGGCCACAACAGCGGGGTCATCCACGCCGGCATCTACTACAAGCCGGGCAGCCTCAAGGCCAAGCTCTGCAAGGAGGGCGCGCAGTGGACGCGCGCCTTCTGCGACGAGCACGGCATCCCCTACCGCAACACCGGCAAGCTCATCGTCGCGACCAACGAGGCCGAACTGGAGCGGATGCACGCCCTCTACGAGCGCGCGCTCATCAACGAGCTCGACGTGGAGCTGGTCGACGAGGCGGAGCTCAAGCGTCGCGAGCCCAACATCACCGGCATCGGGGCGATCTTCCTCAAGAGCACCGGCATCGTCGACTACAAGCTGGTCTGCCGCACGATGGCCGACGTCATCGCCGCGAACGGCGGCACGATCCGGCTGAACACGCGGGTCGTCGACATCCACGAGTCGCTCTCGGAAGTCGCCATCGACGTCGAGACCTCCGACCCGATGGCGGCCGAGCTGCGGGAGCGGGTCTACGCCAAGCAGCTCGTCGTCTGCGGCGGCATCCAGGCCGACCGGCTCGCCCGCATGGCAGGCCTGGACGTCGACTTCCAGATGGTGCCGTTCCGGGGCGAGTACTACCGGCTCGACCCCCGGCACAACGACATCGTCGACACGCTGATCTACCCGGTGCCGGACCCCGAGCTGCCGTTCCTCGGCGTGCACCTCACGCTGATGATGGACGGCGGGGTGACGGTCGGCCCCAACGCCGTGATGGGGCTCTCCCGGGAGGGCTATCCGAAGTTCTCGCTCAACGTCGCCGACATGGCCAGCTTCGTGCGCTTCCCCGGCTTCTGGAAGGTCGCGAAGAAACAGCTCAAGACCGGGCTCATCGAGCAGAAGAACAGCCTCTACAAGCCCGGCTACCTGCAGCTGGTGCGCAAGTACTGCCCGAAACTGACCACCGCGGACCTCACCCCCGAGGAGTGTGGGATCCGGGCCCAGGCGGTCAAGACGGACGGGTCGATGGTCGAGGACTTCCTGTTCTATGACACCCCGCGGATGCTGCACGTCTGCAACGCCCCGTCACCCGCCGCCACCTCGGCCATGCCGATCGCCGCGCTGATCGCCGAGAAGGTGCTGGCGCACGACGTGGTGGGGGCCCACCGCAGCGACGCGCCCACCCCCCGATAGCTCTACTCCTCCCCCCGCGAGGCGGGCGGACGAACCGTCAAGGTTCGCCCGCCCGCCTCATAGGTTTGGCGCCGTCGTGCGCCTCAGGACGTGCCGGGCAACGCCGCGTCGCCCTGCTCGCTCAGGTCCGCGCCCTTGACCGGGGGCAGCTCGCCCAGGCCGGAGTCGACGACCTCATCGCCCTGGACCGGGGTGTTCGACAGCTCGGGCCGCGGGATGCCCGGCGTGGGCGGTTCCTTCGGCTGGGCGGCCTGCTCCGGCTGCTCCGACGGCACCGGCACGGCCTCGCCCGTAGCCTCGAACCAGACGGCGGAGAGCTTCTGCACCCGCACCGTCGCCGAGAACGGCTGGCCGTGCCACGGCACCTCCTCGGCGTAGATCTCGCCGAGATTGCCGAGCCCGGCGCCGCCGTACTCCTCGGAGTCGGTGTTGAGGATCTCGCGCCAGACGCCGCCCTGCGGCAGGCCGATCCGGTAGTTGTGGTGCTCCATGCCGGCGAAGTTGGCGACGCAGGCGATCACCGGGCGCTCGCCGGCCGCGGTCGGGCTGCCGAACCGCAGGAAGCTGTAGGCGTTGCCGAAGCTGTCGTTGGCGTCGATCCAGCGGAAGCCGTCCGGGTGGCTGTCGAGCTGCCACAGCGCCGGGTGGCTGGCATACAGCTGGTTGAGGTCCTTGACCAGCTTGTGCATCCGCCAGTGCGGCTCGTGGTCGAGCAGCCACCAGTCGAGGCTGGAGCCGTCCGCCCACTCGGCGTACTGCGCGAACTCGCTGCCCATGAACAGCAGCTGCTTGCCCGGGAAGCTCCATTGCCACGCGAAGTAGGCGCGCAGCCCGGCGAGCTGCTCCCACCGGTCGCCCGGCATCTTGGCCAGCATCGAGCCCTTGCCGTAGACGACCTCGTCGTGGCTGATCGGCAGCACGAAGTTCTCGCTGTAGGCGTAGATCATCGCGAAGGTCATCTCGTGGTGGTGGTATTGCCGGTAGATCGGCGCCAGCGACGCGTAGTGCAGCGTGTCGTGCATCCAGCCCATGTTCCACTTCAGGCCGAAGCCGAGGCCGCCCATGTAGGTCGGCGCGGTGACGCCACCCCAGCTCGTCGACTCCTCGGCCATCGTGACGACGCCGGGAGAGCGCCGGTAGACCGTGGCGTTCGTCTCCTGCAGGAACTGGACCGCGTCGAGGTTCTCCCGGCCGCCGTACTGGTTCGGCAGCCACTGCCCGTCCTCGCGCGAGTAGTCGAGGTAGAGCATCGAGGCCACCGCGTCGACGCGCAGCCCGTCGATGTGGAACTCCTCCAGCCAGTAGCTGGCGTTGGCCACGAGGAAGTTGCGCACCTGCGGGCGACCGAAGTCGAAGATGTAGGTGCCCCACTCGGTGTGCTCGCCGCGGCGGGGGTCCGGGTGCTCGTAGAGGGCCTGGCCGTCGAAGCGGCCCAGCGCGAAGCCGTCCTTGGGGAAGTGCGCCGGCACCCAGTCGACGAAGACGCCGATGCCCGCCTGGTGCAGCTTGTCCACGAGGTAGCGGAACTCGTCGGGGGAGCCGAAGCGGGAGGTCGGCGCGTAGTAGCCGGTGACCTGGTAGCCCCAGCTCGGGCCGTAGGGGTGCTCCGCCACGGGCAGGAACTCCACGTGCGTGAAGCCCAGGTCCTTGACGTAGTTCACGAGGTGCTCGGCCAGCTCGACGTACGACAGGCCCAGGCGCCAGCTGCCCAGGTGCACCTCGTAGATGCTCATCGGCATCTTCTGCGGCTCGGTGTGCTTGGTCCGCTCCGCCATCCAGGCGTCGTCCTGCCACTCGTACCGGGTCTCCGTGACGACGGAGGCGGTCGCCGGCGGGCATTCCGTCGCGCGCGCGAGGGGGTCGGCCTTCGTGCGGCGGTAGCCGTCCGCGCCGAGGATTTCATACTTGTACGTCGTGTTCTCGCCGATCCCGGGCACGAACAGTTCCCACACGCCCGTGCTGCCGAGGGCCCGCATCGGGTGGCAGGTGCCGTCCCAGGTGTTGAAGTCCCCGACCACGCGGATGGCGCGGGCGTTCGGCGCCCACACCGCGAAACTCGTGCCGGTCACCGGGCCCATGGGGCCGTCGTAGGTGCGGATGTGGCTGCCGAGCACCTTCCACAGCTGCTCGTGGCGCCCCTCGCCGATGAGGTGCAGGTCCACCTCGCCCAGCGTGGGCAGGAACCGGTACGGGTCGTCCTGCCGGTGCACGAATCCGTCGCCGTAGTCGCACAGGACGCGGTAGTCCGGCTTGGTCGGCAGGTCCAGCTGGAGCTGCCAGACCCCCTCGAAGTCGTGCTCCATGTCGTGGACGCTGCCGTCGGGCAGCTCGATCTGGACGGTCTTGGCCCCGGGCCGCAGCACCCGGATCGTGATGCCGCCGTTCCAGGGGTGCGCGCCGAGTACCCCGTGCGGGTTGCCGTGGCCGCCATGAACGAGCAGCCCCAGCTCGTCCCAGCTGGCGGGCTTCAGCTTCGCCGGGGCGGCGGGCGCGGCGGCGGGGGCCGCAGACGCGGGTGCCGCGGCGGGAGCCGCCGGGGCGTCCAGGGCGGCTCCGACGGGCGAGTCGAGGGGGGCGGCAGGATCGGCCGGCCGAGAGGTCTCGCTGGTCATGGTGTTCTCACTTCCGTCGGGTCCGTCGGGGGAGGTGGCGCAGAGCCGGTGGACGGCCTTCGCCGGCACCGCAATCCAATCGGGTCGGTTCCTGGCCTCGTAGACGACCTCATACAGGGCCTTGTCCAGCTCCAGCGCGCGCAGCAGCGCTGCGGCGGCGGGGTCGGTGCGGGGGTCCTCGGCCCGGGAGGCGTAGCCGTCCAAGAAGGCGTGCCGGCAGGCCGCGGCCCAGGCGTTGGCGCCGGCGGCTTCGTCCGGCCGGGCCTGGGCGTGGGTGCCCGCAGCGTAGTCGAAGCTGCGCAGCATGCCGGCGACGTCGCGCAGCGGCAGGTCCGGGCGGCTGCGCTCGGCGAGCGGGCGCAGCGGCTCGCCCTCGAAGTCGATCAGCACCCACCCACGGTCGGCGACATCGAGCACCTGACCGAGGTGGTAGTCGCCGTGAATGCGCTGCAGCCGGGGCCAGCTCGCTGCCGCGGCGCGCTGGAATACCGCGGTGATGGCCGGCGTGTACTCGCCCAGCTCCGGCAGGGCCAGCACCGCGGCGTGCGCGCGGTCCTGCCACGAGGCCAGTTGCTGCTGCCGGGCCTCGGGCCCGGCCTCCTGCGTGGGGAGCGCGTGCGCGAGGTCGGTGTGGACGGCCGCCGTCGCGACCCCGAGGTCATAGGCCCGGCCGGTGAAGTCGATGGCGTCCGCGACCGCGTCCACCGCGACGCGCCAGGCATCCCGCGTGCCGGGCAGGAACGCCCCGGCGAACGCGAGGTGGCCGCTCGCCTCCGCGTCGGCGCCCACCCTCGGGTCGGTCCAGGCGCCGGTCATCGAGCCGAGCGGGTCCGGGACGAACCGGGACCCCGCCTGCGCGAGCGCCGACTGCAGGATGACATCGGGATTGTCGCCGGGGGAGAGCGCCCGGAACAGCTTGACGATCAGCGGACGCGACCGCCCGGCGTCGTCCCCGGAGCGGACCTGCGCGTCGATGATGATCGAGGTGTTGGACTGTTCCCCGGTCAGGACGCGGCTGCCGGTGACCTCCAGCTCCGGCACGCCCGGCAGCGGACAGCCCCGGGCGGGGGTGTTGGCCCCGGTCGCCGCGAACCCCTCGTCGGACGTGGCGCCCCAGACGATGAGGTCGAGCAGGCCCGCCACGTACGTGGGGTCCTGCGGGCCGTCGTAGACATAGCGGGTGCCGAGGACCGAGTGCTCACACGTGCCCACGAGGGCGTGCTCCGCGCCCGGCAGCGGCGCCTCGCGATAGGTCAGCGGCACCTGGTAGACGACGGGGGTGGGCGCGGCCTCGTCGAGCAGCAGGAGCGTCTCCATGCCGACCTTGCCCGCAGGGTCCTCGAAGCGGAACCCGCCCACCCGCCGCAGCTTGGGCGTCCGGCCCTTGGCGGTGTACCAGCGCTGGGCGGGCATCCACGCGGTGACCAGGTCCAGCTTGCTCGGGGTGATGGTGGCGCCGTGATGGATCTCAGCCATGGCTTGCCCCCTCCTGCTCCCGCTCGTGCAGACCGAGCCAGAAGAAGTCGCGCGAGCCGAGCATCACGGTGTACGCCGCGTCGGGCCCCACCTTGGGGAAGCCGGACCCGCCGAACAGGTCCCGCACCTTGGCCCCGGCGTACCGCTTCGGCAGCCGCACCGTGCCGGCCTGCGGCCGGCTGCTCAGGTTGTGCAGGCACAGCACGTGCTGGGCCTCCTCGCGGCCCTTGCTGGGGTCCGCTTCGAGCGTGCGGGTGAAGGCGAGCACCGCCTCGTTGTCGACGTCCCGCAGCGCGAAGTCGCCGAGGCCGAAGACGGGGTGGGTCGAGCGGACCCGCAGCATGGCCCGCATCCAGTGCAGCAGCGAGCTGCTGGAGGCCATCTGGGCCTCCACGTTGACGTTGTTGTGGTGGTAGACCAGCGACTGGATCACCGGGAGATAGAGCTTGCCGGGGTCGGCGCTGGAGAACCCCGCGTTGCGGTCGGGCGTCCACTGCATCGGCGTACGGACCGCGTCGCGGTCGTTCAGCCAGATATTGTCACCCATGCCGATCTCGTCGCCGTAGTACAGGCACGGCGAGCCCGGCAGGCTCAGCAGCAGGGCGTTGATCAGCTCGACCTCGGCGCGGCTGTTGTCGAGCAGGGGCGACAGGCGCCGCCGGATGCCGATGTTGGCCTTCATCCGCGGGTCGGGGGCATACCAGCCGTACATCGCGGTGCGCTCTTCCGCGGTGACCATCTCCAGCGTCAACTCGTCGTGGTTGCGCAGGAACGTGCCCCACTGGGCGCCCTGGGGGATGGCCGGGGTGTCGTTGAGGACGTCGATGATCGGCGCCGCCTTCTCGGCCCGCAGCGAGTAGTACAGCCGCGGCATCACCGGGAAGTGGAAACACATCTGGCACTCGGGCGCCTGCGGCGTCCCGAAGTAGTCGACGACCTCGTGCGGCATCTGGTTGGCCTCGGCCAGCAGGATCCGCCCGGGATATTCCGCGTCGACCATCGCGCGCAGCGTGGCGAGGAACTCGTGCGTCTTGGGGTGGTTCTCGCCGTTGTGGCCCTCCTCCTCGAAGAGATAGGGCACGGCGTCCAGGCGGAAACCGTCGATGCCGAGGTCCATCCAGAACCGGACGACGTCGAACATCGCCTCCTGCACGGCGGGGTTCTCGAAGTTGAGGTCCGGCTGGTGGGAGAAGAACCGGTGCCAGAAGAACTGGCGGCGGACCGGGTCGAAGGTCCAGTTGGACACCTCGGTGTCGACGAAGATGATGCGGGCCTCGGCGTACTTGGTGTCGTCGTCGGACCAGACGTAGAAGTCGCCGTACGGGCCCTCAGGGTCGCTGCGGGAGGCCTGGAACCAGGGGTGCTGGTCGGAGGTGTGGTTCATCACGAAGTCGGTGATGATCCGGATGCCGCGGGCGTGCGCCTGGGTCACCAGCTCGGTGAACTCCGGCAGCGTGCCGAATTCCGGCAGCACCGCCGTGTAGTCGCTGATGTCGTAGCCGCCGTCGCGCAAGGGACTGGCGTAGAACGGCGGCAGCCACAGGCAGTCGACGCCGAGCCACTGCAGGTAGTCCAGCTTGCCGATCAGCCCGGTGAAGTCCCCCGAGCCGCTGCCCTTGCTGTCCGCGAAGGCGCGCACGAGCACCTCGTAGAAGACCGCGGTCTTGTACCAGTCCGGATCGTGCTTCAGTCCGGGCTGGCTGAGGTTGAGGCCCTGCATTCCCGCCAATCCTCCGAAATCGTGAGAGAAGCCGCGCCGCCGGGCGTCTTAGAACCGACGGGCGCTGATGATGTGGATCGGCTCGGTGTCCCGACCGAGGCGCACGAAGGCGTCCTGCCCCCACTGCCAGGACTGCCCCGTGATGAGGTCCTTGGCCACGAAGCCGGTGCCCCAATCAAACCCGAGCGCCGGCATGTCGAGGTGCACCCAGGTCTCCCGCGTGGCGTGCGGATCGAGGTTGGCCACCACGATGATCGTGTCCTCGCGGCCGGCCTGGACCCGACGCTTGCTGAAGACCAGCACGTTCTCGTCCTCGGCGGAGTGGAAGCGCAGGTTGCGCAACCAGTGCAGCGCGGGGTGGTCCCGGCGGATCTCGTTGACCGTCCGCAGGTAGTCGGCCATCCACAGGTCGCCCTCTTTGGCGCCGCCCGGCTCGTAGTCCCGCCAGCGGCGGTCCTTGAACTGGTACTTCTCGTTGTCGATCTGTTCCTCGACGCCGGGCCGCGGGACGGCCTCCATCAGCTCGTAACCGGCGTAGATCCCGTACGTCGGAACCAGCGTCGCAGCCAGCGCCGCGCGCAGCTTCCACGCCGTCGGGCCGCCGAACTGCATGTACGGCGTGAGGATGTCGTGCGTCGTCGGCCAGAAGCTGGGCCGCATGTAGGCGGCGGCCTCGCCGGCCAGCTCGCGGCAGTATTCCTCGATCTCCCAGCGCTGGTTGCGCCACGCGTAGTAGGTGTAGCTCTGCTGGAAACCGACCTTGGCCAGCGCCTTCATCATCGGCGGCTTGGTGAACGCCTCGGCGAGCCAGATCACCTCGGGGTGGGCCTTGGCGACGTCGGCGATGATCCACTGCCAGAACTCGACCGGTTTGGTGTGCGGGTTGTCGACGCGGAACAGCGTGACCCCGTGGTCGATCCACACCTGGATGACGCGCCGCACCTCGGCGTAGATGCCGGCCGGGTCGTTGTCGAAATTCAGCGGGTAGATGTCCTGGTATTTCTTCGGCGGGTTCTCGGCGTACGCGATCGTGCCGTCCGCCCGCGTCGTGAACCACTCGGGGTGCTCGCTCACCCACGGGTGGTCCGGGGAGCACTGCAGGGCGATGTCGAGCGCGACCTCCATGCCGTTGCGGCGGGCCTGCGCGACGAAGTGGTCGAAGTCCTCGAAGGTGCCCAGGGTGGGTTCGATCGCGTCGTGGCCGCCGTCGGGGCTGCCGATGGCGTACGGCGAGCCGGGGTCGTCCGGCCCGGACTCCAGCGTGTTGTTCGGGCCCTTGCGGTTCGTCGTGCCGATGGGGTGGATCGGCGTGAGGTAGATGACGTCGAAGCCCATCCCGGCGATCGCGGGGAGGCGCTCGGCGGCGGTGCGCAGGGTGCCGGTGGTCCAGGTGCCGGTCTTCTCGTCGTACCGGCAGCCTTCGCTGCGCGGGAAGAACTCGTACCACGCGCCGTACAGCGCGAGTTCGCGCTCCACCCGCAGCGGGTACTCGGGGGAGGGCGAGACCATCTCGCGCAACGGATGGTGGATCAGCTCGGACCGTACGGCGTCGCCGGTGCCCCCCGCGAGCCGTTCCTCGATGCCGAGCGAGCCGTCGCGCAGCCGCGCCGCGCCGGCGGTGAGCACCTCCCGGGCGTGCTCGGTGCGCGCGACGAGGTCGCGGGCCCGCTCCAGCAGCCGCGCGCCCTCCTCGAACATCAGCTCCACGTCGACGCCGGCCCGCACCTTGATGGTGGCGTCGTGCTCCCAGGTGGCGTACGGATCGCTCCACCCCTCGACCCGGAACGTCCACGACCCGGCCCGATCCGCCGACACCGTGGCGTCCCAGGTCATCAGGCCGACATTCGTGCACCGCATCGGCTCGGTCCGCTCGGCGCCGTCGGGGTCGGTCAGCACCACGCTGGCGTTGACCGCGTCGTGCCCCTCCCGGAACACCGTGGCGGTGACGACGAACTCCTCGTCGACGACGCAGACCGTGGGCCACGAGCCGGCCTCGATCGTGGGTTGGACGTCGAGGACGGGAATGCGCCCGATGGGGCGGCCCACGGGAAACGCCTCTTTGCGGACCGGCGCGGGGGAGACGTCGGGGACGGTGACGGGCCGGGGTTCGGCCTGGGTTCGCGGTGTCGCAGTCACAGGTAGGACGCTATCTGGTTCCGGGGGAGGTTCGGCGCCCCAGCGGTTGTGCTGTGTGCCCCGACAGCGTCAATGGGCGCGGAACCGGGGTCGCGGGCCGCCCCGGCCGAGCGGGCGCGGGGGGTGTCCGCGGCGTCGCCTAAACTCGGTCCCGTGAAGGCGATTCGACGTTTCAATGTCCGGTCTGTGCTGCCCGATTCGATCAGCGAGTTGGGGGAGCTGGCCATCAACCTGCGGTGGTCCTGGCACACAGCCTCGCGGAACCTGTTCGCGGAGACGGCGCCGGTGCGCTGGGCGAAGGTGGGGCACGACCCGGTCGCGCTCCTGTCCAGCCTCTCGGCCGCCGAGCTGGACCGGCTCGCCGCCGACCCGGAATACGTCGCGAAGGTCAAGGCGGCCTACGCGGACCTGCAGGCGTATGTGACCGGCGACCGGTGGTACCAGCGGTGGGCGGCCGAGGTGGGCACCGAGGTGCCCAAGGCCATCGCCTACTTCTCGGCCGAGTTCGGCATCACCGAGGTGCTCCCGCAATACTCCGGCGGCCTCGGGATCCTCGCGGGGGACCACCTGAAGTCGGCCTCCGACCTCGGCGTACCGGTCATCGGCGTCGGCCTCTTCTACCAGACCGGCTATTTCGCGCAGTCGCTCAACCGGGACGGCTGGCAGCAGGAGACCTACCCGGTCCTCGACCCCGACGGGCTGCCGCTGTCGCTGCTGCGCGACGCCGACGGCAAGCCTGCGGCGATCACCCTGTCGATGCCGGGGCACCGCACCCTGCGCGCCTTCGTGTGGAAGGCCCAGGTGGGGCGGATCCCGCTGCTGCTGCTCGACAGCGACGTGCACGAGAACGACCCCGACCTGCGCAGCGTGACGAACCGGCTGTACGGCGGGGGCGGCGAGCAGCGGCTCCTGCAGGAGATGCTCCTGGGCATCGGCGGCGTGCGGGCGCTGCGCCTCTACAGCGCCATGACCGGGGCGCCGGAGCCCGACGTCTACCACTGCAACGAGGGCCACGCCGGCTTCCTCGGCATCGAGCGCATCCACGAGCTGGTCACCCAGCGGGGCCTGACCTTCGAGGAGGCCCGCGAGGCGACCCGCGCGGCGACCGTCTTCACCACGCACACCCCGGTCCCGGCGGGCATCGACCGGTTCGGCGCGGACCAGATCCGGCACTTCTTCGGCGGCGACAACGCCCTGCCTGGGGTGCCCACCGAGAAGCTGTTGGCGCTCGGCGCGGAGACCTACCCCGGCGGGGACGGCGGCGTCTTCAACATGGCGGTGATGGGGCTGCGGATGGCCAAGCACGCCAACGGCGTCAGCCAGCTGCACGGCATCGTGAGCCGCGACATGTTCCACGGCCTGTGGCCCGGATTCGACGACACCGAGGTCCCGATCACCTCGATCACCAACGGAGTGCACGCCCCGACGTGGGTCGACCAGCGCATCTTCGACGTGGGCGCCTCGTTCGACCCGGACGAGGAGTCTTCCAGCGGCAAGCTGGCGCTCTTTGCGGCGCAGGCCACCGACGAGCAGATCTGGTCCGTGAAGCGAGAGCTACGCCAGACCCTCGTCGACATGGCGCGGGATCGGACCAAGGAGAGCTGGGTCCGCCGGGGCGCCTCGCCGGCCGAGCTCGGCTGGACGCAGGACATCCTGGATCCGGACGTGCTCACGATCGGGTTCGCCCGCCGCGTCCCGACGTACAAGCGCTTGACGCTCATGTTGCGCGACCCGGCGCGGCTCAAGAAGATCCTGCTCGACCCGCAGCGGCCCGTGCAGCTGGTGATCGCGGGCAAGTCCCACCCGGCCGACGACAACGGCAAGCGCCTGATCCAGAAGATGGTCCAGTTCGCCGATGACCCGACGGTGCGGCACCGGATCGTGTTCCTGCCGAACTACGACATCGGGATGGCGCGGCACCTCTACCCCGGGTGCGACGTGTGGCTGAACAACCCGCTGCGGCCGCTGGAGGCGTGCGGCACGTCGGGGATGAAGGCCGCGCTGAACGGCGGGCTGAACCTCTCGATCCTCGACGGTTGGTGGGACGAGTGGTACGACGGCCAGAACGGCTGGGACATCCCCACCGCCGACGGCGTCACCGACCCGGACCGGCGCGACGACATCGAGGCGGCGGCGCTCTACGACCTCATCGAGAACCGGGTCGCCCCGCGGTTCTACGACGTGGACGAGGCCGGCGTGCCCCGGCGTTGGGTCGCGATGATGCGGCACACCCTGGCCACGCTGGGACCCAAGGTCTTGGCGACCCGGCAGGTCCAGGACTACACGACCGAGCTCTACAAGCCCGCGGCCGACGCGCACCGCGCGATGGTCGACCGGGGCTTCGAGGCGGCGAAGTCGCTGGCGGCCTACCGGGTTCGGGTGGCCGAGAACTGGTCCAACCTGCACATCGACCACGTGGAGTCCTCCGGCGTCCCGGACGCCGTGCAGGTGGGGGACAGCTTCGCGGTCCGGGTGTTCGCCTCGCTGGGCGCCCTGCGGCCCGAGGACGTGGAGGTGCAGGTCGTGCACGGGCACGTGGACGTCAACGACCAGCTGTCTGCGACGGAGGCGAGCGCGCTGCCGGTCGTGGAGAGCTACGAGGGCGGTCGGCACCGCTTCGAGGGGGACCTCCGGGTGACCCAGACCGGTTCGTTCGGCTACACCGTGCGGATCGTGCCCACCCACAAGGCGATGACGACACCGGCCGAATTGAGCCTCACGGTCAACGCCTGACGATCAGCACTGCCCAGAGGGCGTCCCCCGCTCCGGCGGGGGACGCCCTCTGCAGTGTTTCCGCCGCGTGTCGGGACCGGCCTAACGGACCTGGTAGACCTGCATGGTCGCCGCGTCGACGCGGGTCACGTGGCCCGGGTCGATGAGGCCGCCGCCGGACCCGGTCGCGGCGCTCCAGCCGGAGTCCCACACGAGGTCGTAGGCGCGGCCCGGCTCCAGGGGCGGCATCCTCACGTCCTCGGGGGCGTGCTTGCCCTGGAAGACCAGCAGGAACGAGGCGCCGGTGATGTCGTCGCCGCGCAGCAGCATCTGCAGCACGCGGCAGCGGGGGTCCTCCCAGGATTCGCTCGTCATCGGCTCGCCGTACCGGCCGAACCACAGCACATCCACGCGACCGTCGCCGGGGCGCGGGTGGCTGGAGAAGAAGCTGCCCTGCCGGAACACGCGGTGCGAGCGACGCAGCCGCGCGAGGAAGCCGACGGTGTCCGCCAGGTCTTCCTGCCAGGGCTGCAGGTCCCAGTCGAACCAGCTGATCTCGTTGTCCTGGCAGTAGGCGTTGTTGTTGCCGCCCTGGGTGCGGCCGATGGCGTCGCCGCCGCAGAGCATGGGGACGCCGGTCGCCAGCAGCGTCGTGGCCAGCAGGTTGCGGATGCTGCGGCGCCGCGCGGCGAGGATCTGGGGATCGGTCGTCAGGCCCTCGACGCCGTGGTTGTACGACCGGTTGTCGCCGTGTCCGTCGCGGTTGCCTTCGCCGTTGGCCTCGTTGTGCTTGCTGGCGTAAGCAGTCGTGTCCGCGAGGGTGAACCCGTCGTGGGCCGACACGAAGTTGACGCTGGCGAGGGGGCCGCGGTCGTGATGGCCGAAGAGGTCCTCGCTGCCGGCCATCCGGGTGGCGAGTTCCCGCACGCCGTGCCCGCGGTATTCGCTGGCCGTCATGTCGATGAGCCAGTACGTGCGGATGGCGTCGCGGAACCTGTCGTTCCACTCCGTGAAGGGGGGTGGGAACTGGCCCGTCCGCCAGCCGTGCACGCCGCAGTCCCAGGGCTCGGCGATGAGCTTGGTCCGGGACAGCACGGGGTCCGTGCGCAGGGCGACGAGGAACGGGTTGTCGGGGTTGAAGTCGTGCCCGCGACCCCGGGCGAGCGCCACCCCGAGGTCGAAGCGGAAGCCGTCGACGCGGCACTCGTTCACCCAGTAGCGCAGCGAGTCCAGCACCATCCGGGAGACCATCGCGTGGCGCATGTCCAAGGTGTTGCCGCACCCCGTGACGTCGATGTCGTAGCCGCGTTCGTCGAGCCGGTAGTACGCCTCGTTGTCCAGTCCCCGCCACGACAGCGTGGGCCCGTTCTGGCCCTGCTCGCAGGTGTGGTTGTAGACGACGTCGAGGATCACCTCGAGCCCGTGGTCGTGGAAGGTCTGCACCATGGCCTTGAACTCGCGCACCTGGTCTTGCGGGTCGGTGGCTGCGGCGTACGCCGGGTGCGGGGCGAAGAACCCGAGCGAGTTGTAGCCCCAGTAGTTGGACAGGCCGAGTCGCTTCAGGTGCGGCTCGGAGGTGAAGGCGTGGACCGGCAGCAGCTCGACCGTGGTGACGCCCAACCGCAGGAGGTGCTCGATGAACGCGGGGTGCGCCAGCCCGGCGTACGTCCCCCGCAGTTCCTTCGGGATGCGCGGGTGCCGCATGGTGGCGCCACGGACGTGCACCTCGTAGACGATCGTTTCACCCCACGGGATGCGCCGCATCGGCGCTCCCCATTCGAAGGCGTCGTCGACCACGACGCCCCGGGGCACGTA
The DNA here is from genome assembly GCA_016699675.1 of Austwickia sp. Lineage (NCBI taxonomy): Bacteria > Bacillati > Actinomycetota > Actinomycetes > Micrococcales > Dermatophilaceae > Austwickia > Austwickia sp. The sequence continues at coordinate 309,845 of CP064985.1, read as the reverse complement.
GGCGGCGCTGTCCCGGTCGTCGATGTAGTGGTCGGGCCCGATGAGGTCCGGGCCGACGGTGTGCCCGTAGACCTCGGGGCGCAGGTCGACGCGGCCGGCGATGGCTCGGGCGTAGGGATCCAGGAGCAGCTTGGCGGGGTTGTGCCGCAGGCCGCGTTCCGGACGCCAGGCGCCGTGCACGCGGTAGCCGTAGCGTTGGCCCGGTCGGATCTCGGGGACCTCGCCGAACCAGACGCCGTGGATGCGGTCGGTGAGTTCTACCCTGCGTTCGGACTCGCCGGTCGCGTCGTCGGGCTCGAAGAGGCACAGCTCGACGGCGTCGGCGGCGGAGGCGAACACCGCGAAACCGGTGCCATCGCGAACCGGCATCGCCCCGAGCGGCGGCGGCAGATCCGGCATGTGGTGCACGCGCGACACTCTAGCGACAGCGGGGCCCTCCGCGTCGAGGCCGAGGGCGCCCATTGCCCGGGGCCAAAGGCGCCCACGGCCGCGGGCGGTTCGGTGCCCGAGCCGCGGACCAGGACGGAAGTGGCGCAGGCCATCCCGAACCCCCGGCCCTCGGCTGGTGTCGGGCGCCGACGCGCTACTAGGTTGTCGACATGAGCGATCCCACCAGCTTGCCCAACTTCCCGCCGCCCGCCGACGAGCAGCAGCTGCGGGGCCGGGTCCTCGACGCCCTGCAGGACGAGGGGTTCCGTCCCGACATCGACGCGGACGGCGACATCGCCTTCAAGGTCAACGGCCAGCAGTTGTTCGTGCACTGCTTCGAGGGCGACGTGCCGCTGATGCGGGTGTTCGGTCAGTGGCAGATCGACGAGGCGCTGCCCAGCGACGAGCTGACCCGGCTGCAGAAGTGCAACGAGCTGTCCCTGCGCCTGAACGTGGTCAAGGTCGGCCTCAACAACGAGACGCTTTTCGTCACCGCGGAACAGATCTGCACGCCCGAGGTCGACGCCAAGATGGTGTCCACGCTGCTGACGCAGCTCGTGCTCCAGGCGGTCCACGTCTGGCACGAGATGATGACCGGTAAGGACCCATTTGGGGAGGCGCAGGCCTGATGAGTGACTTCGTACGGCTCGAGGTGGACGGCGGGATCGCGACGATCCGCGTCGACAAGCCGAAGATGAACCCGCTGAACGCGGAGATCCAGGACGCGATCGGCGCGTACGCCGCGGAGGTGGACGCCCGCGACGACGTGGCGGCGGTGATCTTCTACGGCGGCGAGCGGGTGTTCGCGGCGGGCGCGGACATCAAGGAAATGCAGCAGATGTCGTACGTCGACATGGTGGCCCGCGCCAAGCACGTCGGCGGGTTCGCCACGGCCGTGCAGCGCATCGGCAAGCCCACCGTGGCCGCGATCGAGGGTTACGCCCTGGGCGCCGGCTGCGAGCTGGCCCTGGCCTGCGACTTCCGCTATGCGGCGAGCAACGCCAAGCTCGGCCAGCCCGAGGTGCTGCTCGGCCTGCTGCCGGGCGCCGGTGGGTCGCAGCGCCTGCCGCGGCTGATCGGCCCAGCCAAGGCGAAGGAGATGATCTTCAGCGGTCAGCACGTCGGCGCGGAGGAGGCCCTGCGCATCGGCCTGATCGACGCGATCGCCGAGCCCGGCCAGGTGTATGCGTACGCCCGGGAGCGGATGGCCATCTACGTGGGCGCCGCGGGCGTCGCCATCCGGCACGCCAAGGAGGCGATCGACCGCGGTCTCGAGGTCGACATCGACACCGGCGCGGCGATCGAGGCCATGCTCTTCGCGGGGGCATTTGCCACCAAGGACGCCCAGACCGGCATGGTCTCGTTCATCGAGAACGGCCCGGGGAAGGCCAAGTTCGAGGGCAAGTGAGCCGCGCAGGTTCGGCGCGGCACGGTCGATAGGGCGGCGGGACTCCGCGCGTGCGCACGCGGCGGCGTCCCGCCGTCGCCACCTGTCGCCGAATCGAGCGTGCCAGGGAGCATCATGAGGGAACCTCTGGCCCAACTGCGCTGGGCGGCGATGCGTGGTGCGTACCGACCGGAGCACCTGGCGGCGTACGCCCGGCAGACGGCCGTCGCCGCGCGCTTTCCGAACGTCACCTTCCTCGGGCCGTGCTTCATCCGCGAAGACGTGACCATCGAGGCCCGGAAGGACTACGGCCGCATCATCATCGGGCCCTGGGTGCACATCGGCGCGGGGACGGCCCTGCGCTGCCACGAGGGGACCCTGCGCATCGGCGCCAAGACCGTCTTCGGACGCGAATGCACGATCAACGCATGGCTGGACGTCGAGATCGGTGACGCCTGCCTTTTCGCCGACGACGTCTACCTGTGCGACTTCGACCACGTCACCGACCGCCTGGACGTGGCCATCAAGGACCAGGGCATCGTCAAGTCCCCGGTGCGGATCGGCGACGACGTGTGGCTGGGGACCAAGGTGGTCGTCACGCGGGGGACCCGCGTCGGGCACGGCTGCGCGGTGGGGGCGGCGTCGGTGCTCCGCGGCGACTTCCCGCCGTTGTCGGTGGTCGTGGGCTCGCCCGCGCGCGTCGTACGGTCCCGCGATCCGGAGGTGGAACGCGTCCGGCGGGCCGCCGGGATGGACTCCCTGCGCCTGCGGGACGCGGTGCGCGGGCTCGTGACCGATGATCAGGGGCGCATCCTGCTCGTGCACTACACCGTGCCGGACGAGGAGGCGCCGGTCGGCGTGTGGGCTTGCCCGGGCGCCGCGGTGGAGGGCGACGAGGACTCCGGGGCGGTCCTGCTCCGCGAGGTGGAGCGGGTCTTGGGCCTGCGCCTCGACGGCGTCGGCGACCCGGTGTGGGTGCGGGAGATGGTGCAGCCCTCCGACGAGGACGACGGGCTGCGCGAGACCTATCACCTGCTCGAGATCGAGGGCATCCCCGCCGGGCAGGTGGATATCGATGTCAGCCGGCTCGACGTGTCCGAGCACGTCGACGCGGTGCGCTGGTGGACGCTGGAGGAGATCGCGGAGGCACAGCGACGCCCCGAGGGTGAGGCGCGCCCCGCGGAGGGAGGCATTCCCGGCGTCGTTTTCTCCCCGCTGGCGCTCTCCCACCTGCTGGGGGACCTGTTCGCGCACGGTCGCCCGGAGACGCCGCGCCAGGTGCCCGCCGAGGGGGAGCGCCGAGTCCCGGGAGTCCGCCGCCACTGAGCGGCGTCGTGGACGTTCGTGGACCCTCGCGGGCGCAAGGCACGGGCGCCCGCCCGCGCGCTCCGATCGGGGACTTCGGGGCGTCCTGAGGCGTCACCGCATCGATCGGAGCGCCCGTGAGGTGGGTGTGGGCGGTATCACCCGGATCCCGGTCGAGGCGGCGGCCCCGGCAAGTTACTGTCGAGTTCACGGTGTTCGTGCGCTTCGTCCTGTCCGCGCCTGGGTGGTCCAGGGTGGTGCTGACCGCCCACGCCACCGCCGCGTCGACGTACCGTGGAGTTCGTGCCCAGCGGCCGGCTGCCGGCGCGCCGCACGCACCAAGTCGTCGTTGCCCGTAAGCCACCCACGAGAGAGGGCCAGAGATGAACATCGTCGTCTGTGTGAAGTACGTGCCGGACGCCCAAGGCGACCGGTCGTTCGAGAGCGACGAGACCACAGACCGCGACTCCGTCGATGGGCTGCTGTCCGAGCTGGACGAATACGCGGTCGAGGAGGCCCTGAAGATCAAGGAGGCCGGCGACGCCGAGGTCACCGTGCTCACGATGGGCCCGGCCAAGGCCGTCGACGCGGTCAAGAAGGCGCTGCAGATGGGCGCCGACAAGGGCATCCACATCAGCGACGACGGCATCGCGGGCTCCGACTCGGCGGCGACGTCGCTGGTGCTCGCCAAGGCCGTCGAGAAGATCGGCAGCCCCGACATCGTGATGACCGGGATGGCCTCGACGGACGGCACGATGGGCGTCGTCCCCGCGATGCTGGCCGAGCGCCTCGGCCTGCCGATGCTCACCTACGTCTCCGAGCTGACCGTCGACGGCGGCAGCGCCAAGGGCCGCCGCGACGGCGACGTCGCCACGGAGATGATCGAGACGAAGCTCCCCGCGGTGATCTCGGTGACCGACCAGATCAACGAGCCACGCTATCCCTCGTTCAAGGGGATCATGGCGGCCAAGAAGAAGCCCGTGGAGACGTGGAGCCTGTCCGACATCGGCGTCGACGCCGGTGAGGTCGGCCTGGAGGCCGCCTGGACCAAGGTGCTGAAGTCCACGAAGCGCCCGCCGCGCGAGCAGGGCCTCATCGTCACCGATGACGGCGAGGGCGGCGCGGTGCTGGCCCAGTTCCTGTCCATCCACAAGTTCGTCTGATCGAGCACGAGACGCGAAGGAGTTCAACCATGGCTGAGGTTCTCGTCCTCGTCGACCACGCCGACGGCGCGGTCCGTAAGACGACCCTCGAGATGCTCACGCTGGCCGCCCGGCTCGGCGAGCCGTCCGCGGTCTTCGTGGGCGACGGCGCCGAGGAAGCGGCGGCGACGCTCGGGAAGTATGGCGCGGGCAAGGTGTACGCCGTGAGCGGCGAGGCCAACGACTACCTCGTGGCCCCGGTGGTCGAGGCGCTGGCGCAGATCATGGAGCAGGCCTCGCCGGCCGCGGTCCTGATCCCGAGCAACCAGCACGGCAAGGAGATGGCGGCCAGGCTGGCGATCAAGACCTCCTCCGGCCTCATCACCGACGCCGTCGACGTGCGGGCCGGCGGCGACGGCGTCGAGACGACGCAGTCGGTGTTCGCGGGGTCCTACACGGTCGACGCGACCGTCACCAAGGGCACCCCGATCATCACGGTCAAGCCGAACTCCTGTGGGCCGCAGGAGGCTTCGGGCGCCGGAACGGTCGAGAAGGTCGACGTGGCCTTCTCCGACGCCGCCAAGGCGGCGCGCATCACCGAGCGCAAGGAGAAGCAGAAGTCGGGTCGGCCGGAGCTCACCGAGGCGGCGATCGTCGTGTCCGGCGGGCGCGGCACGGGCGGCGACTTCGCCAAGGTCGAGAGCATGGCCGACACCCTCGGCGCGGCCGTGGGCGCCTCGCGCGCGGCGGTGGACGCCGGTTGGTATCCGCACACCAGCCAGGTGGGGCAGACCGGCAAGCAGGTCTCGCCGCAGCTGTACGTCGCGTGCGGCATCTCCGGGGCGATCCAGCACCGGGCGGGCATGCAGACGTCCAAGACCATCGTGGCCATCAACAAGGACGAGGAGGCGCCGATCTTCGAGCTCGTGGACTTCGGCGTCGTCGGCGACCTCTTCGAGGTCTTGCCGCAGGCGGAGGAGCAGGTCAAGGCGCTGCGCGCCTAGTCCGCGCTTGCCCCATCCAAGGCCGGGTCGCCAGGTGCGACCCGGCCTTGGTGCTGCGTGGGTGCTGCCTGCGTGCCCCGTTCGATGGCCCGGTGGGTGGGCCGGTTCGCCGGCCCGGCGGCGTCCCGCGGCGGAACCACCTCGCCGCGCGAAGTGCGTGCTCGAGTTAACGGGGTTCGTGGAAGAGGACCAGGTCCCGTCGGCGATCGTACGTCCGTTGTGGACGACCGTGCTGCCTGCAGAAAGCACCGAGCCCCGACGGCTTCGGGGGGCAGCGTCGGGGCTCAGTGGTCCACATGTGTTTACGCAGGTCATGTCGCGTGCTTACGACCGGCTAACACCTCGTGCTTAAGATAACTGACTCTTCGGCCAGGAGCCGAACCGGGCCCCTAGTGCGACCTGCCTGTTTGTCCCGAACTTTGCGCAACGTCGGATTGGCGCGCCGAGTGGTCTCGCGTCCAGGCCGGGCGGCCGGGCTCGGGCGCCGAGCCGTAGTATCGACTGCCGTGAGCGCCTACCTCGACCACGCCGCCACCTCGCCGACCCGCCCCGAGGTCATCGAGGCTGTGCGCGAGGCCATGGGGCAGGTCGGGAACCCGAGTTCCCTGCACGCCGCCGGGCGCAGTGCGCGCCGCGCCGTCGAGGAGGCCCGCGAGGACATCGCCGACGCCCTGGGCGCGCGGCCCTCCGAGGTGCTGTTCACCTCCGGCGGCACAGAGTCCGACAACCTCGCCGTCAAGGGCCTCTTCCGGCACGCCAGCGACGCCGACCCGCAGCGCCGACGCCTCATCGTCTCGGCGGTCGAGCATTCGGCCGTGCTCGACAGCGTCTCGGCGTTGGCCGAACGGGAGGGGGCCGAGATCACCTGGGTGAATCCCGGCCGCGACGGCCTGATCAGCGTTGATGCCCTCGAGGCTGCCCTGCAGGACCCGGCCGCGGGCGGCGCGGGGTCGGTGGTCGCGCTGGTGCAGATGTGGGCCAACAACGAAACCGGCGTCGTGCAGCCGGTCGCCGACATCGGCGCCCTCGCCGCCGCGCACAGCGTGCCGTTCTTCACCGATGCGGTGCAGGCCGTCGGCAAGGTGCCGGTGGACTTCGCGGCGTCCGGCGCGACGTTGCTCGCCGCGACCGGGCACAAGATCGGTGGCCCGGTCGGCGCGGGCCTGCTGCTCGCCACGAGGGACGCCCCGGTCCAGGCCATCTCGCACGGTGGGGGACAGGAGCGCAAGCTGCGCAGCGGAACCCCCGCCATGCCGCTGATCGTGGGCCTGGCCCGAGCGATCCGCCTGGCCGTCGATGAGGCGGCCCAGGAGTCGACCCGCCTCGCGGCGCTGCGCGACGCGCTCCTGGACGGGGTGCTGGACGCCGTGCCAGGCGCCGGGGTGACCGGCGCCTGGCGCCGCGGCGACGTGACCCGGCGGACGCCCACCCACGCGCACGTGCTGATCCCCGGGGTGGAGTCCGATTCGCTGCTGTTCCTACTGGACGCCGCGGGGATCGCCTGCTCGACGGGGTCCGCCTGCCATGCCGGGGTGCCGCAGCCGAGCCACGTGCTGCTCGCGATGGGCTACCCGCAGGCGCAGGCCCGCGGTGCGCTGCGGCTCACGCTGGGCTGGTCGAGCACGCCGGACGATGTGGCCGCGTTCCTGGCGGCCCTGCCCGACGCGGTCGAGCGGGCCCAGCGGGCGTTCGACGCGACGCAGGCGCGGGCGTCGGCGCGGGGCGACGCCCGGCGTACCGTTCCGCGCTCCGCACCGGCGGCCGGGGTGCTCCCCGGCCCCCCGGGGGCGTCCTGATGCGGCTGGTCGCCGCGATGAGCGGCGGGGTCGATTCGGCCGTCGCCGCCGCCCGCGCTCGCCAGGCGGGCCACGACGTCGTGGGCGTGCACCTCGCCCTCGCCTCCGCCCCGGCGACCCTGCGCACGGGGAGCCGGGGCTGCTGTTCCGCGGAGGACGCCGGGGACGCGCGCCGGGTCGCGGACCGGCTGGGGATCCCGTTCTACGTGTGGGACATGGCCGCCGAGTTCGAGGCCGACGTGATCGAAGATTTCGTCGCGGAGTACGCCGCGGGCCGCACCCCGAACCCCTGCCTGCGGTGCAACGAGAAGATCAAGTTCGCGGCGCTGCTGGATCGGGCCTGGGCGCTGGGGTTCGACGGGGTGGCGACCGGCCACTACGCCCGCATCTCCAGCCCGGGCGACGAGCTCAACCGGACCGGACGCCGGGAGCTGCACCGCGCCGTCGACCTGGGCAAGGACCAGTCCTACGTGCTCGGCGTCCTCGACGCCGACCAACTGGCCTGCGCGGTCTTCCCGCTGGGGGACTCGACGAAGGCTCGGGTGCGGGTGGAGGCGGCCGCGCTGGGCCTCGGGGTTGCCGCGAAACCCGACAGCCACGACATCTGCTTCATCGCCGACGGGGACACCCGGGCCTTCCTGGCGGCCCGGCTCGGCGAGACGCCCGGCGAGGTCGTGGACGAGGACGGCGCGGTCGTGGGGGAGCACCGAGGGGCATACGGCTTCACGGTGGGACAGCGCCGCGGCCTCGCGATCCGGAGGCCGCACGCCGACGGCCGACCGCGCTACGTCACCGCGGTCGACGTGGCCACCAACCGCGTCGTGGTCGGTCCCGAGGAGCTGCTGGGCATCGACGTCATCGAGGCGGACGCGCCCCGGTGGTGTGGCGCGCCGCCCACCGGCGAGTTCGGCTGTGGGGTGCAGCTGCGGGCCCACGGGGAGGAGGTGGGCGCCACGGCTCGACTGGATCCTGACGGGCGCCTCCAGGTCCGCCTGGCGAGACGCACGCGCGGGGTGGCCGCCGGTCAGGCGGCGGTGCTCTACGACGGGACACGGGTGGTCGGATCGGCCACGATCGTCGCGACCGGCCGGGGCTGACGGCCGCGCCCGGGGCGGCGGGCGAGGTCCGGAGTCGGAATGCCCGTGGCGGTCGACCGCCCCCATGTGATGAGGTCGGGTGGTGACCGAATCGGGGCTAGCCGGTGGGGAATTGGTGCGAGTGTCGGTGGCCTCGGCCGTGGCGGCGCTGACGCCGTACGCCGAGGGCGACTGGTGCGGAACGCACGCGCGCGATCTGGACCTGAGCTGCCGGGACACCTTCTCGCACGCTGTTGACTGCCTGCACTACTACGCCTGCCTGGTGGCGACCGCCCGGATCGAGCCGGGGGGCACGCCGTACGAGCTCGTCCCGCGGCCGCGCACAAAGGCGGAGGATCTGGTCCGCGGCCTCCCGACGTACGGCGGGATGCTCGCCGCGGTGGTGGAGGCCGCCGACCCGGACTCGAGGGCTTACCACGCGTACGGCGTGTCGGATCCGGCGGGCTTTGCCGCCATGGGCGCCCTGGAGGTCGTGGTGCACGCCTACGACATCGTGGCGGGGTTCGGCGGGACCTGGCGCCCGCCGCGGGACGTGGCGACGGCCGTCGTGGATCGGCTGTTCCACGCCGAGGAGTCCTCCCTGGGCGCGTTCGGCCCCGCCGATGCGCTGCTGTGGTGCTGCGGGCGGATTCCGATCCCCGGGCGGCCCCGTCGCGACGAGAGCTGGCGCTGGGACGGGCGGCCCGCCGTGGACCGGCTTCGTCCGGTCGCCCCGGCCGCGGCCCCCCGGGTGCGCGCGGCGACCGAACCCGCTGCGCACCCGCGGGCGCCGTCTGCGGCCTTCCCCAGCCTCCTCCCGTGAGGCCTCGCCCCGGCGGCCGGTGGACTACGGTCGGTCCATGAGTCCTGCCGCGCGGGGAGCGACCGAGGCCGGACGCCACCGAATCCTCGGGAACGGATGGGGTTTCGTCGGGGCGCTGATCATGTTCTGGCAGGCCATGACGCCGACGCTGGTGCCGCGGAACTGGTGGATGAACGCGGTCGTCATCGGCGTGAGCTCGGCGTTCGGCTACCTCGTGGGGTCCCTGCTCCGCGCCGTCTGGCGGTGGCTGCGACCGCGCCTCGGGATCACCGTGGCTATGGCGGAGCCGCAGCGCACGTGGGCGCGGCGGCTCGCCATCGGGCTACTGGTGGTGGTCACGCTGGTCGCGGCGGTCTTGGGTCACCTGGCGCAGGACCAGGTGGCGGACCGGCTGGGGGCACCTCAGCGCGGGCCGGTCACGTTCGTCGTCGGTCTCGTCGCGGGGGCGGCGCTCTTCGCCGTGCTCGTGTTGGCCGGCAAGGGCATCGCCACCCTGCGCCGCTGGCTGAAGGGGCACGCCGCGCGGTTCGCGCCCGACCTCGTGGCCTCGGGACTGGCCACCCTCGTGATCGTGTTCGTCATCCTGATGCTCACCGACAGCGTGCTGTTCCGCGGGCTGATGGAGCCGGCCATGGAGAAGGCGACGCGGAACGCCGCCAGGTCTCCGGAGGGGCGCAGCGCGCCGACCCTGGCTGAGCGCTCGGGCAGTCCCGCGTCCCGCGAGTCGTGGGACAGCCTGGGCTATGAGGGCAAGATCTTCGTCACCAGCGGGCCCACGCCGGAGCGCATCGCGGCCGTGACCGCCCAGCCGGCGAAGCAGCCGATCCGGGTCTACGCCGGAAAGTCCGCCCACCAGGACGTCGCCGACGCGGCGCGGGCCGTGGTCGCGGAGCTGGAGCGCACCGGCGCGTTCGAGCGCAGCCACCTGCTGGTCACCACCACCACCGGCACCGGCTGGGTGCCGGAGTGGTCGATGTCGTCGTTCGAGATGCTCGGCGGCGGCGACACCGCGATCGCCTCGATGCAGTACTCGTTCTTCCCCAGTCCCCTCGCCTACGTCTCAAGTCGGGCGCACCGTGCGCTTCGCCACGCGGCGGGAGGACCTGTCCCGCACGTACTTCGGGGGCCGCTACGACCCCTGGGGCGAGCGCCGGATCGTCTACCTGCAGCACCCGTCGGATGCGATCGTGTGGTGGTCGCCGCAGCTGCTGCTGGGCGAGCCGGATTGGATGCGCGAGAAGGTCGGCCACGACGTGGCGGACAAGGTGGCCTGGTACCCGTGGGTGAGCTTCTGGCAGCTCGCCGCGGACATGCCCGTCGCGACCGCCGTGCCGCCCGAGACCGGCCACCGCTACCTGGAGAGCTTCGTTCCCTCCTGGGCCGCCGTGCTGCATGTCGAGGATGCCGCGGCCGTCGAGCGGGTGCTCGCGGAGCTGCGGCAGAGCATTCACCAGACGTGAGGTCGGGGGCCCCGTGACGACCTTGGAGCGACGGCTGGGGCTGGGTGATGCCGTCATCGTGGGCCTGGCGGCAATGGTCGGGGCGGGCGTCTTCGCGGCCTTCGGTCCGGCCGCGCGGGCGGCCGGGGGCTGGCTGTCGGCCGCGTTGCTGCTGGCCGCCGGGGTGGCCTGGTGCAATGCCACGTCGTCGGCGCGGCTCGCGGCCCGCTATCCGGCTTCCGGGGGCACCTACGTCTACGGCCGGGAGCGCCTCGGGCCGTTCTGGGGCTACCTCGCGGGCTGGTGCTTCGTGGTGGGCAAGACCGCGAGCTGCGCGGCAATGGCGCTGACGGTGGGGGCGTACGCCTGGCCCGCGCACGCGCACCTCGTGGCGGTGCTGGCCGTGGCTGCCGTCGTGGCCATCGATTGTGCCGGGGTGGAGAAGAGCGCGCGAGCGTCGCGGCTGATCGTGGGGTGCGTGCTCGCGGTGCTGCTGCTGTTCGTGGCGGTCGCGTTGGCCAGTCCTCGTCCGGGCGGTCCGGACGCGCGGGAGGCCGCGGGGGCGGCGTCGCCGTACGGCGTCCTGCAGGCCGCCGGCCTGCTGTTCTTCGCCTTTGCCGGGTACGCGCGGCTGGCCACCCTGGGGGAGGAGGTGCGCGAGCCGGAGCGCACGATCCCGCGGGCGATCCCGGTGGCGCTGGGGATCGCGCTGGCGGTGTACGCCGGGGTCGCGGCGGCGCTGTGGTGGCTGCTGGGGCCCGGGGGTCTGGCCGAGGCGGGGTCCCCGCTCGCGGACGCGGCCGCGGTCTCCCGGTGGCCCGGGCTCGGTGCCGTGCTGCGGGCGACGGCGGTGGTGGCGGCCTTCGGTTCCCTGCTGTCGCTGCTGCTCGGAGTGTCCCGCACGGCGTTCGCGATGGCCCGTGACGGGCACCTGCCGGAGGTGCTTGCTGAGGTGAGCGCCCGGACTCGGGTGCCGCATCGGGCGGCCCTGGCCGTGGGGCTGGTGGCCGGTCTGGTGTCGGCCGTCGCGGACGTGCGCGCAGCCATCGGCTTCAGCTCGGTGGCAGTGCTGACCTACTACGCCATCGCCAATGCGGCCGCCTCGACCCTTCGCGCCGACGAGGGCCCGCCCGCGCGAGGGGTTCCGTGGCTCGGGCTGGCCGGGTGCCTGGTGCTGGCGGCGACCCTGCCGTGGGCGTCGGTCGTGGGTGGGCTGGCGTTGATCGCGGCTGGGGCGACGGCGTACGCCGTACGTCGTCGCGGGTGACTGACCGAGGAGGGCCAGGGCGTCCGGGGGGGGGGCGACCGCGGCGCTGGAGCTGCGACCGGCGTCAGGGCGTGAACACCATCCGGGTCGTTCCCGTGGTGAAGGTGAGGCCGCTACCGTCCGCGGACAAGGTGAAGGATTCCGCGGTGGTCAGGGCACGGAACGCGGCGACGGCTTCGCCGGGCGTGGCCGCTGCGCCGGCTCCCGGCGCCGCCGTGCACCGGACGGGCTTGATCCGGTAGGCGGCATCCTGGGAGGTCATCCGGCCTTCGCACCAGTTGAGTCCGTACATCCACGTGACCCGGTGGGACTGGAAGGTGATCTCCGCGAGCGCGGCCGACACGTCGACGTCCTGCCGTTGCGGCCGTGTATCTCCGACCCGGCGCAGATGCCAGACCGTGTCGGCCGAGCCGGTGGGGGAGGCGTGGGTGTATCCCCAGGCGACCACGGACACGGCAGCAAGGACCACGAACGCGGCCACGGTGATCCCGATGATCAAGCCCAGTCGCATCGCGCGCATGGCTCCCCTTCCTCCGAGCGGTGCCGTCGGGCATGGTTGGGCGGCGCCAACGACCTGTCGGCGGCGACGCGCCCGTCGTGAGGAGCGACGGTCACGCAGTGCCGACCAGGGCGCCATTCCGTCCCGCTAGGCAGTCAGGGAGATCTGGGCTCTCGGCGAGGCCTCAGTCAGTAGCCACGGCTCGTGTCGGTCACTCCGCCGTCGCCGGACAGGGCCGCCGCGAAGTCGGTGGATGTCGTGGGGCGACTGAACATCGGGTAATCGCGGGCGATGGCGTTGTCGTGCTCCTCGGCGCTGGTCGCGGCCACGCAGTCGGTGAGGGTGTAGACGTCGTAGCCCTTCTCGTACGCCGTACGCATCGTCGACTCGACGCAGCAGTTGGTGAGGAAGCCCGCCAGGGCGATCGTGGACAGTCCCTTGCTGCGCAGGATGAAGTCGAGGTTGGTGGAGGCGAAGGCGTCCAGGCCGCGCTTGCCTTCCACGACGACGTCGTCGTCTTTGGGGGTCAGCACGTCGACGATCTCGCTGCCCCACTTGCCGGCGAGGAAGCTCTGCGACTCGACGACGCCTGCGAGGATGCCGTACGGGGCGTTGGTGAGCTCGCCGTACCCCGGCTTGAACGAGATCGGGACGTGGACGACGGTGGCGCCGGCCGCGCGCGCGGCGTCGGCCATCGCCACCGTGTTGTCGAGCATGTTCGTGCTGCTCATGACGTCCTTCACGGCGTCGTGCAGGGTGCCGCCTTCGGAAGTGAAGTCGTTCTGGAACTCGATGAGGACGAGCGCGGTGCGCTGCGGGTCGATGCTCATGCCTCGGACGCTAGCCCGGATCGTTCACGAGACTCGGGTGTGATCGGCGCGTAGAAGCACGGAAGTGCCTGTCCAGCAAGGGAAACTTGGGTTTGCGACGACTCAAGATCTCCGAACCGGAAGGCACTCCGTAGGTGAAGCGTACTTCGTGGTCTACCGGCTTGTCCGTGACCTCCGATGGTGTCGGCGTGGTGGCCCATGCGGGCAGCGTCGCCACCCGCCTTCTGGCCGACCGGGTCGGCCTCACGTCCGAGTTGTCCAAGGTGATGGTCCGCCGCAACTTCGTCCCCGGTCACGACCGCGGCAGGGTGCTGACCGACGTCGCGGTGATGCTCGCCGACGGCGGGGAGGCGATCGCCGACATCGACGTGCTGCGCCACCAGTCCAGCGTGCTGGGCCGTGTCGCGTCGGCGCCGACGGTGTGGCGGGCACTGGACGAGGTCACACCTGGCCGGTTGAAGAGGATCCAGAACGCGCGGGCGCGGGTCCGCCGCCAGGTCTGGTCCCAGCTGCCTGACGGCGTCCCGGCGAGCAAGGTCGCCGGGACCGATCTTGACGATCTGATCGTGCTCGACACCGACGCGACCATCGTGATCAGCCACAGCGAGAAGGAGAACGCGGCGGCCACGTTCAAGCGGACCTTCGGGTTCCACCCACTCGGGGTGTGGTGCGACAACACGAGTGAGTTCCTCGCCGCCAAGCTCCGCGCTGGCAATGCCGGCTCGAACACCGCCGCCGACCACATCGAGGTCCTCACCGACGCGATCGCGCAGATCCCCGGCACGCACCGCAAGAAGCTGCTCATCCGCTCCGACGGCGCGGGCGCATCGCACAAGCTGCTGGACTGGCTTACCGAGCAGAACCGGGTCCGTGGCCGCAGCGTGGAGTACAGCGTGGGTTTCGCGGTCACCGAGAAGATCCGCGACGCCATCGACCTGGTCCCGAAGAAGGTCTGGACCCCGGCACTCGACGCCGACGGTGGGATCCGCGAAGGAGGTGACGTCGCCGAGCTCACCGGGCTCTTGGACCTGAGCAGCTGGCCGACCGGAATGCGCGTCATCGTGCGCCGCGAACGACCCCATCCCGGCGCCCAACTGTCGCTGTTCGAGGAACGTGACGGCTGGCGCTACCAAGCCTTCGTCACCAACACCACGACCGGACAACTGGCTTTCCTCGAGGCCCGGCATCGGGCGCACGCTCGGGTCGAGGACCGGATCCGGCACGCCAAGGACTCGGGGCTGGGGCGGTTCCCGTCGCGGGAGTTCGAGATCAACCGGGTGTGGCTGATGCTGGTGCAGATCGCTGCCGACCTGACCGCATGGACCCGGCTCCTCGCACTGACCGGAGACGCGAAGTCGCTGGCGGCGTGTGAGCCGAAAGCGCTGCGCTACCGCTTCCTTCACGTCCCAGCCCGGCTGACTCACAGCGCCCGCCGACGACGCTTGCGGATACCCGAGTCGTGGCCATGGGCGGCCGCGATCGTCGCAGTCTTCGCCAACATCGCCGCGATCCCACAACCCGCCTGACCCCCCGTCCGCCCACGACATCACGACCCGGAGAACCGCAGCCCGGCAGCGCCAGCCGGCCCAATGTCGTACCCGCGCACCGTCATCGACTCACCCCACGCAGCGATGCCGTCGTCGGCACCGTCATGAAAGACCGGGGCTAGAGGCAGGGGCCGGGAGCGACAACCCCCTGGTGGGATCCCACCGGCGGCTCGAACCTCAGGATTCGGCGGCCTCACGGAGCGCATCGAGCATCTGCGCCCAGGACGCCTTGAACTGCTCGGCCTCGGCCGCCGAGCTGGCCCCGGACTGGACCAACGTGAGCTTCGTAGCCCCGTCCTCGGGCCTGAGGGTCCAGGCCAGGCGGTGGTAGTTCTCCGGAACGTCCTCGCCGCCGGACAACGCGCTGAAGTGGGTATGAACCAGCCGCCGCGGCGGCTGGGATTCGATGACCTCGCCCTTGTCCTCAAACGGTTGCCCTCGTACTCGCCGCGCCAGGTGACGGGGTCGCCCGGCTGCCAGGTGCTCTGGACCTCGGCGCCCATCATCCACGAGGCCACGAGCGAGGGGCTGGTCAATGTTTCCCACACGCGCTCCGGAGCGGCGTGAATGGTGCGGGTGACGGTCACATCGTGGGTGGTCATCGCAGGTCTCCAGCGTTGGCGGGGGCGGCCCGGTTCGAGCCGCAGGTGCCCCGCCACGCTAGGGCTCGCAGGACTGGGCCGGATAGTACGAATCGGTCAGCGCCCGAGCAGTTCGGACGGTGTGCCGCGCCCGATGGCTCTGGCGTCGCGCACGAGGTGCTGATGGTCGTGGAATCCGACCGCGTGGGCGAGGGCGCTGATCGAGCTGTCGGGGTGGCTGCGGCCGAGGTCGAGGAACCGATGTAGCCGATGGACGCGGCGCACGACGGCGGGGGCGAAGCCGAAGCTGTGTAGGACCCGACGCCTGAACTGACGCTCGCTCAAGCCCACGGTGCCGGCGGCCGCCGCGACCGACAGCGCGGGACGCGCGTCGAGCAGCCGCATGCCGGCCATCGCGAGCCGATCGGGGGCCGCGTCGTCGCAGAGACCGCCCACCAGCCGCGTCAGCATCCTGACCCGCTCTGCGTCGCATCGCGCCGCGTGCAGTCCGTCGACCACCGGACTCGCCGCGCGCCCGAGGAGGTCCGCCAGATCGATGCGCTGGTTGGCCATTTCGTTGGCGGGAACGCGGAGCAAAGCCGGGGCCAGGCCCGCCTTGAGCCGGATCCCGCTGGCGATCTCCCCCGGCGGAAGGGTGAAGTCCCAGCCGACATCCTCGGTGCCACACACCACGACCCCTGCCGACGTCCACACGAGATCGACGCAGCCGTCGGGGACGAGCCGATGCGTGCGGGTCGTCTCGGCACGCCATACCAGCTGGACCCATTCGCTCAGGGCACCGCCTAGGGCAACCCCCGTGAACCAGGGCGACTGGGACGCGTCGTCCCCCACGGCTCCATTCAACCGCGCGGGCACTGATTCCTCGATAGGGGCGATGGGGGGCGGTGGCACCAGTGCCGGTGGGCAGTGCATGTCCGTGTACGCTAAGTGCATGGCCGTGAAGACCATCACCATCGATCTGGACGCCTACGAACGACTGAGCCGGCTGAAGAATGGCGATTCGTTCTCCCAGGTGATCAAGAAGTACCTGCCCGCGGCTGGCTCGACCGCGGGAGACCTGCTCGACGCGCTGGATGATGTCGCGCTCTCCGAGGAGACGGTCGATGCCATCGACGCTGCTGTCCAGGACCGAAGGAATCACGCTGTGCGAGTGCCGAACTGGTGATTCACCTCGACACGACCTTCGTCGTTGACGCGATCTGTGAGAGCCGGCGGGGCGAGCTTGGGCCGGCGCGGCGATGGCTTTCGGATCACCGCGGCGAGGCCCTCGGCCTCAGCGTATTCGTGCTGTCAGAGCTCTTGGTCGGCGCCGAACTCCATGGCGATCCCCTCGCGGAGCGGCAACGCGTGCTTCGCGTGTGCGGAGACCTGCCGGTTGCACTCCCGGATGCCGGGCTTGCTCCGACGTATGCCAGCGTCCATGCTGCCCTCCTCCGGCAAGGCTCGCCGCTCGCGACGATGGACCTACTCATCGCGTGCGTGGCTCTCGGCGCGGGTGCTCCCCTCCTGACGGCGAATCACCGCACCTTCTCCCGAATCCATGGGCTGCGGGTGCTCGACTACTGAAGCTGGTAGCGCGGGTCGTTATCGTGGCCGGCGTGAGCAGAGCGAGCGCGCTGGGGTCGTGGCCTGGCACCGACAACAGCGCCATGGCCGAGGCGGTGCGGGTCGTCCGGGACACCCTCACCGACGCCTCGATCTCCGGGGAGCCGGGAATTCCCTATCTCCCCGAGGTACCCGCCCGGGGCCCCGGCGCCGACATGATCGGGCGGGCGGCCGGCATCCTCGCGGGGCTCTCCGTCGACCTGCAGCCCTCCGGCTGGCGGCTCGTCGACAGGCCAGGTCGGGACGAGTCCCGGGCGACGGCGTACCTGCGGGCCGATCTGGACAAGCTCGCGGAGGCGTACGACGGGTACGCCGGGCTGCTCAAGCTCCAGGTCGCCGGCCCCTGGACGCTGGCCGCCGAGCTGCGCCTCAACCGTGGCGAGCGCGTGGTGGTCGACCCCGGCGCCTGCCGCGACCTGGCCGCATCGCTGACGGAAGGTGTGCTCGGGCACGTCGCCGACGTACGTCGGGTGGTGCCGGGCGCCGAACTCGTCCTGCAGCTCGACGAACCCCTGGTGCCGGCGGTGTTGGCGGGAGAGCTGCCGACGAGCAGCGGGTTCGGTCGGCTCCGCGCGGTGAACGCGGACGACGTACGGCGGGTGCTGGCCGAGCTGATCGGGGCGCTGGACGCCACCGTGGTGGTGCACAGCTGCGCTCCGCAGGTGCCGGTGGCGCTGCTCCAGGAGGCTGGAGCCGCCGCGATCTCGCTGGACGTCGGCCTGCTCGGCCCGCGGGGCTGGGAGTCGGTGGCGGTTGCCGTGGAGGCGGGGACGGCGCTGTGGGCCGGAGCGCTGCCCACGAACGACCCGGGGGCTGCACCGGGGGCAGTCGCCGAGCCGGTACGCCGTGCCTGGCGGAAACTGGGCCTCGACCTGCGCTTGCTCGATCAGGTGGTGATCACCCCGGCCTGCGGGCTGGCCCGGATGGCGCCGGTGGACGCCGTACGCGTCCATCGCACCCTCCCGCGCGCCGCCGCCGAG
Organism: Austwickia sp.; assembly: GCA_016699675.1. NCBI lineage: Bacteria > Bacillati > Actinomycetota > Actinomycetes > Micrococcales > Dermatophilaceae > Austwickia > Austwickia sp. The sequence goes on along the minus strand of CP064985.1, from coordinate 292,114 downwards.
CTGACCGAGGCCGCCCGCGCCTGACCGGCCGCGCCCAGGAAACCGTGGCCTGTCGGCGGTGCCTCAGGAATCCCGCGGGGTCATGATCAAGGGGTGATCGGGAAAACGACCAGGGCGCCGCGCGTATATCGGATGGTCCGCAGGCGCGTGGCCGCACTCACCGTCATCACTCCCAGCGCCGCCGGCGTCATGGCGGGGCGCTCGGTCAACCTCGCTGACTACGAGAGGATCTGTGCGCCGCCGCCCTGTGCGTCAGGCTGAGGTGAGACACCCCTTCTGAGTTCTTTCCCTCTGCACGGGGCGGAGAAGCGAGACACCTGATGACCATGACGTTGGCTGATGCCGCCCGCCTCGATGATGGGGTGGTGACCCCGAGAGCTGACCAGCCCAAGCGTCGGATGTTCACCGCGGAGTACAAGGCGCGGATCCTGGATGAGTACGACACGGCGGACCGGGGTGAGCGGGGCGCGATCCTGCGCCGCGAGCACCTGTACTCATCCCACATCACCGAGTGGCGCAAGGCTGCCGAGGCCGGTGCGACCGCGGCGCTGGGACCTGGGTGCCCGAAGACCCGGGACCGCCGCGACCGGGAGGTCGAGCAGCTGCGAGCCCGGGCAGAGAGGGCCGAGGCCGAGCTGGTCCGGACGAAGGCGGCGTTGGAGATCGTGGGAAAAGCACACGCGCTCTTGGAGATGCTCTCCGAGAGCACGAACCTGCCGAAGCGGCGCGGTGATCAACCCCGCCGTCGACGAGCTCGCCGAGCAGGTCGGGGTGAAGCACGCCTGTGCGTTGCTGGGCCGGCCCCGCGGCAGCCACTACCGAGCGAAGAAGCCGCCCGGTACGTGTCAAGGTGTTTGGGACATTTAGGCCGCTTCGGAAGTGTGGGAAGCGGAGCTGGTCTGGATGCTGGCTGGCGGCTGGTTGATCCAGGCCTTGGTCGGCACCTTGGGTGCCTGGGGGCGGCCGCCCGGGAAACGGTCGGGACGGGCCCGCCAGGCCGCGTCCAGGGTCTCTTGACGGGTCCGGCGTTGATCGCGCCAGGTCCCGTCATGGACGGAACAAGGGGTGTACAGCCCGATCCCGCAATGCCGGTGATGCTGGTTGTAGTAGCCGGCGAAATCGCGCATGAATATTTGCGCGTCGATCAGCGACCCGAAGTCGTCGGGGAAGGCAGGACAGTACTTGAGGGTTTTAAACGCCGCTTCGGAGTAGGGATTGTCGTTACTGACCTTGGGTCGCGACAACGACCTGGTGATATCCAGCGCCGACAGGAGCTGCGCGACGGTGCCCGAGGTCATCGGGCCGCCATTATCCGAATGAATGTATCGAGGCAGGACGCCGCGGTTCGCGCGGATCGCGGCATCGATGAAGTCGCGGGCCAACACCTTATCCTCACGGGTATGGACTTCGACGTGAATGATTTTCCGGGAGTAGATATCAATCATCACGTACGCGCTGTAGTACACCCCCTTGCTCGGGCCCTTGAGTTTGGTGATGTCCCAGCTGAACACCTGATCGGGGCCGGTAGCCAGCAGCTGCGGCTTGACCCGCGAGGGGTGGGAAGCGACCGCCCGCCGCTCACGAACTTGCTGGTGAGCACGCAGGATTCGGTACATCGTGGATACCGAGCACAGGTACCGGCCCTCGTCCAGCAGCGTGGCCCACACCTGCGCGGGGGCCTTATCGGCGAACCGGTCGCTGTTGAGGACCTCCAGCACAGCAGCCGTCTCAGCGGGGCTCAACGCCGAGGGCATCACCTTGGGTTTGGGCGCCCGAGACGGTCCGAACGGTTTCCTGTCCCGGGCCCGCCACCGATACACACTCGAGCGGGCAATCCCGGTCAACGCCGACGCAGCGCTGGTCCCGGCCAGGGCCTCGATCGCCTCGAACGCGGGCCACAGCACCGCGGTCACTGCTGCTTTCCCGGCGCGCTCTTGGACACCGTCTCCAAGAGCGCGTGTGCTTTTCCCATGACCTCCAACATCGATTTCGTCATGTCCAACTCGGCCTGCAACCGCACATTCTCGGCCTCTAACTGGGCCTGCCGCGAACGGTCCCGGCTCGGGGTCAGACCCGCAACCGGGGTATCCCGCAAACGGCCCTCCTCGACCGCTTTGCGCCACTTCTGCACATGAGAGTCATACAAACCCTCACGACGCAAAATCGCGCCCCGCGCCCCCGGACCGTCCGCCGCGTCATACTCCTGGACCACCGCCGCCTTAAACGCCGCCGTGAACCTACGCCGCGAAGACCGCGCCGGCCGATCCGCCTGACTCATCGTCACCGATCCATCTGCTCTCTCGCCCCGTCAACCACCACACAACCGGACCCACCGGCTGTCCCACTGCACCTTGACAGACAGGGGCCGGCCCACGGACCGGCACCCAAGCGGCCCACGCCACCCAACGCCCTCACGCTGGCCGAGCAGGCCCAGGTGCTGGCCGTGCTGACCAGCGAACGGTTCTGTGACAAGAGCGTCTCCCAGGCCTGGGCCACGCTGCTGGACGAGGGCACCTACCTGTGCTCGATGTCCACGATGCACCGGATCCTGCGCCGCAACGACGCAGCTGGGGAACGTCGCCGGCAGGCGGTCCATCCGGCGAAGAAGAAGCCCGAACTGCTGGCCACCAAGTCCGGGCAAGTCTGGTCGTGGGACATCACCAAACTCCGCGGCCCCGGCCGTGGGATCTGGTTCCAGCTCTACGTCGTGCTCGACATCTTCTCCCGCTACGTCGTGGCCTGGACCGTCCAAGCCTGCGAGGACTCGCAGATCGCCAAGACCATGCTCGAGGAGGCATTCGGCCTGCACGGCATCCCCGACGCGGTCCACGCCGACAGAGGCACCTCGATGACCTCCAAGCCCGTCGCCCAGCTCCTGCTCGACCTGGGCGTGGACCGCTCCCACTCCCGACCACGGGTCAGCAACGACAACCCCTACAGCGAGTCGGCGTTCAAGACCTTGAAGTACGCCCCCGTGTTCCCCGACGCGTTCGGCTCTCTGGCCGACGCCCGCACGTTCTGCGAGGCGTTCTTCACCTACTACAACCACGAGCACCGACACTCCGGGATCGGACTTCATACCCCCGCGTCGGTCCACTTCGGCACCGCCGCCGAGATCCGCGCCCAGCGCCAGGCCACCCTCGACGCCGCCCACGCCACCCACCCGCACCGATTCGGCAACCGCCGACCCCAGGCACCCAAACTGCCCCAGGCCGCCTGGATCAACCAACCCTCACCGGAGGCCCTCATACAGACCGCGTAACGACACGTGTCTCAGACTGCTTGACATCTTCCGCCGAGCTACCCGGTGCATTGGACGTCACCGTACGCCGGGGAGACGACCCGACACCCCGTCGCCTGCATCGGCTCATCGAGCCCTGTCCCTTCGGGGTACGTGACGTTCCCGCAGGGCAAGACCCCCTCGCTGCACACCCAGCTGGCCACGTGGCCGGACTGGAGCACCCCGACCGCCAGCCCCTAGTGAAGCGGTCGGTCAAGCGAACCGGTCGGTCGGGCGAAGCGGTCGGTCGAGGCGAGGTCGGCCTGACCGAGATCGTCCGCCGCCCGCCGCTAACTGGTCTGCACTGGCGCCCTCTTTCCCTTACTGCCGCCCCGCTTCAAGAAGGGCGCCAGTAGGGGAAAGAGGGCGCCAGTGCGGCGGGAGAGGGCGGCGGTGGCTACGGCGTGCGCGGTGACGGCGCCACCTAGCGGCTCAGCGCCAAGCAGTTCGTCTCGCCTTATGACATCGGCACTGGCAGAGCGCATCTTGTCTGGCGCGAGCGTCCTACCTGGGGTTTTATTCTTTCCCTTGGCGGTCACCTGACGTAATCTTGACCACGCGTCCGCAACGGTCGCGCTCGAAGGCGATGGCGTGGGCTCACGTCGACGCAGTCCCTGGCGGGGCGACCTAGGACCTTCCCGATACCCCTGCCGTGCGTCGTCGACGTCGTACGACGTGGCCGGTGGCACGTCACGCCCCCGGCCGAGCCCCTGCCCGCCGTCGGGCTCCTGGCAGATTCACCGGTGCCACTCCAGGTGGGCCGGAAAGGGGTAGTCATGGCGACAACTCGTGTCCTCACCCTGGGCGCCGCCGCGGCGCTCGGTCTCGCGCTGACCGGCGGCACGGCCCACGCGGCGTCGGGTGATCCACGGCCGGAGCCGAAGCCCGCCGCGTCGTCCCAGGCCTCGGTGCCCGGGCAGGACCGGGCCCGAGCCGCCCGGGATGAGGCGGCGCGGGCGGCGGCGGCGGGATTGCCGACGATGCCGGCCGAGGCCACGCCGGTCACGACCGCGGCGGCGGCGGGGGTGACGATCACGTCCTACAACCTCGCTGAGCAGCGGATGTTCGGGTTCACGTTCACGGGTCTGCGCAGCGGGGATGTCGTGCAGGTCGTGTGGCGCACCGTCCTCAATCCGTTGGGGGTCACCCACTTCAACGTCAACCGGGGGCCGCATCCCGAGCTGGGACTCGGGTACTGGGACAGCGGCCACCAGCCGGGCTGGACCACCGCGACCGTGACGGTCCTTCGGGGTGGGGCGCCCGTCGCGAGCCTCGAGCTGTCCAACGACAAGGCGGTGCAGATCGCCGCCACCCGCAACGGAGCCCACTTCGCCTTCCAGCTCGCCAACACCCGCCCGGGGGACCACATGTACGTCTCGTGGACCCTCAAGGACGGGGGCACCGATCAGTACGAGGGCCCGGCGGGCGAGTTCACCCGGCACGTGCCGAGGTGGTCCACCGCGACCATCGTCGTGTTTGAGGGGACGGATCGCCGCGCGCTGCTGGCCCACCCGCTCACGATCTCCTCACCTGCGTCCGAGGAGTAAGCACGGCCGGGGCGCCGCCGACCCTGGCACCGTGTCGGCGGCGAACCTTGTCGGGTCCGGGGCCGGCGGCGCGGGTCAGGCGTCGAAGTACCGCTCGTGCCAGACCAGGAAGATGAAGACTGTCCAGATCAGCCGGCTGTTGTCGGCCACCCCGGCGCCGTGGTCGTCGAGGAGCCGGCGCAGCATGGCGACGTCGAAGTACTGCCGCGCGGTCGCCGAGGCGAACGCCTCGGTGACTCTGCCGTTCCACGGCTGCTCCTTGAGCCACACCCGGATCGGCACCGGGAAGCCCAGCTTGGGCCGCTCGTAATAGGCCCGGGGGAGCTTCTTCGCCGCCGCGGCTCGGAACGCCGTCTTGGTCTGCGTCCCGTCCATCCGATAACGCGTCGGGATCTTCGCGGCGACGGCCATGACCTCCTTGTCGAGGAACGGCACACGCACCTCGATCGAATTGGCCATGCTCATCTTGTCGGCCTTGAGCAGGATGTCGCCGACCATCCACAGGTGGATGTCGAGGTGCTGCATCCGCGTCGCGTCGTCGAGCCCGATCGTGCGGGCATAGAACGGCCCGGTCACGTCGCCGGGCAGGATCGGGTGCGCCAGCTCGTCGTTCATCAGGGCGCGTACGTCGCCCGCGCGGAACTGGTAGGCATTGCCGATGAAGCGTTCCTGCAGGTCCAGCGCCCCCCGGTGCAGGTAGCCCTGACCGTAGAACTTGGGCAGCTTGTCCCCGAGGGTGCCGAGCCCACGACGTACGGTCCGGGGGACCCGCGAGATGTGCCGCAGCCCGTGCGGCTCGTTGTAGATCTGATAGCCGCCGAACAGCTCGTCCGCGCCCTCCCCGGAGAGCACGACCTTGACGTGCTCGCGGGCGACCTTGGAGACGAAATACAGCGGCACGCACGCGGGGTCGGCCAGTGGCTCGTCCATGTGCCACTGGATGTCGGACAGGGCGTCCCAGTACTCGGTCGGCGTGATGACCTTGCTGTGCGACTCCACGCCGATGTCCGCGGCCAGGGCTAGCGCGGCGTCGATCTCGTTGTACCCGGCGTTGTCGAAGCCGACCGTGAAGGTGCGCTGCCCGCCGAAGCTCGCCGCCACGAAGGAGCTGTCGACGCCGGAGGACAGGAACGAGCCCACCTCGACGTCGGCGATCATGTGTGCCTTGACCGAGTCCTCCAGGACCGCCGACAGCTCCTCGACGTGGTCCTCGAACGTCCGCCCCTCCTCGGGGTGGAACTCGGCGGCCCAGTAGCGCTTGATCTCCCAGCGGCCGTCCTTCCAGCGCAGGTAGTGCGCCGGGGGCAGCTTGTAGATGCCGGCGAACATCGTCTCGTCGAGCGGGTTGTACTGGAAGCTCAAGTAACTCGCGAGCGCCTGCGGGTTCAGCTCACGACGTACGGCCGGGTTCTCCAGCAAGCACTTGATCTCGCTCGCCCATGCGAAGCCATCCTTCAGCGGCGCGTAGTAGAGCGGCTTGATCCCGAAGAAGTCCCGTGCGAGACAAAGTTCGCGCTCGCGGGAGTCCCAGATCGCGAACGCGAACATGCCGCGCAGGTGGTCGAACATGCCGGCGCCGTACTCGTCGTACGAGTGGAGCAGCACCTCGGTGTCGCTGGCCGTGCGGAATCGGTGCCCGCGCCCGGTCAGCCGCTCGCGCACGGACTGGTAGTTGTAGATCTCGCCGTTGAAGGTGATGACCTTCGTGCCGTCCTCGTTGAAGAGCGGCTGGTGGCCTTCGGCCAGGTCGATGATCGACAGCCGGCGGAAGCCCAGGTGAACGTCGCCGTCGATGTGGAAGCCGTCATCGTCGGGCCCTCGGTGCGTGATCCGCGCGGCTTGGGTGCGGATCACCTGCTCCCGGTCGTACGTCGTGGCCGGGTCGATGAAGCCGCAGATGCCGCACATGTGGTGGTAACCCCTGGTCGTGGCGATGTCGGGCCCCACCCTATCGCCCCGCCCTGCGCGCGCCCTGGACGCCCGAGGCGAGTCCGGGCGGGCACGATGCTCGGTCAGCGCCGCTGGTAGATGTCGCGTCGGTGGCCTATGGCGATGACCAGGATGACGAGCACGTTGTCGTGGATCTCGTAGACGATGCGGTATGTCCCGGTCCGGACCCGCCACTCCCCGGACCCACCGACCAGCTTCGTCGCCCCCGCGGGACGGGGCTCGGCGGCCAGGATCTCAATCGCCGCCTGAATTCGACGTCGCGCCGGTGGGTCCAGCTTGCGCAGCTGGCGAGCCGCAGCGGGGGCGATGTCGACCCGATAGGTCATGCCAACCCGAGGTCGGACTTGACCTGGTCCCACGGGATGGCAAGTTCTCCGGTCGCCATCTCCGCACGCGCGTCACGGGCCGCGAGGAGGTCGGCGAGGTCTTCCGCGGCCGCGATCAGGCGGTCGAGGTCGTCCGCGTCGATGACGGCCGCGATGCGGTGGCCGCGTCGGGTGAGGTACACGGGGGCGTGGCCGACCCGAGCGGCGTCCACCACGTCGGCTAAGCGGGCCCGGGCGTGGCTCACGGTCATCTCTGTCATGGTTGCAGCATAGGAGGTGCTGCGCTGATTTGTACATTACAGCGCATGTCGAGACGGTGAGGTCGTGCCGTAAGGCTTTACCCGGACGCGCATTCCGGGCAGGCACGGGCGGTTGCCGGGGGCTGTCGGTGGGGTGCGGCAGGATGGGCCCGTGACCGCGACCCGCCCTCCCGCCAGCGCCCCCGACGGCGACGAGCTCCCGGTGGCACCGCCCCCCGAGTCCCGCGCCGCGGCCACCGGCGAGGCCGCGCCGCAGGAGGCGCCCGACGCTTCGCGGCACGAGTGGGCCGAGCTGGCCGAGGAGATTCGCGCCCACCAGTTCGCCTACTACGTGCGGCAATCGCCCACGATCGCCGACGGGGAGTACGACGCCCTGCTGCGCCGACTGGAGGCCCTGGAGGAGCGCTACCCCGACCTGCGCACCCCGGACAGCCCGACCCAGACGGTCGGGGGCACGTTCTCCACCGACTTCGCCGCCGTCGACCACGTCGAGCGGATGATGAGTCTGGATAACGTGTTCAGCCCGGCCGAGTTGACGGAGTGGGCCGAGCGCGTCGAGCGCGGCGCCGGCGGGGCGGAGCTGCACTGGCTGACCGAGCTGAAGATCGACGGCCTGGCCATCAACCTGCTCTACGAGGACGGCCGCCTCGTCCGCGCCCTCACCCGCGGCGACGGCCGCACCGGCGAGGACGTCACGATGAACGTCCGCACCATCGACGGCATCCCGCACCAGCTCGCCGCCTCCGAAGAGCACCCGGTGCCCGAGCTGATCGAGATCCGCGGCGAGATCTTCTTCCCGGTCGCCGCGTTCGCGCAGCTCAACGAGTCCCTGGTGGCGGCGGGGCGACCGCCGTTCGCGAACCCGCGCAACGCCGCCTCCGGGTCGCTGCGCCAGAAGGACCCCCGGGTCACCGCGACGCGGCCGCTGCGGATGCTCGTGCACGGCATCGGGGCCCGGCGCGGGTTCGAGGTGGCGCGGCAGAGCGAGGCCTACGCCGCGTTCGCCGCCTGGGGCCTGCCCACCAGCGACGCCGTCCAGGTGCTCGACGACATGGCCGCGGTGCAGGCGCGCATCGACTACTTCGGCGAGCATCGGCACTCCGTCGAGCACGAGCTGGACGGCCTGGTGGTCAAGGTGGACGAGGTCGCCGTCCAGCGGCGGCTCGGGTCGACCTCGCGAGCCCCGCGGTGGGCGATCGCGTACAAGTACCCGCCCGAGGAGGTCACCACCAAGCTCCTCGACATCCGCGTCAACGTCGGGCGAACGGGACGCGTCACGCCGTACGGCGTGATGGAGCCCGTCAAGGTGTCCGGTTCGACCGTGTCCATGGCGACCCTGCACAACGCCTTCGAGGTGGAGCGCAAAGGCGTCCTCGTCGGGGACTCCGTCGTGCTGCGCAAGGCCGGCGACGTCATCCCCGAGATCGTCGGGCCCGTCGTGGACCTGCGCGACGGGACGCAGCGGCCGTTCGTCATGCCGACGCACTGCCCGTCCTGCGGGGCGGAGCTGGCGTATGAGAAGGAGGGCGACAAGGACATCCGCTGCCCCAACGCCCGCTCGTGCCCCAGCCAGCTGCGCGAACGGGTCTTCGGGTTGGCCGGGCGCGGGGGGTTCGACATCGAGGCCCTCGGCTGGGAGGGCGCCATCGCGCTCCTGGAAGCCGGGGTGCTGACCGACGAGGCGGGCCTGTTCGAGCTGACCCCGGCGGACATCGCGCGGGTGCCGCTCTACACGCGCGCCGCGAAGAAGACCGAACTCGCCGACCCGGACGCGGTGCCCGAGCCGGGCGTCCTCGACGGGCGGGTGCTCTCGGCCAATGGCGCACGCCTCGTGGCCAACCTGGCCAGCGCGAAAACCCAGCCACTCTGGCGCGTCCTCGTCGCGCTGTCGATCCGCCACGTCGGGCCGACCGCCGCCCGCGCCCTCGCCGCGCACTTCGGCTCGATGACCGCCGTCCGGGCGGCGACGCGTGAGGAGCTGGCCGCTGTCGAGGGCGTCGGCCCGGTCATCGCCGACGCGGTCCTGGAGTGGTTCGACGTCGACTGGCACCGCGAGATCGTGGACCGCTGGGCGGCCGCGGGGGTGCGGATGGCCGACGAGCGCGACGCCTCCCTCGAACAGACCCTGGCCGGGCTCACCGTGGTCGTCACCGGCTCGCTGCAGGGCTTCTCGCGCGACGAGTCCAAGGAGGCCATCCTCGCCCGCGGCGGGAAGGCCGCCGGGTCGGTGAGCAAGAAGACCGACTACGTGGTGGTGGGGGAGAATGCCGGGACCAAGGCCGACAAGGCCGAGCAGCTCGGGGTGCCGATCCTGACCGAGGAGCAGTTCGTGGCACTCCTCGCAGGTGGGCCGGGCGCCCTGCCGGGTTCGCCGGTGCCAGAATGACGCTCATGCGTCGTCAGGACCAACGGTTCCGTCTGGGCAGCCTGGTCGTTCTGCTCGGTGCGCTCGGCGTGGTCGCGTACTTCACCGCGACCGGACTCCCCACCGATCTCGAGGTCTATCGGCGCAGCGCCCAGCAGGCGTTCGACGGGCGCGATCACATCTACGACACCCCGTACGGGCTGCTCCCGTTCACCTACCCGCCGCTCGCGATCTTCCTGTTCGCGCCGCTTGCGGCGATGCCGGACCTGGTGGCGAGCGCGGTCATGTGCGTCGCGTCGCTGGCCGCGCTCTACCGGCTCACGGTGCTGCTGCTGCGGGCCGCGGCCCCGGCGTACGCATCCTGGGCGCTGCTCGTCCTGCCACTCGCGGCCGCCCTGGAACCCGTCTGGGCCACGCTGTCGTTCGGTCAGGTCAACCTCGTGCTGGCCTGGATCATCGCCGAGGACGTGCTCGGTCTCGCGGGCCCCCGCGCCCGGCGCTGGCGCGGGGCCCTCATCGGGCTGGCCACCATCATCAAGCTGACGCCCGGGATCTTCGTGCTGGTCCTGCTGTTTCGCCGAGACTGGGCCTCCTTGGGGAGGACCGCCGCGGCCTTCGTCGTGGGCGTCGGCCTCGGCTTCCTCGTGTGGCCGCACTCGTCCTGGGAGTTCTGGACGACCGCGATGCGCGACCCCAGGCGGGTCGGCGGGGTGGCCTTCTCCGGCAACCAGTCCCTCAACGGCGCCGTGTGGCGCGCGGTGGGCGAGGGGGGTTCGACGGCGCTGTGGGGCGTGCTCGTGCTCGCCGTGCTGGCCTCGACGGCGTACGTGCTCGGGCGGCTCGGTCCCCACGGTGACCCCGTCGCCGCGCTGCTGGCCTGCGCGTTCGCGGGCCTGCTCGTCTCGCCGGTCTCGTGGAGCCACCACTGGGTGTGGATCTGGGCCTTCCTCGTCTGGGCCGGGGCGGTCGTGGTCCGCCGCCGCGTGTGGAACGGAGAGCGCGCTGGGTCGCTGCGCGCCGGGCCGGGGCCTGCGGGGCCGGTGCGCGCCGTGGCCGGCGTGGCGCTCCTGTGGGCGGCGGCCGCGTACAGCCGCGTGATCTGGTGGTTCCCGCATCGGGACGACCAGGAGTACGCCGTGGGGCCGCTCGGCAAGCTCCTCACCGACGCCTACGCCGTGGCCGGGCTGGCCACCCTCGTGGTCCTGGCGATGTGGGCCGGCTCGGCGGCCCGCCGCGGCGCCCGAGCCGCCGGTCAGGGCCGGATCGCCGCGTAGAGCAGCATGTCCCGGCGACTCCCGCCGATCTCCTGGTGGCTGCGCAGCAGTCCCTCGCGGGCCAACCCGGCGCGCTCGCAGCTGCGCCACGACGCGGCATTCCACGGCTCAACGTAGGCCTCCACCCGGTGGATCACGGGGATCGTCCACGCGAAACCGAGCAGGGCGGCGATGGCGTCGGCGGCCAGGCCCTGGCCCCGGTGGCGCGGTGCGACGGCGTACCCGATGTTCGCGCGCCCCTCACCCAGCGCCTTGGCCCACAGGGCCGCGAAGCCCAGCGCCCGTGCCGGGTCGTTCTGATCGGCAACGACGAACATGAGCCCGCGCCCCTCGCGGTCGCGGCCGCGCTGCCGCTCGACGTACGCGCGGGCCTGCTCCTCGTCGGCGCCCGGCGGGAGCGTCCCCTTCTGCGGGACGTACGGGTCGGTGGCCAGGTCGCGCAGCATCGCGAGGTCACCGGCCTCGTACGCCGGGTCGTAGGGGCAAAGGAGCACGCGACCGTACGCCGGGGGCTGCGCCGGCCACGGGATTTCGAGGGGAGGCACCACCCCAGTCTGCTCGACCCCCCGGTAGCCGGCCGGGAACTGGATAGGCTCCGCTGCACCCTCCGCCCGTGCCCTCCCGCCGAACCGTCCGATTCGCCTCCGTCGAATCGCCCTGCCCAGGAGCGACCTCCATGAAGAAGCCCGTCATCGCCCTCGTGCTGCTGCCGCTGGGCGCCGCGCTCACCGCCTGCTCCACCAGCGCCCCAACGATCTCCCCGGCGGGGACCAGCACCTCCTCTCCCGCGACGACCTCGGCGACCACCTCCGCGACGAGCGGGACCACCTCGTCCTCGGCGCCGAGCACGACCGGCACCAGCGCCACCGGCGGCACGAGCGGCGCGGCCCCCACCACCACCGCCATCACCGCGGGCAGCACCGCCACCTGCCAACCGGTGACCGAGGGCGAGATCGCCGCGCTGTTCCAGCGCTGGAATGACGACGCGGCCAGCGGCGACCCCGACCGCGTGGTGGAGAACTACGCCCCGGACTCCATCCTCGTGCCGACGGTCTCCAACCAGGTCCGCACCACCGCCGCGGCCAAGCGCGACTACTTCGTGCACTTCCTCGCGAACAAGCCGAGCGGGGTCATCAACGTCTCCGACATCACGCTGGGCTGCAACATGGCGGTGGACAGTGGCCTCTACACGTTCACCTATCGCGCCACCGGCAAGACCGTCCCCGCGCGCTACACCTTCACCTACCACTGGGAGAACGGGCAGTGGCTCATCGTGAGCCACCACAGCTCGGGGATGCCCGAGCCGGCGGCGACGTCCGGCCCGGCGGCCAGCACCACGTCGGCACACTGACGGCCGCGGTGCCCAGCGCACCCCGCTGGCTGGACGCCGAGGAGGTCCGCCGGCGCGTCTCGCCCGACCAGGCGCGCCGGCTGCTGCGTGCCGCGCTCGAGAGCGGCCTGGACCCCGCGGCGGATCCGCCCCGCAGCACTCCGGCGGCGGGGCGGGGCCAGCTGCTCATCATGCCGTCGGCCACCGCCGACTCCGTCGGGGTGAAGGTCCTCTCGGTGGCCCCCGCCAACCCCGGCCGGGGGCTGCCCCGGATTCAGGCCTGGTACGTCTTCATGGACGCCGAAACACTCACGCCGTCGGTGCTGCTCGACGGCACCGCCCTCACGGCGCTGCGCACGCCCGCCACGTCCGCCCTGGCAGCGGACGTCCTCGCCCCGGAACGGGTGACCGAGCTCGTGCTCGTCGGGTCCGGCCCGCAGGCCGTCGGGCACGCGGAGGCGATGGCGGAGATCCGCTCGATCGAGCACGTCACCGTGGTCGGCCGGAACCGGGACGCCGCCCACGCCTGCGCGCGGCAGGTCGCCGGGCTGGGGTTGGCCTGCGACGTCGCCACGGATCGGGGGGCGACCGAGGCCGCCGTACGCCGGGCGGGCCTCGTCGTCTGCGCCACCTCCTCCGCGACGCCCGTCATCGACGGGGACTGGGTCGCCGACGGGGCCTGCGTCGTCGCGATCGGCTCCCACGAGCCGGACCGGCGCGAGCTCGACGAGGCCCTGCTCGGCCGGTCCCTGGTGATCGTCGAGGACGTCGCAACGGCGCTGCGCGAGGCCGGCGACGTGATCATGGCGATCGACCACGGCGCTCTGGAGGCGTCGGATCTTCGCTCCCTGCGCGACCTCGTGCGGGGGCGGGTGGCCCGCGCCACGGACCGACCGAACGTGGTCAAGACGGTCGGCATGGCCTGGCAGGACCTGGTCATCGCCGAGGGGGCGGTTCGCGCCGGGTAACCGGGGGCTGGGCCGGGTGCTCGGCCGCCGGGCCGGGTGCTCGGCGGCTGCGCCGGGGGCATCCCGGGTGTCTCCTAGACTGGCGGCCATGTCCACGATCTCCCGCGAACAGGTCGCGCACCTGGCGATGCTGGCCCGGATCGATCTGTCGGAGCCCGAGTTGGACGCGATGGCCGGCGAGCTGGCGGTGATCCTCGAGGCCTTCGCCAAGGTCGGCGAGCTCGCCGACGTCGACGTCCCCGGCATGTCCCACCCGCTGCCCCTGACGGATGTCTACCGCGCGGACGTCCCGGCCCCGGGGCTCACCCAGGACGAGGCCCTGGCCGCCGCGCCCGAGGCCGATGAGGGCCGATTCGCGGTGCCGCGCATCCTGACCGAGGAGTGAAGCCCCCCGTGACCAGCCCCGAACTGACCCGGCTGACCGCTGCCCAGCTCGCCGACCTGCTCGTGTCCGGCGAGGTGACATCGGTGGAGGTGACCCGGGCCCACCTCGACCGGATGGCCGAGGTGGACGACGCCGTCCATGCCTACCTGCACCGCAACGTTGACGAGGCGCTGGCCGCGGCGGCACAGGCGGACGCGGCGCGGGCGGCCGGCGAGCCGCTGGCGACCCTGGCGGGGGTTCCCGTCGCGGTCAAGGACGTCGCGTGCACCAAAGGCCAACCGACGACGGCGGGATCGCGGATCCTGGAGGGCTGGCTGCCGCCGTACGACGCGACCGTGGTCAGCCGACTGCGCGCCGCCCGCATGCCGATCCTCGGCAAGACGAACATGGACGAGTTCGCGATGGGGTCCTCGACCGAGCACTCCGGCTACGGGCCCACCGCCAACCCGTGGGACCTGGCCCGGGTGCCCGGCGGCTCGGGGGGTGGGAGCGCGGCGGCGCTGGCGGCCTTCGCCGCGCCCGTCGCCGTCGGCTCCGACACCGGCGGCTCGATCCGCCAGCCGGCCGCGTTCACCGGCACCGTCGGGGCGAAGCCCACATACGGCGGCGTCTCCCGGTACGGCGTGATCGCGCTGGCCAGTTCGCTGGACCAGATCGGCCCCTGCGGACGGACGGTGCTCGACACGGCGCTGCTGCACGAGGTGCTCGCGGGGCACGACCCGAGGGACTCGACGAGCATCGACGCCCCCGTCCCGCCGGTGGTGGCGGCCGCCCGCGGCGCGGACGTGTCCGGTCTGCGCATCGGGGTGATCCGCCAGCTGGGCGGCGAGGGCTACCAGCCCGGAGTGCGCGCGCGCTTCGAGGAGGCGGTGGCGCTGCTGACCGGGCTCGGCGCGGACGTGGTCGAGGTCGACTGCCCGCACCTGGACTACGCCCTGGGCGCCTATTACCTGATCATGCCCAGCGAGGCGAGTAGCAACCTGGCCCGGTACGACGCCATGCGCTACGGCGTACAGGTCGGTCCGGACGGCGTCGCCGCCCCGAGCGCGGAACAGGTGACGGCGGCCTCCCGCGGGCGCGGGTTCGGCGAGGAGGTCAAGCGCCGCGTCATCCTCGGCACCTACGCCCTGTCCAGCGGCTACTACGACGCCTACTACGGGCAGGCCCAGAAGGTCCGCACCCTCATCGCGCAGGACTTCGCCGCCGCCTTCGAGCGCGTGGACGTGTTGATCAGCCCCACCACCCCCACCACGGCGTGGGAGCGGGGCGCCAAGACCGACGATCCGCTCGCCATGTACCTCGGCGACGTCGCCACGATCCCGTCCAATCTCGCCGGGCTGCCCGGCATCTCCGTGCCGATCGGGCTCGCCGACGAGGACGCGATGCCCGTCGGCCTGCAGGTGCTCGCCCCGGCCATGGCCGACGACCGGCTCTATGCGGTGGCCGCCGCAGTGGAACGCGAGCTGGTCGCCGCCTGGGGCGGCCCGCTGCTCGACCGCATCCCGGCGATCGACGCCGCGGCGGCGCCTGTCATCACGGTTGAACGGGGGAACTAGGTGCTCACCCGAATCGAGATCTCGGGCTTCAAGACATTCGACGCCTTCGAACTCGACATGCCGCCTTTTCTCGCGGTGATCGGCCCGAACGCCAGCGGGAAGTCCAACTTCTTCGACGCGCTGCAATTCCTCCAGCGGGCGACGCAGTCGAGCCTGACCACGGCAGTGCAACAGGCCCGGGGGGATGTCGGCGACCTGTTCCGACGCCGTGGCGACGGGACCTCGGTCGATGTCATCTCGATGGCCGTCGAGGTGCTGCTCGCGCCACGCGTCCGTGATCCTTGGGGAACCGAGGTGGAGCTGACACAGACGCGTTTGCGGTATGAGCTCACGGTCGAGAAGCGGGCGGATGACGAGGGCAATGTGCGCCTGTTCGTGACACACGAGGAGGTGGTGCCCCTCCGGAGGTCCCATGATCGCTGGCGTGACTCGACGAAGCCGAGCGCGGAGTTCATCGAGACGTTCATCAAAGACGGGCGGCGCCGGCAAGCCTTCCTGGAGACGGTCGGTGAGGGTCGCGGGAGGGCGTTCCAGACGCGACAGGACGGCGTCCAGGGCCGGGCGAGGCCCGCGGAGGCCGCCGAGGCCACGGTGTTGTCCTCCATGAATTCCGCCGACTTTCGGCACCTCTACGCCCTCCGTGAGGAGATCGTCAACTGGCGCTTCCTTCAGCTGGACCCGATCGCGCTGCGGCTGCCGGGGGAGAAGTACGACGAGGAGCGGTTGACGCCGAGCGGTTCCAACCTCGCCCGTGTGCTCCACCGCATCCAGGCTGAGACCACTACACCTGAGCAACCCAAGGGGCGACTGGCCGACATCTCGACGGACCTGGCGTCACTCATCGACAGCGTTCGGGGCATCGAGGTCCGGGAAAACGAGCAGACGCGACGGTGGGAGATCGTCGTCCACGGCGTAGATGACGGACGGTATCTCGCTACGGTCGCGAGCGACGGGACGTTGCGAATACTCGCCCTTCTCGCTGCCCTCTACGACCCGAAATACCACGGACTCGTTTGCTTTGAGGAGCCTGAGAACGGCGTCCACCCGCTCCGGCTGCGGACACTGATCCGCTATCTGCGCGACCTGACGATCGACCCTGGATCCGCCGATCTCGATGACGCCGAAGGCCTGACCCAGGTCATCGTCAACAGTCATTCACCGGTCGTGCTATCCGCGCTGGACGATAGTCAGATCGCGGTCATGGACTCGTCGACGCGGATCGAGCCGAGCCCGTCGGGTCGGGTCCGCAGTCGCGTCACCCGGGTCCGCAAGGTCTCCCGGGACGCGGAAGCCACCAGGGGTCTCGACCTCCATGAGATCACTGCACCGCAGGAGATCCACCGATACGAAGCGGCGGCGCTCCTGGAGCAGGCGCCGTGAGATATGTCGCGCTCGCACTGGCCTGTGAAGGACCGACAGACGCGCGGTTTCTCGCTGAGGTGCTGCGGCGAACCGTCGAGGAATTGCTGCTCCAAGGTGTCGAAGAGGCGATCGACGTTGGTGCGGTGATCCCGGTCTACCTGGATCGGACGGGGCGACTGGGCAACCAGCCAGCGAGTGTGATCCAGAGGTTCGCCCGCGGTGAGGTTTTTGCAGACGTCCTGTTCGTGCACGCTGACGGAGCCGGTGATCCCGACCGTCCGCGCCGGACCATCGTGGACTCGATCGCCGTGGGTGTGGCCGGGCCGACTCCGGGCATGGCTGTCGTAGGCGCCATCCCCGTGCGAGAAACGGAAGCCTGGATGTTGGCGGATACCGCCGCCGTGGAGGCGGTGTTGGGGCTGAGTCCGGGGAGCGTGACCATCTCTCAGCCGCCAAGGCGCGTGCATACGATTCCGGATCCGAAGGCCGAGCTGGCAACCATCGTTCGAGGTGCGCCATCTGGTCGTCGTCGGCGTCGGTCCGCGAACCCGTTGGGTGTCATCTACGAACCGCTGGGGGCGACGGTCGATCTCGCTGCCCTCCGGGAGACGCCCAGTTTTCAGGACGTCGAGGCGCAGATCCGCGTTGCCCTGCAGAGGAAGGGGTTCCTGTGAGCACACCCATCGACAACAAGCTCCTCGCGATGTACGACGAGGCGCTTGCGGCGTACGACCCCGTGCTGGGCCTGGAGGTGCACGTCGAACTCTCGACACGCACCAAGATGTTCTGCGCCTGCCCGACCGACTTCGGCGCCGACCCCAACACCCAGACCTGCCCGGTCTGCCTCGGGCTGCCCGGGGCCTTGCCGGTCGTCAACGGCGCCGCGGTCGAGTCGGCCATCCGGATCGGCCTCGCGCTGAACTGCGAGATCGCGCAGTGGTGCCGCTTCGCGCGGAAGAACTACTTCTATCCAGACATGACGAAGAACTTCCAGACCAGCCAGTACGACGAGCCGATCGCCTACGGCGGCCACCTGGACGTCGAGGTGCCGGGCTCCGTCGGCCCGGACGGCTCCACCGAGAGCGATCCGTTCGTCTACCGGGTGGAGATCGAGCGCGCCCACATGGAGGAGGACGCCGGCAAGCTGACCCACGTTGCCAGCGGCGGCCGCATCAGTCGCATCAGTGGCGCCGACTCGTCACTGATCGACTACAACCGGGCGGGGATCCCGCTCATCGAGATCGTCACCAAGCCGCTGGTCGGCGCGGGCGAGCGCGCTCCGGACGTGGCCCGGGCCTACGTCGGCGCGCTCCGCGAGTTGATGCGCGCGCTCAAGGTGTCCGACGCGCGGATGGAGCAGGGCTCCATGCGCTGCGACGTCAACCTGTCGCTGCGGCCGCGCGCCGCGACGTCGGGCCCCGCCGCCGATCGGCGCAGCGCCGCCCAGCTCGCCGTACCGTTCGGCACCCGCACCGAAACCAAGAACGTCAACAGCCTGCGCAGCGTCGAGGCGGCGTGCCGTTACGAGATCCGTCGCCAGGCCGCCGTCCTGGCCGCGGGAGGGACCATCACCCAGGAGACCCGGCACTGGCACGAGGACACCGGCGTCACCACCGCCGGCCGGCCCAAGTCGGACGCGGACGACTACCGCTACTTCCCCGAGCCCGACCTCGTGCCCATCGCGCCGAGCCGCGAGCGCGTCGAAGAGCTGCGGGCGACGCTGCCCGAGCCGCCGGACCAGCGGGTGCGGCGGCTGCAGGCCGCGTGGGGGTTCACCGACCTGGAGATGCGCGACGTGCTCGGGTCCGCGGCCGTCGACCTCATCGACGCGACGGTCGCGGCCGGTGCGAGCCCTGCCGCGGCGAAGAAGTGGTGGGTGGGGGAGATCGCCCGCCGCGCCAACGCCGACTCGGTCGAGCTCGAGGAGATGCCGATCACGCCGGCGCAGGTCGGGGAGCTCGACGCCCTCCTGTCCTCAGGCCGGCTGAACGACACGATGGCCAAGCAGGTTCTCGAGGGCGTACTGGCGGGAGAGGGTACGCCGACGCAGGTGGCCGACGCCCGCGGCCTGCAGCTCGTCTCGGACTCCGGCGCCCTGCAGGCGGCGGTAGACGCGGTCATCGCCCGCAACCCGGACGTCGCGGAGAAGATCCGCGGCGGCAAGGTGCAGGCGGCGGGCGCGCTCATCGGCCAGGTGATGAAGGAGATGAAGGGCCAGGCCGACGCGGCGAAGGTGCGCGCCCTGCTGATGGAGTCCCTGGGCGTCGCCGGGGGATGATGGGGGCATGTCGGACAGCCCCCGCGTGCTCGTGCTGGTGCGCCATGCGCAGGCCAAGAACCGCTCGCAGGGCGGCGACCGGGAGCGGGAGCTGACGAAGTCCGGCCGGCGCGTGGCGCAGGCCGTGGGTGCCCGACTGGCCCGCGAGGGGGTCCGTCCGGATCTCGCCGTGTGTTCGCCGGCCGTTCGGACCGTCCAGACGTGCGAGGAACTCCGTCGCGGTGGCCTGCGGGTCCAGGACGTCTGGGGCGACCCGGGGCTCTACGACGCCGACGTCGAGGACGTCCTGGACTCCATTCACGAGGTGCCCGACGACGTGCGAACCCTGATGGTGATCGGACACGCGCCGGGGGTCCCGCTGACTGCCGGTGAGGTCGTGGACCACACCGGACTGGAGGCCGAGACCCTGCGCCGGCGACTGGCCGAGTGGCCCCCGGCCGGGGTCGGCGTGCTCGTGCACGACGGTCCCTGGGCCAGCTTCCCCGACGACACCTCGGCACTCGTTCTGCTGCAGGACCCGCCGGACGAGGTGTGATCCTCGTCACACATGTCGACGGTCATGTCCGATTTGCCACCCGTGGCAACGCCATTCGACGGCCGTCCAGGTCGTTAGCTCAGTTCCGGACATCCGGGCTGCCCGGAGACCTTGGGCGAAGCACCCGCGCGGTCGATTCCGTCTAGCGAGTCACCTCACCGCACGCCCGACGGCCAGGGAAGGCCGTCACACCCCACGGATGGGAAGAGGTTCACACGGATGTTTCGTGCCCCGCATTGCCCGCAGGCGCCCCGCGCGATCCTGCTCAGCATGTCGTTAGCCGTGCTGGCGGCGACGCCGGCCCAGGCCGTCTCCGGCGGCAGCAGCGACCTCACGGGAACCCTCGTGACGGTCGTCGACGGACCCGCCCCCGACAGCCGGGTGCAGGTTGCCGACGGCTCGTTCGTGCCCGTCCCCGCCGACAATGTGCGCAACGTCGCCCCTGGCTCCACCGTGCGCGTGACCGTCGATCGACGCGGCATCGCTCGCGCCGACGCCGCCGCCGAGCGCGGCTTCACGCCGGGCGGCTCGACCACGACCGGTACGTCGGGCGTGGCCAGCGCCACGACCGTCGTCGCCCCGCCTCAGGTGTCGGGCGTCGTCAGCGCCTCGACCCACGGCGTCACCGTCGCCCTCGTCGTCCCGTCCGGGGTGACCGGAACCGCCGCCACCGAGGCGCAGGCCCGTGCCCAGGTCGACGCCGCGGACAAGTACTGGTCGGAGCAGTCCGGCGGCACCGTCCGCTTCACGACCGCGTCGGTGTCCGCGCCGATGAACCTCGCCGCCGGTTGCTCGGACTATTGGGGCATGTGGCAGGAAGCCGCCCGCCGGACGAATTTCCGCACCGGCACCGACCAGCACCTGGTCATGATCCTGCCCCGGGCCGCGACCTCGTCGGGCTGCTCCTACGGCCTGGGCAGCATCGGTGCGTCGCCGAACAGCGGCGGCTACGTCTACGTCTCGGACACCAACTGGCCGGTGCTCGCGCACGAGCTGGGCCACAACCTGGGCCTCGCGCACGCCGAGCGGCTGCTCTGCTCCACTGTCGGGGATGCCTCGCTGGGGGCGCTCGGCGCCGCCGGGTGCCAGGTCAAGGACTACGGCGACCCCTGGGACGTCATGGCCGCGTCGGCGCCGAACAACGCCGGGTCGCTGTCGACGCCACAGGGCTACCGCACCGGACTCCTGCCCTCGGCCGCCGTGACTCAGGTGACCTCCGGGACCGCAACCGTGACGCTGAACGCCGTGTCGCAGGTCAAGGGCACCCGCGCCGTACGCGTCATCGACCCGAACACCGGCATCGCCTACTTCGTGGAGTACCGCGCGCGGTCCGGTCGGGACTACCTGCTCTATGCACCCATGATCGGCGGCGTCCGCATCCTGCGGGAGGACACCAACGCCTCCGGTGCGGCGAAGCCCTCCCTCGCGCTGGATGCCAGCCCGACGGGCTCGGCGACGGACTACACCTGGGGCCTCGGCGTCGGGGGAAGCTTCACCAGCTACGGCGGGGGGGTCACGGTGCGGGTGACCGCGCAGAACGACACCACCGCGACGGTCGGCGTCACGGCCGGCAAGCCGGTCGCGAACCCGACCACGAACACGTCCGCTCCCACGCCGACGTCCACGACCACGACGCGACCGCCCACCACGACCCCGCCGACCACGACCAGTCCGACGACGGTCGACATCAGCGGAGCCACCGGGCAGCTGTCGCGCACCGGTCCGTACGGCTGGTACGACGTCAAGGCCACCGGCTATCTGTTCGGCACGGCGCTGGTGACCTACACCAGTGGGGCGAGCTGGACCACGACGGTGCAGGGCGGCCGGACCATGGAGATCCTGGGGACGGCCTTCCCGGGCGGGGCCCCGGGGCGGATCTACCTCGACGGCAAGCCCGCGGGGGACTTCACCAGCAACCGAGCGGGCTGGACCAACAACTACGGCCAGGTGCTCGCGCGCCTCGTCGTACCGGCGGGCAGCCACAAGGTCGCGATCGTCGCCCTGCCCAACCCGGCGCTGGGCCAGTCGACCCTCGCGCTGGACGCCTACCGGCTGCGCTGAGCGGGTCGGGCGCCTCGCCCGCCCGCCCCGGTGTTGACTGGGGGACATGACCGAAGCCCTCGTCCTTTCGGGGTTGTCGAAGCGGTTCGGCACCAAGATCGCCGTCGACAACCTGTCCCTCACGGTGCCGCGGGGCGTGCTGTTCGGCCTCGTCGGCCCGAACGGGGCAGGCAAGACCACGACGCTGTCCATGGCCACGGGGCTGCTCCGGCCGGACTTCGGGACGGCGGCTGTCCTCGGCCACGACGTGTGGTCCGATCCGGCGGCGGCCAAGGCGCGGATGGGCGTGATGCCGGACGGGATGCGCCTGTTCGACCGGCTGAGCGGTCGGGAACTCCTGCGCTACGTCGGACTCCTGCGGGGCATGGACCCCGGCGAGGTGGACCGGCGCAGTCGGGAGCTCCTGGAGGCGCTCGGCCTGACCGGCGACGGCGACACGGTCGTCGCCGACTACTCCGCGGGCATGACGAAGAAGATCTCGCTGGCGTGCGCCCTGCTGCACGCCCCCGGCCTCCTCGTGCTGGACGAGCCGTTCGAGGCCGTCGACCCCGTCTCCGGGGAGAGCATCCGGGACATCCTGCGCGGCTACGTCCACGCCGGCGGCACCGTCGTCATGTCGAGCCACGTCATGGAGCTCGTCGAGCAACTCTGCGACGGCGTCGGGGTCATCGCCGGGGGCCACGTGCTCGCCGTCGGCCCCACCGAGCAGGTGCGCGGCGGGATGCCGCTGCAGCAGCGCTTCCTGCAGCTCGTCGGCGCGAAGGCCGGGCACGAAGGAGGGGGCCTGGAGTGGTTGCGCTCTTCGTCCGTCTCAAACTGACGCTGCTGGCCCGCAGCTTCCGGCGCAGCGGGGCCGCCGCGTTCGGGATGGTGCTGGCCTACCTCTTTGCCCTCGGGATGACGCTGCCCGCCGTCGTGGGCCTGGTCTTCCTGCGCCAGGGCGACCCGGCCACGGTCGCCGCGATCACCGTGCCATTGCTCGCCTTTCTCACCGTGTGCTGGCTGCTGTTGCCCCTGGTGTTCTTCGGTGTCGACGAGACCCTCGACCCGGCGCGCTTCGCCCTGCTGCCCGTCCGCGCCCGACAGATGGTGCCGGGGCTCGTGGCCGGCTCCTTCATCGGGGCGCCGGGACTGGCGCTCGTCCTGATCGGCCTCGGGCTCGTCGTGGCGTGGAGCGGCACGGCCGCCGGGCTCGTCGGCGCCCTGATCGCCGTCCCGCTGGGGGCGGTCACGTGCATCTTGGTCAGCCGGGCCCTCACCACGGCCCTCGCGGGGGCCCTCGGCCGACGCCGCGCCAAGGAGAACGTGGCGGCCCTGGTGGCGTTCGCGGGCATGTTCATCGGGTTGGGGATGCAGGCCGTCGGCCGCCTGATCTCCGGCTGGGTGGCCGCCGCCGAGGACCCGGCGGCGGGGGTGCGGGGCGTCGCCGACATCGTGGGTTGGACCCCGTTCGGGTGGGCCTGGGCCGTGCCGGGCGACCTCGCGCAGGGCCGGTACGGTGTCGCAGCGGCTCGACTCCTCCTGGCTGCGCTGCTGGCCTACGGCCTTTCGGCCTGGTGGCGGTGGAGCCTCGACCGGGCGCTGGTCATGCCGCCGGGCGGACAGGGCGACGCCGAGAAGGTGCACTCCTCGGCGCTCGTCGAACGCGTCTTCGGGACCTCGCCGCGGGGGGCCATCGCCGGCCGCATCGTGCGGTCCTGGCGGCGCGACAGCCGCGCGATGGTGCAGGTGGCCGCCCTGGCGGTGATCCCCGTCCTCATGGTCGCTCCCGTGTTCATCGGCGCCGGGCAGGAGGGCAGCGCCGAGGCGCTGCCGATGCTGCTCAGCACCGGGCCGTTCATCGCCGTGATGGCGGGCATGGTGGTGGCCAACAGCCTGGTCCTCGACGGCACGGCGGTCGCCCTGCACGCGCTCACGGGGGTGGCGGGCAGCGCCGATCGCTGGGGGCGGGCCCTCGCGTACCTGCTGCTCGTCGCGCCCGTCACGGGCGTGGTGTGGGTCACCTCGGTCGCGATCAACCACCGGTGGGACCTCGCGCCGGCCCTCTTCGGCCTCACCGCGGGCCTGCTGCTGGCCAGCGTGGGCGGGGCCTCGTGGGGGAGCGCGCGCTACCAGTGGCCGCAGCCGCCCGCGGGGGGCAATCCGTTCCAGAAGAACAGCGGGGGAGGGGCGGCCAGCCTGCTCCTCATACTCGTCAACGTCGCGTTCGCGGCGATCGGGTCCATCCCCACGATCGTCCTCTTCGTCCTCGCGATGACGGGGACGGCCTGGGCCGGCCCGGCGGTCGCCGCGGTGGGCCCGCTGCTCGGGGGCGTGCTGCTGGGGGTGGGCTGCCGGTACGGCGGGGCCACCCTTGGCCGGCGCTGGCCGGAGGCGCTGGAGGCCATGCGCCGGGCCTGATGCGCCGGGGCCGGCCGCGCCGACCAACCCCCTCGCGACGCGCCGGGGGCGGACCCGCCGTCCGGAAAATGGACTCTACGTCTCGTTGATTGGGACGGGCGTGGGCGCGCGTTGACGCCGCGCGCCGATCCGCGCGAAGGTGGGCACCGTGAGCACCCTCCTCGTAATCCACTGAGCGCGACCGGCCTCACCGGCCCGTTGCGCTACCCCTTCAGTCCGGACCGGACCGAGGGGTTTTTTGTTGGCCGGACGCCGTGCGTCCGGCCGCCCCGCAGCCGCCCGCCCGGCGGCGTGGGACCAGAGCTCGCACGCGAAAGTGGTGACAGCAGTGAAGGACCGCAAGGCCCCGGCACCGGCGGGGCGCGAGCCCAGGCCGCAGGCCGCCCCCTCGGGCGCGGCCGCCCCCAAGCCCCCGACCCCCGGCGATCTGGCCGCCCGCAGGGCGAACCCGATCGTCGAGCACGTCACGGGGGCCCAGAGCCTCGTTCGCTCCCTCGAAGAGGTCGGCTGTGAGGTGGTCTTCGGTCTTCCGGGTGGCGCCATCCTCCCGGCGTACGACCCGCTGATGGACTCGACCAAGGTGCGCCACGTCCTCGTTCGCCACGAGCAGGGCGCCGGGCACGCGGCCCAGGGCTACGCGACGGCCACCGGCAAGGTGGGCGTCTGCATGGCCACCTCCGGGCCCGGGGCGACCAACCTGGTCACGCCGATCGCGGACGCCTACATGGACTCCGTGCCGATCGTGGCGATCACGGGCCAGGTCGGCAGCGCCGCCATCGGCACCGATGCCTTCCAGGAGGCGGACATCCGCGGCATCACGATGCCGATCACCAAGCACAACTACCTCATCACCGACCCGGCGATGATCCCGCAGGCGATCGCCGAGGCGTTCTTCATCGCCAGCACCGGCCGACCGGGCCCCGTGCTGGTCGACGTCACCAAGGACGCGCTGCAGGCGCAGACGACGTTCACCTGGCCGCCGAAGATGGAGCTGCCCGGCTACCGGCCGACGACCCGGCCGCACGGCAAGCAGATCCGGGAGGCGGCCCGGCTCATTCGGGAGGCTCGCCGCCCCGTGCTCTATGTGGGCGGCGGCGTGATGAAGGCCCGCGCCACGGACGAGCTGCGCGCGCTCCTCGACCTCACGCAGATCCCGCTGGTGACCACGCTGATGGCGCGGGGGGCCGTCCCGGACGACCACCCGCTGCACTACGGCATGCCGGGCATGCACGGCTCGGTCTCGGCGGTGACGGCGCTGCAGCGCTCCGACCTGCTCATCGCGCTGGGGTCGCGGTTCGACGACCGGGTGACCGGCAAGCTGGCAACGTTCGCGCCGCTGGCCAAGGTGATCCACGCCGACATCGACCCCGCGGAGATTGGCAAGAACCGCGAGGCGGACGTGCCGATCGTCG
Source organism: Austwickia sp. (assembly GCA_016699675.1). Taxonomy (NCBI): domain Bacteria; kingdom Bacillati; phylum Actinomycetota; class Actinomycetes; order Micrococcales; family Dermatophilaceae; genus Austwickia; species Austwickia sp. The sequence goes on along the minus strand of CP064985.1, from coordinate 266,825 downwards.
GCGACTGCCGCGAGGTCATCGCCGCGCTCATCGAGGAGCTGGCCGGACCGGCCGACGCGGACGCCGACACGGGCGAGGACGGCGCGTCTGGTGGGGCGGCCGCGACGGGCGGGTCGGGCGCGCGGCCCGGCACCCCCGACTACTCCGACTGGGTCGCCGAGATGAACAAGGTGCGGGACACCTACCCCCTCGGCTACACCGAGCCTGAGTCCGGGGCCATGTCGCCGCAGTACGTCATCGAGCGCATCGGCGCCATCGCCGGGCCTGACGCGACGTACGTCGCCGGCGTGGGCCAGCACCAGATGTGGGCCGCGCAGTTCGTCAAGTACTCGCGCCCCAACAGCTGGCTGAACTCCGGCGGTCTGGGCACGATGGGCTACTGCGTGCCGGCGGCCATGGGCGCCCAGGTCGGCGAGCCCGACCGCGTCGTCTGGGGCATCGACGGCGACGGCTGCTTCCAGATGACGAACCAGGAGCTGGCCACCTGTGTCATCGAGGGGATCCCGATCAAGATCGCGGTGATCAACAACTCCAGCCTGGGCATGGTGCGCCAGTGGCAGACCCTCTTCTACGAGGAGCGCTACTCCAACACCGACCTGCACACGGCGCACCAGGGCCGGCGCATCCCGGACTTCGTCAAGATGGCGGACGCGTACGGCTGCGTCGGGCTGCGCTGCGAGCGGGCCGAGGACGTGGACGCCACGATCGAGGCCGCAATGAAGGTGACGGACCGGCCGGTCGTCGTCGACTTCGTGGTCTGCCGGGACGCCCAGGTGTGGCCGATGGTGCCGGCGGGCGTCAGCAACGACGAGATCATGTACGCGCGCGGGCTCTCGCCCGTGTGGGATCGCGAGGAGTGAGCGGTGAGCAGGCACACGCTGTCCGTGTTGGTGGAGAACAAGCCGGGCGTGCTGACGCGCATCGCGGCCCTGTTCAGCCGGCGCGGCTTCAACATCTCCTCTCTGGCCGTGGGCGAGACCGAGCATCCTGAGGTCTCCCGCATGACGGTCCTGGTCGACGCCGACCAGCTCCCGCTGGAGCAGGTGACCAAGCAGCTCAACAAGCTCGTCGAGGTGCTCAAGGTCGTCGAGCTCGACGCGACCCAGACCGTCGAACGTCGGATCCTTCTCGTCAAGGTGCGGGTGGATGCCGCCACGCGCAGCCACGTGATCGAGACGGCCCAGCTGTTCCGCGCCAACGTCGTGGACGTGGCCCAGGACTCGCTGACGATCGAGGCGACGGGGCGGGTCGAGAAGCTCGAGGCGCTGCTGGCGATGCTCGAGCCGTACGGCGTCAAGGAGCTCGTCCAGTCCGGCCTGGTCGCCATCGGCCGAGGTCCGCGCTCGATCACGGACCGGTCCGGCCGCCACTAACCACCCGACCCAGCTCGATACAGATCAACGAATACGTAAGGAGCTTTGCCCCCATGGCCGAGATGTTCTACGACGACGACGCCGACCTGTCCGTGATCCAGGGCCGCAAGGTCGCGGTCATCGGCTACGGCAGCCAGGGCCACGCCCACGCCCTCAACCTGCGCGACTCCGGCGTCGACGTCCGCGTCGGCCTGGCCGAGGGGAGCCGCTCGCGCGCCAAGGCGGAGGCGCAGGGCCTGCGGGTGCTGCCGGTCGGCGAGGCCGTGGCCGAGGCGGACGTGATCGTCATCCTCGTGCCCGACCAGCACCAGCGGAAGGTGTACGCCGAGGCGATCAAGCCCAACCTCAAGCCGGGCACCGCGCTGCTCTTCGCGCACGGCTTCAACATCCGGTTCGGCTACATCACCCCCGAGGCGGATGCCGATGTGATCATGGTCGCCCCCAAGGGTCCGGGCCACATCGTGCGCCGCGAGTACGTCGACGGCCGCGGCGTCCCTGTGCTCGTCTGCGTCGAGAAGGACGCGAGCGGGTCGGCGCTGGAGCTGGCGAAGTCCTACGCCAAGGCGATCGGCGGCCTGCGGGCCGGCGGCATTCGGTCCACCTTCACCGAGGAGACCGAGTCCGACCTGTTCGGCGAGCAGGCCGTGCTCTGCGGCGGCGCGTCGCAGCTGGTGCAGTATGGCTTCGAGGTGCTCACCGAGGCCGGGTACCAGCCCGAGATCGCCTACTTCGAGGTCCTGCACGAGCTGAAGCTCATCGTCGACCTCATGATCGAGGGCGGCATCGCCAAGCAGCGCTGGTCGGTGTCGGACACCGCGGAGTACGGCGACTACATCTCCGGTCCGCGCGTCATCGACCCGCGCGTCAAGGAGAACATGAAGGCCGTCCTCGCCGACGTCCAGAACGGCTCGTTCGCCCAGCGCTTCATCGACGACCAGGACAACGGCGCCGCGGAGTTCAAGCAGCTGCGCGCCAAGGGTGAGCAGCACCCGATCGAGGCCACCGGTCGCGAGCTGCGCAAGCTCATGGCCTGGATCAAGGACGCGGACAGCGACTACACGGAGGGCACCGCCGCGCGCTGACGAAGGATCCGGTGACGCTTCGCCGGGCACGACACGGCGGGCTTCCATGCATGGTGTCCGGCGTGGGCGCCCCCGGTGTCGTACGGTCGGGCTCTGCGCGCTGATCGGCGCGGGAGAGGGGCGGGTGGCTGCTTCGGGGCCACCCGCCCTTCGTCGTGCTCGCACCTGTGGATGAAGGTCCGGGCAGCGTCGCCGCACCGGCGAGGGGTGTCCTTGGTGTCCCGCAGCGCGGTCCTCGGGACAGACGAGCCCACCCGCCGACTAGCCCGTGGGGACGTGCTGTTCGTTGCGGAGATCGTTTGCCCTGGCCGGTTTTCGCGCACGACGCGCTGTGGGTCCCCGGGGGCCTGGCAGGATGGGCGCGTGAGCGAAGAGCGTGAGGTCCTGACCTGGGAACGATTCGGTGCGGCGGCCCGGGAGCTGGCCCAGCTGGTCGTCGACGACGGCTACGAGCCCGACATCATCCTGTCGATCACGCGGGGCGGGCTGCTCCCGACGGGCGCGATCAGCTACGCCCTCGACCTCAAGGCGCTGCACATCATCAACGTCGAGTTCTACACCGGCATCGAATCGCGGCTGCTGGAGCCGGTGTTCCTGCCCCCGCTGCCCGCGACGTCCGACCTGTCCGGGCAGAAGGTCCTCATCGTGGACGACGTCGCGGACACCGGCCACACGCTCAACCGGGTCAAGGAGTTCTGCGCGCCGCACGTCGCCGAGGTGCGCGTGGCGGTTCTGTACGAGAAGCCGCCGTCGGTCGTCAAGGCCGAATACGTCTGGAAGCACACGCCCCTCTGGATCACGTTCCCGTGGTCGGCCGATCCGCCGATCGTCCGCCGCAGCGACAACGACCGCTGAGCCGCCGACCGCGTCAGGTCGTGCCTCCTCGGGTGCCCCGCGTCGTTTCCCCCGCCACCGACGCACGCGGCGCGCCCTCCGGGGCGCGCTGGGGGTCTTCCTCGCCGCGATCCTGCTGGGCGCGCTGGTCCAGGCGCTCAGCCTGTGGCGCGCGGGCAGCCCGCCCGGAGACGCCGTCCCCGCGGCCTCCGCCGAGCCGACCCCCACGCCCGCTGGCCCCGCATCCCCTGCGCCCGCGTCCTCGACCGCGCCCCCGGGCGACCCCGCCACCGTGCGCCACGTGAGCGACGGCGACACCTTCGTCGCCCTGCGCGACGCCGATGCGGCCGTGGTGACGATCCGGCTGCTCAACGTCGATGCGCCCGAGACGGTCGCGCCGGGCCGCCCGGTCGGCTGCGGCGGGCCGGAAGCGGCCGCCTGGCTCCGCGCCCGGCTGCCCGTCGGGTCGCGGGTGTTCCTCGCGTACGACGTGGGCCGGCGCGACCGCTACGGCCGCGACCTCGCCTGGGTCCGCACCCCGGACGGCCGGGCCGTCAACCTCGAGCTCGTCGAGGCGGGCCTGGCGTACGCCGTACGGATCGAGCCCAATCACGCGCACTTCCCCGACACACTGGCGGCCGAGCAGCGGGCGCGAACGAACGGTCGCGGCCTGTTCGCCCCGGACTCACCGTGCCGCGCGGCGGGGCCGGCCTCCCGGGCGCCCCTCTCGAGTGCTAGCACCAGTTAGCGGACCGGTGTGGCCAAGCTCATGGTCAACGCGCACCCCCACGACCAGCCGCGTTCCTACGCTGAAAAGATGACCACCCTCACCGAGCCCATCGCGGCGCAGCGACTCACCGGCAGCCCGACCGGCGCCGAGGTCCGCCTCCCGGACGCTTCGGCCAAGCGAATCCACCACCACGAGGTGGTGCCCAGCGACGACCTCCGCGACAGCCTGCGGGCCATGCAGGAGTCGATGGACCTGCGCGATCAGGGTCACAGCTGAGCCGGGGGGTGGTCGTCACGGGCGCGTCCCGTGGCGTCGGCGCGGCGGTCGCCGCCGCCTTCGCCGCCCGTGGCGACCGGGTGGTCGTGCACTACGCCCGTGCCCGGGACCGCGCCGAGCAGGTGCTGGCCGCCCTCCCGGGGACCGGCCACGCGTTGATTGCCGCCGACCTCTCGGTGCCGACCGACATCCGCGGGCTATCCGAGGAGTCCATCGCGGCGCTCGGCACGATCGACGTGCTCGTCAACAACGCCGCCCAGTTCCTCGTCGACCAGCCCGGCAGCCGGCGCGGCGACCACCGTGTGGCGGAGTGCGACGACGAGACCTGGCTGTCCGCGTGGGAGAGCACGCTGCGGACCAACCTGATCGGGCCCGCCTATCTGACCCACCTCGTCGCCCGGCACATGATCGAGCGCGGGGTCGCCGGCCGGATCGTCAACGTCGGATCACGCGGGGCCTACCGCGGCGAGCCAGAGGTCCCCGCGTACGGCGCCAGCAAGGCCGGCCTGCACAGCTTCGGCCAATCGATGGCCGTGGCGCTGGCACCCCACGGGATCGCGGTGACGAGCATCGCCCCCGGCTTCATCGCGACGGACATGGCCGCCCAGCACCTCGACGGCCCGGGCGGCGACGCCATCCGCGCCCAGAGCCCGTTCGGCCGGGTGGCCACCCCGCAGGAGGTGGCCGAGGCGATCGTCGCCCTCGCCGCGCCGGGCGCTCAGTGGGCCTCTGGGGCGGTGCTGGACTTCAACGGCGCCAGCCACCTGCGCTAGCGAGACCCGCGCCAGGATGTTCGACATGTGAGAAGATCATCCCAACCAGCAAGACGAGCCGCTATGATACGGCCATGAGTGACGCCGCCGCGACCACCATCAACATCGCCTGCATCCCGGGTGACGGGATTGGCCCCGAGGTCGTCGACCAAGCGCGCGCTGTACTCGACGCCCTCGCCGCGGGCGGCCACGGTCCGCGCATCGCCGCGACGGACTACGACCTCGGCGCCCGCCGCTGGCACGCCACCGGCGAGGCGCTGCCCGCCGGCGTGGTCGACGAGCTGCGCGGCCACGACGCCATCCTCCTCGGCGCGGTCGGCGACCCCAGCGTCCCCAGCGGCGTCCTGGAGCGGAACCTGCTGCTCGCGCTGCGCTTCCAGCTGGACCACTATGTGAACCTGCGACCGGCCAAGCTCTTCCCCGGCGTCAAGAGCCCGCTCGACGTCGCCCAGGTCGCCCCCGGCGGGATCGACTTCGTCGTGGTGCGCGAGGGCACCGAGGGCCCCTACACCGGCAACGGCGGCGTGCTGCGCGAGGGCACCCCGGCAGAGATCGCGACGGAGACGAGCATCAACACCCGGTACGGCGTGGAGCGCGTCGTCCGCTACGCCTTCGAAACGGCCCGTGCTCGCCAGCGCAAGCACCTCACGCTGGTGCACAAGCACAACGTCCTGTCGCATGCGGGCCACCTGTGGCGCCGCACCGTCGAGGCGGTCGCCGCCGATTACCCGGATGTGGAGCGCGCCTATCAGCACGTGGATGCCGCGACGATCTTCATGGTCGCCGACCCGGGCCGCTTCGACGTGATCGTCACCGACAACCTGTTCGGCGACATCATCACCGACCTCGCGGGCGCCGTGGTGGGCGGCGTCGGGCTCGCCGCCAGCGGCAACATCAATCCCGACCGCACGGCCCCGTCGATGTTCGAGCCGGTGCACGGCTCGGCCCCCGACATCGCCGGCCAGGGCAAGGCGGACCCCACCGCGGCCATCCTGTCTGCGGGGATGATGCTGGCGCACCTCGGGTACTCCGACGCCGCCGGCTGCATCGACGCCGCGGTCGCCGAGGATCTCGCCGCGCGCGCCGGTCGCCCGGAGCAGCGCTCCACCGCCGAGATCGGCGCCGCGATCGCGGCCCGAGTAGCCTGACCCGGCCCCGGCGCATCCGTTCCTGATCGGTCGCTCCCGACGCCGCCTCCGCCGAATCGGCAGAGGCGGCCCCTGGCCCGCGAGTAGTCTGCCCGCAGAGGCCACATCCCGAGACGCAGCTGCACTCGTCGTACCCGTGAGGACGCCATGACCGCCTTGACCTTCACCGCCCGCCCGCACCCGAACCCGATGCCCGCCGCCGACCGCGACGCCGTCCTGGCCAACCCCGGGTTCGGCAAGCACTACACCGACCACATGGCCCTGGCCACCTGGACCAAGGGCACCGGCTGGCACGACGACCACCTGGCGGCGTTCGGCCCGCTGCCGCTGAGCCCCGCGGCGGCCGTCTTCCACTACGCGCAGGAGGTCTTCGAGGGCCTGAAGGCCTACCGCCACGAGGACGGCTCGATCTGGTCCTTCCGTCCCGAGGCCAACGCCGAGCGGATGCAGGCAAGCTGCCGGCGCCTCGCGCTGCCCGAGCTGTCGACCGAGGACTTCGTCGCCTCGATCCGAGCCCTCGTGGGGACGGATCAGGCCTGGGTGCCGCCGTACGGCACTGCGGAGACCAGCCTCTACCTGCGCCCCTTCATGTTCGCCTCGGAGCCCTTCCTGGGCGTGCGGCCCGCCAACGAGGTCACCTACTGCGTCATCGGCTCGCCGGCCGGGGCCTACTTCTCCCGCGGGGTGAAGCCGGTGAACCTCTGGGTGTCCACCTCGTTCGCGCGCGCCGGGGCCGGTGGCACCGGGGCCGCCAAGTGCGGCGGCAACTACGCCAGCTCCCTGGCCGGCCAGCTCGAGGGCATCGAGCACGATTGCGACCAGGCCGTCTTCCTGGACTCGGGCACTCATGAGTACATCGAGGAGCTCGGCGGGATGAACCTCTTCTTCCTCTACACGGACGGCCGGCTGGTCACCCCGGAGCTGAACGGCAGCATCCTGCCCGGCGTGACCCGCCGCTCGATCCTGGAGCTCGCCCCGGAGCTGGGCCTGAAGCCCGAGGAGCGCCGCATCGCCATCCAAGAGTGGAAGGACGGGGCGGCCTCGGGGGAGATCACCGAGATCTTCGCCTGCGGGACCGCCGCGGTCATCAACCCGGTGGGGGAGCTGCGCTGGGACGGCGGCTCCTGCGATCACCGCCCGGCCGGCGCCGGCGACGACTACGGCGAGGTCACCCACAAGCTGCGCACGATGCTGCTGGACCTCCAGTACGGCCGCACGGAAGACACCCGCGGCTGGTTGACTCGCCTGGTCTGAGGGCGTCGGGTGGCGGACGCCACCCCGAAGCCTGCCCCCGACCCGCTCAGGCCGGCCGCCCGGACGGGTAGAGGCGCCCCGCCGGCAACGCTCGCGCCCGATCGACCAGTCGGCAGAACCCCCAGTCCGGGCCGCCCGCCACGGCGTCGAGCCCGGCGATCGCCAAGGTGCGTTGCCAGGCGGCCAGGTGCGTGCCGGTGGCGCTCCACCAGGCCAGGTGGCCGCCGGGGGTGAGCATCGTCGGCAGCGCCTCGCCGAGGCCCCGGCGACGCACCTGGCTGCCGTCCACGACCGCCGAGCCGAACAGCACGAGATCGGCGGGGACGCGGCCGGCGTAGGTGTCCGCCAGCCCCGGGTCGCCGTACACCACGGTGAGCCCGGGGAAGGCCAACGAGCGCAGCGCCCCGGACGCGGCCACCGCACGCTCGGCGTCGTCCTCGACGAAGACCGCCGTGAGCCGCCGTACGTCGCGGTGATGGGCCAGCGCCGCCGCCACCAGGCGGTCGCCGGTCGCACAGACCCCGAGGATGCTGAGGGGGCCCTGCTGGGCGTCGAGCCAGCCGAGCATCCCGCGCAGGCGGGGGTCGTCCGGAGTCTCCGCCGGGGCGGCCGGTGGGCCGAGCTCGGGCGCGGCGACGGTGCGGGCGGCGCGCCCCACGGAAACGTGTCGCCCGAACGGCATGCCCCCAAGGCTCGCACCCGGCCAGGTGACGCAAGCGGTGTCCACCCCGCCTCGAAAGCGCTGTTCGTGCAGTGTTCACGCCCCGGCCAGCAGCCGGTCGCAGGCGTTCACCAGCCGGGTCCGCAGCGCCTCGCCCCGAACGACGAGTTCGCGCTGGCGCACGACGTACTCGGCGCGACCCTGCGCCGTCTCCACCGGCACCGGCTCCAGACCGTAACCGCGTACGTCGTACGGGCTCGCGGCCATGTCGAGCCGCCGCGCGGCCAGGGCGAGATCCAGGCAGTCGAGGACCAGGTCGCTCGGAACGGCGGGCGTGAGCTTGAAGGCCCACTTGTAGAGGTCCATCGTCGCGTGCAGGCAGCCCGGCTGCTCGTGCTCGGCCTGGGTCGCGCGGGTCGGGCGCAGCTCGTTGAGCGGTACGGCGTCGGGAGTGAAGAACCGGTAGGCGTCGAAGTGGCTGCAGCGGATCTGGGCCCCGGCCACCACGGCGTCCGTCTGGGCCGGGGTGAGGCGCAGCGGGAGCCGCTCGTGGCGTCGCTCGCCCTCGCCCAGCCCGTAGACCATCGCCCATTCGTGCAGGCCGAAGCACGCGTACGTCGCGGGCCGGCGGGCCGTCTCGGCCATCAGGTGGGCGACCCAGCGCACGAAGTCGCCGCGGGCGGCCCGGTAGGCCTCGACGTCCACCGCGGCCCCGTCGCCCACGGCGCGGTAGTGCCGCCACGTGCGGCGCCCCCGCGGGTCGTCATCGTCGCGCAGGAGGATGCCCGCGCCGGGGTGCCAGCGCCGCAGCTGGCCGGGCCGATGGGCGTAGTACACCCAGAGGAAGTCCTCGACGGGATGGCGCGCCCCGGCCTCACGCCGCGCCAGGTGCCCGGCCACGAGCGCGTCGACGCGGGCGTGGTGCGCGCGTTCGCGCGCCGCCCAGACCGGCCGAGTCCATTCCTCCACGTCAGCCCACGCTACGCCGGGTGCCTGAACCCTCCCCACCACGTCCCCCGCGCCCGGCAGGTTTTCCTTGAACTACGCAGCGAGTTGGGAATACTCTCTTGCGAGAGTTTCAGGGGTCGTCGTTCGCATGGATAACCGGCGGCCCACCCCGGCGGGGCCCTTAACCATGCCCGCCCGCGGACGTATCCTGCGGGTCTGCACGGCATTGGACGGCGACGTACGGCGGGGCCTGGGAGGCACCATGGGACAGCTGCGGATCACGGTCAACGGCACGCGCTATGAGACGTCCGCCGGGCCCCACACGACGCTGCTGAGCTGGCTGCGCGAGCAGGGCCTCCTGGCCGCCAAGGAGGGCTGCGCCGAGGGCGAGTGCGGCGCGTGCGCCGTGCTCCTCGTTCGCCCGGACGGCTCGGGCGCCCGCTTCGAGAGCGTCAACTCCTGCCTGGTCACGCTCGCCGCGCTGCACGATTCCGAGCTGGTGACGGTCGAGGGCCTGGGCACGCCGGCGGCCATGCACCCGGTGCAGGAGGCCATGGCCGTCGGCGGCGGCAGCCAGTGCGGCTACTGCACCCCGGGCTTCGTCGCGAGCATGGCGGGGGAGTACTACCGGCGCGACCGGAGCCCCGGTCAGCACGGCGTCGACAACGGCATGGACCTGCACGCGCTGGCGGGGAACCTGTGCCGCTGCACCGGCTACCGGCCCATCCGGGATGCGGCGTACGCGGTGGGCTTCCCCGCCCCCGACGACGCCTGGTTCGCCCGAATGGAGCGCCTCGCCTCGGCGCCCCAGCCGGTGCGGGTGGCCGACGACAACGGCGAACTCATCCGTCCCGCGAGCCTGGCCGAGGCCCTGGAGCTGCTGTCGGACGACGGGGCCGTGGCGCTGGCCGGCGGCACGGACCTGGGAGTGGAGCGCAACCTCCGGGGCGCCCGACCGCGGCGCGTCGTCGCCATCGATGCCCTGCCCGAGCTGCGTGAGCTGGTCGTAGGGGAGCAGGCCGTCGAGATCGGCGCCGCCCTCACGCTGGCCGAGGTCGAGCGGGGCCTCGCCGGGCGGGTGCCGCTCCTGGACCAGCTCTTCCCCCAGTTCGCGAGCCCCCTGATCCGGCACGCCGCGACGTTCGGCGGCAACCTGGGCACGGCCTCGCCGATCGGGGACGGCGCCCCGGCGCTCCTCGCGCTGCGGGCCAAGGTCGTCCTGGTGGGCCGGGGTGGGGACCGTGAGGTGGACCTCGCGGACTACTTCACCGGCTATCGCACCACCCAACTGGCCGCTGGGGAGCTGATCAAGGCCGTGCGCATCCCCCTGCCGCTGGCGCCCCACGTCGCCTTCCAGAAGATCGCCAAGCGTCGCTTCGATGACATCTCCAGCGTCGCGGTGGCGCTCGCCCTGGACATCTCCGACGGGATGGTGGCCGCCGCCACGATCGGTCTCGGCGGCGTCGCCGCCACCCCGCTGCGGGCCCGGGCCACCGAGGACGCCCTGGTCGGGCAGCCGTGGACGGAGGAGACCGTACGCCGTGCGGGTGACGTCCTGCGCAGCGAAGGCACCCCGATCACCGACACACGGGCCAGCGCTGACTATCGCCGGGCGATGCTGGGGGAGGCCCTGCCGAGGATGTACGCCGAGTGGGGTGGCCACCAACCGGGCGCCCCCGCCGACCGCCTGGAGGTGGCGTCGTGACGAGCTTCGTGGACCGCCCTACGGACGGCGCGGTGGGCCGTGCGCTGGCGCACGTCGACGCCCCCGGACACGTCACAGGGGAGGCATACTTCACCGACGACCTCGTCGGGCGCTACGCGGGGGCGCTGCACGCCTACCCGGTGCGCGCCCCGCACGCCCACGCCCGGGTGCTGCGCATGGACGTGGCGCCGGCGCTCGAACTGCCCGGCGTCGTGCGGGTGCTCACTGCGGACGATGTGCCCGGGATCAACGACTCCGGGGTGCACCAGGACGAGCCGCTGTTCCCCAGCGAGGTCATGTACCACTCCCAGGCCGTGGCCTGGGTGCTCGCCGAGACACGGGAGTTGGCCCGCCGGGGCGCCGCCTCGGTCGAGGTGGACTACGAGCCGCTGCCGGCCCTCGTGACGATCGCCGAGGCGATCGCCGCGGAGAGCTTCCAGGGCGGCCAGCCGGTGCTGCGCTCCGGGGACGCGGCGGGGGCCCTTGCTGCCGCGGCGCACCGCTTCGCGGGAGAGTTGGAGATCGGCGGGCAGGAGCACTTCTACCTGGAGACGCACGCCTCGATCGCGATGGTCGACGAGGCCGGTCAGGTCTTCATCCAGTCCTCGACGCAGCACCCCACGGAGACCCAGGAGATCACCGCGCACGTGCTGGGGCGGCACTCCAATGCGATCACCGTGCAGTGCCTGCGGATGGGGGGCGGCTTCGGCGGCAAGGAGTTCCAGCCGCACGGGCTGGCCGCCGTCGCGGCGCTGGGGGCCACCCTCACGGGCCGGCCGGTGTCACTGCGGCTGGACCGGCAGCTCGACATGACGATGACCGGCAAGCGGCACCCGTTCCACGCGGATTGGGAGGCCGGGTTCGACGACGCGGGACACCTGCTCGCCCTGCGGGCCACGCTCACCGCGGACGGTGGCTGGAGCCTCGATCTCTCCGAGGCCATCCTGGCCCGGGCCCTGTGCCACATCGATAACGCCTACCACGTGCCGAATGTGGAGGTGCACGGGCGGATCGCCAAGACCCACAAAACCTCTCAGACGGCGTTCCGGGGGTTCGGCGGCCCCCAGGGCATGCTGGTGGTCGAGGACATCATGGGCCGCTGCGCGCCCCGGCTGGGGCTGGCGCCCGACGAGCTGCGGCGGCGCAATCTCTACGTCGCCGGCCAGCGCACGCCGTACGGTCAGGACGTCAAGGACGCGGAACGCATCGGCGAGATCTGGGACCGCCTGCTCCACACCGCTGACTTCGCGAGCCGCACCGCGGAGATCGCCCGGTTCAACGCCGAAAACCCGCACCGCAAGCGGGCGCTCGCGATGACGCCGGAGAAGTTCGGGATCTCGTTCAACTTCACCCCGCTGAACCAGGCCGGGGCGCTGGTGCACGTCTACAAGGACGGCTCGGTCCTCATCAACCACGGCGGCACCGAGATGGGCCAGGGGCTGCACACCAAGATGATCCAGGTGGCGGCCACGGCGCTCGGCGTACCGGTCGAGATCGTCCGGCTCGCCCCCACCCGGACCGACAAGGTGCCCAACACGTCGGCGACCGCGGCGAGTTCAGGCGCGGACCTGAATGGCGCGGCGGTTAAGGACGCCTGCGACCAGATCCGGGAGCGCCTGGCCGACGTGGCGGCCACCGTGCTGAACCGCCGCATCGAGGGGTTGGCGGTGCCGCCGCGCGACATCCGATTCGGCGGGGGCCTGGTCTACCCCCTCGGCCGACCCGAGGTCTCGCTGACGTTCAAGGATCTCGTCACCACCGCCTATCTCACCCGTACCAAGTTGTGGGCCGCCGGCTTCTACCGGACCGAGGGGCTGCATTGGAACGGGGCGGCGGTGCAGGGGGCGCCGTTCAAGTACTTCAGCTACGGCGTCGCCTGCGCCGAGGTTGAGGTGGAAGCCTTCACCGGCACGCCCACCGTGCGCCGGGCCGACATTTTGCAGGACGTCGGCGACTCCCTGTCCCCGCTCATCGACGTGGGCCAGATCGAGGGTGGCTTCGTGCAGGGCGTCGGCTGGATGACGCAGGAGCAGTTGCTGTGGGACACCTCGGACGGTCCCGGCCGGGGGCGCTTGCTGACGCAAGCGGCCTCGACGTACAAGCTGCCGAGCATCGGGGAGCTGCCGCCCGTCTTCAACATCGAGCTGGCGCAGCGGGCCACCGAGACCGGGGTGGTCTACGGATCCAAGGCGATCGGCGAGCCGCCGCTGACCCTGTCGATCTGCGTGCGGGAGGCCATCCGGCAGGCCTGCGCGGCGTTCGGCCCCGACGGGCGCGAGCAGGCGCTCGGGATGCCGGCGACGGCGGAGGCCACCTACTGGGCCGTGCAGGACGCGCGGGGGGCCCACGCCGGCCCGGGCTCGCAAGATCACGACGAGGACGCCTCGGAGCCACTGGAGGAGGCCGGCCAGGTCGCCGTCCAGCAGGGCGACCCGACGACGCACGGACCAGGGGAGGCGCACGACGAGGCCGCGCTGCCGGTCCGCTAGCGTGGCGAACCGGGGCGGCGGGTCGGGCCGGCCCGCTTCGCCACAGGGGAGGACCACGTGAAGATCGCCCGCTATGTCGTCGACGACGCGCCGAGCTACGGCGTGGTGATGAGCGAGGATGGCGAGCCCGCCTGGCTGGCCCAGGTCGGCGGCGACCCGCTGTACCCGCCGGTGAGCGCCACCGGGGTCCGCCATGAGTTGGGCGACGTGCGACTGCTGGCGCCGGTCATCCCGCGCAGCAAGGTGATCGGGGTCGGGCGCAACTACGCGGAGCACGCGGCCGAGCTCGGCAACGAGGTGCGCGGCGAGCCGCTGCTCTTCCTGATGCCCAACACGGCCGTCTGCGGGCCGGACGACCCGGTCGTGCTGCCGGACTTCGCTCGGGACGTGCACTACGAGGGTGAGCTGGCGGTCGTCATCGGGAGAGTGTGCAAGGACGTCCCCCGGGAGCGGGCCCTGGACGTGGTCTTGGGCTACACCTGCGCCAATGACGTCTCGGCGCGGGACCTGCAGGCCGCCGACAAGCAGTGGGCCAGGGCCAAGGGTTGCGACACGTTCTGCCCGCTGGGCCCGTGGATCGAGACGGAGCTGGACCCGGCCGACGTGGAGATTCGCACCCGGCTCGACGGCCGCGTCGTCCAGGAGGATTCCACCGCCCTGATGCTGCACGACGTCCCCGCGCTCATCGCCCACATCTCCCGCGCGTTCACGCTGCTGCCGGGCGACGTGATCCTCACCGGCACCCCGAAGGGCGTCGGCCCCGTCGATGCGGGCCAGCGGGTCGAGGTGGAGATCGAGGGGATCGGCGCCCTGTCCAATCCCTTCGTCCGCCGCTGATCCCGGCAGTCCCGACGACCGTCGACCTTCGCCGGTCTCAGTTCCTACGGTCGCCCGTTCTCACCGCGGGGCTGGGTGGCGCCGGCGGCGGCTCGGTAGGCTGGGCGCCATCATGAGCGCAGATCAGAGCCCCACGACGGCGGCACCGAACAGCCCATCGGCCATCCCCGGCCCGGAGGCCTCCCAGGTGGAGGTCCCGACCGGCTCGCAGCAAGAGCCGCGCGCCACCGACGGCACGCCCCGGCCGGGCGCCCCGCGGCTGCGCGTCGCCCCGTCGCCGACCGGCGACCCGCACGTCGGGACCGCCTATATGGCGTTGTTCAACCTGGCGTTCGCGCGGCAGCAGCACGGTGCGTTCGTGCTGCGCATCGAGGACACCGACCGGGCCCGGTACCGTGCCGATTCGGAGGCCCAGCTCTACGACACGCTCGCCTGGCTCGGCCTGAGCTGGGACGAGGGCCCCGACAAGGGCGGGCCGTACGCGCCGTACCGGCAGTCCGAGCGCCTCGCGACCTACCGCCCGTACGTCGAGCGGCTCCTCGCGGACGGGCACGCCTACCAGTGCTGGTGCAGCCCCGACCGGCTGGCCGAGCTGCGCGCCCAGCAGCAGGCCTCGAAGGCATCGGTGACCGGCTACGACGGGCTGTGCGACGGGAAGTCGCGCGAGGAGCGCGCGGCGTTGCCGGGGTTCCAGGAGACGCCGGTCGTGCGGATGCGAATCCCGACCGATCCCGCCGATGTGCCCCTGACGTTCCCCGACCTGATCCGCGGCGAGGTCAGCGCCCCGCGCCCCGACGACCAGGTCATCCTCAAGGCGGACGGCTTCCCCACCTACCACCTCGCCGTCGTGGTCGACGACCACGAGATGGGCATCACGCACGTCGTCCGCGGCGAGGAGTGGATCAGCTCGACCCCCAAACATCTGCTGCTGTACCGCTGGCTCGGCCTCACCCCGCCGCAGTTCGCGCACATGCCGCTGCTGCGCAACCCGGACAAGTCGAAGATCTCCAAGCGCAAGAACCCGGCCGCCCGCCTGACCTGGTTCCGGGAGCAGGGTTACCTGCGCGAGGCGCTGCTGAACTTCCTGGCGCTGCTGGGCTATCCGCCGGCCCAGGACGCCGAGGGCAAGGACGTCGAGGTCGTCGATTTCGCCCGGTTCAGCCGCGACTTCGACTGGGCCAAGGTCAATCCCGTCGGCCCGATCTTCGACCTGGCCAAGCTCGACTGGCTCAACGGCTGCTACATCCGCGAGCTGGACCCGGCGGAGCTGGCCTCCCGGCTGCTGCCCCACCTGCAGGCCGACGGGCAGTTCGGCGACAACCCGGGGCTTGGGGAGCTGGCACGGCTGCGGTCGCTGGCCGCGCTGATCCAGCCGCGCCTGGTCAAGCTCGCCGACGCCCCTGAGCAGCTACGCCCCTTCTTCACCGCGGACCGCGACCTGCCGATCGACGACGACGCGCGCGCCTCGCTCAAGGACGACGCCGCCGCGGTGCTGGACGCGGCCATCGCGGCCCTGGAGGCGCTGCCGGATGACGCGGGTATGGACCTTGGGGACGTGGCCGGCAGCTGGACCCACGACCGCATCGAGGCTGCCCTGCGGGCGGCGCTCGTCGAGGGCCTCGGGCGCAAGCCCAAGTTCGCGTTCGGGCCGGTTCGGGTCGCCGTGACCGGCCGCCGGGTCTCCCCACCGCTGTTCGAGTCGATGGAGGTACTCGGGCGGCACAGCACGCTGGCTCGGTTGCGTACGCTCCGGGCAAGCCTGTGAGCGGTACGGCGGAGCCTGCCGGCACCGCGGACCCCTGGGCCTTACCGGTCTGCGGGCTGCTGCTCGACATCGACGACACGATGGTCGACACGCGCGGGGCGATGGGGACGGCGCTGCGGGCCGCCGCCGAGAACGCCTGGCCCCAGGCGGATTCGGCGACGTGGGCCGCCTTTGCCAACCGCTACTACGCGGACCCTGGCGGCTACTTCGACGCCTACACCCGCGGCGAGGCGACCTTCGCGCAGATGCGGCGGTCCCGCACCGACGAGGCGGCCACCGCGCTGGGTCTTCCGGAGCTGTCGGCCCCGGCGTTCGCCGAGTTCGAGGTCGTCTACCGGGCCGCGTTCGCGCGGGCCCAGGCGCTCTTCGGGGACGTGGCCCCGCTGCTGGACCGCGCCGCCGCCGCGGGGGTGCCCGTCGGGCTGCTCACCAACTCCGGGGCCGTCGTCACCGCGGACAAGTTGGCGGCGGTCGGGCTGGCGGACCGCTGCCCGATCGTCGTCACCACCGACACGCTGGGTGTGGGCAAGCCGGACCCCCGCGTGTTCGCGCACGCGTGCGGCCTGCTCGGCGTCGATGCGCCGTACGTCGTGGTGGTCGGCGACACCATCGGCACCGACGTGCTCGGCGCCCGAGGCGCCGGGCTACGGGCCGCCTGGCTTCAGCGACCAGGCCTGCCCGAGCCGCGCGACGCGGGCTGGGGCACCCCGGTCGACGACCCGGGGGTGCGGATCGTGGCCACGCTGGACGAGGTCGCCGCGCTGCTGGGGATCGACGACCGTTCGTGACCAGCGCAAAGGGTGCCATGGCACCAAAAGTGCAAGTCGTGAACGGTCGCGCTCGCCGTCGCGCTCAGGCTTGACCTCGCGCACCCCCGCCGTCGCGGCCAGGATGGGCGCATGCGCGACTATCCCGACCTCCTGCACACCGTCATCGACGGGGAGGACATCCGCACGCTCGCCGAGTTCTACCGGCACCTCCTGGGGCTGGTGTACCGGCCGGGAGATGAGGTCCCCGCGGGCGGCGAGGACGACGCCGACTGGCTGGTCCTCACCGACCCCGACGGGACGCGGTGCCTGGCATTCCAACAGACCGCGCAGGTCACGCCCACCACGTGGCCCGATCCGACGGTGCCGATGCAGCTCCACCTGGACTTCACGGTCGCGGACCGCGAGGCGCTGGAGCGGCACTACGCGCACGCCGTACGCCTCGGCGCCCGACTCCTGCTCGACCGCACCGACGACGCGGAGGAGCCGCTGTACGTGCTCGCCGACCCCGCCGGCCACCCCTTCTGCCTGTTCGTGGGGTAACGCTCAGCCGCGCTGCTCGCGCTTCTGGATCGCCGCCCATTCGTCCTTCAGGCCCACCGTGCGGTGGAACAGCATCGGGGTGCGCGGGTCGGCGGCGAAGTAGCCGAGCCGCTCGAACTGCACGACGTCGCCCGGCGCGGTGTCGGCGAGCGCCGGCTCGCCCCAACAGTTCGACAGCAGCTCACGAGAATTCGGGTTGAGGTCGTCGAGGGCTTCGCCGGTCGTCTCGCCCGGCACCGGCGCGGTGAACAGCCGGTCGTAGAGCGCGACCGTGGCCGTCACCGCGTGCGGCGCCGAGACCCAGTGCATCGTCGACTTCACCTTGCGGCCGTCGGGTGCGGTGCCCCCGCGGGTCGCGGGGTCGTACGTCGCGTGCACCTCCACCACAGCGCCCGACTCGTCCTTGACCACGTCCGTGCAGGTCACGAAATAGGCCCCCCGCAGCCGGACCTCCCGGCCGGGGGAGAGCCGGAAGAACTTCGGCGGCGGGTTCTCCGCGAAGTCCTCCTGCTCGATCCACAGCTCACCGGTGAAGGGGACCTCGCGGGTGCCGTCGGCCTCGTTCTCCGGGTTGTTGACGACGCTCATGTGCTCGACGACCGGCGCACCGGCCGAGTCCGTCGGCCAGTTCGTCAGCACGAGCTTGAGCGGTCGCAGGACCACCATGCGGCGCTGCGAGGTCGCATTCAGCTCCCGTCGCACGAAGGATTCCAGCAGCTCGATGTCGTGGCGCGAGTTGGTGCGGGTCAGGCCGATGTAGCCGCAGAAATCGCGAATCGCCTTGGGCGGGTAGCCGCGTCGCCGCAGACCGGAGATCGTCGGCATCCGCGGGTCGTCCCAGCCGTCGACGTGGCCCTCGTCGACCAGCCGCTTCAACCGGCGCTTGCTGGTGACGACGTGCGTCAGTTCGAGCCGGGCGAACTCCGTCTGCCGCGGTCGGTCGCCGGGCAGCGGCAGCTGCTCCAGATACCAGTCGTAGAGCGGGCGGTGGCTGTCGAACTCCAGCGTGCACAGGGAGTGCGTCACGCCCTCGATCGCGTCGGACTGGCCGTGCGCCCAGTCGTACGTCGGGTAGATGCACCACACCGCGCCCGTGCGGTAGTGGTGGCCCCGGCGGATGCGATACATGACGGGATCGCGCAGCTGCATGTTCTCGTGCTGCATGTCGATCTTGGCGCGCAGCACGCGTGATCCGTCGGGGTAGGCGCCGTCGCGCATCTTGCGGAACTCGGCGAGGTTGTCCTCGACGGGGTGGTCTCGGTAAGGGGATTCGATGCCCGGCTTGCCGAACCCGCCGCGTTGCGCCGAGATCGTCTCGCCGTCCTGTTCGTCGACGTAGGCCTTGCCGTCCCGGATCAGCAGCTCCGCCCAGTCGTACAGCTGGCCGAAGTAGTCGGAGGCGTGCAGGACCGGCCGCGGCGGGTCGTAGCCCAGCCAGCTGATGTCCTCGACGATCGACTCGACGTACTCCTTCTCCTCCGTGTCGGGGTTGGTGTCGTCGAGACGAAGCCGGCAGACGCCGTCGAACTCGGCCGCGATGCCGAAGTCCACGCAGATGGCCTTGGCGTGCCCGATGTGCAGATAGCCGTTGGGCTCGGGCGGAAACCGCGTCTGCACCCGGCCGGCGAAGGTCCCCGCGGCGTTGTCCGCCCGGATCATGTCCCGGACGAAGTCGCTGGCCGGCGTGGGGGACTCGGGCGCGCTCATGGCACCCCACGATACTGCCTCAGCGACGGCGGCCCTGGTGGGCCCCGGTGCGGCGGGGTGGCGCCGCGCTCAGGTCCGGCCTTCGATGGTCGACAGGGAGGCGGCGCCCTGGCGGGGTCGTCCGATCGCCGCACGGCGATTGGCGATTTGGGATCGATGCTGGCCCCCCGCTAGAGTTCTCTTTCGGATCGCTCCGGCGGCCGGTTCACCGGCAGCCAGGGGGGATACCCCTTGGGGTATGGTGTAATTGGCAGCACGACTGATTCTGGTTCAGTTAGTCTAGGTTCGAGTCCTGGTACCCCAGCCATCGTTCAGCTGCTCGGCGCACGCCGAACAGCCCGGGCGAGGCCCGGCGTCGCACGTCACTGCGACCCGTGCCGATTGGGCGAAACCGAACCCGCGCGGTATGGTTTCTCCCGCTGCCGCGGCAGCACGGCCCCGTTGTGTAGTGGCCTAGCACGCCGCCCTCTCAAGGCGGTAGCGCCGGTTCGAATCCGGTCGGGGCTACAACGAAGAAAGCGGCTCCCCCTCGGGGGAGCCGCCTTCTGTCGTTGCTGGGCCGGCCCGTTCGCGTGGGCCGCCAACCGGAGGTCAGGCCTTCTGGGTGGCGGCCTCCTGGGCGGCCTGCTGCTGGGCGTGCGCGCGGGCGAGCACCTCGGTCAGCTTGTTGGCGCCGGCCACGACCGTCGCGGCGTGCAGCCGGCCCGGCTGCCGGGAGATCCGCTCGATCGGCCCCGAGATCGACACCGCGGCGATGACCCGCCCGGCCGGGTTGCGGACCGGCGCGGACACCGAGGCCACGCCGGGCTCCCGCTCGCCGACGCTCTGGGACCAGCCGCGCCGCCGTACGCCCGACAGCGTCGTGGCCGTGAACTCGGCGCCCTGCAGGCCGCGGTGCAGCCGATCCGGTTCCTCCCAGGCGAGCAGCACCTGCGCGGCCGATCCGGCGAGCATGGACAGCGTCGCGCCCACCGGGATGGAGTCGCGCAGGCCCATGGGTCGTTCCGCGGCGGCCACACAAATGCGCAGGTCGCCCTGCCGGCGGAACAGCTGCGCGGACTCGTGGGTGTGGTCGCGCAGCGCGCCCAGGACGGCCCCGGCGGCCGCGAGGAGGCGGTCCTCGCCGGCGGCGGAGGCGAGTTCGGCCAGGCGCGGCCCGAGGATGAACCGGCCCTGCATGTCGCGCGAGACCAGGCGGTGGTGTTCCAGGGCGACCGCGAGCCGGTGGGCCGTGGGCCGGGCCAGGCCGGTGCTGGCGACGAGCTGCGCCAGCGTGGAGGGGCCGGCCTCCAGCGCGCCCAGAACGGTCGCAGCCTTGTCGAGGACGCCGACGCCACTGGAGCTTTCCATAACCTCAGTGTGCACGTCCCACGCACTGAGACGCAAGCCCGCCACATCTTGAACGCGAGAACCATGGACGGCACAGTCGAGGCAGTCGCCTGCGCCGCACGTAGCGCGAGACGGGCATCTCAAGATAGGGGATGGGCATGGGTGCGACTCTGGCCGAGAAGGTGTGGGCCCGGCACGTGGTCCGGTCTGCCGAAGGCGAGCCCGACCTCCTCTACATCGACCTGCACCTGCTGCACGAAGTGACCAGCCCGCAGGCCTTCGAGGGGTTGCGTCTCGCCGGCCGACCGCTGCGTCGGCCCGACCTCACCCTGGCCACCGAGGACCACAACGTGCCCACCCTGCCGGGCCCGATCGAGGACCCCACGAGCCGCACCCAGGTGGAGACCCTACGCGCCAACTGCGCCGAGTTCGGCGTCCCGATCTACCCGATGGGGGACGCCAAGCAGGGCATCGTCCACATCATCAGCCCGGAACAGGGCCTCACCCAGCCGGGGATGACAATCGTCTGCGGTGACAGCCACACCTCGACGCACGGCGCCTTCGGCGCGCTGGCCTTCGGCATCGGCACCAGCGAGGTCGAGCACGTCATGGCGACCCAGACCCTCCCGCTGGCGCCCTTCAAGACGATGGCGGTGCATATCGACGGCGCGCTGCCCGAGGGCGTCACCAGCAAGGACGTCATCCTCGCGGTCATCGCCCAGATCGGCACCGGCGGCGGGCAGGGCTATGTGATCGAGTTCCGGGGCAGCGCCGTGGCGGCGATGTCCATGGAGGCCCGGATGACCATGTGCAACATGAGCATCGAGGCCGGGGCCCGGGCCGGGATGGTGGCGCCGGACGAGACGACCTTCGACTACCTCAAGGGCCGGCCGCACGCGCCGCAGGGTGCCGACTGGGACGCTGCAGTCGAGGCCTGGCGGGACCTGCCGAGCGACCCCGACGCGACGTACGACAAGGACGTCCACATCGACGCCGCCACCTTGACGCCGTTCGTCACGTGGGGAACGAACCCCGGACAGGGCGCCCCCCTGGGCGAATCCGTGCCGGACCCCGAGCAGATCGCCGACGAGCAGGCCAAGCTCGCGGCCCACAAGGCGCTCGAGTACATGGGGCTGACCGCCGGCACCCCGCTGCGCGAGGTCGCCGTCGACACGGTCTTCGTCGGCTCGTGCACCAACGGCCGCATCGAGGACCTCCGGGCGGTCGCCGACATTCTTCGCGGGCGCCGCGTGGCCGAGGGGGTCCGGATGTTGGTGGTCCCTGGGTCCGCGCAGGTCAAGGTGCAGGCCGAGGGCGAGGGCCTGCACGAGGTGTTCACCGCGGCCGGGGCCGAGTGGCGGCTGCCGGGCTGCTCCATGTGCCTGGGCATGAACCCGGATCAGCTGGCCCCGGGGGAGCGGTCCGCCTCGACGTCCAACCGCAACTTCGAGGGGCGCCAGGGCAAGGGCGGGCGGACCCACCTCGTCAGCCCCCAGGTCGCCGCGGCCACCGCGATCACGGGGCGGCTCAGCGCCCCCGCGGATCTGCTGCCGCTCTGACGCGGCGCGCCGTCCCGGCGCCCGTTGCCCCTACCGACTGGCTGGACCGACCGAGGAGCCGCACGTGGACAAGTTCCAGACCCACACCGGAGTCGCCGTACCGCTGCGGCGCAGCAACGTCGACACCGACCAGATCATCCCGGCGAGCTACCTCAAGCGGGTGACCCGAACGGGATTCGAGGACGGACTCTTCGCCGCCTGGCGCGCCGACCCGGACTTCATCCTCAACGCCCCCGCCTACGCCGGGGCGTCCGTCCTCGTCGCCGGCGTCGACTTCGGCACCGGCAGCTCGCGCGAGCACGCGGTCTGGGCGCTCATGGACTACGGCTTCCGGGTCGTCATCAGCCCCCGGTTCGCGGACATCTTCCGCGGGAACTCCGGCAAGGCCGGGCTGCTGACCGCCCAGGTCAGCGAGGGCGACGGCGAGCTGCTCCTGAAGCTGCTCGAGGAGGACCCCGGCGCCGCCGCGACGGTGGACCTCACCGCGAAGACCATCGAGTGCCGCGGCACCGTGGTGCCCTTCGACGTCGATGACTACGTGCGCTGGCGGCTCCTCGAGGGCCTGGACGACATCGCGCTCACCCTGCGGCACGAGGCCGCCATCGCCGACTACGAGGCGGCCCGGCCCGGCTACCTGCCGCTGACCCGCTCGGCATAGCCCCCTCAACCCGCTGACTTGAGGCGCCCCGGATCGAGATCCGGGGCGCCTCAACGTCGTTCAGGCCAGGCCGCCGTCGATCGTTCGACCTGCTGCCCTTTCCCGCCGTGAGCTGCGACGATGCCGCCGACCCCGGGCGGCGATGCATCTCAGGGCGGGTCGGATCCTGTCCGAGATCGCCGGATTCCCCTGTGGTTCACAACACCTGCGCCGATAGGGGGGTCGACCATCCCGCAGAACGGGAGGTTGCGATAACCACATCGGACAAGCAGTCCACCAGTGAGCATTGTGGCGCCGGAGATCCCGGGGCCGGAGCGCTCGCGCGGAGAACCGCACACAGGACCGTCACCGGGCAGGGTCCCTCATTGCCCGACCGGAGACGCACACACGGACGTGGGGGGGCGCGGTGCTCTCGCCACACGAGCGCGGCCGGTACGCCGGTCGAACATCATCTCTGGAGGGAGAGGCAGCACGTGAACAAGGCTGATTTGGTCGACGCTCTTGAGGGTCGACTCGGGGGGAAGAAGCAGGCTCAGGATGCGATCGAAGCCATCTTCGATGTGATCATCCGCGAGGTCGCCCACGGCGGCAAGGTCGGGATCACGGGCTTCGGCACCTTTGAGCGCGCGGACCGCGCGGCCCGCACCGGTCGCAACCCGCGCACGGGCCAGTCGGTCCGCATCGAGTCCACGGCCGTGCCGAAGTTCCGCCCCGGAACCGCATTCAAGATGTACGTCGCAGAGCCGAAGACCCTGCCCAAGGCCGGCCCGGCCGCCGCGCGTGCCGCCGCTGGCACCGCCGCCCAGGTCAAGGCCGCGGCGCGGGCCACCATCGCGGCCGGCAAGAAGAAGAGCAAGAAGACCGCCTGACTTCGATCACGTCGCCCGGGCCCTACGCCGCGGCGAACGATCGACTCCACCGGCGCGTGTCGTCCCTTTCGGGCGGCGCGCGCCGGTGCTTTGTTGGCCACGTCAGTCCGGGCCGAGCTGGCCGAGCCGGCCGTACAGCGCCGCCCAGGTGTGCGTCCCGACGCCCAGCGCCACGGCGTCCGCAAGGTCCCCTGCGTCATCGACGTCGCGCCGCAGCCGGGGCAGGTGGAGATCGAGCCGTACGGCGTACCGGGCGTGCCGCGCCGCCGACTTGACGCCGAACGCCGGTCGCAGCGTGCTCGTCTCGCCGATCAACAGGACGGTTCCGCGGCCGTCGGCGTCGGGGACGTACGCCGGGAGCGGCCCCGCCGCGGCGGCGGTCAACGCTACCGAGAGATCCTCCGCCGTCAGCGCCGGCAGGTCGCCGAGGAGCACGGCGGCGAGGGCGTCCGGCTCCAGCGTCTCGAGCCCAGCGGCGATGGCCGCCAGCAGGCCGCGGCCGGGATCGGGAAGCACCTGGCAGGTCGGCGCCGCCCAGCCGGCCAGGGGTTCGTCGCCCGTCACCACCACGACGTGGGGCACCGAGGGGCAGCCCAGGGCCGCCGAGATCGTGTCCTGCGCCAAGGCCCTAGCGAGCCCGTCGTGCCCGACGCCCGGCGGCGCGGTCAGCCGCGACTTGCCCAGCGCCCCGCGCGTCGGAATCAGCACGTGAACCGCGCTCGACGTACGACCGTCCGTCGAGCCGATGCCCCGGTCAGCGCCGACCGCCCCCCTGTGCCCCACGACGTGGGATTCTGGCACCTGTGCCCTACCGGCTCGTCGGCGGGGAGTCCGACCAGGCGCGGTGGAGCTGACCCGCCGCGGGGTGCTGAAGGAGTCGCGAGGTGGCCGGAAGTCAACACGGCGGCAGGCTGACCATGGGATACCACGTGGCCATGTTCGTCACCCGAAACACGATCCACCTCTTCACCAAGGACGAGTGGCAGGGCGCCGAGCACCTCCCGGACGACGGCGGGTTCATCGTGTGCGCGAACCACATCTCCCACGCCGACCCGATGGCCGTGGCCCGATTCCTCTACGACAACGGGCACCCGCCGTACTTCCTCGCCAAGGAATCGCTCTTCCGGATCCCGGTCATCGGGACGGCGTTGAAGTACGCGCAGCAGATCCCCGTGCACCGGGACACCACCGAGGCCGCCGAGGCCTACAGCACCGCGGTGGCGATGGTCCGCGCCGGCAACTGCGTGGTCGTCATGCCGGAGAGCACGATCACCCGAGACCCCGACAAGTGGCCCATGACCGGCAAGACCGGCGCGGCCCGGATCGCCCTGGAGACCGGGCGCCCGGTGATCCCGTTGGCCCAATGGGGAGCGCAGAACGTCCGGCACCGGGACCGGGCCGCCGGACTGCTGCGGGTGACCACGCACATGCGGGCCGGGGCGCCGGTCCCGCTGGACGACCTGCGCGGCCGCCCCATCGACATGGGCGTGCTCCGTGAGGCCACCAGTCGCATCCTCGACGCGATCACGGCCGAGCTGGAGACCGTGCGCGGCGAGACCGCTCCGGAGGGGCGCTGGGACCTGCACACGGCGCAGCGCCTGCCGCGGGGCCGGGTCGCCGCGCCCGAACCGGACCACCCCGACGCGTTGGAGCTGGGGGAGGCCTTGGGCGCCGTCCCCGCCGTCCCCGCCGTCCCCGCCGGCGCTGCGGGTGCGACGCCGGAGGGCACCGACGCGAGCGAGGACGAGCGCTCGTGAGTCACGTGGCGGTGATGGGGACCGGCAGCTGGGGTACCACGTTCGCGATGATCCTCGCGGACGCCGGCGCGCAGGTGCGGCTGTGGGGGCGCCGGCCGGAACTCGTGGCGACGATCGCGCAGACCCACGTCAACCCCGACTACGTCCCCGAGGTGCGCCTTCCGGACGCCGTACGAGCCACCGCGGACCCGGCCGAGGCGCTGATCGGCGCCGACCTGGTCGTCCTCGCCATCCCCAGCCAGGTGATGCGGGAGACGCTCATGCGCTGGGAGGACCACATCCCCGACGACGCGATCGTCGTGTCCCTGGCCAAGGGCATCGAGCTGGGCACCCTGTTGCGGATGAGCCAGGTCATCGAGCAGGTCGCCGGCGTGCCGCCGGAGCGGATCGCGGTCGTGACCGGCCCCAACCTCTCGCCGGAGATCGCGGCTCGGCGGCCCGCCGGCGCGGTCGTGGCCAGCGTGGACCGCGGCACCGCCGAGGCGGTCGCGGCCCGCATCCAGACCCCGTATTTCCGCGCGCACCCCGAAACCGACGTCATTGGAGCGGAACTCGGCGGCGCGACGAAGAACGTCGTCGCGGTGTGCGTGGGCATGGCCGAGGGGATGGGTCTGTCGGACAACACCCGCGCCTCACTCATCACCCGCGGCCTCGCCGAGACGGTGCGGCTGGGCCTGGCCATGGGGGCTCGGGCGGAGACCTTCCAGGGGCTCTCGGGGGTGGGCGACCTGATCGCCACGTGCTCCTCGTCGCTGTCGCGCAATCACGACTTCGGCAACAAGTTGGGCCGGGGCCAGTCGATCGAGGAGATCGTCGGCGCGACCCAGCAGACCGCGGAGGGAGTGCGCTCCAGTGAGTCGATCCTCACGCTGGCGCAGCGGCACGGGGTGGACATGCCGCTGGTGGAATCGGTCGTCGCCGTCGTGGCCGACGGGCACCACCCGGCACTCATCGCCGGGGCGCTCATGGCCCGCGAACTGAAGTCCGAGAAGACCTGAGCCGGCACCGGCGAGCGAGGCGGCCGGACGCGTAGAGTCGGCCGCGATGAGCACCGAGCAGCCCGCCAAGACCCGCGTCGCCCTCGTCTTCGGGGGACGCTCCTCCGAACACTCCGTCTCCTGCGTGACCGCCGCGAGCGTGCTGGCGGCCATCGACAAGGACCGGTACGACGTCGTCCCCATCGGCATCACCCGCGACGGCCGGTGGGTGCTGGAGCACGGCGACCTGCGCGAACTCACCTTCGCGGAGGGCCGCCTGCCCGAGGTGCCGCCGAGTGAGCAGCAGGTGACGATCCCCATGTCCCGGCACGACGCGGGGCTGACCGTGCTGGAACCCGGCCAGCCGCCGCGGACCCTGGCGGACGTCGACGTCGTCTTCCCGCTGCTGCACGGCCCGTTCGGGGAGGACGGCACGATCCAGGGGATGTTGGACCTCGCCGAGGTGAAGTACGTCGGGTCCGGCGTGCTCGCCAGCGCCGCCATGATGGACAAGCAGTTCATGAAGCTCGTCTTCGCCGGAGCCGGGTTGACCGTCGGGCCGTACGCCGTGATCACCGACAAGGACTGGCTCCGCGACGCCGAGACCGCGTTGGCGCGCTGCGAGGCCCTGCGGTATCCGCTGTTCGTCAAGCCCTGCCGCGCCGGATCCAGCATGGGCGTGACCAAGGTGACCCGGCCGGAGGACCTGCGGGCCGCGGTGGAGGCGGCCCGCGAGCACGACCCCAAGGTCATGATCGAGGAGGGCATCCACGGCCGGGAGGTCGAGTGCGGGGTCCTGGAGGGCCGCCGCGGGCAACCCGATCGGGCCAGCGAGATCGGGGAGATCGTCGTCGTCGGCGGGCACGACTTCTACGACTTCGAGGCCAAGTATCTGGCGGCGGACGACGTACGGCTGTCGTGTCCCGCGGACCTGCCGCCCGAGGTGGCGGACGAGGTACGGCGGCAGGCCCTCGTCGCCTTCGCCGCGGCCGGCTGCGAGGGCCTTGCTCGAGTGGACTTCTTCTACACCACGCAGGGCGAGGTCATCATCAACGAGGTCAACACGATGCCGGGGTTCACGCCCAGCTCGATGTATCCCCAAGTGTGGCTGGCGAGCGGGTTCACCTACCCCGACCTCATCGCCGAACTCATCGAGATCGCGGCCGACCGACGGGCCGGACTGCGCTGAGGGTCACAACCTCTGAGGGTCACGCCATCGGCGCGACGTTCTCCGGCACGATGAGGTCGGCCTCGGTGGCGGCCCGCACCTGGTCCACGGTGAACTCGGGGTTGATCTCGGTGAGCACCAGCCCCTCCGGGCGGACCTCCATGACCCCCATCTCCGTGATGATGAGGTCGACGCAGCGCAGCGCGGTCAGCGGCAGCGTGCACTTCTTGAGGATCTTCGGCTCGCCCTTCTGGGTGTGCTCCATCGCGATGATCACCCGCTTGGCGCCCACCACGAGGTCCATCGCCCCGCCCATGCCCGGCACCATCTTGCCGGGGATGATCCAGTTGGCCAGGCTGCCCTCCTGATCCACCTGCAGCGCACCCAGCACCGTCGCGTCGACGTGGCCGCCGCGGATGAGCCCGAAGCTCACCACCGAGGAGATGTAGGCGCCGCCGGGTGGGCACGAGGCGGGCTGGCCGCCGGCGTCCACGACGTACCGCGGGTCCGCGTGCTCGGCGTCCGGCCGCGGGCCGGCCCCGACGATGCCGTCCTCGGCCTCGAGCACCACGTGCACGTCCGGGGGGAGGAACTCGGGGATCATCGTCGGCAGCCCGATGCCGAGGTTGACGAAGTCGCCGTCGTGGAGCTCCCGGGCGGCCCGCCGGGCGATGAACTCCTTGATCTGGCCCTTGTCCATGGCCATGGCCTACGCCTGCCCTTCCACGATGTAGTCGACGAGCACGTTGGGGGTGACGACGTTTTCGGGCGCGATGTCGCCGACCCCGACGAGGTGGTCGGCCTCCGCGATGACCGTCTCCCCGGCGAAGGCCATGACCTGGTTGAAGTTGCGGGAGGTGCCCTTGTACCAGACGTTGCCCGAGCGGTCGACGGTGTGCCCGCAGATGAGGGCCACGTCCGCGCGCAGGGGCTTCTCCAGCAGGTACGGCGTGCCGTCGACCGTGATGATCTCCTTGCCCTCGGCGACCAGCGTGCCGATGCCCGTCGGCGTGAGGATCCCGCCCAGGCCGTAGCCCCCGGCGCGGATCCGCTCGACCAGCGTCCCCTGGGGAACCAGCTCCACCTCCAGCTCGCCGCTGGCCATCTGCTGGCCGACCTGCGGGTTCAGGCCCACGTGGCTGGCGACCAGCCGGCGCAGCTGGTGGTTCTCCACCAGCCGGCCGATCCCGACGCCCGGCATCGCCGCGTCGTTCGCGATGAGGGTGAGGTTCTTGGTGCCCTTGGCGACGATGGCGTCCACGATCGTGTTCGCCCCGCCGCAGGCCATGAAGCCGCCCACCATGATGGTCATGCCTTCGCGCACGAGTTCGACGGCCTCGTCGAGCCCGATGATCTTCGCCATGCCGCCAGCATAGATCGGCGCCTACTCGGCCATGGCCCGCTTGACCAGGGCATCGGTGGACCGGATGCGGGGGCGGCCATAATGACGCGATGGACGACAGGCCCCCCTTGCTCATGGACATCGACGGCCCCCTGAACCCGTTCGCCGCGCCCTGGGCCGGGCCGGCACGGACGGAGGCGGCGCGCGCGGAGGGCTTCGATTACCACGTCGTGGGGTCCCGTGCGCGAGCACGACCGCGTCCAGATCGTGGCCAGGCGAGAACACGGGGCGTGGCTGCTCCACCTGGCCGAGCGGTACCAGCTGGTCTGGGCCACCACCTGGGAGCACGACGCCAACCGACAGCTCTCGCCGATCCTCGGTCTCCCCGACGACCTGCCGGTGATCACGCTCTGGGCCGACCTGGCCCGCACCGGCGACGCCTCCTGGAAGACCGACGCCATCGCCGAGTGGGTGGGCTCGCGCCCGTTCGCCTGGTTCGACGACGAGATCAACGAGGCGACGCGGGCCCGCCTCGCGGGGTGGGAGGGGATCGGGCCGCACCTGGCCTGGTACGTCGACCCGAGTGTGGGCCTGCGCAAGGTCGACGTCGAGGCGCTGGAGGCGTTCGCGGACGGCCTGCGGTGACGCGTCAGCGGCAGCGGTGCTCGCCCTGGCCGATCTGACGGGCGGCCTCGGCGAAGGCCCCCAGGACCATGGGCTCAGGGGCGTAGGCGGCGGGGACCGTCACCTCGATCGCCGGGCTGCGGCCGTAGCTGACGAACACCATGCCGCTCGCTGGTTGCCCCCCGCCGCGCGCCACCCAGTCCACGCCGTCGGCCGCGACGCAGTCGTTGGTGCTCGGCGGCGGCGGGACGACGCCGCACCGGGCGACGATGACCGGATCTCCCCAGGCGGCGACGCCGCGCGGATCGCCGGCCACGGTCACGCGGGGGCGGCCGGCCACCTGATCGGGCCAGCGGGCGGCCACGGCGGCGCAGGCCGGGTCGTCGGCGAGCGGCGCCGGCTCGGTGGCGAGGGCGCGCGGCCGCAGCACGACGTACCCGCCGATGACCACCGACAGCAGCGCCGCCGTCGCGAGCAGGAGCACGAGCGCGACGCGATGCGACCCCGCCTCAGGCGTGGACAACCGTGCAGGTCGTCGTGCGGGTGATGCTGGGGACCTCCTGGATCCGGGCGATCACCAGCTTGCCGAGCGCCTCGATGGACTCCGCCTCGAGATGGGCGATCACGTCGTACGGGCCGGTGACCTCCGCGGTCTCCGCGACCCCATCGAGCTGGGCGATCGCGGCGGCGACCGTCGTGGACTTGCCGACCTCGGTCTGGATCAGGATGTAGGCCTGGACCACTGGGAACCCTCCCTGTGTCGCCGCGGGGCACCTCCCCGCTTGCGCAGGCTACCGTGCCCGAAGACTCCTGCACTCGACGAACGGATCACAGATGGATGCCTCGGTCGGCGCGCCGGACCCGGAATCGGCCGAGCGGCGTGGTGAACCCGCGCGGCTGCGCGCGCTGTCGGAGGAACAGCTGCTCGACATCATCGTGCCGATCATGCGGGCGGGGGAGCGCTCGAGCGGCCGGGTCCTGCTCGGCCCGGGCGACGACGCCGCGGTGGTGGCGGTTCTGGGCGGCTCGTTCGTGGCCACGACCGACGCCATGGTGCGCGGGCACGACTGGCGCGACGACTGGTCGAGCGGCCAGGACGTCGGCCGCAAGGCGGTGGCGCAGAATCTCGGCGATGTCGCCGCCATGGGTGCGGTCCCGGCCGGGCTGTTGGTGTCGTTGCTCGCCGATCCGGACACGCTCGTGGAGTGGGTCGTGGAGCTGTCGCGGGGGATCGCGGCGGCGGCCGGGGCGGCCGATTGCCCCGTCCTCGGCGGGGATCTCGGTGGGGCGCCCGCGGGGGTGGTCATGATTTCGGTGACGGCGTTCGGGGACCTGCAGGGCCGGAGTCCGGTACGGCGTTCGGGGGCCGGCATCGGGGACATCGTGGCCGTGGCCGGGACGCTCGGCCGCTCCGGCGCCGGGTTGGCGCTGCTTCTCGCCGGGCGCGGCGGCGAGGACGACCCGGTGGTGCGTGAGCTGGTCGGGATGCATCGGGCGTTGGTGGCGCCCTACGCTGCGGGGCCGGCGGCGGCCGACGCCGGCGCCACGGCCATGATCGACCTGTCCGACGGGCTCGTTCGCGACGCGGGCCGCGTCGCGGCGGCGAGCGGGGTCGGTGTGGCGCTCGATCCCGCGCTGCTGGCGTCCGACGTCGAGCGGATCGCCCCGGCGCTCGGCGTGGACGCGGCGCTGGAGGCGGTGTTGACCGGAGGGGAGGAGCACTCCCTGCTGGCCACCTTCCCCGCCGCGACCCCCCTCCCCGCGCCGTTCCGGCCGATCGGCCGCGTGGTCGCGGGCGCCGGGGTCACCGTCGGGGGCGTGCCCCGCACGGGCGGCGGCTGGGATCACTTCGCCGGCTGAGGTCGACGTACGCGCGGGACGTAAGCCCAGTGGGGACGTGACCCGCGGGCACACGACGAAGCCGCCCCCACGGCACGCGGGGACGGCTCGCTTCCGGCAAAGGGTCTAGCTCAGCGCTTGACCTTGCCGGCCTTCAGGCAGGACGTGCAAACATTGAGGCGCTTCGGGGTGCGGCCCGCAGCCCCGACCATCGCCTTGACGCGCTGGATGTTGGGGTTCCAGCGGCGCTTCGTGCGGCGGTGCGAGTGCGAGATGTTGTGGCCGAAGCTTGGCCCCTTGCCGCAGACGTCGCAGTTGGCAGCCACAGCAGATCTCCTCGGAAAGGTCAGACACGGGTGTTGGATCGACGTACGAGCCCGAGCACACGGGCGACGGCACAGGACCGCCGCGCTCATGTCCGGGGAACCGGTCAAGCGTAGCCGGTCGGGCGCGGTCCGCCCAAATGCGCCCCCGTCGCTCGGCCGGCCGACCGGGTCTTCGGCGTCTTTCGCCCGCCTCGCCGTCGCCGGGGCGCGGCGGCGCCGCCAACCCTGGCCCGTCGGTGCCGACCGGTAACCTGCCCCTAGATTTCCGGCGATGGGGTGCCGAGGGGCTGACGGAGGGACGGTAGCGGTGGGCGAGGTCCTGGAGCGCATGGGCGCGTACGCGGCGTGGCGGTGGCTGTTCGCCGCGCATGCCGCGCTCGGCGAGGCTCGCGACGACCTGGACGCGCTCAACGTCTTCCCGGTGCCCGACGGCGACACCGGCACGAACATGTTCCTCACCCTGGACGGCGCCATGGAGGCGCTGCTGGCGAAGGGCACGGTGCACATCGGCTCCCCGCTGTCCGGCGCGCTGACGGCGCTGGCGATGGAGTCCCTGCTCGCCGCGCGGGGCAACTCCGGGGTGATCCTCAGCCAGTTGTTGCGCGGCGTGGCCGAGGTGGCCGGCGAACACCCCGAGATCGACAGCCTCGGCCTGGACGGCGCGGGCCTCGCGCGGGCTATGGACCTGGCGCGGCAGCGCGCGCGGGCGGCCGTGACGGCCCCGGTCGAGGGCACGATCCTCACCGTGGCCGACGCCGCGGCCGACGGCGCGCTCGCCGCCGCGGCGCAGGGCCGCTCGCTCGCCGAGGTGTCGGGGGCGCTGCACGCCGCGGCCCGGGAGGCGCTGGCCGACACCCCGCGCCGGCTGCCGATGCTGGCGGCCGCCGGGGTGGTCGACGCCGGTGGCGCTGGCCTCTACCTCGCGTATTGCACCTTGCACGAGACGCTCTCCGGGGCGCCGGTGCCGCGCGACCTGCCCGGCCGCCCGCGGAGCCTCATCGGGGGAAACCGGGCGACGATCCCGGCCACGCCGCCGCGCCCCTCCGCCTCCGACCTCGTCGGGGCGCATCCCGAGCCGTGGGAGACCTACGAGGTCATGTACGTCGTGGGTGGCGTCCCCGACGCGGGCCGCGACCAGTTGCGCGCCGTCCTGGGCGCGCTCGGGGACAGCGTCATGGTCGCCGGGGACGACGCGCTCACGACGGTGCACGTGCACACGGCGGAGGCCGGCGCCGCGGTGGAGGCGGCGTTCCCGTTCGGGCTGCCCGAACGGTTGCGCATCACCTGGCTGGGTGGTTCGCCCGCGTCCGCCGGGGGTGGGCCCCCGCACGGCCTGCTGCGCCCGGTGCCGTCCGCCGCCACGTTGGCCGCCGGGGCGGGCGGGCGCTGCGCCGTTCTCGCCTGCGCGCCGGGGCCGCGGCTCGCCCAGGTCATGGCCGACGCGGGCGCCTGGGTCGTCTCCTCCTCGCCCGGCCGGCGGGCCACCACGGGCGACCTCCTGGCCGCGCGTCGGGAGATCGCCGGCGACGGCGTCATCCTGCTCGCCAACCACGACGACACGGTCATGGCCGCCCAGCTCGCCGGTCGGCTCGCCGGCGCCGAGGGGCTGCCCACCGTCGTCGTGCCCACGCGGGCCGCCGTGGCCGGCTTGGCCGCGCTCGCGGTCTTCGAGCCCTCCGCCGACCTCGGCGTCAACGCCGCGCAGATGACGGACGCGGCGCAGTCCTGCCGTGCCGGTTCGCTCGTGACCGCCGCGCGGTCGGCCGTCACCGAGGCCGGCGCGTGCCGCCCGGGGGACCTGGTCGCCTATGTCGATCGCCGGGCCGTCGCGGTCGGCGGCGATCCCGACGCCCTGGCCGACGGCCTGCTGGCCGAGCTCCTCGACGCCTCCAGCGAGCTGGTGACGATCGTCGCCGGGGAAGACCATCCAGACGGCTCGGGGGCCGGGCTTGCGCGCCGGCTCGGTCAGCGGTTGCGCGCGGCCCGGCCCGATCTGGAGGTCGCGCTGGTGGCCGGGGATCCGGGCCGCTATTCGCTGCTGGTGGGCGTCGAATGAGCTCGCCGTGCTAAGCCTGGAGACACGCCTGAAGTTCGCCGTCAACGCCCACGCGGCCAAGCAGCTCGCAACCCGGGACCTGGTGACGGTCCGGGATCTGCTGTGGTTCCTGCCGCGCCGCTACCTCGACCGGCAGACCGATCTGGGCTCCCTGCGGCCGGGGGAGTCGGCCTCGTTCGTGGGCGAGGTGACCTCCGTCAGCGTCCGCCCCATGAAGCAGCGCCGCGGGAAGATGCTCACCGCGCTGGTGCGCACGTCGGGCGGGCAGCAGATCGAGGTCACCTTCTTCTCGGCGTACGGCCACGAGGGGCGCCTCAAGCCGGGCGTGCACGGCGTTTTCGCGGGGAAGGTCGAGCGGTTCCGGGACCGGTGGCAGCTCGCCCACCCGGCGTACGAGACCTTCGGCGACCAAGGCCCGGACAAGCTCGCCCGGCTCGCCGCGCTCGAGGTGGGCGAGGCCGACCCCGCGGTCCCGGCGGGGGCCTCCGACGACGACCCACCCGCGGCGCCGGGGGACTTCGACGCCTGGTTCGACGCGCAGGTGTTCCCGGTGTACCTGGAGATCCCCCGGCTGCCCTCCTTCACGATCAGCCGCCTGGTCGAGCAGGTGCTGCTCCTGTTGGACGAGCCCCCGGATCCGGTGCCGGCGGAGGTGCGGCGCGCGCGGGGGCTGCCCACCTTCACGGAGGCGATGCGGCTGGTGCATCGGCCGGCGGACCACGCGGAGCATCGCCGGGGGATGGCGGCGCTGAAGTACGCAGAGGCCTTCGTGCTGCAGACCGTCCTTGCCAAGCGGCGGGCCGAGCAGGCCCGCGCGGTCGCGATCCCGCGCCAGCAGGCGCCCGACGGCCTGCTCGCCGTGTTCGACGAGCGCCTGCCGTTCGCGTTGACCCCCGGCCAGGAGCGGGTCGGCGCAGAGATCTTCGCCGACCTGGCGCAGCGGCACCCGATGAACCGGCTCCTGCAGGGCGAGGTCGGCTCGGGCAAGACCGTCGTGGCGCTGCGGGCGATGCTCGCCGTCATCGACGCCGGCGGACAGGCCGCGCTGCTTGCCCCCACGGAGGTGCTCGCCGCGCAGCACCACCGCTCGCTCACCGCGATGCTCGGCGACCTGGCCCTCGGTGGCATGCTGGGGGGCGCCCAGAACGCCACCCGCGTGGTCCTGCTCACCGGGAGCCAGAGCGCTGCCGAGCGCAAGGCCGCCCTGGTGGAGGCGGCGGCGGGCACGGCCGGGATCGTCGTCGGCACGCATGCGCTGATCCAGGACAGGGTGACGTTCGCCGACCTCGCGCTGGCCGTCATCGACGAGCAGCACCGGTTCGGGGTCGAGCAGCGCGACCAGCTGCGCACCAAGGCGGGGGCCGATCGTTCGCCGCACGTCCTGGTGATGACCGCCACCCCGATCCCGCGGACCGTGGCCATGACGGTGTTCGGGGACATGGACACGTCGGTCCTCGACGAGGTCCCGCCGGGGCGATCGCCGATCGCCTCGCACGTCGTGGACAACGCGCGCTGGTACGAGCGGGCCTGGGAGCGCGTCGCGGAGGAGGTGCGCAAGGGGCACCAGGCGTACGTCGTGTGCCCGCGCATCGGTGAGCCGGGCGAGGGCGACGAGGGCGCCGACGGGGCGAGCATCTACCGCGAGATCCCCACCGCCGACCTCGATCTCGACCCCGATGCCGAGCCCCCGCGGTTGACCCTGATCGAGGGTGGTGGGGGGCGGGAGGAGCGCCGGCCCATGCGTGGGGTGGTGGAGGTGCTCGCCGAGCTGCGCGCGACCCCGGCCCTGGCGGGGCTGCGCCTCGAGATGCTGCACGGCAAGCTCAGCCCCGAGCGCAAGGACGCCGTGATGACCGCGTTCGCGCGGGGCGAGATCGACGTGCTCGTCTCCACCACGGTCATCGAGGTGGGGGTGGACGTCGCCAACGCCACCGCCATGGTCATCCTCGACGCGGATCGCTTCGGGGTCAGCCAGCTGCACCAGCTGCGCGGTCGGGTGGGCCGGGGCGCGGCGCCGGGCCTGTGTCTGCTGGTCACCGAGAGCGAGGCGGAGCCGGCCCGCGACCGGCTCGCGGCGGTCGCGGCCACCCTGGACGGCTTCGAGCTGTCCCGGCTGGACCTGCAGCAGCGCCGGGAGGGGGACGTGCTGGGGGCCCGGCAGGCCGGAATGCGGTCGTCGCTACGCGTCCTAAAGGTCCGTTTCGACGAGGACCTCATCACCCAGGCACGCGAGGACGCGGTCGCCCTGATCGACGCCGACCCCGGGTTGCAGCGCCACCCGGTGCTCGCCGAGGCGGCCGAGGAGATGCTCGACGGCGAGCGCGCCGCCTTCCTGGAGCGCGGCTGATGACCCGCATCGTCGCCGGGGCGGCCGGGGGCCTGCGGCTGGCCACGCCGCCCGGGGCAGGGACGCGGCCCACCAGCGAGCGCGTCCGAGAGGCCCTGTTCGCCCGGCTTGACCACCTGGGGGTGCTGCCGGGGGCGCGGGTGCTGGACCTGTACGCCGGGTCCGGCGCGCTCGGCCTGGAGGCGGGTAGCCGAGGCGCCGCGCAGGTGCTGCTGGTGGAGCGGTCCCGCCCGGTGGTGGCCGTCGCTCGGCGCAACGCGGCCCAGGTCAGCGCGGCGGTCGAGGCGGCCGGGGGCCGGCTGGCGGTCGGGGTCCGCGCCGACCCGGTGGCGCGGCTGCTGGCGGGACCGCCCCCGGACGGCCCCTTCGACGTGGCCTTGCTCGACCCGCCGTACGACCTGGGCGAGCCCCTCCTGGCGCAGGACCTGGCGCGGCTGTGTTCCGGCGGCTGGCTGACCGGCGGGGCCGTCGTCGTCGTCGAGCGGTCCTCGAGGTCGGCCGAGCCGGCCTGGCCCGCCGGCCTGGTGCCGAGCGATGACCGGCGTTACGGGGAGACGGTGCTCTGGTTCGCGGAGGCCTCGATGAACGGTTCGGGATCGAGCTGAACGGTCGTCCGGAATCATTTTCGGCACGGCATGATTGCGGTTTCGTGACGAAGCGGCACCGGGGGCGGCGGTCCCGCATGTTCGTACATAAAGGTTGGTTAGAGTCCGGGCCGTGAGCAGATCGCAGCGAGCCCGATGGCAACACGCCGTCGTGTGGGCCGTCAGCGGCGTTGCTCTGCTCGTCTTGGCCGCCGGAACGGGGCGCCTCGGGTGGGGCCTCGTCGCGCTGCTGGTGTGCCTGGCCACCGCGATCTTCGCCTCGCCCCTGCGCACCGACCGGTCGCTGACGCATTGGGATGCTCAGCAGCGGCACGTCCGCGACAACGCGGTGGTCGTCTACTGGCGCCCCGGCTCGATCGGCTGCCTGCGCCTGCGGTCGGCGCTGCGGTCCGTCTCCGACCAGATCCTCTGGGTCAACGTGTGGGCCGACGACGAGGCCGCGGCCTTCGTGCGCGACCTCAACGGCGGCTCGGAGGTCGTGCCCACCGCCATCCTGCGCAACGGCGACGCCGTGACCCAGCCCAGCCCCGAGGCCGTTCGGGCCGACCTGCTGGTCCACCCCGAGGCCGCCTGAGCCGGACCCCCATCGCGGCTGCGCCCAGCACCCGCCGTACGGTCCCTGCGCTGCTAGGTTCGCGAAGGTGACGATCCGACGCTGCGTCTGTCCAGGCTCGTACGACCCGGTGACCCTGGGCCACCTCGACGTGATCCGCCGCGCCGCCGCCCTCTACGACGAGGTCGTGGTGGCCGTGCTGCACAACGTCTCGAAGAAGGGCCTGTTCACCCCCGAGGAACGGCTGGCGATGATCGAGGCCGAGGTCGTCGACGCGGGTCTGCCCAACGTGCGCGCGGTCGAGTTCACCGGGCGGCTGCTGGTCGACCTGTGCGTGGAGCTGGACATCGCCGCCATCGTCAAGGGGCTGCGGGGGGAGACCGACTACAGCTACGAACTGCCGATGGCGGTAATGAACCGCCACCTGACCGGGGTCGAGACGCTGTTCCTCCCGGGCGACCCGGCGTACTCGCAGGTGTCCTCGTCGCTGATGAAGGAGGTCGCCCGCTTCGGCGGCGACGTCTCCGGGCTGGTGAGCGACCGGGTGCACGCCGCGCTCGTGGAGCGGCTGCGGCCCGAGTGAGCGAGCCCCGCCGCTGCGGGATCCCGGCGCTCGCCGGGCACGGGGTGGGGGCGGGCGCATTTGGGGGCCGAGCGGCTCGACGGTAAGCTGGTGCGTCGGTCTGTGTCGAAGGGACTCAGGCCGTTTCCGAGTCGTTGCCCGCCGAGCACCCGCGAGAGACATGACCAGCGCACATCCTCGAAGCCCCCTGGTTCACGACACCCGGGCACTCGGGCGACGCGCCGGAGCTATGGACGAAGTCGCGCGGGAGGTTCAGCTGGCCGACGAGGTGGGCACGGACATCATCGCCATCCCGGCCGGGTCGACGCTGCAGGTGCAGGTCCGGTTCGAGTCGGTGCTGGAGGGCGTGCTCGCCACCGGGACGGTCGATTCCGTCGCTCGGGGCGCCTGCGTGCGGTGCCTGGAGAGTGTGAGCCTGCCGGTGCGGGCCTCCTTCCAGGAGCTGTTCGCGTACGCCGACCGCGCGGCCCACCACGTCGACGTGGGGGACGACGACGAAGATCGCTACGTGCTCGAGGGCGACCTGCTCGACCTGGAGCCGATGCTGCGGGACGCGGTGGTGTTGCAGCTGCCGTTCCAGCCGGTCTGCCGGCCGGACTGTCCCGGGCTGTGCGTGGAGTGCGGAGCGTCGCTCGCCGATGACCCGGACCACTCGCACGAGACCATCGACCCCCGATGGGCGTCGCTGCAGGCCCTCGCCACCCGCGGGGCCAGCGACGACGACCCTGGCGCAGCCACCCCCGGCTGGGCCGAGACTTACGAGAAGAGGAACTGACGTGGCCGTCCCGAAGCGGAAGATGTCGCGCTCCAACACCCGTTCGCGCCGCGCCAACTGGAAGACGACCGCGACGACGCTGGCCGCGTGCCCGCGCTGCAATGCCCCCAAGATGCCCCACGTGGCGTGCCCGGCCTGCGGCACGTACAACGGGCGTCACTACGCCGCCGCGGAGCGCTCCGAGCATCAGGACTGACGCGTCTCGCATGGGGAGCAGCAAGGGTTCCCGCAGCGAGGAGCGCCCCGTCAGCGGGCTGGTCGAGGAGATCGATGAGATCCTCGGCGTCCGCCTGGACGAGGGCGCTCTTCGCCATGCCCTGACCCATCGCAGCTACGCCTACGAGAACGGCGGCATCCCCAACAACGAGCGCCTGGAGTTCCTCGGTGACTCGGTGTTGGGATTGGTCGTCACCGAGTCGCTCTACGCCGACCACCCCGAGCTCGCCGAGGGCCAGCTAGCCAAGCTGCGGGCCGCCTGCGTCAACATGCGGGCGCTGGCCGCCGTCGGCCGCACGCTGGGGCTGGGGGACTACCTGCTGCTCGGGCGCGGCGAGGAGACCACGGGCGGGCGCGACAAGGCCTCGATCCTCGCCGACACCGTCGAGGCGCTGATCGGGACGGTCTACCTCGCGGAGGGGATGGAGACGTCCCGCCGCTTCGTGCACCACCTCATCGACCCGCTGATGAAGGCCTCGACCCGGCTCGGCGCCGGGCTGGACTGGAAGACCAGCCTGCAGGAGCTGGCCGCGGCGGGGGCGTATGGCTCCCCGGAGTACCGCGTGAGCGAGGACGGCCCCGACCACGAGAAGGTCTTCACGGCCCGCGCGGTCCTCGGTAAGGAGGTCCTGGGCGAGGGCGTGGGTCACTCCAAGAAGGAGGCCGAGCAGCGGGCCGCCGAGATCGCCTGGACCGAGCTGGACCGCCGGGCCCAGGTGGCCACGCGGGAGGCGGCCGACGAGGCCGAGCGTGCCGAGGGGCCGGCCGAGCTGGGCCCCCAGCCGGACCACGCGCCCGGCGTCGCCGGCTGAGCCGATGCCGGAGCTGCCCGAGGTCGAGGTGGTGCGGCGGGGTCTGGAGCAGCACGCCGTGGGGCGGACGGTCGCCACGGCCGCCATGCACTCCCTGCGGGTGGCGCGTCGGCACGTCGCCGGGGGAGAGGACCTGGCGGCTCGGCTCGTCGGCCAGCGCCTCGCGTCGGCGCAGCGGCGCGGGAAGTACCTGTGGCTCGTGCTCGAGCCGTCGCTGGAGGCCCTCGTCATCCACCTGGGGATGAGTGGGCAGGTGCTGGTCACCGACCGGGGCGCCCCGGCGCGGCGCCACCAGCACGCCACACTCACGTTCACCGACGGCGGGCCCGACCTCGCCTTCGTGGACCAGCGCACCTTCGGCGGGCTGGCCTTGACCGAGTTGGTGCCGGACGTGCGCGGGGCCCGGGCGCCGCGGGCGTACGGCGTACCGGGTCCGGTCGCCCACATCGCCTGCGACCCGCTCGAGCCCGCGTTCGACCAGGCCGCGGTCGTCCTCGCGATGCGGCGGCGCCAGTCCGCCGTCAAGCGGGCGCTGCTCGACCAGTCGCTGGTGAGCGGCATCGGCAACATCTACGCGGACGAAGCCCTGTGGCGGGCCGGGGTACACGGCCAGCGGCTCTGCGCCGACCTCACCAAGCCCCGGCTGGCGCGCATCCTGGAGCGCGCGCGCGAGGTGATGCTGGCGGCGCTGGAGCAGGGCGGGACGAGCTTCGACGCGACGTACGTCAACGTCAACGGCACCAGCGGCTACTTCGATCGGTCGCTGTCGGCGTACGGGCAGACCGGGCGGCCGTGCCCCCGCTGCGGGACGCCGATCCGGCGCGAAGCCTTCATGAACCGCTCCTCGCATTCCTGCCCCCGCTGCCAGCCGCGGCCGCGCTACGCGCCCCGCTGAGACGGGCGTCCCCCGCGCCCCGCTGAGGCGGGCCTGCCCCGCGCCCCGCTGAGGCGGGCGGGCGGCGAGTTCTCAGGGCTCGGTGACGGGGTCGAACGTGCGATAGCCCAACGAGGTGGCGGCGGAGATCATGGCCGCGTCGTGGCTGACGATGGTGGCGTCGAGGCCCGCGGCGATCACGGACCCCAAGTGGATCGCATCCAGCGTCTTCACGTGTGGCTCGATCGCCTCAGCAGCGGCGAGCACTCCCTCGGTCACGGGGACCAAGGCCAGCACGTCGAGAATGTCGTCGCGCCGATTCACCGGAAGACCTTCGCGACGGAGCACGCGGGTCAGCTCAGTCCGCAGGATCCTCGACGAGACGAGGTTGTGCTCGGGTGTTGCCGTGGCGTGGTCGATCCAGGAGGCGGCTGACGGCGAATGGCCCAAAAGTCCCCGCAACGCCACCGAGGTGTCGAGATAGAAGATCGTCACCGGTCGCGCTCGTCAGCGAGAAGCGCGTCGATCGACGCCGCGGTTCGTAGTTCGTGTCGGGGCAGGTCTGCTAACCGCGAACCACCCTCGCGCTTGGGCGGGAGCAGCGCGAGTTCGGGCCAGCGCGGCACAATGCGCGCGATTTCGCGATGGTGCCGAGTGATCCGGTAGGTTTCGCCGGCCTCTACCTCGGCGAGCATGGTCGTCGGGTTCTGCCGCAACTGGCCGACCGTGATGGTCTTCATGCCACCATGGTAATCAAATGTCTACGAGAGTCTACCTCGGCGAGGCGGTCTGGCGTCGAAGCGCCGTGCCGGTCGACGCGCCCTACTCCTGCGGGTAGCGCACACCCAGCTCGGATCGCGCGGCGTCGATGATCTCCAGCACTCCGATCGTGCCGGCGTGCGGCACCAGCGGCGACTCCAGCAGCCCGGCGCGTAGGCAGCGCTCGACCTCTTCGGCCTGGTGGGCGTAGCCCCGGCTGGGAGCCTCGATCCGGCGGTCCGGGGCGCCGTCGACGTGCAGGACCGCCCAGCCCGGCGAGCGCCAGAAGGGCTCCTCGATCTCGACCCACCCGGTGCGGCCGATGACGCTCGCCCGGTTCGGCCCCACCGCCTGGCTCGCCGTGAAGACGGAGGCGACCGCGCCGGAGTCGTAGCCCCACTGCATCGCCACCACCCGGTCCGCCCCCGACGGCGCCAGCGAGCCCATGATCTGCACCGACTCGGGCTCGCCGAGGAAGAGCCAGCAGAACGCCGCCGCGTAGACGCCGAGGTCGAGCAGCGCCCCGCCGCCGTTGGCCAGGTCGAAGATCCGGTGCTGCGGGTCGTAGTCGACGCCCACCGCGAACTCGGCCGACACGTGCACCAGGTCGCCGATCGCCCCGTCGGCCACCACGCGCTCCACCTCCAGGAGCAGGGGCTGGGTGCGCAGCCACATGGCCTCCATCGAGAAGACGCCCGCCGCGCGGGCGGCGCCGAGCAGCTCGGTCGCCTGGGCGGCGTTGAGCGCCAACGGCTTCTCCACCAGCACCGGGCGGCCGGCCCGGATGCAGGCCAGCGCCGGGGCATGGTGATGGGGGTGGGTGGTGCTGACGTAGATCACGTCGACCTCGTCGTCGGCGATCAGCTCGTCGTAGGAGCCGTAGCTGCGGCGTACGGCGTGCTCGGCGGCGAACGCCGCCGCCCGCGCACCATCCCGCGCGCCGACGGCGACCACCTCGTGCCCGGGCAGCTCAGCCAGCGCCCGAGCGAACGTGCCGGCGATCTGGCCGGCCCCGAGGAAGCCCCACCGCAGGGCGCGATCGCCGATGCGGTCGGCGCCAGGGGCCGTCGCGGACAGATCCGGTGCGCTGGGCGGAGTGCTCATGGCGAAAACGCTATCGCGGCCGGCCGGGTCTTTCCGCCGTACGATCTGGGCGTGGAGCGGGCGACGATCTTCGTGAAGGGCAAGGTCCAGGGCGTGGGATTCCGGTGGTGGACCCGCAGCCGGGCGCTCGAGCTCGGCCTGGTGGGGTTCGCGCGGAACACGGCCGACGGCCGCGTCGAGGTGTGCGCCCAGGGCGAGCGGGACGCGATCGTGCGGCTGCAGGCCCTGCTCACGGAGTTCCCCAGCACCGCGGGCCGCCCCGGTCGTGTCGAGTCGACGACGACGCAGTGGGGCGACCCGCGCGCGGAGCTCAGCGGCTTCCGCGAACTCTGACCAGCGGAGCCCTGATCAGCTGGCGCTGGCCGACGGCGCCGGCGAGGCGGGCGTCCCCGACGGCGCGGCGGTCGAGGTGACCTGGTCCGGGCTGGGCACCGTGATGGTGACGGGCTCGCCCCACTTGTCGTAGGTGGTGACGGTGGGCACCCCGGCCACGGAGTGCTTCATCTTGCGGGTGCGGTTCTTGTCGTCGAGCCAATACTCGACCGTCGTCGTCCCCGCCGCGCCCGACGTCGTCGCTGCGCCGGAAGCCGTCGCCGCGGCGGACGTGGTGGCCGCGCCGGAAGCCGTCGCCGAACCCGCGGACGGTGCCGCGGTGGCCTTGGTGGGGTCGACGGTCAGCGTGAAGTGCCGGGCCTTGGTGCCGGAGACGTCCTCCTCACCGACGTACGTGATGGCCTGCACCAACCCCTGATCCGCCTGGATGCGGTCGCTCGCGCCGCCGAGGACCTCGGCCAGCGCGGGGTTGACCGGGGACTGCAGCCACTTGCCGCCGAGCAGGTTCGCGTTCTTCATGTAGACCTGGCCGCCGGCGATGACCAGCTGCGACTCGCCCTTGTCGTCCTTGAGCGTGATCTGCCGCTTGCGGTTGTTCGGGTCGGTGTTGTCGACCACGCCCGTCGAGGACATGTCGCTGCCGCCCTCGCCGACCTGGGTGGTGAACGCGTACGTCGTGTTGGCCGCGGCCGCGGCCTTCGTGACCTCGAAGAACTTGGCCTTGTCGACGGCGCCGCCCGGCTTGAGGTCGCCGAGGGAAGCGCTGCTTGAGGTGGCCGCCGTCGTCGTGCCGCTCGGCGCCGTGGAGTTCGACCCGGAGCAGGCGGCGAGCGCAAGAGGCGTGCTCAGGGCCAGGGTGAGGGCGGCGATGCGGCGTGCGGTGGTGGACTTCATGGATCTCCTTCTGGGGGCGCGCCCACCGCACGCCGGCCGTGCAAGAGACGTACGTCGAGCGGGGGCAGCACCCTTGATGATGTCCCTTCAGGGTACCGTGGCCCGGCGGAGCCCCACGTCAAGGGCCCGCCGGCCCCGGTTCCCGACCGCTGACGGCCGTCCAGCGGCGCGTCGGTCAGCGCTTACGACGAGGGCGACGCGCTGGACGTATAGCTGCCGCTGTCGGGGCCCCCGGGCATGCCCGGCATCGTCGTGACCGACGCGGCGGGCGGGGCCGTGATGGTGACGGGCTCGCCCCACTTGCTGTAGGTCATCGTCATCTTGGCCTGGTCGGTGCCGGAGGCGACCTTCACGGGCCGGTTATCGGCGCCGACCCACATCTCGGTGTCCATCGTGGCCGGCACGCCACTGGGCAGGGTCGCCGGCGACGACGACGCCGCGCCGCTGCCGCTTGTGCCCGTCCCGGAGGTGGCGGTGCCCTTGGCGGCGTCCATCACCTTGGCCGAATCCATCGTGACCTTGAGGTGCGCGGTCTTGGTCCCCGCGACATCCTCACGGCCGACGCAGCTCACCTTGACGATCGCGTCCTTGGCCCGGGCGAGCTGGGCGGTCGGGTCGGTCAGCTGGTTGACGTCGACGCCCGACTGCTTGGCGATGTCGTCCATCGTCAGCTTCACGTACTTGCCGCCGGTCAGCTGGCCCATGCTCATGTACATCACCTTGTCGACCATGATCATGTCGATCTGGCCGCCGGCGC
Source organism: Austwickia sp. (assembly GCA_016699675.1). Taxonomy (NCBI): domain Bacteria; kingdom Bacillati; phylum Actinomycetota; class Actinomycetes; order Micrococcales; family Dermatophilaceae; genus Austwickia; species Austwickia sp. Next base: position 222,817 of record CP064985.1, on the reverse strand, counting down.
CCGAGCCACCCATCGTGAGCTTGACCTTCGGGTTGGCCGGGTCGCGGCCGTCGACGTCGCCGACGATCGGCATGCCGGTGCTGCTGCCGGCGGTTCCGCTGCCCGTCGTCGCGGTGCCCGTCGCGCCGGTCGCGCCCGCGCTGCCCGCGGCGGTGGATCCCGTGGCCGACGGCGCCGAGGTCGCGCTCTTCTCGGAGCCGCTCATCCCGGCGATGTCCATGGTCCCGTCGATGTGGGCCGTGCCCTTGGAGGGTTCCTTGTTGGTCGCCAGGAACGCCTCCTTGTCCAGGTCGCCCGGCTTGTCGCACAACTCGTACGCCGTCTTCGCCGCCGAGCTGGAGCTGGTGGCGGCGCTTGCCCCCGTCGCTGACCCGGATCCGGTGCCGGAGCTGCAGCCGGCCAGAGCGAGCGGCACGAGGGTCAACGCGGCGAGGCCACGGCGTACGGTCATGGGAAACTTCCCCCCAGCAGTCGGTGATCTCCTCACGGAGCCGTCGCGTCCATCCTCGCTATTTCTGCCGGCGCCGGCCAACCCGACCGTCCCGGGTTGTGGACAACCCTTCGGCGTCGCCGCGCACCGCGCCGCCGGCGCCGGGGTGCCGGGCCGCGCACAACGGCGCTTGTAGAGTGGCCGGACCGCCGCCGTGCCAGGAGACCGACCCGCGTGTACGTCAAGAGCCTCACCCTCAAGGGCTTCAAGTCGTTCGCGTCGGCGACCCACCTGCGCCTCGAGCCGGGCATCACCTGCATCGTCGGGCCGAACGGCTCCGGCAAGTCGAACGTGGTCGACGCCCTCGCCTGGGTGATGGGGGAGCAGGGCGCCAAGTCGCTGCGCGGCGGGAAGATGGAGGACGTCATCTTCGCCGGGACGGCGGGGCGGCCCCCGCTCGGGCGGGCCGAGGTGACGATGACCATCGACAACACCGACGGGGCCCTCCCGATCGACTACACCGAGGTCACGATCAGCCGGACCATGTTCCGCGGGGGCGGCAGCGAATACGCGATCAACGGGACCGGGTGTCGGCTGGTCGACATCCAGGAGCTGTTGTCGGACTCCGGCATCGGCCGGGAGATGCACGTCATCGTCGGGCAGGGTCAGCTCGACGCGGTCCTGCGGGCCACCCCCGAGGAGCGACGCGGCTTCATCGAGGAGGCCGCCGGGGTCCTCAAGCACCGCAAGCGCAAGGAGAAGGCGCTGCGCAAGCTCGACGCGATGGAGGGCAACCTCGTCCGCGTCAAGGACCTCGTCGCCGAGATCCGCCGCCAGCTCGGCCCGCTCGGGCGGCAGGCCGAGACGGCGCGCCGGGCGGCGGTCATCCAGGCGGACGCCCGGGACGCCCGGCTGCGGCTCCTGGCCGACGACCTGGTGCAGCTCACCGGCACCCTCGAGCAGGAGGTGGCCGACGAGACCGCGCTACTGGCCCGGCGGGACGAGGTCGAGCGGGCGCTCGCGGCCGCGCGGGCCGACCTGACCCGCTGCGAGGGCGAACTCGCCCAGGCCGCGCCGGAGTTGGCCCGGGCCCAGGAGCGCTGGTTCGCCCTCACCGGCCTGGCCGACCGGCTCACCGCGGTGGGCCAGCTCGCGGCCGAACGGGTGCGGCTGCTCAGCCGCGAACCGGCCCCGGACGGCCGCCCGCCGCGCGACCCCGAGGCGCTGCGCGCGCAGGCGGAGGCGGCCCGCGACCAGGACCGGCGGCTCGCCGAGGAGATCGCGGACCTGCAGCGGGAACTGGACCAGGGCGTCGCCGAGCGGGGCGCCGCGGAGAGCGCGTACGCGCAGGAGCGCGACCGCCTGGCCCGCCTCGAGCGGGCCTCCGCCGACCGGCGCGAGGGGCTGGCCCGATTGGCGGGTCAGGTGGCGGCCAAGCGCAGCCGGATCGAGGCCGGTGAGGCCGAGATCGAACGGCTGCGGCAGGCCGTGGACCGCGCGCGGGCCCGGGCGGAGCAGGCGGAGGCCGAGTTCGCCGCCCTGGAGTCGACGGTCGCTCAGGACGAGGAGGGCGAGGAGGGGCTCGATGCCGCCCACGCCGAGGCCGAGGAGGCGCTGATCGCGGCCCGCGCCCGCGCCGAGGAGCTGCGCGAAGCCGAGCGCGTGGCCGAGCGGGACGGGGGCGGCGCCCAGAGCCGCGCCGAGGCCCTGGCCCTGTCGTTGCGGCGCCAGGACGGCAGCCGGGTGCTGCTCGGCGAGACGGCCGAGGACGGGAGCGCGGAAGGGAGCGCGGAAGGGAGCGCGGAAGGGAGCGGCCCGCGCGGGGTCATCGGGACGGTGGCGGCCGCGATGACCGTGCGCGGCGGCCACGAGACGGCCGTGGCCGCGGCGCTGGGGTGGGCGGCGGACGCGGTCGCGGTCGAGTCGCTGCCCGACGCCGTGGCCGCCCTAGAGCTGCTGCGCCGCCAGGACGCGGGCCGGGCCGCGCTGCTCGTCCCCGACACGGCCGTAGCGCCCGTGGCGGACCCGGTCGAGCCGCCCGCGCCGGCCTCGGTGTGGGCCCGCAGCGTCGTCGACTGCCCGCAGCGCCTCCGGGCCGGCCTCGACGCGTTGCTCGCGGGCGTCGCGCTCGTCCCCGACGAGGCGACCGCGCAGGACGTCGTACGGCGGCTGCCGGGCACGACCGCGGTCACGCCCGGCGGGGACGTCTTCGCCCCCGGCTGGGTCCGCGGGGGAAGCGCCGCCGCGCCCAGCCTGATCGAGGTGCAGGCCGCGTACGACGAGGCCACCGCGGCCGCCGACCAGGCGGCGGCGCGCCGGGAACAGACCCGGTTCGCACTCGCCGCAGTGGAGGACGAGATCGCCCGCAGGACCGACGAGGTGGAGGCCGCCCTGGCGGACCTGCACGCCTCCGACGCCCGCATGAACGCCGTCGCCGAGCAACTGGGCTCGCTCGGCTCGCAGCTGCGCGCGGCACGGGCCGAATCGGAGCGCGCCGGCGCGTCCATCGCGCAGGCGCAGGCCGCGCTGGCGGGCGACCACCAACAGCTCGCGGAGCTCGCGGACCGCTTGACGGCGGCGGAGTCCGAACCGGAGGAGCCGGGCGCGCTGGAGCCGGCCGAGCGGGACCGGCTCGAGGCGGCGGCCGTCGCGGCCCGGGCGCGGGAGACCGAGCTGCGGCTGACCCTGCGGGGGCGCGAGGAGCGGGCCCGCGGCGTCAAGGGGCGGGCCCAGGCCTTGGAGGCCCAGGCCCACGCGGAGGAGGCCGCTCGGGACCGCGCCGAGCAGGAGCGTCGCGCTCGGCTGCGACAGGCCGAGCGGGCCCGGTCCCTGCACCGGGCCGCCGATCGCGCCGTCGTGCACCTGCGCGGCGTGATCGGTTCCGCCGACGCCGCCCGGGTGGCGGCCGGCGAGCGCCGGCAGGCCCTGGAGGCCGCCCTGGCCGCGGCGCGCCGGGACGTGGACGCGCACGGCGAGGAACTGCGGCAGCTGGTCGATTCCGTGCACCGCGACGAGGTGGCTCGCGCGCAGCAGGTGCTGCGGATCGAGCAGCTCCAGGCGCGGGCCGTGGAGGAGCTGGGCATCGAGCCGGACGCCCTCGTGGAGGAGTTCGGGCCGCACCGCAGCGTCCCGGTCGTGCCGGAGCCGGGCGCCGAACCGCCCCTCGATGCGGAGGGCCGGCCGCTGGCGACGCCGTACGTCCGGGAGAAGCAGGAGAAGCGGCTCCGGGCCGCCGAGCGCGGCCTGGCCCAACTGGGCAAGATCAACCCGCTGGCGCTGGAGGAGTACGCCGCGTTGGAGGAGCGGCACGCCTTCCTCGTCGAGCAGCTGGAGGACCTCAAGCGCAGCAATCGCGACCTGCTCGACATCGTCAAGGAGGTCGACGAGCGGGTCGAGCGCGTCTTCGCCGAGGCCTTCGCGGACACCGCGCGCGAATTCGAGGGGGTCTTCGCCCGGCTCTTCCCCGGCGGCGCGGGCCAGTTGGTGCTCACCGACCCCGACGACCTGTTGACCACCGGGATCGAGGTGGAGGCCCGCCCGCCGGGCAAGAAGATCAAGCGCCTGTCCCTGCTGTCGGGCGGCGAACGCTCGCTGACGGCGGTGGCACTCCTGGTGGCCATCTTCAAGGCGCGGCCGAGCCCGTTCTACATCATGGATGAGGTCGAGGCGGCGCTCGACGATACGAACCTCGGCCGGCTCATCGGTCTGTTCGAAGAACTCCGTGATTCTTCGCAACTGATCGTGATCACCCACCAAAAGCGCACCATGGAAGTGGCGGACGCCCTCTACGGCGTGACGATGCGCGGCGACGGCGTGACCACCGTGATTTCCCAACGACTTCGGGACGTGGCCCCCGCCGGGGTGGCGGCGCCGGTCGGCGGCTAACCGGCCATCAGCGATTTCCCCGGGAATCGTTATCGAGCGGTAATGCCCACGGCCACTTGGGGGCTCGGTTTTTTGCGGTACGCGTGGCGACAATAAGAATCATGGTTCCGCTGACCCTGTTCATCGTCGTGACACTGCTGACGTTCATCGTCGGCTGTTTCGTCGTGGGCTCCGTCATTGTCGAGGCCCGCCGCGACGGCCGGCCCCTGTTGCCCGAGGATCCGCGTCCCGAACCCACTCCCGCCCCGGCGAAGGTCGATTCGGCCCCCCGCCCGCGGTCCGCCGGCATCATGGTCGCCGCGGTCCGCGACCGGCACGCGGAGGCCTGAGCGCAGCCCGCCCGATCCAGCCCGCCGGGCCCGCGGGCGCGATGACAGGATGGGCCCGTGGATCTCCTGGGCAATCTGTGGCTCGTCATCGTCGTCGGCGTCGTCGTCGCCGGCGCGCTCATCTCCGGTCTCGTCGCCCTCCTGCGGGGTCGTGGCGGCGACCGACGCGAACTCAAGGCACCCCCGCCACCGCCCGGCCGGGCACCCTCCGGTGGGGTCCTCGCGCCGCCCTCTCCGGGTGAGAAACCCACCCTCGTCGAGAAACCCCGGCCGCCGACCCCGGATCTGCTCCTGGAGCGGCCCGCCGAGGCCCGCGGGCGCCTCTACCGCCTGCGGGAGCGGCTGGCCCGCAGCAACAGCACCCTCGGCAAGGGCCTGCTGGGGCTGCTGTCCCGCGGCCACATCGACGAGGACACCTGGGAGGACGTCGAGGACACGCTGCTGGCCTCGGACCTGGGGGTGGAGGCCGCCGAGGAACTCGTCGCGGCGCTTCGCCGCCAGGTCGCCATCGAGGGGGTCCGCGACGAGGCCACCGTGCGCGGCTGGCTCCGCGAGGACCTCATCCGGCTCGTGGACCCGACGATGGACCGCACCCTGGTGTCGACCCGCCAGGGCGACCGCGCCGCGGTCATCCTCGTGGTGGGCGTGAACGGCACCGGCAAGACCACGACCATCGGCAAGATCGCGCGGGTCCTCGTCGCCGAGGACCGCGCGGTGATCCTCGGCGCGGCCGACACGTTCCGGGCCGCGGCCGCCGACCAGCTGCAGACCTGGGGGCAGCGCGTCGGAGTGCGGACGGTGCGCTCCGAGCGGGACGGCGCCGACCCGGCCGCGGTCGCCTTCGAGGCGGTCAAGGAGGCCAACGCCGAGGGCGCGGACGTGGTGCTCATCGATACCGCCGGGCGGTTGCACAACAAGGCCAACCTCATGGCCGAGCTGACCAAGGTCAAGCGCGTCGTCGAGAAGCAGTCGCCGATCGATGAGGTCCTGCTGGTCCTCGACGCCACCACCGGCCAGAACGGCCTGGTGCAGGCGGAGGTCTTCGGCGAGGCCGTCAACGTGACGGGCATCGTGCTGACCAAGCTCGACGGGACCGCCAAGGGCGGCATCGTCGTCGGGGTGCAGCGCAAGCTCGGCGTACCGGTCAAGCTCATCGGCCTCGGCGAGGGCCCCGACGACCTGGCCCCCTTCGACCCTGAGGCGTTCGTCGACGCGATCCTGGGTTGACGACGAAGCGCGGCAGCGCGAGGAGTCGGCCCCAAGGGCTGCGCTAAGACCTCGAGTGGTCCCCCGGAGAGGCGTCCACCCTGCCGCGGACGACTGACCTACGGTGGTGGGGTGGACGACCCGCAGCCCCGGCCGGCCCCCGCCGGGGCGCGCGGCGGGGTGCGTGGCGGGGTGCGGGCGGGCCCACGGCGTACGGCGCTCGCGGCCCGGCGCGCGGGATCGGTCCTGCTCACGCTGGTGCTGCTCGCGGTGGTGATGGCGAGTGTGGCGGCCTCCGGCCGCATCGCGTACGTCGGGTTCGGCCGGCACGACGCCGCCCAGCTGCGCGCCGAGCAGCTGCGCTGGCTGGAGCCCCAGGTGAGCCGGCGCGATCGGACCGATCAGGACCGCGGCGCCCGCGACGGCGACGTGCTCTTCACCGCGATGACGGCCCTCGCGACGGCCGCCGACGAGACCAGACCCGCGCAGACCCGGCTGCCGCTGTTGCGGGCGGCACTCACGCGGCTCGACGACCCGGTCCTCGCCCGCCGCTATGCCACCCCCGCGCAGCCGTTCCCCGGCGCCTTCCTGCAGGGCTGGACGCTCCTCGTGGCCGCCGAGATCGCGCGGCTGTCCGGGCAGGAGAGCGATCGGGCCGCCGTGCGGGCTCGCAGCGCGCCGCTGGTGTCCGCGGTCGGCACGGTGACGTCGGGCATCCTTCCGTCCTACGGCGAGACCTACCGGCCCGTGGACACCATCGTGCTGGCCGCGGCGTTGCGCCGGGCCGACGCGGTGGCGGGCGTCCCCGGGGCCGCGGTGGCCATCGAGGCGTGGCGGCCGCGGCTGGAGCCGCTGCGCGATGCCGCCACCAAGCTGCTACCGCATCGCACCGATGCGTCGGGTCGCTCGCGCGAGGGGGCCAGGGCCACGACCCAGGCGATGATCCAGGTGTTCTGGCCGAGCATCGACACGGGGTCGGCGACCGCCAGCCGGGACTGGGTCGCCTTCGAGAACACCTTCCTGTGCCCGCGGCTGGGGCTGGCCGCGGTGTGCGAGTTCCCGGACGGCGGCGGCAGCGGCGACGACCTGTCGGGGACGCTCGTCGCCGGCGTCTCCCCGGCGGCCACGGTGGTGACGATGGCCGCGGCGCGGGCGCACGGCAACGCGGATCTCGCCGAGCAGATCTCCCGCGAGGCCGAACTGTTCGGCGCGCCGGTCGCCGACGACGGCGGCCGGCGGTACCTGAGCGGGTCCGCCCCCGTCGGCGACGCCCTGCTCGCGTGGGGTCGGTCCGTGCCCGTGGGGCGCGACCAGCCGGGGGTCGACGACCGGGACGGGGTCGCCTGGCCGGCGTGGACGCTGTGCGCGCTGATTCCCGCGGTGCTGGCGCTCGGGGGCCTGGCCTGGCGGTTCCTGGCCCGGCGCACGTTCTCGGGCCCGCTGGAGTCCGACGCCTCGCCGCCCGATGCGCCGTACGATCCCGCCCGCCCCCGACGTACCGTCCCAACGACCTCCGACCCGCCGCCCGCGCCGGCGAGGCGGGGCGACGACGTTACGTGATCGTCATTCGGCGGCCCCATCGTTCTCATGCCGGAAACATTCGGCGTCTTCGACCGAAACGTGCGTGACCGACGGTGAAGACATGAACACGAACTCCGGAGACACCGCGTGGCTGCTGATCAGCGCCGCCCTGGTGTTGCTCATGACTCCGGGCTTGGCCCTCTTCTACGGGGGGATGGTCCGCAGCAAGGGCGTCTTGAACATGATGATGATGAGCTTCGGCTCGATGGCGACGATCGGCGTCGCGTGGGTGCTGTGGGGGTACGGCGAGACCTTCGGGCCCTCGATCGGGGGGCTCATCGGCGACCCGCGTGAGCTGTTCGGGCTGGCCGGGCTGATGAGTCCCGACGCGACGAGCGGCACCGTGCCGGCCATGGCGTTCGTCCTCTTCCAGGCGATGTTCGCGATCATCGCGGTGGCGCTGATCTCGGGCGCGATCGCGGACCGGGCGAAGTTCTCCACCTGGATGGTGTTCACGGTTGGGTGGGCCACCCTGGTCTACTTCCCCATCGCGCACTGGGTGTTCGCCTTCGACGCCAAGGACGCGGCAGGCAACATCGTCCAGCACGGCGGCTGGATCGCGAACACGTTGAAGGCCCTCGACTTCGCGGGCGGGACGGCGATCCACATCAACGCCGGTGCGGCCGCCCTGGCCCTCGTCCTGGTCATCGGCAACCGGCACGGCTTCGGCTCGGAGCCCATGCGGCCGCACAACCTCACGCTGGTCATGCTGGGCGCGGGCCTGCTCTGGTTCGGCTGGTTCGGCTTCAACGCCGGCTCGGCGCTGACCGCCGGCACCACCGCCGCGATCGCCGGCGTGAACACGCTGGCCGCCACCTCGGCCGCGTGCTGTGGCTGGTTGGCGGCGGAGCGGGTCCGGGACGGGCACGCGACCTCCCTCGGCGCGGCGTCCGGTATCGTCGCGGGCCTGGTCGCCATCACCCCCGGCTGCGCCGCGGTCACTCCCGTGGGGGCGATCGCGATCGGCGCCATCACCGGTGCCAGCTGCGCCTTCGCCGTGGGCCTGAAGTCGCGCTTCGGCTACGACGACAGCCTCGACGTCGTCGGCGTGCACCTCGTGGGTGGCTTCGTCGGCACGGTCCTGATCGGTCTCTTCGCTTCGGCAAGCGCGCCGGCGGCGGTGGACGGGCTGCTGTACGGCGGGGGCGCTGACCAGCTGTGGCGTCAGCTGGTGGGCGCCGTGGTGGTGCTGCTGGTCTCCTTCGTGGCGACCTACGTCATCGGCTTCGTCCTGCACAAGCTCATGGGGTTCCGGATCGAGCGGGACCACGAGCTGGAGGGCATCGACATCGTGCTGCACGCGGAGTCGGCGTACGAGCTGCACGGCCCCGGCGGCCTGCGCACCGGCGCGGCGCCCGGCGGCTTCGGCGGCGGCGAGCTGGCCTCGGCCCTGCGCCCGTACCCTGCGGATGCGCACCCGCGCACCGACTCCCGTCCCTCGGATCCGCCGTCGGAAAGTGAGTGCTCCCGGTCCGGTGGGGCCAAGATCACCGAGGAGGCCGACGCATGAGACTCGTCACCGCAGTCATCAAACCGTTCAAGCTGGACGACGTCCGAGGCGCCCTAGAGGCGTTCGGGGTGTCCGGGATGACCGTCAGCGAGGTCGCCGGATTCGGGCGGCAGCGCGGCCACAGCGAGGTCTACCGCGGGGCTGAGTACCAGGTCGACACCGTGCCCAAGGTGCGCATCGAGGTGCTGGTCGACGACGCCGACGCCACCGACGTGGTGGACGCCATCGTCGCCGCCGCCCGCACCGGCCGCATCGGCGACGGGAAGGTCTGGACCATCCCCGTCGAGGAGGTCGTCCGGGTCCGTACCAACGAGCGCGGCCCCGGCGCTCTCTGACCCGAGCCTTCGCCACCGACGTACGACGTACGACGTACGACCCCTGACAACACGAGGAACTGTCATGGCAACCGTGACCCTGGCCAATCGGCGCCTGGCCACCACCCGCGACGCGACGCTGGTGCCCGGGGCCGGTCCGGCCCGCCGGCGCGCGCTGGCCGCGCAGACGCGCGAGTATCTGCGTCGGCTGTGGGCCGGGGCGGCGGTCGGGTTGCCGGCCGAGGGCGTGGCGCTCGGGTGCGTGGGCAGCCTCGCCCGCGAGGAGTCCGGGCCGCTGTCGGACCTGGACCTGGTGCTGGTGCACGACGGCCGGTTGAGCGACGAGCGCGTCGCGGCGCTGGCGGACGAGCTCTGGTACCCCCTCTGGGAGTCCGGCCTGCGGCTGGACCACAGCGTGCGCACGCTGGCGGACTGTCGGGCGGTGGCGGACACGGACGTGGCCGCGCTCGTCGGCCTGCTCGACCTCGTGCCCATCGCCGGCGACGAGACGCTCATCGCCGGCGTTCGCGGCGGGGTGGCTCGGGATTGGCGGTCGGCGGCCCGCAAGCGGCTGCCGACCGTCATCGAGCAGGTGCAGGCCCGGCACGCGAAGTACGGCGACCTGGCCGACCTGTTGGAACCCGATCTGAAGGAGGCCCACGGGGGTCTGCGGGACGTGACGCTGATGCGGTCGCTCACCGCCGCGTGGCTGGCGGACCGGCCGCACGAGCCGGCCCTGGACTCCGCCGCCGAGCGGCTGCTCGACGTCCGCGACGCGGTGCACCTCGTGAGCAGCCGTCCCCGGGAGAAGCTCGTGCGCCAGGACCGGGACGCGGTCGCGGCGCTGTTGGGATTCGCGGACGGCGACGACCTGCTGACCGCGACCAGCGACGCCGCCCGCGCCATCGCCCTCGCCGCCGACGGCACCATGCGTCGGGCCGTGCAGGCGCTGCACGCGCGCACGCTGCGGGTCGGGCCGCGACGGCCCGCGCTGCGGCCGCTGGGGCACGGCGTCTACGAGCACGAGGGAGAGGCGGTGCTGGGCGCGGAGGCGGTGCGCGTCATGAACCGACCCGGCGGGGACGCGTCCGTGGCGCTGCGCGCCTGCGCGCTCGCCGCCCGGGCCGGACTCCCGCTGGCCGCGGCCACGCTGGACACCCTCTCCCGGGTGGACTGGGCGGAGCACGTCTGGACGCCGGCCCGGCGCGAGCTGTTCACGGCGCTGCTGGGCAGCGGCCGGGGGCTCGGGCACGTCTGGGAGCAGGCGACGGTCGCAGGTCTGGTGGAGACCTGGCTGCCCGCCTGGGGCGTTGTCCGCAGTCGGCCCCAGCACGACCCGGTCCACCGGCACACCGTCGACCGGCATTCGGTGCAGGTGGTCGTGGAGTGCGCGTCGGCGCTCGACGAGGTCAGCCGGCCCGACCTGCTCTTGGTGGCCGCCCTGCTGCACGATGTCGGCAAGGCCGACGGCGGCCCGGACCACCCTCGGACGGGCGCGCCGGTGGCGCGTTCCATGGCGCTGCGGCTCGGCTTCGCCGAGGCCGATGCGGACACGATCGCGGTGTTGGTCGCCGAGCACCTGACGCTCGTCGACCTGGCCACCAACCGGGACCCGGAGGACCCTCGCACCGTCGAGGCGCTCGGTGAGGCCGTCGGTTGGGACGGCGACGTGCTGGATCTGCTCGCCGCCCTCAGCCGGGCCGACGCCGCGTCCGTCGGCGAGCGGGCCTGGACACCGTGGCGAGCCCGACTGGTGGGCGACCTGGTGGCTCGCGGACGGGCCGCCTGCAAGGCCCGCGCGGCCGGCCCGGCCGCGATTCAGGCTGTCTTTAGTGACGGCATCGTGCCGACGGACGCGGGGCGCACCCCGACGCCGGAGCAACGCGCCAGCGCGCTCGCCGGCAGGCCGGTGGTGCTCGTGAGCCCGGGCGCGGACGCTGGGTCGCTTGTCGTCGAGGTGGTGGCCGCGGACCGGTTGGGGTTCTTCGGCGACGTGGCGGGGGCGCTGGCCGCGCAGGGCGTGGCGGTGCGCCGGGCCGTCCTGCGCACGGTCGACGGCGTGGCCCTGGACACCTGGGACTGCGACGCCGATGCCACGACCAGGCTCGATGCCGATCGGCTCGCGGCCGATCTCGCCCGGTCGCAGGGCGGTCCGTCGCGCGGGCTGCACGGCGTACGGTCCACTCCCGGCCGCGCCTCCCGTGCCAGCCGGAACGCGCCGACCGAGGCCATCCCGCCGCAGGTCCTGCTCGTGCCCGACGCCGCGACCGACGCGACCGTCGTGGAGCTGCGCGGGGCCGACCGGCCGGGCCTGTTGCGGGACGTGGGCCGGGCGCTCGCGCACAGCGGGATCGCGGTGGGCCGGGCGCACATTGAGACGTACGCCGGGCGCTGCCGCGACGTCTTCTACCTCACGGACGCGCACACCGGCCGTCCGCTGGATCCGCCGGGGGTGGCCCGCGCCGTGGGCACCATGATCGACGCAATGGCCTGACGGCCGCGTACGCCGCGGCCGGGGCGCGCCAAAGGCGGCGGTGGGGCTGGGCGCGGCCAGAACGGCGGTGGGTCGGGGTCGGGGCGTGCCTGGTCAGCGATCGTGGGTGGCGTGCTCGGTGGGAGGCGGAGTGGCGGCCTCTGGTTCCGAGGCGCGTTGCGAGACCGGCCGCGTCGAGGCGCGGGTCGAGTCGTGGGCGTCGTGCCTTTGGCGCGGTAGTCGATGGGCAGCCCCCCCGCACGCGTCCGGGTCGGCGTCGACGCACAATACGACGTTGGCCTCCTGGCCCCCGATGGCGTCGCGGTCGGGTGCCATGGGGCAGCCGGAGGCGGTCGGCCGCCCGGGTGCGGTGGTGTCGTACTGGTACGGGTAGGTCGTGTATTGCCGTCCGGTGCCGGTGGTCCACACGATGGTCCCGTCCGGGGTCTGCGTCGTTGACCATTGGCCTCGGGTCTTGTGGCCGTGGGGGCGTCGGGACTTGGCCGAGAGGTTGGCTGCGGATGTGGCTCCGCCCTGGTCCCAGGGCAGGTCATGGTCCAAGTCGCACCGCTCCGCCGGCTGGGTGCTCCCTGGGGCGCGGCAGGTTCCGTCCCGGACGTGGATGGCTTCGCGGAGCCGCGGTGGTGGTGCATAGCTGGTGGAGGTCAGTTCGATGGCTTCCCTGGTGACGGGGTCGGTGACGAGTCGTCGCCAGGTGGAGCCTGCGGCGTAGGCCAGGTCCCGCACGATGTGCGCCGCCAGCGGCTCCCCGTTCGCCAGCGTCCCGGTTTCTTCGCTCAGGCCGAGCAGCGCGGCTGCGGAGATCACGATCCGCAGCTCTGCGGGCGGTAGTCCTCCGGGCAGGTACGCCAGCCACGACGCAGCCACCACCGCAAGACCCTGCCTAGTGTCGCTGGTGTCGTCCTCGGCTTGGGCGCTCGGCGCGGTCCTGCTCGTGCGATCCGACGCGTCGGGGCCAGTAGCGCCGGTGGCGCCGGTAGTGCCGGGGGCGCGCGTCGCGCCGCGCGTCGCGTCGCCCGACGCGCCAGAGCTGGTGGCGGCCGCCCGCGCCGCGGTCCCACGCGCCCCGCCGTCGGGTGGGGGTGCGTCGGCGTGGGTGGTCGGGGCGGCTGCGGGCGCGGCAGGTGCCGGGGGCGTGTGCTCGGTGCGGCCGAAGACAGTATTTGCCGGGACCGGGGTGACCAGGCCGGGGATGTCGCCGTACAGGATCAGGTCCAGCGAGACATCACTGCGGAGCTGGCCCAGAGTGCGGCCATCGCCGCGGCGACGGGCCGCGCGGGCGATGGCGTCGATGCGTAGCGCCGCGGCGGTGACCCGCTCCGCCGATCCTGAGATCAGGTATTCGCCGGTGCCGTGCGGGGTCAGCGTGGCGTAGGCGTCCCGACGGGACAGGTCGAAGTCGCGCTGTTCCTTGGCCGGGACGTGCTCGGCGACCAGGCGGTCCAGCCGGCACCGGAACGTCCGGGGGTGTCAACTCTTCTGTGTAAGGGTCTTCGGGCCTGACACGAGAGGACGCAGTACGCGTGAGCATGATGGACGAGATGACGGCATCGACGAACGGCGCGGAGGCGACGGCGGCGATGGCCGAGGAGCTGGTGGCTTCTGGCGCCTTGGACGGGTTGTTCTCCCGGATCGATTCCGGTGAGGTGCAGCTGACCGGTGAGGGCGGGATGCTGCCGGCGATGATCAAGGCTGCGCTCGAGCGTGGCCTGCGGGCCGAGCTGACCGATCACCTGGGATACGACAAGGGCGACCCGGAGGCGAAACACTTCCCGAACTCGCGTAACGGCACGACGCCCAAGACGGTCTCGACCGAGGTCGGCGACGTCGCCCTGGAGGTGCCTCGGGACCGGGCGGGGACGTTCACCCCGATGCTGGTACCCAAGGGTGCGCGGCGCCTCGGCGGCCTCGACGACATGATCATCAGCTTGTATGCGGGTGGGATGACGGTCCGGGAGATCGCCCATCACCTCGCGGCCACGATCGGCACCGAGCTGTCCCACGAGACGATCAGCAACATCGTGGACGAGATCGCCGATGAGGTGATGGCCTGGCAGAACCGGCCGTTGGAGGCGTTCTACCCGGTCATCTACCTCGACGCGATCATCGTCAAGATCCGCGACGGCGCGCACGTGCGCAACAAGGCCGCGCACATCGCCGTGGGCGTGGACATGGACGGGATCAAGCACGTCCTGGGCATCTGGATCGAGAACACCGAGGGCGCGAAGTTCTGGGCCGGGGTCTGCGCCGAGCTCGCCAACCGCGGGGTCCGTGACGTGCTGATCGTGTGCTGCGACGGCCTCAAGGGCTTCCCCGAGGCGATCGAGGCGACCTGGCCGAACTCACTGGTCCAGACCTGCGTGGTCCACCTGATCCGCGCCGCGATGCGGTTCGTCTCCTACGGCGACCGCAAGGCCGTCGCCGCGCCCTGAAGCCGGTCTACACCGCCGCGAACGCCGAGGCCGCCCTGGACGCCCTGGGAGCGTTCGAGGCCAGCGAACTCGGCCGCAGATACCCCCCACGCGGTCGCGACCTGGACCGGGGCCTGGGAGCGGTTCACCCCGTTCCTGGCGTTCCCGCCCGAGCTGCGGCGAGTGATCTACACGACGAACTCGATCGAGTCGCTGAACTACCAGCTGCGGAAGGTGACCAAGAACCGTGGTCACTTCCCTCCGACGACGCCGCCCGCAAGCTGCTGTGGCTGGCGATCTGCAACATCGAGGACCGCCGCGCCCGCGAACGAGCCAAGGAACGCGGCAAGCCCGCGAACGAGCGCAAGGCCTCAGGCCGGCTCGTCGAGGGCCAGGTCACCACGAACTGGAAGCAAGCCCTCGCCCAGCTCGCCGTGGCCTACCCCGAACGCATCAACCCCTACCTGACCTACTGAAAGCCCGACCCGCTTACACAGAGAAGTTGACAGGCCCGAACGTCCGGTAGGACAGCGCGGCCCCGTCCCGGGTCGGCGCCAACGCCGCGGCCCCGATCTCGGCAGCCAACTCCGGGGCCAGGGTGGCGGTGCGGTCGGACCAGGCCCGAGCCATCGCCCAGGTACACGCCCCTGCTGTGAGGGCGTCGCGCATCCCCGCGGCCCGAGTCGGTGAGCCGGCGCCGAGACGGACCCGCCCGAGGGCGTCGTACAGTCCCAGCCCGGTGGCCAACCGGATCTCATCGACCACCGCCGCCTCAGCCTCACCCAGAGCCCGGTCCCGCACCGTCTTCGAGGCATCGGGGCCGACCTCGTCGACCGCCAGCGCGCGACGTCGCCCCGCCAGCAAGCCCGCGGCCTGGGCCGACATCGCCGCCGCCCCCGCGGTCGCCTTCTCATAGGCCGCCATGGCATCGAGGAGGTCGTCGTCATCGAGCAGCGCCAGCCGGGCCGGGTCGGGCACAAACACAGCCCGGCACCCCTCCGGCACGCGCACGGCCCCACCCGACATACCGATCCCCTGT
Source organism: Austwickia sp. (assembly GCA_016699675.1). Lineage (NCBI taxonomy): Bacteria > Bacillati > Actinomycetota > Actinomycetes > Micrococcales > Dermatophilaceae > Austwickia > Austwickia sp. The sequence goes on along the minus strand of CP064985.1, from coordinate 207,618 downwards.
ACGCTTCATTGAAGCCAGTTTCGTTGTTGTGTTCGATTCTAGCGGGCAGACAGGCGCAGCGGAACCCTTCCGAATAGGTCCAGCGAATCCGTTTCTATATCTCGGTCCGCGCTGTCTGGGCGGCTCATGTCCCGGCGCACGCCGTCAGTATCAAGGACACGGGCGGGCAGTCGATCCCATCGGCGTAGGCCGTTGCGACCGATAGCGACCGTTCACGACCTGCGGTTTTGGTGCCATGGCACCCAAATCGCAGCTGACGAACGGTCGCCTCAATACGCACACCAGGCAAAGCACCGTGAGTCGGTGCGAGAGTGATTCGGCGGTGTGCCTCTGCGGCAGAGGCGCTCACCCGTGGCTCGATGGGCGCTCGTGGGGCCACCCGGGGTCACCCCAGTTGCGCGCGCTTTCCTTCCGGTTTGCTCCCCTGGAAACCGGTTAAATCCATCAACTGCGTCCAGGGGTCATGCGTCACGATGCCGTATCGAGCCAGAGACGGGATGGGGGCGGGCACAACCTCACCGAGTGATCATTCGCGAGAACGGCAGTTCGACAAGCGAAGGGCGGCCGACAAGTGCGTGGCAGTCGACAAGTGCGTGGCAGTCGACAAGCGCGCGGCCGTCAGCGAGCGCGTGGCAGTCGAAAAGCGATTGGTCGCGCACCTCGCAGCGGAATCGGACCTGCTCCAGTGGTCACCCGGGCTGAGCTCATGACCCCGCGACGCGTGCACTGGTAAGCGCCCCCGACGTACCGGCGCTGTTTCGCGCGTCACGGGTGCCGTACCCGCTGGCGACGATCATCGGGGCCGCGACCGCGTCCGAAGTCGGGAAGTCAACGAATCAGTCGACAGAGCCGCCATCTTGAGTTAACTTCTTGACTGCAAGGTCTTGGGCACCGGGGCAGTCGATGGCGGGAAGCGGCGGGGAAGCATCGTGAACGAGCGTGGGCGCGCCGGAGCGGGGTCCCAGCGTGCGCTGCGGACCGCCAATACGCACCGGGTGCTGGCCGCGCTGGCCGACACGGGACCTATGACGCAGGCGGCGATCAGCCGTTCCACCGGGCTGTCCACGGCCACCGTCTCCAACATCGTCGGCGACCTGCGCGCGGGCGGGGTCGTCGCCACCCAGCCCATGACCGCCTCCGGGCGGCGGGCGCTCCTGGTCGAACTCACCGCGGCCCCCCGGGCGCGGGTGGCCGCGGGCATCGACATCGGCCGACGCCACCTGCGGATCGTCCTGGCGACGCTGCAGCGGGAGGTGCTCGCCGAGGAGGACGTGGCGCTGCCGCTGGGGCACACGGCCGAGGACGGGATGCGGCAGGCCGTGCGCCTCCTGGAGCGGCTGATGCGCCACGGCGACCTCACCCGGGCGGACATCGCCGGCTGCGGGGTGGCGATCCCGGGGCCGATCGACACCCGCACCGGGCGGATCGCGCACGGGGCGATCCTGCCGGCCTGGGTCGGCTTCCGGCCGATCGACCGGCTCCGCGACGCGCTGAAGCTGCCCGTCCACCTGGACAACGACGCCAATCTGGGCGCGTTGGCGGAGATCACCTGGGGCCCGTACGGCGACGCGGTCGACCTCGTCTACGTGAAGGTGGCCAGCGGGATCGGGGCCGGGCTGGTGCTCTCGGGCGAGCTGTACCGCGGGGCCATGGGCATCACCGGCGAGATCGGGCACATGCCGATCTCGGAGTACGGGCCGGTCTGCCGGTGCGGCAACCGGGGCTGTCTGGAGGCGGTGGCGTCCACCTCGAGCATGCTCGATGCCCTGGCCCAATCGGGCCTGGTCGCACCGGGGGCGGCCGTGGACCGCCTCATCGAGCTCGTCCGGCAGGGCGATCCCGTCGTGGGCCGCATCGTCGAAGATGCCGGGCTGGCCATCGGGCAGGCGCTCGGCGCGGTGGTCAACCTCGTCAACCCGGCCGTCACGGTGATCGGCGGCCCCTTGGCCCCGCTCGGGGACACCCTCCTGGGGCCGGTACGCCGCGGGATGCGCCGCTTCGCCTCCCCGACCGTGGGCGAACAGACCCAGGTCGCGGTCTCGTCGCTGGGGGAGCGCGCCGAGGCCTTGGGCGCCTGCTCGCTCGTGTTTCACGCCGAGCGCACCGGCCAGTGGCTGGCCGCTCACCCCTAGGCGGGCTCTGCGTGGTCGTGCAACGATTCCGTCACGAAAGCGCGACATCGGGCAGGTGCGACGGCTCCTCCCAGGCGCACTGTGAATCATCGTGCCAATCGCCGTCTTTGCGTTAACCGCTTGACGGCAAGGAATCACCTAGTGTTCACTTCTTCGACGGGCGAGGTGGCCTGGCCGCGCCCCCAGTCCCACCGGAGGGAGTGCAGCGTATGACGGACGGATCGCCGCGCGAGACGCAGGATGGCGACGTCATCCTGGAGATGCGGCACATCACCAAGACCTTCCCGGGGGTCAAGGCGCTCGATGACGTGACGATGACCGTACGGCGGGGCGAGGTGCACGCCATCTGCGGCGAGAACGGCGCCGGCAAGTCCACCCTGATGAAGGTGCTCTCCGGGGTGTGGCCGCACGGCAGCTACGCGGGCGAGATCCTCTTCGAGGGCCAGCCCGTCACGTTCCGGGACATCCGCGCCTCCGAGCAGGCGGGCATCGTCATCATCCACCAGGAGCTCGCGCTGATCCCCGAGCTCTCCATCGCGGAGAACATCTTCCTCGGCAACGAGACGACGCGCCGCGGCGCCATCGACTGGGTGGCCACCAACAACCGTGCCAAGGAGTTGATGGCCCGCGTCGGCCTGGCCGAGGACCCCGAGACCCCGATCAAGCAGATCGGCGTCGGCAAGCAGCAGCTGGTCGAGATCGCCAAGGCCTTCAGCAAGAACGTCAAGCTGCTGATCCTCGACGAGCCCACCTCGGCGCTCAACGAAGAGGACTCCAAGCACCTGCTGGGCCTGATCAGCGGCCTGCGCGACCGCGGGATCACCTCGATCATGATCAGCCACAAGCTCAATGAGATCGCGGCCATCGCCGACTCGGTGACGATCATCCGCGACGGCAAGTCGATCGAGACCCTCGACGTCCGGGGCGGGGACGTCGACGAGGACCGCATCATCAAGGGCATGGTCGGCCGGCCGCTGGAGTCGCGCTTCCCGGACCACACGCCGCACATCGGCGAGACCTTCTTCGAGGTCCGCGACTGGACCGTCGAGCACCCCGCCGTACCGGGCCGCTTCGTCTGCAAGCACTCCAACTTCTACGTACGCCGCGGCGAGATCGTCGGCTTCGCCGGCGTCATGGGCGCCGGCCGCACCGAGCTGATGCGCTCCATCTTCGGGCGCAGCTACGGCATCTACCGCTCCGGTGAGATCGTCAAGGACGGCAAGCACCTCGTGCTGCGCAACGTCCCGGCGGCCATCGACGCGGGCATCGGCTATGTGACCGAGGACCGCAAGGTGCTCGGCCTCAACCTGCTCGACGACATCAAGCGCACGACGGTCGCGGCCAAGCTGAAGAAGATCACCCACGGGCTCGTCGTGAGCGACCGGGAGGAGTACGCCGCGGCGGAGGAATACCGGACGTCGCTGCGCACCAAGACCCCCACCGTGGACGAGGGCGTCGCCAAGCTCTCGGGCGGCAACCAGCAGAAAGTCGTGCTGGCCAAGTGGCTTTTCACCGACCCGGAGCTGCTGATCCTCGACGAGCCCACGCGCGGCATCGACGTCGGCGCCAAGTTCGAGATCTACGGGATCATCCAGCGCCTCGCCGACGCCGGCAAGGGCGTCATCGTCGTGAGCTCCGAGCTGCCCGAGCTGCTCGGCCTCTCCGACCGCATCTACACGATCTGCGAGGGCGCCATCACCGGCTGCCTCGACAAGGCCGAGGCCGACCAGGAGAGCCTCATGCGCCTCATGACCACCACGACGAAGCGAGCGGGAAGCAACGCATGAACTTCTTCAAGCAGATCTTCGGAGGGGACGTCCGCCAGTTCGGCATGGTCCTCGCCCTGGTCGTCATCACGCTGTTCTTCCACTTCTGGACCGGCGGCCTCGTGCTGCAGCCGCAGAACGTCATCAACATCATCCAGGGCAACGCCTACATCCTGGTCCTCGCGATCGGCATGGTGTTCGTGATCATCGCCGGGCACATCGACCTGTCCGTGGGTTCGGTCGCGGCGGTCGTCGGCATCGTCGTCGCCAAGGCGATGAGCGAGTGGAACCTGCCCTGGTTCCTCGCGATCCTGCTGGGCCTGGTCATGGGCGCGCTGATCGGGGCGTGGAACGGCTGGTGGGTCGCGTACGTCGGGATCCCCGGCTTCATCGTCACCCTGTCGGGCTACATGCTGTTCCGCGGCATGAACCAGGCCATCGGCAAGTCCCTGACCATCGCCACCCCGCCGGAGTTCAACACGATCGGCGACGGCTACCTGCCCGAAGTCGGCCCCAGCACGGGTTACAACAACCTCACCGTGCTCCTCGGCCTGGTCATCTGCGCGGCGATCATCATGGGCACGCTGCGGACCCGCGCCGCCCAGCGCAAGATCGGCGCCGACTCCGAACCCGCCGCCGTCATGTGGACCCGGCTGGCCCTGATCTGCGCGGCGATCCTCGTGGTGGCCCTGCTCATGGCCAGCGGCCGCCCCGGCACCTCGTTTCCGATCTCCGGCATCATCCTCGGCGCCCTGGTCCTGCTCTACGGCTTCATCAGCAACAAGACGATCATCGGACGGCACGTGTACGCCGTCGGTGGCAACCGCAACGCCGCCGAGCTGTCCGGCGTGAAGTCCAAGCGGACCTACTTCCTCACCATGATGAACATGTCGATCCTCGCCGCCCTCGCGGGCATGATGTTCGTCGCCCGCTCGAACGCCTCCGGCCCCTTCGACGGCGTCGGCTGGGAGCTCGACGCGATCGCGGCCGTCTTCATCGGCGGCGCGGCCGTCAGCGGCGGCGTCGGCACCGTGGTCGGCTCCATCATCGGTGGTCTGGTCATGGCGGTCCTCAACAACGGCCTGCAGCTCAAGGGCATCGGCGCCGACGCCACCCAGATGATCAAGGGCCTCGTGCTCCTCATCGCGGTCGCCTTCGACGTGCTCAACAAGATGCAGGGCCGGCCCTCCCTCATCGGTCGCCTCACCCGGGGCAAGTCCGTTCCGACCGTCGCCACGGAGGATCCCGCCGCGGTCGGCAAGGTCGCGCCCATCCAGGACACCGTGTAGCGCCGCGCCCCGCCGTACGCCGATCACCCGACGTACGGCGTCCTTCCGGCGAGGCTCCGCCTCGCCACCCGAACCCCCTGGCTACGCCAGGGTCAACCCGCACAGAAAGATGAGAGATATGCGTCGGATCACCACGATCGCCATCGCGCTCACCGCCGTGAGCTCGCTGGCCCTGACCGGCTGCGGCCGGTCCGACTCCGGCTCCGGGTCGGCCACCTCCGGCGGTAGCGGAAGCGCCTCCGGTTCGGCCAAGTCCGGTGGCTTCGCGCAGGACTCCTTCATCGGGGTGGCCCTGCCGCAGAAGACCTCCGAGAACTGGGTCCTCGCCGAGCAGCTGTTCAAGGACGGCCTGTCCCAGGCCGGCTTCAAGGGCGACGTGCAGTTCGCCAACGGCGGCGTCTCGGAGCAGCAGAACCAGATCCAGGCCATGGTGCAGAAGGGCGCCAAGGTCGTCGTCATCGGTGCGCTCGACGGCAGCCAGCTGTCCAGCCAGGTGAAGGCCGCCAAGGACGCGGGGGCCACGGTCATCGCGTACGACCGGCTCATCAAGAACACCCCGAACGTCGACTACTACGTCGCCTACGACAACCGCAAGGTCGGTCAGCTCCAGGGCCAGGCCCTGCTGGACGGCATGAAGGCGAAGAAGCCGAACGGCCCGTACAACATCGAGCTGTTCGCCGGTTCGCCCGACGACGCCAACGCCCAGGTCTTCTTCGACGGCGCGATGGACGTGCTCAAGCCGAAGATCGACGACGGCACCCTGAAGGTCACCTCGGGCCAGAAGGACTTCAACCAGGCCGTCACCCAGGGCTGGAAGGCCGAGAACGCGCAGAAGCGCATGGACACGCTGCTCACCGGCAGCTACTCCAGCGCCACGCTCGACGGCGTCCTGTCCCCGAACGACACGCTGGCCCGCGCCATCCTGACCTCGGTGAAGGCCTCCGGCAAGCCGGCCCCTGTCGTCACCGGCCAGGACTCCGAGGTCGAGTCGGTCAAGTCGATCGTGTCGAGTGACCCGTACGCGCAGTACTCGACCATCAACAAGGACACCCGCAAGCTGGTCGCCGCGACGCTGGACATGGTCAAGGCGCTGCAGAAGGGCGACAAGCCGACCGTCACCGACGAGAAGCAGTACAACAACGGCACCAAGGTGGTGCCCGCGAACCTGCTCGCGCCGGTGATCGTCACCAAGGCCAACGCCAAGGAGGCCTACAAGGACGACCCGACGCTGAGCAAGATCACCGGCTGACGCCGCTGATCGCGCCTCATCTCGGCCGCGGGCCCCGCTCGGCACATGCGCCGGACGGGGCCCTTCGGCGTCAGCCAGACGCCACCGGGCCGCCGTCGTCCGTCGATGACCTCAGCGCCAGGTGAGCACCCGAGTTGCACAGGTTTAGTGGGTCGCCTTGTGGATGACGGCTTGGATGTCGTCGGGGATCGCGGGATGGGCGGTGATGGTCTGGCCAGCGATGGCGATGGTCACATCGCGCAGGGGTCGCAGGGTCTGGATGATCTTCTTGATACTCATCCCTGTGCTGTTCTGGAGGTGGCGGGCCACTGCCAGGGCGGTGAAGACGATGGTCAGGTGGGCCTCGATGGCGTCGCGGTTGTGGTGGAAGATGGGGCGGGCTCGCAGGTCGGCCTTGCTCATCCGGAACGAGGCTTCGACCTGCCACAGGTCGTGGTAGCTGGCGATGACTTCGGCCGCGGGCATGACGTTGGTGGGGATGTTCGTCACGTACCCTTTCAAGCCCACGAGGCGTCGGGCTCGAGCCAGGGACGCCTCGTCCAAGGACTGGGTGCCGTTCTTCGTGGTGACGAATCGTGGTGTGCGCGCGGCCTTCTCGCCGGCGACGACGGCCCGGGCGCGGTTTTCCTGCAGCCTCATGGTGTGCCCGTCGCGGGTGGCTCGTTTGCGGGAGTACGCCCACACCGCACGCCATGAGCGGGTGTGGACTGCCGGGTCCCACACCGGCTCGGGCCGCTGGGAGCTGTCATTGACGCAACGCGCGGCGGCGGTGGCCACGCGCGCGGTGATCGTGTCGATGAGCTGCCCGTCGGTGAACGCGTCTCCGTGCCACCGGAAATGCGAGGCCAGATCAGCTGGGGCCTTGGTGACCCGGGACCCGACGATGAACCGCAGTCCGGCCTCGTCGAGGCCCTTCAAGTTGCCCGCTGACAGCATCCCGGCGTCAGCGACGACCACCATGTCGCTCAGGTTGTGCCGGGCCTGGAACCCCTTGACGATCGGGACGATCGTGGTCGTCTCTGCCTTGTTGGAGCCTGTCAACTTGTTTGTGTAAGAGGTGCCGGTCGTAGTGGTGTTACAGGTGGCGGTTGATGCGTTCGGGGTAGAGCAGGGACAGTTCGCCCAGGGCTGCCCGCCAGCCCTGCAGGACGGAGCCTTCGACGAGTTTGCCGGGGGCCTTGCGGGGGGCGCCTTTCGGCGCGCCGGCTTCCTTGGCGCGTTCTCGGGCGCGTTTGTCCTCGATGTTGCGGATCGCCAGCCACAGCAGCTTGACCGCGGCGGCGTCGTTGGGGAAGTGTCCTCGGTTCTTGATGATCTTGCGCAGCTGGAAGTTCAGCGACTCGATCGAGTTCGTGGTGTAGATGACCTTGCGCAGCGCGGGCCCGAAGGCCAGGAAGGGGATGAACCGCTCCCACGCGTTCTCCCAGGTCGCGACCGTGGCGGGGTACTTCCGGCCCAGGGTGGAGTCGGCCAACGCCGTCAACGCCAGCAGCGCCGCGTCCTGGGTGGGCGCTGTGTAGATCGGGCGCAGCAGCGCGGCCATGGCTTTGCGGTCGGCGTAGGACACGAACCGCATCGAGGCCCGGATCAGGTGCACGACGCACGTTTGGACCATCGCTTCGCGCCAGGTCGCCTCGATGGCCTCGGGGAAGCCGGTCAGCCCGTCGCAGCACACGATCAGGACGTCCTTGATGCCGCGGTTGGCCAGCTCGGCGCAGACCCCGGCCCAGAACTTGGCGCCCTCGACGGCTTGGACCCAGATCCCCAGGACGTGTTTGATGCCGTCCATGTCGACCCCGACGGCGATGTGCGCGGCGCGGTTGGCCACGTGCGCCCCGTCGCGGACCTTGACCACCAGGGCGTCGAGGTAGATCACCGGGTAGAACGCCTCCAGCGGGCGGCTCTGCCAGGTGGCGACCTCCTCGGCGACGGCATCGGTGACCTTGCTGATCGTCTCGTGGGACAGCTCGGTGCCCAGCGTTGCGGCCAGGTGATGCTGGATATCGCGGATGGTCATCCCCCCGGCGTACAAGGAGATGATCATGTCCTCCAGCCCGCCCAGGCGGCGGGCACCCTTGGGCACCAACGCCGAGGCGAAGCTGCCGTTGCGGTCCCGCGGCTGATCCAGGAGCACGTCGCCGACCTCGCTGGCCACCGTCTTGGGGGTGGTGCCGTTGCGAGAGTTGCCGCTGCCGCGGCCAGCCGGCTCACCCTTCTCATAGCCCAGGTGATCGGACAGCTCGGCCTGCATCCCCCGCTCCAGGACGGCCTTGACCATCTCTGGCAGGAAGCCGCCCTCACCGGTCAACGCCACGCCACGCTCGTCCGTGGCCGCCATCAACCGATCGAGCATCTCCTCATCGAACAGCTCCCGCCTCAACCGCCGAGCCTCGGGCTCGTCCTCTAGGCGCTTCTCGGGCTTGGTCACGCTCACAGTCAATCTCCTTCGAATGGGAGACCGCTCTTACACAGACCATCTGACACGCCCCCTTGTTGCCTTCGTAGCACCCAATCTCTAGGGGAAACCCGGCCCGGTCGACCAACAACCCGACGACGATCTGAGGATCGACCCGGCGTTCTTTGGAGAAACCGACCTTGCGCAGGTCATCCTCGTGCTCCGCCTCGAAGTAGAGGGTCGTCACGTCGTACAGCACCAAGGACACGTCCCCACTGGTGGCGGCCTGGGTGAAGCAGGCGGTCGCGATCTGGTCGCGGTATCCGCGCTGCCCACACCGCTTCAACGTCGCGGTGAACGTGTTGCGGTGCGCCGCAGCCAATCCCAGTTCGGTCAGCACCCGCACCGAATCGGCCTTACTGGTCGGCTCCACCAGGCGCGCGAGCACCAGCTGGAAGAACGCCTCGTCCCCGACAACGTCGAACCCGAGCTGTCGCCAAGCTCCCTCAACCACCTCGATCAGGACCCGCGAGCGTTGCCCGACCACGACCGCCTCACGCGAACCGCGCTCTCCCAGGCCCAGATCCAGCTCGCCCTGGCCCTCATGCATCTTCTGGCGGCCGGCCTGCATCAACACCGCCAGCTCAGCCTCCGAATGCGCCGACCCAAGATGCTCGATCACCTTGTCCCGCCCGCCAACACGCTCAGCGATCTGCACCGCCGTCGCTCCCGACGCCGTCCGCACCTTCCGCAGGAACACCACGAGAAGGCACGCTACCCACCCGGTTAGTGTGTCAACGCCCAACCCCGCACATCCCTGACCAGGACAAACGCGAGCCCGACCGCAGAATCACACCCGACATGTGCAAGTCAGGCCAAGGAGGCCTACAAGGACGACCCGACGCTGAGCAAGATCACCGGCTGACGCCGCTGATCGCGCCTCATCTCGGCCGCGGGCCCCGCTCGGCACATGCGCCGGACGGGGCCCTTCGGCGTCAGCCAGACGCCACCGGGCCGCCGTCGTCCGTCGATGACCTCAGCGCCAGGTGAGCACGTGCGCGCGGTCCTGCGGCGCCAGGATCTGCTCGATGCCCGCGTCAAAGGTCGCCAGCCGATGGCCGTGAGCGGCGCACAAGTTCACCAGGTGCAGATCGGTCACCTGGCGCCGACCCCCGAGCACCCGAATGACGACCAGCGGATTGGCAAAGGACGCATTGTCGGGCAGAAAGTGCCATCCCGGCTGGGTCCGCAAGGCATTCAGCGTCCCCAACGCTTCGGCGGGCGAGACAGCTCGGCCCGTCACGGAGGGCGTGAGCAGCAGGCGCACCAAACCGATCTCGGTGACCGGGCTCGTCGCGAAGTCACTGGCCACGGCCCTGAAATGTCGATGAGCGCTGCCGTGGTGAATGTGGTGGTCCCACACGAGTGCCAGCAGCACGTTCACGTCGAGGAGCGTGGGCAGTTCCTCAGTCGTCGTCACGCGCCGCGGCCACCATCTCGTCGGTCACGAGGTGTCCGGGGACGCCATGCAACACGGGGAAGCCGGCCGGAGGGACTGCCCCGGTGCCTGCATTGAGGCCGAGCATCGCGATATCCGACAGGGCACGACCTAGCGAGACGCCGTCTGCTCGCGCCTTGGATCGCGCCGCCGCGAGGACGACGTCGTCAATGTCCAGAGTAGTGCGCACCAACGCATCATAGCATCATGCTTCTGGCAGACGATCGTGCTCCTGGTTGGGTCGTGCCGCGCGCACGGCGTAGGGCCACCTGCGTACGACGTACGGCCCATGGGCGGCGACGCGCGAGGTGAGCCGCATTCGTTAGCCTTGGCGAGTGTTCAACAGCCTGTCGGATCGCCTCGCCGCGACGTTCAAGAACCTGCGCAGCAAGGGCCGCGTCACCGAGCGCGACCTAAATGCCACCATCCGGGACATCCGGGTGGCGCTGCTGGATGCGGACGTTGCGCTGCCCGTCGTACGGCAGTTCACCTCCCAGGTGCGCGAGCGGGCCCTCGGCGCCGAGGTGCATCAGGCCCTCAACCCGGGCCAGCAGGTCGTCAAGATCGTCCACGAGGAGCTCATCGCGATCCTCGGCGGGGCGACCCGTACGATCCAGTTCGCCAAGCACCCGCCGACGGTCATCATGCTGGTCGGTCTGCAGGGCTCCGGTAAGACGACGCTCGCGGGCAAGCTCGGCTACTGGCTCAAGGAGCAGGGCCACACCCCGTTGCTCGTGGCGGCGGACCTCCAGCGCCCCAACGCGGTGACGCAGCTGCAGGTCGTGGGGGAGCGGGCCGGGGTGCCGGTGTACGCACCGGAGCGCGGCAACGTGGCCGGGTACGACGCGGCGATCGAGTACGGCGTGGGCAACCGCGGCTACGGCGACCCCATCAAGGTGGCCCGCGACGGCGTCGAACAGGCGCGCCGCGAGCAGCGCGACGTGGTCATCGTCGACACCGCCGGCCGCCTCGCGATCGACGAGGAGCTGATGGCCCAGGCCGCGGACATCCGCGCGGCGGTCGACCCCGACGAGGTCCTGTTCGTCATCGACGCGATGATCGGCCAGGCCGCGGTGGAGACAGCGACGGCCTTCATGGATCGGCTCGACTTCACCGGCGTCGTCCTGTCCAAGCTCGACGGCGACGCACGCGGCGGCGCCGCGCTGTCGGTGGCGGGGGTGACGGGGCGGCCGATCATGTTCGCCTCGGTCGGCGAGCAGACCAAGGACTTCGAGGTCTTCCACCCCGACCGGATGGCCTCGCGCATCCTCGACATGGGCGATGTCCTGACCCTGATCGAACAGGCCCAGCGGGCCTTCGACCAGCGCCAACAGGACGAGATGGCGCGCAAGTTCCTCGCCGACGAGGACTTCACGTTCGACGACTTCCTGGAGCAGATGGCGGCCATCAAGAAGATGGGTTCGCTCAAGCAGCTGCTCGGGATGATGCCCGGCATGAACCAGATCCGCGACCAGCTGGACTCCCTGGACGAGCGCGAGTTCGACCGGGTCGAGGCGATGGTGCGGTCGATGACGCCGTTCGAGCGCAACCACCCCAAGCAGATCAACGGCTCGCGGCGGGCGCGCATCGCGAAGGGCTCCGGCGTCGCGGTGACCGAGGTCAACCAGCTGCTGGAGCGGTTCGGGGAGGCGCAGAAGATGATGCGCCAGCTCCGCCGCGGCGGCGGCATCCCGGGGATGCCGGGCATGGCCGGCCCGGCCTCGCGCAAGAAGCAGCAGAAGAAGAAGGGCAAGTCCGGCAACCCGGCCAAGCGCGCCGAGCAGGAGAAGGAGCTCGCGGCGCGGCAGCTGGAGGCCCGCGAGAACGCGGCCAAGAACGCGTTCGGTGCGCCCGGCACGGCCCTGGGCGCCGGTCCGGGGGCGGACGGCAACGGTACGCCGGGGGCAGGCTTCGACCCGAGCAGCTTCGACCCCAGCCAGCTCCCGAAGGGCTTCGACAAGTTCCTCAAGGGCTAAGCGCCGAATCCCTGCTGGGTTTTGGCGCCCCGAAAGGCAGGTGGGGGTCCGCCCGCGAAGCGCGCCACCTCGCGGTCGAGCCCGGCCGCCAGACCCGACAGCCCCGTCTCGCCGCTGACCGCCTCGGTCACCTCGGAGACGCGGGCGTTGATGCCCTCGATGGTGGTCGAGATGGCGGAGATGGCGGCCACTGCGTCGCGGACCGCGGCCTGCGTCGCCTCCACCTGCACGGCGATGTCCTCGGAGGAGGTCGTGGTCTCGCTCGCGAGGTCCTTGACCTCGCCGGCCACGACCGCGAAGCCCTTGCCGGCGTCGCCGGCCCGGGCCGCCTCGATGGTGGCGTTGAGCGCCAGCAGACGCGTCTGATCGGCCACGGAGGTGATGATGCCGAGGGCCTTCTGGATCTCCGAGCTGGCGTGCTCCAGGGAGCGCACCGTCGCCATCGCGCCGCTGGCCTGGTCCACAGCGTCCCGGGCCGCGTGGCCGAGCTGCTCCGCCGACCCGGCGAGCTCGCCGGAGGCCGTCGCCACCCGACCCGCGATGTCGACGGTGGAGGCGATGATGGCGCCGCGGGCCGCCTCCTGGTCGGCGAGCCGCTGCCCGACCGCGAGCATCGTGTCCCGGGCCTGGTTGATCTCTGCGGCCCCCTTGCCGAAGCTGCCCCGCAGGCCGGCGAGCATGATGCGCCGGTACGGGCGCCCGTCCGCCGCCGCGTGCAGACACGCCTGGGCCTCGCGCATGTAGGCGTCGATGACATCGAGGAGGCGGTTCAGGCCGTCCCCGATCTCCCCGGCCGAGCCGATCATCGTGCGCGTGTCGACGCGCACCTCCAGGTCGCCGGCCCCGGCGCGGTTCACCACGTCGCTGACGTGCGCGATGCAGGCGTCGAGCGAGGCGCCCTGCGGCTCTCGGGCCTCGCCGCGCGGGAGCGGGCTGCCGCCCGAAGACCGGTCAAGCGCGTGCGTAGCCCCACGGTCAGGCCGCCTTTCGTCCGAGGTCGATGAGCGACCAGATGTACTCGTCGTACGTCGTGCCCTACGCCGCCAACGTGGACTCCAGCAGGCGCAACGACGCCTCCGCGGCCTCGGCCGCCTTGGGGTGGCGACGCTCCTCCGCCAAGAGGGGGCGGTAGGCCTCCGTCGCCTTGGCCACCCCCGCTGCCGACGGCACGCGGCGGTTGGAGTGGTAGCCGATGATCTTCCCGGCGCCGTCGAAGGTGGGGGTCACGTGGGCCAGCACCCAGTAGTGGTCGCCGTTCTTGGCCAGGTTGTTGATGAAGGCGAAGATCTCCTTGCCCGCCTGCAGCTGCTGCCACAACAGCCGGAACACGCCGCGCGGCATCTCCGGGTGGCGAATCACGTTGTGCGGCTGGCCGATCAACTCATCGAGCTCGAACCCCGAAACCCGCAGAAAGACGTCGTTGGCGTACGTGATCCGGCCCTTGAGGTCGGTCTTCGACACGATCAATTCGTCCGGCGCGAAGGTGCGGGCTCGACCGGTGGGGGTGGCAAGTGTCAACGGGGCTCCTCGAGGCCGCGCAGGGCGAACGGTCTGCTCCCCGTCGGCCGAAAACGTCCCACCCTGAGGGAACTTCCCCCGCGTGGAACTTTCGATGAGGGGTGCGGCGGGCCCCGGACCAGCAGATCCGTCGGGACGGGCCAAGCTACCGGCTCGTCGTCGTGGCCGACACCCCGCCGGATATGAGAATCTTGCCTTCGTCGCGCGGCGGGGATGCCCACGGCTGCCTCGGCATCGGGGTCGGTCACGGGCCGAGCCGCACCTGTCATCAAGGGAGGCCCCCATGCCGGATCTGAACCCACTGAAGAAGGTGAGCGACGCCGTGACCGGCGTTGCGACGGGCTTGCGCTCGGGCATGGACGGTGCCGCCACCGCCGTCGCCGCCGAGGCCCCCGCGGCGGGACGCGACGTGGTCGACCTCTGGGTGGAGCTGCTCAAGATCGGCACCGGCGCCTCCGAGGTCGCGCCCGACCGCGGCGACAAGCGGTTCTCCGACCCGACGTGGCAGACCAACCCGGCGTACCGCGCGATCGCGCAGGGCTACCTCGCGGGCACCCGCGCCGTGGACAAGCTGACCGACCGTCTGGAGGAGAAGGACTACCGGCACGCCCAGGCCGTGAAGTTCGTCTCCGGCATCGTCACCAGCGCGCTCGCGCCGACCAACTACCTCCTCGGCAACCCGGCCGCCCTCAAGCGGGCCTTCGAGACCGGCGGCAAGTCGCTGGTCGAGGGCGGCAAGAACTGGATCGACGACCTCGTGCACAACGGCGGTATGCCGTCGATGGTGCGCAAGGACGCCTTCACGGTCGGGGTCGACCTCGCCGTCACCCCCGGCGCCGTCGTCACCCGGGACCCGGTCGCGGAGCTGCTCCAGTACACGCCGACCACCGCCCAGGTCCACGAGGTGCCGACCATCGTCGTGCCGCCGCCGATCGGGCGCTACTACTTCCTCGACATGGCGCCCGGGCGCAGCTTCGTGGAGTACGCCGTGAGCCAGGGCCTGCAGATGTTCCTCGTCAGCTGGCGCAACCCCGACAAGGAGCACGCCGACTGGGGCATCGACAACTACGTGGAGCGGCTGATCTCGGCGATCGACGAGGTCCGCGAGATCACCGGTTCGCAGAAGGTCAACCTCGTCGGCTTCTGCGCGGGCGGGATCCTGGAGGCGATCACGCTGAACCGCCTCGCCGACCTCGACAAGGACGTGGTGGCCAACGGCTCGTTCGCCGTCACCCTGCTCGACTGGGCCGGGCAGATCCCGATGGCGGCCTTCGGCCAGGGCCCGACGATGGCGCTGGCGGGCGCGGCCTCGCACCGGCAGGGCGTCTTCCAGGCCCGGAGCATGGCGAGCGCGTTCACCTGGCTGCGGCCGAACGACCTGGTGTGGAACTACTGGGTGAACAACTACCTGATGGGCCAGGACCCGCCCGCGTTCGACATCCTGGCCTGGAACGCCGACGGCACCCGCCTTCCCGCCCAGCTGCACAAGCAGTTCCTCGACATCTTCCACACCAACCCGCTGGCGTCCTCGTGCGCCCGCGAGTTCGCGGGCAGCCCGTTCGACGCGGCGACCATCAACGTGCCGGTCTTCGTGCAGGGCGCCATCACGGACCACCTGACCCCGTGGAAGGGCACCTACCGCACCACCCAGCTCGTGGGCAGCGACGACGTGACCTACGTGCTGAGCAACGCCGGCCACATCGCCAGCCTGGTCAACCCGCCGACCAACCCCAAGGCCAGCTACTTCGTCGGCACGGACGCCGGCGCGCTGGACGCCGAGGAGTGGCAGGCCGGCTCCACGAAGAAGATGGGCTCGTGGTGGACCGAGTGGGTCGAGTGGAGCAAGCCGCGCAGCGGTGACCTCAAGGACGCCCCTGCCGAGTTGGGCGACGGGGCTCACCCCGAGCTCGCCGAGGCCCCCGGGTTCTACGTGCGGGACCTGGTGCCCGCCTGATCCGGCCCGACGGCACCGCGGGCGGGGGTTCTCCGGAACCCCCGCCCGCGTGCGTCGTACGACTTAGCTTGAATCAGAGTGAGTCGCCGAAGTCCGCCCGGAACCGGGCCACCAGCTCCTGCTGCCAGT
Source organism: Austwickia sp. (assembly GCA_016699675.1). Taxonomy (NCBI): domain Bacteria; kingdom Bacillati; phylum Actinomycetota; class Actinomycetes; order Micrococcales; family Dermatophilaceae; genus Austwickia; species Austwickia sp. Next base: position 191,712 of record CP064985.1, on the reverse strand, counting down.
CGCCGATCGGCTCGAGGCGACCGTAGAAGAACCGCAGCACCTCGGGCTCCTCGACCCAGCGCAGGCCGCCAATGAGGTGCCGCTGGGAGTACAGCCACGCGATCCGGTCCACGGCGTAGCTGACCTGGCTCAGCGTGAACACGCGCCGCGGCATGGCCAGGCGCACCAGCTCCATCTCCGCGAGCGGTTCGGTGCCGTCCTCCTCCCGCTGTTCGGACATCGTGCCGCGCTCCATCCCGCGCACGCCGCTGCACAGATAGATGGCGGCGGCCAGGGCGCCCGCCAGGTACTCCTGCTGCGGCACATGGTCCAGGAACCGCGAGGCGTCCACGTGGCAGCCGAGGCCGCCGGCGGGGGTGATGACCGGTACGCCGCGGTCGGCGAGCTCGTCGACCATGTGCGCGATGAACTGCGGGCCCTGGCAGATGTTGTCCTCGTCCATCAGCTCGTCGAGGCCGATGGTCATGGCCTCCATCTCGCGCACGCTCATCCCGCCGTACGTCAGGAAGCCCTCGTACAGCGGCACCAGCCCCCGCATCCGCTTGTACATCTCCTCGGCGCGGATCATGATCCCGCCGCCGCGGGCGCAAGTGATCTTGCGCGCGGAGAAGTAGACGATGTCGCACAGGTCGGCGATCTCGCGGGTGATGGCGGCGATGCTCGCGTCGGCGTACTCGGCCTCGCGCGACTTGATGAACCAGAGGTTGTCGGAGAGCAGCGAGGCGTCGAGCACCAGCGGGATCCCGTGCTCGCGGCACACGGCGGCGACCTCCCGCAGGTTGGCCAGCGAGTGCGGCTGCCCGCCGATGAGGTTGGTGCCAGCCTCCATCCGCACGAACGGGATGTTCTCGACCCCGTGCTGTTCGATCAGCGCACGCAGCTTGCCGAGATCCATGTTGCCCTTGAACGGGTGGTCCGAGGTGACCTGCAGGGCCTCGTCGGTGTAGATCTCCTCGACCCGCCCGCCGGCCATCGTGATGTGCGCCTTGGTGGTCGTGAAGTGGTAGTTCATGGGCACGACCGAACCGGCCGTGACCAGGGTCTTGGCCAGCAGGTGCTCGCAGGCGCGGCCCTGGTGGGCGGGCAGGAAGTACGGCATCCCGAAGACCTCGCGCAGCTTGTCGGCCAGCCGGGTGTAGGTCGCCGAGCCCGCGTAGCTGTCGTCGGCCACGAGCATCGCCGCCTGCTGACGGTCACTCATCGCGTTGACGCCGGAGTCGGTGAGCATGTCGAGGAAGACGTCGGCGTTGGCCAGCAGGAAGGTGTTGTTGCCCGCGTCGGCGATGGCCCGCAGCCGGTCCTCGATGGGCCGCAGGGTGAGCTTCTGCACGATCCGCACCTTGTGCATCTCCAGGGGAATGCGTTCTCCCGAGCTGAACCTCACCTGGGCCATGACTTCGTCCGCCTCCTCGCGCGCGCCTCGGCGCGCGACTCCGCGGCCGGCGCCGTGCGTCAGGCTAGGGCGGTGCGGCGGCGGCGACGCGGGACCGAAGTCCTTCGACTGGTCAGCGATGCGCATCGTCGCAGGTCGCCGTCCGCAGGTTGTCCAGTGCGTCGCGGCGGTACGCCGAGTCGACCGGGCACTGTGTCCCGGCACCCGCCACCCGGCACCCGGCGCACCCGGCACCCGCCGGCGTGGTGCCCGGCTCACTGCGGCATGCGGCAGCTGACGCCCCCGTGCTCATCGACCGCGCAGTCGTCGCGCCGCGCGGTGGCCATGACGTCGGCCGGGATCGCATCGACCACCGCGCGCGTCAGCGCGTCCTCGTGGAACACGGTCCCGACCGGGAGCGGCAGGTCGGCGGTCTGCCGGGTGACCAGGGTGCGCTCGCCGATGACCTGCCCGGTGGCCGGGTCGATGACGATCTCCTGACGCAGGCCGTTCCGATCCTCGGAGCGGCCGATGCCCACCCCCGTGCGGCCGTCGAGCGTGGCCGACTCGGAGGTGATCGTCACCCCGGGCACGGTGCGCAGCACCCGGTACAGGACGGCCCGCAGCTCGCTGGGCGCGAGCCCGGACCGCAGCACGTCCGCGGCCAAGACCAGCACCTCGGTGTCGGTCGAGGGGCCGTGCCCCGCGGCGTCGGCGTACATCCGGGCGCGCAGCGCCGCGGGATCGCGGGGCAATGCGGCGAGCCAGGACGGCGTCGGCGCCTGCCAGCTCGCGGGGATGTCGATCGGGGCGAGGTTGGACGTCCACACGTCGGGGGTACGGGTTCGCCACTCGGCGGGAGCGGTGGCTGCCGGGCCGAAGACCTGCACGGGGTCGGCGGTGGCGGCTTCGACGACGTACGTGGGGCGAGCTCCGTCGACGGCTACGTAGTCGGTTCGCTGCCTGCTCGTGCGCCACCCGATTCGGACCTGCTGGCCGTCGCGGTCGCCGGCCTCCGTGGTGACGCCCACGTTGCGGGCCGTGATCCGGTACCACTGCTCGGGACGGGCCGGGTCGTCGCTGACCGAGATGTCGGCCGCCCGGGTCAACAGCTGGGCGGCGGCGGGTGCGGCGCCGCTGCTGGAGCCGGTGACGACGTCGACGAGGGCGGGGCCGAGCGTGAGGGCAACGGCGGTGCCCGCCGCCGCGAGGCCGAGCGTGACGCCGCGCCGCAGGCCACGCCGGTTGGCGGGCGCGGGCCACGCACGCGGGGCGCGGGGGTCGGTGGCGGCGGCGATCAGCGCGGCCGAGGAGGCCTCGTCGTAGCCGGGCAGATGGCGGGCCGGGTCGGCGGTTCGGAGCCGGGCAGATGGCGGGCCGGGTCGGCGGTTCAGCATGAGAACTCCTCAGTCGGCACGGGAGTGGGGCGGACGTGGGCGGTCGCGGACAGCGTGCGCTCGCCGGGAGTGGCCGCGTCGTGGTCGGCCAGCAGGGCGGCGGCGCGGCGGCGGGCTCGGTGTAGCCGGACGCGCGCCGCCCCCGCCGTACACCCTGCACGTAGGCGATCTCGGTGGGGGACAGCTCCTCCCACGCGGCGAGCCGCAGGATCTCCGCGTCCGCCGCGGGCAGGGCCGCCAGGACGGCGGCGACGGCCGGGTCCACCTCGGCGACGTCGACGGCAGGGGTGGTCTCGGGCTCGCCGGCCGACGCCAGCCGCGCGGCCAGACGGGTGCGCCGCCGGTCCGAGCGCCGGGTGTGGGCGAGATGGTGCGCGGCCGTGCGGTACAGCCAGGGCAGCTCCGGCTCGGGAGTGATCTCGCGGCGTTGCCAGGCGGTGGCGTAGACCTCGGCGACCAGGTCGTCGACGTCGTCGAGCGGCAGGCGGCGTACGGCGTAGCGGCTGCTGCGTCTCGCGGAAGAGCCGCTCGAACCAGCCCAGATCGCGGCCGTGCTCCGTCGTCATGCCCCCTCATTCCCGGCTCGATCCGGGACGTTACCGGCGGGGCGCAGCCGGTAGGTTCGCCGCTATGAGCGCGCCCATCCTGCATGTCGTCGGTCAAGTGCACGTCGGGCCGGAGGAGACCCGGGACGAGCTGTGGGTCATCGACGGCCGGATCAGTTTCACCGGGCCCGGGCCCGGCTCGGCGGCCGAGGTGGAGACCGTCCACGGCCACGTCATCCCGGGCATGGTCGACGCCCACGCCCACATCGGGCTCGGCCCCGGCGGGCCGGTCGAGCCGGAGCGGGCCGTGGCGCAGGGCTACGCGAACCGCGACGCCGGCGCCCTGCTGATCCGCGACGCGGGATCGCCGGTCGACAACCGCTGGGTGCAGGACCGCGAGGACCTGTCGCGGCTCATCCGCGCCGGGCGGCACATCGCGCGCACGAAGCGCTACATCCCGGGGGTCGCCCACGAGGTCGAGCCGGACCAGCTCGTCGAGTTCGTACGCCGGGAGGCGCGGGCCGGCGACGGCTGGGTGAAGCTCGTCGGCGACTGGATCGACCGGGGCCGCGGCGACCTGGCGCCGTGTTGGCCGGTGGACGTCCTCACCCAGGCCATCGCGGCCGCCCACGAGGAGGATGCCCGGGTGACCGCGCACTGCTTCGGCGAGCAGTCGCTGGTGGACTTCGCCGCGGCCGGGACCGACTGCATCGAGCACGCCAGCGGCCTGGTGGAGGACACGATCGACGCCTTCGCGACCCAGCAGATCGCGATCGTGCCCACCCTGATCAACATCGACAACTTCCCGAAGTTCGCCGCGGCGGGCCGCAAGAAGTTCCCCGGGTACGCGGGGCACATGCTCGACCTGCACCGGCGCCGGTACGACACGATCAGCGCGGCTGCCGAGGCCGGCGTGCCGATCTTTGCCGGCACCGACTCCGGCGGCCAGCTGCCGCACGGCCTCATCGCGCTGGAGGTCATCGAGCTGGGCAAGACGGCACTCGGGGCCGCCGGCGCGCTGGCGGCGGCGACCTGGGGGGCCCGGGAGTGGCTTGGCCGCCCCGGGCTGGCGGAGGGCGCGGAGGCGGACTTCGTGGTGTACCTCGACGACCCGCGCGAGGACCTGCGCATGCTGGTGCGCCCGCACCGGATCGTGTTGCGCGGCAAGGCGGTGCGGTGACGACCCCACCCGCGATGGCGCCCCCGCCGGAGGGGGCGCACCTGAGGCCCGACCCCGAGGCGGAGCCCCTGACCGCGCGGGGTCGGCGGGTCCGGGTCGCCCCCGTGACCAAGGCCGACCTGGTGCCCTACCGGCACGCCGTCCTCGCCTCGCGCGACCGGCTCGCGCAGTGGAACCCCGTCGACCCCGGCGATCTCGAACGGCACCTGCGATTCCAGTCGAGCGGCCACCGCACGTTCATCGTGCACGCCCTGGAGCCCCTCGCCAACCACGACATCGTCGGGCGGGTCAATGTCACCAACGTCGTCCGGGGCCGGGCGCTCGCCGGGACGCTGGGGTACGACGCCTACGACCCGTACGCCGGGCGGGGGCTCTTCGCCGAGGGCCTGCGCCTGGTGGTCGACCTGATCCTCGCCCCGGAGCCGCGGGGCATGGGCCTGCACCGCGTCGAGGCGTCGGTGCAGCCCGGGAACACCCGCTCGGCGGGTCTGGTGCGCTCGCTGGGCTTCACGCGGCGCGGCGCCTGGCCGGCCTACCTGTGGCTTCCCGACGGCACCGGCAGCCACGCGTGGCGCGACCACGTGACGTACGGGGTGACGGCCCCGGAGTGGCCCGCGCGGCCGTTCGCGGTCCCGCTGCGGGCCCGTCCGGTCGTGGTGCTGCCGGCAGCAAGCACCGTCGCGGGGGAGCGGTTGGCCACCGAGCTCGGCGTACCGTTCCTGTCCGCCGCCGCGCTGCACGCCCTCGGCACCGAGCAGGCGGCCCGGCTCCTCGCCACCTGCCCCGGTGTCGTGCTGGAGGAGGATCCGGTGACCGATGCCGTGCTGACCGGCCCCGATGTGGGCGGGGCGGCGCTGCGCCTGGATGCCGCGGCCGCGGCGGCCGTGGCCGCCTCGGAGCAGGAGGTGGTGGCCGTGGCGCTCGCGGCGGAGGCCGCGGCGCGCGACGTGGGGACGCACCGAGGACTGCGCGGCTGAGCCCGGCCGGGACGATTCGGGCGAGCGATCAGCCGTCGGTGAGGCGGGCCACCTGGTGCTCCAGCCGGTCCCCGAGCGGTTCCAGCCCGTCGGCCCCGTCGACGCGGGCGCGCACCTGCCCGATCTGCGTGTCGATCTCCTGGATCGCGGCGGTGATCGCCGAAATGGCCGCCCCCGCGGCCCGCGCCGCCTCCTGGGCGGCCCGCACCTGCTCGGCGATGTCCTGGGAGGACTGCGTCGTCTCGCTGGCCAGATCCTTGACCTCGCTGGCCACGACGGCGAAGCCGCGCCCGGCATCGCCGGCACGAGCCGCCTCGATCATCGCGTTGAGCGCCAGCAGCCGGGTCTGCCCGGCGACCTGCGCGATGACCCGCACCGCGGTCTCGATCTCCGCGCTCGCCTCGGTCAGCGCCGTCATCGTCCGCAGCCCGTGCCGGCCTCGGCGACGGCGCGGCTCGTGGTGGCGGACAGGGCGGTGGTGTCCTCGCCGAGCTGGTGGGCCGCGGCCCCCAGGCGATGGGAGACCTCGGCGACGCTGGTCGCGAGGTCGCTGCGTTCGGCGTCGCGGCGGGTCAGCTGCACGTCGTGCTCGAGCATGGCCGCGCGTGCCGTGTTGCTGGCGCGGGCACCCTCGGCGAACTGGCCGGGCATCCCGCGCAACAGGACGACGCGGTGGAAGCGGCCCTCGGCGGAGGCGCGCAGGCAGGCCTGCGTCTCGCGGGTGAACGCCTCCAGCAGGTCCAGGGTGCCGTTCACGTGGTTCGCCAGGCTCTGGGCCAGCGGGGGTCCGTCGAGCTGGACGACCCGGGCGTTGAGGTCGCCGCCGGCGACGCGGGCGAGCACGGCGTCGATGTCAGCCAGGGCCTCGGGCAGGTCACGTCCCGACGGCTCCGTGACCGGGTCCTGGGGAGGGCCGGCCGGAGTGCCTTCCCGGCGCCGCCCGGTCACGCGGCCCGCCGATCGGTGGGGGTGGTGCGGTGGATGAGATCCCAGACGAACTCGTCGTACGTCACGCCCTTGCCCGCCAGCACTTGCCCCACCAGCGCGAGGCTCGCCTCGGCGCCCACGCGGCGGTCGGGTGCCGCCGCTCCTCGATGCGCATCAGGTCGTAGACGGCGTCGACCTCGGCCACCGCGGCCTTCTCGGGGCAGCGCCGGCTGCTGTGGTAGCCGACGATGGTGCCGCGCGCGTCGTACGTCGGGGTCACGTGGGCCAGCACCCAGTAGTAGGAGCCGTCCTTGGCCAGGTTCTGCACGTACGCGAAGACCTCCTGGCCCTGCGTGATCGTGTCCCACAGCAGCTTGAAGACGCCGCCGGGGAAGTCGGGGTGACGGATGACGTTGTGCGGCTGGCCGATCAGCTCGGCCTCGGAGTAGGCGGCGACGCGCAGGAAGACGTCGTTCGCGTAGGTGATGACGCCCTTGGTGTCGGTCTTGCTGACGATGATCTCGTCGCAGCCGAACGTCACCTCCCGATCGCGGGGGGTGATGTCCGAGGGGCCTGGCACGGGTCGGTCTCCTGGGTGGCGGCGAGCGGCGGGCCCTGGGGGCGGCGCCGGAGTTGCCGTCCATTCGACTGCGCGAGGCTGGATGTGAGAGAACCCTGCCCGGGCGCATCGTCAGCGCCGGTCGAGGTAGGCCAGCACCGCGACCACGCGGCGGTGCTGGTCGGACCCCGGATCGAGCTGGAGCTTGGCGAAGATGCGCTGGGTGTGCTTCTCGATGGCCCCCTCGGTGAGTGCGAGCCGCCGGGCGATCGCGGCGTTGCCCATGCCCTCGGCCATCAGGGCGAGCACCTCCCGTTCGCGCGGGGTCAAGGCGTCGACCGGGGCCGTGACGGGGGAGGCCAGGAACTGCGCGACCACCTGGGGGTCGATCACGGTGCCGCCGGCGGCCACCGTCTCCACCGCCGTCAGGAAGGCGGGGATGTCGCTGACCCGATCCTTGAGCAGGTAGCCGAAGCCCGGGCCGACGAGGTCGCGGGCGTAGCTGCGCTCGACGTACTGGCTCAGGATCAGCAGCGACGCCTCGGGCCACGCGGCGCGGATGGCGGCGGCCGCCCGCATGCCCTCGTCGCGGTGGCTGGGCGGCATCCGTACGTCGAGCACGGCGAGGTCTGGCCGCTCGGCGAGGGTCAGCTCGATGGCGCTCGGTCCGTCCCCGGCCCGGCCGACGACCCGGTGCCCCGCGTCGGCGAGGATCAGCTCCAGGCCCTCGCGCAGCAGCACGGAGTCGTCGGCGAGAACGATGCGCAGGCTCACGGGATCACTCAACCACGGCGCCGTCCGGCGGCCCCGGCGCTGATCACCCGCAGGGCAGGATCGCGGTCAACACCGTCGGGCCGCCAGCGGGGGAGTAGAGGTCGAGCATCCCGTCGAGCCCGGCGAGGCGGTCGCGCAGACCGAGGAGTCCCGTCCCACCGGTGCGGTCGAGGGGGCCGCCGCTCCCGTCGTACGTCGCGCCGCCGCGCCCCTCGTCACGAACGGTGACCCGCAGCATCTGCTCGCCGAGATGCACCTCGACCTCGGCGCGCTCGGCGCCGGAGTGCTTGGCGGCGTTCGTCAGGGCCTCGGAGACGACGTAGAAGGCGGCGTCCTGCACGCGGGCGGGGATCTCGTCGGGGCGCCGGTCGCGGGGCAGGTTGGTGACGAAGCGGACGGGGATGGCGCTGCGGGCGGTGAGCTCGTCGAGCGCGGCGACCAGCCCGCGGTCGACCAGGATGGGCGGGGCGATGCCGCGGGACAGGTTGCGCAGCTCATCCAGGGTCTGCTGCGCCTGGGTCAGCGAGGACTCCATGGCGACGCGGGCCCTGGCGGGGTCGGCGTCGACCTGGTGCAGGGCGCGACCGAGGTCCATCTGTAGGCGGACGAGGCGCTGCTGCGGGCCGTCGTGCAGATCCCGCTCGAGCTTGCGCAGCGAGGCGGCCTCCGCGTCGCGGGCCGCGGTGCGGCTCGCCTCCAGGTGGGTGACCTGCGCGCGCAGACCGCGGGCCGCGAGCACGGCCCCGAACAGCGCGGACTGCACGGACGCCAGGCCACGCGTGACCCAGGGCAGCGTGCCGAGGGCGAGCAGCCCCGTCGCCAGGTCGACGGCCGTGCGCACGCCGGGGCTCTGCGCGGTCAGCAGGCTGCCGATGCCGGCGACATTGTCCGGGAGGAACGCATGGAGCACCGGACTGGCCAGCCCGATCAGTGCCGTCGACCACCAGGTCACCGTCAGGCTCCAGGTGACCAGCGCGACGACCCAGGCGAACAGGCTGAACAGCACGTCGATCCACGACTGGGGGTCGACCACGAGCCGGAGCGCGGACTTCCACAGTGCCTCGCCCGGTCGGCGCGGCAGGTAGGCGCCGGGCGCGGGGGTCGCGTCCAGCAGGGTGCGCTGCAGCCAGCACTCGGCGAGCACGAACGCCCGGGCCGCGCCGAACGTGACCAGGAGCAGCGGGATGCCCACCCACACGATGGCGAGGCCGACGCTGGTGGCCAGCAGGCTGATGACGACGGAGAAGGCCACGATGAGGACCGGCCACGAGACAAGCAGGTAGGCCGAGTCCCGCAGCGTGCGCCGCACCATCTCCCGGCGGGGAGCGGGGCTCGAGCCTTCGGACATGGCGACCTCTGTCAGTTCCGGTGCGGTGCTGGTCATGGCTCAACGGTAGGAAGGCGCTGGTGCGCTCCACTATCCCGCGACCTGGCCAGGACCGTGTCGGGTTACCCCGACAGCGCGGGCCTCGGAGGTCGTACGGCGTGGTCGGGGGCGCCGCGTGGGTCTGGCACAATGGATGGCTGTACCCGCCCGGCCTGCGCGACGTTGCTCGTCCTGCGCCGGGATCTCGGGCGCCTACACCCCGAGGGACGGCACCCCGGCACCCGACGTACCGCCGGTCTGGCCGCGCCTCACAACCGAACAAGGAGTGACCACACCCGTGGCCGTCAAGATTCGCCTCAAGCGGATGGGCAAGATCCGCGCCCCCTTCTACCGCGTCTGCGTCATGGACTCCCGCACCAAGCGGGACGGCCGGGCCATCGAGGAGATCGGCAAGTACCACCCCACCGCCGAGCCCAGCGTCATCGACATCGACAGCGAGCGCGCGCAGTACTGGCTGGGCGTCGGCGCCCAGCCCACCGAGCAGGTCCTCGCGCTGCTGAAGGTGACCGGCGACTGGCAGAAGTTCAAGGGCGAGGCCGGCGCGGAGGGCACCCTGAAGCCGCAGCCGACCAAGGCCACGAAGAAGGAGCGGTACGAGGCCGCGATGGCCGCCGCCGGCAAGGCCGACGAGGACTACGAGAAGTCCGGCCCGACCACTCGCAAGAAGGCCGCGAAGGCCGAAGAGCCCAAGGCCGAGGCGCCGAAGGCGGATGAGCCCAAGGCCGAGGCGCCCGCCGCCGACGAGCAGCCGGCGCAGGCCGAGGCTGTTGCCGAGCAGGCCGCCGCCGACAACGCCGAGGCCGACGCGACCGTGGAGGTCGCCGCCGCCGGTGACGAGTCGGCGCCGACCGCGGAGGCCGCGCCCGAGGCTGCCGCCGACGCGGCCGCCGAGAAGAGCGAGAGCGAGGCCTGATCGTGCTCGAGGAAGCCCTCGAGCACCTGGTCAGGGGCATCGTCGAGCACGACGAGGATGTCGTCGTGCGGCATGGCGAGCTGCGTCGCGGGGACGTGCTGGAGGTCCGGGTCCACCCGGACGACCTCGGGCGCGTCATCGGCCGCTCGGGACGCACCGCGGGCGCGCTGCGCACGGTCATGACCGCCCTCGCCGGCGGCAAGGCCGTCCGCGTGGACATCGTCGACACCGACCGGATGCGCTGAGCGACCGGTCCGCTACGGCAGCGAGGGGTACGCCGGGCGCCGTCGTACCCCTCGCCGCGTGAGGAGGCAGCCGTGGACACCGTCGTGGCGCGCATCGGCAAACCCCATGGGCTGCGCGGCGAGGTCACCGTGCAGCTGCACACCGACAACCCGCAGGGGCGGTTGGTGCCGGGGGCCCGGTTCGGGTGCGAGGGCCTGTCGGGGCCGCCCGGCGCGATCGCGCCGACCGAGCTGACCATCGAGACCGTACGCGTACACAACGGCGTCTGGCTGCTGGCCTTCGAGGGGTACGCCGACCGCACCGCCGCCGAGGCCCTGCGTGGCGGGCGCCTGGTGCTGGCGGCCCAGGACCGTGGTGCCGACGGCGGCCCGGACGACGGCGGCGCCGGCGCGGACGGCGGTGAGGATGAGGACGGCTGGTATGAGTCCGAACTGCTCGGGTTGGCCGTGTACGACGTGGCGGGGGAGCGGGTCGGCGAGGTGACCGGGCTGGACGTGGGCATCGGCCAGGACCGGCTCGCGGTGCGGCTGACCGACGGGCGCTCCGGCCTGGTCCCGCTCGTCGAGGCGCTCGTGCCCGTGCTGGATCCGGCCGCCGGTCGCGTGGTGATCGACGCGCCCGACGGGCTGTTCGACCTCGAGACGTGAGGGGATTCGCGTGCGCGTCGACGTCGTGACGATCTTCCCCGACTACCTGGCCCCGCTGGAGCTCTCGCTCATCGGGAAGGCCCGATCGGGTGGCCCACTCGACGTACGGGTGCACGACCTGCGCGCGCACACCCACGACCGGCACCGCACGGTGGACGACACGCCGTACGGCGGGGGCGCCGGGATGGTGATGAAGCCCGAGCCGTGGGGGGAGGCGCTGGACGCGATCCTCGCGTCGGGGGACCCATCTCCGGTGTTGGTCATTCCCGGGCCCGGCGGGGAGCCGTTCAGCCAGGCGGTGGCGGCGCAGCTCGCGCAGGAGCCCTGGCTGGTGTTCGCGTGCGGGCGGTACGAGGGGATCGACGAGCGGGTGTACGACGAGTACCGCGGGCGGCTCGGCGCCGACAGGGTGCGGGTGCTGTCGCTGGGTGACTACGTGCTCAACGGCGGCGAGGTCGCGGTGTTGGCGATGGTCGAGGCGATCGCGCGCCTGATCCCGGGTGTCATCGGCAACGAGGAGTCGCTGGCCGAGGAGTCGCACACCGGCGGCCTGCTGGAGTACCCGGTCTTCACGAAGCCGCCGAGCTGGCGCGGTCACGACGTACCGGCGGTGCTGCGCTCCGGCGACCACGCCCGGATCGCGGCGTGGCGGGCGGAGGAACGACGAGCCCGTACGGCGGCGCGGCGCCCCGACCTGCTGCGCCCCAGCGCGGTGCTGTCTGGAGCAAGCGCGCTGCCGTTGCGGCCGGCCACCCCCGGCGATGCGGGCGAACTCCTCACGCTCACGCGGGCGTGTTGGGTGGTGGAGGCCCAGGCCAACGACACCCTCGACATTCCCCCGCTCACCGAGTCGCTGCCCGACATCAGCGCCGCGCTCGCACCGGGCGCGGACTGGCGCACCTGGGTGCTGCGCGATCCCGCCGCGGGCCGCCTGGTCGGCTCGGTGCGTGGCCGGTTGACGGCGTGGGGCGACGATCCCGCCGACGCACCCGCGACCTGGGAGGTCGGCCGCCTGATGGTGGCGCCGGACCTGCAGGGGCGCGGCATCGGGCGGGCGCTGCTGGCGCACGTCCTGGCGACGGCCGACCCGCGGGCCCGGCGCGCCTGGCTGCTCACAGGCGCGGCGAGCGCCCGCAACCAGCGGATGCACAAGAAGGCGGGATTCCGCGTGCTGCGCGAACCGGCGCCGTACCACGGCACCGTGCAGCTGCTGGCGCGCCTGCCGGGACGCCCCACCCGCGACGGCCCCATGGCGTGATGGCCGACGGGATTTCCGGCAGCCATCGCCCCTCTGGCACAATGGGACCTCGCGTCCGAGCCCGTTGACAGGCCCCTTCCACGGGGGGAGTGCAGCCGAGCGTCTGGATCCCGGTCGGATCCCAGGCGGCGGCGCATGCGGTCGGCCGGCGCGACCCGAGATCGATCATCCCGGGCTGACCCGTGGCAGCGCCGAGAAAGCGAAACCGTCATGCACAAGCTCGACGCCGTCGACGCCGCCAGCCTCCGCACCGACATCCCGGCCTTCCGCGCCGGTGACACCGTCAAGGTGCACGTCAAGGTCATTGAAGGCACGCGCAGCCGCATCCAGATCTTCCAGGGCGTCGTCATCCGCCGCCACGGCCACGGCGTGGGCGAGACCTACACGGTGCGCAAGGTCAGCTTCGGGGTCGGCGTGGAGCGCACCTTCCCGGTGCACAGCCCGGTGGTCGACAAGATCGAGGTCGTCACGCGCGGTGACGTCCGGCGCGCCAAGCTCTACTACCTGCGCGACCTGCGCGGCAAGGCCGCCAAGATCCGCGAGAAGCGCGAGACCGTCGCGCGCTGAGCGGCCCCGCGCCGGTGGTTGACGTCGACGACCCGGGCGCGACCGACGCCCAGGCGGGCAGCTCGCGCAGCGACCGGCGCCGCCGAGGCCGCTCCGGTCGGCCCCTGCCGACCTGGCTCGTCCTGCTCATCGCGCTGCTCATCAGCGTGCTGGTCCGGGTCTTCCTGGTCGGCATCTACGCGATCCCCACGGGGTCGATGGAGAACACCCTGGCCCTCGGCGACCGCGTCGCCGTCGCGAAATGGCGCGGCGGCGACGTCCGCCGGGGCGATGTCGTCGTGTTCGACGGGGCGACCACGTGGGGCCCCGTTGCCGGCGTCGCGCCCGGGCCGCTGGAGCGGGCCATCGGCGACGTCGAGGGCCACGATCCCGCGAATGTCTACATCAAGCGCGTCGTCGGGGTCGGTGGCGACCGCGTCACCTGCTGCGACGCGCAGCACCGGCTCACCGTGAACGGGTCGGCGCTGGCCGAGCCGTACGTCTACCCCGGCGACGAGCCGAGCCAGACCCCCTTCGACGTCCAGGTGCCCGCGGGACGGGTGTGGCTGATGGGGGACCACCGGGCGCACTCCGCGGACTCCAGGTTCCACACCGCCTCGCCCGGCGGCGGAACGGTGTCCGTGGACGACATCATCGGTCCCGTACTCTTCCGGTACTGGCCCCTTTCGGGGATCGGGTCCCTGGACTGACCGGACCGGATTCCGCAGTGGCCGAAGGAGTGTCAGCCGTCGTACGCCGGCGGAGGACCGAGCCGAGCGACACCAGGACGGGGACATGAGCCAGGACGCGGGGCGGGCTGCGGACGAGCCAGGCAACGAGGCCGACGGCGACGCCGCCGGCCAGGTGCTCGCCGAGGAACCGGCCGGGGCGCATGCCGAGGACGAGGCGCCACGCAGCGTCGGCGCGCGGGTCTTCGACCTGGTCCGCGAGACCACCCTGGTGCTGGTCCTCGCGCTCGTGCTGTCCTCCCTCGTCAAGACCTTCCTCATCCAGCCGTTCTGGATCCCGTCCGACTCCATGAACGACACGCTGATCCGGGACGACCGGGTCGTGGTGAGCAAGCTGACCCCCGGCCCCTTCGACCTGGCTCGCGGCGACGTGGTCGTCTTCGAGGACCCCGGGCAGTGGCTGGGCGACCTCGTCCCGGTGCCCAAGGACGAGGGCGCCGTGGGCAAGCTCAAGGACGGGCTGTCCTGGGTGGGCATCCTGCCCAGCCAGGAGGACAACCACCTCATCAAGCGGGTCGTCGGCCTGCCCGGCGACCACGTGCGCTGCTGCGCCGTCGACGGCCGGCTCGAGGTCAACGGCACCGCCGTCACCGAGCCCTATCTCTTCCCGGGCGACAAGCCCAGCACGATCCCGTTCGACATCCGCGTGCCCGACGGGAAGCTGTGGGTCATGGGCGATCATCGCTCGAACTCCCGCGACAGCCGCTACAACGACACCGGCCCCGACACCCCCGAGGGCGCACCCGGGCTGCCGGCGACGGACGAGCCCGGCGACGTGAAAGACCACACCGGCTTCTACGGCAGCGTCCCGGTCGACCGGGTCGTCGGCAAGGCGCTCGCCGTGGTCTGGCCGCTGGGCCGGGTGACCGGATTAGGGGGTGGCGAGGCGTTCTCCGCGGTTCCCGCGCCGACCCCGCAGGTCAAGGGCGAATCGCCGAGCTCCGGGTCCGTGCCGGCGGGCACCCCATGACCCAGGCCTACGCCCCGGGCCGTCCCGCCGGAGCGACGCGGGCGGGCGCCTCGCCACGCCGTACCGCTCCCGTCCGCAACACCGCGCCCTCGCTGCGCGTCGAACGGGCGCTGCAGCGCGCCGGCTACCCGGTGCTCGCGGGCATGGACGAGGTCGGCCGCGGCGCGCTCGCCGGGCCGGTCACGGTGGGCGTCGTGTGCATCGACGAGACCTGCCGGTCCGCACCCACGGGAGTGCGCGACTCCAAGCTGCTCACCCCTGCCCGGCGGGAGGCCCTCGTGCGCCCCGTGCGGCGCTGGGCCCTCGCGTGGGGGGTGGGCCACGCGAGCCCGGCCGAGATCGACGAGGTCGGCATCATGGCGGCCCTGCGGCTCGCCGGCCGCCGGGCGCTCGCGGCCGCGGGGATCGTGCCCGACCTGGTCATCCTCGACGGCAATCACGACTGGCTGAGCGACCCCGCCGAGATGGGCCTGCTCGGCCTGCTGGCCGAGACCGGCGATGAGCCCACCGCGCCCCGTGAGCCGCCGGTGCCCCCGGTCCAGACCAAGATCAAGGCCGACATGAGCTGCTCGTCCGTGGCCGCCGCCAGCGTGCTCGCCAAGGTCGAGCGGGACGCCCTCATGGTCGGGCACGCGCCGGCCTATCCGGCGTACCAGTGGGAGATCAACAAGGGCTACGCCGCGCCCGGGCACCGCGCCGCGCTGCTGGCCCACGGCCCGTGTGAGCTGCACCGACGGTCCTGGAACCTGACCTGCCGGGAGTCGGTGTCCGAGGCGCCCGCCACCATGGGCCATGATGTCAGCCAGGAGGTGTGGGTCGATGGGTGCTGAGGACCTGGAGAAGTACGAGACCGAGATGGAGCTGCAGCTCTATCGCGAGTACCGCGACGTGGTGGGCCTGTTCAGCCATGTCGTGGAGACCGAGCGGCGCTTCTACCTGTGCAACTCCGTCGACGTGAAGGTCCGCAGCGACGGCGGCGAGGTCTACTTCGACGTGTCGATGTCGGATGCCTGGGTGTGGGACGTCTACCGGCCCGCGCGGTTCGTCAAGAACGTGCGGGTCGTGACGTTCAAGGACGTCAACATCGAGGAGCTGGCCAAGTCCGATCTCGAGGTGCCGGAGAACGACGAATTCGGTCGGTGAGTCCGCGTCGGAGCCCGCGTGGGAGCCGGAGGCTGAGGCGGCCCACCGGGCGCGCTCAGGCGACCGGTACGCCGAGGTGGGGGCGCGGCGTCTTTGATTCCGGGCCGTCGAAGTGCCACCACTCGCCGGCGTAGATCGGCAGGCCGCCCGCGGCCATGGCCTCGCGGAGCAGGGTGCGGTGGGCGAGCTGGGTGGGGGATAGGCCGGCGGTCGCGTACGCCGTCGCCCGCGGGGTGAAGTCGTCGAACTCGGTGCCCATGTCGTAGAGGCGACCGGTCGCGGCGTCGGCCAGCGTGACGTCCACCGAGCGGGCGGCCTCGTGGCTGGTGGCGTTCGATCCGGGGCGGGCCACCCAGGCCGGGTCGGGGTAGACCTCCCAGAGGCGGACCTGCGCGTCGTGCGGGCGGTAGCAGTCGAGGAACACCAGCACCGCCCCGGCCGACCGCAGGCGTCGGGCGGCCTCGACCAGTCCCGGGCGCATGGCTTCGTGGACCAGGCAGCGCGCGCCCGTGGGGTAGATCTGGACCCTGGTGAAGTTGTTGGCCGTGGCGTAGCGCAGGTCGATGACCGCGTCCGGGACGATCGAGCGCACGTCCAGCAGGCCGGCGGCCGTGGCCGCGGGCGACAGCGGCGGGACCGTCGGGGTCGAGGCGCTGGGCGACGTGGTGGTCGGGGCGGTCGGAGTGGACGACGTGCTCGGGGTCGTGGACGCGCCGGGCGTCGTCGCCGTGGTCGAGGTCGCAGGCGTGGCGGGGGTCGCTGAGGGCGCCGGACCTGCGGAGCCCGCCAGGCTGGCCCCCAGACCCACGGCCACGGCTGCGGCCGCGCGGGCGATGGTGACCCGCGCCGGTCCTCGGGATCCTCGCGCCCAGCACGCCCCGTTTCTCACGGCACCCATTGTCCACACCCCCGGTGGTGATCTGCGCCGTCCACAGGGCAGCGGCCGCCCCAGCGGAGCGGCGGCCGCGGCGGAGGATCCTCGGCGGCATGACGAACAGCCGCCGGCGCGCCCCCGAACAGACCGGACTGCCGGTGGACCGGCGGCGCCAGGCACTGGGGGCGTACGGCGAGCGGGCCGCGGCCGACTACCTGACCGGTCAGGGGCTGCAGATCCTGGACCGGAATTGGCGCCGGCGGGAGGGCGAGCTGGACATCGTGGCCCGCGATGGTGACTGCCTGGTGGTGTGCGAGGTCAAGACCCGGCGCACCCTGGCGTACGGGTCGCCGCTGGAGGCGGTGACCTGGCGCAAGCTGGCGCGGCTGCGGAGGCTCGCGGGCTGGTGGATCCAGGATCATCCGGAGCTGACCGGGGCCACCCGCTCGATGCGGGTGGACGTCGTGGGGGTCGTGCTGCCCTACGACGGGCCGACGCAGATCGATCACCTCGTGGGGGTGCTGTCGTGAGTCTGGGCCGCACCAAATCCGTCGTGCTCGTCGGGATGGAGGGCGCGCCCGTCGAGGTGGAGGCGGACGCGGCGCTGGGGCTGCCGACGTTCCTCATCGTCGGGCTGCCGGACGCGGCGTGCCGCCAGGCCGCCGACCGGATCCGGTCCGCGGCGGCGAACTCCGCACTGCGACTGCCCGATCGCCGGTTCGTCGTCAACCTGTCCCCGGCGTCGCTGCCGAAGTCGGGGGCGGCCCTCGACCTGGCCATCGGGATGGCGGCGCTCGTGGCGGCCGGCGAGATCGGGTCGGCTGAGGTCGCCCCGGTCGTGCACATCGGGGAGCTGGGGCTGGACGGCTCGGTGCGACCGGTGCCGGGGGTCCTGCCGCTGGTCCTCGCCGCCGCCCGGCACGGCGCGCGGACCGTCGTGGTGCCCGCGGCCAATGTCCTGGAGGCGGAGCTGGTCCCGGGTGTCGAGGTGCTCCCGGCGCACAGTCTCGCCCAGGTGCGAGCGCTCCACGAGGCGCGCCGTACCGGCCGCCCCGCGCCGGTCTGGGAGCGCCCGGGCGTCAACTCGACCACCTCGCCCACCAGTGGACGACCCGAGAACCCGGTCCCGGACCTCGCCGACGTCGTGGGGCAGGAGGAGGCGCGGCTGGCCGTGGAGGTGGCGGCCGCGGGAGGTCATCACGTGTTCCTGCTCGGGCCCCCGGGGGCAGGCAAGACGATGCTCGCGGAGCGGCTCCCGTCGATCCTGCCGCGGCTCACCAGGGAGGAGGCCCTGGCCGTGACCTCGATCCAGTCGATCCTCGGGGCGCTCCCGCCAGGCGTGCTCGTCGAGCGCCCACCGTTCGTCGCCCCGCACCACGGCGCCTCGATGGCGGCGGTCATCGGTGGCGGGAGCGGCGCGGTGCGGCCGGGCCTCATCTCGCAGGCGCACTGCGGCGTGTTGTTCCTGGACGAGGCTCCCGAGTTTCGTCCGCAGGTGCTGCAGGCGCTGCGGCAACCCCTGGAGTCGGGGACCGTCGTGGTCGCCCGCGCCCGGGCGTCGGTGCGCTATCCCGCCCGATTCCAGCTGGTCATGGCCGCCAACCCGTGCCCGTGCGGGAAGGGGCACGGCAAGGGCCGGGACTGTTCGTGTGCCCCGCGGGCCCGCCGCGAATACCTGGCCCGGCTGGCCGGCCCGCTGCTCGACCGGGTGGACGTGCAGCTCCAGGTTCCGGCGATCTCGCTGGCGGCGCTGGCCGGCGGCGCCGGCGAGTCGAGCGCGACGACGGCGGCCCGGGTCGCCGCGGCGCGGCGACGGCAACGGGAGCGCTATCTCGGCACGCCGTGGACCCTGAATGCCCAGGTCCCGGGCGCGGCGCTGCGCCGGGGACGGTGGTCCGTGGCGGCCGCCGCGCGCGTGGACCTGGACCGGGCCATGGACCGCGGCGCGCTGACCCTGCGCGGGTACGACCGGGTGCTGCGGCTCGCCCGGACGCTGCGCGACCTGGCCGACGGCGAGGCGGTGACCCGCGACGACATCGGGACGGCGCTCACGCTGCGATCCCGAGAGGCGGTGGCGGCATGACGGGGTCGACCGCCGGGATGGACGGGACAGCGAGTACGGCCGGGTGCGCCGGATCGGCCGAGGCCGAGCGGCGGGCGCGCTGCGCCTGGAGCCGGTTGGCTGAGCCCGGGGATCCCGTCGCGGCCAAGCTCGTCGCGGCGTACGGCGTCGTGGGCGCCCTCGACCGCCTTCCGCACCTGTCCGAGGGATCGGCTTCGGGGCGGTTCGGGGCGCGACTGGCCGGCCTCGATGTCGACCGGGACCTGGCCCGCGGCCACGACATCGGCGCGCGGTTCGTTGTGCCGGGCGATCCCGACTGGCCCGCCGGCGTCGATGACCTGCCGATTCCCCCGCTCGGGTTGTGGGTGCGCGGGCCCGTGTCGGTGGGAGCCGCGAGCGCCCGCAGCGTGGCGATCGTGGGGGCGCGGGCGGCGACGGCGTACGGCGAGGGGATGGCGGCGCAGCTCGCGGCGGGGCTGGGCTCCCGCGGGTACGCCGTGGTGAGCGGGGCCGCCTTCGGCGTCGACGCCGCCGGGCATCGGGGAGCCCTGGGCGTCGAGGCGGCCACGATCGCAGTGCTGGCTGGTGGCGTCGACCGCCCGTACCCCGCCGCCCACGCCCGTCTGCTGGAGGAGATCGCCCGCGTCGGCGCGGTCATCAGCGAGGCACCCCCGGGTGCCGCACCGATGAAGCAGCGCTTTCTCCTGCGCAACCGACTCATCGCCGCGATGACCCAGGGCACGGTCGTGGTGGAGGCCGGGCTGCGATCCGGCTCCCGCAATACGGCCGGCACGGCGGCCGAGCTGTGTCGGGTGGTGATGGCCGTGCCGGGTCCGGTCACGTCGATGTCCTCGGCCGGGTGCCACGAGATGATCCGGGCGGGGCTGGCGACCCTCGTCACGGACGTCGACGAGGTGGCCGAGATGCTCGGCGTCATGGGCGACGATCTGGTCCCGGCGCGACGCGGGCCGGCCCGCCGGACCGACGGTCTGGACGACGTGGCCCGCCGAGTCCAGGACGCCCTGCCCTCCCGCTCGGGGAGCCCGGTCGCGCGGCTCGCGCAGATCGCCGGACTGGGCGAGCGGGACGTCCGGGCGGCGCTGGGGCGCCTGGAGCTGGACGGGCTCGCCGTCCGCGACGGCGTCGGCTGGCGCCGGATCGCCGGCTGACCGAATCGGACGAGCGACCCAGTCCGCGGGCCACGGAATCCCGCGGGTTGATCGTGAACTGTGTTGTCCACCAAGAAGATTCACGTTCCGAACCGGATGGTGAGATTCCCGCCGACGCGTCCGGCGCGGGCGCTTGTGCCGAAGGCCGTCCTGGGCGACGTTGGAGCAGTGAGCGAGGCGCAGATCGTGCAGCCGGGGGACGGCCCGCCGGCGCCCTGGGCGGAACAGGTGGCCGACTTCTGTCGGTACCTGGCCCTGGCTGCCAACGCCTCGCCGCACACGGTCCGCGCCTACCGTGCGGACCTGCGCTCGCTGGCCGAATTCGCCTGGCGACATGACGTCCTCACGCCCGACGCGGTGTCGGTGCGGGTGCTCCGGGCGTGGCTCGGCGAACAGTCCGGCCAGGGGGCGGCCCGCGGCACGATCGCCCGGCGGGCGGCGTCCGCCAGGGCCTTCTACACGTGGGCGCGTCGGACCGGGCTGGTCGAGGTCAACCCCGCCGAGCGCCTGGCCGCCCCCAAGCGCCACCGCACCCTGCCCGGGGTCCTGAAGGTGGACCAGGCCGGCGCCCTGCTCGACCTGGCCGAGGTCGCGGCCGACGACAACGACCCCCTGCACCTGCGCGACCTGGCGATGCTCGAGCTCCTCTATGGGTCGGGCATCCGGGTGGGGGAGTTGACCGGACTCGACGTCGACGACATCGACCTCGACCAGCGACTCGCCCGCGTGCTGGGCAAGGGCGGCAAGCAGCGCACCGTGCCGTTCGGCGTGCCCGCCAGGGCCGCGGTGGCCGACTGGCTCCGCCGCGGTCGGCCCCGACTCGCCGCGCCGGCGTCCGGGCCCGCGGCGTTCCTGGGGCGGCGCGGCGGCCGCATCGACCAACGGGAGGTCCGCCGGGTGGTGCACGCGCTGCTCGCCCACCTGCCGGACGCCCCGGACCTCGGCCCGCACGGGCTGCGCCACAGCGCCGCCACCCATCTGCTCGAAGGCGGGGCCGACCTGCGCTCGGTGCAGGAGCTGCTGGGGCACGCGAGCCTCGGCACCACCCAGATCTACACGCACGTCTCGCCCGAGCGGTTGAGGAGGTCCTATGAGCAAGCCCACCCCCGGGCCTGACCGCGACCGTCCCGACCTGCTCCGGGCCGTCCGGCGGCTCGGGCCGTGGACCACGGGGAAGGCGCTCGCGACGACCTCGGCGGGCCTCGTGCTCGTCTCCGTGCTGGCGTCCGCCGTGGGGTGGGGGCGCACCGAGCCCGCGCTGGCCGGTATGTCGAACCCCGCGACGTCTACCTCGGTGGCGGCGCCCAGCACCGCGCCCGTATCCCCGTCGGCGAGCACCACCGCACCGGCAGCCACCAGCAGCGCCGGGCTCGCCAGCCGCCCGGCGACATCGGCGACCGCCGTCCCCACCAGGGGCGCCGGCACCACCCGCGTGCTCACCGTCCCGGGGTCGGACTCGGCGGCCCGGGGGCGCACGGTCCGCTACACCGTCGAGGTCGAGGACGGGGCGGGGGTGGACGAGGCGAACTACGCGCACGTGGTCCACGACGTCCTGACCGACCGCCGCGGCTGGGAGACCCAGGACAACGTGCACTTCGTCAACGTCTCACCCGAGCAGGCCGCCGCCGGCGAGCACGTCGACGTCCGCGTCACCCTCGCCAGCCCCGACACCGTCGACGAGATGTGTGCGCCGATGGACACGGAGGGCCAGGTCAGCTGCAACAACGGCGAACGCGTGGCGCTGAACTCGCTGCGCTGGACCCAGGGCGTGCCGTACTACCCCGACGATCTGCTGCATTACCGGATCTATCTCGTCAGCCACGAGGTCGGGCACGCCATCGGCCACGACCACGAGACGTGTGCCGGCCCGGGCCGGCCCGCGCCGGTGATGCTCCAGCAGACGCTCGGCCTGGACGGTTGCACGCGCTATCCCTGGCCCGTGCCGGGCCAGGAGCCCTGACCACGCCCGGCCAGGCGCGTGACCGCTCCCCGAAAGGGGCGTTAACCGGCCGGGTTGGGTCAGCGCATCGGCAGCAGGATCGGTGGGGCGGCGTCGAGAAGCCGCAGCGGGTCGACGTACGTCTCGCCCCGCCGCGCGCCCCAATGCAGGCAGGTCGGGGTGGGGCAGTCATGCCCCGCCTCCACCGTGCCGATGATCTGACCTGCGGAAACGGTGGTCCCCTGGGTCAGGGTGGAGAGCACCGGCTCGTACGTCGAGCGGATCCCGCCCGCGTGGTCGATCGAGAGAACCGGCCGTCCCGTCACCATGCCCCTAAACGCCACCACCCCGGCGGCGGGGGAGCGGACCGCCGCACCCGGCGCGGCCCGCAGGTCCACGCCCCGGTGGCCCGGCAGCCACGGTTGGGCCGGTGCGTCGAAGGCTCGGACCACGGCGGGGCGCGGTGTCAGTGGCCACGCCCACCGCCCGGTCTCTGCCGGACGGGCCGACGGCGCGGCCGTCTCGGGCGGCGCGTCGATCGGGTGGACCGCAGCGAGCTCGCCCGCCGGGATGCGGGCCGAGGCAGGAGCCGGGACAGGATCGGCCGCCGGCGGGCGCGTCACGGCCCAGGCCGCCGGGCCCGCGAGCAGCAGCGCGCCGGCCAAGACCAGAGCGGGCGCGTGGGGCATGCCGTCAGCCTGCGTGCGACGTACGGTGTCGCGGGCGAACCCGTCGCCCGCCTGTGGAACGCCGGCGACCGGGACCGGGGTGTGGACGAACCCGCCGCGCTCTCACCGCTCCGGCCTACCCATCAGGCCGCTGCGTCAGGCCGCTGCGTCAGGCTTCTGCGCGGAGCGCCCCCAGCCGGCGGATCCCCTCCCGGAGCACGTCCTCGCGCTTGCAGTACGCGAACCGCACCAGCCCGGGCGCCACCGACGGGTCGTCGCAGAAGGCCGAGACGGGGATCGCCGCCACCCCGACGCGCGCGGGCAGCTCGCGACAGAACGCCTCCGCGCCGCCGCCGCCGACGGGTCCGGCGTCCGCGAGCAGAAAGTAGGTGCCCTGGCCGCCGAGCGGCGCCAAGCCCACCGCAGCCAGCCCCTCGGCCAGCAGATCCCGGCGGCGCCGCAGGCTGGCGGTGAGCTCGGCGTACGCGTCGTCCGGCTGACCCAGGCCCACCGCGACGGCGGGCTGGAAGGGGGCACCGCCGGTGAAGGAGAGGTACTGCTTGACCGCCGCCACGGCCGCCACCGCCGCCGCCGGGCCCGTCAGCCAGCCCACCTTCCAGCCCGTGACCGAGAACGTCTTGCCCGCCGAGGAGATCGTCAGCACGCGCTCGGCCAGACCGGCCAGGGTCGGATCGGTGCGCGCGAGGGCGGCGAGGGGCACGTGCGGCACGTCGTACGTCAGGTGCTCGTACACCTCGTCGCAGATCACCCAGCAGCCCGCCGCCAGCGCGACGGCCCCGATGGCCGCCAGCTCGGCGGGGGAGAACACCTTCCCGGTCGGGTTGTGCGGGCTGTTCAGCACGATGGCCCGGGTCCGCGGCCCGACGGCCGCGCGCAGGGCGTCGACGTCGAGTTCGAGCCCCGGAAAGGCGAGCGAGACCGTACGCCGGGTGGCGCCGGCCATCGCGACCGCGGCCGCGTAGGCGTCATAGGACGGCTGAATGAGGACCACCTCGTCCCCCGGCTCGCACAGCGCCAGCAGCGTCACGGCCATGGCCTCGGTGGCGCCGGCGGTGACCAGCACCTCCTCGTCGGGGTCGACGGCCAACCCGTAAAACCGCTCCTGGTGCGCGGCGATGGCCGCGCGCAGCACGGGGGCGCCGACCAGCGGCGGGTACTGGTTCTCGCCCGCCTCGATCGCGGCCACCGCGGCCGCGAGCACCGGCGCCGGGCCATCCTGGTCCGGGAACCCCTGGCCCAGGTTGACCGCGTCGTGCTCGACCGCGAGCCGGCTCATCATGGTGAAGACCGTCGTCCCGAACTCGCGCATCCGCCCCACCAGCACCGGCTCCATGTCGGTGAGATTAGGCGATTGGGTGCGCGGGCGGCCCACCCCGTACGATGGGGGCACCGCCACGGCTCGCCGGGGTGGAATTCGCGTGCCCACTCACCCGTCTGACGAGGACACCCTCCGAAACGGGGGCGCAGCGCCGCAGTCCGGTCGCCCGACCAGCGTGTTCACCTCCGTGTTTCACGATAGGGCCCCGGTGGCGCCGCGTCGGGGGCACCAGGGGCACCGCCGCACCCCCGCGGTCGGCGCCGACAACTGGAACCAACGAGAGGCAGACCTCGGCATGGCCGTCGTCACCATGCGCCAGCTCCTGGAGAGCGGCGTCCACTTCGGGCACCAGACCCGTCGCTGGAACCCGAAGATGAAGCGCTTCATCATGGCGGAGCGCAACGGGATCTACATCATCGACCTGCAGCAGTCGCTGACCTACATCAACGACGCGTACGAGTTCGTCAAGCAGACCGTGGCCCACGGCGGCTCGGTGCTGTTCGTCGGCACGAAGAAGCAGGCCCAGGAGCCGATTGCCGAGCAGGCCACTCGCGTGGGGATGCCCTACGTCAACCAGCGGTGGCTCGGCGGCATGCTCACCAACTTCAACACCGTGCACAAGCGCCTGTCGCGGCTCAAGGAGCTCGAGGAGATCGACTTCGACGACGTGGCCGGCAGCGGGCGCACCAAGAAGGAGCTGCTCGTCCTGCGTCGCGAGAAGGAGAAGCTCGAGCGCACGCTCGGCGGCATCCGAGACATGAACCGGGTGCCCTCGGCGGTGTGGATCGTCGACACCAAGAAGGAGCACCTGGCGGTCACCGAGGCGCGCAAGCTCCGACTGCCGGTCATCGCGATCCTCGACACCAACTGCGACCCGGACGAGGTCGACTACAAGATCCCGGGCAACGACGACGCGATCCGCTCCGTCACGCTGCTCACCCGCGTCATTGCCGACGCCGTGGCCGACGGTCTCATGACCCGCAGCCAGGTCCGCGCCGGCGAGGGCGAGGGGGCCCCCGTGGCCGACGAGCCGATGGCCGAGTGGGAGCGCGAGTTGCTCGCCGGTGAGCAGGCGGCGGCCGCGACCGACGTCGAGACGGGCCCGACGTCGGTGGCCGAGGCCGCCGACGAGACCGCAACCGCGGACGTGGTCGACCCGGCCGAGGAGGCCGCCGTCGCCGAGGCCACCGAGGCCGCCGCGGCGGAGGTCGCCGGAGTGGACCCGGTCGCGGCCAACGCGCCCGCCGTCGACGCCGCGATGGCGTCGGACGACGCCGCGGCGCAGGGCTGACCCGCGCCGCTTCAGACCTTCCGCATCGAACAGATAGGGAAATCGCATGGCGAACTACACCGCCGCTGACATCAAGGCGCTCCGCGAGGCCACGGGCGCCGGGATGATGGACGTCAAGAAGGCCCTCGAGGAGGCCGACGGCGACGCCGCCAAGGCCACCGAGATCCTGCGCGTCAAGGGCCTCAAGGGGGTCACCAAGCGCGAGGGTCGCTCCGCGAGCAACGGCCTGGTCACCGCCAAGGTCGACGGAGGCGTCGGCACCCTCGTCGAGGTCAACTGCGAGACGGACTTCGTCGCCAAGGGCGCCAAGTTCATCGAGCTCGCCGACAGCGTGCTGCAGGCCGCCGTCGCCAGCGGCGCCAAGAGCACCGACGAGCTGCTCGCGGCGACGATCGACGGCAAGCCCGTCAAGGAGGTCCTCGACGACGCCAACGCGACCATCGGGGAAAAGATCGAGGTGCGCCACATGGCGCGCGTCGAGGGCCCGAAGGTCGTCAGCTACCTGCACAAGACCAGTCCCGACCTGCCCGCCCAGATCGGCGTCCTGCTCGGCTACGAGGGCGACGACGCGGCGGCCAAGGACGTGGCGATGCACATCGCGGCGTTCTCCCCGACCGTGCTGACGCGCGAGGAGATCCCGGCCGAGACGGTCGAGAACGAGCGGCGGATCGCCGAGGCGACGGCCCGCGAGGAGGGCAAGCCGGAGCCGGCGCTGCCCAAGATCGTCGAGGGTCGCGTCAACGGCTTCTTCGCGGAGAACGTGCTGCTGGAGCAGAAGTTCGCCAAGGACCAGAAGAAGACCGTGCAGCAGGTGCTCAAGGACGCGGGCGCGCAGGCCACCGGCTTCGCCCGGCTGCGCGTCGGCCAGGGCAGCTGACCGGCCGCACCGGCCCAGGTCCAGCGCCACGACGGGAGCCCGTCACCCGGCAGGGTGACGGGCTCCCGTCGTCGTGCGGTGGCACCCGCCCTCGTCAGGCCGCTTTTCGCGGTCGGTGGCGGTTATGCGAGGATTCCACCGACCCCGGTTGGCCCCATGAGGAGGCTTTGTGACGAACCCGAGCAGCACCGACATCAGCGAGATCCCCTCCGCACCGCGCTACCGCCGGGTCCTGCTGAAGCTGTCCGGGGAGGCGTTCGGCGGGGGCGCCATCGGCGTGGATCCCGACATCGTCAAGGGCATCGCCCGGCAGATCGCCGACGCCGCGAAGACCGGGGTCGAGGTCGCCATCGTCGTCGGCGGCGGCAACTTCTTCCGCGGCGCCGAACTGCAGCAACGCGGCATGGACCGGGCGCGGGCCGACTACATCGGCATGCTGGGCACCGTGATGAACTGCCTCGCCCTGCAGGACTTCCTGGAGAAGCAGGGCATCGACACGCGGGTCCAGACGGCGATCACGATGGGCCAGGTCGCGGAGCCCTATATCCCGCGGCGGGCCATGCGGCACCTGGAGAAGGGCCGCATCGTGATCTTCGGGGCCGGCGCCGGCATGCCGTACTTCTCCACGGACACCGTCTCCGCCCAGCGCGCCCTGGAATGCCGCTGCGACGCCGTCCTCATGAGCAAGAACGGCGTCGACGGGGTCTACGACGCCGACCCCCGCAAGAACCCCGACGCGCACAAGCTGGACCGGGTGACCTACTCCGACGCGCTCAGCCAGGGCCTCAAGGTCGTCGACGCGGCGGCATTCAGCCTCTGCATGGAGAACAAGCTCCCCATGATCGTCTTCGGCATGAAGGGGGAGGACACGATCCGCCGCGCGCTGCAGGGCGAGCTGATCGGCACCGAGGTGTACGCCGGCTGAGCGGGCCCCGGCCATCGCAATCTCTGACACGATGAGCCCCAGGCCCGCGTGCGGCGGGGGTCGGCCCGGTCACCTGGTCCACCGTACGGCGGACCAGGTGACCGGCCGAGGAAGGACGACGAGGAGCAGCCATGCTGGACGAGACGATGTTCGAGGCCGAGGAGAAGATGGAGAAGGCCGTCGAGGTCGCGAAGGAGGACTTCGCGGGGATCCGGACCGGCCGAGCCAACGCCGGGATGTTCACCAAGCTCCTCGTCGACTACTACGGCGCACCCACCCCCCTGCAGCAGCTGGCCAGCTTCCACACCCCGGAGGCGCGCACCATGCTCATCACCCCGTTCGACAAGGGGTCGATGCACAACATCGAGAAGGCGATTCGGGACTCCGACCTCGGGGTCAACCCGAGCAACGATGGCAATGCCATCCGGTGCGTCCTGCCCGAGCTCACCCAGGAACGGCGCAAGGACTACATCAAGATGGCGCACCGCAAGGGTGAGGACGCCAAGGTCTCCATCCGCAACATCCGGCGCCACGCCAAGGACGCCATCGACAAGCTCATCAAGGACGGCGGCATCGGCGAGGACCAGGGAGTGCGCAGCGAGAAGGAACTCGACGCCCTCACCAAGAAGCACACCGACCTCGTCGACACCCTGCTCAAGGGCAAGGAATCCGAGCTCCTCGAGGTGTGAGGACGCGACCCGGACGCCACGACACGCCACGACGCGAACCCTGTCCTCGATGACCCAGGCGCACCCGGCGCCCGCGAAGGCGCCCAAAGCCGGCCGCAACCTGCCCGTCGCGATCGGGGTCGGGTTGTTCCTCGGCGCGCTCATCCTCGCCAGCCTGTTCCTCGTGCGATGGGGCTGGGTCCTGCTCTACACGGTCGCCCTGCTGGTCGGCGTGTTCGAGCTGCGCCGCGGCTTCGCCGAGGGCAAGGTGAAGCTGCCGTACATCCCGTGCCTCATCGCCACCGCCGTCATGGGTCCGGCCGCCTTCCTCGGCGGCGCGGGCGCCCTGCTGCTCACCATGGCCGGCACCCTGCTCCTGTTGGTCCTGTGGCGCGCGGCCGGCGGTCTCGACGGCGCCGCTCGAGACGTCAGCGCCGGAGCGTTCACCGTCGGCTACGTCCCCTTCCAGGCCGCGTTCACAGCGCTCATGCTGCACGACGCCGCCAACGGCCCCACCCGCGTCCTCGTCTTCGTGATGATCACGATCGCCAGCGACATCGGCGGGTACGCCGTCGGAGTGCTCGCCGGCAATCACCCCATGGCACCCTCGGTCAGTCCCAAGAAGTCCTGGGAAGGGTTCGCCGGTTCGACCGCCACGTGCGTAGCCGTGGGCGCGATCGCCGTCCCGGCGATGCTCGGCGGTACGTGGTGGGCCGGCGCCGTCATGGGCTTCGTCGTGGTCTGGCTCGCCACGCTGGGCGACCTCGTCGAATCCATGATCAAGCGCGACCTCGGCGTCAAGGACCTCGGCCGGATCCTGCCCGGCCACGGCGGCATCCTCGACCGGATCGACAGCCTGCTCGTGGTCGCGCCGATGGCGTGGCTCATGTTCACCCACCTGCTGCCCCCGAGCTGACGGGCGCTCCTCGTCAGTCCTTGGGCTTATCGGTGGCCTTCCTCGGACTCCGCTGCGGGCGCCCCCTCGCTGCGCTCGGGGCCACCCTCCGCTGCGTCCTTCGTCAGTCCTCTTCGACCAGGGCGGTCAGGGCCGCCGGCACGTGGATCTCGATGCCCTCCGACGACTGGCGCGTCAACTGCTCCCACTGGTCCAGGCGGGGCCCCCGCGCCCAGTAGACCTCCGGGCTAATCCCCGGGTCCGCGTCGTCAAAGCCGTTCCGGGTGAACGCCGCCATCGGCCCCAACGCCATGATCGACTCCAACCCGTCGATCGTGCGATAGGCCAGATGCTGCCCATCGGGCACCGCGACGGCCACCCCCCGACGGACATCCACCCCGGGTTCGAGAAACGCCAACACGCTGGGCAGGACCAACGCCAAACTCGACGTCGCCGACCCCCGCCCGTGCGCGAAACAGAACCGGAGCCCGTCCTGGGCCTTGACCTCCCGGCGATGCAGCCCCGGCCCCACCAGGCCACGCAACTGCTCGCGCCCCAGGTCGACCAGGTCGCTCGGCGATCCCAGCCGGCTCACCTGCTCGGTGGGCGGCAGCATCACCCGGTCTCCCAGATCGAGGGTCAGCACCTCCACCACCCCGGGCGCCACGGCCCGCAGGTGCGGCAACCCCTCCACCGTCGGCAGCGAGTCGACCGACACCAGCCGAAGCCGCAGACCGTCCCGCAGCGCGGCATCCCCCCGCGCCCGCCGGTCGTCCACCCCCTGGCCGTCGGCGTCGTCGCGATCCGCCGAGCGGTCGCCGGCATCGCGCGGGTCACCGGAACCGCCCGAGGCGAAGGCCCGGCGCAGGAAGTCCCGCAGGCCCATGGCATCCCCTCTCGATGGCGCCCACAATAGGCGTCGCCGACCCGGGCTGACAGACTGGGAGCACCATGAGCTCGACCGCCAGCCCCGCCCGCCGCCCCGAACCAGGCCAGCTGACCTTCTCCGCCCCGGCCCGCACGATGCCGCCGACGCACCTCGCCGATCTGGACATGCCCGGCCGCAAGGCGGCGGTGGAGGCCCTCGGCCAGCCAGGCTTTCGCGCCAGGCAGCTGTCCACCCACTACTTCGCCCACCTGAGCATCGACCCCGCGGCGATGACGGATCTGCCGAAGGCCGGCCGCGCCGACCTGGTCGAGGCGATGCTCCCGCCCCTCCTCACGCCCGTGCGCACGCTGTCCGCCGACGACGGCGCGACCCTCAAGCTCGTCTGGCGACTCCACGACGGCGCCCTCATCGAATCGGTCCTCATGCGCTACCCGCAGCGCGTCACGATGTGCATCTCCAGCCAGGCCGGCTGCGGCATGAACTGCCCGTTCTGCGCGACCGGGCAGGAGGGATTCACCCGCAACCTGTCCACCGCCGAGATCGTCGAGCAGGTCGTCGCCGGGGCGCGCCTCCTGCGCGAAGGTCAGGTCGGTGGGGGCGGCCGAGGGGAGGTCGACGGCGAGGGCGACACGGCCGCCGCGCTGCGGGTCAGCAACGTCGTCTTCATGGGAATGGGCGAGGCGCTGGTCAACTACACCCGCGCCATCGCCGCGATCCGCCGGCTGGTGGCGCCACCCCCCGACGGGCTCGGCATGTCGGCCCGCGGACTCACGATGTCGACCGTCGGGCTCGTGCCGGGCATCGATCGACTCGCCGGCGAGGGCATTCCCGTCACGCTCGCGCTGTCGCTGCACGCCCCGGACGACGAGCTGCGCGACACGCTCGTGCCGATCAACGTGCGCTATCCCGTCGACGCCGCTCTGGACGCGGCCCGCCGCTACTTCGACGCCACGGGCCGCCGGGTCAGCATCGAGTACGCCCTCATCCGCGACATCAACGACCAGGCCTGGCGCGCCGACCTACTGGGCGAGAAGCTCGCCGCTCGCGGCGCCGGCTGGGTGCACGTCAACCCCATCCCGCTCAACCCCACCCCCGGGTCCCGCTGGACCGCCTCGCGTCCGGGGGTCGAGCAGCAGTTCGTCGAGCGGCTCCGCGCGCACGGCATCACGACCACCGTGCGGGACACCCGCGGCAGCGAGATCGACGGGGCGTGCGGTCAGTTGGCGGCGACGACCGCCTGAGTCGCGCCGGTCGCCGGAGTCGGATCGGACGTCGTACGGCGTACCCGGGCACCGCCGGAGCCGATCAGCACCCCCGCGATGACGAGGACGGCGCCCACCAGTTCCGCCGCGGCCGGCCGCTCACCCAAGGCCAGCGCCGCCACGCTCATCCCCACCACCGGAACCAGCATCGAGAACGGGGCCACGACCCCGGCCGGGTGGCGGGCCAGCAGCCACGTCCACAGCCCCGACCCCACGACCGTCGCCAGGAGCACCGTGTAGAGCAGCCCCAGCCACGCGGGCAGCGCCGCGGCGGTGCCGGCGGCGCGCAGCGCGACGCCGATGCGCGCCGGACCCTCGACGGCCAGCGACAGCGCGAGCATCGGTAGCGGCGGCACGACCGACATCCACAGGGCCAGGCGCAGGGGCTGCGCCGGCGCGGCCTGCCGGCTGGCGAGGTTCCCGAAGGCCCACCCCAGTGCCCCGGCGAGCACCAGCACGAACGGCCACGGCGAGGCGGTCGCGGCGCGGGCCATCCCGACCACGCCGAGCCCGGCGACGGCCACCGCGACGCCCACCCCTTGGCGGCGGCGCACCGGCTCCGCCAGCAGTAGGGCGCCCAGCACCAGCGTGAAGGGCCCCGAGGCCTGCAACACCAGGGACGCCAGCCCGGCCGGCATCCCGGCTGCCATACCCGTGTAGAGGAACGCGAACTGGGCGACGCCGAAGCCGAGTCCGTAGCCGAGCAGCCAGCGGGCCGGCACCAGCGAGCCATCGGCACGGGTGGGGCGAGGGACGAAGAGGAGCGTCGGCACCGCGAGCAAGGCGAACCGGATCGCGGCGCACAGCAACGGGGGGAATGTCTGCAGCGAGGCGTGGATGGCCGTGAAGTTGACGCCCCACAGGATCGTGACGACGGCGGCGAGCAGGCGGTGGCGGGTCGACATGACCCGAGCATGACTGACCGGGATTAGTCAGCACCAGTTCATTGTGATATCGGTGAAGTGAAGCTGCACTTCACTGTGCTTCACTGGTCGGATGGAGGTCCGGCACCTGGAGTTGCTCCGCGAGCTGCGCGATCGAGGCACCCTGGCCGCCGTGGCCCGGGCCACCCATCGCACCCCCTCCGCGGTGAGCCAGCAGCTCAAGGCGGCCGAACGAGCCGCCCACACCCGCCTGGTCGAGCCGGCCGGACGTGGGCTGCGGCTCACCGAGGCGGGCCACCTCCTGGCGGACCGGGCCGTCGAGGTGGCGACCCTGCTGGCGCACCGACGCGCAGCTGTCGGACCTGCACACCGAGCCCGTCGGCACCGTCCGCATCGCCGGCCTGCCGAGCGCGCTGGAGGCGCTGTTGCCGACCGTCCTCACGCGGCTCGCGGAGGAGGACTCCGGGCGCAACCTCCGTGTCGAGCTGGCCGAGGAGGACGTCGCCGAGCACGCCTTCGCCGCCCTGTCTGCCGACCACGACATCGTCGTTGCGCACACCCTGGATCCGTCGCTGGCCGCCAGTGGCGAGGCCACCGCCAACGCCACCGGCAACGCCACGCAAGACCGGGCCCGCGGGCGCGGCCGGCCGGCCAAGCCCGCCGGGCTCGTGCGACACACCCTGGCTCGGGAAAGCCTCGACGTCGCGCTGCCCGCCGGCCACCGCCTGGCGCGGCGGGCCGCCCTGCGCGCCGTCCACCTGGTCGGCGAGCCCTGGATCGGGGTGCCGGAGGGCTATCCATTCGACCGGGTGCGGCGTGGCGTGGAGGCCGCCACGGGGTACACGATCGAGCCCGTCATCCGGCTGCGCGACAACCACCTGGTCGCCGCGCTCGTGAGCGCCGGGCACGGCATCGCGGTCCTGCCGCGGTTCACGACTCCGCCCCGGTCGGGACTCGTGACGCTGCCGCTGCTCGACGTACCGTCCCGGCGGTTCGTCGTCGCCCTGGTGCGGCCCGATCGTGCCGAACGCGCCGCGGTGCGCGTGGTTCTCGCCCTCCTGGCCGACGCCGGTCGGAGGGCCGAGGCGCGCCATGCTGAGGCGGGTGGACCCCGCCGGGGCTAGGCTGGCCGCCTCCCCGCGCGCCCGCCGGCGCCCGCTGGCGCTCGCCGACTGATCACCCAGGAGGTCGCCATGACCGTGTCCACTTCCCAGCCCAGTTCGACGACGGCCCCGGCGGCGGCCCCCCGTCCGGCGTCCTTCGACGCGGTGGAGCGCGAGCTGCGCACGATCCTCGGCGAGGCCCAGGTCAAGACGAGGCCCCTGGACCTGGCCCGGATGAGCCACGACGCCAGCCACTTCCTGCTGCGGCCCCAGGCGGTGGTCGTCGCGCGGAACGGCGACGACGTCGCCTCGGCGCTGCGGGTGGCCACGCGGCACGGCGTACCCGTCACATTCCGCTCCGGCGGGACCAGCCTGTCCGGCCAGGCCGGCACCGACGGGGTGCTCATCGACACCCGGATGAACTTCCGCGGCATCCACGTCCTCGACGACGGCGCCCGAGTCCGCTGCCAGCCCGGCGCGACCATCCGGGCCGTCAACGCACGCCTCGCGCCGCATCGGCTCGCCCTCGGCCCCGACCCCGCCTCCGAGATCGCCTGCACCGTCGGCGGGGTGGTCGCCAACAACAGCTCGGGCATGGCCTGCGGGACGACCGCGAACACCTACCAGACCCTGGACGGCCTGCGGTTCGCGCTGCTCAGCGGGACGGTCGTCGACACCAGCGAGGCCGATGCGGACGCGCGTTTCAAGCACGACGAGCCCGCGCTGTGGGAGGGGATCGCGCGGCTGCGGGATCGGATCCGCGGCAACGACGACTCGGTACGCCGCATCCGGCACCAGTTCTCGATGAAGAACACGATGGGCTACGGGCTCAACAGCTTCCTCGACCACGACGAGCCGGCGCAGATCCTGGCCCACCTCATGGTCGGCTCCGAGGGCACGCTCGGCTTCATCATCGCGGCCACCTTCCGCACCGTCCCCGTCTACCCCCACGCGGCCACCGCCCTGCTCGTCTTCGACGCGATCTCGCACGCGACCGACGCGCTGCCGGCCCTCATCGACGCCGGCGCCCGCACCGCCGAGCTCATGGACGCCGCGAGCCTGCGGGTCGCCCAGGCGGGCGCCAAGGTGGTGCCCCAACTGGTCGGACTGGACGTCCGGGCACACACGGCGCTGCTCGTGGAGCTGCAGGAGGAGCAGCACGACGCGCTCGCGGAGCGCCTAGCGAGCGTCGAGCCGCTCGTGCGCGGGCTCGGTGGGCTGGCCGCCCCCGGCGTCTTCACCACCGACCCCGGCGAGCGCGCCACGGCGTGGCACGTCCGCAAGGGGCTCTACACCGCCGTCGCCGGCGCCCGGCCCACCGGCACGACCGCCATGCTGGAGGACCTCGTCGTGCCGATGCCGGCGCTGACCGACACGGTGCGCAATCTGGCCGACCTGTGTGCCCGCCACCGCTACGAGGAATCGGTGATCTTCGGGCACGCCCGCGACGCGAATCTGCACTTCATGATCACCGCCGATCTCGCCGACCCCACCCAGGTCGACCGCTTCGCCGCGTTCACCGAGGACATGGTCGACCTCGTGCTGGACGCGAATGGCTCGCTGAAGGCCGAGCACGGCACCGGGCGAATCATGGCGCCGTACGTGCGGCGCCAGTACGGCGACGAGCTGTACGCCGTGATGGTCGAGCTCAAGGCCCTGCTCGACCCGGGCGGCACGCTGAACCCGGGCGTCATCATCTCCGACGATGCGACGGCGCACCTGAAGAACCTGAAGGTCAGCGCTCCGGTGGGGGTGCCGCCCGAGGAGGCCCCCAACGTCGACAAGTGCGTCGAGTGCGGCTACTGCGAGCCGGTGTGCCCGAGTCGCGACGTCACGACGACCCCGCGGCAGCGGATCGCGCTCATGCGCGACATGGCCTCGGCCGGCGAGGCGGAGCGGGCGGCGATCGCCAAGGACTTCGGGTACGACGCGGTGGACACCTGCGCCGTGGACTCGCTGTGCCTGCTCAACTGCCCCGTCGCCATCGACACGGGCAAGCTCATGAAGACCCAGCGCGCGGCCCGGCAGAACGCCACGAGCGAGGAGGTCGGCCGGCTGCTGGCCGTGAACTGGGGCAAGGCCCTCACCCTGCTGCGCGGGGGAGTGGGCATCGCGGACGCCGTACCGCCCGCGGTCCTGACCGGCGCCACCGGCGCCGCCCGCACCGTGCTGCCCACCGACCTCGTCCCGCTCGTGGGTGACGACCTGCCCGGACCGGGGGTGAGCCGCCGTACGGCGTCGCGGCACGAGCCCGGCGACGTGGTGCTGTTCCCGTCCTGCATGGGCGAGCTGTTCGGACCCGCCGGCGAGGGGGTGCTGGGCCGAAAGCCGATGGGCGGGGCCGCGTTCGCGTTCCTCACGCTGTGCGACCGCGCCGGGGTGGCGGTGACGCTGCCGCGCGGGGTCGAGGAGCGCTGCTGCGGCACGGTCTGGCGCAGCAAGGGCATGCGGCAGGGGCTGCATGCGATGGCGGTGCGGACGGCGCGGACGCTGCTGGAGGCCAGCGACGAGGGCCGCCTGCCGGTGGTGACGGAGGCCAGCTCGTGCAGCCATGGCCTGCACGAGCTGGTCGAGGACCTGCGGCACGCCGGGGAGGGCCCGCTCGCGGATCGACTCGCGAGCGTCCGGACCATGGACGCCGTACGGTATGTCGCCGATCATGTGCTGGACAAGCTGACGACCCGGCGGACGCTCTACTCGATGGTGGTCCACCCGACCTGCTCGGATCGGCACGCGGGCGACGTCGAGGCCCTCGTGGCGGTGGCGAATCGGTGCGCCACGACCGTCGTGGTCCCCACCGACGCCGGGTGCTGCGGCTTCGCCGGCGACCGCGGGATGTTGCACCCGGAACTGACGGCGGCCGCCACGCGGGCCGAAGCCCGCGAGGCGACCACGCGTCCGTACGACGCCTACGTCTCGACCAACCGCACCTGCGAGATCGGGATGACCCGGGCGACCGGGCACACCTACCGGCACGTGCTGGAGGTCCTGGAGGAGGTCACGCGGTAGCGGCGCCCGCCTTGCGCGCGTGGCTGAAGCCGAGCAGGGCCAGCAGCAACAGGACGGCGCCCCCGATGAAGGCGACGACGGAGGCGATGCGGGCGATGGTCCCGATGGTGCCGAACGCGTACGCCGTGAGGAGCATGCTGCGCAGGGCGTCACCCTGGAAGAGCGACTGCTTCAGCTCCAGCAGCTTCTTGGCCTCGTCGGCCTTCGCCGGGTCCTTGGCGGCCGCGGACTGGGCGCTGCTGACCTCGCTGTAGGTCTTGCCGGCGGAGGACTTGTTCATGTGGGCGAGGGTGTAGTGGTCGGCGTACGCCTTGGCGGCCGGACCGTTGTCGAGCGGCTGGCCGGCGAAGGGGCGCAGCTCGGCCTTGTCGGAATCCTTTTCGAGGCTGTCGATCGCCTGTCCCTGTGGCATCGTGATGCGCTGGGCCGAGAGCTGATCCGAGACCGTGCCGCTCGCGAAGTTGGCCGCCCAGGTCAGCAGACCACCCGCGATGAGCAGAACAATTGCCAAGATCGCTCCGGTGCTGGAGAGCAAAAGGTCGAGGGTCTTCCGTGGCATGGGTGGCTCCTGGGGTCTGACCCGGCGGGTAATCCGGGGTTCACCCTTAAAGTGCAATATTCAACTACGGAACTCGCCAGGACTTTCGTCCCGGAATTGTTCGCGCGTTGTGCGCAACGGACTGGGCTGGGTTGATGCGGGGCGGCCGACCGGCCGCACGGGCCAACTCGTTTCCGTCCTGTGTCGATTTCGTGATCGAGGCCGGCCGCGAGATTTGTGACAATAAGGGCGACCGTGGGGGAACTGCGGTCCGTGAGCCACGACGCCGTCCGCCGACTGTAGGGGGTTGGCGACGCCGGCGGCGTGAGCGCCGAGCGCGATGGGCCTCGGCGTGCACAGGGGAAGCGCCGGCGCGGGATTGTAGGGGTCCCGCGCCGGCGCGGCTGTGGCGAACCGCCAGGCACCCGTCACCTCGCGAGACACCGACATCGTGGGGTGAACGCCCATCCGTCGCCCGGAGCGACCGTCCGCCGAAACGAGCGTCCCTGGGACAAATTGGTGGCGCGCATCACAGGACGCTCGCGACGGGCTCCGACATCATTCCCCCATGACTACCGGCGCATACGCACAAGTCCACGCCTCAAGTGCCTCGGATCCGGCCGGCTTTTGGAGCCAGGCGGCCGAGGTCGTCGATTGGATCAAGAAGCCGACGATCGTCCTTGACGACTCCCGCCCGCCGTTCTATCGGTGGTTCGCCGACGGGACGCTCAACACCTGTTACAACGCGCTCGACCGCCACGTCATCAACGGACGGGGCGAGCAGGTCGCGGTCTACTACGAGAGCCCGGTCACCGGCACCTCCGCGCAATACACCTACGCTGAGGTGCTGGAGAAGGTCGCCAAGTTCGCCGGCGTCCTGCGCTCGCTGGGCGTCGAGAAGGGCGACCGCGTCGTCATCTACATGCCGATGGTCCCCGAGGCCCTCATGGCGATGCTCGCGTGCGCCCGCATCGGCGCGATCCACTCCGTGGTCTTCGGCGGATTCGCCCCCGCGGAGCTGGCCGCGCGCATCGAGGACGCGACCCCGAAGGTCATCATCGCGGCGAGCTGTGGCATCGAGCCCAGTCGCGTCATCCCCTACAAGCCGTTCCTCGACCAGGCCATCGAGCGCAGCTCGCACAAGCCGGACCACGTGGTCATGCTGCAGCGCGAGCAGAGCCCCGCCGAGATGGGCGAGCGGGACCTCGACTTCACCGAGCTGATGAACAGTGACGCCATCGAGCCGGCCGAATGCGTCGAGGTGGCCGCCACCGACCCGCTGTACATCCTCTACACCTCCGGCACCACGGGGAAGCCCAAGGGCATCGTGCGCGACAACGGCGGGCACGCGGTCGCCATGGCATGGTCGCTGCCGAACCTGTACGGCGTAGGCGCGGGCGAGACGTTCTGGGCGGCCAGCGACGTCGGATGGGTCGTCGGCCACAGCTACATCGTCTACTCGCCGCTGCTGGCCGGCGCCTCGACGGTCATGTATGAGGGCAAGCCCGTCGGCACCCCGGACGCCTCGGCGTTCTGGCGGGTCATCGAGAAGTGCAAGGTCGCCTCGCTGTTCACGGCGCCCACCGCGTTCCGGGCCATCAAGAAGGAGGACCCGGAGGCCAAGCTGCTGGAGGGCCACGACATCAGCAGCATGCGGCGGCTGTTCCTGGCCGGCGAGCGGCTCGACCCCGACACCTACCACTGGGCGCACAACATCCTCGGCGTACCGGTCATCGACAACTGGTGGCAGACCGAGACCGGCTGGCCGATCGCCACCAACCCGGTCGGCGTCGAGGAGCTGCCGGTCAAGCCGGGCTCGCCCTCCGTGCCGACCGTGGGCTACGACGTCCAGGTGCTCGACGAAAAGGGCGATCAGGTCCCGGCCGGCACCGAGGGCTCGATCGCGATCAAGCTGCCCATGCCCCCCGGCACGCTGCCGACGCTGTGGCAGGACGACGCGCGCTACGTCAGCAGCTACCTGTCGGCGTACGAGGGCTATTACCTCACCGGTGACGGCGGTTACATCGACGAGGACGGCTACATCTACGTCATGGGCCGCACCGACGACGTGCTCAACGTCGCCGGTCACCGCCTGTCCACCGGTGCCATCGAGGCGGCCCTGGCCGGTCACCCGCAGGTCGCCGAGTGCGCCGTCATCGGCGTCGCCGACCAGATGAAGGGCCAGGTGCCGCGCGCGTTCGTCGTCGTGAAGTCGGGCGTCGACGTCACGGATCCGGCGGTGGCGGAGAAGCTGAAGTCCGAGCTCGTCCAGCGGGTCCGCGACGAGGTCGGCGCGGTGGCCGCGCTGAAGATGGTCGACGTGGTCATGGCGCTGCCGAAGACGCGGTCCGGCAAGATCCTGCGCAAGACCATGCGCCAGATCGCGGACGGCCAGGAGGCGCAGGTCCCCAGCACGATCGAGGACGCGAGCGTTCTCGACAAGCTGCGCCCGGTCTTGCGGCCGGGGCAGGGCACGGTCGAGTGACGCGGTAACGCGCGCCGCCCACCGGGCGGGGGGAGGGCCGGTACGACGAGTCGTCGTACCGGCCCTTCAATGTCCCCGGAGCCGTCAGTGGCCGCCCTCGGAGTGGAACCGCACCCGCTTCTCCCCGCCGCGGATCGGCGCCGCGATGCGGTTCTGCGGCGGCGGGACCGGGCAGGAGTAGAAGTAGCTTAACCCGCACGGCGGGATGAACGCCCGGTTGAAGTCGAGCGTCAGGTGACCGCCCTCGGGGGGCAGCGGCAACTTCAGGAAGCGCCCCGGCGCGTAGCTCTCGGAGCCGGTGGTGCCGTCGGCGAAGACGATCACCAGGAGCCCGGAGTCGGCGAACGCCAGCAGCTCGTAGTCCAGCGCAGGACCTCCGGCTCGTCGTTGCCCAGCAACGGCGCCAGCAACTCCCGGGCGTAGTCCGCGAAGGCCTCCGAGGAATACCAGCCCAGCAACAGCCGGGACGGCCCGACCTCCTGCAGCACCCGCACGGACACCGCCCGGGCGCTCGTGGCGGCGATGAGCGCGGCCTGCCGCGCCTCGGCCAACGTCACGCCGATGCCCCCGACGTCGCGCTGGGGGGAGCCGATCCCGACGGC
The DNA here is from genome assembly GCA_016699675.1 of Austwickia sp. Classification (NCBI taxonomy): domain Bacteria; kingdom Bacillati; phylum Actinomycetota; class Actinomycetes; order Micrococcales; family Dermatophilaceae; genus Austwickia; species Austwickia sp. The sequence goes on along the minus strand of CP064985.1, from coordinate 152,643 downwards.
GATGCGATGCCCCGGCGGGGGCTGGCGCAGGTCCTCCTCGATGCGCCGGGCCAGCTCCCGGGCGTGGTCGGGCCCGGGCTCGGCGTCGGCGACCTGGCGGACGTGCTGGCCGAACTGGTCGCGCTGGAGCCGGCGGCGGCGCGGGCCCGGGCGGTCACGGTGACCCGATCGGGGCCGAGCGCCGCGATCGTGACCCCCGCGGTGTTGGAGCCCACCGCCTGCGTGCGCCTGTTCCCGACGGAGGCCGAGACGGCGCCGCCGATGGCGGGCTGGCCGACGGAGCTTCGGGAGGCCGTGGGGGGCCACGTCTACTCGTGCGCCGGGGGGCACACGTTCGATGGACGTCCCTCGCGCGGCGTCGACGGCGCCGAACTGGATCGGGTGGCGCGGCGGCTGCGCGCGGGCGGCATCGGGGCGGCGGCGATTACCGCGGTGTTCTCCCCGGTGAACAACGCCGACGAGATCGCGGCGGCGGCGCGGCTCGCACTCGGCGTACCGGGCCTGCGGGTCAGCCTGTCCCACGAGATCGGCACGATCGGGCTGTTTGAACGCGAGAACGCGACGATCCTCAACGCGGCGCTGGGGGCGCTGGCCGAGCGCACCGCCATCGCGACGACCGCGCAGGTGGCCGCCGCGATTCCCGGCGCGCGCGTCTACCTCGCCCAGAACGACGGGACCGCGGTCGAGATGACGTTCGGCCGCCGCTACCCCGTGCTGACGCTCTGGTCCGGCCAGGCCTGCTCGATCCACGGGGCCGCCGTTCTCAGCGGGCACCCGGACTGCGTGGTCGTGACCGTCGACGAGCGGGGCGGCACGGTGGGGGTGGCCCAGCGCGGGCTGGCCCGGCAGACGCCGTACGACACGGTCGCGGCCGGCATCCCGGTCAGCCTGCGCCGCGCCGAGACGGTGCCGGTGGCTGCTCCCGAGGATGCCGCCGCCCTGGATCGGGCGGTCCGCGCCGTCGACCCCGGGCGGTCACTTCCGGTGGTGCTGGTGGGCCCGCAGGTACGTCGGGTGCCGGAGCGATTCGAGGCCATCAGGCTGGCGTACGGCACGGTCGCCGCGGCTGTCGGCGCCGCCCGAACCCGGATCGGCGGGGTGGTGGACCGCATCGTCTCCGGCGACGCGGGCGCGCGGGCCGCGGCGACCCGGGAGGCCGAGTCGCTCGCCCGCCAGCGCGCGGTGCTGGCCGGCGCGCTCGACTCCTCGGTGCACGTGGTCGAGACGGAGGAGTTGCCGGTGGGCTACCTGCCCGGGGACGTGGTCCGGCTCCGGGTCCAGGCCATCGGCGGGCTGGACTGAGGCCGGCGGCCCCGCCGGCGATCAGCCGCGCTGGGCCTTCTTCGCCCGGGCCTCGGCGATCTTGGCCTCGCGCTCGGCGTACAGCTTGCGCGTCGGGTCCTCGGAGCCCAGCTGCGCCGGCCCGAAGAACGTCATGGCGATCTTGCGCAGGCGCCACCCGATCCGGTAGCCCAGGCTCAGTCCGTCGCTGCTCATGCGTGGTCCTGTCGTCGGGTCGCCGCGACCCTCGGGGGTCGCCACGACGATGCTCGGTGCCGCGGAGGTGAACGAGTGTTCGCGTGTTCACGTCCAGACTCAACGATACCCCGGGGGGCACTACCGCACGGTCCTGCCGAAGGGACCAGCTCGTCCACATCCCCCCGGCTCCGCGCGCTCGTCCACAGCCGGCGCGCGGCCCGGCGCCGGCCGGAACCCGCAGCTGGTGTCCTAGGCGGCGACGCCGGCCGCCCGCGCCGGCGCAGAAGGGGGTCGGCATGGTCTCGGCACGAGTCGACACGGGGTCCATCGAGGACGCCGCCCGCGCGGTGAGCCGGTCCGGTGACCGATGCGCGCTCGACGTGGCCGTCGTGGCGGCCGGCTTCGGGCAGGTGGCCGGCGGGGTGATGGATCCCGGCCTGGCGGGAGCCGCCGGAGGCGCCGCGCGCCGGTGGACCGAGGCGGTCTCGGCTTGCGCCCAGGCGGTGGGCGTCGTGGGCGGCGGGCTGAGCCTGGCCGGCCGCTCCTACGACTCCGTCGAGGGCGCCACCACGATGACCTTTGCGAGGAGGTGATGAAGGTCATCGTCGGCTCGCCGACGCTCGTCCGCTCCGGCGCCGAGCGGATCGCGCAGGCCAGCAAGGAGCTGACCGAGACCGGCGGGGCGCTCGCGGGCGCCGCCGGCAGCATCACCGGCACCTGGTCGGGCCCGGCGGCGGTGGCGTTCGGCGGCGCGGCGCAGCGGACGGAGCAGGCCTGCCGCCGGACCGGGGCGCGTCTGGCGGAGGTCGCCGACGCCGGCACGCGGTACGCCGAGCGCCTGCAGGACGCCCAGGACGAGCTGGCTCGACTCTCCCAGCGGGAGCTCCGCCTCGGCGAGGAGGAACTGCTGCTCCGGGTCAAGGCGGCCGCCACGGCGCCGGTCGGCGTCGACCAGCCCGAGCTGGCCGACGTGGCGGCGGCGCGAGACCGGGTCTGCGCGGCCGCGGAGGAGATCGTGCGGCGGCACGAGCTCGAGCGGGCCGCCTTCGAGGCCGCCCTGACGGCACCCCCGCCGCTCGGCACGCTCGGCGAGGTCGCCGGGATGCCCGCGCCGGATTGGACCTTCCTCACGACGCTCAACGACAAGGTGGGGGAGGGCACGTCGCTGGTCAAGAAGACCAGGGCGACCGTGGACGCCTTTCGGGCGCGGGCCGCCATCGCGGCCATCGGGCGCGAGGCGATGCCGCTGACCGAGGCCGCCGCCGCCGAACTGGCCGGAGCGGAGCAGAAGCTGGGCGCGGCCAGCAAGGTCTTCACGGGGCGACCCGTGCCGGGTGCCGAGGCCGCCGGCCTGCTCGACCGGTTCGCGGTGCTCAAGACGGTCGGTGGCCGCATCAACCTGGGCATGACGGCCTGGGAGGGCTTCGGCGACTTGATGAACGGCGACCCCGAGCACCCGGGGTTCCGGGACGTGGCCACCCGCGTGGCGGGCGCCGCGGGCGGGGTGGGCGCCGTGGTGCTCCTGGCCTCGGCGGCCAACCCCGTGGGCATGGCCCTCGTTACGGGATACGGTGCCTACAAGCTCGGCACCTGGGTCTACGACCACCGCGACGACATTAAACGGGTGGCCACGAACGCCTGGAATCGGGTCGCACCGGCCGCTGCGGCCGGCCGGGATGCCGTGGCGGGGAAGGCCCGGGTGGCGGGTCGGGCCGTCGGAGACGCGGTGAGTCACGCGGCCAGCGACGCGGGCGCCGCGGTCCGGGACACGGCGGCAGAGGTGGGCGACCGGATCGGCGCCGGGCTGCGGGCGCTGGTGCCCCGGCCGCGGTTCGGCTGGTGAGCGCCGTGCCGAGCGGCGCGGGTCGGCTGGTGAGCGCCGTGCCGAGCGGCGCGGGTCGGCTGCTGCTCACCCTGACCGACGAGGAGATCCTCGCGATCGACGGTGCGGACCAGGGAGTGGTGAGCCTGCCGTACCTCGACCGCATCGACGCGACCGCCCGGGACATCGCGCGCTCCACCGCGCTGCGCAGCCTGTTCGCGCGGGCCCTGCTCCGCTATGCCGACGAGCCGCACGACGATGCGGGCCGGGCCCCCGGCCCGGGCGAGCGCGTCGTCGCGGTGGCCCCGGACCTGGCGTGGATCCTGGCCGTCCGGCGCGAGCCGGACGCCGTGCTGGCGGCGCAGCGGATCGTGGCGGGGCGGCCCGGCGGGGCGGGCGGTCCCCACCAGGGTCCGGACGTGCTGATGCGGTACGTCCACGCCGTCGGGGAGGAGGTGCTGGTCGAGGACGTCTCGCCCTCGGGCGTGCACCGGTTCGTGGCGGCGCCGCGGTCCGCCCTGGCCGAGCTCATGAGGGCCTATCTCGTGGCGGATTATGGCCGGCCGAAGGACGGTGCCAAGGACAAGGTCCAGGAAGGGGCCGAGGAAGGGTTCGAGGGGTGGCCGCCCGAGGTCGTCCCGGCCCGGGACGGCGCCGCGGTCCTCGGCGGGGTGCATCTCGTCGCCGAGCTCGTGGTCCGGCACGACGACGCCCCGGTGCGCACGTCGCACACGGCGTACGTCTATCCGCACGTTGCCTACGTCGGCGCCGCCGCCCTGGACGACCCGGCCGCCGCCGTCCTGACTCGGCGGGACCCGGCGACCCTCGGGGACTGGGCCGTGGCGCTGCTGGCCGAGCCGGCCCGTGCGGCTGTGGGCGGGGGTGCGCGAGAATCGGCGTCGTGAGCACTCCCCGCGACGTCGTCATCCTCGGCTCCACCGGCTCGATCGGCACCCAGGCGTTGGACGTCATCGGCCGCAACCCGGACCGCTTCCGGGTCGTGGCACTCGCGGCCGGGGGCGGCGGCCTGGCCCTGCTGGCGCGCCAGGCCGTCGCCTTCGAGGTGCCGCTCGTCGGGGTCGCGCACGGCGGCGCCGACGTCGTGGCCGCCGCGGTCGAGGGGGCCGCGCGGGAGGCCGGCCGCCCGACGTACACCCCGCAGATCGTCACCGGCCCCGACGCCGCGACGCAGGTCGCCGCCGCGCCGTGCGACGTCGTCCTCAACGGGATCACGGGGTCGGTCGGCCTCCTGCCGACGCTGGCGGCGTTGCGCGCCGGTTCGACCCTCGCGCTGGCCAACAAGGAGTCGCTCATCGTCGGCGGCCCCATCGTCAAGGCCGCCGCCCGCCCGGGCCAGATCGTGCCCGTCGACTCCGAGCACTCCGCACTGGCGCAGTGCCTGCGGGGAGGCCGGGCGGAGGAGGTACGGCGGCTCGTCGTCACCGCCTCCGGCGGGCCGTTCCGCGGCAAGCGCAAGGAGGAGCTGTACGCCGTGACGCCCGAGCAGGCCCTCGCCCACCCGACGTGGGACATGGGCCGCGTGGTCACCACCAACTCGGCGACCCTGGTCAACAAGGGCCTGGAGGTCATCGAGGCGCACCTGCTCTTCGACATCGGCTTTGACGCGATCGACGTGGTGGTGCACCCGCAGTCGATCGTGCACTCGATGGTGGAGTTCACCGACGGCTCGACCCTCGCCCAGGCCAGTCCGCCCTCCATGCTCATCCCCATCGCGCTGGGGCTGGCGTGGCCCGAGCGGGTCCCCGACGCCGCCCCCGGCTGCGACTGGACCACGGCGCAGAGCTGGGACTTCGAGCCGCTGGACGACGAGGCGTTTCCGGCCGTGGGCCTCGCCGTGCAGGCGGGTCGGGCGGGCGGCACCTTCCCGGCCGTGTACAACGCCGCCAACGAGGAGTGCGTCGACGCCTTCCACGAGCGCCGGATCGCCTTCCCCGACATCGTCGACACCGTCGCCCGCGTCGTCGGCGACTGGGCCGACGCCCCCGCCAACCCGCGCGCTGGCGGGAGTGAATCGGGCGCGCTCGACGTTGACCAGGTGCTGTCCGCCGAGCGGTGGGCCCGCGCGCGGGCCCACGAGGTGCTTGGGATCGGGTAGCGCCCGCCGAAAGGCAACTGGGAGAACGATCCCGGCACCCAGCGTGGCCGGGGAACCGAAAGGGGCCACCGCCCGTGCTCATGTACGTCGTCGGCGTGTTGATCGTCGCCCTGGGCATCGGCGCGTCCATCGCGCTGCACGAGATCGGGCACCTGGTGCCCGCCAAGCGGTTCGGGGTGAAGTGCCCGCAATACATGATCGGGTTCGGGCCCACGCTGTGGAGCCGCAAGATCGGCGAGACTCAGTACGGGCTGAAGGCCATCCCGCTGGGCGGCTTCGTCAAGATGATCGGGATGTTCCCGCCCAAGCCCGGCGATCCGCCCGGGGTGGTGCGCCCCTCCAGCACGGGGCGCTGGTCGGCGATGATCGACGACGCGCGCACGTCCTCGATGGAGGAGATTGAGCCCGGCGAGGAGCACCGCGTCTTCTACCGGCTGACGACGCCGCGCAAGCTGGCCGTGATGTTCGGCGGTCCGCTGATGAACCTGCTCATCGCCACGCTCATCATCACCGGCATCGTCACCCTCTACGGCCGCCAGGTCGAGGCGGACGGCGGGCGCATCGGCACCGTCGTCCAGTGCGTGCGCCCGGTCACCGGGACGGCCGCGGATGCAACCGCCTGCACCGCCGCGGACGCGCCCTCGCCGGCGGCGGCGGCCGGGCTGCGACCGGATGACGTCATCGTCGAGATCGCCGGGTCCCCGGTCGCCAAGGCGGCCGACGTCTCGCGCCTCGTGCGACCGAACGCGGGCAAGCCCATCCCGGTGGTCGTGACGCGCGCCGGCGAACGCGTGTCGCGCACCGTGACCCCGATCGCCAACCAGGTCCCCGAGCTCGACGCGGACGGCGTGCCCCGCAAGAACGCAGACGGCAGCATCGCCATGACGACCGCTGGCTACATCGGCACCTCGACCGGGCAGAACACGGTGCTGCAGCGCCAGAGCATCACGCAGGCCCCGGCCATCGTCTGGGACGGCGTCAAGCAGACGGCCGGCGTCGTGTTGCGGCTGCCGGAGAAGGTCGTGGCCGTCGGGCAGGCCGCCTTCGGCCCGGGGGAGCGGGCCGCGGACAGCCCCATGTCGGTCGTCGGCGTGGGTCGCGTGGCAGGCGACACCGCCAGCACCATGACGTTCATGGGAGTCCGGCTCGCCGGGCCGGTCGACCTCGCCGTCATCCTCCTGATGCTGCTGGCCAGCCTGAACATCGCGCTGTTCGTCTTCAACCTCATCCCGCTCATGCCGCTGGACGGCGGTCACATCGCGGGTGCCCTGTGGGAGGGGCTACGGCGTACCGTCGCCCGCCTGCGCGGTGCTCCCGACCCGGGGTACGTCGACGTCGCGAAGGGGCTGCCGCTCGCGTACGCCGTCGCGACGCTCCTCATCGGCATGTCGGTCCTGTTGATCTACGCGGACCTCGTCAAGCCGGTCCGGCTCTGAACCGCCGGAGCGCTCGGACGTCGCGGCGAGGGGGCCACCCGTGGCGACGGGCGGCAGTCGGCGCTGGAATACTGGGCGCATGACCGTCGATCTCGGCATGCCGTCGGCTCCCGCCGCTCCGCCGCTCGCCCCGCGCCGCCCGTCCCGCAAGATCCGGGTCGGATCGGTCGAGGTCGGAGGCGACGCCCCGGTCTCCGTCCAGTCGATGACGACCACACTGACCTCCGACGTCAACGCCACCCTGCAGCAGATCGCGGAGCTGACCGCGGCCGGCTGCGACATCGTCCGGGTCGCCTGCCCCAGCCAGGACGACGCCGACGCCCTCGGAGAGATCGCCAAGCACTCCCAGATCCCGGTGATCGCGGACATTCACTTCCAGCCGAAGTACGTGTTCGCGGCCATCGAGGCCGGTTGCGCCGCCGTCCGCGTCAACCCCGGCAACATCCGCGAGTTCGACGACAAGGTCAAGGAGATCGCGCAGGCGGCCCGGGACTATGGCACCTCGCTGCGGATCGGCGTCAACGCGGGCAGCCTGGACAAGCGCCTGTACGCCAAGTACGGCGGACCCACCCCCGAGGCGCTGGTGGAATCCGCCGTCTGGGAGGCGGGGCTGTTCGAGGAGCACGACTTCCACGACTTCAAGATCTCGGTCAAGCACCACGACGTACCGACGATGATCCGCGCCTACGAGCTGCTCGCCAGCAAGGGCGACTGGCCGCTCCACCTCGGCGTGACCGAGGCCGGCCCGGCGTTCCAGGGCACGATCAAGTCGTCGGTGGCCTTCGGGCACCTGCTGGCCGAGGGCATCGGCGACACGATCCGGGTCTCGCTGTCGGCGCCGCCGGTGGAGGAGGTCAAGGTCGGCAACCAGATCCTGCAGTCGCTCGGGTTGAAGCCGCGCAAGCTGGAGATCGTCAGCTGCCCGAGCTGCGGACGCGCCCAGGTCGACGTCTACACCCTGGCCCAGCAGGTCACCGCAGGGCTGGAGGGGATGACCGTCCCGCTGCGGGTGGCCGTCATGGGCTGCGTCGTCAACGGACCGGGGGAGGCGCGGGAGGCCGACCTCGGCGTGGCGTCGGGCAACGGCAAGGGCCAGATCTTCGTCCGCGGCGAGGTCGTGAAGACGGTGCCCGAGAGCGAGATCGTCGAGACGCTCATCGAGGAGGCCATGCGGCTGGCCGACGAGATGGGCGAGCCGGCCGGTGACGGCGGCGCGGGCCCGACGGTGACGGTCGGCGGGTGACCTGCGCCCCGCACGCAGGGGGCCGCTCGTGAGACCCTTCGCCGGACGCGTCGTCCGGTACGTCGGCGAGGCCGACCGGGCTGCGGCGCTGGACCTGTGCGCCCGAGATCCGTTGGCGAACTGCTATGTCGCCGCCCGCATCGGGGAGGTCGACCTGGATCGCTCGCGGTCCCTGCTCGGGCACTACCCCGGGGGGCGGCTGGAGTCCCTGTGCTGGGTGACGGCGAACGTCATCCCGGTGGAGTGCGGCCCCGACGCCGCCACGGCCTTCGCGGACCGGTTGCGGCGCGTGCAGCACCAGTACTCCTCCATCTTCGGCCCCGCGCTGCAGGTGGCGCTCCTCTGGGACGACCTGTCGGCCAGCTGGCGGCGGCCGCTGGAGGTGCGGGCGCGGCAGCCGCTCATGGCCATCGGTCCGGACGACCCGCTCGGGGTGGCGCCCGATCTGCGGGTGCGGCCCGCGGAGACGGCCGAACTGGACCGCCTCGTGCCGGCGGCGTCGGCGATGTTCACCGAGGAAATCGGTTACCCGCCCTACACCGATCGAGGCAGCGAGGTCGCCTATCGCAACGGGGTGCGTGGCCTGATCGCGCGGCAGCGGGCGTACGTGCTCGTGGAGGACGGCCGCATCCTCTCCAAGGCCGACCTCGGGTCCGTGGGGGTCGGCGCGGGCCAGATCCAAGGCGTGTGGGTGGACCCGGCGTACCGCGGCACGGGGCTCGCCGCCCCCGCGATGGCCAGGGTCGTCGAGCTCGCGCGTCGCGAGGTCGGGTGGGTCAGCCTCTACGTCAACGACTACAACACCCAGGCCGTGCGGACCTATCGTCGGGTGGGCTTCCAGGACGTGGGGCTCTTCGCCACGATCCTGTTCTGAGGCGCTTGCCCCAGCAACCACTCGGCGGGGCGCGGGAACCGTTGGGCGGACCGCTCGTCGTCGGCGGCGCTGCTTGACGTTCACGTCAACCTGCGCTGGCTGCCGCTGATCGATGAACATGCGTTCACTGCTTGCTGGCGTCAGCGCAGGTCAGCGACGCTCAAGTCGGTCGATCGGCGTCGCTGCCGTGGCGGGGGGGTCCCCTGTGCGCGCTGCGCCGAGCCGGCCCGAGCTCGTACGGCGGCCGGCGCGACGGTCCGCTCGGAGCGGATCTGTCAGGCCGCGGTCGATCCGCGGACAGCCACGCCTCGCCATCGGACGCTTACCCGCGCCCGCGCTGCCGCGCGCCCATCTTCAGGAGAGGCACCCACATGACGCCTGCCTCCCCGACCAGTCCCTCCGGGCCTGATCAGCCCGGATCCGCCACGGCGGCCCCCCACCGGGACGTGCCCGTGCACATGACCTTCGACGGGTCCGGCCACGAGATCGTGATGGACCCGCAGTACGGGCCCACGACCATCGACGGCTATGCGCCCGACGCCACGCCGACGCCCGGCAAGTTCCCGCTGCGGCCCGTGCTGGCGGCCACCGTGGGGCACGCGGTGGAGTGGTTCGACTGGACCATCTACTCGCTGTTCGCCGTGTACTTCGCCACCCAGATCTTCCCCTCCGGCAACGAGACCGCGGCGCTGTTGGCGACGTTCGCGACGTTCGCGGTCGCGTTCTTCCTGCGGCCCGTCGGCGGCTGGCTCATGGGCCGCTTCGCCGACATGGCTGGCCGCCGCGGGGCCATGATGCTGTGCGTCGCGCTGATGGCCGGCGGTTCGTTCGTGATCGGCGCGCTGCCGACGTACAACCAGATCGGCTGGGCGGCCCCCGCCATCCTGATCATCGCGCGCATCGCGCAGGGCATCGCCGCCGGTGGCGAGCTGTCCAACACCTCCGTCTACCTCTCGGAGGTCGCCCCGCCGGAGCCGCGCGGCCGGTACACCTCGTTCATGTACATGGGCACCGGCACGGCGCTCATCATCGCGACGGGCCTGGGCTACTGGCTCGCGAAGGTGCTGGACAAGACGCAGATGGCCGAGTTCGGCTGGCGCATGCCGTTCATCCTGGGCGGCATCTTCGCCCTAGTCGGCTTGTTCATGCGGAAGGACCTCAAGGAGTCCGAGCTGTTCGAGGAGCACGCCGCGAAGAAGATGGAGAAGATCAAGAACCCGCTCCTGACGACGCTGCGCCGCTACCCCAAGTCGGTGCTCCACGTGGTGGGCACGACGATGCTGTTCGCGGTCGTCTACTACACCTTCATCGGCGCGATCAACAGCCAGGCCGTCAAGACGTTCAAGGCCGACTCCGGCGACGTGTTCATGGCGATGACCATCGCGATGGTGCTGTTCATCGCCCTGCAGTACCCGCTGGGGCCCTGTCGGACAAGATCGGCCGCAAGCCGATGTTCCTCATGGCCTGACCCCGGTTGGTTGATCCAGGTTGAGTGAGAGTCTTGTGGCCCACGAGGTGGGCAGGAAGGCTCGACACGACATGGCATCGAGGAAGCGACACACGCCTGAGCAGGTTGTCCGTAAGCTCACCCAGGCCGACAGGATGTTGGCCGAGGGCAAGGAGGTCGCGGACGTCTGCCGCGAGCTCCAGGTGACCGAGGCGACCTACTACCGCTGGCGTAACCAGTTCGGTGGCTTGAAAGCCGACGACGCGAAGCGCCTCAAGGACCTCGAGCGGGAGAACGCGACGCTCAAGCGGCTGCTGGCCGACGCGGAGCTGGAGAAGGCTGCGTTGAAGGAGATCGCCCGGGGAAACTTCTGAGCCCGGAACGCCGGCGGGCGGCCGTCGCTCACCTCATGCTCAGCATGGGTGTGAGTGAGCGGTTCGCCTGCCGGGTGACCGGGCAAAACCGCACGACCCAACGACGGCCGCCCGCAGCGACGACGACAGGTGACCCCGACTGCGCTTTGCGCACCTGGCTGCGCGCCTGGTCCAAGAACCACCCTCGGCGCGGGTTCCGCAACGCCTACCACGACGCGCGAGCCGAGGGCTGGGCGGTGAACCACAAGAAGGTCCAGCGACTATGGCGAGAGGAAGGCCTACGCGTCCCGCAACGCCGCCGCCGCAAACGCCCGGGCATCTCCACGACCCCGAACCTGCCGACCGCCGATGCCCCGAACAGGGTTTGGGCCGTCGACTTCCAGTTCGACGCCACCACCGACGGCAAACCCATCTAGATCGCCACCATCGTCGACGAACACACCCGCGAATGCCTCGGCGGCCTGGTCGAGCGCAACATCACCGCAGACAACCTGATCGAAGAACTCGACCGCATCGCCGCCCAGCGCGGCTACCCGGCCGTGCTCCGCTGCGACAACGGGCCCGAACTCGCGTGCGTCGCGATGGCCCACTGGGCCCACGACCGCGTCGGCCTGCACTTCATCCCACCCGGCGAACCATGGCGCAACGGCTACGTCGAGTCCTTCAACTCCCGCATCCGCGACGAGTGCCTCAACATCAACATCTTCTGGAGTCTGGCCCAGGCCAGGGTCGTCATCGCCGACTGGAAGCAGGACTACAACACTCGCCGACGCCACAGCTCCCTCGGCTACCAGCCGCCAGCGGTCTACGCTGCTGGATGCACCCACCGATGAAAGATCGACTCTCACAAGGCCTGGATCACTTCTCGGGGTCCCGCCACTCATCTTCACCGGCTTCTTCACCGTCGCGATGGTGCCGCTGTCGAGCCTGGTCAGCAACAGCTTCCCGAAGCTGGTGGCGCTCTACTGCATCGGGTTCGCGGTGTTCGCGTTCGCCAGTGCGATCATCCCCGCGGTGATGGCCGAGCTGTTCCCGACCGAGGTGCGCTCGACCGGAATCGGCGCCTGGTACAACATCACGGTCGCCATCTTCGGCGGCATGGCGCCGTACGTCATCACCTGGCTCGCCGACGCCAAGATGGCGGACAAGTTCTACTGGGTCGTCTCGGGCGTCGCGCTGGTGGCGTTCCTCATCGTCCTGACAATGCCGGAGACCAAGGCCAAGCGCCTCGACTGAGGGGCAACTGACGACGAAACGCAGCAAGGAAGGGGTACGGCGAGTGCGGTAGGCCACCGCGCTCGCCGTACCGTCGTTTTCCCCTCAGCTCAGCGTGGCGAACGGACCGCAGCCCGGTTCATCGAGGCCCACCGACGCGCCGCCCGCGCCCATGCGGCCCGGCCCGGCGTACGAGCTCGCGGGCGAACGAGGCGGTGCTGTGCTCGACGGCGCGACGCCGCAGCTCGTCCAGGAGGTCGGCGACAAGGGCATCGTCGGAGCAGAGCACCTCGAGCCCGGCACGGTCCCGGCCGTACCGCGGGCTCGCTCGTCGCTGCAGGGCCGCGACGGGAACGTCCCGATAGCGGAAGAGGCGTACGCCGAAGCTCACCACGGCCCGCTCCCGGTCGGGGCCGACCGCGAGGTTCTGGTAGTCGACCTGGCCGACGGGAGTGGCACCCATGCCGTATCGCCTCGAGGCGACCAGGTCGCCCAGGGAGTGGTGGTAGCGCATGTCACCGCCGCCGACCCCGATGACGGTGGCGGCGGGGTCGCGCCCGGCGATGTCGGCGAGGGCGATGTCGAGGTCGACGTACCGGTGGCCCTCGATCTCCTCCTTCGTCACGGCGAGGGAGTCGGCCGGGACCCCGAGGTGCGCACTGAGCGTATCGGCCAGCGAGGAGTCCAGCCCCGCCCCGCGGGCCTCATGGATGGCGTCGAGTAGGTCACCCAGCCCGGTCAGGATCTGCGTGATGGTGGCGGCGGAGCCGCCCGTGTCCCCGAGTGCGGTCATGTCCGCGAGAGTAGCCAGCGCCGCTGGCGGGGGCTGCCGAATTTTGCGCCGGGTCAGACCGCCTCCTGGAAGGCGTGCAGCAGGGGCCACATCGTGGCGCCCAGTTCGACCTGGGTCAGCAGGATCGCGATCGTGCCGGTGGCGGGATCGATGAAGAAGTCGGTGCCCTGGCCGCCGGTCCAGCCGTAACGGCCGACGTGGGGACCGCTGGTCTGGATCGCGACGCCGTACCCCCACCCCGTGCCCTCCCAGAAGCCTGGAAAGAAGCTCTCCGGGCTCTTGGCCTCCGGCGCGACCTGGTCGCTGGTCATCGCGCGCACCGATTCCGGGGCCAGCCAGGCGCTTCCGTCGGGAAGCCGCCCGTCGGCGCGGAGCATCCGGGTGAACCGGTGCAGGTCGGCGAGCGTGGCGAGCAGTTCGTTGTGCGAGACGTCGACCGGGGGCGGCCCGACCCAGATCCCGCCGCCGGCGGCCGGTTCGGTCTGGACGAGGGCCCCGTCGTCGTGCCGGTACGCCGGGGGCAGCCGGTGGGCCTTCGCCGGCGGGACCCAGCACACGGTGTCGACCATGCCAAGAGGCCCGAACACGTCCTCGGCTAGATGCTCCTGGAGGGGTCGGCCCGCCACCCTGCTCAGCAGGATCCCCAGGATCGCGAACGAGTGGTGGTAGCGGAATCCCTCGCCCGGCTGATGCGCCAGGGGCAGCGTCGCCAGCGCGGCGAGCCATTCCTCGGCGCCGGTGGTCACCGGCTCGGGTCCCGCCTCGACGCCGGCGGCGCGCATGGCCAGGCCGTACGGCGTCGCCCCGGTGACGTCCATGCCGTAGCCGGAGCCGTTGGTCAGCAGGTCGCGCACCGTGATGGCGCGCGTGGCGGGCACCGTCTCTGTCAGCGGCCCGTAGGGGGCGCGCAGGACGCGCCGGTCGGCGAGCTCGGGGAGCCACCGGTCGACCGGGTCGTCCAGCCGCAGCCGCCCGGCCTTGATGAGCCGCAGCGTGGCGGCGGCGGTGATCGGCTTCGTCATCGATTGGATGCGCACGATGGCGTCGGGGTCGGCCGGTGGCCCGTCGAGGGCCCACGAGCCCACGGCGTACGTCTCGGTCTGTCCCGCCCGGTCGACCAGCGCCAGCCCGCCGGGAATCACCCCCTGCTCGACCGCCTCCGCCAGGACCTGCTGCGCCGTCATGACCGCTCCCCTCGAGTCGCCCCTGTTGCCGGTGACCACTCTGTCAAAGACCTCCGACAGCGCCCGGGTCCGCGCGCGGGGGCAGCGCATGGGTTGGGGCTGGGACTGGGATCCCAGCACACCCCGGACCATCGCGATGTACTCCTCCATCGCCGCGTCCGAGGCAGCCTGGTCCCCGTCGAGCAGCGCCTCGAACAGCAGCCCCCGGCCGACGGCGGTCGAGAGCCGGGCGAGCACCCGGACGCGCGCGGGATCGATGAGGTCGGCGTACGCTCTCGCAAACGCAGCCTCCGTGCGCGGGGCCAACTCCGTGCGCAGCGGCTCGGCGTAGGCCAGCCCCTGCATCGCGTGCGCCGCGAGCTCGAAGAACAGCGGGCCGAACGCCGCGGCCTCGGCGCGGACGGCGCGCCAGTTCTCTCGGCCGCGCTCGAAGGGGTCCCCGTCCGCGGCGGTGAGGGCGTCGACGCGTGCGCTGTCCCCGGCAACGACGGCCTGGATGACGGCGGCGAGGAGGTCGTCGCGGGACCCGAAGTGGTAGTGCAGCATGCGTTGGCTCGTGCCGATCGCAGCGGCCAGGGTGCGCAGGCTGGTGTCCCGTACGCCGTGGCTGGCGTAATAACCGATCGCCGCGGCCAGCAGGCGGTTTCGGGTGTCGGTGGGCATCGGGCGCGCCGCTCGTCGGGCCCCGCGCCTCAGCGCCGCTCCGCCAGCCGGGCGAATGTGTCCGCCTCGCGCTCGACGTACGCCCTGCCCTTTCCGGCGAACAGCCGACGCACCACACCCCCCATCGGACCCGACCAGCCGAACGCCAGTTCCAGCACCGAGCCCGCGCCCCGCGGCTCGACGCGGTGCCGCGCCGTGCTGACCAGCCCCGGCGATCGCGCCACCCAGGTGAAGCCCGTGCCGGGCTCCCAGTGCGTGATCTCGTACGTCGTGGGGGGCAGGCCTGGCTGCCTGACTCGGTAGCGGCTGCCGACGCCGGCCGGCTCCTGGCCGCCGACGTGTCGGATGGCGGTGACCGTCGGCAGGTGGTCGGCCCAGCGATCGAGGTCGGCGACCACGGACCACAGGGCAGCGGGAGAGGCGGCGGACTCGGCGGCGGCGCGGATCATGTATCAAACGATACATTCGGAAAGCTATCGGTCAGCTATTCCGAACCCGACGTTCGAAGCCATCGGATGAGATCGCTGTGGCCGACGACCTGCACTCCGTCCGCCGGGTAGCCGGGTCTGCCTGTATCGGGGTGGACGACGAACCGGTGCGGCACCTGCAGATCCGCGCAGGCCCGATAGAAACCGGGCCCCAGGACCGGCGATGTCGACCGCTTGATCTCGATGGCGACGTGGGGCCTACCCGACGCCGTCAGGACCAGGTCGATCTCGTCGCCGCGCGTCGTCCGGTAGTGGAACGGGCGCAGCTGGGTCGCGTTGATCACGGTCTCCACGACGAAGCTCTCGTAGCTCGGTCCCGCGGCCGGATGGCTGAGCAGGGCGTCCACGCTGTCGATCTCCAGCAACGCGTGCAGCAGCCCGGTGTCGCGGACGAAAACCTTCGGGGATTTGGTCATGCGCTTGCCGGTGTTGGCGTACCAGGGCAGGAGTCGGCGAACGAGTCCGAGGTCGGTGAGGAGATCAAGGTAGGACGTGACCGTGGGACTGCTGATGCCCAGTCCCGTCGCCAACCGCGAGGCGTTGAGCAACCCGCCGCTAGCGTGCGCGACCATCGTCCACAGACGACGGAGCGTCTCGGATGGAATCCGCGGCGCGAACATAGGGACGTCGCGCTCGAGGTAGGAGCGGATCAGATCCTCCCGCCAGCGCAGAGAGGCGCGGTCCGAACCTGCGGTGAGGCTGTCGGGGAAACCGCCACGCAGCCACAGTGTGTCTGCGCTGATCCCAGCGGTGGCGGCCTCGTCGAGGTTGATCCCACCCAGGTCGAGATGGGCGACGCGACCGGCCAGGCTGTCCGAAGACAGGTGCACCAGATCTAGGGAGGCGGACCCCAGGAGGAGAATTGTCCGGTTCGGAATTCGGATCGGCGGTTGTCATCGATGACGCCACGGAGGATGTCGAACAGCTCCGGGGTGCGGTGGACCTCGTCCAGAATCACCAATCGTGGCGCCTGGGACCGCAGGTAGGCGTCGGCGTCGTGGAGACGGCGTCGGTCGGCGGGGCGTTCCAGGTCGAGGTAGGTGGCCTGTCTAGGCAGCGCCTCCGCCACACCTCTCGCGAGCGTCGTCTTGCCCACCTGCCGTGGTCCGAGCAGGACGACGGCCGCCGATTCGCCGAGGAGCTGACGGAGCTCGTCGGCTGCTCGGCGGGGGATCATGAGCAAATCTTAAACGAGCTTTTAGATTTTCACGCGTCCCGCCGCAGCGCTGTCTCGGCTGTTGCGTCGACGCTCGCCGGGGCCGGACCCGAGCGTCCGGATCTGGATAGGGTTGGCGGAGCGGGCCCGACGTGGTCTTGCGGCGAGTTCTCCTCCTGTTGAAAGGCGCCCGACGTGTCCAGCCTGTCCGAGATCCTCACCACTCCCGAGAAGGCGCCGGCCGCCGTCACGACGCTGAGCGGCGTCGTCCAGGACGAGGTCCAGAGCAAGTCCGGCATCGGCGGCATGGCCCTGAAGGCGGGGTTCGCGGCGGCGACGAAGATCCGCCCCGACCTGGTGCCACACGCGGTTGAGCGGATGCTCCCCGACTTCGCCGAGAAGCTGGACCCCTACTGGCAGGGCCGGGGCGCCCAGCCGTTCGGTGAGCACCTGCGCGCCCACGAGGCGCAGGTCACCGACGCCTTGCTCGCCGTGACCGACGAGCGGGTCGAACACGCCCGCCCGGCCATCGGCAAGATTTACAGCGGCCTGCGGCCCAAGGCCGCCGCCCACGTCCGGGACGCGCTGCCGCGGCTCGGCGCGGCCATCGAGTCGCTCGCGGACTAACCGGTACGGCGGGGGCGGGCGCGGCCGATATCCTGCGGGGGTCCCTCGACGCCCAAGGAGTTTCCGGTGACCGTCCTGCGCCTGTCCAGCCTGTTCCTGCGGACCCTGCGCGAGGACCCGGCCGACGCCGAGCTGCCTGGCCACCGGCTCCTGGTCCGCGCCGGGTATATCCGCCGCGCCGCGCCGGGCATCTACTCCTGGCTGCCGCTGGGGCTGCGGGTGCTGCGCAAGGTCGAGGTGATCGTGCGCGAGGAGATGGACGCGATCGGCGCCCAGGAGCTGCTCTTCCCCGCGTTGCTGCCTCGGGAGCCCTACGAGGCGACGGGCCGCTGGACCGACTACGGCCCCAACCTGTTCCGGCTGAAGGACCGCAAGGACACCGACATGCTCCTCGGCCCCACGCACGAGGAGATGTTCACGCTCGCGGTCAAGGACCTGTACTCCTCCTACAAGGACCTGCCGCTCGCGCTCTATCAGATCCAGACGAAGTACCGCGACGAGGCCCGCCCGCGCGCCGGTCTCCTGCGCGGCCGCGAGTTCGTCATGAAGGACTCCTACAGCTTCGACATCGACGACGCGGGGCTGCAGGCCAGCTACGACGCCCACCGCGCGGCGTACATCCGCATCTTCGACCGGCTCGGCTTCGACTACGTCATCGTGCAGGCGATGTCCGGCGCGATGGGCGGGTCGGCCTCCGAGGAGTTCCTCGCGATCGACCCCAACGGCGAGGACACGTTCGTGCGATGCGACGCGAGCGGGTACGCCGCCAACGTCGAGGCCGTTCAGGTGCCCCAGGCGCCTGCGGTGGCCGCGGACGTCGTGGCCGCGACGCCTCCGGCGACCGAGGTCGACACCCCCGACACCCCGACGATCGACACCCTGGTCGCCGTGCTCAACGAGGCGCATCCCCGCCACGACGGCCGGCCCTGGACGGCGGCCGACACCCTCAAGAACGTCGTGGTGATGCTGCGCTCGGGGGACGGCAGCCGTACGCCGCTCGTCGTGGGCCTCCCCGGCGATCGCCAGGTCGACCCCAAGCGCCTGGAGGCGCAGGTCGCGCCGTACGAGCTCGACGACTTCGCCGAGGACGACTTCAAGAACTGGCCGGCGCTCGTCCGCGGCTACATCGGCCCGGCCGCGCTCGGCCCCAACGCCGAGCTGGCGGAGGACGACCCGCGCCGGATCCGGTACCTGCTCGATCCCTCCGTCGCCGAAGGCTCCTCATGGGCCACCGGCGCGAACAAGTCCGGCGTTCACGTCGTCAACCTCACCTACGGGCGGGACTTCCGGGCGGACGGCGTGATCCAGGGCGCGGAGGTCCGCGACGGCGACCCCAGCCCCGACGGGGCCGGCACCCTGCGTACCGCCCGCGGCATCGAGATGGGCCACATCTTCCAGCTCGGCCGCAAGTACGCCGACGCCCTCGGCCTCAAGGTCCTCGACGAGAACGGCAAGCTCGTCACGGTGACGATGGGGTCCTACGGGATCGGGGTGTCCCGGGCGGTCGCCGCGGTGGCCGAGGGGACGCTCGACGAACTGGGCCTGTGCTGGCCGCGGGGGCTGGCCCCGGCGGACGTCCATGTGGTCGCGACGGGCAAGGACGCCGCGGTGTTCGCCGCGGCCGCCGAGCTCGTGGACGCGATGGCCGCGGGTGGTCTCGACGTACTCTTCGACGACCGCGTGAAGGTGAGCCCGGGCGTGAAGTTCATGGACGCCGAACTCATCGGCGTCCCCACGATCGTCGTCGTCGGCAAGGGCCTGGAGGCCACGCCGCCGGTGGCCGAGATCAAGGACCGCCGCACGGGCGAGCGCCGCGAGGTTCCCGTGGATGCCCTGGTGGACGCCGTGGTGGCGGAGGTCCGGGCTGGCTGACCGTCCGGCCGTAGGCTGGTCGGCATGGCCGAGGGTTACGTCCCGTTCCCGTCGTTCGCTGGATGGGTGACGACGTACGACGGCTCGCTTGTCGATGAGGTCACCGCGCAGCTGCAGAACGCACGGCGGGCGTTCGGCGATGTGGCTGCAGACCGGGCCGTTGAGGTGGCGTCTCGCTATGCCGCCGTGGACACCGGCGCGATCGAGGGCCTCTATGCCACCAGCCGTGGTTTCACCCGCACCATTGCGGAGCGCTCGGCCAACTGGGAAGCGGCCCTGAAGATGCACCCCGAGGCCGAACACCACATCTGGGACGCCCTAGCCGGATATGAGTTCGTGCTCGACGCCGTGACGCAGAAGCATCCGATCACCCAGGCCTGGATCCGGGATCTGCACGCCGTCCTGTGTGCCTCGCAGGCGACCCACGACGTCTTCGTGGAGGTGGCGGGCCGACTGCACCGCGAGGCCCGCCCGCTGCCTAAAGGGGCCTACAAGACGGCGCCGAACTTCCCGACGAACCCTGATACCGGCGCGATGCATCACTACGCCCCCGTCGACGACACAGCTGCCGAAATGGCGCGGCTGATGGACGAGCTCACGTCGCAGGAGTTTCTGGACGCACACCCGCTGGTCCAAGCCGCTTACGCCCATTACGCCTTCGTGTGCGTGCATCCTTTCGCGGACGGCAACGGCCGCGTGGCGCGGGCGCTGGCCTCGGTGTTCCTCTACCGTCGGCCGGGGATACCGCTGGTCATCTTCGCCGACCAGACCCCCGCCTACCTCGACGTCCTCGCGGCCGCGGACGGCGGACGTCCCGAGGCGTTCGTCACCTTCGTTGAGCAGCGTGCGATCGACGCGGTCAACCTGGTCCTCGCCGAGGTCTCGAGCGGAGGCGGCTCGGGAGCCGAGATTGCCGCCGCACTTCACGACGACGGCCGTGGCGGCAGCAGCCTTCCGCGCATCGAGCTTCTTGCCGGCAGGCTGGCGGGATGTATCCGTGACGCAGTGGAGTCAAGCCTGCCCACGCTGTCCCTGCCCCCCGAGATCGTCCTTGCCGTGGGCAGGTCTGGTGTAGGCGGGCCGTTGCCGCCGGGATGGGGACGGTTCGTCGATCGCTCTGTGCCCGGAGGGCTAGGCACTCGGATCGACTTGAGCTGGTCATCGGCGCCGTCATGCTCGGTTTGGCTGCAACTCGATGCAGCAGCCAGGGAGCCGCAGAGAGGACCCCGAGACCCGGCCGATCAGACGCTTATTGCCGTAGCGGCGGCTGGCAGCCGAGGAACTGGCGCATTGTGGGAGGTTCGACCTCGCGAGATCCATCCGGCGATCTCACAAGCGTTCGAGTTGCGGGTCCGGGCCTGGGTTCGGGGGCAGCTGCAGCAGCTGAGTGCCGAGCTGGCGGAGAGGATCCGCGAGTTCCGAGCGGAGCCAGGCCGATGAGGCGGCTGGCGGCGCGTGGGGGGTTAGCCGGGCGCACCACCCGGGCGCTTGAGTCAGAGCAGCTCCAACAGCTGCACCAGCAGGATCATGCCGGCAATCGCTAAGGCACCGCCGACGACCTGCGTGTGGATGACGTGCCAGAGGTCGGCGAGGTCGACGCGCAGCGTCGAGGGTTCCTGGGCGAGGCGATCGACGGAGCGCCGATAGGCACGGGCCGACGCGGCGACGCCACCCGCGATGAGGAGGCCGGCGGGCCAGAGGGCCTCGCTGAGCGCCAGGAGCAGGCCGACGGTCACCGCCAGGTAGGTGCGGCCCCACAGACGGTCGTGGCCGTAACGATGGCTGATCAGGGACACCGACGCCGAGGGCGGCGTCGACGCGACGCGCATGGTTCCGCCTCCTCTCGCGGGGCGTGAACCTGGGGCCGCGCCCCGCGCTCGCCGTACGTCGTTCGCTGCCGCCGACCCGGGAGGTCGGCGACGGAACGGTCCTCACCGAGTTCGACGAACGGACAACGTCATTGGTTCCCAGCGGCTTAGCCGTCCGCGGACCGTGCCGCGGCGACGACGGCGTCGGTGAGTCGGTCCAGCGCGGGACTGTCGAGCTTCCACCGGTGCCAGTACAGCCGCCGCACCACCGCAGCCAGGCCCGGGACCGGCACAAGCCCCGCGCCCTTGGGGACCTGGGCGGTCGGCAGCATGCCCCAGCCGAGGCCCGCCCGGACCGCGGCGACGAACGCCTGCGAGTTCGGGATCCGCGGGCCCGCCACGTCCGTGGGCACACCGGCGGCGCGCAGGGCCCGATGCTGGAGATCGTCCTTGTCGTCATAGCGCAGCGCGGGGAGGCGCGTCAGGTCCGGGGCCGCACCGGCCGTGGTGTAGCGCGCCAGGAGATCGGCCCGGGCGTACGGGCGGTACGTCATCTGCGCCAGCGCCACCGCGCGGCAGCCGGGCACCGGCCTGGCGTGCGTCGAGACCGCGGCCAACGCCACGCCCTCGCGCAGCAGCGCGGCGGTGTGTTCCTCGTCGTCGACGTGGAGCCTGAGTCGTACGCCGTGCCAGGTGGCCGCCTCGACGAACACGGCGGGAAACCACGTCGCGAGCGAGTCGGCGTTGACCGCGACCGGCAGGTCGATGGCCACCCCGGGCTCCTGCGGGCCCGCGAGCTGCACGCGCATCTCCGCGTCGAGCAGCGCCACCTGACGGGCGTAGCGCAGCAGAGTCCCGCCGGCCGCGGTGAGTTCGCTGGGGGTGCCCCGCCGGACGACGACCTGGCCCACCGCGCGCTCCAGCGCCTTGACGCGCTGGCTCACCGCGGACGTCGAGATGTGCAGGCGGACGCCCGCACGCTCGAAGCTGCCCGCGTCCGCGACGGCGGCGATCGTCGCCAGCTGCTCGGCGCTGATGAAGCTCATCTTCACAGGCTACAACTTCTTGATGTTTCGCTTAACCCGCGGGCGGGCCTAGCCTTGCCGGCGTGACCACGTACCTGCTCGGCCTGTCCACCGGACTCGCGCTCATCGTCGCGATCGGCGCCCAGAACGCGTACGTCCTGCGCCAGGGCATCCGCCGCGAGCACGTGGGCCTGATCGTCGCGATCTGCGCCGTCTCCGACCTGCTCCTGATCGGGCTCGGCACGGTCGGGATCGGCGCGCTCGTGACGTCGGCTCCGACCCTCCTGCAGGTGCTCCGGTGGGGCGGCGTGGCCTACCTGCTGTGGTTCGCGGTCACGGCGTTCCGCTCGGCCGCCACCGGCGGCAGCCTGACCGCGGCGGGTGGGCCGCAGCGCGTCTCCGCCCGGCGGGCCGGCCTGGTGGCGGCCTCGCTGACGTACCTCAACCCGCACGTCTACCTCGACACCGTCGTGATGGTCGGCAACCTGGCCAACCAGCAGGGTGCGCTGCGGTGGGCGTTCGCCGGGGGCGCGGGGACGGCGTCGGTCGGATGGTTCACGAGCCTCGGGTACGGCGCGCGGGCGCTCGCGCCGCTGCTGGACCGGCCCGGCACCTGGCGCGCGGTGGACATCGGGGTGGGGGTGGTCATGCTCGCGGTCGCGGCCCGGCTCGCGCTGGGCGGCTGAGCGCCGGGGGCGGCCAACTGCGGCAGGGCTGGCTGGCCTGCGCCATCGGCGGGCAGGATGGAGCCCATGCGCATCGACCTCAACGCCGACGTGGGGGAGTCGTTCTCCCGGTGGACCCTGGGCGACGACGCGGGGCTGGCGCCGGTGCTGTCGAGCATGAACGTCGCCTGCGGCTTCCACGCGGGCGACGCGTCCGTGATGACCGCGACGGTGCGGCTGGCCAGCGAGCACGGGTTGGCGATCGGCGCCCACGTGGCCTACCGCGACCTGGCCGGCTTCGGGCGGCGGTTCATCGACGCGGACCCCGACGACCTGCGGGCCGAGGTGCGCTACCAGGTCGGAGCCCTGCAGGCGATCGCGGCCGCCGAAGGGATGACCGTGACCTACTGCAAGCCACACGGGGCGCTCTACAACACGATCGTCGACCACGAACGTCAGGCGCGGGCGGTCGTCGAGGCGCTCGCCGGCCTGGCGGAGAACGGGTCGCCCCTCACCCTGCTGGGCCTGCCGGGCTCCCTGGCGCTGCGGTACGCCTCGGAGGCCGGGCTGCCCATGGCCGCGGAGGCATTCGTCGATCGGGCCTATGCCGCGGACGGGACGCTCGTGCCGCGCTCGCAGCCCAGCTCGGTGCTGCACAACCCGGACGCCGTCGCCGCGCGGGCGGTGCGCATGGTCACCGACGGCGTGGTCGACGCGATCGACGGGACGGCCGTGCACTTCCGGCCGGCGTCGCTGTGCGTGCACGGGGACAGCCCCGGCGCCGTCGGCATGGCCCACGCGGTGCGGGCGGCGCTGGAGCAGGCCGGGGTCGACGTCGGCCCGTTCGCCCCGGCCCCGGTCCCGGTCCCGGTCCTGGGCCGGATGTCGGCCCCGGCAGCCGACCCCGCGCCGTGATGCGGGTGCTGCCCTGCGGCGCGGACGCCGTCCTGCTCGAATTCGCCGATGGGGCGCAGGCGCTCGCCTATCGCGCGGGACTCGCCGCGGCCCCCTTGACCGACGTGGTCGAGGTGGTGCCCGGCGCCCGCACCGTGCTGCTGCGGGCGCGAAACCCTGCGGCCGTTCCGGGGGTGGTGGCGGCCGCGCGGGGCGTCGTCCCGCGTCCGCTGGGCGCCGTTGACGCGCCCGACGCGCCCGGAGCGGGCAACGCGGGGGAGGTGACGGTGCCGGTGACGTACGACGGGGAGGACCTGCGCGACGTCGCCGACCTGCTCGGGCTGAGCCCCGAGGGGGTGGTCGCCCGGCACACCGAGCTGACCTGGACCGTGGCGTTCTGCGGGTTCTCGCCGGGATTCGCCTACCTCACCAGCCCGGACGCCGGCTGGGTCGTGCCGCGGCGGGAGTCGCCCCGCACCCGGGTGCCGGCGGGGTCGGTGGGATTGGCGGGGGAGTACTGCGGCTGCTATCCCACCGCCAGCCCCGGCGGGTGGCAGCTGATCGGCCGGACGGAGGCCCCCTTGTGGGACGTCGAGCGGGATCCGCCGGCCCTGCTGCCGCCGGGCACGCGGGTGCGCTTCGAGGCGGTGCGATGAGGCTGCGGGTCGTCGATCCGGGGACGCGGACGCTGGTGGAGGACCTCGGCCGCGGCGGCCTCGCCAGCCTGGGCGTCAGCCCCTCCGGCGCCGCCGACCGCGGCGCGCATCGGCTCGCCAACCGGCTGCTCGGCAACGACGAGGGCGCCGCGACGCTGGAGGTCCTGCTGGGCGGGCTGGTGGTGGAGGCCGAGTCTCCGGGAGTGATCGCGGTCGCCGGGGCGCCGGTTCCGCTCACCGTGGGGGATCGGGCGGTGCCGTGCGAGGCGGCGGTGTACGTCGGCGCCGGGCAGCGCGTCCGGCTCGGCCGCCCCCCGAGCGGGCTGCGGTCGTACGTCGCGGTGGCCGGGGGTATCGCCGCCGCTCCGGTGCTGGGCAGCAGGTCCGCCGACACCATCGCGGGGCTGGGACCCGCGCCCCTCGCGGCGGGGGACGTGCTGGAGAGCGGGGCTGCCCACCCGGCCGACGCGGCCTCCTTCGGCGCGGGCGGAGCGGCCGGGCACGACGGCCAGACTGCGGCGTTGTTGCTGGCAAACGCCCATCGGACGGCTTCCGACGGGGAGCCGCGGCTCACCGCGACGTGGGGGCCGCGGGCGGACTGGTTCACGGCGGAGGCCCGGGAGCTCTTCCCCCGAACCCGCTGGGAGGTGACCGCCGACGGCGACCGGGTCGGGGTGCGTTGCGCGGGGCCGCGGCTGGAGCGCGCGGCGGATGGCGAGCTGGCGAGCGAGGCCACCGTGCGGGGCAGCGTGCAGGTGCCCCCGTCGGGGCAGCCGGTGATCTTTCTCGCCGACCACCCGACCACGGGCGGCTATCCGGTGATCGCGGTCCTCGACGAGGCCGCGACCGACCTGGTGGCGCAGCTGCGGCCCGGGGAGACGATCCGGTTCGCCGTCCGCTGGCCCGCCTACGCCACCGACCTGCTCTGGGGGCAGGACGACCGAAGTCATGGCAGAACGACCCAGGCTTCCGCCGCACCATCACCCTGACCAGCGGTTTTTCTCCAGGCGGGCGGTGTGAGCGCCGCGATCTGGTAGCGGTTCGGTCGCCCCGGCGTCAGTCGGCCGGCAGGGCCACCGCGGGTTGCCCGCCCACCCACACGGCCGCGACGTCGGCGGGCGTGCCCTGGGCGAACAGCGTCGCCAGCGCGTCCTGCGCCGAGTCGGCGTGGCGCAGCCCGACGGCCAGCGTCGAGTCGGCCGCGGGGCGCCACCACACGGCGTCGAACTCCCGGCCGACCTCGAAGTCGCCGGTGCGTGCCGCGAGCCCGAGCGCGTCGGCGCCCGCCGCCGTGGCGAGCCGGAGCAGATCCGCCGCGGTCAGCCCGAAGCGGCGGTCGGGTGGGGTGAGCTGCTGGGCGAAGTAGGCCTGCAGGCCCTCCTTGGCCAGGCAGAAGCCCGTCCCGCCGCCCACATCCGAGCCCAGGGCGACCCGGACGCCGGCCTCGGCGTGGTCGCGGAACCGGAACAGGCCGCTGCCGAGCGCGGCGTTGCTCGTCGGGCAATGCGCCACAGCCGACCCGGCGTCCGCCTGGGCGGACAGCTCGCGGGGGCGGGGGTGGACGTCGTGGGCCAGCACCGTGCAGGGCCCGAGCAGGCCGTGGTCGGCGTACACCCCGACGTAGTCCGCCGAAGCCGGGAAGGCCGCCGCGACCCCGGCGATCTCGGCCTCGTTCTCGTTGACGTGGCTGGTGACGTACGCCCCGGGGGTGTCGGCTGCCAGCTCGCCGCACGCGTCGAGGAGGGCCCCCGAGCAGGAGAAGGCGAAGCGCGGGGTGACGGCGTACCGCAGCCGCCCCGCCCCCGCCCCGTGCCAGCGCTGGGCCAGCTCGGCGCCCTCGGTGAGCGCCCGGTCCGGCGTCGTGAGCAGGTCCGCCCGCAGCGCACGATCCGAGACCACGAGCCCGGACGTGATGCGGAGCCCGGACGAGGCGGCGGCCGTGAAGAACTCGTCCATCGCCCCGGCGTAGTGCGACCCGAAGACGAGGGCCGAGGTGGTGCCCGCGCGGACCAGCCCTGCGAGGAAGTCCGCGGCGACGCCGCGGGCGTACGCCGAGTCGGCGAGCCGCGCCTCCTCGGGCAGGGCGCACTGCTCCAGCCAGTCCAGGAGCGGCCGCCCGAGGCCGCCGATGACGCGGACCTGGGGGTAGTGCACGTGGGTGTCGACGAACCCCGGCAGCAGCAGGCCCGGACGACAGTCGACGACGGGTTCGTCGGGATGCGCGGCGAGCAGCGCGGCGGCGGGGCCGCGCGCGGCGATCACGCCGTCGCGCACCAGGAGCGCACCGTCCTCCTCGACCCGCAGCGTCGTCGGCTCGAGCCAGGACGCGCCCCCCGACGCGCCGGCCGGCGTGTCGAGGAGCGCGCCTCGGAACAGGGTCATCTCACTCGCCGGGGGCGGACTCGTACGAGCGGGCGGTCGCGTCGGCGATCGCCTCGTCCGCGGTGTGCCGCTGACCACCCGTGTGGTGGAAGATCAGGTTGAGCAGGATCGCGCAGAGGCTGCCCAGGGTGATGCCGGAGCCGAAGATGATCTCGGCCCAGCTCGGGACGACCTTGGCGACGTTGGGCTGGATGGTGACCAGCATGGCCAAGGCCAGCGAGGTCGCGACGATGACGATGTTGCGGTCGTCCTTGAAGTCCACCCGGGTCAGCGTCTGGATGCCGACGACCGCGACCGTCGCGAACATGGCCAGGGCCGCGCCGCCGAGCACGTGGTGCGGGATGCCCGCGACCAGCGCGCCAGCCTTGGGCAGCAGGCCGAGGACGATCATGATGGCGCCCGCACTGGCCACGACCCAGCGGGACTTGATCCGGGTGAGCCGGACGAGGCCGACGTTCTCGGCGAAGCAGGTGTAGGGGAAGCTGTTGAGCACGCCGCCGAGCGTCGTGGCCAGGCCATCGGCGCGCAGGGCCCGCGCGATGTCCTCGGACTCGATCTTCTTCTCGACGATCTCCCCGGTGGCGAAGACGTCGCCGGTGGTCTCCACCGCGGTGATGAGCATGACGACGACCATCGAGACGACCGCGGCGAAGGCGAACTTCGGGATCCCGAAGTAGAACGGGGTCGTCACCCCGACCCAGGACGAGCTGGCGATCGCGTCGAAGTGCGCGTCGCCGAGCAGCCATGCGACCAAGGTGCCGCCGACCAGGCCGAGCAGGACCGCGATGGTGCCCAGGAAGCCCTTGAAGAAGCGCTGCAGGAACACGATGAAGAGGAGGGTTCCGACGGCGTACAGGATGCTACGCACGGCGATCTGGTCGGCGGGCACGCCGATCTGGACGAAGTTCCGGTTGGGGTCGGGGGCGGCCATGATCGCGTCGTTGGCCGCCACGGGGAGCAGGGCCACCCCGATGATGGTGATGACGCTGCCGGTCACGACCGGCGGGAAGAACCGGATGAGCTTGGCGAAGTACGGGGCGATGAGGAAGGTGAACAGGCCCGCGACGATGACCGAGCCGTAGATGTAGGGCAGCGACTCGCGACCCCCGCCCTGCGACAGGCCGATGGCGATCATCGGCGACACGGCGGTGAAGGTCACGCCCTGCAGCAGGGGCAACCGGACGCCGACCTTCCAGAACCCGACCGACTGGATGATCGACGCGATCCCGCACGTCAACAGGTCGGCGTTGATGAGGTGGATCAGGGTCTCGGTGTCCAGGCCGATCGCGCTGGCGAGCAGGATCGGCACGATGACCGCGCCCGCGTAGAACGCGAGGACGTGCTGCAGGCCGTAGATGGCCAGCTTCGCCGCCGGCAGCACCTCGTCGACGGGGTGGACCCCGGACGCGGGCGCCGGCTCGGCAATAGTGCTCATAGGAGTGCCTTCCGAGAGGGGTATCGCGAGAACTCTGGCGTGGGTCTCGAAGACCGGCCAGGGACTTAGGTCGCCTATCGGCGGGGTGGTCGCGGCTGCTGGTTCCCCCACAGGATGGCCGCTCAGCCTCGGTGGGCGCCGGAGACTCGCGGAAGTCGTTGGGCCTCAGGAGGGCCCGGCGGCGGCGAGGAGACGCCGGCACCGCTCCGCCAGGAACGGCCGATGTCTGACCAACGCTGGGCAAAGTCTCCTTCCCACGTCTGGCGGTGGTCGCCCAGAGACCCGCCCCGCCGCTGACTATGGTGTCCGGGTGGACGAGGCCTCCCTGGTGACCATGGCGATCCTGATCGCCGCCGCCTTTCTCGCGGGATACGTCGACGCGGTCGTGGGCGGCGGCGGCCTCATCCAGCTGCCGGCGTTCGTGGTGGCGTTCCCGCACGCCGTACCGGTCCAGCTCCTCGCCACCAACAAGCTCGCCTCTGTGTGCGGGACAGCGGTGAGCTCGGCCACCTACCTGCGCCGGGTGAAGCCGGACCTGCGGACGGCGCTGCCGCTGGTGCTGGGCGCGCTGGCGGGATCGGCCGCGGGTGCGGTGATCGCGGCGCACATCCCGAAGGCGGCGTTCAACCCGCTGATCCTCGCGGTGCTCATCGGGGTCGGGGCCTACACCCTGCTCAAGCCATCCCTCGGCCAGGTCCAGGCGCTGCGCCACACCGGCCGCCGGCACACCGCCGGCGCGGCCGCGATCGGCCTGGGCGTCGGGGTCTGGGATGGGGCGCTCGGCCCCGGTACCGGCTCGTTCTTCGTGTTCCTGCTGGTCGGCGTCCTGGGCTTCGCGTTCCTGGAGGGGACCGCGCTGGCCAAGCTCGGCAACCTGGCGACCAACATCGCGGCCCTGGTCGTGTTCGTCGCCGGCGGCGCGGTGGTCTGGAAGATCGGCCTCCCGATGGGGTTGGCCAACGCGGCGGGCGGCTACCTGGGCGCGCGCACCGCCGTCGCCCGCGGCCACGGCTTCATCCGCGCCGTGTTCATCCTCGTGGTCTCCGCGTTCATCGTGAAGATCGGGTACGACGTGCTGCGCCAGTACGGCGTGCTCTGACCGCCCCCGTCGTCGGGAGAACGATGGCGCCCGTCATCGACCGACGACGTCGCCCCTGCTCAGGACGACGATGCGGCGGGGGCTTCCTCCCGTCGCGTCCGGGCCGCGACCCGGCGGACGCGCAGGCCCTGCAGCAGCAGGCTCGCCGCCAGACACGCCCCGACCCCCTCGCCGGCGCGCAGCCGCAGGGCGAGCAGCGGTTCCAGCCCGAGCTCGCGCAGCACCAGCGCGTGGGCGCGTTCCCTGCTGCGCTGCCCGGCCACGAGGTAGGCGTGCACGGCGGGTTCCAGCGAGCGCGCCAGCAGTGCCGGCACGCTGGTTGCCAGCCCGTCCAGGACCACGGCCGCCCTGCCCTCCGCGGCGCCGAGCACGACCCCCACCAGCACGGCGAACTCGGGGCCGCCCAGCCCCGCGAGCAGGTCCTCCGCATCGACCGGCACGTCGCCGCCCGGAAGCCGCCCCGCGTCCCGCAGGCGGGCCAACCCATCGGCCACCACCTCGACCTTGCGCGCCAGGATCGCCGCGTCGGCCCCGGCGCCGAGGCCGACGGCGTCCTGCGGGTCAGCGCCCAGCACCGCGCAGGTCAGCGCGGCCGCCACCGTGGTGTTGCCGACCCCCACCTCGCCGAGGATCACCAGCCCGGTGGTCGCAGCCCGCCGCCCGATGTCGCGGCCGGCGGCCACCAGTCGCCGCACCTCGGCGTGCGGCAGCGCGTCGGTCGTCGCCAGATCACCACGCCATACGTCGGGAGCCGGGCGCAGATCCGAGCTGCCCGGCACGGGCGGCCCGGCGACGCCGGCGTCCACCACCACGCAGGCCAGTCCGGCGCCGGTCGCGGTCGCCGCGCCCACGCCGACCCCCGCCACCGACGCGGCCAGGACCTCGCGGGTGACGGACACCGGGTACGCCGAGACGCCCAAGGCGGCCACCGGATGGTCGGCGCCGACGAGAACCAGGGTGCCGGTCGTGCTGGCCGCGGCGCCGGCCGCGACCACGCGATCCAACGCCCGATCGAGGACGCCGAGCGAACCGGGCGGCGAGAGCAGGTCGTCGGCGCCGTCCGTCGCCGCCACGACGTGGGCCTGATCCGGCGCCTTGACGTGGTTGGCGGGCGCGACCGGGTCCGCCTCGCTCGGCCAGCGATCGGCCAGGATCACCTCGTCGAGCGGGAGCCGCTTGCTCCAAGCGGCGCGTTGCAGGCCGGGCTCCGGGGGTCGCTCGTCCGGCCAGCCGAGGCAGAGCCAACCGAGGGTCTCCACCCCCGGCGGCAACTGCAGCAAGCGGGCCAGCTCGTCCGGGCGGAACAGGGTCACCCAGCCCATGCCGAGGCCGAGCGCTCGGGCGGTCAGCCACATGTTCTCGATAGCACACGCACAGGACCACAGGTCCGCGTCGGGGAACGTAGCGCGCCCCAACACCCCCGCGGCGGGGGTCCGCCGATCGCAGGCCACGACGATCCCCAGCGGCGCCTCGCGCAGCCCCTCCAGCTTGAGGTCCAGCAGCCGCTGGGCCCGATCCGGCGCGAACGTGGCGGCCTGTTCGAGGCGCAGCGCATCCGCCATGGCCGCAGCCCGGTCCCGGGTGGCGGGGTCGGTCACCACGACGAATCGCCACGGCTGGCTGTGTCCCACGGACGGTCCGAGGTGGCCGGCCTCGATCACCCGGCGGAGCAGCTCGTCCGGGACGGGATCGGGGCGATATCGGCGGATGTCGCGCCGCGCCGCCACGACGCGCGCGAGATGCTCGGCCACCTGATCGCCCATCGCCCAGCCGTCCGGCGCGTCGGCCCGATCCCGGGCGCTCGTCGTATCGCCGATCAGGGGGACGGGGCGACGCCAGCGCGTGGGAGCTTCGGAGGACATCCCTTCAACCTAGTCCCCGGGCCTCGCCCGCGCGGCCGACGAGGGGACTCGGGGCTGGTCACCGGCCCCTTGCGGGCTTCGGGTCGCCCGGTCAGCTCACCGCGTCGGGCGAGACGAGCCACCACGCGGCGTACGGCGGCAGCCACACCCGGCCGTCCGCGCCCGGCTGGACGCCCTGCCCGGTGAGGGCGTCGACCGCACGGTCCAGCCCGAGCGCGGCCAGGCGCGCCCCGGAATGGAACCGCCACTCGGGGGTGACGTTGTAGAGCTGCAGCATCACCCCCAGGGGGTGGGTGCGCCGCACCGGCAGGACGCCGTTGTCGTGCAGCTCGTCGATGGCCGTGGGCACGCCCGCGTGGAGGTGAGGCAGCGACCGGCGCACCTCGGCGAGCCGCACCAGATCGGTGAAGGCGCAACCCTCGCTCGACGTACGGTCGTGGCGCAGCGCCACCCGACCCGGATCGAGCCGCGGCCGCCCGGCCCACCGGTTGTCGTCCTCGTGGCCCGGCTCGGCCGCCCAGTCGGGATCGTTTGGGGTGGCCAGCTCGTCGCCGCTCCACAGCACGGGGATCCCGCCCCAGCCGTAGATGATCGCGTGCGCCAGCCGCAGCGCCTTCAGGTCCAGCTCGGCGGCGTGGATGTCGTGCCAGTACTCGTCGTTCTCCAGGCCGATGAGGCTGGCCGCGGTGCCGCTGATCCGCCGGTCGTCCGTGGCGGGGTTGTGCTGGAAGACCAGGCCGCGGGCGCGGGAGGCGGGGAAGTTGCCGGAGTACCAGTCGGACAGGAACCGGCGGTGCGCCGGGCCGTCCCAGCCGATCGCGGCGCAGTCCTCGTCGGAGATGGCCCAGCCGATGTCATCGTGGCAGCGCAGGTAGGTGATCCAGGCCGTGCCGGTGGGCAGCGCCGGCAACTTGGCCAGCGAGCGGGCGGCCAACCGCGCGTCCTTGGTGGCCAGGGCGGACCAGATCTGCACCATGAGGCTGTTGTGATAGGCGAGCTCGCTCACCTTGCCGGTCCACCGGCCCTGGCCCAGATAGGCGACGAGCTTGCTCGGCGCGACGATGGCCTCGGCCTTGAACGCCGTGGCCGGCGCCACGATTCGGGCCACGGCCCGCAGGATCTGCGTCAGCGAGTGGACCTCCGGCTGGCCCTGGCAGTCGGTCCCCATCCGCTTCCACAGGAACGCGATCGCGTCGAGCCGCAGCACCTCGACCCCGGCGTTGGCGAGGTCGAGGACGATCTGGGCGAACTCGATCAGCACGTCCGGGTTGGCCCAGTTGAGGTCCCACTGGAAGGCGTTGAACGTGGTCCAGACCCAGGCGGCCAGCTCGTCGTCCCAGGTGAAGTTGCCGGGCGCGAAGTCGGGGAAGACCTCGGGCAGGCTCGCCTCGTAGGCATCGGGCAGCTCGCGGTCGGGGAAGGTGTGGAAGTAGGCGCGGTAGCGGTCCTCGCCGGCCCGCGCGCGCTCGGCCCACTCGTGCTCGCGGGCCACGTGGTTGAGCACGAGGTCGAGGACCAGGCTCATGCCGCGGCCGCGCAGCGCCGCCGTCAGGTCCGCCAGGTCGGCCATCGTGCCCAGGTCGGGACGGATCGTGCGGTGGTCGGCCACGGCGTACCCGCCGTCGTTGTCGCCCTCCCGCGGCCGCAGCAGCGGCATGAGGTGCAGGTACGTCACGCCGAGCTCGCCGAGGTAGTCCAGCCGGTCGGTGACGTCGGCCAAAGTGCCGGCGAACCGGTCGGCGTACGCGGCGTAGCCCACCATCGCCTCGCTCCCGAGGCGGTCCGGCCGCAGCAGGCGCTCGTAGTCGAGGGCGCGCAGCTCGGCAGACCGTACGGCGTGCGCGGCCCGCGCCACCGACTCCAGCCGGGCCGCGACCCCATTGGCGGTGGCCTCGTCGTACACATCCCGCAGCCCCGTCAGGACGTCGGGCCACCAGCGACGCAGCCGGGCCTCGAACTGGGCCGCGTCGTGATCCGTCGTCTGGCCCGCTGTCTCGGGTGCCGCCATGGCCCCATCGTGCCGCATCCCCGGCCGGCCGCGGACGCCACGGCTCACAGGAAGGGCACAGGCTCCTCTGAACTGTCCCGACGGCCAGGCCACCGACGGTAGAGACATGACCACGAGCACCATCGACGCCGGCGAGACGAGCGGACTGCGCATGTCGACGCCAAGCATGGCCACCGGCCGCGACGACTCGCCGTCCGGTCGCCCGCTGCCCGCCCCCGCCGTACCCCGCTGGTGGGGCGAGCTCTCCTGGGCGCTGACCTGGGCGAGCCTGCTCGTCGTGGCGGGGCTGTGGCTGGCGAACGGGGGCGTCACCGGCGTGACCAACGTCGCCGACGCCTGGACCTCGATGGGGCGCCTCACCGGCCTGCTGGCCAGCGACCTGCTGCTGATCCAGGTGCTCCTGATGGCGCGGATCCCGTTCGTGGAGAAGGCGTTCGGCCAGGACGAGCTCGCCGCGATCCACCGGCAGGTGGGCTTCGGGTCGTTCTCGCTCATGCTGGCGCACATCGCGATGATCCTGGTGGGCTACTCCGGGGCCTCGCTCGGCGCGCTGTGGCCGACCTTCTGGCAGGTCACCACGACGATGCCCGCCATGCTGATCGCCCTGCTGGGCACGCTCTGCCTGGTGATGGTGGTGGTCACGTCGATGCGCGCCGCCCGGCGCCGGCTGCGCTACGAGTCCTGGCACCTCATCCACCTCTACGCCTACCTCGGCTGCTTCCTCGCCCTGCCGCACCAGCTGTGGACCGGCCAGGACTTCTTGGCCTCGCCGCTGGCTACGGCGTACTGGTGGGGCCTGTGGGGCGCGGCCGTCGCCGCGGTGCTGACCTACCGCGTCGGGCTGCCCGTGCTGCGCAACCTTCGGCACCGGCTCGTCGTCGCGCAGGTGTCGCCCGCGGGCGGCAACGTCACCACCGTCACCGTGACCGGGCGCGACCTGGACCGCCTTCCCGCCGCGGGCGGGCAGTTCTTCCAGTGGCGCTTCCTCGACGGGCCGGGCTGGACGCGCGCGCACCCGTACAGCGTCTCGGCCGCCCCCGATGGCCGCAGCCTGCAGATCAGCGTCGCGGATGTGGGGGACGGCAGCCACCGCCTCGCGACGCTGAAGCCCGGGACGAGGGTGCTGATCGAGGGCCCGTACGGGCGCCTGCACCAGGGTGCCCGGACGCGGCAGGGCGTCCTCCTCCTGGCCGCCGGGATCGGCGTCGCCCCGATGAGGGCCCTGATGGAATCCCTCGATGCCCAGCCGGGCGACCTCACCCTGATCTACCGGGTCTCTGACTTCGCCGGCGCGCCCCTGCTCGCGCAGGTCGAGGCGTCCGCCGCTCGGTGCGGCGCCCGCTTGATCGTGCTGGACGGGCACCGGGTTGTGGAGCGCCCCTCCTGGCTGCCCGCCGCGTGGTCGCACCTCACCGACGAGGCGGCCCTGCGCCACCTCGTGCCCGACGTGGCCGAGCGGGACGTGTTCCTGTGCGGCGGCAACGCCTGGATGGACGCCGCGCAGGCCGCGGCCCGCGGCGCGGGTGTGCCCGCCGAGCGCATCCACGCCGAACGCTTCGCTTACTGACCGCTGCCCTTGTGGCCTTACCCCCATTCGATCCGCCTGAGAAGGACACCACCGTGAGCACCACCGAGAACTCCACCCGCAATCCCGCCGCGGACGAGCAGCCCAGCCACCTGCGGCGCAACGTCCTCGTCGGCATGAGCACCCTGTCCGCCGTCGTGCTGGCGATGGGCTACCACACCAGCCTCCACGCCCAGGGCGCCGGATCCGCGACCGCGTCCGCCAGCACGAGCGTTGCGGGGACGTCGCCCGCGGTCGGCAGTGCCGCCGGGGGCGGCACCGCGGCGGGGAGTACCTCCAGCTCGACTGGCGGTACGTCGGCGGGGGCCGGTACGTCGGCGGCGGCCGGCGCCTCGGGCGCCGCGGGCGGCGCAGCGACCACCCTGAGGGACGGCACCTACACCGGGACCTCCAGCTCGACCCGGTGGGGACCGGTACAGGTGCGGATCGTGGTCTCGGGCGGCAAGATCACCAGCTCCCAGGCGGTCACCTATCCGACGGCCAACAACAAGGACGTGCAGATCAACTCCCGCGCCGTCCCGACGTACAACAGCGAGGCCGTCCAGGCGCAGTCGGCCGACATCGACGCGATCTCCGGGGCGACCGTCACGTGGCAGGGCTACACGGCCTCGCTGCAGTCGGCGATCGACCAGGCGCGGGCCTGAGGCCGAGGGAGCGACCGATGACCGCCGGACCCGCCGATCTGCCCGTCTTCGCCCCACCGCCGCCGGCCCCCGGGGCGCTTGTGGCTGGGGCGCCGTCGCCGTACGTCGCCGCCCACGTCGAGCACCTCATGGGGATGCCGATCAGCATCCACGTCCGGGGGCCGCAGGCCCGCTCGGCCGCGGTGACGGCGGCGGTGCGCGCGGCGTACGACGACCTGGCCTGGGTGGATGCGACGTTCTCGAAGTGGCGGCCGGACAGCGAACTGTCCCGGCTGCGGCGCGGCGAGCTCCGCGTCGAGGACTGCTGCCCGCAGCTGGCGGAGGTCCTGGCCCGGTGTGCGGCGTACGAGGCGGAGACCGGCGGGGCGTTTCTGAGCCGGCTTCCCGACGAGGCGACCGGACAGTGGCTGATCGACCCGACGGGGCTGGTGAAGGGCTGGGCCATCGGGCGCGCCGCGGCGATCCTGGCCGCGGCGCCCGCGATGGCCGGGCACGCCTGGTGCGTCAACGCCGGGGGCGACATCGCCGTCGGTGGCGTGGACGCCTCGCCCGGCGGGGATCGACCCTGGCGGCTGGGGATCGAGAATCCGGACGTGCCGGGGGAGATCGCCCAGGTCGTCGAGCTCCGGGCCGGGGCGCTCGCCACCTCCGGCTGCGCCGCGCGCGGCGCCCACCTGGTGGACCCGGCGACGGGGGAGCGGCGCTACCGGCGGGGCTCGGTCAGCGTGATCGCCCCGGACATCGTGGACGCGGATGTGTGGGCGACGGCGCTGTTCGTCGGGCCGGCCGAGCTGGAGCAGCGGGTCGCGGACCGCGAGGGCTGGCGCGTCATCCGGCTCTGAACCGAGGATGGGGGACATGACGAGCCCGATGCGTGACTATGCCCTGGCCAAGCCCGGCGCCTGGCCCGACGAGCCCTGGGAGGGCGACACCGTCGCCAAGGTGGGGGCGAAGATCTTCTGCTTCCTCGGCGAGCAGTCCGTGACGGTGAAGTGCGGCAAGGGTCGCGAGGAGGCCGACGAGTGGCTGGCCCGCTACCCCGCGGAGGCGTCCGTGTCGGCGTACATCGGCCGGCACGGCTGGAACGTGCTGCGCCTCGACGGGGCGATCCCGCGTGACGAGATCGAGGAGGCCATCGACGACTCGTACGCCCTGATCGTCGCGACGCTGCCCAAGAAGGACCGCCCTACCTCCTGACCCTGGGCGCGTCAGCTCCGGAGCTGGGCCGCCAGCTCGGCCGCATCCGTCGCGGGGGCGTGGCAGGCGAAACCGCGACAGACGTACGCCGTGGGGGCGCCGTCCTTCAGGGGGCGGTCGGCGAGCAGCGCCCAGCCGGGCGCGTCGGGGCGACCGACGGCGAGGACCAGGCCCGGGGAGCGGGCGGCGCGGGCGGCCTCGACCAGGGCTTGAGTCGCCGGGTCGGTCGGGTCGTCGGTGACGATGGCGACTTCCAGCGGTCCGGCCGCCACAGCCTCGGCGACCGTGAGGGCGTGGCCGGCGAACCGCGGGTTGCGGCGGGCCACGTCGGCCATCGACGCCAGCGCGGCGTGGGCCCGGTCCAGGTGCTCGACCGAGCCGGTCAGCGCGCCGTACGCCAGCAGCGCCCCGGCGAGGCTCGACGTGCCGCAGGGTTCGGCGTTGTCGCCGTCCTCGCGCGGCCGCAGGACCAGCGCCTCCCCGTCGTCCGGGGTGTCGTAGAACCCGCCGTCGTGCGCGCCGAAGCGCGCGATCGCGGTCGCAAGGAGGTCGCCGGCGGCGGCCAGCCAGCGGGCCTCGCCGGTGGCCTGCGCCAGCGCGACCAGTCCCGCCGCGAGGTTGCCGTAATCGGTGGCCACCCCGGCGGATTCGCCGACGACTCCGGCGCGGGAGGTCCGCCGGAGTCGGCCACCCACGTGGTGGACCTCCAGCAGGTGGCTCGCTGCCGCGCGCGCCGCGTCGACGTACCGCGGTTCCGCCAGCGCGATCCCCGCCTCGGCGAGCGCTCTGATGGCCAGGCCGTTCCAGGCGGTGACGACCTTGTCGTCGCGGGCGGGTTGGGGGCGCCGGTTCCGCGCGGCGAGAAGGCGAGCGCGGGCCGCGGTCCACCAGTCGGCCTCCTCGCCGGGGGTCGGCTCGCGGCGCAGCTGGAGCGTGGAGGAGCCGTGCTCGAAGGTGCCCGTCGCGGTGACGGACAGCAGCTCGGCGGCCCGCGCACCGTCGGCCGCCCCGAGCGCCTCGGCGAGCTGCGCCGGCGTCCAGGCGTAGGTCAGCCCCTCGATCCCGTCGGTGTCCGCGTCGAGCGCGGAGGCGAAGGCCCGCTGCGGCGTACCGAGGTCTCGGATCAGGAAGTCCGCGGTTTCCCGGGCGATGCGGGCGGCCAGCGAGGAGCCGGACGCGCGATGCCAGCGCGCGTAGGTGCCCAGGAGCAGGGCGTTGTCGTAGAGCATCTTCTCGAAGTGCGGCACGACCCAGTCGGCGTCGGTGCTGTAGCGGGCGAAGCCCCCAGCCAGCTGATCGTTGATGCCGCCGCGGGCCATCGCCTCGAACGACCCCGCGGCCATCGCGCGCGCCGGGGCGGAGCCGGTGCGGCCGTGGTGCGCGAGCAGCCAGTCCAGCACCATGCTCGGCGGGAACTTGGGTGCGCCGCCGAAGCCGCCCCGCGCCGCGTCGTACGTCGTGGCCACGGCGGACAGCGCTTGCTCCAGCAAGCGGGTATCGATCGGCGTCGTCTCGGATCCGGTCCGCCCTCCGTCCTCGGCGCGCCCCGACTCGCGCAGCGCCGCAGCGATCTGGCCCGCGCTGGACTCGATATCGCCCCGCCGCTCGCGCCACGCCTGCCAGGCGGCGTCGAGCAGGCCGATGAGGTGGTTCTTGGGCAGATACGTGCCGGCCCAGAACGGCCGCCCGTCGGGCGTGAGCAGCACCGTCATCGGCCAGCCGCCGCGCCCGGTCAGGGCCACCGTGGCGGCCATGTAGACGGCGTCGATGTCGGGGCGGTCTTCCCGGTCGACCTTGATGGCGACGTACCGGTCGCGCAGCGCCTCGGCCACCTGCTGATCCTCGAACGACTCGTGCGCCATGACGTGGCACCAGTGGCAGGCGGCGTACCCGATCGACAGGAAGATCGGCAGGTCCCGCTCGCGGGCCTCGGCCAGCGCGGCGTCCTCCCACGCCCACCAATCGACCGGGTTGTCGGCGTGCTGGAGCAGGTACGGCGACGCGGCCCCGCGCAGTCGATTCATCACGCCCGCTAGCTACCCCCTTGCCAGCGAACCGAATCCGCCCAACCGACGGCCCTTGGGGGGTGCGGCGAAATCACTCGCGTGCCGATCGTGCGTGAACGCGGACCCCAGGGTCCCCTCTGGGCGCACGGATTAGACTTGCGGGATGACGACTGCCGAGCTGTTGGAGCAGGCACGCAAGCTCTCCCGCGAGGAGCAGCTCGAGCTTGCCCATGCTCTGTGGGTTGAGGCCGGCGGCCCTTACGAGGACGCTGGAGAGGTCGAGTCCGCCTGGGCGACCGAGATCGGGCGGCGTCTCGGGGGGATCGTGGACGGGACGACGAACGGGATCCCGGACGCCGAGGTCCGCCGCCGCTTCGGCCTGTGAATCAGGAACCTCGTTGGGTCCCCGAAGCCGTCGAGGATCTTCGGCGCGCCCGCGACTGGTACGACGAACGGGAGCCAGGTCTCGGCGGCCATCTCGCGACTGAAGCCTTCCGGGCCCTCGACTACGCTCTCGGCTTTCCAAAGACCGCTCGCCGGTACGAGTGGGAGGGGTCGCCGCGGGAGCCCGTGGTTCGCAAGGTTCCTTTGAAGCGATTTGACGAATACAGCCTCTTGTATGCGGTGGTGGACGACATCGTGTGGGTCGTGGCGTTGGCTCATGTGAAGCGGAAACCGGCCTTTTGGGCTGGCCGAGTCGTGCGCCTCCCCGGTGGCCAATCGGGCGAGGCGGCCGGTGGCGATCCGGTCTGACCTGAGTCAACGGCGCGAGGGGTCCGCGACATAGGTGAGGAAGAGGGGCGTCGCGGTGGGCGCGTCGTAGACGACGGCGTAGAACGGCCGGTCCAATCGGAGCACCGGCGGAGGGATCCGGGCGCTGACGGCCTGAGCTCCGACGGCGGATACCGCCGCCGCCTCGGTGCCCTCCTCGTCCACGACGATCGTCGCCTTCTGGATCGCGAAGGACAGCTCCAGCCGCTCCTGCGTCGTCAGGCCCGTCAGGTCGGCGGCACCCCCCTCGCCGAACGCCAGGCCGGCGCCCCGGGCGATCAGCGGCTTCGCGAGGTCGTGGGTCGACTCGATGCGGAACCGCGGCATGACGAGGTCCGCGGAGTCGGCCTGGTCCCAGCCGCGCAGCAGGTCGCCGAGGCCACCCGAGGTGACGAGCTTCGGGACCGTGGCCTCCGCCCCGGTGGCGCGGTCGGGCAGCACGACCAGCATCGCCAGCTTGCCCCCGACGTACGGGATCGAAGCCGCCTGCCACCCCGCGCCGGTGCGGTGGGGGACCGACTCGGCGCCGTACATCATCGGCACCCGTACCTCGCCCCCGGCGGCGCGAGCGAACGGTTCGTCGCGGGTGCGGGACTTCTCGAGGGGCACGTTCCAGTCGGCCTTGAGGTAGACCGCGTTGGCGAGGACCAGTCGGGTCTCCCGCGTGATCTGGTTCGGGCCGACGATGCGCTCGATGAGGCCCTGCGTCGCCGCCGCGCACCAGGCGTTGATGGCGGCGATCGCCGCGGCGGGGTCGGCCCGATAGTCGGCGAGGGTGAGGCCGGTGCCGAAGTACTCGGCCAGCGCATCGAGGAACGGCGCCTCCCAGGTCAGGTCGCGCTGGGCCCACACGGCGTTGGCCTCCGACCAGGCGAGGTGACCTGTGCCGCCGCGCTTCTTGGCATGGTCCCCTGCGCGCGAGGCGAGGTCGGCGGCGAGGGTGCCGAGTCCGGCGGCGAGCCGCTGGTGATCGGTCGTGGCGAGTGCGGCGTCGAGGCCGGCGCCCGTGGGCCCCTTGGCGCCGAAGCGGACCATCGCCAGGGCACGTTCCAGGGAGTAGGGGGAGAAGACGCTGTTCGCGGTCGGCTCGGCGGCGGTCAGCGCCGCCCAGATCGCGCCGCCCGCGGCGGTCAGGGCGGCGACGGCGGGCCCGACCGCGGTGGGGTCGGCCGGGCGGCGGGCGCGCGTCGAGGTGGCCATCGGTACGGCGGCGGCGGCCCCGGGGGAGCAGCGGGCGAGGGCCGGGGCGAGGGGAAGGACGAGGCCTGCAGCGAGGGCGGCGCGCAAGGCGGTACGGCGGGTGACGGCGGCGCTCATACCTCCCAGGAGCGCCTTGCGTCCCTCGTGGGTTGCCGCGCCGTATGGGCCGCCGCCGTCATGGGCCGCCGCGCCGTCATGGGCGACCGCGCCGTCATGGGCCGCCGCGTCCCCCGTGGGTTGCCGCACTACCATGGGTTGCCGCGCCGTCATGGGCCGCCGCCAGACGCCCAAGGCGTGGCATAACGCGATACGACCGTTCGTGACCTGCGCAAAGGGTGCCATGGCACCAAAAGGGCAGGTCGGGAACGGTCGTGCTGTGGATAACTCGCGCCTACAGCGCCTCGCGGGGGATCGTGGCGTACACGTGGTAGGCGGGTTCCTCGTAGGGATGCGCGGCCAGCATCGCCTCCAGCGCCGCTCGGGCCGCCGACCGCGGGCAGACCA
This sequence comes from Austwickia sp., assembly GCA_016699675.1. NCBI lineage: Bacteria > Bacillati > Actinomycetota > Actinomycetes > Micrococcales > Dermatophilaceae > Austwickia > Austwickia sp. The sequence continues at coordinate 112,113 of CP064985.1, read as the reverse complement.
CCTCGATGCGCTGCTCGGCCACCACCTCCGGCGTACCGATCGCACCGATCGCCGGCGACGCCCCCGCCATCGGGAGGAACCGGCCCTCGCCGGCCGCCGAGAAGCTGCACGCCCGATAGCGACCGATCGCCCCGGCACCGGCGGAGGCCGCTGTGTCGCGGACGACGTCGGCGGCCTCCACCGGGGCGAACATCACGATGACGACAAGCGCATCGTCATCGCGGTCACTCATGACGGACCCGAGCTCACTTCAGCGCGGCGACCGCCGCGTCGTAGTTCGGCTCCTGCGTGATCTCGGGGACCAGCTCGGTGTAGACGACGTCGCCGGACTCGTTCACGACGACGACCGAACGCGCGAGCAGGCCCTTGAGGGGACCGTCGGTCATCGTCACGCCGTACGTGCTGCCGAAGTCGGACCGGAAGCTGCTCGCCGCGGTGACGTTCTCGATGCCCTCCGCGCCGCAGAACCGGCCGAGCGCGAATGGCAGGTCGGCCGAGACGCAGACGACCGCGGTGTTGTCCATCGACGCCGCGAGCTCGTTGAACTTGCGCACGCTCGCCGCGCAGACGCCGGTGTCGACGCTGGGGAAGATGTTGAGCACGACGCGCTTGCCCTTGTGCCCCGCGCCGGTCACGTCGGACAGGTCGGTGCCGGTCAGCGTGAAGTCGGGAGCGTCGGAGCCGGCCGCGGGCAGGTCGCCGGAGGTCTGGACGGGGGAGCCCTTGAATGCAGTGGTAGCCATGCGGCCTTGTCTAGCAGACCCCTTCGGCCCTGCGCGCCCCCGGGTCGCTCACCGGTCGCTGGCCATGGCCTTCATCGCGGCGACGAAGGCCGTCATGGGGGCGGGGCCGCCGTTCGGGTCGCCGGCCGCGGCGTACCAGTGCGCGACCGCGACCAGCCGGATCAGGCTCCACGCGCGGGCGCGGGCCTCGTCGACGCCCGCCGCCTCGGCCAGCCAGCCCAGCCGGCACTTGAGGTGCCAGTTCGGGTCGCCACTGGCCACGGCGTCGTGCCAGCGGTTCCACAGCGCGGGGGCGAGGGCGAAGGCGGACTCCGCGGCCAGCGGTTTGGGGTCGATGGCCAGCCACGGGCTGAGTTCGGCGGCCAGCACGTTCGCGTCGTGCAGGTCGGTGTGGACCAGGCGCCCGTCGATGCCGGGCTCGCCGGCCAGGTCGCGCGCCGATGATCGCGCCTGCTCGACGAAGCGCCGGGGCAGGCCCGCCGCCGCGACCGCGCGGACGTCGGCGGTGGCGGCCAGGAAGCCGCGCGTCCAGTCGGAGAGGCGGTCGAGCTGCGGGAAGGCCGGTACGTCGAGCCGGGCGAGCAGCCGCCCGATCACCGCACAGGACGTTTCGACATCCTCGGTGCCCAGGTCACGGGCGGCGTCGAGCCGCTCCAGCAGCAGGGCGTCGCGCGCCGGGTGGGCTGCCACCAGGTGCACCGCGCCCCGCCCTGCCCAGGCCCGCAGGGCCAGGTGCTCGTGGCGGGCCTCGGGGTGCGGCCAGCCGAGCTTGAGCACCAGGCGGTCCCCGCGGCGGCGTACCGGCAGGACCAGCGCGCAATAGCCGTGCATCGGTATGCCGTCCGGGGTGAGCTCCCAGCGGTCCAGGGCCTCCGCCGCGCGCGCCGGCAGCTCGGCCAGCCAATCGTCGCCGGGCAGCCCGCCGTCTCCCTCGGCGGGCCGCCCGGTCATGCGCGCGACGAGCCCCGGCGGGACGCCCAACCAGTCCTCGCCCATCAAGCGCACGGGCGCGACCGGCGAGCCGCAGGCGAGAACACGGGCTCAGCCCTCGAACAGCGTCTGGCCGACGTAACCGCCCGGCTTCGGGCCCGGCGGCACGGCGTACGACGCCGATCCGACGTGCGTCGCCCAGATGTTCAGCGCGTCCTTCTCGGCGAGCCGCTGCTGCACCGGGATGAACGCCTTCGCCACGTCCTTCTGGTAGCAGACGAAGATCAGGCCCGCGTCGGGCGTGCCGCTGGGCAGGTACCCGTCGTCGTAGTTGTAGGCCCGGCGGATGATCCGCTCGTCGGCGGTCCGTGCCTGCGCGCGGGCCGCGTGCGAACCGGGATCGACGACGTAGAAGCCCTTGTCGTCCTTCTTCTCCCGATCCACCACGTCGAACTCGGTCTTCCCGGTGAGCGGCGCACCGTTCCCGATCCGCCGCCCGAACGCGATCTCCTTGCCCTCGCCCTCCACGTCGTCCCAGAGCCCCAGGTCGATCCGCATCCGCCGAATGACCAGGTGTGAGCCGCCGACGAGCCAGCCATACGCCGGATCCGTGCACCACACCACCGCCGCGGCCTGCTCAGGGTCGCGCTCGTTGGCGGTGCCGTCGCGCATCCCCATGAGGTTGCGCGGGGTGGTCCCCGGCGGCTCGGTGCCCAGGGAGTTGACGAACCCCGCCTGCACCCAGGCCACCGTCGCGAACGGCTCGGCGTCGCGGATCAGCCGACGCTGCGCGTAGGACAGCGTCACCGGCTCCTCGCAGCAGATCTGCAGGACGAGGTCGGTCTGTCCCCACGCCGGTTCGAGCTTGTCCGTGGCGAACGCCGGCAGGGTGGCCAGTGCGGGCGGCATCGCCGCGGGCTTGCCGATGGCGGCGAACAGGCCGCGCCCGAACCCGAACGTGACCGTCAACCGGGCCGGGTTGGCCGCGATGTCCGGCTCGAGGGCCGTGAGCGGCTTCTCCCCGGCGACGAGGTGCGCCACGTCGTCAGACAGCATCTGCAGCATGATGCGGACCTTGTCCGCCCCCAGGCCGGGCCGCAGATTGAGCCCCACGAAGACGCCGTGGGCCTGCTGGCCCGTGAGGATGCCCGCCTGGTGGTCGCCGTAGAACGGGACCGTGTCCTTGCCGAACAGTGCGATCGCCTCCGCGGGGCGAGCGACCCCGACAGGACCGCCGCCGCTGGCCGTCGACCCGGCCGCCGACCCCGACCCGCCAGCGGCGGCACCGGTGGCGCCCGCCGAGCCGGCGGGAACCTGGGAGCAGGACGTCGCCCCGGCCAGCGCCGCCCCCGCGGCGAGGGCGCCCCCGCCCAGGAGCGAGCGGCGGGAGATCCCGCCGGCAAGCTCCTGGGCAGGGGGCCGGGACGACGCGCCCACGCCGGTGGTGCCCGAGCCGCGGGAACCGTCTGCGCGTGCGCGTCCCATGGTCACTTCGAGGTGCTCGCGGTGGCGGCGGAGGTGGCCGACATCGTGCCGGACGTGTTGGCGTACGGCTCGTTGCCACCGCCCGGGAACGCCCAGGCGACGGCGTCGAAGGCGAGGGTCTTGCCGTCCTTCGTGGTGAGCGTGACCTTCGCGGTCGAGCCGGCCGGGAGCGGCTTGGTCATGTCCATGATCATGACGTGGTTGCCGCCCGGCTTGAGCTCGAACGTGCCGCCGGCGGGGATCGTGTAGCCGCCCTGCACGGGGCGCATCTGCATGGAACCGTTGACCATCGCGGTCTCGTGCAGCTCGGTCCTGGCGGACTGGTCCTGGCTGCCGGAGACGATGACGATCTCCTTGTCGGACGTGTTCTTGATCGTCCCGAAGATGCCGGTCATCTTGCCCTTGGTCACGTCGGGGATGGCCTTCACCCAGGTCTTGGTGATCTCCAGGCCGTCCCCCTTGAACGTCTTGCCGTCCGGGGTGGGCGCGCCGGCCGTCCCGCTGGACGTGCCGGAGCCGGCGCTGCTGGAGCTGGCGGCCTTCGCCGTGGTCGAGCTGGAGGCGGCCGTCGAGCCGGACCCGCCGCAGCCCGCCAGGGCGAGTGCGGCGCAGCAGGTGGTGATGGCGAACAGGGTGGTACGTGTCGTCATATCGAGTGGTGTCCTCACGGAAAGGCCCGCGGGGTGCGGGCGGCAGTCGGGCTGCAGGGTGGGGGGGCGCCGGGCGAGCCGACGCCGGACGCGGGGGCCCAGGACGCGGTACGATGTCGCGCGGCCCCACCCGGCGTACCGCGAGGCGCGGTCCGGGGGAGGCGACGGCGGGTCCTAGGCGAGCCGCGGCTCCGCCGGAGGTCCGCGCACGGGAGCCAGGTACCGAAGGTCGAGAGACCGGAGCCGTCCCGGCGCCGCGGCGCAGCAGATCGCAACCACCGCACGCGGTACGGCGGGCGCCGCGGCAAGAACCGGGAGCAGGCGCCGCGCCGCGGCCCAGATGGACCGGTCACCCCAGCCCAGCGCCAGGGCTGTGAGGGCGATCGCCAGAAGATGCGCGGCCGCCATCGACGGCGAGGGGAGCAGGCTCAACGAATCGAGGGATTGGCCAGCGTGCCCGCCGCCGGCCAGACCGAGGGTATGGCCGGGGTCGGCGTGGCTCACCTGGCTCACCTGGCTCGCCGCGGCGGCACGTCCGTGCCCCGCGTGGCCCGTGAGCAGCGCAGCGTCTAGCCCCGAGTTCAGCGCTGGCGCACCGTGGGCGGCGAGGTGGAAGTACGCGTGCAGCGCGGCCTCGACGCCGACCAGCACCGCGAACAGGGTCGGGATCGAGCGCTCGCGGCGGGTGAACCACAGCGCGACGAGGCCCAGCGCGGGCAGGGTCAGCGCGAGGGTCGACGCCGACGGCAGGCCGCCCCCGCCGAGCGCGTGACCCCCGGCTGCGAGCCCCAGGCAGGCGGCGACGACCGCGCCCAGGCGCGCGCATCGAAGGCCCCCACGGGCTGGCTGCGGCATGCTCCCAGGCTACTGGCCTGGCAGGCGACCTCGCCTGTCAGCGTCCCGCCGGTGTGCTCTGGCTGGACAGGCCCGGAAACGCCCGCAGTTCGGCGCCGAGGTCTCGGGCCTGACCCTCGGCGACGGCCGCCAGCGACAGGACGGCGAGCAGGCCCGGGGTGCTGCCCGCCGCGGCGGGGGCGCCGCTGAGGACGCCATTGGTCAGGCCGGCGAGCACCGTCTGCGCCAGCCCGATCGCGGACGCGTCGTCCGTCACCGGGAACGGCAGGGCATACCCGGGCGGAACGTTCATGGGTTTCTCGCCCGCCTGCGGCTCCAGGATGAGGCGGGCCGCCGTGGTCCAGCTCAACGGCCCGAGCAGCCGGGTCCGGGTGGCGCCGGCGCTGCGGGCGGCCGCCACGCGCAGCCCGTATTCGGCAGCCCGGAACAGGCCCACGAGGCGGGCCGCTTCGCCTTGCGTGGCGATCGTCGGGGTGGCCCACGTCGGGGCGCTCCCGCCGACCAGCGGGAGCGCGACCGCGCGCTGGACGCGCAACGACAGCAGCAGCGGCGTCTCGTCGGGGGGCAGTCGATCGAGGGCGCCGAGATCGTCCGCCGCCAGCCCCGCCGCCTCGGCCGCCGCCATACTCACAGGCACCGGCGGTGGCTGGGTGGCGAGGGGAGACGCGGCAGAGGACGACCCAGCCGAGGACGCCGCAGGGGCGGGGGCCGACGACGGCGTAGCGACGGACGCCGATGGCGAGGCGGCGGACGCCGACCGTGACATCGCGCTGGACGCGCTGCTGCCGAGCGCGGCGTCGAGTCGGGCGGTGTCCTTCGGGTCCTCGCCCAGTTCGGTCAGCCGGCCGGTCAACACGCTCTCCTGCACGCGGTGCAGCCCCGCCAGGGTCGCGGCGATCCCGCCAGCGGCGCCGGTCGGGGCGGTCGGGCCAGCCCCCGCCGTACCCACCGCCGCGTTGGCCGCCGCCAGGGCCGTGCGGACGCGGCGCAGCTCGGCGTACACGGCGACCGCGCGCGGGTCCACCGCCCGTGGGGCGAGCAGGGGCAGGTCGGTCTCGCGGCGGTCCCAACGCACCCCGCACCCGGCGAGCGTGGCCGCGCCGAACGTCGCGCCGAGCAGGCCGAGGACCGTACGGCGCGTGGGCGCGCAGTCTTCGGCCACGTCGGCCGGGGCCCCGGAACGGGCCGGCAGGGAGCGCGGGGGAGGCGACGTGGATCCGGCGGAAGGAAGCGGCAACATCGCGGGTCATCCTCCCATCGCGCGCCGGCCGCCCCGCGCTGCCGCCCCGACCGGTGCCCGTCGATTCCCGTCCCGCGCACAGCTACAGTGGCCCAAGCGGCCGGCCTTCGTCCCGACCCGCCGCCCCGGCGCGCTGCCCGCAGCGCGCACATTCGAGAAGAGCAGGAGCACCCCATGGCCGCCAGCGATCGCCACGGTCGGGTCGCCGAGGTCATCGCCGGCCTGCTGGGGCCCCTGCTGACGCCCATGGGGCTCGTCGTCGAGGACGTCGCCGTGACGCCAGCCGGCAAGCGCCGACTCGTGCGCATCAGCGTGGACCGCGACACCGGCGCGCTGCCGCCGCAGGACGACAGCAGCCCGGTGCCCCCCATCAGCCTCGACGAGGTCGCGGAGGCTGCTCGCGTCATCGACGCGGCGCTGGATGAGCGCGAGCCGTTCGGCGACGCGCCGTACGTCCTGGAGGTCACCTCCCCCGGCGTGCAGCGCCCGTTGACCGAGCCGCGGCATTACCGCCGCAACGTCGGCCGACTGGTGGAACTCTCGCTGCGCGAGGGCACGATCGTCGCGGGGCGGCTGGTGGCGGCCGGGCCGGCGCAGCTCACGGTGGCGGGGGCGGACGACGTACGCCGCGTGCTCGAGCTCGCCGACGTCGCCCGGGGACGCGTCCAGGTCGAGTTCGCGCGGGCCGACGAGTCGGCGGATGACCTGGCCGAGGACCCGGACGAGGACCTGGCCGACGGCCTGGCCGAGGACGCGGCCCCCGGCGAACCCGCAGAAGACGAGGAGTTCTGATGGACATCGACCTTGCCGCGCTTCGCGCGCTGGAGCGGGAGCGCGACATCTCCCTCGACGTCATCATCCCGGCGATCGAACAGGCTCTCCTGCTCGCCTACCACCGCACGGAGGGGGCCTACAAGACGGCGCGGGTCGACCTCGACCGCAAGACCGGCCACGTCGTCGTCTGGGTCCGCGAGGACGCGCCGCTGTTGGAGGACGGCACCCGGGGTGACCCGGGCCCCGAATTCGACGACACGCCTGCGGGGTTCGGCCGCGTGGCCGCGTCGACGGCCCGCCAGGTGATCGTGCAGCGCCTGCGGGAGCTGGAGGACGACGCGGTGCTCGGCGACTTCCGCGGCCGCGAGGGCGACATCATCACGGGCGTCATCCAGCAGAGTCAGGGGCGCACGGTCCTGGTCGACCTCGGCACGGTCGAGGGCGCGCTGCCGCAGGCCGAGCAGGTGCCGGGGGAGACCTACAAGCACGGCGAGCGGATCCGCTGCTACGTGGTCAGCGTCAAGCGCGGCCCGAGCGGGCCGCAGATCGGGCTGTCGCGCACGCACCCCAACCTGGTCCGCAAGCTGTTCGCGCTGGAGGTGCCGGAGATCGCGGACGGCACCGTGAAGATCGAGGCGCTGGCCCGCGAGGCCGGGCACCGGACCAAGATCGCCGTCCACGCGAGCACCCCCGGCATCAACGCCAAGGGGGCCTGCATCGGGCCGATGGGGGCGCGGGTCCGGGCCGTCATGGCCGAGCTGCGGGGCGAGAAGATCGACATCGTCGACTTCTCCCCCGACCCGGCCGAGTTCGTCGCGGCCGCGCTCTCGCCCGCGCGGGTCTCCTCGGTCGAGGTGGTCGACCCTAAGTTGCGCTCGGCCCGGGTGGTCGTCCCCGACTATCAGCTCTCCCTGGCCATCGGCAAGGAGGGCCAGAACGCGCGGCTCGCGGCCAAGCTGACCGGCTGGCGCATCGACATCAAGCCGGACACGGGCGCGCCGCCGGCGGGGGACCGCGCAGGTCGTGCCGCCGAAAGCCCCGGCGGTCAGGGCGCGGACCCGGGTACGTCCTGACCCGTGGGAGCGGGTAGCATGGTCGAGGCCGATTTTCCTGGGCCCTCAGTCAGTCTGCGCACCTGCGTCGGTTGTCGTGCCCGGGGGGAGCGGTCACAGCTCCTGCGGGTCGTCGCACGCGACAGCGGGGACGGTCTCGTCCTCGTGCTCGACGTACGGCGCCGCCTGCCCGGACGCGGCGCGTGGCTGCACGCGCGGATCGAGTGCCTCGATCAAGCCGTACGCCGTAAGGCGTTCGGACGCGCCCTGCGGGTCGGCGCGGCCATGGACCCGGGCGACCTGGCGGCGCAGATCTCGGCCCTGGCCGAGGGGAGTGGCACGACACCGGAGCCGTCATCCACGGCGGCCTCGGCCGATGAGAACCGGAAGCGGGTTTGACGCTGATGAGCACGCGATGAGTACTCAGCAATGAGCACCGCCCAGCTTTAAGCATGGTTCGAGGCCTCGACGGCGCGGACCATAGACAGGAGAGATGTGGCTAAGGTCCGGGTCTACGAGCTCGCCAAGGAGCTCGGAGTCGAGAGCAAGGTCTTGCTCGACCATTTGAAGAGCAGCGGCGAATTCGTCCGATCGGCGAGTTCGACCATCGAACCCCCCGTGGTTCGCAAACTGCGTGAATCCTTCCCCGCGGAGCTGGCCGGCAAGTCCGGCGCGGCCGCCCCGGCGGCCCCCGCCGCCAAGGCGCCATCCGCGACGTCCGCGCGTCCCGGCCCGATGCCGCGCGCGCCGAAGGCGGCGGACCCGGCGCGTACGCCGAGCGCCCCCGCCACCCCGGCGGCCCCGCCAGCGTCGGAAGCTCCCGTGGAGTCGGCGCCGTCGGCTCCCGCGGCCGCGCCCGCCCCGAGCGACCCGCGGCCCCCGGTGTCCACCGAGCCGTTCTCGCCGGCCGCGTCGGCAGCGCCGGCGGCCTCGGACACCGCTGCGGCGCCGGCCGCACCGGCTCCGGCCAAGCCCGGGATGCCCGGTCCGCGGCCGGCCGGCAAGCCGGTCCCGAGCGCTCCCGAGTCCCGCGAGACGCCGGCGGCAGCCGCATCCGCGACGCCCTCGGCGGCCCCGAGCCGCCCCGCCGGGCCGACCCCCGGCCCGCGGCCCTCGGCCCCGCGTCCGGGTGGCGACGCCCGTCCCGGCCCGCGTCCGGGCGGCTCGCCTCGGCCCGGCAACAGCCCGTACGCACCTCAGCAGGGCATGCGCACCGGCCGCGAGGGTGGCCCTCGCCCCGGCAACAGCCCGTACGCCGCGCAGCAGGGGATGCCCCGACCCGGTCAGCCCCGGCAGGGCGCGCCCGGCACGGCAGGTCCCCGACCCGGCGCACCGCGCACCGGGGCACCCGGCGCGGGTGGCCCGCGTCCCGGGGCCGGCGGCCCCCGTCCCGGCGGTCCGCGTCCGAACCCCGGCATGATGCCCGACCGCGCGTCGGTGCCCAGGCCGGGCGAGCGTCCGGCGCGTCCCGGCGGTCGGCCGGGCCCGGGTGGCGCGGGCGGTCGGCCAGGCGCCGGTGGCGGCGGCTTCGGCAACCGCCCCGGTGGCGGCGGCGGACGTCCCGGCGGTCCCGGTGGTCGCGGCGGCACGCAGGGCGCGTTCGGTCGCGGCGGCGGCAAGAGCAAGCAGCGCAAGAGCAAGCGCGCGAAGCGGCAAGAGTTCGAGCAGATGCAGGCGCCGACGATCGGCGGCGTGCAGGTTCCCCGCGGGGACGGCTCGACGATCGTGCGGGTTCGCCGCGGCGCCTCGCTGACGGACTTCGCCGACAAGATCAACGCGAACCCGGCGAGCCTGGTCACCGTGCTTTTCCACCTGGGCGAGATGGCCACCGCGACGCAGTCCCTCGACGAGGACACGTTCAAGATCCTCGGCGAGGAGCTGGGCTACGACATCCAGGTCGTCTCACCGGAGGACGAGGAGCGCGAGCTGTTCGAGTCCTTCGGCATCGACCTGGAGGCCGAGGCCGAGGAGGAGGACGAGAGCCTGCTCGAGCCGCGGCCGCCGGTCGTGACCGTGATGGGCCACGTCGACCACGGTAAGACGAAGCTGCTGGACGCCATCCGGCACGCCAACGTCATCGACACCGAGGCCGGCGGCATCACCCAGCACATCGGTGCCTACCAGATCACCGCCGAGCACGAGGGCAACCAGCGGGCCATCACCTTCATCGACACCCCGGGTCACGAGGCGTTCACCGCCATGCGAGCCCGTGGTGCCAAGGTCACCGACATCGCGATCCTCGTGGTGGCGGCGAACGACGGCGTGATGCCGCAGACGATCGAGGCGCTGAACCACGCCCAGGCGGCCGACGTGCCGATCGTGGTGGCGGTCAACAAGATCGACGTCGACGGCGCGAACCCGGCGAAGGTGCGTCAGCAGCTCACGGAGTACGGCCTGATCGCCGAGGAGTACGGCGGCGACACCATGTTCGTCGACGTCTCGGCCAAGCAGCGCCTCAACATCGACGACCTGCTCGAGGCGGTCCTGCTCACGGCGGACGCCGCCCTGGACCTGCGCGCCAACCCCGACAAGGACGCGCGTGGTGTCGCGATCGAGGCCAACCTCGACCGTGGCCGTGGTGCGACCGCGACGGTGCTGGTCCAGTCGGGCACGCTGTGCGTCGGCGACTCGATCGTCGCGGGCAGCGCGCACGGCCGCGTGCGGGCCATGCTCGACGAGCACGGCAACAACCTCGACGTGGCGTTGCCCTCGCGGCCGGTGCAGGTGCTGGGTCTGTCCAGCGTGCCGCGCGCGGGCGACACGTTCATCGTCGCTCCGGACGACCGCACGGCCCGCCAGATCGCCGAGAAGCGCGAGGCGGCGGACCGGCAGGCGAGCCTGGCGAAGGCCCGCAAGCGGATCAGCCTGGAAGACCTCAACGAAGCCCTGGCCGCCGGCAAGGTCGAGACGCTCAACCTCATCCTCAAGGGCGATGTCTCCGGTTCGGTGGAGGCCCTGGAGGACGCGTTGCTGCAGATCGACGTGGGCGACGAGGTGGACCTGCGGATCATCGACCGCGGCGTCGGCGCGATCACGATGAACAACATCAACCTCGCGGTGGCCTCCAGCGCGGTCATCATCGGCTTCAACGTGCGGGCCGAGGGCCAGAACGCGGAGTACGCCGAGCGCGAGGGCGTCGAGATCCGCTACTACAGCGTGATCTACCAGGCCATCGAGGAGATCGAGGCCGCGCTCAAGGGCATGCTCAAGCCGGAGTTCGAGGAGCACGAGCTCGGCACGGCGGAGATCCGCGAGATCTTCCGGTCCAGCAAGTTCGGCAACATCGCCGGCTCGCTGGTGCGCTCCGGCGAGATCAAGCGCGGCGCCCGCGCCCGCATCACCCGCAACGGGGTGGTGGTCACCGAGAACCTGGAGATCGCCGGGCTGCGGCGCTTCAAGGACGACGTGACGGAGGTCCGCGACGGCTACGAGTGCGGCATCAACCTCGGATCGTTCAACGATCTGCAGGTGGACGACCTGATCACGACGTACGAGATGCGCGAGAAGCCGCGGGCCTGACCAGCGGAAGGCGCGCGGCCGACACCGCGCGCCTGACGAAGGCCCACGGACGAACGGTCGGCGGCCCCTCGGCGCAGCACGCGCCGTGGGGCCGCACCGTGCGGTAGCCCGCAGCAAGCAGCGAACGAAAGGAACTCGCCATGGCCGACCCGGCACGCGCCCGCAAGATCGCCGATCGGATCAAGGTCATCGTCGCGGAGACGCTGGAACACCGGACCAAGGACGAGCGGCTGGGGTTCGTCACCGTGACCGACGTACGGGTCACGGGCGACCTCCAGCAGGCCTCGATCTTCTACACGGTCCTCGGCGGCGAGGAGGAGCGGGCGGCGACGGCGGAGGCGCTGGAGGCCAACAAGGGGCGGATCCGCTCCGCGGTCGGGAAGGGCCTTGGCATTCGGTTGACCCCGAGCATCGCGTTCCACGCGGACGCGATCCCGGAGGGCGCGGCGCACCTCGACGAGCTGCTCCTGGCCGCGAAGGCGCGCGACGAGGAGGTGGCGGCGGCGGCGCGGGGCGCGAGCTTCGCGGGCGACGCCGACCCCTACAAGAAGCCCGCCGTCGACGACGAGGAGTAGGCCGTGGCTCGGCCGCCGGATCCCCTGGTGGGCGACGGCGTCCTGCTGGTCGACAAGCCGGCGGGGCTGAGTAGCCACGCGGTCGTGGGGGCCTGCCGGCGGATCTGCGGCACGCGCAAGGTCGGCCACGCGGGCACCCTGGACCCGATGGCCACGGGGTTGCTGCTGGTCGGGGTGAACCGGGCGACGCGCCTGTTGACGTTCCTGGTGGGCTGCGACAAGGCGTACAACGCCACGATCCGACTCGGCGTCAGCACCGTCACCGACGACGCGGAGGGCGAGGTGCGCGCCGTCGCCCCGGCCGGGCACCTGTCGGACGCGGCGATCGAGGCGGCGGTCGCCGACCTCACCGGCGACATCGAGCAGGTCCCCAGCGCCGTGAGCGCGATCAAGGTCGACGGTGTCCGGTCGTACGCGCGGGTGCGCGGCGGCGAGGAGGTGGCACTGGCGGCGCGGCCCGTGCGCGTCGACCGGTTCCTGGTGCGTCGCCGGCGCGACGTGGTGCTGCCGGACGGTACGTCGTCCGTGGACCTCGACGTCACCGTGGACGTCTCGTCCGGGACCTACGTGCGCGCCCTGGCCCGCGACCTCGGGGCGGCGCTCGGCGTCGGCGGGCACCTGACGGCGCTGCGGCGCACCCGCGTGGGCTGCTTCGACGTGGCCGCCGCCCACCCCCTCCCCGCGCTGGAGGAGGCCCGCCGGGTGGCGCCGCCCGGCGCCTCCGGGCTGCCGATGGTCGGGCCGGCGGAATTGACGCGGGCCGTCATGCCCGGCAGAGAGCTCGACGAGGTCGACGCCCGCCGCCTGGCGCACGGCGCCGCGCCCCCCGTGTCGGGCCCCTTTCGTGGCCTGCTGGCGGCCTATGATCCCGCGGGCAGGCTCGTCGCCGTTTTGGAGCAAACGGACCAAAAGGTCAATGTCAAGGCGGTATTCGCCAACGATTGGTAAAAGACGTCAGTTCTGTCGATGCCATTGTCATGCTTCTCGTCATGCCTGTTATGGTCCGAATATGGAGCAAGCCGAGGTCGAGGCGTTTTGGGCGGACGCGCGCCTGCGGACCCGGTTGGCCCGGCCCGTAGGCTCCGCGGACAGCCAGACCCTCGGCCCGATTCCCCCGCGGGCGTGGGCTTTCGGCGGGTCGCCGGAGCAGGCGGACGAGCTTCTCGACCTGGTGTTGCGGGGCCTGAAAACGGCGACGGCCTCGTCGCTGTGGGATTACGAGCATGAGGGCGAGGAGCTGCCCCAAGTCGGTCGCTTGACTATCATCCTCGACGGCGACGAACGCCCCCGGGCTCTCATCCAGACCACCTCGGTGGACATCGTTCCCTTCGATCAGGTCGGGCAGGAACACGTCGTCGCCGAGGCCGAGGGTGACCTTTCGGTGGCGCATTGGCGTGAAGTGCACGAATGGTTCTTCCGGGAAAACTCCTCGAGCCCGCGCCGATTCGAGCCGGACATGCCGGTGGTGCTGGAGCGGTTCGCGGTGATCTACCCGTCGGCGGCCGAGCGTGCCGCCGGAGGGCTGACTGCGAGCTGGTGAGCCTGCTGAAAGCGGCCACGCCTCGGCGTGGCTAGAGTGAGCCGCGTGTTGCGCTGGAATGCCGTGGACGAGATCCCCGATGACCTGGGTGGCTGTGCAGTCACCCTGGGCAACTTCGACGGGGTCCACCGCGGCCATCAGGCGGTGCTGGCCGAGCTGGTGATGCGGGCCCGAGCGGACGGCGTACCGGCAGTCGCCGTGACCTTCGAGCCGCACCCGCTCGCCGTGCTGCGTCCTGACGCGGCCCCCCCGATGGTGGGCACGCTGACGCAACGGCTCGAGCTGCTGGAGGCCGCGGACCTCGACGCGGTCCTCGTCATGGAGTTCACCCACGAGCTCGCGGCCTGGACGCCGGAGCAGTTCGTCCGGCGCGTCTTCTGTCGCGGCCTGCACGCGCGCGTGGTGGTGGTCGGGCAGGACACCCGGTTCGGCGCCCGCAACGCCGGGGACGTCACGACGCTGCGCGAGCTGGGGGCCGACTGCGGCTTCGACGTCGTCGTCGTCAACGACCGGGGGGATCGCGCCGACGCCACGGAGGCGACCCGATGGTCCTCCTCCCAGGTCCGCCGGCTCGTGGCCGAGGGGGACGTGGCGTTGGCCGCGCACGTGCTCGGCCGCCACCACGAGGTGGCCGGCGTCGTCGTGCACGGCGACCACCGGGGGCGCTCGCTGGGCTACCCGACCGCGAACCTGTGCCAGGACCCGGAGGGGCTGATCCCGGCCGACGGGGTCTATGCCGGGTGGCTGGTCCGGTGCGCCGCGCCCGCCGACGATCCGGACCGCAGGATGCCGGCGGCCATCTCGATCGGCACGAACCCGACGTTCGACGGGCACCAGCGCCGCGTGGAGGCGTACGTGCTGGACCGCCTGGATCTGGCCCTGTACGGCGAGCGGGTCTCGATGGAATTCGTGGAGCGGCTGCGCCCGACGTACAAGTTCTCGGGGGTCGAGGAACTGCTCGAGGTGATGGCCGGCGACGTGCGGCAGTCCCGACGCATCCTCGGCGTCGCCGACCCCGGACCGGCCCCGGGGCGCTGAGCCGTGCCGTCCCGCGGCTACGGGTCCTATGAGCCGCTGCGGCCAGCCCCACCATGGTGGCGCCGTCGGCCCCGCCCGGGCTGGCATTCCGCCTGGTTGCGGACGGCCATTCTCGGCCCGCTCGGCTGGGCGGCCTTGATCGGAGCGTGTCTGGTGGCCGGCGCCCTTGGCGCCCTGTTCGCGATCTGGCGGGGCTGGCCGGTGCCATGGGCCGCGCTTGCCGCAGCAGCGGCGGTCGTGGCGGGGCTCGTGCTGGCGGACCGGCGGAAGTGGGCCGGGATGACCACTCGCACGGGGTTCCCCGCGCCGGCGGGCAGCGGCGGGGCAGAGGTGTTCGCCGACCGGATCCGCCGCGGGCTGGAGGAGGCCCGGGTGGCCGCCGACGTGACAGTGGTGACCCCTCCCGGCCCGGGTCCGGAGATGATCGCCGGAGGCCACCCCGATCGACCCGGTGCGGGTGCCCACGTCCAGGTGTCCTACCGCCGCGCCGACCGTCTTGAGGTCGGCCGGGTCCTCCACGGGCTCGGCGTGCGCCTCCCCGACCCGGGGAACTCCCGCCTCCGTCACCGGCGTACCGGCGGGTAGGGCAGAATCGGGGCATGTCGCCACGACGCACGACCCAGGTCTCGCTCCCGCCCATCCCGCGCACCTGGCAGGACATCGCGGCCAGCCCGGCCGTGATGCGCCGGGCGCTCAACCTGTGGCCGCCGTACCTGGCCGCCGGGGTCCGGATCACGGAGCTGCTGCCGGGTTTCGCCGGCGCGACGGTAACGCTGCGGGTGCGGCCATGGAACGCGAACTACTTCGGGACGGCGTTCGGCGGCACCCTGTTCGCGATGTCGGACCCGTTCTGGGTCCTGCTGCTGATCAACCGGCTCGGGAAGGACTACTCGGTGCTCGATGCGAAGGCCGAGATCGAGTTCCTGGCGATGGGCCGGGGGGACCTGCGCACCACCTTCGAGGTGCCGCAGTCCCTCGTGGATGAGCTGCGCGCGGAGGCGGATTCGGGGGAGAAGGTGCTGCACTGGCTGACCAACGAGGTGGTCGACCGGCAGGGCACCGTGGTCGCTCGCATCCGCAAGCAGATCTACGTCAAGCACCGCCCGCGTCGCGCGTCGGTCACCCGGAACGATCAATAGGCCCCGATCCGGCCCGGACCCGGAGCGATTGCGAGGTATTGATCGCCGCGCGTGACGTCGCGCGGGGCGGCAGGGCGCTGCGGCCCGTAGGGAGAGGCTCGCCTAACCTGGGGGGCATGCCTGGAGAGAACCGGTTCGCCGACCTGGAGCCGCTGCTGGAGCGCGTGGCCAAGCCGATCCAGTATGTCGGGGGCGAGCTGAACTCCCAGGTCAAGGACTGGGACTGCGGCGGCGTCGGGCCGGGTGGCGAGGAACTGACCGTCCGGTGGGCGTTGATGTACCCCGACGCCTACGAGGTCGGCCTGCCCAACCAGGGCGTCATGATCCTCTACGAAGTCCTCAACGAGCGCGCGGACGCGCTGGCTGAGCGGTCCTACGCCGTGTGGTCGGACCTCGCGGCGCTGATGCGCGAGGCGGGGGTGCGGCAGCTCACGGTGGACGGGCACCGGGCGGTGCGCGACTTCGACCTG
Organism: Austwickia sp.; assembly: GCA_016699675.1. Taxonomy (NCBI): domain Bacteria; kingdom Bacillati; phylum Actinomycetota; class Actinomycetes; order Micrococcales; family Dermatophilaceae; genus Austwickia; species Austwickia sp. The sequence continues at coordinate 96,103 of CP064985.1, read as the reverse complement.
TTCGGGCTGAGCTTCCCGACGGAGCTCAACTACACGAACATGCTCGAGGCGCTCGACCTGGCGGGTATCCCGCTGCATTCCGCCGACCGCGCCGATGACGACCCGCTGGTCGTCGTCGGCGGCCACGCCAGCTTCAACCCCGAGCCGGTGGCGGACTTCGTCGACGCCGTCATCGTCGGCGACGGCGAGCAGGCCGTGCTGCGGGTGACCGACCTGGTGGGGGCCTGGAAGTCCGAGGGCCGACCGGGTGGCCGGCGGGAGATCCTGGAGCGGCTGGCCCGCGACGGGGTCGCCTACGTCCCGGCGATGTACCGGGTCGAGTACACGCGTGACGGGCGCATCGAGCGCGTGGTGCCCACGGCACCCGGCGTCCCGGCGCGGGTCGCCAAGCACACGGTCATGGACCTCGACGAATGGCCGTACCCGAAGACGCCGCTGGTCCCGCTCGCCGAGACCGTGCACGAGCGGATGAGCGTGGAGATCTTTCGGGGCTGCACGCGCGGCTGCCGGTTCTGCCAGGCGGGCATGATCACGCGGCCGGTGCGGGAGCGCTCGATCACGGGCATCGGCGCGATGGTCGAGCAGGGGCTGGGGGCGACGGGGTACGAGGAGGTCGGCCTGCTGTCACTGTCGTCTGCGGATCACTCCGAGATCGCGGAGATCACGCGGGGGCTGGCGGATCGGTACGAGGGGACGCAGACCGGGTTGTCGCTGCCGTCGACCCGGGTGGACGCGTTTAACATCGACCTGGCCAACGAGCTGTCCCGCAACGGGCGGCGGTCGGGGCTGACGTTCGCGCCGGAGGGGGGCTCTGAGCGGCTGCGCCGGGTCATCAACAAGCAGGTCAGCGAGCAGGACCTGATCGACACGGTGGCGGCGGCGTACGCGGCGGGCTGGCGGCAGGTGAAGCTCTACTTCATGTGCGGGCTCCCCACGGAGACCGACGAGGACGTGCTGGGGATCGCGGAGCTGGCCGCCAAGGTCATCGACACCGGCCGGAGGGTGAGCGGCCGCAAGGACATCCGCTGCACGGTCTCGATCGGGGGGTTCGTGCCCAAGCCGCACACCCCGTTCCAGTGGGCAGGGCAGCTGTCCGCGCCGGAGACCGACGCGCGGCTGCGCAAGCTGCGCGAGGCGATCCGGGCGGACCGGCGCTACGGGTCCAGCATCGGGATCCGCTATCACGACGGCGAGCCCGGCATCGTCGAGGGCCTGCTGTCCCGGGGCGACCGCCGGGTGGGCGGCGTCATCGAGGCGGTCTGGCGCGACGGCGGCCGGTTCGACGGGTGGAGCGAGCACTTCAGCTACGAGCGGTGGATGCGGTGCGCCGCGGAGGTCTTCGGCGAGCTCAACGCGGCGCATGGGTGGGAGCTGTCGGCGGACTGGTACACCACCCGCGAGCGCGACCGCTGGGAGGTCTTCCCCTGGGACCACATCGACAGCGGGCTGGACCGGGACTGGCTGTGGGACGACTGGCAGGAGGCGCTGGAGGAGGCCGGGCAGGAGGACTGCCGGTGGACGCCGTGCTTCAACTGCGGGGTCTGCCAGGAGCTCGGCACGCACATCCAGGTCGGGCCGACCGGCGGGTCGTTGCGGTCGTGAGCGCGCCGGACGACTGGGCGGATCCGCGGGGCGGGTATCCCCAGGCCTCGCCCCGCAAGACGGCCGGCGGGGTTCGGGTGCGGGCGGCCGACCTGCTGAATCTGGGCGATGTCGCGGACATCGCCCGGCTGCGGGGGCAGTGGTCGGAGTACCTGGGGTACGGCGCCGACCCGACGTACGAGGAGCGCGTCGCGGACTTCCTGGCGCGGCACCGCGACGTACGCCGGATCTGGCTGGCCGACGTCGCCCCGATGAGCGGGTTCGCCCCGATCGGCGGAGGGCGTCAGGCGGTGGGGATGACGAGCCTGGAGGTCTTCGAGCGGCTGCCGCACCGGGGGCGGCCGACGGCGCGGTGGGGCTACGTGGCCAACGTCTGGACCGACCCGAGCTATCGACGGTTGGGGATCGCCCGGGCGCTGATGGCGGCGTTGCTGGCGTGGTCGCGGGAGGAGCGCTTGGTGCGGCTGGTGCTGAACCCCAGCGAGATCTCCAAGGACCTGTATGCCGGGTTGGGGTTCCGTCCGGCGGACGACCTGATGCGCCTCGACCTGCGGTGAGGACGATCCATTACGAGTTGTCGCAGGCCCACCGGGAGCAGCTCTTCGCGTTCTACTTCGCGCAGTGGTGGTGCGCCGGCCGGACCCGCGAGCAGGCGGAGCGAGCGCTCGCGGCCAGCTATGTCGTGGTGGTTTGCGACGAATCGGATCGGCTGGTCGGCTTCGCTCGGATGCTGAGCGACGGGGCGCTCTTCGCCTGGCTGGGGGATGTGACGGTGCGGCCCGAGCTGCGCGGCACCGGCCTGGGCGCCACGGTCGTGGAGGCTGCGCTCGCGCACCCCGCGCTGCGCGCGGTGGGGAAATGGGACCTGACCTGCGTGCCGGACATGGACGCGTTCTACGCGCGCTGGGGATTCGCCGACCCGGCGCCGTCGCTCGCACACGCTGCGCCTGACGCGCCCCTGACGCGTGACGCGGCGGAGGCGCCGACCGACATCCGGCTCGGCATCTTTCGGCTGACGCCCGCGGCCAGACCAGCGAATACCGGTCGGATGCCGGCTGACCTGCCCCGGGGGACATGCTGCCGGAGCGACACGCCCCATCGCCCAACGGCCTAACCGCCCAACCGCAGGCCGGACCAGTAGGGCACGTCGCACTGACCGGCGTCGTTGAGTCCCGTAGCGAGGGCGGTGCCGTCCGCCCGAAGCCCGACCGTGTGGGCGGCGCCCGCGGCCACCGCCACGATCCCCGCCCACCCGGCCACGTCGCATTGGCCGTGGCTGTTGTCGCCGGTGGCCAGGACGCGCCCAGACGCCGTCACCGCGACGGTGTGGTGACTCCCGGCCGCTACCGCCGTCACCTCGCGCCAGTCCGCGACCGCGCAGGCCCCGGCGGCGCCCGCGGCGACGACGCGGCCGTCGCTCGTCACTCCGACCGAGTGCAACGAGCCGGCCGCCACCTGCACCAGTCCGGCCCACCCCGCGACGTCGCCCTGGCCGCGGCGGGTGAGGCCGGCGGCCACCGCCGTACCGTCGGCCCGCAACCCCAGGGAGTGCCAGTCGCCGCAGGCGACGGCGACGATCTCGCGCCACGAGTCGACGTCGCACGCGCCCTCGTCGGCCCGCCCGGCCGCGCGGACGCGGCCGTCGCGCAGCACGGCGAGCGTACGCCGCCACCCCGCGGCAACGCCGACGACGTCGCCCCAGGACCGTACGTCGCACTGCCCGGCACCGTTCCAGCCGGTGGCCAGGACCGTCCCGTCGGCGCGAAGGCCGACCGTATGCGAGCGCCCCGTGTTCGCGGCCGCGTGGACGTTGCCGGCGGCGACGGCCACTACCCCCGTCCAGCCGCCCACGTCGCACTCGCCGCCGGACCGGCGTGACCGGGTGGATGCGCCAGACCCGCCGGGCTCGCCGGACCCGCCGGACCCGCGGGGCCCGGCGCCGCAGGCGAGCACCATCCCGTCGGCCCGGATCCCCACCGTGTGCCGCCGCCCGGCGGCCAAGGTCTGACGGCGCACCCTCCGATCATGGCCCACCGTGCCCTCAGGCCGACGCGGCGTACCGGTTCACCAGCCCCCGGGAGAGCTGCACCGACCCGGCGAGCGCCAGGACCGACACCGCGATGGCCAGCGCCGCGCGGACCACCACCCACGGACCCAGCAGCGTCGCCATGGGCACCAGGATGAGGATCGGCAGCGTGGCCCCGAGGGCGACCGTGACGACGAGGGGGACCGCTAGCTCCAGCAAGCGCGCCCGGTGCAGGACCCCGAGGGGGGTGCCGGCGAGCGCCAACGCCCGGTAGGTCTCCCGCTGGTCGACGACGCGGGCCGCCTGCCCCACGCCGGTCGAGGTGACGCCCACGGCCAGCAGGATGACCAGGGCGACGAGCGCACCCGTGCCGAGGTCGGCGGCGAACTGGATCTCGCCGGGGTCGCCGGCTGGCGCCGCATCGGCAAACGACGACAGCGCCGCCACGCAGATCGCGAGGCCGAGAACGCTCACCGCCCGCCACGTCGCACGCGGGTCGTCGACGATGCGCCGCGCCGCGACGAGCCCGGCGGCCGACCTGGCCACCCGGGCGTACCCGCGCCCGGCGAGCTGGACGAACAGCGGCCCCACGAGGTTCACGCCAGCGACGACGCCCGCCAGCACCGCCAACAGCACGCCGAGGCCCGCCCGGCCCAGCAGCTGGGTGCCGAAGAGCCACAGCGCCAGCAACCCGCCCGCGAGCGCGAGCCGCCACAGGCGCAGCCGCCCGGGCGTGGTCCGGCGGCCCACCCCGAGCGGCCCCACCACGACCCCCGCCATGCTGATCAGGCCGGAGGCGACGGCGAGGGCCACCACCGAGAAACACGCGCCGAGCAGCGGCGCCGCGCCGAGCCACAGCTCGGCGGCCGCGAGGCGGCGGCCCTGGAAGCTCACGAGGGCCAGGCCCGGGATCGCCAGCGCGTAGCCGCCCACGCCGAGCACCGCCCCCAGCGCCGCCTGCGCCGCCGCGTCCGCGAGTGCCATGACGCCGACCTGGCCCGACGTGGCGCCGGCCAGCCGCAGCGCCGCGAGCCGGGCATCGCGTCGACCCAGCGTCAGCCGGGCCGCCACCCCGCCGAGGGTGAGGATGGGCACCACGAGCAGCGCGGTCGCCGTGGCCGCGAGGGCGACGTACGCCGAGGAGTCCGCGGTGGGCGCGGCCAGGTGTCGGATCCAGAACGCGTGCAACCCCCCGAGGGTGACGAGGAGGGCGGCGGTGGCGACCGCGTACGCCGTCACGGCCAGCGCCTCCACGCCCCGAACGGCCGACCCGTCGCCCGGCGTACCCGCCCGACGCAGCCGCCACCACAAGCGCAGCGCCGCGCGGGTCGTGCCCACCCTCATCGACGCGGACCGTCCGCGACGACCCGGCCGTCGCGCAGCCGGATCACCCGGGGGCACCACCCGGCGACCGCCTCGTCGTGCGTGACCACGACCAGCGCCGCCCCGGCCGCCGCGGTCGCGTCGGTGAGCAGCCGCATCATGGCGGTGCCGGTGTCCGAGTCGAGCGCGCCGGTCGGCTCATCGGCGAAGACGACCGCGGGGTTGGTCACGAGGGCCCGGGCGATGGCCACCCGTTGGGCCTGCCCGCCCGACAGCTCGCCGGGTCGCCTCCCCTCCAGGCCGTGCAGGCCCAGCGGCCCGAACAGCCGGCTCGCCGCGTCGATCGCCTGCGCGCGCCGCACGCCGCCCACCAGCAGCGGCAGCGCGGCGTTCTCCACCGCAGGCAGCTCGGGGAGCAGGTGACCCGACTGGAAGACGAACCCGAAGTCGGTGCGCCGCAACGTCGTCCGACGCCCGTCCCCGAGCCGGGCCAGGTCCTGGCCCGCCCACCAGACGGACCCCCGCGTCGGGCGGACGATCCCCGCCAGCACGTGCAGCAACGTCGTCTTGCCCGAGCCGGACGGCCCCATGATCGCGAGCTGTTCACCCCGTCGGATGGTCACGTCGACGCCGCGCAGCGCCGCCTCGGGGTCGCGCGGCGAGTACCACACGACCAGGTCCCGCCCCACCAGGGTGTCCTTGACTGCCTGCCCTACCAGTGTGTCCATGTGCGCCAGGGTCGCCGGCACCGGCGTACGGCCGCATCGGGCCACGGTCCGAGCCCGCGCCTGCGACCCGGGTCGTAGGCCTTGCTGTAGGCCGCGTCGTGGCGCGCGCCGGACGCCGTACCCTGTCGTCCCATGGCCCGTCAGCGCGTCCCCCCCGGTCCCCCCGCGGCCCCGCCCGTGCAGCGGCTGCGGTTGCGGTACGCCAAGCGGGGCCGGCTGCGGTTCTCCAGCACGCGCGACTTCCAGCGTGCCCTGGAGCGGGCGCTGCGGCGCGCCGCCGTGCCGATGGCGTTTTCCTCCGGGTTTCACCCGCACCCGCGGATCTCGTACGCCAACGCCGCGCCGACGGGGACGGCGAGCGAGGCGGAGTACGTCGAGATCGCGCTGGTCGAGCGCGTCGACCCCGAAGCCGTACGTCGTGCGCTGGACGACGCGCTGCCGGACGGGCTCGACATCCTGGAGATGCGCGACTGCGGGCCGTCGCCCGCCGCATCGCTGGCGGACCTGCTGCAGGCCAGCGAATGGCGCGTCGAGCTGCCCGGGGTGAGCGACGCGGCGGCGCGGGCGGTGCGGGCCGAGTTCCTCGGGCTCGACACGGCGGAGGTCCAGCGCATGACGAAGACGGGCGAGAAGACCCTCGACGTGCGCGCCGCGGTCGCCGCGCTGGACGTCGTGAGCACGGCCGATGCGGCGTGTGCGATACTGCGAGTGGTCGTGCGGCACACCACACCCGCCGTACGCCCCGATGATGTCCTCACCGCGTTGCGGTCGTACGCCCAGCTGACGCTCCTGGCGCCCCCCAAGGTGACCAGGCTCGCGCAGGGGCCGTTGACCGGCGCGGGGGTGGCCGATCCGTTGGCCGCTCTGGAGTGACGTCACCGGCGTCCGGCACGGTGCCGCGCGTGCGCGAGCCTTGCGGGACGCAATGACACGACTTCCGTACTCGACGCGACCTGCGTCGGTGACGAGCAGCGACTGCACACCGTGCGGCGGTGCGGATCCCCGGGTGTGGCCGCCGCCGCGATGGTGTGGGAAGGACGCCACCCATGGCCTCCGAACAAGACAACCCCCCGGGTCAGGAGAACACTCCGGCCGATACCCCGGCCGACACCGGGGTCGACGCCCCGCCCGCCGCAGAGGCCGCCGGCGCCCCGGCAGCCACCCGGACCCCGGCGCGCAAACGCGCCACCCGGCGGGTCGCCGCGCCGGCGGCGAGCCCGGCACCAGCCCCGGCCGCGGCAGCAGCACCGGCCGGACCGGCCGAGGCGACCGAATCCGACCAGTCGGCGACCGCTGCCGCCGGGCCGGACGCCCCCGCGGCGCCCGCGCCGCGCAAGCGCGCCACCCGCAAGAAGGCCGCGGCGCCCGCTCCTGCCGCCGAGCCTGATGCCGCCGCCGCTTCGCCGAACGCCGAGCCCGCGGCGACCGCCGAGACGACCCCGGCACCGCGCAAGCGCGCCGTGCGGAAGCGGGCCGCCGCCCCCGCGTCCGCCCCCGCCACGTCCGCCTCTGATCCCGCCGCGTCCGCGGGGCCTGGCGCCTCAGATGTCCAGGAGGCCCCGGTCTCCGACCTCGCCATCGCGGCACTGACCGACGAGGACGCCGAGGCCTTGCTCGCCGAGGGCGCCGCGCTCGCCGCCGCCGCCGAGGCCGAGGCAGCCGGCGAGCAGCCCGCCGCCCTGAACACGTTCGGGCTACTGTTCCAGGCGCCTGACCCAGCGGCCGTCCCGACCCCCCGGCGTCGGCGCGCGACCGCGCCCCAGCAGGCAGCCCCCGAGCCTGCCGCCGCCGAGACGGACGCCGAGGAGACGTCCGCATCGACCGAGGACGCCGCGGAGGCGCCGGCCCGCCCGACCCGCCGCACCCGCGCCACCCGCGGCGCCGCGTCCGCCCGCGCGCCGCAGGCCGACGACGAGGCCGCTCAGGAGATGGACGTCGCCGAGGACACCCCCGGTCAGGACGGCGACTCCGACGCCGAGGGCGGTCGCCGCCGACGCCGCCGGGGCGGCAAGGGGCGGCGCCGTACCGGCTCGGGCGACGACACCGAGCCCGGCACCGACGGCGACGCCGCCGACGACGGGGACGCGGGCCAGGAGCCCGCGGACGACCGCGATCGATCTGACACGGGCGACGATGACGCCGCGCCCAGCGGCCGGCGTCGGACGCGGCGCCGCCGCCGCAGCGGCTCGGCCGGCGAGGAGCAGGACCCGCCCGGCACCGTCACCCGCGTGCGGGAGCCCCGGCGCGAGCGCGACGAGGCCACCGGCATCAAGGGCAGCACCCGGCTGGAGGCGAAGAAGCAGCGCCGCCGCGAGGGTCGCGAGGCCGGTCGCCGCCGCACGATCATCACCGAGGCCGAGTTCCTCGCCCGGCGCGAGAGCGTCGAGCGGGTCATGGTCGTCCGCCAGGACGGCGAGCGCACCCAGATCGGGGTGCTCGAGGACGGCGTGCTCGTGGAGCACTACGTGAGCAAGGCCGACTCGGCGCAGTCCGGTTCGATGGCGGGCAACGTCTACCTCGGCCGCGTCCAGAACGTGCTGCCCAGCATGGAGGCGGCGTTCGTCGACATCGGCAAGGGCCGCAACGCGGTGCTCTACGCCGGCGAGGTCAACTGGGACGCCGCCGGGCTGGAGGCGCACAAGGCGCGCCGCATCGAGAACGCGCTGAGCTCCGGCCAGGGCGTCCTCGTGCAGGTCACCAAGGACCCGATCGGTCACAAGGGCGCGCGCCTGACCAGCCAGGTGAGCCTGCCGGGTCGCTACCTCGTCTACGTGCCCGAGGGCCGGATGACGGGGATCAGCCGCAAGCTGCCCGACGTCGAGCGCGCCCGGCTGAAGAAGATCCTCAAGGAGGTCGTGCCGCCGGACGCGGGTGTGATCGTCCGTACGGCGGCCGAGGGCGCCTCCGAGGCCGAGCTGCGGGCGGACGTCGAGCGGCTGGCCAAGATCTGGGAGAACATCGGCCGCAAGGCAAAGAACGGCAACGCCCCCGCGCTGCTGCACGGCGAGGTGGACCTGACCGTTCGGGTCATCCGGGACGTGTTCAACGAGGACTTCGCCTCGATGGTCGTCGCCGGAGACGAGGCCTGGGCGACGGTCAACGACTACATCGCCTCGGTGGCCCCGGACCTCGCCCCCAAGCTGACCCGCTGGACCGGCACGGGGGACGCGTTCGCGGAGTACCGCATCGACGAGCAGCTCGCCAAGGCCATGGACCGCAAGGTGTGGTTGCCGTCCGGCGGTTCGCTGGTCATCGATCGCACCGAGGCCATGACGGTCATCGACGTCAACACGGGCAAGTTCGTGGGCGCCGGGGGCAACCTCGAGGAGACCGTCACCAAGAACAACATCGAGGCGGCCGAGGAGATCGTGCGGCAGCTTCGGCTGCGCGACATCGGCGGCATCATCGTCATCGACTTCATCGACATGGTGCTGGAATCCAACCGCGACCTCGTCGTCCGGCGGCTTCTGGAGTGCCTGGGCCGGGACCGGACCAAGCACCAGGTCGCCGAGGTCACCTCCCTCGGCCTCGTGCAGATGACGCGCAAGCGGGTGGGCGCCGGGCTCATCGAGGTCTTCTCCGAGCCGTGCGAGCACTGCGCCGGCCGGGGCATCATCGTCTCGACCACCCCGGTCGACCGTCCCGCCGCGCCCGCCCCGGAGCAGGGGAACGGCCGGCGCCGCCGGGGCCGCGGCAACGGCACCTCCTCCGGGGGGACGTCGTCGGGGTCGGGCCCGTCGGGCGGCTCTGGTGAGCCGGTCGGCGGTTCGGCGTCGTCGGGACCTGGCGCCGCCGAGCCGGCCAAGGGTGGACCCACGCCCGCCCAGATCGCCGCGGCGGCGTACGCCGCCCTGCACCATGACCGCAAGCCCGCGCCCGTCGACGCTGAGGTCGAGGCCGGTGTTGATGCAGGCGCCGACGACGCGCCCGCAGCCGACGCGCCCGAAGCAGCTGACGCGGCGCTCGCGCCCGCGCCGGTGCCCGCCGGCGACGATGCCGCCGGTGTCGCTACCGAATCCGCTCGCATGGGGTGGCCGCAGGACGGCGAGGAGCACCTCGTCGCGGGCAGCCCGACCGGTCTGGGGTGGCCGCCCGCGGACGACGTACCGCTCGGGCCGCCCAGCCCGGCGCCGGCCACCGCGTCCCGGTCTCGGCGGCGCCGCGGCCGCGTCAGCGCCCCCGCGGGACCGCCGCCGCGTCTGGACGAGGAGACAGCGCAGGATGTCTCGCAGGCCGGTTCCGACTCGGGTCGCTACGAGGGCGACCAGGGCTGATGCGATTCGGACCGGGCGGTGCCGAGGGGATTTGGGTCTGCTCGGCGGCGTCCCGTAAGCTAGGTCGTCGGTGCGCTCACCGTGCCCCGCACGCGCCGGGCCGGTTCCGAAGAAGCGCCGAATCTAAAGCAGCGTCAAGGAGAGTGGGTTCAACGTGTACGCGATCGTTCGCGCCGGCGGCCGCCAGGAGAAGGTGTCCGTGGGGGACGTTCTCATCGTCGACAAGGTGGACGCCCAGCCGGGTGCCGCCGTTGACCTCACCCCGCTGATGCTCGTGGACGGTGGGACGGTCACCACCGAGGCGGCGAAGCTGGCCAAGGTGAAGGTGACGGCCGAGGTCGTGAAGGCGACCAAGGGCCCCAAGATCACCATCCTGAAGTACAAGAACAAGACGGGCTACCGCAAGCGCCAGGGGCACCGCCAGCCGACCACCCAGATCAAGGTCACCGCGATCGAGGCCTGAGGCCCGACGCGACGAGCCTGACCCACCAGAGCAAAGGCAGACACTGACATGGCACACAAGAAGGGTGCGAGCAGCTCGCGGAACGGCCGCGACTCCAACCCCCAGTTCCTGGGCGTCAAGCGGTTCGGCGGCCAGGTCGTCAACGCGGGCGAGATCCTCGTCCGCCAGCGCGGCACCCACTTCCACCCCGGCGAGAACGTCGGCCGCGGCGGCGACGACACGCTGTTCGCGCTGTCCGCCGGTGCGGTCCAGTTCGGCACCAAGCGGGGTCGCAAGACCGTCAACATCGTGCCGGCCGAGACGGCCTGAGCACGTCCGAGTTTCGCGCGCGAGGGGTGGGCGGCAACGCCCACCCCTCGGCGTTTTCCCCGGTAGTTCCGGCAGTTCCGACAGAGAGATCCTGACCTGATGGGCGCGAACTTCGTCGACCGCGTCGCGCTGACCGTGGCCGCCGGCAAGGGCGGGCACGGCTGCGCCTCCGTGCACCGCGAGAAGTTCAAGCCCCTGGGCGGCCCGGACGGCGGCAACGGCGGGCACGGCGGCGATGTCATCATCCGGGTGGACCCGCAGGTCACGACCCTGCTGGAGTACCACCACAGCCCCCACCGCCGGGCCGCCAACGGCCGCCCCGGCGAGGGCGAGGAGCGCAACGGCGGCGCCGGCGAGTCGCTGGTCCTGCCCGTGCCCAATGGCACCGTCGTCAAGGACCGCGCGGGCCGCGTGCTCGCGGATCTGGTGGGGGAGGGCACCGCGTACGTCGTCGCCCGCGGCGGCCGCGGCGGCCTCGGCAACAAGGCGCTCGCCAGCCCGCGCCGCAAGGCGCCCGGCTTCGCGTTGCTCGGCGAGCCCGGCGACGAGCTGGACATCGTGCTGGAGCTGAAGACCCTCGCCGACGTGGCGCTCATCGGCTTCCCCAGCGCGGGCAAGTCCTCGCTGGTCTCGGTGCTGTCCGCCGCCCGTCCGAAAATCGCCGACTACCCCTTCACCACCCTCGTGCCCAACCTCGGGGTCGTCACCGCGGGGGACGAGCGATTCACGGTCGCCGACGTCCCGGGCCTCATCCCCGGCGCGCACGAGGGCAAGGGCCTCGGCCTGGAGTTCCTGCGCCACGTCGAGCGGTGCTCCGTGCTCGTGCACGTGGTCGACTGCGCCACGCTGGAGCCCGGCCGCGACCCGCTCACGGACCTCGACGTCATCGAGCACGAGCTGCGCCAGTACGTCCCCGACGAGGCCCTCGGCGGCCGGCCCCTGGCCGAACGCACCCGCATCGTCGTGCTCAACAAGGCCGACGTCCCGGAGGCCCGCGAGCTGGCGGAGCTCGTCCGGCCGGACCTGGAGGAGCGCGGCCTGGAGGTGTACGTCGTGTCCGCGGTGGCCCGCACCGGGCTGCGGGAGCTGTCGTTCGCACTGGCCCGACACGTGGCGCAGGCGCGGGCGCAGCACGCCCTGGACCAGGACGACGCCCCGCGGCGCCGCGTCGTCGTCCGGCCGGTGGCCGTGGACGACGAGGGCTTCGAGGTCCGCCGCGTCGAGACGCCCGAGGGCACGGCGTACCGCGTTCTCGGCGAGCGCCCCTCGCGCTGGGTCCGGCAGACGGACTTCGCCAACGACGAGGCGGTCGGCTATCTCGCGGACCGCCTGGCCCGCGCCGGCGTCGAGGACGCGCTGTTCGCCGCGGGCGCCGTCGCGGGCTCGACGGTGCTCATCGGTCCCGAGGAGGACTCGGTCGTCTTCGACTGGGAGCCGACCCTGTCGGCGGGAGCCGAGCTGCTCGGCCGTCGCGGCACCGACCCGCGCCTGGACGACCACTCCCGCCCCACCCGGGGGGCCAAGCGCGAGGACTACGACGCCCGCCGCGCCGCCAAGCAGGCCGCCCGCGACGAGCTCGCCGCCGAACGCCAGGCGGGGCACTGGACGGACGCCGGCGAATCCTGACCGCTCGCCGCGCGCCAACGCACCGCCCGGCGCGCGGTGCTGCCGCCGATGTGAGCAAGGCCACGACGGGCGACCTTCGTCCCGGGCACACTTCGTGACGAACGTTCACCATAAAGGGGTTAGCCCTGTTTCCCAGCTCTCCAGTCCCCAGGGGAGGATGCGATGACCGTCACCGTTACTGAGGTGAACCAACGAAGTGTGCTGCGGGCGGACACCGCCGCTCGCGCCGCCCTCGTCCGCGAGGCGTTTCGCAGCGACCTCGATCACCTCACCGACGCCGATCGCGAGCTGATCCGGGCCGTGACGGGCGAGGGGATCCAGCGGGGCCAGACGCCCCAGGAGCGGCCCCTGTCCGCCTTCGCCATGCAGATCGCGGTGGATCGCCGTTCCGGCGTCCTCCCGGCCGAGCAGGCGATCTCGGTGGGCTACCTGCAGCGCACCCAGGTGCGGCTCGCGGCGCTGGGCGTCCCGGTCCACCCGTTCGCGGGAGCCAACTTCACCCGGGCCGTCGCCTACCTGTCCAGCCGGGGGCGCTGAGCGCAGTCCGCCGCGTCACCTATCCTGACCGGGTGACACTGCTGCAGGCCGGACCCGCTGCCGTACGAAGCGCAGTCGCCACCGCCCATCGCCTCGTCGTCAAGGTGGGCTCGTCCTCCCTCACCAACGCCGCCGGCATCCTCGACCGGGACCGGCTCGGCGCCCTCGCGGACGCCCTGGCGCACCGGCGGCTCGCCGGCGCCGAGGTCGTCCTCGTCTCCTCCGGCGCGATCGCCGCCGGCATCATCCCCCTCGGGCTGGCGGCGCGGCCGCGGGACCTCGCCACCCAGCAGGCCGCGGCCAGCGTGGGCCAGGGTGCCCTCGTCGCGGCCTACACCGAGGCCTTCGGCAGGCACGGCCTCACCGCCGGCCAGGTGCTCCTCACCGCGGCGGACCTCAACCGCGGCCAGCACTACGTCAACGCCCGGCGCGCCCTCGTGCGGCTGCTGCGCCTCGGCGTGGTCCCCGTCGTCAACGAGAACGATGCGGTCGCGACCGACGAGATCCGGTTCGGCGACAACGACCGGCTCGCCGCGCTGGTGGCGCACCTCGTCCGCGCCGACGCGATGGTGCTGCTCACCGACACCGACGCGCTGTACGACGGGCCGCCGGCAGAGCCTGGCAGCAGCCGGCTGCCCTTCATCGGCACGGAGGCCGACCTGGTCGGGGTGCGCATCGGCGGCACCGGCAGCGGCATCGGCACCGGGGGAATGGTCACCAAGGTCGAGGCGGCCCGGATCGCCACCGGCGCCGGCGTACCGACCCTGCTCGCCGCGGCCGCCGACGTCGCCGCGGCGCTGGCCGGCGCGAACGTGGGGACGCTGTTCGCGCCGCGCGGGCGGCGGCCCTCCAGCAAGCGCCTGTGGCTGGCCCACGCCAGCGAGCCCGAGGGCCGTCTCATCCTCGACGACGGTGCGGTGACGGCGGTGTTGGGCGGGCGGGCCTCGCTGCTGCCCGCGGGGATCGTCGCCGTCGAGGGCGAGTTCGGCGAGGGCGCGCCCGTGGAGCTGGTGGGGCGCAACGGGACGGCGGTGGCTCGCGGGCTGGTCGCGTACTCCAGCGACGAGCTGCCCAGGCTGCTGGGGCGCAGCACCCGGTGGCTGGGCGAGGTGTTGGGGCCGCAGTACGCCCGCGACGTGGTCAATCGGGACTACCTGGTGCTGTTGTAGCCGCGGGCCGCGGTCGACGGCCGCCCGGAGGCCGCCCCGAGGCCGCCCGGCGCACGCCCGGTGGTCTGGCCGCACGTGGCCGCACCCGCTCGCCCGGGGGCCGGGCGGCCAGGCTAGTTTCGTGCCATGTCGTACGTCATCGCCCGCGCGCACATCCGCGACCTGCCCAGGGTGAAGCCGTTCTGGAAGGCGATGCTGCAGTCCTACGTGCGGCTCGCCAGCGCCGACTTCCCGGTGCGCGATCCCAACGAGGCCTGGGCGCGGCGCCACGACGAATACCACATGTGGCTCAACGAGGGCGCGGGGATGCTCTTCCTCGCCACCGACCCCGAGCAGGACGACAAGATCGTCGGCTATGCCGCGGTGAAGTTCACCGCGTCCGGCTCGGCCTTCGACATGGGGGAGCGGTTCGGCGAGCTGGAGTCCCTGGCGGTCAGCGAGGAGGCCCGCGGGGAGGGGCTGGGCACCCAGCTCATCGAGGCCTGCCGCAAGGAGCTGGAGAAGCGCGAGATCTCGTACTGGTCGCTCGACGTGCTGGCCGTCAACGACGACGCGCAGCGGCTCTACGAGCGCTCCGGCTTCCACCCCTTCATGCTGCGGATGATCCGGCGCACCGATGCGCTCTCGACGGGCATGCCCGTGGACCCGTTGACCGCGCCCCTCATGGTGTCCACCGGCGAGGCGGCGGCGCAGGCGCAGCCGGCCGAGCCCGATGTGCCGCCGGCCCGCGCCGGCCTGACGGCCACCCTGGCCCCCGGCGTACGGCATGCCGGGGAGGCTGCCCGCGTCGCCGCGCGGCGGCTGGCCGTGGCCACGACGGGGGAGAAGGACCGCGCGCTGCACGCGATGGCCGATGCGCTGCAGGCCCACATGGGCGAGATCCTGGAGGCCAACGCCCGCGACGTCGAGCGCGCTCGCGCGGCGGGGACGTCCGAGAGCACGGTGGACCGGCTGAGCCTGACCGAGGACCGGGTGTGGGCGATCGCCGACGCCGTTCGCCAAGTCGCCGCGCTGCCCGACCCCGTCGGTCAGGTGGTCCGTGGTTCGACGATGCCGAACGGGTTGCAGATCAAGCAGGTCCGGGTCCCCTTCGGGGTGGTGGGCATGATCTACGAGGCCCGCCCCAATGTGACCGCGGACGCTGCGGCGCTGTCCCTGAAGAGCGGCAACGCGGTGATCCTGCGCGGCGGGTCCGCCGCCGCGGACAGCAACCGCGCGCTCGTCGCCGTCCTGCGCGCCGCCCTGGACCGGGCGGGCCTGCCGGCGGACGCGGTGGCGCTGCTCGACGGCGATCGCAGCGAGGCGACCTCGCTGATGAAGGCGCGCGGCCTGGTCGACGTCATCGTGCCGCGGGGCGGCGCGGACCTGATCGCCTCGGTCGTCACCAACTCCACGGTGCCGGTCATCGAGACCGGCAGCGGCAACGTGCACGTCTACGTGGACCTGCACGCCAACCTCGACAAGGCGCTCGACATCGTGCTCAACGCCAAGACCCAGCGGCCGAGCGTGTGCAACGCGGCGGAGACGCTGCTGGTGCACGAGGCCATCGCCGCCCGGTTCCTGCCCGAGGTGCTGCCGGCGCTGGCCGCGGCGGGCGTCGTGCTGCACGGTGACGCCGACGCGCGCGACGCGGCCGACGCAGCGGGGGTGTCGATGACCGAGGCGACGGACGAGGACTGGGCCACCGAGTACCACGGCCTGGAGATGGCCGTGCGCGTCGTCCCGTCGATCGACGCCGCGATGGAGCACGTCGCGCGCTGGTCGAGCGGGCACACCGAGGCGATCGTCACCGAGAACCGCGCGGCCGCGCGCCGGTGGACGGCCGAGGTCGACGCCGCCGTGGTGATCGTCAACGCCAGCACCCGGTTCACCGACGGCGGCGAGTTCGGGTTCGGCGCCGAGATCGGGATCAGCACCCAGAAGCTGCACGCCCGCGGGCCGATGGGTCTGCCGGAGCTGACCAGCACCAAGTGGATCGTGGACGGGGACGGTCAGATCCGCGGCTGACCGGCCGGGGCCTCGTCGGTGATCGCGGGGCGGGCGGCCGCTGCGGGCGTGCCGGGGCCCTCGTTCGCCCCGCCGCGGCCGGGCGGCTCGAGGGAGTCGTAGGCGACGTAGTACGACGGGCGCCGCTGCAGCATCGTGTACATCCGCCCGACGTACTCGCCCAACACCCCCAGGCAGAGCAGCTGCACGGCCCCGACCGCCGACACCGCGACCACCGTGGACGTCCACCCCGCAACGACCGCGCCCATCGCCCGCGCGATCAGCGCGTAGGCGAGCACGCCGAGCGCCGCGACCCCACCGAGCAGCCCGCACCAGGTCGCTAGCCGCAGCGGCGCCATCGAGTGCCCGGTCAGGGAGTCAACGGTGAGCCCGATCATCGTGCGCAGGGGGTACTTGGAGGTGCCCGCCGCGCGGGCCTCGCGCTCATAGGGGACCGCGGCGCTCGGAAAGGCGAGCGTCGGTACGACGAGGCGCAGCACCCGATGCTGCTCGGGCAGTGCGTTCACGGCCTCGACCGTGGCGCGGCTCATCAGCCGGAAGTCGCCGGCCTGGTCCATCACGCGACGCCCGGTCACGCCCCGCATCACCCGGTAGTAGGCCTGCGCGGTCGAGCGCTTGAACGCGGTGTCGGAGCTGCGGTCCGCCCGCACGCCGTACACGACGTCCACGTCCTCGTTCCGCGCCACCTCGAGCATCGTCGCGATCACCTCGGGCGGGTCTTGCAGGTCGGCGTCGATCGTGACGACGTACGCGCCCCGCGCCCGCCCCAGCCCGGCCGAGATCGCCGCCTGATGGCCGGCGTTCGCGCGCAGTCGCACGACCCGCAGCTGCGGCCACTCGCGCCGGTAGCGCTGCAGCAGCACCGGCGAGTCGTCCGTGGACCCGTCATCGACCGCCAGCACCTCGTAGCTCGCGCCGATCGCGGTCAGCACTGGCCGCAGCCGCGCCACGAGGAGCGGCAGCACCTGCTCCTCGTTGTAGACGGGGACCACGACGGTCAGCTCCGGGGCGGTCGCCGGCACGTCGTACGGCGGGTGCGGCGCGGACATGAGCCCAGGTTAGCCGCCGTTCGGCGCGCAAGGGACACCCCTCGGCGGCGGCGCGAGATCCCAGCGGAGCGCGAAGGGTTCGCCTTCCGGCCCGACCGGTAGGCTGACCCGCATGTCGTTGACGTCCTTTGCGTACCTCGTGGCCGAGGGCGGCGAGTCTGGCGGCCACATGGAGTGGCACCTGCCGATGCCGAACTGGCTGTACGGCGCCGTGGCGCTGGCCATCTTCATCATCCTGCTCGGCGTCGTGTGGTCGTTCCGCAACTCGGGGCACACCTACATGACGCAGCCGGACGTCGTGGACCACGGCCATGGAGCCGGGCAGGGCGGCGCGGCCACAGGCGGTCACGGTTCCGCCCACTGAGCCGAGGGCCCCGCGCCTCGGAGTGATGGGTGGCACGTTCAACCCGATCCACCACGGCCACCTCGTGGCGGCCAGTGAGGTGCAGCATCTCCTCGGCCTCGACGAGGTGGTCTTCGTCCCCACGGGACAGCCGTGGCAGAAGGACGTCGACATGCTCGCGCCGGCCGAGCATCGCTACCTGATGACGGTGATCGCGACCGCGTCCAACCCCCGATTCTCGGTCTCGCGGGTCGACATCGAGCGCGACGGCCCGACGTACACCATCGACACCCTGCGCGACCTGCGCCGCGAACGTCCCACCGCGGACCTGTACTTCATCACCGGCGCCGACGCCCTCGCGCAGATCCTGTCCTGGAAGGACGCCGACGAGCTGTGGGATCTCGCCCACTTCGTCGGGGTCACCCGGCCGGGCCACCACCTCTCCGACAAGGGTCTGCCCCAGGAGGGCGTCACGCTGACGGAGATCCCCGCCATGGCGATCAGCTCCACCGACTGCCGGCTGCGCGTGGCCCGGGGGGAACCCGTGTGGTACCTGGTCCCGGACGGTGTGGTCCAATACATCGGGAAGTACCGGCTTTATCGCAATCCGAGCAGGCCGGCGCCGACTCAGCCCGGTCTGATCGTGCCGAGCCCGGACCGTTGACCTGCTGGGATTCGCGTTGACTCGCCGTGGATCGCGTGCGATTCGCGGTGCGTTGATGGAGGCCCCGCACCAAGCTCACCAGCCCGACCCCCCCGCAGTCCCCAGGAGGACCGTCCCCCGTGCCTGCGCCCGAGCGCTCCCTCCAATTGGCCCAGGTGGCCGCCTCAGCGGCCGAAGACAAGCTTGCGACGAACATCGTGGCCCTCGACGTGAGCGAGCACCTCGCGCTCACCGACATCTTCCTCATCGCGTCCGCCCCGAACGACCGTCAGGTCTGGGCGATCGTCGACGGCGTCGAGGAGAAGATGCACGAGGCGGGCGTCAAGCGGGTCCGCCGCGAGGGCGACCGCGACGCCCGCTGGGTGTTGGTGGACTTCGGTGACCTCGTCGTCCACGTCCAGCACGAGGACGAACGCGCCTTCTACCAGCTCGAACGGCTCTGGCGGGACTGCCCGACCGTGCCCCTGGGGCTGGGCCCGCCCGAGGAGGACTCCGCGGTCGCGGACGGCACCGACCGATGACCGCCGCGCCACGCCGCCTGGTCATCCTGCGCCACGGGGTCACCGGCCACAACGCGGCGGGGATCTGGCAGGGCCACCTCGACACCGAGCTCACGCCGGACGGGTTGAACCAGGCGCGAGCCGCGGCGGAGGTGCTGGTGGGGTACGGCTTCGCCCGCATCCTCGCCAGCGACCTGCGCCGGGCATCCGCCACGGCGCGCATCATCGGGGAGCGGTGTGGGCTGCCCGTCGGCATCGACCCGCGGCTGCGGGAGATCCACGTCGGCGCGTGGCAGGGCCTGGACGCCGCCGGCGTCGAGGCGGCCTTTCCCGGAGCGCAGGCGCGGCTCTCGCTGGGGGAGGACTTGCCGCGCGGCGGCGACGGGGAGCGGGTGGCAGACGTCGTACGCCGGGCGCGGCCGGCTGCGGACGACCTGATCGAGGCCCTCGCGCCCGGGGAGACCGGGCTGATCGTCACCCACGGCGTGTGCGCGCGAGCGATCGCGGCCGACCTGGCGGAGGTGGATCAGCGCACCGCGTGGCTGTCCCTGGCCGGGCTCGGCAACTGCGCCTGGGCGGAGCTGACCCAGACGGCCGTCCGGTGGCGGATCTCGCTGTGGAACGGGCGTGCGTCGTCGCTGGCCAGGCCCATGCGGGAGGCGCACGGGTACTGACCTCTCGGGGTCTGTTGGGGACCTCGTCGAGGGGCTTTCGGGCGCCCGGCGGCGGCCGCTGGTGGGGGTGCCCGAGGATTTGGCTTGCGGGTGCCCGACCGATAAACTCGACCAGTCCTCGCGATGAGGACGCGGGGCTGTAGCGCAGTTGGTAGCGCACCTCCATGGCATGGAGGGGGTCAGGGGTTCGAATCCCCTCAGCTCCACAACGTAGAGAAGGGTCGGGCCCGAAGGGTCCGGCCCTTCTCTACGTTCTGCTCAGTGCCGTGGGGGTGGGCGGTTCTCCGGGACGGGCAGGTGCATGGCGCGCAGGCCCGCGCGGGGCAGCAGGGCGGCGCGCGCGCGCATCGTGCCCGACCGCAGGGACGCCGCACCCCGGACGACGGTGCGGGCGTCGGTCCTTAGCGCCCGCGCCGCCGCGCTCGACGTACTCGTCTCGCCGCCGGCCGCGCCCGACGTACCCGCTCTGCTCGACGTACCCCCTTGGTCGTCCGCAGCCCCCGCGGGCGACGAACCGGGGCGAGACGCGCCGCGGGGCGGCGCGTACCGCGCCGTCTCCACCGCGAGCAGCACCCGCTGCAGCGCGGTGGAGGCTTCCCGGTCGAGCACGGCCGTGTCCGTGACGCGCGCGTGCAGCTGGCGGGGGGTGGCGGCGGCCGGTACGTCCAACCCCAGGTCCTGCAGCCGCTCCGTGAGGATCAGCCATTCCGCCTCGGCCGCCTCGCTCGGGTCGCGGGCGCTGGCGCGGCGTCGGGCCCGCACCGCCGCCGCCACGGCGGGCACGATGGCCAGCAGGAGCACGAGGCCACCGCCGAGGCGCCACCAGAACGCCCAGACCGACTCGGCCGCTCCGGCGTCGACGGCGCCCGTGTCGGTGTCGGGCCGCTCCGTCGCCTGGCTGGGCGTGGGCGTGAGGGGGGCGGTGGAGGTCTGCGAGGCCGAGGTCGTCGTGGTCGCGCTGGGTGCGGCCGTGCCAGTCGCATAGCGCGGGACTGGTCCGCTGCGGTCGGAGGGCGTCGGCTCGAATCGGAGCCAGCCGGCACCCTCGAAGTACAGCTCCGGCCAGGCGTGGGCGTCGCTGGCGTGGACCACCCGCGTCGTGCCCTGCGAGGTCCCCGGCAGGAACCCCGTCGCGAGCCGCGCCGGGATGCCCTGCGCGCGGGCCATCATGACCATCGCCGTGGCGAACTGGACGCAGTAGCCCTGCTTGGTCTCTAGGAATCGGTCCAACGCGGTCCGCTTCGCCGTCGTCTCGTCCATTCCCGGGGGCGCCGGGGCCAGGTCGAGGGAGTAGCGGAAGCCGCCCGATGCGCGCAGCCACTGCTGGATGCGGACGGCCCGCTCGTACGGCGCCACGGCGTCCCCGATGGCCTCCTGCGTCGACGCCGCAAAGCGCGGGGTGAGCACCTCCGGCGCGGGCGTTGTGTACTCGCGGAAACCCCGACCCGCCGGCGGCGCGGCGGCGAGCGCCTGCGGGGTCGGGTTGAGGGCGAGGTAGGTGATGTCGTACGAGCGGGGCGTCGCGTCCACGACCGGGACGCCGGTGGGGTCGTCGACGGCCCAGCGAGCCCCGACGACCGTGCCCCAGACGATCGGCACCGGGCTCGCCAGATAGGGGAACCGCAAGGCGGTCTGGCTGACCTTGAGGTGGACCTCCGTGGTGGGCACCTGCTCGGTCAGCCCGAAGGGCCGGGGCAGGACGGGAGCCTGCGACGGCGTGGCGGCGGGCGTGCGGGGCGACCAGTGCCCGTCGCTATAGGCGCTGGAGACGATGACGCGCAGCGGCGGGCTCTCGGGGTCGTCCGAGGTGTACGTCAGGATCGGCGTCCGGTCACCGCTGCGCAGATCCTGCAGCAGATCCGTGTCGGGGGAGAAGCCCACCCGGTTGCCGGTCCCGAACTCCCCGCGCCCGAGCCCGTCGGCCAGGTAGCGCTGCGGCAGATGCGGCAGCGCGGCCGCCGCACCCAGGCCGCCCAGAAGCCCCACGGCGAGGACGGTCGCCCCGGCGAGGAGCCGGCGGCCCCGGGCGGGAAGCCGGTGGGCTCCGGCGAGGTCGGGCCGCCACGAGGCCAGCCAATCCCGCTCCTGTTCCAGGAGCATGGCCCCCCAGAGGAGCAGCGGCAGCGCCACGGCGCCCGCGTCGAGCGTCCCCGAGCTGTTGGCGACGGCCGTGAGCAGGGGCGTGAGCAGCGGCAGGCCCGCGACGGCCGGCATGCGCGAGCCGACCGCGACGACGTCCACGGCCCAGGCGACGAGGCCGATCGCGGCCGAAAGGAGGAAGGCGATCCCCGTCGGGGCGGGCGCCGGCGCGGCGTTCTCCATGATGGTCCGCCCGGCCGCGGCGGCGAGGTCGCGCCAATGGGTGAGCGTCGACCAGGTGGGGACCAGCCCGCCGAGGAGCGGCTCGCGGGGAGCGAACGCGACCGAATGGATGATGACCAGCAGCAGCAGCTGGGCCCCGGCCGTCCCGGTCGGCCCCACGCGGCGGGCCCGCAGGACCAGGCCGGCTATGGCCACGGCGGCGATCGCGACGAGCGCCGACGGCCACCAGGGCGACTCCTGGAAGAGGCGTCCCAGGGGCCACGAGGCCGCGACGAGGGCCAGGACCGCCAGCACGGTGGCGGTCGGCTGGGCGCCGGAGTGCATCGCGGGGTGAGTCTTGGTCACCACGTCGCCTCCGCTCGCGGCCGCGCTGCCTCCGGGCCGTCCGGCGCGGCCACCCAGGCCCGGGGCCCGCCGAGCAGCCTCGACCACGCGACGGCCGGCGTCGTCGAGGCCCCGGCCGGCACGGCGCGCCACCCGCCCGAGCGCGCGTAGGCGCACAGCCGGCGCGCCTCCTCGCTCGTCCCCTCGTCCCCGTGCGTGGTCGCCTCGCCGTCCGTGACCCGGGGTGCCGCAGCCGATCGGCCGGGCGCCGACCCGTCGGTCGCCGTCTCCTTCGGCAGCCACCAGTCGCGCCCCGCGGCCCGCGCGAACGCGCCGGTGTCGACGACCACGGCGAGACCCGCGAGTCCCGTGCGCAGCACCCCGAAGGTCTCGTGCGCCGCGTGCGGGGAGCGATCCCCGGTGACGAGTACCACGAGGCCGCCCGCCCCGGCGACCTCGCGGGCGGTGGCCGACAGCGATCCGGACAGGGGAGCCGCAGGGTGCTCGGTTCCCGCCGCTCGGTCCCCGGCCGCCGCGGGCGAGGCGGTTCCGCCGGGCATCGCCAGGGCCAACCGGGTCAGGACGTCATCGAGCAGCAGAGGCCGCGCCGGGTCCTCGGCACGGCCCGCCTCGCTCGGCGCGCCGCCCGCGACCACGAGGTGCAACGTGAAGCCCAGCCCGGCCAGGTGGGCCGCGATCGAGGCGAGGGTCTCGACGGCCCACTCGAAGGCGGCGCCCGGGTCGGCGTCTGCCGCGCGCCGAGCCGCCGCCGCGAGCTGGTCGGCCGAAGCGCCCGACGCGCCCGACCCTCCCGACTCGCCGGACTCGCCCGGCGGGCGCGGCCGCGCGTCGAGGGACAGGCCCCAGGTCGGCGCGGAGGCGTCCAGCAGCAGGACCGCGCGGCGCAGCCGCGGGAGCGCCTCGTGCCGCACCATCAGCCGGCCCCGGTGCGCGGTCACCCCCCAGTGGACCCGCCGAAGGTCGTCGCCCTGCCGGTACTCCCGCACCGACACGTCGTGCTCGCTCCCGGCCAGCACGCTCGCCGGCGCGTCGCCCTCGTGGCCCATGCCGAGACCGATGGGGTCCCCGCCGGACAGGTCGTGCACGGGCGGGAGCACGAGGACCTCCAGGGCCGATCCGACGGCCGTGCTCAGGTGCGTCAGGCCCAGGGCGTCCCGCCCCACCACGCGCAGCGGCCCGGCCAGGTGCCGGCCGCGTCGGGTGGGCCGTACGTCGTAGCTGCCGGTCGTCTCCTCGCCCGGCCGCAGCGGCGGCAACACGAGCCGCGCGGTCGACCCGAGCCACGGCGAGACCTGCTCGGCGGCCGCCAGCGGGTCGCAGCCGCGCGGGCCCACGTTGCGCACCGTGAGCGAGATGCGGCCCGGCCGTCCGGCCACCAGCGGCGCCGGCTCCAGCGAGCGCTCCACAGCCAGGCGCGGTCGGCGCCGCCAGGTCACGAACCGGGTGACGACGGGCATGGCCAGGCAGAACAACCCGATCCGGGTGAGGTCCAGGAAGCCCAGCAGCAGCCCGCCGGCGGCGAGCAGGACGCCCGCGCCGAGCAACGCCCGACCGCGATCCGTGAGCCCCCGCGATCGAGTCGGACGGGGCCGGGCCTGCCGGCCGAGGCGGCGCACCCGTCAGCCCCCGTGCACCGGCACTCGGCGCAGCAGATCGGCGAGGACGTCCCGCGGGGTCCGCCCCGCGAGCTGGGCCTGCCCCGAGGGCAGGACGCGGTGCTCGACGACCGGCGTGAAAAGGGCCTGGACGTCGTCGGGCAGCACATGATCGCGCCCGGCCATCGCCGCCCGGGCGCGTGCCGCGCGCAGCAGGTGCAGGGCCGCCCGGGGCGACGCGCCGAGGCGAAGCCCCTGGTCAGCACGGGTTGCGGCCACCAGGTCCACGACGTACCCCTTGAGCGCCGGGCTCGCGTGGACCTCTCGCGCGGCGACGATCGCCGCCAGCACCCCCGCCGCGTCGGTGACGGGGCGCAGCCGGGTCAGTGGCGAGGGGCCGCCGTGCACATCGAGCATTTCCAGCTCGGCGGCTCGGGCCGGGTAGCCCATCGACAGCCGGGCCATGAACCGGTCCCGCTGCGCCTCCGGGAGCGGGTAGGTCCCCTCCATCTCCAGCGGGTTCTGGGTCGCCACCACGAGGAACGGGGCCTCCAACGCGTACGTCGTGCCGTCGACGCTGACCTGGCCCTCCTCCATGCACTCCAGCACGGCGGACTGGGTCTTGGGGGAGGCGCGGTTGATCTCGTCGCAGACCACGACGTTGGCGAAGATCGCGCCCGGGCGGAAGTCGAACCGGTGGGTCTGGGTGTTGAAGATGCTCACCCCGGTGATGTCCGAGGGGAGCAGGTCGGGCGTGAACTGGATGCGCCGCATGGGGCAGTCGATCGAGGCCGCCAACGCCTTGGCCAGGGTGGTCTTGCCCACCCCGGGCACGTCCTCCAGCAGCAGGTGACCGCCGGCGAGCAGGACCACCAGGGCGGTGTCGATGACCTGGTGCTTGCCCTCGATGACGGTCCCGATGCTGGCGCGCAGCGCCTCGGCCAGGGTTGCGACGTCATCGAGCGAGGCGGTCGCGGCCGGCGCGGTCGCGGTCGGCGCCGGAGCGCCGGCGGCATCCGCGCGGGCGTCGCGCGCCGCCGCCCGGGGCGACGGCCGCGCGCTCGCTGCGGCGTCGGCTTCGCTCACGTCCACGGAACCCTCCTCGTTGCGGCGGTGCGGACATCCTCCCTCACATTGCTTGCAGTCGAGGGCTAACCGGCGGTTCCGGACCGGCCGGGATGCCGTCGCCGGCCCCGGGGGAGGGCCCCTCCACTGTCCTCCACTCGCCCTCCACTCGCCCTCCACTCGTCCTCCAGTCGTCCCGCCCGGCACGTTCGATCGCCCGGCATCGCCCGAGGTCAGCGCCTCTCGCCCGCTAAGCCCCCAGGCTTTGCCGTCGAGCGGGTGCCGCAGGGCCGTGGGGTTGCACCACCACAACCTCCACTTCCCACCACCGCAATTGACCAGCAGAAACGCCTCAGATGTCGCCATGACCGACCGATCCGAACGTTGACGGTGGAGGGAAGTGGAGTATCGTGGAGGAGTGGGGGGAGGCGTGGCGTCCCCCCGCCCGGTCAGGACGGGAGGTGGTGCCGGTCATGTTCCTCGGCACGCACACCCCGCGCCTGGACGAGAAGGGCCGGCTGATCCTGCCCGCCAAGTTCCGCGACCGGCTCGCCGCCGGCCTCGTGGTGACCCGCGGTCAGGAGCGCTGTCTCTACGTCTTCCCGATGGATGAGTTCGTGCGGTACGCCGAGGGCCTGCGGGCCGCCCCGGTGACGAACAAGGCCGTCCGGGACTACACGCGCGTCCTGCTCTCCGGGGCCTCCGACGAGATCCCCGACAAGCAGGGTCGCGTCACCATTCCCGCGAACCTGCGGGAGTACGCCGGCCTCGGTCGCGAGGTCACCGTCATCGGCCAGGGCAGCCACGTCGAGGTGTGGGACACCCCCTCCTGGGAGGCCTACCTGGCCGGCACCGAGCAGGCCTTCGCGGACCAGTCCGAGGAGGTGATCCCCGGCCTGCTCTGAGCCTGCTCGCCACGTCGGTGCCCCCGGCACCCGACGTACGCGCGACCGGCGTCGCCGCGGGTCCTGCCGTGCGGTCTCCTGCCGCCTCGATCGTCCCGGGATACTTCCCCGATCCCGGGCCGAAGGGGGCGGCGGGAGACCGGACGCCAGGACCCGTCGCCTTCCCCGGGTATCCCGTCCTCGCGGCCCTCGAAAGGAGGCCATCGTGAGCACGTCCGCCATCGAACGGCACGTGCCGGTCCTGCGCGACCGCATCGTGGCCCTTCTCGCTCCTGCGCTGGCCCAACCCGAAGCCGTCTGCGTCGACGGCACCCTCGGCCTGGGCGGGCACGCGCAGGCGATCCTGCAGGCCTGCCCGCAGGCTCGGGTCATCGGCATCGACCGGGACACCCAGGCGCTGGACCTGGCCCGGGAGCGGCTCGCGTCGTACGGCGACCGGTTCGTCGGGGCGCACGCGCGGTACGACGAGATCGGCGAGGTCCTCGCCGACCACGGCCTGGCGAGCGCCCAGGCGGTGCTGCTCGACCTCGGGGTGTCGTCCCTCCAACTGGACGAGCTCGACCGCGGATTCGCCTACCGCGTCGACGCGCCGCTCGACATGCGGATGGACCCCGACCTGCCGACCACCGCCGCGGACGTGCTCAACACCTACCCGCCGGCGGAGCTGGCGCGGATCCTGGCCGCGTACGGCGAGGAGCGCTTCGCCCGCAAGATCGCGGCGGCCGTCGCGGCGGAGCGGGACCGGGCGCCGTTCTCTTCCTCGGGGCGGTTGGTCGAGCTCCTGCAGCGCGTGGTTCCCGCGGCCTCCCGGCGTACCGGCGGGCATCCCGCCAAACGCACGTTCCAGGCCCTGCGCATCGAGGTGAACGGCGAACTGGACTCCCTCGCGGCCGCGTTGCCGCGCGTCATCGAGGTTTGCGCGCTCGACGGGCGTGTCGCAGTCCTGTCCTACCACTCCGGTGAGGACAGGATGGTCAAGAGGGTTTTCGCGGCGGGAACGACCAGCTCCGCACCGCCGGGGATGCCGGTCGAACTGCCCGAGCAGGCGCCGTACCTGGAGAACCTCACGCGGGGGGCCGAGACCCCCGACGAGGCGGAGGTCGCACGCAACTCTCGGGCCGCCTCGGCCAAGCTCCGGGCCGTACGCCGCATCGCGTCGACGCCGCCGCGGCCCGCGCACGCACCACCAGGCCCACCCGCACGACCCGCCAGATCCAGCAGAACCGCCACAGCGACCGGAACCACCCGAACCACCGGAAAGGGGCAGCGCCGATGAGTCAGAGCGCAGCGACGACCGCACGCCCGGCCCGTCGACCCGTGCCGCAGCGGCCCACGCTGCAACTCGTCACGCCGGTGGCCCGGGCGAGCAGCAACCTGCCGTTCGTGCTGCTCTGCTCGTTCGTGCTGGCGGCCGGCCTCATCGCCGTCCTGTTCCTCAACATGCAGCTCTCCGCGGGCTCCTATGAGATGGACCGGCTGCAGAAGCGGTCCGCCCTCGCCGCCGACCAGGAGGCCAAGCTGCGCGAAGAGCTGGCGGTGGAGTCCGCCACCGGCAAGCTTGCGCAGCGCGCGACGTCCCAGGGCATGGTCCCCGGCGTCGCCGCCATGTTCCTCTCCCTGCCCGACGGCAAGATCCTCGGCGTGGCACCCAAGGAGGCCGCCAAGGACCCTCTTACGGTGGTCGGGGACGCGGGAACGCCCGTCAAGCCGGGCGAGAACCCGACCGCGAAGCCGGGTGAGGCGGCATCCAACCAGCCGACGGCGACGCCGACGAACGTGGCGGGCGGGGCGCCGAGCCCGGCGTCCGCGGGGGAGCAGGCGCCGCGCGCGCCGCAGCCCACGACGACGCGGCAGGGGTCCGCCCAACCGACCCAGGCGCGCCCGTCGACCGCCCGCGCCACCGCCACCCAGACCAGCCGCCAGTAGACCGATCAGCCGACGAGGACCAGGGAGGCGACCCGCGTGACGCAGGACCGAAACCGGGGGGTCGCGGCCCGCCTCACGCCCGGCGTGCCCCACCGGCCCCGGCTGGCCAACGGCCGGCGCCGGCTGGCCAACGGCCGGCGCCGGGCCCGGGCGCTCTTCGTGGCGACGCTGTTCATCTTCAGCATCTTCGCGGCCCAGCTCGTCCGCCTGCAGGCCGTCGAGGCCAGCGCCATCGCCGAGAGCGCCCGCGACCAGCGGATGGGCGGCAAGCCCGCCATCCTGCCGGCGGTTCGGGGGCAGTTCACCGACGCCTCCGGCGTGGCGCTGGCCGAGAACGTCGACCGTTACACGGTGCTGGCCTGCCCGAAAGAGGTGGCCAAGTGGCTGAAGGACGGCACCGAGGTCGGCGTCGACGGGGCCGCCCGCGAGCTGGCGCCCGTGCTCGGCATGGCCGAGGGCGACCTCAAGGCGAAGCTCACGCCCAAGGACAGTAAGGACTGCTACCGCGAGCTGAAGAAGGGCCTGGAGCCGATGACCTGGCGGCGGGTCAGCGAGCTGCGCGTCAACGGGCTCTGGGGTGAGGCGACGCAGGAGCGGACCTACCCCGGCGGCGCGGCCTCCGCGCCCCTGGTCGGCTGGGTCGGCGTCAACGGGCAGGCGAAGGAGGGCGAGGGCGGCGGCGGGCTGGAACTCGTCCACAACGAGGCCCTGACCGGCAAGCCCGGCCAGATCACCGCGGAGTACTCCGTCACGGGCCAGGTCATCCCGATGGCGGACCGGGAGGTCATCAAGGCGGTGCCCGGCACCGGCGTACGACTCACGATCGACAACGACCTGCAGTGGTATGCCTACAACGCCATCGCCGCCAAGGTGGCCGAGCAGAAGGCCCGCTGGGGCGAGATCGTCGTCCTCGACAAGCAGGGCCGGATCAAGGCGGCCGCGCAATACCCCGCGTTCGACCCCAAGAACATCGGCAGCAAGGACATCACCGGGGCGCTGCCCTTCCAGGCCACCTTCGAGCCCGGCTCGACGGCGAAGGTCATGTCGATCGGCGCCAGCCTCGACCAGGGCGTGACGGAGCCGGAGGCGCAGTACACCGTGCCGAACGTGCTGCAACGCCCCGGCTTCGTCAACGGCATCAGCGACATGCACGGGCACGCGACGCTGTCCCTCACCGCGACCGGCATCCTGGCGCTGTCCAGCAACATCGGCACCACCCTGATCGCGGAGAAGCTCTCGGAGCAGACGCTGTACGACTACCAGAAGAAGTTCGGCCTGGGCTCGACCTCGGCCACCGACTTCCCCGGGGAGTCCCCGGGCCTCTTCTTCACACCGGACAAGATGAGCGGCAGCCAGCGCTACACCGTCATGTACGGCCAGGGCCTCGCCGTGACCGCCGTCCAGGCCGCCGGTGTCTTCCAGACCGTGGCGAACGGCGGCGTGCGCGTGCCGGCCACCCTCATCGCGGGGACCACGGACGCCGACGGCACCTTCCACCCGGCGAAGCTCCCCGAGAGCACCCGGGTGCTCAAGGAGGAGACGAGCAAGACCCTGCTGAAGATGATGGAGAACGTCACCAGCGAAGGCGGTACGGCGGTCGGGGCGGTGATCCCGGGCTACCGGGTGGCCGGCAAGACCGGCACCGCCGACATCGCCGAGAACGGCGGGTACGCGGGCAAGAACACCCTGTCGTTCATCGGCATCGCCCCCGCCGACGACCCCCAGCTCATCTGCGCGGTGATCCTGCAGGCCCCGGAGAGCAACAGCAGCGCGATCGTCGCCCCGCCGTTCAAGTCCGTCATGACCTATGCGTTGCAGAAGTTCAAGATTCCCCCCACCGGAAGCGCCCTCACCCCGTTCCCGAACTACTGGGGAGCCCAAGCTGACCGCAACCGGACGCGATAGGTTCGATCGGTGCGCACCACCCCCCGCCCGGCGCGGGCGCCCCATGCCTCCGCGCGCGATATCGCCGAGGTCGCGGGCGGTCAGCTCGCCTTCGTCGACGGCCCCGCCGGCCCCGCAGGGCCCGACGCGGCCGAAGCGGCCGACGCGGACGTCACCCTGAGCGGGGTGACCCTCGACAGCCGGCTGGTCGTCCCGGGAGACCTGTACGCCGCGCTGCCCGGCAGCAACGCGCACGGCGCCTCGTTCGGGACCGGTGCGGCGGCTGCGGGGGCCGCGGCGGTGCTCACCGATCCGGCCGGCGCCGACCTGCTCCGGGCCGCGGGCGTCCGGCTCCCGCGGATCGTGGTGCCCGACCCTCGCGGGGTCCTCGGCGCCGTCTCCGCCGCGCTCTACGGTCGCCCCGCGGATGACATGGTGCTCGTCGGGATCACCGGGACCAACGGCAAGACGACCACGGCGTACATCCTGGAGGCCGCGCTGCGCGCCCTCGGTCGGCGCACGGGCCTGATCGGCACCATCGAGATCCGGATCGCGGACGAGGCCATCCCGGCCGTGCGGACGACGCCGGAGTCCTGCGATCTGCACGGGCTGTTCGCCGCCATGCGGGAACGCGACGTGACCGCGTGCGTGATGGAGGTCAGCAGCCACGCGCTGGCGCTGCACCGGGTGGACGGGGTGCGCTACGACGTCGCGGTGTTCACGAACATGAGCCAGGACCATCTGGACTTCCACGGCACCATGGCGGACTACTACGCGGCCAAGGCCAGCCTGTTCACGCCGCAACGCGCGGTGCGCGGCGTGGTGTGCGTCGACGACGCGTGGGGCGCGCGGCTGGCGCAGGAGGCGACGATCCCGGTGACGACCCTGGCCACCCGCTCCGGGGCCGACGCGGACTGGACGCTGAGCACTCCTGATTCGGGCGGGGTCGGCGGCGAGTTCGACCTCGTGGAGGCCGCCACGGGCCGACGCCTGCGGCTGCGCGCGGCCCTCCCCGGGGACTACAACCGCGCCAACACGGCGATGGCCGCCCTCGTGCTGCTGGCCCGCGACGTGCCGGCGGACGACGTCGAGCGCGCGGTGGCCGCCGGGGCCACGGTGCCCGGGCGGATGGAGCGGGTCGACCTGGGCGCCGACGCCCCGACGGTGTACGTCGACTTCGCCCACACGCCCGAAGCGATCCGGGCCACCCTCGCGGCGCTGCGGCCGACCGTCGGCGGCGGGCGCCTGATCGCGGTCGTCGGGGCCGGCGGCAACCGGGATCGCGGCAAGCGGCCCCTGATGGGCGAGGCGGCCGCTCGTGGTGCGGACGTGGTCGTCGTGACGGATGACAATCCGCGAGACGAGGATCCGGCCTCGATCCGCGCCGACATAGCCTCGGGGGCGCGCGCGGCCGGCGGGGCGGACGCGCAGGTGTTCGATGTCGACCGCCGGGCGGAGGGCATCGCGACCGCCCTGCGAGCGGCGGCGCCGGGGGACGTCGTCGCGGTGTTGGGTCGCGGCCACGAGACGAGGCAGGAGGTCATGGGCAGCTATCGGCCCTTTGACGACCGGCAGGCGGTTCGGACGGCGTGGGCAGAGGTGAGGGGTTCATGATTCGGCTGGAGCTGGGGCGGGTCGCGCAGATCACCGGGGGGCGGCTGATGCCGCCGGACGCGGGCGGCCTGGTGATCGATGGCCCCGTGGTCACCGACAGCCGGGAGGCCGCGGCCGGGTCGCTGTACGTCGCCCGCATCGGCGAGCACGCCGACGGCCACGCCTACACCGGCGACGCGGTCCGTCGGGGAGCCGTGGCGGCCCTGGTCACGGCGCCGGTCGACGCGGCGCCGTACGTGCTCGTCCCCGACGTCCAGCAGGCGTTCGCCGCGCTGGCCACGGCCGTCATCGAGGACATCGACGGGCTGCTCGTGGTCGGCGTCACCGGCTCCTCCGGGAAGACGTCGACCAAGGACCTCATGGCCGCCGTGCTCGCCGAGCACGCCCCCACCGTCGCCAACGTCGGCTCCCTCAACAGCGAGGTCGGGGTGCCGCTCACGGTGTGCCGGGCCACCGCCCACACCCGGCACCTGGTCCTGGAGATGGGCGCGCGCGGGATCGGCCACATCCGCTATCTCACCGACATGACCCACCCCCGGGTGGGCGTCGTGCTCAACGTGGGCACGGCCCACGTCGGCGAGTTCGGCAGCCGGGAGGCCATCGCCGCCGCCAAGGGCGAGCTGGTCGAGGCGCTGCCCGCCGACGGTCTCGCCGTGCTCAACGCCGACGACCCGCTGGTCGCGGCGATGGCGAACCGTACGGCGGCGCGGGTCGTCCGCACCGGCCGCCGCAGCCCGCAGGCCGACATCGGGGGCGTCGACGTGCGGATGGGTGCCGACGGATGCGCCGCGTTCACCCTCCTCACGCCCGAGGGGTCGGCCCCCGTCCAGCTCGTGGTCCTCGGGGAGCACATGGTCGACAACGCCCTGGCGGTGGCCGCGGTGGCCCGCGAGGCGGGCATGTCGGTGGCCGCCATCGCGGCGGCCCTGTCGCGCGCCCACCTGGCCAGCCGCTGGCGCCTGGAGCGGCACGACCGGCCCGACGGGGTGACCGTGCTCAACGACGCCTACAACGCCAACCCCGACTCGCTGGCCGCCGCGCTGCGCACGCTGGTCGCGATGGGGTCGGGCCGCCGCACCTGGGCGGTCGTCGGCGAGATGCTCGAGCTCGGCGCCGGATCCGCCGCCGCGCACCGCGAGTGCGGGGCGCTTGCCGCATCGCTCGGGGTGGATCGCGTCCTCGCGGTCGGCGCGGGGGCCGGACCGGTGGCCGAGGGTGCCGGCGGGCGCGGCGCGACGACGCCGGACGTCGACACGGCGTACGACCTGCTGCGCGACGAACTCGCGCCCGGCGACGTGGTCCTGCTGAAGTCGAGCAACGCGAGCGGCCTGCGGCATCTCGGGGACCGCCTGGTGACATCGGAGGTCGGAGCATGAGGTCCGTCGTCGCGGCCGCGGCGCTGTCGCTGTTCCTGGCGTTGCTGGGAACTCCGCTCTACATCAAGTTCCTCGTCAAGCGCGGCTACGGACAGTTCATCCGGGACGACGGACCGACCACGCATAAGACCAAGCGGGGAACCCCGACCATGGGCGGCGTCGTCATCATCGGCGCCACGATCGTCGGATACTTCGGCTCGCACCTGCTGACGATGACCAAGCCGGACGGGACCGTGAGCCTCGGCCTGACGCCGAGCAGCCTGCTCGTGCTCGGCCTCATGACCGGCCTTGGCTTCGTGGGCTGGCTCGACGACTTCATCAAGATCAGCAAGCAGCGCAGCCTCGGCCTGCGCTCGGCGCAGAAGCTGTTCGGCCAGCTCCTCGTCGGCAGCGCCTTCGCCGTCGCCGCCGTCACCCTGACCAACGCGCGGGGCACGCCACTGGCCTCGACGAAGATCAGCTTCGTCCGCGACATCGGCTGGCTGGACCTGTTCGCCGCCGGGTCGGTCGTCGGGCTGATCCTCGTCGTGCTGTGGATGAACCTCATCGTGGCCGGCACCTCCAACGGGGTGAACCTCACCGACGGCCTCGACGGGCTGGCCACCGGGGCGTCCAGCATGGTCTTCGGCAGCTACGTCCTGATCGGGATCTGGCAGTCCAACCAGGCCTGCTATCCCGTGGCGACCTCGCAGCACTGCTACGACACGCCGTACCCCTACGACCTGGCCATCCTCGCCGCGGCCGTGGCCGGGGCGTGCTTCGGCTTCCTGTGGTGGAACGCCTCGCCGGCCAAGATCTTCATGGGCGACACGGGCTCGCTGGCCCTGGGCGGGGCGCTCGCCGGGCTGGCCATCATGACCCGCACCGAGCTGCTCGTGATCCTGCTCGGCGGCCTGTTCGTCATCATCACGCTGTCGGTCATCATCCAGGTCGCCAGCTTCAAGATGACCGGCAAACGGGTCTTCCGCATGGCCCCCCTGCAGCACCACTTCGAGCTCAAGGGCTGGAACGAGGTCACCATCGTCATCCGGTTCTGGATCATCGCCGGCGTCTGTGCCGCCCTGGCGCTCGGCCTCTTCTACGCCGAGTGGGTGGCCGGAGGCACGATTTGACCCCCATCGAACCGGTTGGTGCCGCGCCCGACCCGGCGTACGAACCCCGTCCCGGCCTGACCTGCCGCGAGGCGGACTGGTCCGGCCTGCGCGTCCTCGTCGCCGGCCTCGGCGTGTCCGGCTTCGCGGCCGCCGACGCCCTCCTGGACCGCGGCGCGTCCGTGATCGTCGTGGACGGCGCCAGCACGGGGGAGCAGCTGACCCAGCGCGCCGAGATCCTGCGGATGCTCGACGCCGATGTCCGGTTGGGTCCCGAGCACGTGGCGGCGCTGCCGACCGACGCCCCCGTCGAGCTCGTCGTGACCTCGCCGGGCTGGCGCCCCGACCAGCCGTTGCTCGCCGCCGCGGCGGCCGCGGGGATCCCGATCTGGGGTGAGGTCGAGCTGGCCTGGCGAATGCGCCCGCGGGAGGGCGCGGCGCCGTGGCTGGCGATCACCGGCACGAACGGCAAGACGACCACGGTGCGCATGGTCGCCGCGATCCTCGCGGCCGCCGGGTTGCGCGCGGTCGCCGCGGGCAACGTCGGCACGCCGATCATGGAGGTCGTCCTCGACCCCACGCCGTACGACGTGATCGCCGTCGAACTGTCGAGCTTCCAACTGCACTGGCAGCGCTCGCTGGCCCCGCTGGCCTCGGTCTGCCTCAACCTCGCGCCCGATCACGTGGACTGGCACGGGTCGGTCGAGGCCTACGCGGCGGACAAGGCCCGCGTCTATGCCCACACCAAGGTCGCCTGCGTCTACAACGTCCAGGATCCCGCCACCGAGCAGATGGTGCGCGACGCCGAGGTGCAGGACGGCTGCCGCGCGATCGGCTTCACCCTCGGGGTGCCGGCGGTCAGCATGGTGGGCCTGGTCGACGACGTGCTCGCGGACCGGGCGTACGTCGCGGAACGCCAGACGTCGGCCGCCGAGCTGGGCACCCTGGCGGATCTGCGCCGCGGCGCCACGGACCCCGCACCGCATTACGTCGCCAACGCCCTCGCCGCCGCCGCGCTCGCCCGCGCCGTGGGCGTCCCCCCGGCCGCGGTGCGCGACGGGCTGCGCGGCTTCCGCCCCGACGCCCACCGCATCGCCGAGGTGGCCACCCAGGACGGGATCACCTGGGTCGACGACAGCAAGGCCACCAACCCGCACGCGGCGGCCGCCTCGCTCGCGGCCTATCCCTCCGTCGTGTGGATCGCCGGCGGCCTGCTCAAGGGGGCCGACGTGGACGACCTCGTCCGGGACCGGGCCGATCGGCTGCGCGCGGTCGTCCTGATCGGCCGTGACCGTTCACAGATCGCCGCCGCGCTCGCTCGACACGCGCCGCAGGTCCCCGTGGTCGACGTCGCGGCGACGGACACTGGTGCCATGGACCTCGTCGTCGCGAGGGCGGCCGAGTTCGCCCAGGCCGGCGACGTGGTGCTGCTGGCGCCGGCCGCCGCGTCGATGGACATGTTCCCCCACTACGGGGCCCGGGGGGACGCCTTCGCGGGCGCCGTCCGCCACCACCTCGGTCTGGCGGACTGACCTGGCGGGCCGAGGGGAAGGCCCACCGCCGGACCGAGCGCAGGATCGAGCATGTCGAGCAACATCGAGCCGGATCGAGCACGCGAGGGGCGAGCTGACGTGACGACGAGTACCGATCGCCGCGAGGGGGCGTTGGCGGGGGCGACCGCGGCCCCCGCGCCCGACGCGGACCAGGCAGGGGGGCGGCCGCCGGAGCCGCATCCGCTGCTGGCACGCCTGGACAGCCCGCTATCGACGTACTACCTCTTAGTCGGCTCCATCTCCGCACTCCTCGGCATCGGCCTGATCATGGTGCTCTCGGCCTCCAGCGTGTCCTCGCTGCGGGACAACAACTCCATGTTCACGGTGGGCCTGAACCAGGCCAAGTTCGCGGCGATCGGCGTCGTCGGTGCCGTGGTCGTCAGCAGGCTCCCCGTGCGCACCTGGCAGCGGCTGGGCGTGGGGGTGATCGCCGGGGCCATCGTCATGCAGCTGCTCGTCTTCACCAGCCTCGGCCATGAGGTTCTCGGCAACCGCAACTGGCTGCGGTTCGGCGGCTTCAGCGTGCAACCGAGCGAGTTCGGCAAGCTCGGCATCATCCTCTACGGGGCGCACATCCTCACCGTCAAGCGGCGGTTGCTGGGCGATTGGCGACACGCGGTCATCCCCCTGGTCCCAGCGGCGGGCCTCGTCATCGCGCTGGTCCTTGCGGGAGGCGACCTCGGGACGACGATCGTGCTGATCGGGATCCTCTTCTCGATCCTGTGGACGTCCGGGTTATCGGCCCGGTTGTTCGGCTTCGCCGCCGCCGGCGGCGCGGTGCTCGTGCTCATCATGGCCCGCGCCAGCCAGAACCGCATGGCGCGCATCACGAGCTGGCTGAGCTGCGACACAAACTCGGACGACGCCCTGTGCTGGCAGTCCAAGAACGGCGCCTTCGCCCTCGCCGACGGAGGGCTGCTCGGCCAGGGTCCCGGCGCCAGCCGCGAGAAGTGGGGCTGGCTGCCCGAGCAACACAACGACTTCATCTTCGCGATCATCGGGGAGGAGCTCGGCCTGGTCGGTACGCTGACCATCCTGCTGCTCATCGGGCTCATCACCTACGCCTGTTACCGGGTGATCCTGCAGACCGACGACCGGTTCGTCCGCATCGCCACGGCCGGCGTGATGGGATGGATCGTCGTCCAGTCGGTGGTCAACATCGGCGCCGTGCTCGGCCTGCTTCCGGTCATCGGCGTGCCGCTGCCGCTCGTCTCCGCCGGGGGGTCCGCGTTGATCACCACGCTGCTGGGCCTCGGGATGGTCATCTCGTTCGCCCGCAGCGAGCCGGCCTGCGCCCGCGCCCTCGCCGGCCGGCCCCGCGTCCTGGCCCGGTCCCTGTCGGTCATGTCCCCGCTACGGAAGCGCACTCGATGACGCCGGCCACCCCCGACGTGCCCCCCGCGACCGCCGACGCGCCCGGACCCGCGCCGGAATCTGTGCCGGAACCCTTGCCCCTGAGCGCCGCCCGCGGGCCGCGCTCCGTCGTCCTGGCGGGGGGCGGCTCCGCGGGGCACGTCTCGCCGCTGCTGGCCCTCGCCGACTGCCTGCGCCGGCGCGATCCCCAGGTGCGGATCGTGGCGCTCGGCACCCAAGCGGGCCTGGAGGCTCGGCTCGTGCCCGAGCGCGGCTACGCGCTGGCGACGATCCCCAAGGTGGTCTTCCCGCGCAAACCCTCGGCGGCCGCGCTGCGGCTCCCCGGGGCACTCAAGGCCGCCGTGGACGCCGCCGGGGCGGCCCTCGACGAGGCCGGCGCGGAGGTGGTGGTGGGCTTCGGCGGCTACGTCTCCTCGCCCGCTTATCTCGCCGCCCGCGCCCGGCGCATCCCCATCGTCGTGCACGAGCAGAACGCCCGGCCCGGGCTGGCCAATCGGCTGGGGGCGCGGCTGACGCCGTACGTCGGGACGACCTTCGCGGGCACCGCCCTGCGGCACGCACGGGTCGTGGGGATGCCGCTGCGCCCCGAGATCGCGACCCTCGATCGCGCGGCCCGGCGCGCCGAGG
Organism: Austwickia sp.; assembly: GCA_016699675.1. Taxonomy (NCBI): domain Bacteria; kingdom Bacillati; phylum Actinomycetota; class Actinomycetes; order Micrococcales; family Dermatophilaceae; genus Austwickia; species Austwickia sp. Next base: position 59,132 of record CP064985.1, on the reverse strand, counting down.
CGCGGGCCGCGTTCGGGCTGCGCCCCGAGTCGCCGACGCTGCTCGTCACCGGGGGTCGCTGGGTGCGGCCCGGCTCAACGGTGCCTTCGCGGGTGCCGCGGCGGACCTGTCGGCCGCCGGGGTGCAGGTGATCCACGTCACCGGCCTGGGCAAGGAGTTCGTCCCCGAGACCGGCTCCGGGTCGGGGTCGGCGGGGGGCGCGCCGTACGTCGTGATCCCGTACGCCGACCGCATGGATCTCGCCTACGCCGCGGCCGACCTGGTCGTGTGTCGCTCGGGTGCCAACACGGTGTGCGAGGTGGCAGCGGTCGGCCTGCCGGCGGTCTTCGTCCCGCTGCCCATCGGCAACGGCGAGCAGCGGTTCAACGCGGCCGAGCTCGTCGCCGCCGACGCGTGCCTGCTCGTGGAGGACGCGCGGGTCACGCCCGACTGGGTCCGCGAGACGGTCCTGCCGCTCGCCGGCGACCCGGCGCGGCTGGCGCGGATGGCGAGCGCCACCGCGGCGCTGGGCCGTCGAGACGCCGACGAGGCGCTGGCCGACCTGGTCGCGGAAGCGGCCGCCGAGGGTCATCGATGAAGCCCCGGTTCGACCTCGACGCCCCGGTCCCGACCGCCGCCGAGCTGGGAAACGTGCACGTCCTCGCGGTGGGTGGGGCCGGGATGTCCGCGGTGGCCCGCCTCCTCGTGGTGGCCGGGGTACCGGTGTCGGGGGCCGACCAACAGGACTCGGACGTGCTCACCGCGCTGGCCGCGGAGGGCGTGCGGGTGTGGGTCGGGCACGACCCGGCCCACCTGGACGGCGTCGACACCGTCGTGGTGTCCTCGGCCATCCGCGAGGAGAACGTCGAGCTGGCCGAGGCGCGGCGGCGCGGGCTGCGCATCCTGCACCGGTCACAGGCCCTGGCGGCGCTCATGCGGGGGCGCCGGTCGGTGGCGATCGCCGGCGCCAACGGCAAGACCACGACGAGCGCGATGCTCGCCACGGCGCTGACCGCCGCGGGGGCGGACCCGTCGTACGCGATCGGCGGTGAGCTGCTCGCCACGGGGACCAACGCGGCCCTGGGGGGCGGCGACTCCTTCGTCGCGGAGGCGGACGAGAGCGACGGGACCTTCCTCGTCTACCACCCGCAGGTCGCCGTGGTCACCAACGTGCAGCCGGATCACCTCGACTTCTACGGCACGTTCGAGGCCGTGCAGGAGGCCTACGCCGCGTTCGCCGCCACCGTCCTGCCCGGGGGGCTCCTCGTCGCCTGCGCGGACGACGCGGGCTCGGCCCGGCTCGCCGAGCGCGCGGCGGCGACCGGGCTGCGCGTCGTGACGTACGGCGAGTCCCCCAGCGCCGACGTCCGCCTGGTGGAGCCCGCCTTCGACGGGCTGGCCTCGCGGGTGGACCTGGTGGAAGGCCAGGGGCGTCGGTCGCTGGCCCTCGACGTGCCCGGCATCCACAACCTGCTCAACGCCACGGCCGCCTATGTGGCGGCGACGCGCGGCCTGGGCGTCGACCCTGCGGCCGTCCTGGCCGGGTTGGGCTCGTTCCGGGGCGCCCGCCGCCGCTTCGAAGCCAAGGGCGCGGCCTCGGGGGTGCGGGTGGTGGACGATTACGCGCACAACCCGGGGAAGGTGGCCGCGGTCGTGTCCACGGCGAGTCGGCTGGCTCGGCCGGGGCGGCTGGTGGTGGCCTTCCAGCCGCACCTGTACTCCCGGACGCGGGACTTCGCCGACGCCTTCGGCGCGGCGCTGGCGCCCGCTGACGTCGTGGTCGTGACCGACGTGTACGGCGCGCGCGAGGAGCCCGTCGCGGGGGTGAGCGGAGCGCTCGTCGCCGATGCGGTACGCCGGCACGGGCGGGCGGCGGTCAGCTACGTGCCGGACAAGAATGACCTGGCCGAGCGACTCGAACACCTGACCGAGTCGGGCGACCTGGTGCTGACCGTAGGCGCCGGGGATATCACCGCGATTGGTCCGCAGCTCCTGCGTCGGCTGGAGGGCGCGCACTGTGGTTGACCAACGAGTCCGTCCGCACGACCGTTCGGCGCGAATAGCTCCCGGTCGGCGACCCGAGCGCCGCGCGCGTCCCGCTTTGCACGTGGTGGGCGCCTCCGTACGCGAGGGCGCCACGCGGGTCCGCCGGGGCGCGACCTTTCGGCGGGTCGTCGGGGTGTCCGTCGGCGTCGTCGTCGCCGCAGCGCTGGTGTTGTGGCTCTTCCTGGCGGGCCCCTGGCTGCGGGTGAACTCGGTCAACGTTGTGGGTGGGGACGCTGGCCAGCAGGCCGCGGTCCATCGAGTGGCGGACCGGGAGCTAGGTCAACCTCTGGTCAAGGTTGATAGTGCTGCGGTGCAGCGCGACCTGGCTGGGGTGCCGGCCTTCTCCCGGGTCGACGTGATCCGCGACTGGCCCGACCGGCTGACCGTTTCGGTGGTGGTGCGGACCCCCGTGCTGGCCTTGAAAATGGCTCAAGGTCCGCTTCAGCTTGTCGACGCTGACGGGGTCGTCTACGCACCGGTCGACGCCCCGCCCCAGGGGGTGCCGCCGGCCACGGTGGCGCACCCCGACAACGCGCGTGAGGTGCGCTCGGCTGCCGGGGTGCTGGCGGCCCTCGATGCTGGTCAGCGAGCCAAGGTGAGCAGCGTGACCGCGACCTCTCCGGATGATGTGCGGTTCGTGATCGACGGCGTCACGGTCCAATGGGGCGGCCCCTCGGACGGTCGCCGGAAGGCGGTCACGATGGCCGCGCTCCTGCATCAAAAGGGGATCAAGACCATCAACGTGAGTGCGCCCGATTCGCCCGTCATCTCGTGAATGGGGATGCCCTCAATCTCTAGTCGAAGGTGAGGCCACCCTTCGGGGTGGTCGACCGACTTGAGTCCCGCGGATCGTGACGTACGATGTTGCCGACCTTGAGCGTCCGTGCGCTCTTCGATGTGGCGTCCCTCCGCGAGCGCCCACGCAGCACCTCGCAGCAGCACCTCGCACCACCATCGATCAGGAATGAGGCTCCCGCCGTGGCAGCACCCCAGAACTACTTGGCCGTGATCAAGGTCGTCGGGATCGGTGGCGGCGGCGTCAACGCGATCAACCGCATGATCGAGGTCGGGTTGAAGGGCGTCGAGTTCATCGCCATCAACACCGACGCACAGGCCCTGCTCATGAGCGACGCCGACCTCAAGCTGGACGTGGGTCGCGAGCTCACCCGCGGCCTGGGTGCCGGGGCCGACCCCGAGGTGGGTCGGCGGGCGGCCGAGGATCACGCGGAGGAGATCGAGGAGGCCCTCAAGGGGGCCGACATGGTCTTCGTCACCGCGGGCGAGGGCGGCGGCACGGGCACCGGCGGCGCGCCGGTCGTGGCGAAGATCGCCAAGGGCATCGGCGCGCTGACCATCGGCGTCGTCACGCGCCCGTTCACGTTCGAGGGGCGGCGCCGGGCGAATCAGGCGGAGTCCGGCATCGGCACCCTGCGCGAGGAGGTCGACACCCTCATCGTCATCCCGAACGACCGGCTCCTGTCGATCAGCGACCGGGCCGTCAGCATGTTGGACGCGTTCCGCAGCGCCGACCAGGTGCTGCTCTCCGGCGTGCAGGGCATCACCGACCTCATCACCACCCCCGGTCTGATCAACCTGGACTTCGCCGACGTCAAGTCGGTCATGCAGGGCGCCGGGTCCGCGCTCATGGGCATCGGTTCCGCTCGCGGCGAGGACCGGGCGGTGCAGGCCGCGGAGCTGGCCATCTCGAGCCCCCTGCTGGAGGCCAGCATCGACGGCGCGCACGGCGTCCTGCTCTCCATCCAGGGCGGCAGCGACCTCGGCCTCTTCGAGATCAACGAGGCCGCCCGCCTGGTCCAGGAGGCCGCGCACCCCGAGGCCAACATCATCTTCGGTGCGGTCATCGACGACGCCCTCGGCGACGAGGTGCGCGTCACCGTGATCGCGGCCGGCTTCGACAGCGGCACCCCCCAGCGGGGCAGCGACCGCCAGCTCGGCGGCATCTCCCAGGTGCCCTCGCAGCCCCAGCAGCGCCAGATGCCCCCGCAGCAGCAGCGTCCCGCGCAGCAGCCGCCGCAGCGTCCGATGCAGCCGCCGACCATGCCGGTCACCCCGCCGCAGCGCATGCCCGGGCAGGTGGCCCCCGCGCCGCAGCCGGCCCGCCAGCCGGAGCCCGTGCCCGCCGCGGCGCCCATGCGCCAGGCCGAGCCCCCGCGCGAGCGCCCGGAGCGTCTCGAGCGCCAGCAGGAGCCGGTCCGCGTCTCCGACCCGGCTCGCCAGCCGGAACCCGCCCGGCAGCCGGCGCGCCAGGACGCCGTACGGCCGCCGCGCACCGTCACCTTCGACGACGCGGACGACCTGGACGTCCCGGACTTCCTGAAGTAACCCGCGCACCGACTGCGCGATGACCGACGCCGGGTCCCCGATCGACGGGGGCCCGGCGTCGTTGCGCTCTCCCGGGGCGGCGTCGCCGCCGTGAAGGCGCGCCCGGGGGCGACGTACAGTGGCCCGCGTGTGGGAATGGACGCTGACCCTGCCGGCCGAGGGCGGCCGCGCCGCGGTGCGGTGGGGCTTCACTCGTGCCCCGGGCGGGGTCAGCGTGGGCCCGCACGCGGGACTCAACCTCGCCGAGCATGTCGGCGACGACCCTGCCGCCGTTCGGGCCAACCGGGAGCTGCTCGCCGCCGACCTCGGGCTGGCTCCGGAGCGGCTGGTGTTCATGAATCAGGTACACGGCGCCCGGGTCGCGACCGTGTGCGGCCCGTGGGGTGCGGGGGCCGCGCCCGACGAAGCGGATGCCATGGTGACCGTCGAGCCCGGCCTGGCCTTGGCCGTCATGGTCGCCGACTGCGTGCCGGTCCTGCTCGCCGACCCCGCCGCGGGCGTGGTCGCGGTCGCGCACGCGGGCCGGCCGGGGATGATCGCGGGCGTGGTGCCCGCTGTGGTCGCGGCGATGCGCGCGGCGGGAGCGACCGACATCGTCTCGGCCGTCGGGCCCTCGGTGTGTGGGCGCTGTTACGAGGTGCCCGACACGATGCGGGCGCAGGGCGCGGCCGTCGCGCCGGTGAGCGCCACCGTCAGTTGGACAGGCACGCCGGCGCTGGACGTGGCCTCGGGTGTCGTGGCGCAACTGCGGGAGGCCGGCGTGGCCTCGATCGCGTGGGTCCCCGGCTGCACGCGCGAGTCCCCGCACCTGTATTCGTACCGTCGCACGCCCGTGACGGGCCGGTTCGCCGGCGTCGTCGTACGGAGTGCCGGGTGATGGCCGGCAGCGGAACCGCCCCCGACGGGGCCGCGCGGGAGCGGGCCGGCCAATTGGCCGCGGGACTCGCAGCCGTACGCCGTCGCATCGACACGGCCTGTGCGGCCGAAGACCGGGACCCGGCCACGATAACGCTGGTCGTGGTGACCAAGTTCTTCCCAGCGAGCGACCTGCGGCTCCTGGCTGAGCTCGGCGTCCGCGACATCGGCGAGAACAAGGACCAGGAGGCGGCCCGCAAGCTCGCCGAGCTCGGCGCCGCGGATCCGTCGGGCCGGGCCGCGCTGACCACTCACTTCATCGGCCAACTGCAGACGAACAAGGCGGGCTCGGTGGCGTCGTACGCCGACGTCGTGCACTCCCTCGATCGGGACCGGCTGGTCGCGGCGTTGGCCAAGGGCGCCCGGCGCGCCGCGCGGGAGCTCGACGTCCTCATCCAGGTGTCCCTGGACGGCACCGAAGGCCGCGGCGGCGTCGCGCCCGAGGGGGTCCTGGCGCTGGCGGGTGAGGTGGCGGCGACGCCGGGCCTGCGGCTGCGTGGCGTGATGGCGGTCGCGCCCCTGCAGGCCGATCCCGACGCCGCGTTCGCGCGGCTGGCCGAGGTGTCGAGCGAGCTGCGCGTCGCCCATCCGGAGGCCCGGGCGATCTCGGCCGGGATGTCGGCGGACCTGGAGCAGGCCGTGCGGCATGGGGCGACACACCTGCGTGTCGGGAGCGCAATCCTGGGTTCGCGCCCGCTGACCAGATAGTTTCGAGCCAACCGATCGGCGGCCTTGCCGCCCGGCGTCGATCGTGCGACCGGTGAGCTTAAAGGAGCAAGACCATGGGTTTCTTCCGCGAGGCGAGCGTCTACCTCGGGCTTCGTGACGACGACCGACGGTTCGAGGATGACGACGCTCGCGACCTGCCGCCGGTCCGCGCCGAGCGACCGATGAGCGGGGCGCCCGTGTCGCACGGCGCCACCGCGGTCGCGCTGCAGGATGAGGATCACGACCTGGAGCCCGTGCACCACGCCGAAGTGACCCCGCTGCGCCGGGCCCCGGTCGCTCAGGTGATCAACGAGGTGGAGGTCAGCGCAGTGAATCGCATTACCACCATTCACCCGCGGACCTACAACGACGCGCGCAGCATCGGGGAGGCGTTCCGCGAGGGCACCCCAGTCATCATGAACCTCACCGACCTCGACGACTCGGACGCGAAGCGGCTGGTGGACTTCGCGGCGGGCCTGGTGTTCGGATTGCAGGGCGCCATCGAGCGCGTGACCAACAAGGTGTTCCTGCTCTCCCCGGCCAACGTCGAGATCACCAGCGAGGACGGCGAGACCTCCAAGGCCGGCCGGGGGCTGTTCAACCAGAGCTGAGCCAGTGCTGGCACGCCGGACCAGGCAGACACGCCCGGGGCGCCCGGGGCCCGATGCCGGGCCCGGGCGCCCCGTCGTCGATACTTGAGGTCATGACCACCGCGCGTCTCTTGATTGCCTGGCTGCTCAACATCTATCTGATGCTGCTGCTGATCCGGCTCGTCTTCGACTGGATCCAGATGTTCGCGCGGGACTGGCGTCCCCGGGGGCCGCTGCTCGTGGTGGCCGAGGCGGTCTACAGCGCCACGGACCCGCCGCTGCGCGCCGTGCGCAAGGTGATCCCGCCCCTGCGCCTCGGCGGGGTCGCCCTCGACCTGTCGTTCATGGTGGTCATCTTCGCGGTCTATCTGCTGCGCGGGCTCGTGGCCTAGGCGGCTCGCCCGAGCCGTAGTTGGACACCCGTCCAAGTCCCCCGAACGTGACGACTGTCCAGATCAGAGCGCTATCCAGGCCCCGCGACACGCCCGGGCGAGTGCGTTGGGACTCGCTGTCCCGGGTACCCTGGCGAGTGTCCACCACCTGTCTACACACCGGTCCGAACGAGGGGACGACATGGCGCTCACGCCCGAAGATGTCCTGAACAAGAACTTCACAGCCACGCAGTTCCGGCGTGGTTACGACGAGCAGGAAGTGGACGACTTCCTTGACGAGGTCGTGGTGGAGCTGCGCCGGTTGTTGGGGGAGAACGCCGAGTTGCGCCGCAAGATCGACTCGGGTGGGGGCGTCATCCAGGACGTCGCGCGGCCGGCCCCCGGCGGCCCCGCGGGGGCCGACGACACGGCGGTCCTCGAGGCCGAGGCGGCGGCCAAGGCAGAGGTGGAACGGATCCAACGCGAGTCCGAGGAGCGCATCGCCAAGGCCCGCAGCGGCGCCGAGCAGGCCGAGAAGGAGGCCGCGGACCGGATCGCCAAGGCCAACGCCGACGCGGAGGACGCCGAACGAGCGGCCGCGGCCGCGGCGCAGGCGGCCGACGAGGCGCGGGCCTCGGACGCTGCCCCGGCGGCGGACGGTGCGGCGCCGGCACCGCTGGTGGCCCCGACGCCCGCGGGCGCTGCGGATGCGGCCGGGGTCATCGCCATGGCCCAGAAGCTGCACGACGAATATGTCTCCCAAGGCAAGGCCGAGCACGATCGTCTCCTCGGCGAGGCGACTCAACAGCGCGAGGCCATGCTCGCCGACGCGACGGGTCAGCGCGACCAGATGCTGGCCGAGGCGACCGACCAGCGCGACCGGTTGGTCGGCGAGGCGCAGAGCCGTCACGACGAGCTCATCGGCACGGCCGAGGCGCGCCACGCCGAGCTGCTCAGCACGGCGCAGAGCGAGCACGACCGGCTGGTCAGCGAGGCCAACGAGACCCACGAGCGGTTGATCACGGAGGCCCGCGAGCGTTCCACCGGGATGCTGGCCGAGGCTCAGCAGAAGCGTCAGACGATCGTGGAGGAGCTGGAGCGCACCCAGTCGGCGCTTACCGCGCGGATCTCGGAGCTGCGCCAGTTCGAGCAGGACTACCGCGCCCGACTGCGCACGTTCCTCGAGGGTCAGCTGCACTCGTTGACGACGGCGGATTCCGTCGCCCCCGACGACGCCGGCCGGCCGGACCAGGAGGGCGACAGCTCCGCTGAGGCCGCCGAGGCCGCGGAGGCGGGGGAGTAGGGCCGACCGAGGGGTACGTCGATCGGGGCGAGGACCTGCACGCTTGTCCGCACCAGCGGCCCCGAAGGTCTATCCTGTCCTCCACTGATCGAAACCGGTCAGTTGCGTAACGATGAGCGAGGTAGTGATGCCCGGGACCAAGCAACCGGCGACGGACGCGCCGCAGCACGACGATCTGTCGTGGCTGCCGCTTCGCGACGGCGAGGAGCCATGGACCGCGGCCGACTTGGATGAGGTCCGCACCGAACTCTTCGCCGAGAAGGAGCGCCTGGAACAGGACCTGGCCGAGTCGGAGATGGACCTGCAGGACCTGATGCGGGACTACGGCGGGGGCTCGGGGGACGACTCGGCAGATACCGGGGGCAAGGTCCTGGAGCGAGAGCAGGAACTGACGCTGACCAACAACTCGCGGACGCTGCTGGCACAGACCGAGCGGGCGCTGGAGCGGCTGGTGGACCACACCTACGGGTCGTGCGAGAGCTGCGCGCAGCCCATCGGGAAGCTTCGCCTGCAGGCATTTCCGCGCGCCACGCTGTGCGTCTCGTGCAAGCAGAAGCAGGAACGGCGCTGAACGTTAGCGACGCCGATCACGGCACCGCGGCGCGGGCCCACCCGCGGCGCCCCCGCGTCTCGCTCAGCTGGCTGTTCGGGGTCCTGGCGATCGCGGTGCTCGTCTACACGCTCGACCGAGTCACCAAGACCTGGGCCCTGGAGAATCTCACCCCCGGGGTGCGGCAACCCTGGCTGGGGGAGGTCCTGCAGCTGCACCTGATCTTCAACCCGGGCGCCGCCTTCTCGTTCGGGACCAGCGCGACCTGGGTGTTCACGATCATTCAGGCGACCGTAGCCGTCGGCATCCTCGCCGTGGCCCCCCGCCTACGGTCAAAGGCCTGGGCCGTCGGCGGTGGCCTGGCCCTCGGCGGCGCCCTGGGCAATCTCACCGATCGACTGACGCGGGAGCCGGGGTTCGGCGTGGGCCACGTCGTGGACTTCCTGGAGCTGCCGCACTGGCCCATCTTCAACATCGCCGACTCGGCGATCGTCGCTGCGGCCGTGCTGGTGGCGGGCGCCACGATGGCCGGTGTCGGCGCCTTCGGCCGCGACGAGCCCGGCGCGTCGCTGCGGCGTCCCACCGCGCCCGACGTACCGGCGGGCGAGACCGGCGGCCCGCGTGCCTGACGTGCGCACGCTGCCCGTGCCGGACGGGCTGGAGGGCGAACGCGTGGACGCCGCCCTCGCGCGGCTGTTCGGCCTGTCCCGCACGAAGGCGGCGGACCTGGCAGCGGACGGGAGGGTCCGGCTCGACGGCCGCTCGGTCGCGAAGTCGGACCGCCTGCGCGGGGGTGCCCTCCTCGAGGTGAGCCTGCCGGAGCCGGGGCAGCCCCCCGGGCTGGAGGTGATCGCCGAGCCCGTGCCGGGCATGCGGATCGTGCACGACGACGACCACATCGTCGTGGTCGACAAGCCGGTCGGCGTGGCCGCGCACCCCAGCGTGGGCTGGTCCGGGCCCACCGTCGTGGGTGGCCTGGCCGCGGCCGGCTACCGAATCTCGACCAGCGGCGCGAGCGAGCGCCGCGGCATCGTGAGCCGGTTGGACGTGGGCACGTCGGGGTTGATGGTCGTGTGCAAGAGCGAATACGCCTACACGATGCTCAAGCGGGCGTTCCGCAATCGCACCGTGGACAAGACCTACCACGCGCTGGTGCAGGGCCTCCCCGATCCGGTGGTCGGCACCATCGACGCACCGATCGGGCGGCACCCGGCGTACGACTACAAGTACGCCGTGATGAAGTCCGGCAAGCCCGCGGTCACGCACTACGAGGTGGTCGAGGCGTTCGGTCCCGCGAGCCTGCTGGAGGTCCATCTGGAGACGGGCCGGACCCATCAAATTCGCGTCCACTTCGCGGCCGTGCGGCACCCCTGTTGCGGGGACCCGCTCTACGGCTGCGACCCGGTGCTGAGCAAGCGGCTCGGGCTGGACCGGCAGTGGCTGCACGCCACCGGGCTCGGCTTCGAGCACCCCGGCTCGGGGGATTGGGTGACGTTCACCAGCACCTATCCCGAGGACCTCCAGCGGGCGTTGGACGTCTTGTCCGCCTGAGCCGCCTGCTCGCCCGGGTCAGGGCCTGGGGAAAGTCAGCGTGCCCTTGGTCGGGAAGTCCTCCGGCCGGGTTTCCGGCGCGGGGCGGTAACCGTCATGGAGCACGACCCGGTAGTCCATGGTCAGGGCGCCCTGGGAGGGGATGAACAGGCCCGTGAACTGCGGGCCGGGGATCGTCTCGAGCTTGGCGCGTCGGTAGCCCGCCAGGTCGCCCTTCAGCGCCGGGTCCGGGGGTGAAGGTCGCCCCCGCCGGCAGCCCGGTCAACCGGCAGTAGACGTCGAACGCGGGCGCGTTGCGCCAGGTCCGGTCCACCAGGTTGACGAGCACCGCTCCCGGTCGTCCCTGCGGAGCGCCGCCGGTGCCCACGGAGGGGAGCTGGGCGAGCTTGCGGCCGTCGACGGACAGCTGCTTGGGCGTGGCATCCGCGAGCGTGGCGCCGTTCCGGGCCACCGGAAACACGGTGACGCGCATGGGCGTGCTCGGCGCGGGCAGGTCGAGGACCCGCCAGAGCTCCCCGGCCTTCGCCCGCGGGACGCCGATCCCGCCGGCCCGCGAGGTCGGCCAGGGCTGGGTGGCCGGCACCGCGACGTAGTAGTAGTCGACGCCCCGCAGCGCCTCGATGCGGATCCGGGTGTCCCCGCGACCGCTGGCGTTGCTGGTCTGGCCCTGGTGGACGTGGTACTCCGAGTAGGAACACGTCCGGTTGGTGGCGTTGAGGATGAGGGTCGCCGCGGGCACGCCGAACCAGGGGTACGGCGCGCTGGGGTCGTTGCGGGTCTCGATGCGGGCGGTCCCCCGGTGGTACGCCGCGGCGGGGACGGCCACGATGAGCCGGCCGTTGCCGGGGTCCGACGCGGGCAGGTAGCCGTTGGCGGCGTCCGGGTTGGCCGCCTTCCAGGCGTCGTTGTGCCAGGTGACCTTGCCGGTCTCGGTGGTGTACTCGGCCACCATGTGGGCCTCGTCGGCGACGGTCTCTTAGATCTTGCCGGAGTACTCGCCGTGGATGGTGAAGGTGTCTTTCTTGCCGCACTGGTCGGTCGCGACGGCCCACTCGCCGGCCCAGGCCTGGGCGGCCGGCGGGGCGACGACAGCGAGCCCGGTAACCAGGCCGGCGGCGCTCAGGGCCAGCAGGCGGGAGGCGGCGGTACGGCGAAGAGGGAGGCTGGGCATGGCGCGGAATCCTTTGTCGTGTACAGGGTTAACAGGGGGGACGACCTCTCAGAGCCCCGGGCGGCGCGAAAAATACACCGCGGCAAGGAAATCGGTCAGGCCCCGCATTGCGGTCGCCCGGACGCCGGGGCCCGGCGGTCACGCGGGGGGAGGATTGGGCGGGCGGCGCGGATCCTGCCGAAGGGCGCCGCGCCGGCACGCCGTACGTCCTGGGACGGCTCCGCGGCGGACGGCCGCTGTCGGTCGCGCGACGTAGACTCGGCGGACCATGTCGAGCACGCCAGCCGCCCCCGCCAGCCCCACCTCGCTGATCGGTACGGGCTTCGCCCACCTGCACAATCACACCGAATACTCGATGCTGGACGGTGCCGCCCGCATCGACGACCTGTTCGCGGCGGCCGCCAGGATGGGGATGCCGGCCCTGGCGACGACCGACCACGGCTTCATCTTCGGGGCGTACGAGTTCTGGAAGAAGTCCGCCAAATACGGGGTGAAGCCGGTCATCGGCATCGAGGGCTATCTGACGCCGGGCACGCACCGCACCGACAAGACCCGGGTCAAGTGGGGCGACGGCACCCGGGACGACGTCTCCGGCGCCGGGTCGTACACCCACATGACGATGTGGGCCAAGGACAACGCCGGCATGCACAACCTCTTTCGGCTGTGTTCGCTGGCGAGCCTGGAGGGCTACTACTTCAAGCCGCGGATGGACCGCGCGCTCCTGCAGACCTACGGGCAGGGGATCATCGCCACCACGGGCTGCCCCAGCGGCGAGGTGCAGACGCGGCTGCGGCTCGGGCAGTACGAGCAGGCGCTCCAGGCGGCGAGCGATTTTCGCGACATCTTCGGCGCCGAGAACTTCTATTGCGAGGTCATGGACCACGGCCTCGACATCGAGCGGGCCGTCCAGCGCGACCTCTTGCGCCTGGCGAAGGAGCTGCAGCTGCCCCTGGTCGCCACCAACGACCTGCACTACACCAACGCCGAGGACGCCAAGTCCCACGCGGCGCTGCTGTGCGTGCAGTCCGGCAGCACGCTCATGGACCCGAACCGGTTCAAGTTCGACGCGGACGAGTTCTACCTCAAGAGCCCCGAGCAGATGCGCCACCTGTGGCGCGAACTCCCGCAGGCCTGCGACAACACCTTGGCCATCGCGGAGCGGTGCGAGATCGACTTCGTCGAGGAGACCGGCAAATACATGCCGCGCTTCCCCTGCCCGGACGGCGAGGACGAGACGAGCTGGTTCATCAAGGAGGTCGAGCGCGGCCTGCGCGCGGTTCCCGGCCGGGATCCCCGACTACGCCCGCAAGCAGGCCGAGTTCGAGCAGCAGGTCATCATCGGCAAGGGCTACGCCGGCTACTTCCTCGTGGTCGCCGACTTCATCAACTGGGCCAAGAACAACGGCATCCGGGTCGGCCCGGGCCGCGGCTCCGGCGCGGGGAGCATGTGCGCCTACGCGATGCGGATCACCGACCTCGATCCGGTCCCGCACGGCCTGATCTTCGAGCGCTTCCTCAATCCCGAGCGCCCCTCGATGCCGGACTTCGACGTCGACTTCGACGAGCGCCGGCGCGGCGAGGTCATCAAGTACGTGACGGACAAGTACGGCGCCGACCGCGTCGCCCAGATCGTCACGTACGGAACCATCAAGGCCAAGCAGGCCGTCAAGGACTCCGCGCGGGTGCTCGGCCATCCGTTCGCGGTGGGCGAGAAGCTCACGAAGGCGATGCCGCCCGACATCATGGGCAAGGGCATCCCGTTGGCCGGGATCTTCGATCCCGCGCACAAGCGGTACGCCGAGGCGCAGGACTTCCGGGACCTGCACGACAGCGACCCGGTGGCCCAGGAGGTGGTCGCCACCGCCCTCGGGCTGGAGGGCCTGAAGCGGCAGTGGGGCGTGCACGCGGCCGGCGTCATCATGTCGAGTGAGCCGCTGATGGACGTCATCCCGATCATGAAGCGGGAGCAGGACGGCCAGATCATCACGCAGTTCGACTACCCGAGCTGCGAGAACCTCGGCCTGGTCAAGATGGACTTCCTCGGGCTGCGCAACCTCACCATCCTGGACGATGCCCTGGCGAACGTGAAGGCCAACCGGGGCGAGGACATCGATCTCGATGTCCTGTCCAAGGACATGACCGACGAGGCGGCGTACAAGCTGTTGCAGCGCGGCGACACCCTCGGCGTCTTCCAGCTCGACGGCGGCGGGATGCGCTCGCTGCTGCGCCTGATGCAGCCGGACAACTTCGAGGACATCTCGGCGGCGCTCGCGCTCTACCGGCCCGGCCCGATGGGCGCCGACAGCCACACGAACTACGCGCTGCGCAAGACGGGCCGCCAGGAGATCGTGCCGATCCACCCCGAGCTGGCCGAGCCGCTGGCCGAGATCCTGTCGATGACGCAGGGGCTGATCATCTATCAGGAGCAGGTCCAGCAGATCGCCCAGAAGCTCGCGGGCTACAGCCTCGGCAAGGCCGACATGCTGCGGCGGGCGATGGGGAAGAAGAAGAAGGAGGTGCTCGACGCCGAGTTCGTCCCGTTCGAGCGGGGAATGCTGGAGAACGGCTATTCGAAGCAGGCGATCAAGACCCTGTGGGACATTCTGGTCCCGTTCTCGGACTACGCGTTCAACAAGGCGCACACCGCGGCGTACGGCCTCGTCTCCTATTGGACCGCCTATCTGAAGGCGAATTACCCGGCCGAATACATGGCCGCCCTGCTCACGAGCGTGGGCGACGACAAGGACAAGTCCGCCCTCTATCTCGGCGAATGCCGTCGGATGGGCATCAAGGTGCTGCCCCCGGACGTGAACTCGTCCATCGGGTTCTTCGCCGCGGTCGGCGAGGACATCCGGTTCGGGCTCCAGGCCGTCCGCAACGTGGGGGCCAACGTCGTCGAGGCGATCGTGCGCACCCGGGCGGAGAAGGGGGAGTTCACCAGCTTCGCGGACTTCCTCAACAAGGTCCCCGCCGTCGTGTGCAACAAGCGCACGATCGAGTCGCTGATCAAGGCGGGCGCGTTCGACGCCCTCGGGCATCCGCGGCACGGGCTGGTGCGGATCCACGAGCAGTACGTCGACGCGCTGGTCGACGTCAAGCGCAAGGAGGCGATCGGGCAGGACAGCCTCTTCGCCAGCTTCGGCTTCGGCGATGACGACGAGGCCGGGTGTGGCGTCGGGGTGATGGACGCCATGTCCGGGCTGCCGCCGGTCCCGGACGTGGAGTGGGACAAGGCCACCGAGCTGGCGTTCGAGCGGGAGATGCTCGGTCTCTACGTCAGCGACCACCCGCTGTTCGGCATCGAACACGTCCTCGCCCAGCACGCCGACTGCTCGATCTCCGCGCTCAACGTCCCGGTCGAGGAGGGCGGCCGCGGCGACGGGGCGACCGTGACCATCGCCGGGCTGATCACCGGCCTGCAGCTGAAGCGGACCAAGAACGGCGAGCTGTGGGCGATCGTCACGGTGGAGGACCTGGAGGGCGCCGTGGAGTGCCTGTTCTTCCCGAAGACCTACGTGACCGTCAGCACCATGCTGTCGACCGACGTGGTCTGCACGGTGCGGGGCCGGGTCAACCGACGCGACGACGCCACGAGCCTCTACGTCCAGGACTTCACGCTGCCCGACATCAAGGAGGGACCGCGGGGGCCGGTCGTGCTGTCGCTGCCGCTGGCCCGGGCCACCCAAGGCCTGGCCGAGCGACTCAAGGACGTCCTCGCCGAGCACCCGGGGGTGACCGAGGTGCAGGTCAAGCTCACCCAGCCGGGCCGCAGCGTGCTGATGCGCCTCGACGAGTCGCTGCGCGTCACCGCGAGCCCGGAGCTGTTCGGCGACCTGAAGGCCCTGCTGGGTCCGTCCTGCCTGGGCGTGCACTAGCCACCCTGCGCCGCAGACCACCCTGCCCGGCCCCCTTGCCCTCCCTCCAGCCGTGCGTCATGGGTGTAGCCGAACACGACGTACCGGAAGCGGTTGTCCACCCCGTCGCAGGCCGTGGCCAAGTCACACACCCGGATGTGTGGGCGGATGTGTAGAGTAGGCGCATGGCCACCAATCTCGCCATCGACCCCGCCTTGCTCGACCGCGCGCTCGCCGTCGGTGGCGAGCGCACCAAGAAGGCGACGGTGACCCGGGCCCTGGAGGAGTACATCGCGCGTCGCGAGCAGACCAAGCTCCTCGCACTGCTCGGGACGGTGGACTGGGATGAGAGTTACGACTACAAGGCCGAGCGGTCCCGGTGACGCTCTTGGTCGACACGAGCGTGTGGTCGCTGGCGCTGCGGCGGGACGAGGCTTCGACCGCGCCCGAAGTGGAGGAACTCAGGAGGGCGCTCGCTGGCGGAGACCTTGTCGCGACGACAGGCCTGATCCTGCAGGAGGTCCTGCAGGGCGCCGTGCCAGCGCGAGTCCGTGAGCAGATCGCCGACCGGTTTGCGGCGTTGACCCTCATCTCGCCCGATCGCGCGGACCATGTGGGTGCGGCGGAGCTGCGCAACACCTGCCGCCGCGCCGGGGTCCAGATCGGCACGATCGACGCGCTGATAGCTCAGCTGTGCCTCGGTCGAGGCCTGACGCTCCTCACCACGGACCGGGACTTCCGCCATGCGGCGCGGCACGTGCCCCTGCGGGTCTGGTCCGCCCCCGCGCACTGAGTAGTCCGGCGTGCCTGGCCGAGCCGTGACGGGCACCCGGTACGGACCCGGAGTCCGCTCAGCTCGCGCGCGTGTCGACCGCGGCGGCTGCGGGTGCGACCGTCGGTGCGGTGGTTGGTGCGGCTCGCGGCGCCGGGGCTGTGGGACGGGTCGTTGACTCGGTCATCAGCCGACGCACCGCGGGCAGGTGCACGCCGCCGAGGTAGTCCTCCCAGCGCCAGGCCGCCACGTCGAGCGGCTCGCGACGGCGTTCGGCCGCCGGCCGGGCCGTGTCGAGGGCCCGCAGGCCCGCGTCGTCGTACCGCGTCGATGAGCAGCTGTAGGGCTCGTACAGGACGACGAACTCGCGGGCCGAGGCGAGCCGCCGCGCGGTTCGCACGAGGCGCGCCCGGGCCGGGCCGCCTATGGCGCGGGGGAGACGCTTCGTCAGCGGCAGGATCCGCTCGGTCCACCGCGTCGTCCGGGTCAGATGGCGCCGCATCGCCGCCGGCGACACGAATCGGAAGGGGCGCGGCCGCACCGCCCGGCCGTCCCGGTCCGCCCAGGGATGCTCCGCGAAGTAGCGCTGCGTGATCCGACGCAGATCCTCCAAGCGCAGCGGATTGGACACGCTCGTGCCCACGTGCAGATAGCGCGGGCGGCCCGGGGTCGGCGGTCGGCGCGCCGCCGCGAGGATCGCGTTGACGACGATGTCGACGGGAACGATGTCGAGCACGAGCTCGGGAGCCCCGGGGAAGGCCGGCAATCGGCCCTTCGCGTAGGCGACGATCATCGGGTCCGTCACCTTGAAACCGTCGAGCCATCCGGGGAAGGGGTGGTGCAGGGCGCTCTCGATGATGGTGGGCCGCACGATCGTCACCGGCGCCGGCGCGCAGACCTGTTCCGCCACCCGCTCGCCCAGCGCCTTGGTGTAGGTGTAGGCGTCGGTCCAGCCGCGCTCCCGGGCCCGCTCCAGGCCCTCCGCGACGAGCCGGTCGCGGACCCAGCGGGAGCGCGCCGCGCCGAGCCGCGGGTGCGCGGGTCCCGCCCCGGCGACGGTCTGGAAGATGCGGCGAGCGTCGGCGGCCTGGCCGATGGCGGCGGCGCTGCGGGTGGCGTGCTCGAGTTCGGCGCGCCAATCCAGCTCGTGGGGCAGCCTCGTCTCCAGCCCGAAGGGCACCCGGTCGGTCCAGACGTAGGCCGTCGACACGTGCACGATGTGCGGCACCGGCCGAGCCGGCTGCCTGACGTCGGGCGCGGCCGCGGGCGCGGGCGCGGGCGCGGGTGCGGGTGCGGGTGCGGGTGCGGCGGCACCAACGGCACCGCAGAGTGCCTCGTAGAGGGCCTGCGGACCGGCCACGTTCGTCGCGAAGGCGTCGGTGAGACAGGGCCGGAACGTCACGTCGCCGGCGGCGTGCAGGACGACATCGTACGGCGGCCGGTTGGCCAGGAGGTCGGCGGCGTCGCCGAGGGATCCGGGCAGCGCCGTCACGCGATCCCGCAGGATCGCGTCGGCCCGGACGTCGCCGACCCGGGCGCGCCAGGGGGCGAACGCCGGCTTTCGGGTCAGCTCGTCGAGCCGGGCCTGCGCCGAGGCGCCCTGCGCTGGCCGGATGAGCACGTCGATCGCCGTGGCGGGATGCTCCGACAGCAGGCGTTCGAGGATCGCCTGGCCGAGGAATCCCGTCGCGCCGGTGAGCAGGACGCGTCCGTGCAGGAGTCGATGCGACGGAGCGGATGCGGAGCCGTCGAGCGTCGGTGCGTGGCGCACGGGCGACCTTCCTCGTTCAGGCTGAGCCGCCCGGCGGGCCGACCGAGACCGGCACGCCCGTGCGGGCATGGACGCGGCCCGTCGTAGCCTGCTGGCATGCCGACGCCCCCGAAGATCGCCGCTCGCCCCCACGAGCGTTGCCTCCACGGCGATCGCACCATCGATGAGTATGCATGGCTCGCAGCCAAATCCGGCAATCGCGTGGATCCCGAGGTGGTGGCCCATCTCGAGGCCGAGAACGCCTACTGCGCGGCGGTCACTGCGGATCAGGAGGAGCTGCGACGGGCGATCGTCGGCGAGATCAAGGCGCGCACGAAGGAGACTGACCTGTCCGTGCCGGTCGCCTACCGCGGCTGGTGGTACTACTCGCGCACCCAGGAGGGCAAGCAGTACGCCGCGGAGTGCCGGGTACGGGTCGAGCCGGGGCAGCCGCGGCCGGCGCCGGAGCCGGGGCAGCCCTGGCCCGGCGAGCAGGTGCTTGTCGACGGTGACGTCGAGGCGCGCGGTGGGGACTACTTCGCGCTTGGGGCCTGCGAGGTGAGCAGCGACGGCGAGCTGGTGGCCTTCGCGGTGGACCGCGAGGGCGACGAACGGTTCGACGTGGTGGTCCGCCGCATCGCCGATGGTCAGGTGGTCGACGAGGGCCTGCGCGGGGTCGGTTACGGCCTGGTGTGGTCCGCCGACTCGACGTACGTCGTCTACACCCGGGTGGACGAGGCCTGGCGTCCGTACCAGGTGTGGCGCCACGAGATCGGCGCCGATCCGGCGACGGACACGCTGCTGCTGCAGGAGGACGACGAGCGGTTCTGGCTGGGGATCGGCAGCTCGCGGGACGACCGCTGGCTCGTCGTCGCGGCGGGCTCGAAGACGACGAGCGAGTGCTGGCTGGGGTCGCTGGAGGCGACGGCGGCGGAGGGTCCAGTGCTGGTCTCGGTGGCGGGCCGGGTGAGCGGGTGGGAGTACGACGTGGAGCCGGCGGGCGACGGCCTGCTGGTGACGCACAACGCCGCCTCGCCCGACTTCGAGGTCAGCTGGGCGCCGGCGCCGGGCATACCGCGCGAGGACTGGCTGCCGTGGCTGGCCCCGGCCGACGGGGTGCGCTATCTCGGGGTGGAGGCCTTCGCCGGGCACGTCGTCGTGACCCTGCGGGAGGGTGGGCTGCCGCGGCTGCGCCTCGCCCGCCGCACCGGGCCGGGCCTGCCCGGGTTGGGCGAGCCGACGCCGCTGGTGCCGGACGAGGAGCTGTTCGCGATCGGCACGGAGTCGAATCCGGAGTGGTCGGCGGGCACGGTGCGGGTGCTGCACGAGTCGTTCGTGACGCCCAAGACGCTGGCCGAGGTCGACGTGGCCACCGACGCGTGGACGGTGCTGAAGCGGCAGGAGGTGCTGGGCGGGTACGACGCGACGGCGTACGTGCAGCGCCGCGAGTGGGTGCGGGCTGCGGACGGGGTGGCGGTGCCGCTCTCTCTTGTGCACCGGGCCGGGGTCGAGCCGGACGGGACGGCGCCGGTGATCCTCTACGGCTACGGCGCGTACGAGGCCAGCATGGACCCCTGGTTCTCCATCTTCCGGCTCTCGCTGCTGGACCGCGGGGTGGTCTTCGCCGTGGCGCACGTGCGCGGTGGCGGGGAGCTGGGGCGGGCCTGGTACGACGCGGGCAAGCTGGCCGCCAAGCCGACCACGTTCACGGACATGGTGGCCTGCGCGCGGCACCTGCACGAGCGGGGCTGGTGCGCGCCGGACCGGCTGGCCATCCAGGGCGGCTCCGCGGGCGGCCTGACGGTGGGGGCCACGCTGAACCTGGCGCCGGAGCTGTTCGTCGCGGCCCACGCGGACGTGCCTTTCGTGGACGCGCTGACCTCGATGTTGGACGAGTCGCTGCCGCTGACGGTGGCCGAGTGGGAGGAGTGGGGCGACCCGCTGCACGACGCCGCGGCGTACGCCTGCATGCGGTCCTACACGCCGTACGAGAACATCCAGCCCGTCGCCTACCCCACCATCCTCGCGACGACCAGCCTCAACGACACCCGCGTGCTGGTGGCCGAGCCGGCGAAATGGGTGGCACGGCTGCGCGCCGTGGCGACCCAGGACCAGGAGGCGCGGCCGATCCTGCTGCGCACCGAGATGGTGGCGGGGCACGGCGGCAAGAGCGGGCGGTACGACGCCTGGGAGCAATACGCGTTCGAGGCGGCCTTCCTGCTGACGGCGCTGGGAGCGACCGAGCTGCGGTGAGGTGAGCCGCTCGCTCATGGACCATAGCCAACAGATCGTTGACAACGTTCCATTGACAACAAGTTGTTGAGCCGGGAGGGTGGCGGCATGAACGCCATGCCTGCCCTTCATCACGAGCGTGCGGCCGCGCTGGCCGCGGCGCGCGAGCACCTCGCGCGGGCCGGGGCCGCGGACCTGCCCGACTTCCCGTGGACCCCGGGGCGGGTGCCGCACGCCGACGCCACACTGATCCGGTTCGCCCTGTGGCGGGCCGAGCAGGGCGGCCTCGACGTGCCCGCGGACCTGCACGCCGCGCTGCAGCTGGTCGACTCCGCGCGGGCCGAGCTCGACGCGCTGGAGGCAGGATTGCTGTTCCTGGCGCGCTCGGAGGGGCTGACCTGGCCGCAGATCGCCGACCATCTCGGAGTGCGCTCGCCGCAGGCGGCGCAACAACGGTTCGACCGTACGTCGTCGCGGGCCGGCGGCTCGGCGCCTTCGGATGACGCGCCCACCAGCGGCCGGCCGTGACCGCCTCACATCCCCACGCTTCGCCTCCCGAGCTGCTGGTGTTGCATGCGGTTCGGGTCGCCGGCATGACCAACGAGGGGGCCGTCGCACGGCGTACCGGCGTCGCCGCCGACCACGTGGTTGAGCTGTTGCTGGACGAGGAGGCCCGCGGGAACGTCTCGCGCGTCTCCTTCGCAGGCCACCGCGGCTGGGCGCTCAGCGATCGCGGTCGCGCCGAGGACGGGCGGCGGCTCGCGGCCGAGCTGGACGCAGCGGGGGTGCGGGACGTGGTGGCGGGCGCGCATGATGCGTTCGCGGCGCTCAACGACCGGGTCATGCGGGCCTGTACGGACTGGCAGCTGCGGCCCTTCGGGAGTGATCGCTTCGCCGACAACGACCACCTCAGCGCCGCCTGGGACGGGCGGGTGCTCACTGAATTGGCTCGGATCGCTCCGGAACTCGGCGCGCTGAATGGCGTGCTGGCGGGCGTCCTGGCGCGGTTCGCTGGCTATGACGTGCGGTTCGCCGAGGCGCTTCCTCGAGCACGCACCGGCGACGTGGACGCTGTCGCGGGCGTCGGCGTCGGGTCGTGTCACGCGGTGTGGATGGAACTTCACGAGGATCTGTTGTCGACGCTCGGGATCGGACGGGGGGAAGGATGACCGGCCGCGTGCTGTACCTGGCCCGCCACGGCGAGGCGGATGTGTTCGGGACCCTGTCGGCCGCGGGGCGAGCCCAGAGCGATCTGTTGGGCCGACGGATAGCGCACCTGCCGGTCACCGCGGTGTGGCACTCACCGCTCGCGCGGGCCGCGGACTGCGCGCGCGAGCTGGCGCGCCACCTGCCGGGCGTGCCGGTGGCCGAGGCGGCCGAACTGATCGACCACGTGCCCTATGTGCCCACCCCGGAGGAGACGCCTGCGTCGTGGCGGGGGTTCTTCGATGGGTACGACGAGAGCGAGGCCGCCGCCGGGCAGGCCGCGGCCGCCGCGCTGGTGGCGCGGTTCGGGACGGTGGCCGGGCAGGGGTCGCGACAAGGCCCGCCGCAAGCCGACGGTGGTGGCCGTGCGGAGGCGAGCAGACACGAGGTGCTGATCACGCACGCCTACCCCATCGCCTGGCTCCTCCGGGACGCGCTCGGCGCGCCCCCCGGATCGTTGGCTCGGCCTGTCGTCGGCAGCGAACGCCGCGCTGACGGTCATCGCGTACGGTCCGTCCGGGCCGCCCGCCGTGACGATGGTCAACGATCAGTGCCACCTGTCGCCGGAGCTGCGCTGGACCGGGTTCGGGGCGGGGTCGCGGCCCTGATCTGGGTCGATCCGGACGCGGCCGGCAGCCGGCCCTCGGCGACCGGGTGTTCGCATGGTCCGGCCGGGAGGAACGGGTGGTACATCATCAGCGCGTGGTTCTCGGCGACGACTTCGTCCCCGACGAGCGACCCGTCGGCCGCGTAGGAGCGCCGCGC
This sequence comes from Austwickia sp., assembly GCA_016699675.1. Lineage (NCBI taxonomy): Bacteria > Bacillati > Actinomycetota > Actinomycetes > Micrococcales > Dermatophilaceae > Austwickia > Austwickia sp. The sequence continues at coordinate 37,026 of CP064985.1, read as the reverse complement.
CAGCCGGTTGCGGCGTACCCACCGCCCGGGCCCCTCGTGCGTGATCAGGTGGGCGTCCTCGTAGACCTCGTACCGGCATGCCGGCGCCAGCGTCGCCCGCCAGGCCCCCACGAGCTCGGTCCGGGTCACGGTCAACGACAGCCGGTACGGCGCCGCGGTCGGGTTGCGGATCTGCAGGTCCAGTGACGGATACGAGCAGGTCGCGCCGCTGGCGAACGGCTGGGTCCGACCGGCATCGGGGAACAGGTCGTACGTGTGCCGCCAGCGCTCCGTGACCTCCAGCGGCGTGTGCAGCGTCAGCCAATAGAGGAGGTTCGTGAGCTGGCACAGTCCGCCGCCCACCGCCTGCCCGAGGTGACCGTCGTGTAGGACCAGCCCGGGGAGATAGCCGCGCCGGGCGGTCGGCGCCCCCACCTGGCGCCACACCGACAGCGTGCGTCCCGGCGGGAGCACCACGCCGTCCAGGTGCGCCGCCGCGAGGCGAAGGTTCGTCACCTTGTTGAGCTGCAGTTGCTGGTCGAGACCGGACAGCGGCCGGAACAACGGGGTACGGTGTTCGGCCACCGCCACCGAATAGTCCCCCTCGGGGGCGGTCGCCAGCCGCCGTACGGCGTCGCGGTGCCACTGCAGTTCGCGGCGGAGGCGACGGTACGTCGGGGCCGCCACCGCCGTCCCCGCCAGGCGCTCGCGCCAGACCCCTCGTCGCTCCCAGGCGTCGACCACGACCCCCAGCCTGGCCCTCGCGGCGGCCACCGGCAAGCACCGGGCAGCTCTTCCTCGACGCCGGGAAATGTGATATCACTTAGCTATCACATCGCGCCTTCGGGAGGTCGTCATGAGCGAGCGCACCACCATCACCCCGGACCCTGGATCCGACGAGTCGACCGGCCCCGACCAGGCCGCCCCCGCCACGACGCCGGTCGGTCACGCGGGCACCCGCGTCGACGTCCGCGAACGCACCGCCTGGACCATCGACGGTTTCGTCGCGCTGCTGGTCGTGCTGCTGTTGTTCGCCGGCGTCGGCTACCTGCTCTACCTGATCATCCGCGACGGCGTGGCCGGCGGGCCGGTCTCGCCCGGGCAGGTCTTCGGCGTCGTCCTGCTCGTTCTGTTGGCGATCCTCGTGCTGTCCGCGCTGGCGATCGTGCAGCCGGGGGAGACGAAGGTGGTCCAGTTCTTCGGGCGGTACGTCGGGACGGCCCGGCGCACCGGCCTGCTGATGACCATGCCGCTGACGATCAAGCGCACGGTGTCGGTGCGGGTCAACAACTTCGAGACGTCCGCGCTCAAGGTCAACGACTACGACGGCAACCCCGTCGAGATCGCGGCGATCATCGTGTGGCAGGTGGCCGACACCGCCAAGGCGGTCTTCGCCGTGCAGGACTACGCGAACTTCATCCGGGTGCAGTCCGAGGCCGCGCTGCGGCACGTCGCGACGAGCCACCCGTACGACGACCCGGACGGCTCGGGGACGTCGCTGCGCGGCAGCTCCGATGTCGTCTCCGCGCAGCTCGCGCACGAGGTGGCGCAGCGGGTCACCGTCGCCGGCCTGGAGATCGTCGAGGTCCGGATCAGCCACCTGGCCTACGCCCCCGAGATCGCCGGCGCCATGCTGCAGCGGCAGCAGGCCGGCGCCATCATCGCCGCCCGGTCGCGCATCGTCGAGGGTGCGGTCGGGATGGTCGAGCTCGCGCTGGCGCGCCTGGAGGAGGGCGCCGTGGTCGAGCTCGACGACGAACGCAAGGCGGCCATGGTGAGCAACCTGCTGGTCGTCCTCTGCGGGGACCAGAAGACGACGCCGATCGTCAACACCGGCAGCCTGTACGCCTGACCCCGCGCCGAATCGAGCATCCGCCATGTCGCCACGAGCCGAGCGCAAGCAGGTGTTGCTGCGGCTCGACCCGGGCGTCTACGAGGCGGTCGCCAAGTGGGCCGCCGACGACGTGCGCAGCGTCAACGCCCAGATCGAGGTGCTGCTGCGCCGCGCGCTGGCCGAGGCCGGCCGTGCCCCGCGGGACGCGGCCCCGCTGCCCCGGCGGGGCCGCCCGCCGCGAGACCCCGGCTGACCGACGCGGCTGGTGGGGAGGTTCTGGACGCTCACGGGCGTGGTCGCGACAGCGCTGGCCACGGCAGGGCGTTGTCCACAGGCCGACCGTTCACGACCTGCGCAAAGGGTGCCATGGCACCCAAAGGCCTGGTCACGAACGGTCACCTTCGCGGCCCTGGCCTTCGTGCCTGGCTCAGTCACCAGGGTGTGCTCGGTTCACGCGTCCGGTCGCGCCCGGCGCAGCGCGCCGCGCGCGATCAGCTCCTGAGTGAGCGCGGTGGCGCCGGACTGACTGGCGAGGATCCCCGCCAGCACCACCAGCTGCAGGCCCGCGGCCTGCATCGGCGTGGCCCCGCCGAGCAGGGTGCCGACGAACGCCCCGGGCAGCGTGACGAGGCCCACGGTCCGGGTCTGGTCCAGCCCGGGGATCAGCGCCAGCTGCGCGGCGGGCTGCACGACGAGCAGCCGGGCGTCGCGGGGGTGCAGCCCCAGCGCCAGTGCGCCCTCCACCTCCCCGCGCTGGTCCTCCAGCGCGTCCAGCCCGCGCCGCCCGGCCAGGGTGGTGGCCGTCATCGCGTTGCCGATCAGAATCCCCGCCGTCGGGACCAGCGAGATCGGCTCCGCCGGCAGCAGCCCGATGGCGAGCAGCGCCGAGGTGACGGGCAGAGCGCCGACGGCGATCGGGAGCAGCGGCAGCACCCGCCGTACGGCCCGCATCCGCCCACCGGAGGTGTACGCCGCCACGGCCACCATCACCGCCACGAACAGCAGCGTCAGCGGCCACGACCCCAGGACCGCCGCGATGATCAGCCCCACCACGCCGAGCTGGACCGTGGCCCGGACGATGGCGACGATCTCGTCCCGCCCGTTGCCGAGGCCGACGGCGCGCCGCAGCGCCGCGGACACGATGGCCAGTCCCAACACCGCTACCACCAGCCGAACGACGTCCGTGCCGGTGTCGAGATGGATCAGGGCCTGCGAGGGGAGCGGGGGTCGCACGGACGCCATTCTTGCCCCACCTGCGTCCTCCCTAGAATGGCCCGGTGATTTCCCGCATCGACCTGCGTGGCTCCGAACTGGACGCCCGCGCCCTCCGCGAGGCCCTCCCACGGGCCGAGTACGACCTGGACGACGCGCTGGACGTCGTGCGGCCGATCTGCGACGACGTCCGCGACCGCGGCGCGGCGGCGGTGCTGGAGCATGGGGAGCGGTTCGACGGAGTACGCCCCGCACACCTGCGCGTCCCCGCCGAGGTGCTGCAGGCCGCCGCGGACGCCCTGGACCCGCAGGTCCGCGAGGCGCTGGAGGAGGCCATCCGCCGGGCCCGGATTGTGCACGCCGAGCAGTTGCGGGCCCCACACACGACGTACGTCGTGCCCGGCGGCACCGTCAGCCAACGCTGGCTGCCCGTCGAGCGGGTCGGCCTCTACGTGCCGGGCGGCCTGGCCGTCTATCCCAGCAGCGTCGTCATGAACGTCGTCCCCGCCCAGGTGGCCGGCGTCGCCAGCCTCGCCGTCGCCAGCCCACCGCAGCGCGACAACACCGGGGTATTCGCCGGCTACCCCGACCCGACGATCCTCGCCGCATGCGCGCTCCTCGGCGTGGACGAGGTCTACGCCACCGGGGGCGCGCAGGCGATCGCCATGTTCGCCTATGGCGCGCGCGACGACGCCGGGACCGTGGTGTGCCCGCCGGTCAGCCTCATCACGGGCCCGGGCAATGTGTACGTCGCCTCGGCCAAGCGCCTGCTCCGCTCGGTGGTGGGCATCGACGCCGAGGCCGGCCCCACCGAGATCGCGATCTTGGCGGACGACACCGCCGACCCCGAGCACGTCGCGGCCGACCTCATCAGCCAGGCCGAGCACGACCCGCTGGCGGCGTCCGTGCTGGTCACGCCCAGCGAACAATTGGCCGACGCCGTGGCCGCGGCGCTGGAACGGCGGGTCGCGCGCACGAAGCACCACGAACGGGTCTGTACGGCGCTCGCGGGCCGCCAGTCGGCGATCGTCCTGGTCGACGACCTGGCTGCCGGGCTGCGCACGGTCAACGCGTACGGCGCCGAGCACCTGGAGATCCAGACGGCCGCCGCCGCCCAGGACGCCGAGCTGGTGACCAACGCGGGGGCCATCTTCGTCGGCCCCTACAGCCCGGTGAGCCTGGGGGACTACGCCGCCGGCTCCAATCACGTGCTGCCCACCAGCGGCACGAGTGCGCACGCGTCGGGGCTGTCGGTGCTGAGCTTCCTGCGGTCGGTGCAGGTGATCGAGTACTCCGCGCAGGCCCTCGCCGACGTGGCTGACGCCGTCGTGACGCTGAGCCGCGCCGAGGACCTGCCCGGGCACGGCGACGCGGTGCTGGCGCGGCAGGGCGGCCAGCCGTGAGCGCCGCCGACGGTTCCTCCGCGCAGCTCGCGGCCCCGGGACAACTCGCCGATCCCGCCGCGCAGATCGCCGAGCTCATCCGGCCGGACCTGCGCGGCCGCAGCGCCTACGGGGCGCCGCAGCTCGACGTACCGGTGCAGCTCAACACCAACGAGAACTCTTATCCGGTCCCGCAGGTCGTCGTCGACGCCATGGTCGAGGCCCTGGTCAAGGCCGCGCCGGACCTCAACCGCTATCCGGACCGGGAATTCACCGCGCTGCGCGAGGATCTCGCCGGCTACCTGAGCCGGACGTCGGGGGTGCCGATCGCCCCGGAGCAGGTCTGGGCGGGCAACGGCTCCAATGAGGTCCTGCTGAACGTCGTGCAGGCCTTCGCCGGGCCAGGTCGCAGCCTGATGGCGTTCACGCCGTCGTACTCGATGTACCCCAACTACGCCCTGACGACGGGGACGCGGTGGATCGACGGCTTCCGCGGGGTGCGCAGCGCCGCGAGCGACGCCAGCCGCGACGACGCGGGCGCTGACAGGGGCGCCGTCGTTGGCGGTGACAAGGGCGACGACAGCCGCCGCTACGACCTGGCCCCGGAGATGGCCGCCGCCCAGGTGGCCGAGCACCAGCCGGACGTCGTGGCGATCGCCTCGCCCAACAACCCCACGGGCACGGCGGTGGGACTGGACGTGATCGAGGCCGTGTACGACGCCGCCCCGCGGGCGATCGTCGTGGTCGACGAGGCGTACGCCGAGTTCGCCCGGACCGGCACCGTCTCGGCGCTGAGCCTTCTGGCCGGCCGGCCCCGTCTGGTGGTGAGCCGCACGATGTCCAAGGCGTTCGCCCTGGCCGGCGGCCGGCTGGGGTACCTCGCCGCCGACCCCGCGCTGATCGACGCGCTGCGGCTGGTGCGGATGCCCTACCACCTGTCGACCCAGACCCAGGTGGTCGCCCGGGCCGCCCTGGCGCACGCGGACGTCCTGCTGGCCGAGGTGGAGGCCATCAAGGCCCAGCGCGACCGGATCGTGGCGGAGGTCGCGGCGATGGGCCTGACCGTGGTCCCCTCGGACGCGAACTTCGTCCTCGTCGGCGGGTTCTCCGACGCGGCGGCGACCTGGCAAGCTCTACTGGACCGGGGCGTCCTGGTCCGCGATGTCGGCCTGCCGGGCCACCTGCGGGTCACGGCCGGCACGCCGGCGGAGACCACGGCCTTCCTGGACGCTCTGCGTGGGGCGCTCGGCGACCTCGGCGCGGGTGGGACGACGGCACAGGTGGCGACGAAGGGGCGGGAAAGCGCATGAGCACCAGCGGGGCTGACGGCCGGCCGGCGGAGGCGGCGGGAGCCACGCCCGCCGCCCGTACGGCGCGGATCGAGCGCGCCACCTCGGAGAGCCGGGTCGAGCTCAGCCTCGACCTCGACGGCACCGGGGCGAGCCACGTCTCGACGGGCGTGCCCTTCTACGACCACATGCTCGCGAGCCTGGCCAAGCACAGCCTGATCGACCTGGACGTGTCGGCGACCGGCGACCTCGAGGTCGACGGCCACCACACCGTGGAGGACGTCGCCATCTGCCTCGGCGACGCGCTGCACCAGGCGCTGGGCGACAAGCGCGGGATCCGCAGGTTCGGCGACGCCCTCGTGCCGCTGGACGAAGCCCTGGTGCAGGCCGCGGTCGACGTCGCCGGCCGGCCGTACTGCGTGCACCTCGGCGAGCCGCCCGGTCAGGAGTACGTCGTGATCGGCGGGGCGTACGCCGGCTCGATGACCCGGCACGTCCTGGAGACGCTGGCCCACCACGCCCAGATCGCGGTGCACGTGCGGGTGCTGTCCGGTCGCGACCCGCACCACATCGTGGAGGCGCAGTTCAAGGCCCTGGCGCGCGCGCTGCGGGCCGCGGTCGAGAGGGATCCGCGGGTCAGCGGGGTGCCCAGTGCCAAGGGTCGCCTCTAAGCAGAGCGCGGCCGCCGTCGCGGCCGCGCGAGCCGCGGCGGCGGGGCGCCGCGCCAGCCGGGGTCGGTCGGCGAGCGGACGCGGCTTCGTGCTCTCGCAGTGCCGTCCCGAGGTCGCGATCGCCTGGGCGCGCCGCGGCCTGGGCTCCGTGCTCCTCGCTCAGCTCGACGGCTGGACCGTCGTCGCGCCGGACGGCCCCCCGAAGGCGCGCTTCCCGTACGACGACGCGGTCCGCACGCTCGCCGGTCGCCCGGTGGGCCTGCGCATGCGGCCCGCGCTGGGCTTCTTCCAGGTGGGGCGGCAGGCGGTCGTGACCTGCCACCCCCCGCAGTGGCGCGCCGTCGAACGGTGGGCGGTGTGGACCCCCCGCGACGCGTTCGTGTCCGTCCCAGGGTTGCCGACGGCCCGACCGAGCGACCTGACCAGCGCCGCCGGCCTCGACGTGGCCCGGTCGATCCGGGCCGAGTCCGCGTTGCACGACATCTTCGCGGACGGCGGGAGCGACGCCGCGGCCGTGCTCTCGGCCACGCTGCTGGAGCTCGGCCTCCCGGGCCGGGACCTCGTCGTCGGCGAGACCCGGGTCGCGGACCTGCCCGGCGTACGACGCATCGTCCCGAAGGACCGGCACGCCCGCTCGTTCGACAAGATCGTCCTCGAGGAGGAGCGCTACCGGATGGAGGAGGAGGGGCCGTGACCAGGACCGTTCCGGACGGCCCGGCCGTGGTCGTGCTCGACTACGGCAGCGGCAACGTCCGCTCGGCCGTGCGGATGCTGGAGCGGGTCGGCGCCCGCGTCGAGCTCACGGCGGACCCCGCGAAGGTGCTCGCCGCGGACGCGCTCTACGTGCCGGGCGTCGGGAACTTCCACGCGTGCCTCGCCGGGCTCGCCGCCGTGGACGGTCCGCGGCTGATCGAGCGGCGGCTGGCCGGCGGCCGCCCCGTCCTGGGCGTGTGCGTCGGGATGCAGGCCATGTTCGAGTCCTCCACCGAGCGTGCCCCGGTGCCGCGCCCGGGCCTCGGCGAGTGGCCCGGCGTCGTGGATCGGCTGCCCGCGGCCGTGGTGCCGCACATGGGCTGGAGCCCGGTGCGGACCCCGGCCGGGAGCAGGTTGTTCGCGGGGGTCGAGCAGGAACGGTTCTACTTCGTGCACAGCTACGCCGCGCTGGACTGGACCCTGCACCCGCACGGGTCGTTCGAGGTCGTCGCGCCGCTGGTCACCTGGGCCGAGCACGGGGCCCGCTTCGTGGCCGCCGTCGAAAACGGACCGCTCAGCGCAACCCAGTTCCATCCGGAGAAGTCCGGCGACGCCGGTGCCCGGCTCCTCGCCAACTGGCTCGCTACGGTGTAGGCCCGGCTCTTCGCCCGGCTGCACCTCGTCCGAAAGGCCCTCCGCATGAGCAGCGACACCCCCGCCCTGCAGTTGCTTCCCGCCGTCGACATCGTCGACGGCCAGGCGGTGCAGCTCGTCCAGGGGGTCGCCGGGTCCGGCGGACAGTTCGGCGAACCCTTCGAGGCGGCCAAGAAGTGGCAGGACCTCGGCGCCGAGTGGCTGCATCTCGTGGACCTGGACGCCGCATTCGGGCGCGGCAGCAACTACGACCTCATCGCCTCCATCGTGGGCCGCCTCGACCTGCAGGTGGAGCTTTCCGGCGGCATCCGCGACGAGGAGTCCCTTTCCCGCGCCCTCGCGACCGGCTGCCGCCGGGTCAACATCGGCACCGCCGCGCTGGAGAACCCCGCCTGGACTGCCCAGGCCATCGCGGTACACGGCGATCGCCTGGCCATCGGCCTCGACGTCCGCGGGACGACCCTGGCCGCGCGCGGCTGGACCCGCGAGGGCGGCGACCTGTGGGAGACCCTGGCGCGACTCGACGAACAGGGCTGCAGCCGGTACGTCGTGACCGACGTCACCCGCGACGGCATGCTCGCCGGCCCCAACGTGGAGTTGCTGCGCGAGGTCTGCGCCCGCACCGACCGGCCGGTGGTCGCCTCCGGGGGCGTGTCGACCCTGGCGGACATCGCGGCCTTGCGGGAGCTGGTCCAGGACGGCGTCGAGGGCGCCATCGTCGGGTCCGCGCTCTACAAGGGCGCCTTCACGCTGACCGCGGCCCTCGACGTCGCTGGGCGGCCGTGACCGACAGCGGCGGCGTGCCCTGGGCCGGGCGTCAGCTGGAACCGGCGACGTTCGCCGGGGACACCGGGGCCGCGGACGCGGCGGTCCTCGCTGCCCTGCGGGCCCTGGCCGAGGCGCCCACCGACCATGCATCGACCGCCGAGACGCACCTGATGGCGGAGCTGGCGGGCGCCCGGGTCCTGGTGCCGCTGGTCGCCGCGCCCGCCGACGACGGCTCCGAGGACGGCAGCTCGATGGCCACCGCCCTGCTGCGCGGCCCGGACGGCACGCGGGCGCTGCCCGTGTTCAGCAGCGTCGCCGCCCTGTCCGCCTGGGATCCCGCGGCCCGACCCGTGCCGATGCGCCTGCCGGAGGCGGCCCGGTCCGCCCTGGACGAGGGCTGCGCGGCCATGCCGATCGACCTTGCGGACCCTCACGCCGCCGTCCTGCGCGGCTCGCAGCTGTGGGCGCTCGCGCTGGGCGAGCGGTGGGCGCCCGCGCACACCGACCCCGTCGTCCGGCTGGCCGTCGCCGAGGCGTCGCAGGGCATCGACGGCCTGGTGAGCGCCCGCGTCGAAGACGGTGCGCTGCACGCGCCCGGAACGCTGCGGCTCGTCCTCACGCTGCGGCCCGGCCTCCCGGGGCCCGCCGTGGACGGGATCGTCACCCGGCTGGGGGAGCGGATCTCCGCCGACCCCGACGTACGGCGTCGCATCGACGACCTCGCCGTGGTCCTCCACCAGGCGAACGACCCGGAGGACCAGGTGCCCCCGGATGCCGCGTCGGACTAGCGGCGCCCGTAGCCGCGAAGGGTCGGGGCATGATAGCGGTACCCCGCCGTTCATGGGAAGAGTTCGCCTTGTCATGATGGGCGGATGTCCCTGTCTCCCTACCGTCGCGTCCTGGCCGAGGCCCCCCTGCGGTTGACCCTCCTCCTGGGCGTCCTGGTGCGCATCCCGGTCGCCGCGGGCGGCCTGATCTTGACCCTGCACGTGGTGGCGATGGGACGTTCGTACGGCGAGGCCGGCGTGGCCACGATGATCCTCACGACCGGGCTGGCCCTGTCGGGCCCGTGGCGCGGGCGGCTGCTGGACCGGCTCGGACTGCGCCGGGTCGTGCTGCCCTCGCTGGTGGTCCTGGCCGGCTGTTGGACGGTCGCGCCGCGACTGGACTACCTGCCGCTGCTGGCGGTGTGTGCCCTGGCCGGCCTCTTCACGATCCCGTCGTTCTCGATCATCCGCCAGGCCGTCATCGCGGCGGTCCCGGACCACGACCGACGGACGGCCCTCGCGCTGGACTCGGTGGCGGTGGAGATCTCGTTCATGCTCGGCCCCATCCTGGGCGTGTGGGCGGCGACGACGTGGCCGACGGGGACGGTCTTGATGGCGGTCGGGCTCGGGGGAGTGCTGGCCGGGGCGGTGCTGTGGCTCGTCAACCCGCCGATGCGGGGGCCGCAGGCGCCCGAGGACGACGCGGCCGATGTCGACGAGCAGGGCCGGCACCGACCCCGCACCTGGTTCACGCCAGGCGTCGCCGCCGTCTTCCTCGCCGCGGTGGCCACCACGTTGGTGCTCTCGGGCACGGACCTGTCGGTGGTGGCCGCGGCCCGCGACTTCGGGGCGACCGCGCAGGTCGGGATCGTGCTGGCGCTGTGGTGCCTCGGATCGCTGGTGGGTGGGCTGTGGTACGGCGCCCAGTCGCGCGCGATGTCGCCCCTGTGGCTGCTCTTCGGGCTGGGCGCGGTGACGCTGCCGGTCGCGTTCGCCCGCGACGTTCCGACCCTCACCGCGCTCGTCGTCGTGGCGGGACTGTTCTGCGCCCCGGTCACGACGGCCATGGTGGACCAGCTCAGCCGCCTGGTCCCGGAGGTCAACCGGGGCGAGGCCATGGGGTGGCAGGGCTCGTTCATGCAGATCGGTTCGGCGCTCGGGGCGCCCCTCGCCGGGGCCGCGATCGATCACGGCGGTTATGCGGCGGGCTTCGCCGTGGTGGCCGCCTCCGGCATGACGATGGCTCTGGCCGGGCTGGCCGTGGTCCGGCTGCGCCGGGCCGGCGGCGGGGGGCGCCGCGCGGCCCTGGCCTGATGGGCAGCCGCGCCGCCGTCGGGCCTTCGCGGGCGATCCTGCCGACCTGGTAACCTTGGCCGGGTAGACCACTGCCGTCCGCAGTCAACTGTGGGCGGCGACCCAAGAGAAGCGCAGTTCCATCAGCTTCCACCCGCGCCGGCCGTCGAGGTCGCCGGGTCACCCTGGTCGATCCGCCGGAGACGGCGAGCACGCCTGCACAGGGGCGCGCGCGTCCGTCACGTGGCGTGTCCCACCCCTTCGGTGCGGGCTCGCTTCGCGTTGGCGCTCGATCGGTGGGCCGATGGTGCGCCGGGCTTCTCGCGGACGATTCACGCGAGGAGCCCCTTTTCGTGGGAATGGTCCGCACCAGATCGACTGTCGAGTAGAAGGAGCGCACCATCAGCGAACCGCGCATCAACGACCGCATCCGCGTCCCGGAAGTGCGGCTCGTCGGGCCCAATGGGGAGCAGGTCGGCATCGTCCGCGTGGAGGACGCCCTGCGCCTCGCCGCCGAGGCGGACCTTGACCTCGTCGAGGTGGCACCGATGGCCAAGCCGCCCGTGGCGAAGTTGATGGACTTCGGCAAGTACAAGTACGAGGCCGCCCTGAAGGCGCGCGAGGCCCGCAAGAACCAGGTCAACACGGTCATCAAGGAGATCAAGCTCCGGCCGAAGATCGACCCGCACGACTACGAGACCAAGAAGGGTCACGTCGTGCGGTTCCTGTCGGCCGGTGACAAGGTGAAGGTGACCATCATGTTCCGGGGTCGCGAGCAGTCGCGCCCGGAGCTGGGTTTCCGCCTCCTGCAGCGCCTGGCGGAGGACGTGACCGAGCTGGGTTTCGTCGAGAGCGCGCCCAAGCAGGACGGCCGAAACATGATCATGGTGCTCGGCCCGACCAAGAAGAAGGCCGAGGCCAAGGCCGAGCTGCGCAAGCGCCGCGACCTCGCGTCCGATGCGGGCGCTCCCGGCGCCCGGCCGCCGCGGCACCACGCGGACGCCCCGATGGACGAGGCCCAGGACATCGACACGCCGGTGGCATCGGACGAGTCCCTGCTGGGGCAGCCGAGCGACGAGATCGTCGAGGCGGTCGAGATCGATGCGGCCGTCGACACCCCGGAGGCGGACGCCACCGTTGGTTCCGACGAGGCGCTCGGCACCGATGCGGCCCCCCACGCCACTGAGGCCACCGAGGCCACCGACCCCGGCCAGGATTCGGTCGAGCCGGTTGACCAGCTGGCTGCCGCGCCGCGGACCGACGCGGCGACTGACGAGGGCGCTCAGCCCAGCCAGCCCGCGGCCGAGGCCACCGAGGGCCAGGCGGCGGCGCAACCCGAGGCTGCCGCACCGCGGCCCGCCGCGAGGCCGCGTCCCGCCGCTCCGCGTCCGTCCGCCGCTGCTGCATCGAAGGCCGCGACCCCGGCCCCGCCGGCCGCAACGCCGGCTCCGAAGGCCGCCACCCCAGCCCCGCCCAAGGCCACCCCCGTGCCGTCCCCGCCCAAGCCGCGGCCGGCACCCCCCAAGGACACCCCGAAACCGCGGCCGGCCTCCGGCGCGGTGCCGGGACCCCCACGCTCGCGAGCCAAGGCCTGACCCGCCCCGGCGCTCACCCCCGACCGCCGCCGAGCAACGGCCCGGCGGCACGTAGCAGAAGGAGAATCGGCGCGATGCCGAAGAACAAGACGCACAGCGGCGCCAAGAAGCGTTTCCGCCTGACCGGCACCGGCAAGGTCATGCGCGAGCAGGCGAACGGTCGCCACCTGCTGGAGGGCAAGTCCAGCAAATACATGCGCAGCATCTCGGGCGACGTCGAGCTCGCCAAGCCGGACGCCAAGAAGATCAAGCGGCTGCTGGGCAAGTAAGCCCCCGACGAATCACGACGAACTGAAGGAGCACTCACGTGGCACGCGTGAAGCGGGCGGTCAACGCCCAGAAGAAGCGTCGCGTCGTCCTGGAGCGGGCGAGCGGCTACCGGGGGCAGCGCTCACGGCTCTACCGCAAGGCTAAGGAGCAGGTCCAGCACAGCCTCGGCTACGCCTACCGCGACCGCCGGGCCCGCAAGGGCGACTTCCGTCGCCTGTGGATCCAGCGGATCAACGCGGCGGCCCGCGCCAACGGCATGACGTACAACCGGTTCATCCAGGGCCTGAAGGCCGCCGAGATCGAGGTGGACCGCCGCATGCTGGCCGAGATGGCCGTCAACGACGAGGCGGCCTTCGCCGCCCTGGTCGAGATCGCCAAGAAGAACGTCCCCGCGCAGGCGACCACCGCCGCCTGACCGGTCCGCCAGCGAACGATGCCGGAACGCCGCGACGGCGCCGTCCTGACCAACCCCCGCAGTGAGCGGGTGAAGTCGGTACGAGCGTTGTCGCGGCGTTCCGCGCGTTCCCGGGCGGGGCTGTTCATTGCCGAGGGTCCGCAGGCCGTCCGGGAGGCGGTGCAGCACCGTCCCGACGTGGTCCAGGACGTGTACGTCGAGGCCGGCGCGGCCGACACCCCGCGGTGGGCCGAGATCCTCAGCGACGCGCGCGCTGCGGGACTGCGGATCCAGCACACCGATCCCGGCGTCCTCACAGCCCTGTCGGACACCCAGGCGCCGCAGGGGGGCCTCGCCGTGTGCCGGCGCCTGGACGTATCGCTCGACGACGTCCTGGCCGGGCAACCCCGGCTCATCTGCGTCCTGGCGCACGTCCGCGACCCCGGCAACGCCGGCACCGTCCTGCGCGGCGCGGACGCGACGGCCGCCGATGCCGTGGTGGTCACGACCGCCTCGGTGGACGTCTACAACCCCAAGGTGGTGCGCTCCACCGCCGGCTCGCTGTTCCACGTCCCGGTCGTCCTCGACGCCGATGTCCTCGCCGTCGTGGCGCGGCTGCGGGCGGCGGGGCTCACGACGTACGCCGCGGACGGCATCGGCCCCACGCTCTTGGGCGGTCCGGACCTCGATCTGTGCGGGCCGCACGCCTGGGTGTTCGGCAACGAGGCCTGGGGCCTGCCGGAGGAGACCCGGCAGGCCTGCGACCAGGTCGTCGCCGTTCCCATCCCGGGCCGCGCCGAGTCGTTGAACCTGGCGATGGCCGCCACCGTGTGCCTCTACGCCTCCGCCACCGCACGCACCGCGAGCGGGCCGGCGCCGACCGGAGACACTCCCGTCCCGGCGACCCGACGTACGGCCGGGATCCCGGGGAGGACCGCGACGTGACCGGCGACCTCGTAGACCCGGCGCACGTGTTGACGGCGCTGCCCGACGGCGTGGTGGTCGCCGATGCCGACCGCCGGGTGAGCTACGTCAACCCGCGGGCGGCCCGGCTGCTCGGCACCTCCGAGCAGGAGCTCCTCGGTCGGCCGGTCGCCGAGGCGCTGCCGTTCATCGAACCGGGCGGGAACCGCTGGTGGGAGTGCATCAACCCCTGGGACGGCCTCCCCACCCGGACCGGCCACCGCGAGCGGATGCTGCTGCTGCCCGGCCGCGGACACGTGCTCGTGACGATGAGCTTCGTGCGCGGCGGCCGGCTGGCCCCGGTGGAGCGGGTCATCGTCGTCCTGCGGGACACTGAGGCCCGGCGACGCAGCGAGGCGGGGACCGCCGAGCTGCTCTCGATCGTGGCGCACGAGCTCCGGTCGCCCCTGTCGAGCATCCGGGGGTTCTCGGGCACGCTGCGGCGCCAGTACGACCGATTCACCGACGCCCAGCGCCGCCTCATGATCGACACCATCGCCACCGACAGCCAGCGCCTGTCCCGGCTGCTGAACGAGCTGCTGGACGTGTCGCGGATCGACGCCAGCCGGCTCACCGTGCGGCCCAGCCCGCTCGACTTGCGCGCCGCGATCACGGCGCACATCGACGGGCTGGTCGCCGCCGGCCACGATCCCTCCCGCTTCGCGTGGGCCGAGGCGCGCCAGCCCCGGCTGGAGGTCTGGGCCGACCGGGACCGGCTGGACCAGATCCTGGCGAACCTGTTGGAGAACGCCCTGCGGCACGGTGCCGGCACGGTCACGGTGGCGACCAGCGCGGCGCCGGGCGCAGCGCCGACGATCGAGGAGGCGGGCGGGGACGGTACGCCGATGGTGGCCGTGACCGTGACCGACGAGGGCGACGGCATCGACCCGGAGCTGTACCCGCTGATCTTCGAGAAGTTCTGGCATGGCCAGGCCCGGGGGAGCACCGGGGTGGGTCTCTACCTGGTCAAGGGCCTCGTCGAAGCGCACGGCGGCCGAGTGAGCGTCGACCGCGCCCGGGCCGGCGGCGCGCAGTTCCGCATCACCCTGCCGGTCTCGGCACCGGCCGACCTTCGCTGACGCCCGCCCGCGCCCCCGAACCCCGGCACCCCGTCACCATGGTGATTGGTTATGTCAACCGGTGGGGGTCCGTGGTGATGCCTTCGTCACCATGGTGACGAAATCTGCGCACGGGTGGGCTCGCGTGGTGATGCGTCAGTCACCATGGTGACCAAATCTGCAGAGCGGTGCGGGCCTGTGGTGATGGTCCCGGCTTAGCGTGGAGACATGTCGCGGGCGCGCGTGTTCTACCTGCTGTCCCTCCTAGCGTTCTTCGCCACGACGGCCTGGGCGGTGACGGCGCTGCCGGACCGGGCCGCGACCCACTTCGGCCCGGACGGCGCCGCCGACGGCTGGTCGACGCCGGCGAGCTTCGGCGTGACCATGGGCGGCGTGGGGCTGGCGACGCTGGTCCTCATCCCGGCCCTGATGTGGCTCGGGGCCAGGGGCGACGGCCGGTTCATCAACATGCCGACGGCCCGGGCCAAGGAGTACTGGACCGCACCGGAGCGGATAAGCACCCTCCGATCGATCCTGGTCGACTGGGCCCTGGTGTTCAGCGCGGTCACGGCGCTGTTCCTGGCCGCGGCCCAGGTGGCCACGGTGCAGGCCAACCGCCTTGATCCGCCCCAGCTGGGCGCGTGGTCGTGGCTGGCCTGGCGGCGTACGTCGTCCTGACCGCGTGGCTCGTGATCCGGCTCTTCCGCCGCCTCAGGGTCCCGCCCGCGCTGCCCTGACTGCGGCGAACTGCGTTTCCTGGACCGCAGTTCGCCCCAAGTCGCGCGGCCGGGCCGCCCACGCCGTACGTCGTGCGCCCCCCGGCCCCGATCCGACCCGGCGCCACCCGCCATCCTGCCGCCGCGCCACGTTCGCCCGGCGATACCCTTTCGCCCCCGCCTGCGCGGCCTGACTAGGATCGCCAGCGTGTCAGGACCCAACACGCAGTACGACCCCGTGCAGGTGGCCGCCCTGGACGAGGCGCGGATCGACGGTCAGGTCGCCGACGCGCTCGCCGCCATCGCCGCCGCCGCCGACCTCGACGCCCTCAAGGCCGTCCGACAGGCCCACGCCGGGGACAAGAGCCCCCTGGCCCTCGCCAACCGCGAGATCGGCGCCCTGCCGCCCAGCGCGAAGGCCGAGGCCGGCAAGCGCGTCGGCCAGGCCCGCGGGCGGGTCGGCGAGGCGCTCAAGGCGCGCCAGGCCGCGCTGGAGGCCGAACGCGACGAGCGCATCCTCGTGGAGGAGGCCATCGACGTCACGGTCCCCTCGCCCTACCGCCGGCTCGGCGCGCGGCACCCGATCAACCTGGTGACGGAGCGAATTCAGGACATCTTCGTCGGGATGGGCTGGGAGATCGGGGAGGGACCCGAGGTCGAGGCGGAATGGTTCAACTTCGACGCCCTCAACTTCGCGCCCGACCACCCGGCCCGGCAGATGCAGGACACGTTCTTCGTCGACCCGCCGGACTCCGGCCTGGTGCTGCGCACGCACACCTCCCCGGTCCAGGCCCGCACGATGCTCAAGGTGGACACCTCCGGCCTGGAGCGCGAGCTGCCGATCTACGTCGCCGTACCCGGTCGCGTCTACCGCACCGACGAACTCGACGCGACACACACGCCCGTGTTCCACCAGGTCGAGGGCCTCGCCGTCGACAAGCACCTGACGATGGCGCACCTCAAGGGCACGCTCGACTATCTCGCGGCCGCCATCTTCGGTGCGGGCATCACCACCCGCCTGCGCCCCGCGTTCTTCCCGTTCACCGAGCCCAGCGCCGAGATGGACTTCCAGTGCTGGGTCTGCCGCGGCGAGAGCACGGGTAACACGCCCTGTCGAACGTGCGGCGGCACCGGCTGGATCGAGTGGGGTGGCTGCGGGATGGTCAACCGCAACGTCCTGCTCGCCGCCGGGGTCGACCCGGACGTCTACAGCGGCTTCGCCTTCGGCATGGGCATCGACCGCGCGATCCAGCTGCGCAACGGGGTGACCGACATGCACGACATCGTTGAGGGAGACGCGCGGTTCTCCGCGCAGTTCGGGATGGAGATCTGATGCTGGCCCCCACCAGTTGGCTCGCCGAACTCGTCGGGCTGGACCAGGCGCCGCCCGGCGCGCAGGTCGCCGCCGACCTGGTCCGCGTGGGCCTCGAGGAGGAGGCGCTGCACGGCGGCTCCGTCACCGGTCCCCTGGTCGTCGGTCGCGTCCTCGACAAGACCGACGAGCCGCAGAAGAACGGCAAGACGATCCACTTCTGCCACGTGGACATCGGCCGCGACCAGCCCCAGGAGATCGTCTGCGGCGCCCACAACTTCGCGGCCGGCGACCTCGTCGCCGTCATCCTGCCCGGCGGCCGGCTCGGCGAGTTCGAGATCGGCGCCCGAAAGACCTACGGGCACATGTCGGCCGGGATGATCGTCTCCGAACGCGAGCTGGGCATCGGCGACGACCACGACGGCATCATCGTGCTCACCGAGCGGTTCGCCGGCGACGAGGCCACCCTGGCCTCGCTGCAGCCGGGCCAGGACGCCATGCCCCTGTTCGGCCTGGGGGAGGAGGTCGTCGAGGTCAACGTCACGCCCGACCGCGGCTACTGCTTCTCGCTGCGGGGGATCGCCCGCGAGTACGCCCTCGCGATCGGCCGCCCGGAAGCCTTCCGCGACCCGGTCCGGGAGGACGCCGACGGTGCCGTCGTGGTCCCGGCCGCGAACGACGACGGGTACGCCGTGCGCCTCGTCGACCAGGCCCGCATCCATGGCGTGGCCGGTTGCGATCGGTACGTCGCCCGCATCGTCCGAGGCATCGATCCCACTGCCGCGTCGCCCGCGTGGATGAAGCGCCGCCTGACCCAGATGGGCATGCGGCCGATCAGCATCGCGGTGGACATCACGAACTACCTCATGCTGCTGACCGGCCAGCCGCTGCACGCGTTCGACCTCGACCGGCTCTCGGGGGCGATCGAGGTGCGCCGCGCTCGGCCGGGGGAGAAGCTCACCACCCTGGACGACGTCGAGCGCGTCTTGGACCCCGAGGACCTGCTGATCACCGACGACGGCGCCACCCCGCTGGCCCTCGCCGGCGTGATGGGCGGGGCGACCAGCGAGGTGACCCACGAGACCCGCGATGTGCTCATCGAGTCCGCGCACTTCGACGCCGTCACCGTGGCGCGCACCTCGCGCCGGCACCGGCTCTCCAGCGAGGCGAGCCGCCGGTTCGAGCGCGGCGTCGACCCCGCCATGGCCGCCGCCGTGGCGGAGCTCGCCGTCCGCATGCTCGTCCGGTACGCCGGGGGCACGGCCGACCCCGGCGTGACCGACGTCGATCGCCGCGAACCCGCCCACGAGATCTCCTTCGAGACCGGGCAGGCCTGGCGTCTCGTCGAACCCGGCAACGAGCTCACCGAGGCGGCCCCGGCGGGGCTGTCGCACGACGAGGTGGTGGCCGCCCTCCGCTCGCTGGGCTGCGAGGTCGCCGACGTCACGGAGCACGCCGCCGGCGGCTTCGGATTCGTCCGCGTGGCGGCCCCGTCTTGGCGTCCTGACCTGCGCAACGGGCCGGACCTCGTCGAGGAGGTCGCGCGGCTGCGGGGCTACGACAAGATCCCCTCGGTCCTGCCGACCGCCCCGGGGGGACGGGGGCTCACGGCGGGTCAGCGGGGGGTACGCCTCGCCAGCACGGCCCTCGCCGGCCTCGGCCTGACCGAGGTGTGGTCCTACCCGTTCGTCGGGCCGGAGGTCTTCGACCGGCTCGGCTACGACGGGGCGGACCCGCGGCGGTACGCCGTACGCCTGGCCAACCCGCTCTCCGACGAGGCGCCGCTGCTGCGCACGAGCCTGCTCGACACGCTGCTGGGCACCCTGCTGCTCAACGTGCGCCGCGGCGCCCGCGACGTCGCGCTCTACGAGCAGGGCTTGGTGTTCCGCCCGGACGGCCCGCTCGGCAAGGCTCCCGTGCCCGCGGTCGGCGTACGGCCCGACGACGCCACCCTCGCCGCCGTCCTGGCCGCCGTCCCCCACCAGCCGCGCCACGTGGCGATCGTCGCGAGCGGCGACGCGCAGCCGGCCGGACCCTGGGGACCGGCCCGGGCGTGGGCGGCGACCGACGTCATCGGCCTCGCGCTCGCCCTCGGGAGGGCCTTCGGCCAGGAGCTGACCGCTCGGGCCGACGCCGCGGCGCCGTACCACCCCGGCCGTTGCGCCGCGATCGCGCTGCCGGACGGGACCGTGCTCGGCCATGCCGGCGAGCTGCACCCCAAGGTGGTGACCGCGCTGGACCTGCCGCCACGCACCTGCGCCGCGGAGCTGGACCTCGACGCGCTGATTCGCGCGTCCGGCGAACCGGCGCAGCCGCGGCCCCTCTCGACGTACCCCGTCGCCCACTCCGACGTCGCCCTCGTCGTCGACGAGCCCACGCCCGCGGCGGCCGTCGAGGCGGCCCTGCGGCGGGGGGCGGGCGACGACCTGGAATCGGTGACCCTGTTCGACATCTACCGCGGCGACCAAGTGAGCGAAGGGAAGAAGTCCATGGCCTACCGGCTCTCGTTCCGGTCCTCGGAGCGCACCCTCAAGACCGAGCAGGTCAGCGCCGCCCGGGACGCCGCGATCGCGGCGGCGGCCGAGGCGACCGGGGCGGTGCAGCGTGCCTGACGCCACCCCAGAGCAGCAGGTCGCGGTAGTCACCGGCGCCAGCCGCGGCATCGGCGCGCACCTCGCGAACGCGTTCGCCGCGGCCGGGTACGTCGTCGCCGCCTGCTCCTACTTCGGCAAGCGCGCCGACGGCGCCGCCCCGGCGGATTCCGAACCCCCCGCGGCGGATGCCGCGCCCGAGACCCCTGCGGCCGAGCCCCCGGCGGGCCCCGCGGGGTCGGCTCCGCGGCGGCGACCCTACGACGTCGCCGCCGTCGACGTCACCGACGAGGCGGCCGTGCGGCGCTTCGTGGGCGACATCCTCACCACCCACGGCCGGATCGACGTGCTGGTCAACAACGCCGGCGTCATCGACGACGAGGTGCCGCTGGCCGAGTCCGATCCGCGCGACTGGTGGCGCTGCATCGAGGTCGACCTGCGCGGCCCCTACCTGCTCACCCGGATGGCGCTGCCGGGCATGCTCGCCCGCCGCTCCGGCCGGGTGATCAACCTCAACTCGGGCGCGGGCACGCGGCCGGACGAGGTGTTCTCCGCGTACGCCGTCGCCAAGGCCGGCCTCGCCCGGCTCACCGGGGCGACCCACCTCGCGGGCCGCGGCCGGGGTGTCTACGCCTTCGACCTCATGCCCGGCGTGGTCCGCACGGACATGACGGGCGGGATGGCCATCCACGAGGACCGGACCGACTGGACCGCCCCGGAGGCCGTCACGGACCTGGCGCTGGCCCTTGCCTCGGGGCGGCTCGACGCCTGGTCGGGCCGGTTCGTCCGGGCGGGCGCCGACACGGTCGAGGCCCTGGTGGCCGCGGCCGAGGGGGGACTGCCCCGCAAGGTGCGGACGCTGGCCTTGACGCCGTACGGCGTGACCGACCCCGTCGCCTGAGCGCTCCACGGCAGCCATCTGCCGCTGGGCTGCATACTCTTGCGGACTTGTGTATATTCATCCGCATGCCAACGATCGCCGTCGCCGGAGCCAGCGGGTACGCCGGGGGTGAGGTGCTGCGCCTGCTGCTCGCGCACCCGCAGGTCGAGATCGCTGCGCTCACGGCCTCGGCCAGCGCGGGAAGCCTTCTCGCGGAGCACCATCCGCACCTGTTTCCGCTGGCCGACCGGGTCCTGACGGACACCACGCCGCAGGAGCTGGCCGGTCACGACGCCGTCGTCCTCGCCCTGCCGCACGGTGCCTCCGCGGCGCTGGCCGCGCAGCTGCCGGACGATGTCGTGGTCGTGGACTGCGGCGCGGACTACCGGCTCACCGACGCCGGCGCGTGGGACCGCTTCTACGACACCCCGTACGCCGGGTCCTGGCCCTACGGCCTGCCCGAGCTGCCCCTGGGCGGCGGCGGCCGGCAGCGCGACGCGTTGGGCGGCGCGCGGAGGATCGCCGCGCCGGGCTGCTATCCCACGGCGATCAGCCTCGCCCTCGCGCCCGGCTTCGCCGCCGGCCTGCTCGACGGCTCCGATGTCGTCGTGGTCGCCGCGTCCGGCACCTCGGGGGCCGGCAAGGCGCTCAAGCCGCACCTGCTCGCCTCCCCGGTGATGGGCTCGATGAGCCCGTACGGCGTCGGCGGCGGCCACCGGCACACCCCCGAGATCGAGCAGAACCTCAGCCGTGCGGCCGGCCGGCCAGTGAGCGTGTCGTTCACGCCCACGCTGGCGCCGATGCCGCGCGGGATCCTGGCCACCTGCACGGCCCGGCTCGCCGCGGGGGCCGACCCGGCCGGGCTGCGGGAGGCGTGGGAGACGGCGTACGCCGACGAGCCCTTCGTCGTGCTCCTGCCGGAGGGCCGCTGGCCCGCGACCGGCGACGTGCTGGGCAGCAACGTCGTGGCGCTCCAGGTCGCCTACGACGCGCACGCCCAGCGGGTCGTGGCGGTCGCCGCCGTGGACAATCTCACGAAGGGTACGGCGGGTGCCGTCGTGCAATGCCTCAACATCGCCCTCGGCCTGCCCGAGACGGCGGGGCTGCCCACGACGGGGCTGGCGCCGTGACGCCCGACCTGTGGGGCCTGCGAGGCCGTGTCGGCCGGCTGTGCGGGCTGGGTCGGATTGGCCTGGCGAGGGTGCCCGGGGAGGGCCAGTGAGCACCGCCCATCAGTACTGGGCCCTCACCCTGCACCCGGATCCGGTCAAGATCGCCCGGCTGGCCCCCGGCAGCGACGTCCCGGACTGGGCCCGCGGCGGCGAGCCGCTGTCGTCGGTGACCTGGAACGCCGAGGAGACCTCGATCATCGCGCCTGCCGACCGGGTGCCCCCGGAACTGGCCCAGGCCGGGCCGTTCCACCCCTTCCAAATCGAGGGGCCGCTCGACATCACGCTCACCGGCGTGATGAGCGGCTTGCTCGCCCCACTCGCCGAGGCCCGGATCCCGGTCATCACGCTGTCCACGTTCGAGACCGACTGGATCCTGGTGCCCGCCGACCACGTGGAACGGGCCGCGAATGTGTGGCGCTACAACGGACATTCGGTCGTCATGGTGCCGAACACCGACCCGGTCGGGCCGACCGAGAACGAGGAGAAGCTGACGTGAGCATCACCTTTCCCGAGGGATTCCGGGCGGCGGGGGTGACCGCCGGGCTCAAGGCGTCCGGCCGCCCGGACGTCGCCCTGGTCGTCAACGACGGCCCGCGGTACGTCGCCGCCGGCGTCTTCACGACCAACCGCGTCGAGGCGGCCCCGGTGACCTGGAGCCGCCAGGTCCTCACCGACCACCGCGCGGACGCCGTCGTGCTCAACTCGGGGTGCGCCAACGCCTGCACCGGGCCGCAGGGCTTCCTCGACACCCACCGCACCGCCGAGCACACGGCGGCCCGCCTGGGCTGCTCGGCGGGCGACGTGGTGGTGTGCTCGACCGGCATGATTGGCGAGCGGCTACCCATGGACACCCTCCTGGCCGGCATCGACGCCGCCGCCGTCGACCTCAACTCCGACGGCGGCGCGGACGCTGCCGACGCCATCATGACCACCGACACGGTGCGCAAGGAGGCCAAGCACGTGGCCGACGGCTGGTCCGTCGGCGGAATGGCCAAGGGCGCGGGCATGCTCGCGCCGGGCCTGGCGACGATGCTCGTCGTCCTGACGACGGATGCGGTCGCCGAGCCCGCCGATCTCGACGCGGCGCTGCGCGAGGCCGCCCGGGTGACCTTCGGGCGGGTCGACTCCGACGGCTGCCTGTCCACCAACGACACCGTCGTCGTGCTCGCCTCCGGCGCCGCCGACATCACGCCGGGGCGGGAGGCACTGCAGGCGGCCCTGACGTCCGTCTGCGCCGACCTCGCCCGCCAGCTCGTCGCCGACGCGGAGGGCGCCAAGCACGACGTCGCCATCCGGGTCGAGCACGCCGCGACCGAGCAGGACGCCGTGGAGGTGGCCCGAGCCGTCGCCCGCAGCAACCTCGTTAAGTGCGCGATCTTCGGCAACGACCCCAACTGGGGACGCATCGTCGCGGCCGTCGGCACGACCGAGGCGGCCTTCGAACCCGCTCACCTCGACGTGACGATCAACGGCGTGCAGGTCTGCCGGGACTGCGGCGTCGGCGACGACCGCTCGGGCGTCGATCTGAGCGCCCGCGAGGTGCACATGACCATCGACCTCAAGGCCGGCGAGGCCGAGGCGACGGTGTGGACCAACGACCTGACCCACGATTACGTTCACGAGAACTCGGCGTACAGCACATGAACCCCACGACCCCGAACCCCGACCTCGCGACCGGCCCCCTCGGGACCGTCGGCGCTCCCGGTGTCGCCGCCACCGGCGCCGCCGCCGCTGCCGTTTCCGGCGGTGCCGGAAACGGCCTGAGCGACGAAGACCGGCACCGGGCGGCCACCCGGCACCTGCGCACCCTGCGCGACCAGACGAGCCTGGCCGCAGCGGCTGACAAGGCCCAGGTCCTCGTCGACGCGCTGCCGTGGCTGGAGCGGTTCCGCGGCTCACTCATCGTCGTCAAGTACGGCGGCAACGCCATGACCGACGAATCGCTCAAGCGCGCCTTCGCTCAGGACATCGCCTTCCTGCGGTACGCCGGGTTGCGGCCCGTCGTCGTGCACGGCGGCGGCCCGCAGATCGGGGCCATGCTGAAGCGGCTCGGGATCACCAGCGAGTTCCGCGCCGGCCTGCGGGTCACCACCCCGGAGGTCATGGACGTCGTCCGCATGGTGCTCATGGGCCAGGTCGGGCGGGAGCTCGTCGGCCTGCTCAACGAGCACGGCCCGATCGCCGTGGGCCTGTCCGGCGAGGACGCGAACCTTTTCGGCGCGCGGCGCCGCGGCGCCGTCGTCGACGGCGAGGAGGAGGACATCGGGCTGGTCGGCGATGTGGTCCAGGTCAACCCCTCGGCCGTCCGGGACATCCTGGCCGCCGGCCGAGTGCCCGTCGTGGCGACGATCGCCCCCGATCTCGACGGCGACGGCGTCCTCAACGTCAACGCCGACACCGCCGCCTCCGCCCTCGCGGTCGCCCTGGACGCCCGCAAACTCGTCGTCCTCACGGATGTCGAGGGCGTGTACGCCGCCTGGCCGGACAAGTCGACCCTGCTGTCCGGCCTGAGCGTGTCGGAGGCCGAGGAGCTGCTGACCACGGTGGACTCCGGGATGGCGCCCAAGCTCGAGGCGTGCGTGCGCGCCGTGCGCGGCGGCGTACCGCAGGCGCACGTCATCGACGGGCGCGCCCCCCACTCGCTGCTGCTCGAGGTCTTCACCGGCGAGGGCATCGGCACGATGATCCTGCCCGACGAGGAGAGCGACGCATGACCCCGGACCCCACGGCCGAGACGACGGCCCCGCCGCCCGAGGGCGACACGGCGCAGAGCCGGCTCCTGGACCGCTACGCCCACTCGCTGCTGCCCGTGTTCGGCCGGCCGCAGCTCGTGCTCACCCATGGCTCGGGGAGCCACGTGTGGGACGCCGACGGCCGGCGCTACCTCGACCTGCTCGCCGGGATCGCCGTCAACGCGCTCGGGCATGCGCACCCGGCCCTCGTGGCCGCGGTGCGTGCCCAGGCCGAGCGGATGATCCACATCAGCAACTTCTTCACCAGTGCCCCGCAGATCGAGCTGGCCGAGACGTTGCTGCGGCTCGCGGGCGCGCCGGAGGGGTCGGCGGTCTTCTTCACGAATTCGGGCACCGAGGCCATCGAGGCGGCCATCAAGCTCTCGCGGCGTACCGGCCGGACCCGCCTCCTGGCCGCCGAGGGCGCGTTCCACGGGCGGTCCACCGGGGCGCTGGCGCTGACCCACAAGGCCGCCTACCGGGAGCCCTTCGCGCCGCTGCTCGGCGACGTGACACACCTGCCCTACAACGATGGCGCCGCACTGCGCGCCACGTTCGAGCGGGACGGCGCGGCCATCGCCGCTCTGGTGCTGGAGCCCACCCAGGGCGAGGCGGGCGTCGTCCCGGCCTCGGCGGACTACCTGCGCCTGGCCCGCGAGCTGTGCACTCGCCACGGCGCCCTGCTGATCCTCGACGAGGTGCAGACGGGCGTCGGGCGGACCGGCCGTTGGTTCGACCACGAGCGCGCCGGGATCCGCCCGGA
This sequence comes from Austwickia sp., assembly GCA_016699675.1. Lineage (NCBI taxonomy): Bacteria > Bacillati > Actinomycetota > Actinomycetes > Micrococcales > Dermatophilaceae > Austwickia > Austwickia sp. The sequence goes on along the minus strand of CP064985.1, from coordinate 12,038 downwards.
CGCGATGACCCTGGCGAAGGGGCTCGCCGGGGGAGTGCCGATCGGCGCCATGATCACCTATGGGCCGGCCGTGACGGGGCTGCTCACCGCCGGCCAGCACGGTTCGACGTTCGGGGGGAACCCGCTGGCCTGCGCCGCCGGGCTGGCCGTGTGTCAGACGCTGGAGCAGGAGCACGTGCTGGACGACGTCCGGCTCGTCGGCGACAAGATCGCGGCCGGCGTTCGCGGCCTGGCCCACCCCAGGATCGCCGAGGTCCGCGGGGAGGGGCTGCTGCTCGGCATCAGCCTGCGGGACGAGGGGGCCACCGCCCTCGCCGCCGGGCTGCTGCAGGAGGGCATCATCGTCAACGCCCCGAACCCGGCCACCCTCCGACTTGCGCCATCCTTGCTGCTCAGCCCGGATGAGGCGGATACCTTCGTGGAGGCACTCCACTCCCTGCTCGACGAAAGGGCGGCCCCATGACGGGCATGACCGGCAACGCCGTACGGCACTTCCTGCGCGACGACGACCTCACGCCGGCCGAACAGGCCGAGCTCATCGACCGCGCGATCGCGCTGAAACAGAACAGGTTCGGGGCCCGCCCCTTCGAGGGTCCGCAGGCGGTCGCGATCATCTTCGACAAGCCGACGCTGCGCACCCAGGTCTCGTTCATGGCGGGCATCGCCGAACTCGGCGGGTTCCCGTTCGTGGTGGACGGGAACCTGGCGCAGATCGGTGTGCGCGAGTCCATCGCCGACTCGGCCAAGGTGCTGACCCGGCAGGTCTCCGCCATCGTGTGGCGCACCGGGGCCCAGGAGCGGATCGAGGAGATGGCCGCGAATTCCACCGTCCCCGTGGTCAATGCGCTGACCGATCAGTTCCACCCGTGCCAGATCCTGGCTGATCTGCAGACGATCAAGGAGCACAAGGGCAGCCTCGCCGGGCTGACCTTCGCCTACCTCGGCGACGCCGCCAACAACATGGCCAACTCCTACGCCCTGGGGATGGCGATGGCGGGGATGCACGTGCGGATCGCGGGTCCCGGCGGCCACCAGCCCGCCCCCGAGATCGTTGCCCGCGCCACCGAACTCGCGGCCCAGACCGGGGGCTCGGTGACCGTCACCGGCGACGGCCGGGAGGCGGCAGCCGGCGCGGACGTCGTCGTGACCGACACCTGGGTCTCGATGGGCATGCAGGCGGAGAAGGCGCAGCGTCGCGGCGAGGGCAATCCGTTCGCCTCGTTCCAGGTCAACGACGCCGTCATGGCGGTGGCCCAGCCGGACGCCATCTTCCTGCACTGCCTGCCGGCCTACCGCGGCTTCGAGGTCTCCGCCTCCGTGATCGACGGTTCGGCCTCCGTGGTCTTCGACGAGGCCGAGAACCGACTCCACGCCCAGAAGGCGCTCCTCGCCTTCCTGGTGGAGGCCAGTCGCTGACCCAGGAGGTCCCGTGACCGTCGCCCAATCCCGCACCGCGCGACACGCGCGGATCGTGGAGATCCTGTCGCGCACGTCCGTCCGGAGCCAGGGCGAGCTGCTGGAGCTGCTCGCCCAGGACGGTCACGAGGTCACCCAGGCGACCCTGTCGCGCGACCTCGTCGAGATCGGTGCGGTGAAGGTGCGGCAGGGAAAATCCCTGGTGTACGCCGTGCCGGGCGAGGGCGGCGATCGCACCCCGCGCCCCGCGGAGCTGGATGGCGAGATCGACGCGCGGCTGCGGCGCCTCTGCGAGGACCTGTTGTTGACGGCGACAGCCTCGGCCAACCTGGTCGTGCTTCGCACCCCGCCGGGGGCGGCGAACTACCTGGCCTCCGCGATCGACCGCGCCGGCGGGGACGACATCGTCGGCACGATCGCTGGGGACGACACGGTGCTGGTGATCACCACGTCCCCGTCGGGCGGCGAGGCCGTCGCCGACCGACTCCTGGCCCTCGCGGCGGGTGAGTGAGCGCTCCTGGCCACCGCAGACCCACCGCCCCCCGACGTACCGACCTACCTGACGTAAAGGACTGCCGTGACGCACGATTCGAGCACCGATCGCCCCCTGGCTCTCTGGGGGGGTCGGTTCACGGGCGGCCCGGCCGAGGCCTTGGCCGCCCTCAGCAAGTCGACCCACTTCGACTGGCGCCTCGCGCCCTATGACCTCGCCGGGTCCCGCGCCCACGCCCGCGTGCTGCACGCCGCCGGGCTGTTGGACGAGCAGAGCCTCGCCACGATGCTCGCCGGCCTGCGTGACCTGGGCCGCGACGTGGCCGACGGCACTTTTGTGCCGGCCCCCGACGACGAGGACGTCCACACGGCGCTGGAGCGCGGACTCATCGAGCGCGTCGGCGCGGAGGTGGGCGGTCGGCTCCGGGCGGGCCGGTCCCGCAACGATCAGGTGGCCACGCTGTTTCGGATGTACCTGCGCGACCACGCCCGCAGCTGCGCCGGCCTGCTGTTGGACGTGGTGGACGCCCTGACCGGCCAGGCCGCGGCGCACGCGAATGCGCCCATGCCGGGCCGCACCCACCTGCAGCACGCCCAGCCGGTGCTCCTCGGGCACCACCTGCTCGCCCACGCGTGGACCCTGCTGCGCGATGTCGACCGGTGGCGCGACTGGGATCGTCGGGCGGCCGTCTCGCCGTACGGTTCCGGGGCGCTCGCGGGGTCCTCTCTCGGCCTGGATCCGGTCGCCGTGGCGGCCGACCTCGGGTTCGAGTCCGCCTGCGAAAACTCGATCGACGGTACGGCGAGCCGCGACTTCGCCGCCGAATTCGCCTTCGTGGCAGCGATGTCGGCCATCGATGTCTCACGGTTCGCCGAGGAGGTGTGCCTCTGGGCGACCAAGGAGTTCGGCTTCGTCACCCTGGACGACGCGTACTCCACGGGGTCGAGCATCATGCCCCAGAAGAAGAACCCGGACGTGGCGGAGCTCGCCCGCGGCAAGGCCGGCCGGCTGGTCGGCGACCTGGCCGGACTGCTCGCCACGCTGAAGGCCCTCCCGCTGGCCTACAACCGCGACCTCCAGGAGGACAAGGAGCCCGTCTTCGACGCGGTCGACACGCTGGAGCTGCTTCTGCCCGCGGTCGCCGGCATGACGACGACTCTGGTCTTCCACGTCGAGCGCCTCGCCGAGCTCGCCCCGCAGGGGTTCGCGCTTGCCACGGACGTCGCGGAGTGGCTGGTTCGGCAGGGCGTCCCGTTCCGCGTCGCGCACGAGGTCGCCGGCGCCTGCGTGCGCGTGTGCGAGCAGCGGGGCATCGAGCTGTGGGATCTCAGCGACGCCGACCTGCAGGACATCTCACCGGACCTGACGGCGGGCGTGCGCGCGGTCCTGTCCGTCGAGGGATCGGTCTCCTCGCGGGACGCGCAGGGCGGCACGGCACCCGCGCGGGTCGCCGAGCAGCTCGCGCGGGCGAAGGCGGCCGCGGCGGCGGCCCGGGCGTGGGCCGACGATCGGGTCGTGGTGCGTGACTGAACCGGGCGGCGTAGAGGGGCTGGCCGGGCCGCGCGGGCCGGATGGGCCGTCAGTGTGGCGTGGTCCGGATGGTCCGGCGGAGCCGGTCGGCCCTGGCTACGGCCCGCGGCTGCCCGCGGCCTTCTTCGACCGGCCGGTGCTGCAGGTGGCGCGGGAGCTGCTCGGGTGCGTCGTCGTGCACGCCGGGGTGGCGGTGCGGCTGGTGGAGGTCGAGGCGTACGACGGTGAGCGCGACCCGGGCTCGCACGCCTACCGCGGGCGCACTCCCCGCACCGAGGTGATGTTCGGTCCGCCGGGGGGCCTGTACGTCTACTTCACCTACGGGATGCACTACTGCGCGAACCTCGTGTGTGGCCCCGCGGGCACGGCGGCCGCCGTGTTGTTACGGGCCGGTGAGGTCGTCGAGGGTACGGACCTCGCGGCACAGCGGCGGCTTCCGCGGCGGGCAGGCGGGGCGGGGTCGGCCGCCGGGCGTCCCATGCCCGCGCGGGATCTGGCCCGCGGCCCCGCGCGCCTGGCCACCTGCCTGGCGCTGGGCCGATCCGAGAACGGGCTGCGCCCGACCGAGCGGGACTGTCCGGTCGCGGTGTTCGGGGGCGCCGCGGTGGACCCGGGTCTGGTGCAGTCCGGGCCGCGCGTGGGCGTCGCCGGACCCGGCGGGGACGCCCGCGAATTCCCCTGGCGATTTTGGGTGGCCGGCGCCCCGCACGTCTCGGCGTACCGGCCCGCCGTTGCCCGGCGCCGGCGGTCCTGAGGGAAGATGACCCTGCACTGCGGGGGAACCGCCCCGTTCGGCGACCGTCGGTCGCCGGCGGTTCCCCGCATCGACGGAAGGTGACGCGACGTGGGGAACGTTCTGGACGAGTTGACCTGGCGCGGCCTGGTGGCACAGTCCACCGATGAGGCCGCCCTGCGGGAGGCGCTCGGCGGACAGCTCACGGTCTATTGCGGGTTCGACCCCACGGCGCCGTCGCTGCACTTCGGCAACCTGGTCCAGCTGGTCGTCCTGCGCCATCTGCAGCGGGCCGGGCATCGGGTGATCGGCCTGGTGGGGGGCTCGACCGGGCTCATCGGGGATCCGCGCCCCAGCAGCGAGCGGGTGCTGAAGACCAAGGTGCAGACGGCCGCCGACACCGAGCGAATCGCGGCCCAGGTCCGCCGGATCCTCGGGGCGGACGCGGCTTCCACGACCTTCGTGAACAACCTGGACTGGACCCAACCGATCTCGGCGCTGGACTTCCTGCGCGACTACGGCAAGCACTTCCGGGTCAACCAGATGATCCGCAAGGACGCCGTCGCCGCCCGGCTCACCTCCGAACAGGGGATCAGCTACACGGAGTTCAGCTACCAGATCCTGCAGGCGTTGGACTACCTGCACCTCTACCGGGAGCACGGCTGCACGCTGCAAACCGGCGGCAACGATCAGTGGGGCAATCTCACCGCCGGGGTGGACCTGATCCACCGGGTCGAAGGCGCCACCGTGCACGTGCTGACCACACCGCTGCTCACCGACTCCTCGGGCGAGAAGCTCGGCAAGTCGATGGGCAACAGCCTGTGGCTGGACCCCGACATGACCTCGCCGTACGCGTTCTACCAGTACTTCCTCAACGTCGAGGATGCGTCCGTCATCACGCTCGTCAAGGTCTTCACCGAACGCTCCCGCGAGGAGATCCAGGAGCTGGAGCGGCAGGTCGCGGAGGAGCCGTTCAAGCGCACGGCGCAACGCACCCTGGCGACCGACATCACCCGACTCGTCCACGGGTCGGCGGCGGTGGATGCCGTCCAGGCCGCCTCCGAAGCGTTGTTCGGCAAGGGCGACCTGCGCGGCCTGGACGAACGCACCCTGCGCGACGCCACGGCGACAGTGCCCAGCGGCGACCTGCCGGTGGGGGCGACGGTCGTGGAGGCATTGGTCGCGACCGGGCTGGTCGACTCGCGCAACGCCGCACGCCGCGTCCTTGCCGATGGCGGGGTGTCGCTCAACAATGCCAAGGTCGTCGACGCCGAGGCGGTGCTGGGGGAGGACGACTTCCTGCATGGGCAGGTAGCGGTCCTCAAGCGCGGCCGAAAGTCGATGGCGACCGTACGTCGGGTGGGCTGACGCGCCGTCTTGGCGTGCTTGGCCGGGCGAGGCGTGCTTGGCCTGCTCGGGGCGGGCCGCTCTGGACGCGTCCGGGGAGCCTCGGCGGGCGCACGCAGCGCTCCGTCCGGCCTCGGTTCGGTCGCCTTCGGTGCGTGACAACGCCGTGACCAGCCGATTTGGTAGCTGGCCGCAGGGTGTCTACAGTATTCCGAGTCAGCCCGACCGGGAGGAACGAACACCGCAGCGGTGGTCGGTCCCGAAGGCTGGCAGCCCACCTCAGCACCGTCGACCTCGCGTCGACCGCCTCGCTGCGAACAGCGGCAAGTTGAGGAGCGGATCTCGAATCTGCTACAGTGGTGGGCCGGTTCGTGAGTCGCAGGGACGTTAAGTTCCAGACGATCGACCAAAACCTCGCAGCGTGCGACGCCGGGTCATTCGTGACTCGGTAGCGGACGTGCAGCCGATTCTTGAGAACTCAACAGCGTGCCGAAAATCGATGCCAATTGTTTGTTGGTTTCAAGTCAATTTTGCACCCTGTTTTGGGGTGTGTGTTGGTTTGGGGTCAGGGTTTTTCCTGGCTTGGCGCCTTTTGGGTGTTGGGTTGGGGTTTGTTTGTTTATGGAGAGTTTGATCCTGGCTCAGGACGAACGCTGGCGGCGTGCTTAACACATGCAAGTCGAACGATGAAGCCCTTTCGGGGGTGGATTAGTGGCGAACGGGTGAGTAACACGTGAGTAACCTGCCCTTCACTTCTGGATAACTCTCGGAAACGGGGGCTAATACAGGATATGACTCGAGCCTGCATGGGTTTGGGTGGAAAGATTTTTTGGTGGGGGATGGGCTCGCGGCCTATCAGCTTGATGGTGGGGTGATGGCCTACCATGGCGACGACGGGTAGCCGGCCTGAGAGGGCGATCGGCCACACTGGGACTGAGACACGGCCCAGACTCCTGCGGGAGGCAGCAGTGGGGAATATTGCACAATGGGCGAAAGCCTGATGCAGCGACGCCGCGTGAGGGATGAAGGCCTTCGGGTTGTAAACCTCTTTCGTCAGGGAAGAAGCCTTTCGGGGTGACGGTACCTGGAGAAGAAGCACCGGCTAACTACGTGCCAGCAGCCGCGGTAATACGTAGGGTGCGAGCGTTGTCCGGAATTATTGGGCGTAAAGAGCTTGTAGGCGGTTTGTCGCGTCTGCCGTGAAAATCCAAGGCTTAACTTTGGACGTGCGGTGGGTACGGGCAGGCTAGAGTGTGGTAGGGGAGACTGGAATTCCTGGTGTAGCGGTGAAATGCGCAGATATCAGGAGGAACACCGATGGCGAAGGCAGGTCTCTGGGCCATAACTGACGCTGAGAAGCGAAAGCATGGGGAGCGAACAGGATTAGATACCCTGGTAGTCCATGCCGTAAACGTTGGGCGCTAGGTGTGGGGCTCATTCCACGAGTTCTGTGCCGCAGCTAACGCATTAAGCGCCCCGCCTGGGGAGTACGGCCGCAAGGCTAAAACTCAAAGGAATTGACGGGGGCCCGCACAAGCGGCGGAGCATGCGGATTAATTCGATGCAACGCGAAGAACCTTACCAAGGCTTGACATACACCGGAAAAGTGCAGAGATGTGCTCCCCGTAAGGTCGGTGTACAGGTGGTGCATGGTTGTCGTCAGCTCGTGTCGTGAGATGTTGGGTTAAGTCCCGCAACGAGCGCAACCCTCGTTCCATGTTGCCAGCACGTGATGGTGGGGACTCATGGGAGACTGCCGGGGTCAACTCGGAGGAAGGTGGGGATGACGTCAAATCATCATGCCCCTTATGTCTTGGGCTTCACGCATGCTACAATGGCCGGTACAAAGGGCTGCAATACCGCGAGGTGGAGCGAATCCCAAAAACCGGTCTCAGTTCGGATTGGGGTCTGCAACTCGACCCCATGAAGTCGGAGTCGCTAGTAATCGCAGATCAGCAACGCTGCGGTGAATACGTTCCCGGGCCTTGTACACACCGCCCGTCAAGTCACGAAAGTCGGTAACACCCGAAGCCGGTGGCCTAACCCTTGTGGGGGGAGCCGTCGAAGGTGGGACTGGCGATTGGGACTAAGTCGTAACAAGGTAGCCGTACCGGAAGGTGCGGCTGGATCACCTCCTTTCTAAGGAGTCAACACGTTGGTGCTGCGCCCGTTGGGGGCGTGGGCTGGTGTTGCTGGGTGGAACATCGATTTTTGGCTGCGCCTGGTTCTGGTGCGCGTGTGAGTACGACCTCCTGCTGTGGTGGGGGGTGGGGAAAGCGGTGCGTGTCAGGGGGTGGGTGTGGTCGTGGTGCGCTGTTGGGTTTTGAGGGCTCGGCTGCTCTGCCTGCGTCCTGCAGGGTCATCACCGGTGGTGGTGGGTCTGGGGGTGTGTGGGTGGGTGGTGGGGTGCTTGTGGTGGGGTCTGCCGGTCGTATACCCGGTCTCTTCCTCCGGTGTGGGGGTGGGGTTGTGTGGTGCGGCGTGGGGTGGGTTTTGCTGGTGGGTGGTGTTTTGAGAACTGTATAGTGGACGCGAGCATTTTTGCTTTTTGGTCAAGTTTTTAAGGGCATACGGTGGATGCCTTGGCACCAGGAACCGATGAAGGACGTGGGAATCTGCGATAAGCCTCGGGGAGTTGATAACCGGACTGTGATCCGAGGATGTCCGAATGGGGTAACCCGGCTGGAGGCAAGTCCAGTCACCTGCACCTGAATGTATAGGGTGTGTGGAGGGAACGCGGGGAAGTGAAACATCTCAGTACCCGCAGGAAGAGAAAACAAGAGTGATTCCGTGAGTAGTGGCGAGCGAAAGCGGATGAGGCTAAACCAGGCGTGTGTGATACCTGTCAGGGGTTGCATGTTTGGGGTTGTGGGAGTTTTCTTTGTCGATGCTGACACGTCGGCGCGCAGTGAGAAATCCATGCTGTAGGCGAACGGTCTTGAAGGGCCGGCCAGAGACGGTGGTAGCCCGGTAGCTGAAATGGTGTGGACTGCGTGGGGAATTTCCCGAGTAGCACGGGGCTCGAGGAATCTCGTGTGAATCTGGCGGGACCACCCGCTAAGCCTAAATATTACCTGGTGACCGATAGCGGACGAGTACCGTGAGGGAAAGGTGAAAAGTACCCCGGGAGGGGAGTGAAATAGTTCCTGAAACCGTGTGCCTACAATCCGTCGGAGCCTCTTTGTGGGGTGACGGCGTGCCTTTTGAAGAATGAGCCTGCGAGTTAGTGCTTCGTGGCGAGGTTAACCCGGGTGGGGTAGCCGTAGCGAAAGCGAGTCTGAATAGGGCGTTTGAGTCGCGGGGTCTAGACCCGAAGCGGAGTGATCTACCCATGGCCAGGTTGAAGCGCCGGTAAGACGGCGTGGAGGACCGAACCCACTTAGGTTGAAAACTGAGGGGATGAGCTGTGGGTAGGGGTGAAAGGCCAATCAAACTCCGTGATAGCTGGTTCTCCCGAAATGCATTTAGGTGCAGCGTTGCGTGTTTCTTGCCGGAGGTAGAGCTACTGGATGGCTGATGGGCCTTACCGGGTTACTGACGTCAGCCAAACTCCGAATGCCGGTAAGTGTAAGCGTGGCAGTGAGACTGCGGGGGATAAGCTCCGTAGTCGAGAGGGAAACAGCCCAGATCACCAGCTAAGGTCCCTAAGCGTGTGCTAAGTGGAAAAGGATGTGGAGTTGCGATGACAACCAGGAGGTTGGCTTAGAAGCAGCCACCCTTGAAAGAGTGCGTAATAGCTCACTGGTCAAGTGATTCCGCGCCGACAATGTAGCGGGGCTCAAGCACACCACCGAAGCTGTGGCAGTGACATATTTCCCGAGCCTTCGTGGTTCAGGGGTGTTGCTGGGTAGGGGAGCGTCGTGTGGCGGGTGAAGCGCCGGAGTGATCCAGGTGTGGACGCTACACGAGTGAGAATGCAGGCATGAGTAGCGAATGGCGAGTGAGAAACTCGCCCGCCGAATGACCAAGGGTTCCAGGGTCAAGTTAATCTGCCCTGGGTAAGTCGGGACCTAAGGCGAGGCCGACAGGCGTAGTCGATGGACAACGGGTTGATATTCCCGTACCGGCGAAGAACCGCCCATATCGAGGCCAGGGATGCTAAGCACCTGAAGCTTGCTTTAACCCCGCTTTCGGGTGGGGAGGGCAAGGGGAGCGTGTGACCCGATCTGGTAGTAGGTAAGCGATGGAGTGACGCAGGAAGGTAGCCTCCGCGTGGCGATGGTTGTCCACGTCCAAGCAGGTAGGACGAGGCCTAGGCAAATCCGGGTCTCATAGTGTCTGAGATGTGATGGTGACACCGTTTGGTGGAAGTAGGGTGATCCTATGCTGCCGAGAAAAACTTCTAGCGAGGTTTGAGCCGCCCGTACCCTAAACCGACTCAGGTGGTCAGGTAGAGAATACTAAGGCGATCGAGTGAATCGTGGTTAAGGAATTCGGCAAAATGCCCCCGTAACTTCGGGAGAAGGGGGGCCTTACCCTTGAAGCAGCTTCGCCTGCTAGGGGGGAGGGCCGCAGAGACCAGGGAGAAGCGACTGTTTACTAAAAACACAGGTCCGTGCGAACACGTAAGTGGAGGTATACGGACTGACGCCTGCCCGGTGCTGGAACGTTAAGGGGACTGGTTAGTGCCCTTTGGGTGCGAAGCTGAGAACTTAAGCGCCAGTAAACGGCGGTGGTAACTATAACCATCCTAAGGTAGCGAAATTCCTTGTCGGGTAAGTTCCGACCTGCACGAATGGCGTAACGATTTCTCCACTGTCTCAACCGCGAACTCGGCGAAATTGCATTACGAGTAAAGATGCTCGTTACGCGCAGAAGGACGGAAAGACCCCGGGACCTTTACTATAGCTTGGTATTGGTGTTCGGTACGGCTTGTGTAGGATAGGTGGGAGACTGTGAATCTCATGCGCCAGCATGGGTGGAGTCAACGTTGAAATACCACTCTGGTTGTACTGGATGTCTAACTTCGGACCATGATCTGGTTCAGGGACAGTGCCTGGTGGGTAGTTTAACTGGGGCGGTTGCCTCCCAAAAGGTAACGGAGGCGCCCAAAGGTTCCCTCAGCCTGGTTGGCAATCAGGTGTTGAGTGTAAGTGCACAAGGGAGCTTGACTGTGAGACAGACATGTCGAGCAGGGACGAAAGTCGGGACTAGTGATCCGGCCATGGCTTGTGGAAGCGTGGTCGCTCAACGGATAAAAGGTACCCCGGGGATAACAGGCTGATCTTGCCCAAGAGTCCATATCGACGGCATGGTTTGGCACCTCGATGTCGGCTCGTCGCATCCTGGGGCTGGAGTAGGTCCCAAGGGTTGGGCTGTTCGCCCATTAAAGCGGTACGCGAGCTGGGTTTAGAACGTCGTGAGACAGTTCGGTCCCTATCCTCTGTGCGCGTTGGAAACTTGAGAAGGGCTGTCCCTAGTACGAGAGGACCGGGATGGACGAACCTCTGGTGTGTCAGTTGTTCTGCCAAGGGCACCGCTGATTAGCTACGTTCGGAAGTGATAACCGCTGAAAGCATCTAAGCGGGAAGCACGCTTCAAGATGAGGTTTCCGTGACACTTCGAGTGTTGAGAGGCTCCCAGCTAGACGACTGGGTTGATAGGCCAGATGTGGAAGCACAGTAATGTGTGGAGCTGACTGGTACTAATAGGCCGATGACTTGACTAAACCTTCAGCATGTAATGTTCGCGTCCACTGTACGGTTCCCGGAACACCAACCAAGTTTTGTGGTGGTTAGTACGATAAGGTTACGGCGGTCATAGCGAAAGGGAAACGCCCGGTCCCATTCCGAACCCGGAAGCTAAGCCTTTCAGCGCCGATGGTACTGCACTGGTGACGGTGTGGGAGAGTAGGACGCCGCCGGACAACACTTCAGTGGAAGGGGTCCACCCGCGAGGGTGGGCCCCTTCCTGCATTCCGCCCCCTCTTCCCTCGGCGCTGCCGCCCGCAGGGCAGGCTTTCGCTAGGGTGGTGCGGAACGTGCGAAACGTCAGGATTGAAAAGGGGAAACCGGTGGCTCCAGACGGGCCTGGGAGCGACGCGAGCCGCTGGACTCGGGTAGAGGCGAACGCGCAGACAGCTCCGCCGCAGGATGATGCGCTCACGGGGTCTGCCGCAGACGCAGCTCCTCGGCAGGACGCGGCCCCGACGAGCCCTCCTGCCGACGCAGCTCCAACGCACGATGCGGTCCCGGCGGACTCTGCCGCGTCGGCACCTGCGGAGCATCGAGGTCGTGATGAGCGGCCCGCGCGACAGGGTCGACGTGATCGTGAGGGTGGCGGCGATCGTCGAGACGGACGGCCGGATCGTGGTCGCGGGCGGTCCGACCGCGACCCGCGGGGCGAACGCGGCGGCCCCCGGGGCGATCGCAGCGGATCCCGGGGCGCTCGGCGGGATGGACCATCGGAATCCCGAGCCCGCGGGGCCGGCCTCCCGACGGGGGAAGGATCCGGTGGCGCAGCGCTATCCCGCGCCCAAGGGGACGAAAGCGCGATGTCGGTGCCTGGAGCACACGGCGA